>CAWJJJ010000014.1:0-80482 GCA_963843185.1 uncultured Alphaproteobacteria bacterium
TTACGCGTACGAATTCCAGCGGCAGCTCGCCAAACCCGTCCGACTTTGGGCCAATACGCTAGAGCAGATCTATTCCAGCCCCTACAACCCGCTGGCCGACACCTGGTTCGGCAAGTCGGTCGCGGCCAGCGCCGAGATCGTGGCGCGGCTGACCCAGAACTACGGCAAGCCCGAGTTCGGCCTGAAGACCACGCAGATCGGCAACGAGACCGTCGCGGTCAACGAAGAGATCCTGCTGCGCAAGCCGTTCTGCCAGCTGCTGCGCTTCCATCGCGACACGAAACGGCGTGACCCCAAGGTGCTGCTGGTGGCGCCGATGTGCGGCCATTTCGCCACCCTGCTGCGCGGCACCGTCGAGGCGCTGCTGCCCGAGCACGACGTCCACATCACCGACTGGCGCGATGCCCGCGAGGTGCCGCTGTCGGAGGGCAATTTCGACCTCGACGACTACATCGACTACATCATCGAGTTCTGCCGCTATCTCGGTCCGGACATGCATGTCATCGCCGTCTGCCAGCCTTCGGTGCCGGTGCTGGCCGCGGCCTCGCTGATGGCCGCGGCCAAGGATCCGCGCCAGCCCGCTCGATCACCCTGATGGGCGGGCCGATCGACACCCGGCAGAGCCCGACCACGCCCAACGACCTGGCGATGCGCAATTCGATGACGTGGTTCCGCAGAACGTGATCTCGACCGTGCCGTTCGACTTCCCGGCGCGCTGCGCCGCGTCTATCCGGGCTTCGTGCAGCTCGCCGCCTTCATCAGCATGAATCTCGACCGGCACGTCAACGCCCATTTGCGCCAGTTCAATCACCTGGTGAAAGGCGACGACGATTCGGCCGAAGGCCATCGCAAATTCTACGACGAATATCTGGCGGTGATGGATCTCACCGCCGAATACTATCTGCAGACCATGCAGGTGGTATTCCAGGAACATCTCTTGCCGCGCGGCATGTGGTTCAGCCGCGGCCGCAAGATCGACCCGTCCTTCATCGAGACCGCGCTGATGACGGTCGAGGGCGAGCTCGACGATATTTCAGGCGTCGGCCAGACCAAGGCGGCGCACGCCCTTACGCCCAACATTCCCGGGCCCGTCACGTCCATTGGGAGCAGCCGCGGGTCGGCCACTACGGCATCTTCAACGGCCGCAAATGGCGCGAGCAGATCATGCCGCGGGTGCGCGACTTCATCCGCGCCAACGAGGCGCGCTAGGCTTCCGGCGACGGTGGAGTGCGGCGCCGGATAGGGCTAGCATCGCCGGCATGGATACGCTCGCCGGAACTCCCGTTGAAATATCCGAGTGGAAGCCTGCGCCGTTCGAGCTCGAGGGCGAGACGGTATTCGCCATCGGCGACGTGCACGGTTGCGCCGAGGAATTGCGCGCGCTTCTCGGCACCGTCGGCAAACTGGCCAGGGAAAGCTGCAACCATAAGCGCCTGGTCTATCTCGGCGACATGATCAACCGCGGGCCCGACAGCATCGGCGTGCTCGAGCTGTGGGCCGCAAACGAGGCGGCGCACGGCGTCGATCACATTGACCGGTTGATGGGCAACCATGAGATCATGATGATGCTGGCCGTCATCGGCGGCCCGCATGCGCACAAGGCCGAAACCATGTGGCTGAGCAAGCGTATGGGCGGCCAGGTGCTGCTGGACCAGATGCGAGCCCGGGCCGGCGCGCCGGCGGCGCATCCCGACCAGGCGCTGCTCAAGACGGCACTGGGCGACCTGGTCGTGCATCGGCTCTACGGCATGCGGGCGCATGTCAGGCTGGGCAACACGCTCTTCGTCCATGGCGGACTCGACCCCCATGCCGACCCCGACGAATTCCTGGCCCGGCCTTGGACCATATTCACCGAGGCGCGCTGGGCGTGGATCAATCACGGCTTCCTCGACTGGAAGGGCGGCTTCAGGCGGCACCCTGGTCGTCCACGGCCACACGCCGCCCGACAAGCACAAGGCGATCAGCGGCCTGGACGATCCGCACCTGTTCGAAGGCGATCGGCTGGGTCTCGACGGCGGCAGCGCCCGCACCGGCATCGTCACCGCAGCGGAGATCGAGGGCGGCCGGTACCGCGTCCTGAAGGCCGGCAGGCCGTTCGCGACGCCGATATCCTCCGAGGGGTAGGCGGGCGATTTTTCTGCCGCCATGTCGGTATTCGCTCGGCTCGTTCGTCCTAGGCAATATCGAGGTCAATTCAGCCATGCTCTACGCCATCCTTTGCTACAACTCCGAGGACGCTGTCGGCTCCTGGTCCAAGGAGTATCACGACGAAACCATGGCCCGTCTGGCCGTGGTCCAGGACAAGCTCGACAAGCAGGGCAGGCTGGGCCCGGTCGCCCGCCTGCTGCCGACCACCGCCGCCACGACCCTGCGCAAGGGCCGCGAGGAAATGGTGATCGACGGGCCCTTCGCCGAGACCAAGGAACAGCTTTTGGGTTTCTTCATCATCGACTGCGCCTCGCTCGATACCGCCATCGAGACGGCCAAGGACCTCGCCAAGGCCAATCCCGGCACCGGCAGCTATGAGATCCGGCCGGTCGCCGAGCTCCACGACCATCGCCTCGCCGAGCAGCGGAAGCCCGCGGCATGAACGACCTTGGCTGGATCGACGCGGTCCTGGGCTCGGCCCGTCCCCAGGTGATGGGGGCGTTGCTGCGCTATTTCCGCGATCTCGATACGGCCGAGGAAGCCTTCCAGGAAGCCTGCCTGCGGGCGCTGAAGACATGGCCGCAGAACGGCCCGCCGCGCGATGCCGCCGCCTGGCTGATCCTGGTCGGCCGGAACGCGGCGATGGACGACGTGCGGCGGCGGGCCAAGCAGGTGGCGCTGCCCGACGAGGTCGCGATCTCCAACCTCGACGATGCCGAGAGCGAGCTCGCCGACCGGCTCGACGGCGCCCACTACCGCGACGACATCCTGCGGCTGCTGTTCATCTGCTGCCATCCCGAGCTGCCGGCGACGCAGCAGATCGCCCTGGCGCTGCGCATCGTCTGCGGCCTGTCGGTCAAGCAGATCGCGCGCGCCTTCCTGGTGAGCGAGGCGGCGATGGAGCAGCGCATCACCCGCGCCAAGGCGCGCATCGCCGATGCCGGCGTGCCGTTCGAGGCGCCGGGCGCGCCGGAGCGCGCCGAGCGGCTGGCCGCCGTGGCGGCCATGATCTACCTGGTGTTCAACGAGGGTTATTCGGCGCCGAGCAAAGAGGCCACGACGCGCGCGGTCCTGGCCGAGGAAGGGATCTGGCTGGTGCGGCTGTTGCTGCGCGTGTTCCCCGGCGAACCCGAAATCATGGGCCTCGCCGCTCTGATGCTTCTGCAGCAGGCGCGCGCGTCCGCCCGCTTCGACGGCGACGGCAATATCGTGCTTCTCGAGGACCAGGATCGCAGCCGTTGGAGTCCCAAGCGCATCGCCGAGGGCCTGGCGCTGATCGACAAGGCCATGCGCCATCGCCGTCCCGGCCCCTATCAGGTCCAGGCCGCCATCGCCGCCCTGCATGCCCGCGCCGGGCGGGCCGAGGACACGGACTGGGCGCAAATAGACCTGCTCTATGCCAACCTTGAGAGGCTGCAGCCTTCGCCCGTCGTGACCCTCAACCGCGCCGTGGCGGTGAGCAAGATCCGCGGCCCGGCCGCCGCCCTGGCGATGATCGAGCCGCTGGACGAACGGCTTGCGGGCTACTTCTACTTCCACGGCGTGAAGGGCGCCCTGTTGCAGCAGCTCGACCGCCGCGCCGAGGCCCGCAAGGCCTTCGACCGGGCGATTTCACTCGCCCACACGCCGGCCGAGGCCGCCCATATCCGCCAGCATCTCGACCATCTGGACAAGGAGAGCGCTTAGGCTGGAGCGAAAAAATTCGAGGGACCTGTCGGCCTCGATCTCCGCCGTTCGTCCTTGGGACAGATCAACTGCGGAGATCGACATGACTGCTGCAAATCCCCCGGTACTGGGCGGCGTCGCGCCCTATCTTGGTGTCAGCAATGCCGGCAAGGCCGCCGATTTCTACGCCAAGGCCTTCGGCGCCACGGAAGTGATGCGCATGCCGCCCGACGAGAAGGGCCGCTACATGCACATCCATCTCGTGATCAATGGCGGCTCGGTGATGCTGGCCGACGCCTTCCCCGACCACGGCCATCCGCTGGAGACGCCCGGCGCCTTCATGCTCCATCTCCAGGTCGACGACGTCGACGCCTGGTGGAAGCGCGCGATGGAGGCCGGCGCCGAAGCGCTGATGCCCGTGTCGGAGATGTTCTGGGGCGATCGCTACGGCCAGCTTCGCGACCCGTTCGGCATCAAGTGGTCGATCGCCACGCCGATCCGGAAGAGCTGACCATGAACTCCCGAACGGCGCTCTGGACAGGCCGCGTGCTGAGCGGCATCGCGGTCCTGTTCCTGCTTTTCGACGGCGCGATCAAGTTCGTGCCGATCCAGCCGGTCACTGACAGCCTGCACCAGCTTGGCTATCCCGCGAGCGATTCGTTCGCCCGCCTCCTCGGCGTCGTCACGCTCCTCTGCACGGCACTCTACGCCTGGCCACGCACGGCAATGCTGGGGGCGACGCTGCTGACCGGCCTCATGGGCGGCGCGATCGCCAGCCACCTCCGGCTCGGCGACCCGCTGTTCTCCCACACGTTGTTCGGCGTCTGGCTCGGCCTGTTCTTCTGGGCCGGGCTGTGGCTGCGCGACAAGCGGGTACGGCGAGTGATGCCGACGCTCACCTGAGCGGTCAGCCGATCAGCGAGGTGATCTGCTCGGCGAGCTGCTTCTGCTGGTAGGGTTTTGACAGCCGCGGCAGCTCGAAGCTGGCGCGCGTTGGCAGGTCGGCATAACCGGTGGCCAGCAGGATCGGCAGGTCCGGGCGCAGGCGCCGGGCCGCTTCGGCGAGCTGCAGGCCGGTCATGCCCGGCATGGCGTAATCGGTGATCATCAGGTCGATCGGCTTGCCGCTCTTCAGCACTTCGAGTGCAGCCGCCCCCGATGGCGCCTTGATCACCGTGTGGCCGAGATCTTCCAGCAGGGCGGCGGTGCTGAGGCTGATCAGGAAATCGTCGTCGACGAACAGCAGCGTGGCGTGCTGCTCTCTGGCGTCGAGGTCCGCCGCGAGCTCGGGCGTGGCGACCGCCGCCGAGCCGTGCGCGACCGGCAGCCAAAGTTCGGCGCGCGTGCCATGGCCGAGGTCGCTCGACAGCCGCAGCGCGCCCTTGAGCTGCAGGGCAAGCCCGTGGATCATCGACAGGCCGAGGCCCGTGCCCTTGCCGATCTCCTTGGTCGAGAAGAAGGGCTCGATGGCGCGCTTCAGGGTCTCCGGATCCATGCCACGTCCGGTGTCGGACACGCTGAGGCGCACGTAGCGGCCGGCTGCGAGGTCGCGGCCTTCCGGCGCCTCCTCGCAGGCGAGCGCGATGGTGAGCGTGCCGCCGTCCGGCATGGCATCGCGCGCGTTCACTGCGAGGTTGAGCAGCGCAAGCTCGATCTGGTTGGAGTCGGTCGAGGCCGGCGGCAGTCCCGCCGGCAGGTCGAGATTGATCGCCACGGCGGGCCCGATCGAGCGGCGCAGCAGATCGCCCATGCCGCGAACCAGCTCGGCAAGGTCGGTCGGCTTGGGCTCGAGCGCCTGGCGACGGGCGAAAGCCAGCAGGCGCTGGGTCAGCGACGCACCGCGCCGCGCGCCCTGGGTCGCGCCGTCGATCAGGCGGTCGATCGAGGGATCGGGCGGCAGGCGTTTGCGCAGAAGCTCGAGGTTGCCCAGCACGGCAGTCAAAAGGTTGTTGAAGTCGTGCGCGACGCCGCCGGTGAGCTGACCGATCGATTCCAGCTTCTGCATGTGGCGGAGCTGCTCCTCGGTCCGCTCGCGCTCGGCGATCTGCGAAACCAGGGCGTCATGGGCATGCTGGAGCTGCGCGGTGCGCTCGTCGACCCGCCGTTCCAGCCGGTCGTTCATCTGCTGCAGGCGCAGTTCGCCCTGGCGCAGGTCCTCGAGCAGCGCACGGGTTTCGTGCTGTCGGCGACGGCCCTTGACGGTGGCGCGAGCGACGCTCAGCAGCGTCGTCGGATGGAAAGGCCGCTCGATGAACGAAACATTGCCCAATGCCTCGAGCCAGCGCCCGGCGATGGGATTACGCTCCGGACCGCCGCCGTGATCAGTCACCAGCACGAAGGGCAGGTCGGACCAGGCCGGCTGGCCCGCCAGCCACAGCGACAGCGGCTTGAGGTCGGCGCTGCGGATCGCCTCCTCGGTCATCAGGACGAGGGCAACGTCGTCATCAAGGGCCTCGACGAGCTCGAGAAGATCGCGGCACGGTTCGCTGCGAACGCCGGCCAGCTCGATCAGCGATTTGGCCACTGCGGCATCGCGCCCGCGCGGCGCGAGAATCAGCGCGCGAAGCCGCCCTTCGGGAGAAGGCTTTGTCACTCGCCCGGCGCCGGACGGGGCGGCGCGCGATCTCCGGGCAGCTGAGGGACGCCCCGCAACACGCCGTGAAAGTCGACAAGCGGCTCGCCGATCCGCACGCCGCCGTCGATCCAGAATTCGCGGATCGTGTCCTCGTGTGCCCCGGTCCGCTTCTTGATGACGGAAAGGGCGCGGCGAATCGAGCCCGCAGCCTCGAAATAGCGCAGCAGGATCACCGAGTCGGCGAGATAGGTCACGTCGACCGGCGCCTTCATCTCACCCATCAGTCCATGCTGAGCCACTGTCAGGAAGGTCGAAACACCCTGACGATTGAGAAACTGCAGCAACTCATGCATGTGGAGAATGAGCGAGTTCTCTTGCGGCATGGCCGCCTGATATCCATTCAGGCTGTCGATCACCACGGTCTTTACGTCGGGATCCTGCGCCGCGGATCGCACATTGTAGGCGAATTCACCGGGCGACAATTCCGCGGCATCGAGCTGGTTGATTTGCAGGCGCCCGCCTTCCCGCAGGGCAGCGAGATCGAAGCCCAGCGGCTTGGCCCGGTCAAAGAGCAGGTCAAGCTCCTCATCGAAAATGAACATCGCGGCCTTGCCGCCTCGGCGGATCGCCTCGGCGACGAACTGCAGGGTGAGAAGACTCTTGCCCGCGCCGGCCGGCCCAAGCAGCAGCGTGCTCGACCCCGTCTCGACCCCTCCGCCGAGAAGCTTGTCGAGCGCCGTAATACCGGTTCCCATGCGCTCGCGGACGAATTTACGACGATACTCGGCCGCCACCAGGCGAGGGAAAACGTGAGCGCCGCCGGCGCGAATGATGAAATCGTGGTAACCGCCCCGGAACCCCTGGCCTCGATACTTCACGACGCGAAGGCGGCGACGCTCGGCGCCATACTCGGGCGTCATTTCCTCGAGCCGCAGGACACCATGGGCAATGCTGTGAACCGTCTTGTCAGGCGCCTCCGTCGTGAGATCGTCCAGCAGGAGCACGGTTACGCCCTGGCGGGCGAGGGTATGCTTCAGGGCAAGGATCTGCCGGCGATAGCGCAGCGAACTTTGAGCGAGCAGGCGGATCTCCGAAAGCGAATCGAGAACGAGCCGGGTCGGCTTGACGCGCTGGACGGTCTCGAAAATGAGCTTGGTCGTCTCTCCGAGCTCCAGATCCGAGGAATAGAGGAGGCTTTGCTGCTGGTCGGCGTCGAGCAGGCTCTCGGGCGGCACCACCTCGAAAACGTCGATGCCGTCCAGGTTCCAGCCGTGCGACGCCGCGGTGGCATGCAGCTCCGCCGAGGTCTCGGACAAAGTGATGTAGAGGCCGCGTTCGTGCGCCTTGGCGCCCTCCATCAGAAAGCGCAGCGCCATCGTGGTCTTGCCCGTGCCCGGGCTGCCTTCGAGCAGGAATATACGTCCCCTCGCAAGGCCCCCGAGAAGAATGTCGTCGAGCCCGGGCACGCCGGTGCCGGCCTTGGCTAGCCGCGCTTCAGAATTCATCGACTTACCGCCCCCTTCGGCAAACTCTGGCAGGCCTACGCTCAGCGCAAAAATCAACGCCGAGGCCACTTGCCGGTTGCAAAAAGGCGTTCTTTATTTGGCGTGCCCCTGCACGATGTCGAGGAAGGCCGCGCCATAGCGCTCGAGCTTGGTGTCGCCGACACCATGAACCTCGCGCATGGCCCGCGGCGTCGTCGGCCGATGGGTCGCGAGCTCGACCAGGGTGCGGTCGGAGAACACAACATAAGCCGGCACTTTCTGGGCCTGGGCCAGCCTGGTGCGCAGCGCCTTCAGCGCCTCGAGCAGGACGGTATCGGCGTCGCCAGTCACAGCCGTCGCCGTGGCCGCGCGCCGGTCACGGCGCGAGCCCTTTGCCGCCCCCGAAGTGAGGTCCTTGCGCAGCTCGATCTTCGCCTCGCCCTTGAGCACGCGCCGGCCCTGGTCGGTGACCCACCAGCGGCCATGCTCCATGAGGTCCTGCGCGATCAGGCCGGTGGCCGAGAGCTGGCGGAAGATCGAGCGCCATTCGGCCGGCTTGCGGTCCGCGCCGACGCCGAAGGTCGGCAGCCGGTCGTGATTGAACTTCAGGACGTTTTCCGTGCGCTCGCCCAGCAGGATGGCGACCAGGTGCTCCATGCCGAAGCGCTCGCCAGTTCGCAGGATGGCTGACATCGCCTTCTGCGCCTCGATGGTGCCATCGAACCGCTCGACGCCCTCCTGGCAGAGGTCACAGTTGCCGCAGGGCTCCGACGCCTCGCCGAAATAGGCGAGCAGGGTCTGACGCCGGCAGCGCGGCGCTTCCGCCAGCGCCAGCAACGCGCCCAGGCGCTGGCGCTCGATGCGCTTGCGCTCGTCGGGTGAATCGCCCTGTTCGATCTGCAGGCGGCGGAGCTGCATGTCGCCCAGGCTGTAGAGGGTGAGCGTGTCGGCGGCCAGCCCGTCGCGGCCGGCGCGGCCGATCTCCTGATAGTAGGCCTCGACGTTGGACGGCAGGTCGGCATGGCAGACGAAGCGCACGTCCGGCTTGTCGATGCCCATGCCGAAGGCCACGGTGGCCGTCATCACCACGCCGTCCTCCTGCTGGAAGGCGTCCTGGTTGGAATCGCGCACCGCCTTGTCGAGACCGGCATGGTAGGGCAGCGACGTGACTCCGGCGGCGACCAGGGCGGACGCCAGTTCCTCGACCTTGCGGCGCGAGGCGCAGTAGACGATGCCGCTCTCGCCTTCATGGCTGCGTACGAAGCCCAGCACCTGACGCGCGGAGCGTTCCTTGGGCTTGAAGGCGAGCCGAAGGTTCGGCCGGTCGAAGCTTCGCACGAACACGCGCGGCGGCGCGGGGAACAACTTGTCGACGATGTCGCCGCGCGTCGGCGCATCGGCCGTTGCGGTCAGCGCCAGCGTCTGCAGACGGCCGCCGATCTGACGGGCGACGCTGCCCAACGCCAGATACTCGGGACGGAAATCATGGCCCCATTGCGAGACGCAATGCGCCTCGTCGATGGCCATCAGGGAGACGTCGCTTTCGGCCAGCATCTCGATCGTATCGGGGCGCGCCAGCCGCTCGGGCGCGACGTAGAGGAGGCGCAGCTCGCGCCGGCGCAACAGGCCGAGCACGCGCGCGTTCTCGGCCGGCTCGTTGCTGGAATTGAGGCTGCCGGCCACGACGCCGGCAGCGCTGAGCGCGCGCACCTGATCGCGCATCAGCGCGATCAGCGGCGATACCACCAGGGTGAGCCCTCCGCGCGCGATGGCGGGAAGCTGATAGCACAGCGACTTGCCGCTGCCCGTCGGCATCACCGCGAGCACGTTTTCGCCCGCCAGCACTGCGCGCACGACCTCTTCCTGGCCGGGCCGGAAGTCACCGAAGCCGAAAACGGAATGCAGCAGGGCCGATGCGTTTGAGAGGGCGTCGGGCATCAGAAGCAGGAAGCGGGGGGTAAAATGTTCATTTCATCTGGCCTTCCAGACTATCGGACCCGGGCGAGTTTGTATTGCAACTACGGAGAGTATGCCGCCATGAGAATCTCGTATTGGATCGGTGGGCAAATCAGACCACGCGCGTAGCCTGGTGACGGCGTGGCGGCGTCGGCCCGAGACTGTTGAACAGGAGGGAACCCGCACACCTCCCATCCGTTCTTGGTAGTGCGGTATTTCTTGGGGGACGCGCGGTGCTGCTTTTGGGCTTGGCGCTGGTATTGGCCGCTCTCGGCGTGGCGGTCTTTCCCTGCTGGCACCACAGTGCCCGCTGGGGCTACGTACCCAGCGCTACCATTGGTATCCTGTTGTTTTTTGTGGCTCTTCTCGCCGCCGGCGGCAAGTCGAACTCGATCGAAACGATCGGCGGTAGGCTGGATCAGCCGCAAAGGATGGTGATGCAACGACCCGATATCGGGATCGCCCCGGAACCCGTCGAAAAGCCTGTCGACGGACGCCCCCCGGCAGTCAGCCTCGAGGTTACCGAGGCCCGGTAGACCGGCGACCTTGCCACCCATGGCTTGACACCAGTTAAATCGTACGAACACAGGAAAAGGGCCTACGGTCCCTGCGGCGCGGATGCTCCGCGTCGTCTGCCCGAAGGAATTCCCATGTCCCAAAAGAACCGCCGCAGCAATCGCGAGGCCAAGAAGCCCAAGCAGAACAAGGCGAAGGTCGTCGTTTCGACGTCGCCGTTCGCTTCGGCCAGCTCCAACCCGGCCAAGGCCACCATCGCCAAGCGCAAATAGGCTAACCCGAATTTACGGGGCCCAACGTTACGGCGATCGCGTGCGTGCCGTGATCATCGCATAGCTTCAGGCGCAGCTTGCCCTTCAGGGTGGGCTGGGGCGCCCCGTCGAGCCGGGCCGCGACCACGCCGCGGCTGACGCCTTCGGGGTTGCGGACCGAAATCTCATAGACCGCGCCCCGGTAGCGCAGGGTCATCTCGAAGCCCGGCCACGCGGTCGGAATGCACGGATCGATCAGCAGCGAATCCCCTTTTACCGCGAGCCCCAGGATCAACTCGATGCCGGCGCGGTAAAGCCAGCCGGCCGAGCCGGTGTACCAGGTCCAGCCGCCCCGGCCGACATGGGGCGGCACCGAATAGACATCGGCGGCCACGACATAGGGCTCGACCTTGTAGCGCAGCACGCCGGCCCGGGTGGCGGTGTGATTGATGGGATTGATGAGCGAGAACAGCTCGGCCGCCTTGTCGCCCTGACCGAGGGCCGCGAAGGCCATGATCGACCAGGTGGCGGCATGGGTATATTGGCCGCCATTCTCGCGAATGCCGGGCGGATAGCCCTTGATGTAACCGGGATCGAGCGCGGTCTTGTCGAAGGGCGGCGTGAACAGCAGCGCCAGCTGATCGCCCCGGTGCACAAGCTGGCTGTCGAGCGCCGCCATCGCCTGCGCCGCGCGCGCCGGGTCGCCGGCGCCCGAGAGGGCAGCCCACGACTGGACGATGGAATCGATGCGGCATTCCTCGCTCGCCGCCGAGCCGAGCGGCGTGCCGTCGTCATAATAGCCGCGGCGATACCAGTTGCCGTCCCAGGCCTCACGATCGAGCGCGACACTGAGCGCGGCAGCGTGTTCCTTCCAGGCTTTCACGCGCTTGACGTCCTTGCGCGCTGCCGCGATCGGGATGAACGCCATGAGCGCCGCATGGAAGAACCAACCCAGCCACACGCTCTCTCCCTTGCCCGCCTCGCCGACGCGATTCATGCCGTCGTTCCAGTCGCCGGTGCCCATCAGCGGCAGGCCGTGTGCGCCCGTCGCGAGGCTGAGATCGAGGCCGCGGGCGCAGTGCTCGAACAAGGACGCCGTCTCGTCGGCCTGGCTTGGCTGGAAGTAGAGATCGTGCTCGCCAGGCTTCAAGGCGGCACCCTCAATGAACGGCACGCGCTCCTCCAGAACAGCCGAATCGCCTGTCGTCTCGACATAGTGGGCCGCGACCGTGGCGAGCCATGCCCGGTCGTCGGAGATGCGCGTGCGGACTCCCTGACCCATCGGCGGGAACCACCAATGCTGGAAATCGCCCTGGACGAACTGCCGTCCCGCCGCACGCAGGATGTGCTCGCGCGCCATCTCTGGCCTCGTGACCATCAAGGCCATGACGTCCTGCAACTGGTCGCGGAAGCCATAGGCGCCGCTCGCCTGATAGAAGGCCGAACGCGACCAGTACCGGCAGGCCAACGTCTGATAGAGCAGCGGGCCGTTCAGCATGATGTCCATCGACCGGTCCGGCGTCTTCACCTGGAGCGTGCCGAGCGTCTCGTCCCAGAAGGCGCCGACCTCGCGATAGACGGCGTTGAGATCGGCGGCACGGTAGCGCTCGATCAGGGCCTGCGCCTCACCGGCGTCGGCGGCCTGGCCGAGGAAGAAGACGACCTCCGTCGTGGCGCCGCGGCCGAGCTCGATCGTCGTCTGCAGGGCCGCGCAGGGATCGAGGCCGGCGCCGACGCGCTGCGACAGCGGAATGGCGGCGCTCAGCGCCGCGGGATTGTCGATAGTGCAGTTGCGCCCGATGAATTCACCGCGATCGGCGGTCCACGCGGTCTGGCGGCCGCCCAGGTCGGCAAAGGCCACCCGCATTCCTTGATTCTGGTTCCAGGGATTGCGGGCGAAGATCGCACCGGTCACGACATCGCGCTCGGTGACGATCGTCGGCGCCGACGTGCCGCGCGACAGGCCGAGGACCCATTCGGCGAAGGCCGTGACCGACAGCCGCCGCGGGCGGTCGGAGACGTTGCGGACGGTGAGCCGCGAGATCTTGATGGAATCGGACAGAGGCACGTATTGCAGCAGCTCGAGGGCGATACCGTAGGCCACGACCTCGAAGCGGCTGTAGCCCCGGCCATGACGGACGATATAGGGCGCCCGCTCATGACGGATCGGCAGCGCGGTCGGCGTCCACAGGTTGCCGCTGTCGAGATCGCGCACGTAGAGCACCTCGCCGGGGCGGTCGCTGACCGGATCGTTCGACCAGGGAGTGAGCTGGTTGTCGCGGCTGTTCTGCGACCAGGTATAGCCGCCGCCCTCGACCGCCACCTGGAAGCCGAACGAGGGGTTGGAGATGACGTTGATCCAGGGCGCCGGCGTCGACTGACCGGGCCCAAGCACGGTGACGTACTCCCGGCCATTGGGCGAGAAGCCGCCGAGGCCATTGTAGAATTGCAGCGCCCCAAGGGCCGCGACGGGCGGCGGATTCTCCAGCGGGCCGGCATCGGTCGCGGGCTTGCGCCGAGCGGGCGGCAGCACGCCGCGCGGCGTCTGAACGCGATTGAGCTGGTCCGCCAGGCCGCCGCGTCGGCTCAGCAGGACCACGCGGGCGACGGCGAGCAGCAGGGAACGGGTCTCGGCGGCGATCAGGTCGCTGCGCAGGACGAAGATGCCGCCCCGCTCGCCCTCGGCCCCGAGATGTGTCCGCGACCGGCTGGTGCGGACCGCCGCCTCCAGGACGATCTGCAGATCTTGCACGTACGAGGCGCCGCGCTCGTTCAGGATCACGAGATCGACCACCAGTCCCTTCAGGCGCCAATATTCGCGGGCGCGCAGCACCTCGCGGACGACGCCCAAATCCTCGACCTCGTCGATGCGCACCAGCACGATCGGCACGTCGCCCGAGATGCCTTGTGCCCACAGGACGGGCTGTCCGGCCAGGCCGCGCCGAATCGTGTCCGATGGAGAACGCAGCGCAGGATTGGCGTAGAGCACGTGTCCGGCCAGGCGTTGATAGAGGTTCGCCTTGACGGGGGCGATGTCGAGGTAGCGCAACTGCACGTGCGCCTGGGTCCAGGCGAGCGTCGTCGCCCGCTCGAAGGCATTGGCATCGAGATGCTTGTCGATCACATCGAACAGCGCCTCGCGCGAGGGCGCCACCACCGTCCAGAAGGCGATGCGCGCCATGCCACCCGCCGGAATCCGCAGGCGACGGCGCAGGACAAACACCGGGTCGAGCACGGGCCCGACGGTGTTCGACAGGCGCCGGCCGTCGATCGCGGCGACGGCGTTGCCGACATCGTTGCCGCGGCCGAGGAAGCGGGCGCGATCGGTCTCTATCTCGACCTCACCCAGCGTCTCGCCCTCAACGACCGCGAGATGGGCGGCCCACATTTCCGGCTCGTCCGGGCTGCGACGCCGGCGCGTCGCCAGGATGGCGCCCGAGGCCGGCAGATACTCGGTCTGGATGAACATCTTGGAAAAGACCTGGTGCGCCGAATCGGCGAGCGGCGGTGCCAGCACGATCTCGGCGTAGGAGGTGAGTTCGATCTCGCGCGGCGCGCTGCCCATGTTGGCGATCGATACGCGGCGGACTTCGGCGTCGTCCTCGGGAGACACCACGACATCGAGGGTCGTGGTGAGCGTGCCGTCGCGCCGCACAAACTCCGCACGATCCTCGGTGAACATGACATCGTAGCCGTCGGGCCGCGTGCCGCGCGGCTGGTAGGTCGCCGACCACACCTCGTCGCTATGGACGTCGCGCAGGAAGACGTAGCTGCCCCAATCGTCGCACGTCGTGTCCTCACGCCAGCGCGTGACGGCGTTTTCGCCGCAGCGGCTGTATCCCGAACCCGCGGCCGTCAACATCACGGTGTAGCGGCCGTTGGACAGCAGGTGGGTGGACGGGCTGGCCGCGTGCGGATTGTGCAATCGGCGCACGACAGCAGGTTCCAGGTCGTCCACCGTGGCACTCGTGCCGACTTCCTCGGCGCGGGGATGCGCGACTGCCACGTCGCGCGGCGCGCGCTCCTGGAGGAGAAGCTCGGTCGCCTGGACCATTGGCTCGGCATGGAAACGCGTGCGCATCTCGCCGTCGAGCAGAGCGTTGGCAATAGCAACGACCGTCATGCCCTGGTGGTGAGCCATGTAGGCGCGCACGACGGCGTGGACCTTGCCTTCGGGCAGCCTCGCCGGGGTGAAGTCGAGCGCCTCGTAGAAACCGTAGTGGCCGCGCGCGCCGATCTCGGCCAGCCGAACGAAGTTTTCCGCCGCCGCCGCGGGATCGACCATGGCGGCGAGCGCCGTCGCATAGGGTGCGATGACGAGGTTCTCGTTGAGGCCGCGCTTGAAGCCCAGGCCGGGGACGCCGAAGTTGGAATATTGGTAGGTCAGCTCCGTGTCGCGCGCATTGTAGGCCGATTCGGAGATGCCCCACGGCACGCCGAGACCGGCGGCGTAGTCGATCTGACGCTGCACGATCAAATCGTTGGTCTTCTCGATCAGGCTGCCGAACGGCGCACGCATGACCAGCGACGGCATGAGATATTCGAACATCGATCCCGACCACGAAACCAGTGCCGCGCCGCGCCCGACCGGCGTCACTTCACGGCCCAGTCTGAACCAGTGGCGGGCCGGCACATCGCCCGTGGCGATCGCCATAAAACTGGCGAGGCGGGCTTCCGAGGCGAGCAGGTCGTAGCAGCTGGGATCGAGCGCATCCTCGGCGACGATATAGCCGATGGAAAGCAGGCGGCGGTCCTGGTTGAGGAGGAAATCGAACTCCATGGCGTTCGCCATGGCGCGCGACGTGGCTTCGATCGTATGCAACCGGCGCTCCAGCGCTGCCGCCGGCTCGGCGCCCGCCGCGACGTCGCGACGATGGCTCTCGATCGAGCGCTGCGCGGCTTCGACCCAGAACAACATGTCGGCGCTCGCCTCATCGGCCCGTTCGTGGGCGAGCGCGCGAGCCAGATCGGCTGCCTTGCCGGCGTGGACCGCCAGATCGTCCAGTCGATCCGGAAGCTGCAATGAGGCAGCGGCAAGATCGTCCAGCGCGCCTCTCACTTCGCGCGACGTGACAAGATGCGTGCGCCGGTCGTCGGGCAGTGCATCGAGCGCCTCGCGAGCCAGAGCCACGCTGTCGGCCGCACCGGCCACGTTCCCGCTCGCATCGGCGGGATTGCCGCGCCACGCCGCACAGGTATTGGCCAACGCGATCAGATGGCCGGCCAGATTGCCGCTGTCGACCGAGGAAATGTAGGCCGGATCAAGCGGTCGAAGGTCCGACGTGTCGTACCAGTTGAAGAAATGGCCGCGAAGCCGCTTGAGGCCTTCCATGGTCGCAAGCGTCGCCTCGAGGCGTTCGACGGCCTCGATCGTGCCGATCCAGCCGAAATCGCGGGCGGCAGCCGTCGAGAGCAGCAGAAGACCCATGTTGGTCGGCGATGTACGGTGAGCGACGACGGGGCTGGGATCTTCCTGGAAGTTGTCCGGCGGCAGCATGTTGTCCGCCGAGGTGACGAAGGTCTCGAAGAAGCGCCAGGTGCGCCGCGCGATCAGCCGCAGCAGTCGAGCATCGGGCCCGGAGATCGCCAGACGGCCGGCATCGATCGGCGCCACACTCACCCAGCGCGCGATCGCGGGCGCGACCAGCCAGGCGAGGACAAAGCCAGCAGCGACCGGCCACGCCGCACGGCCGGCCCACCACACGAACAGCGCAACCAGCGCCGCAATGAAGAGACTTCCCGTCATCTGCCCGACGAAGCCTAGCCAATCGGTGCGGAGCATGGTCTTGGTCTGGGCGGCGGTGGTCCAGTCGAGCAGATGGCGGCGGCTGAAGAAGAGCCGGTACAAGGTTCGACCGACCGCATCCAGCATCAGCCATGCCTGGTGGGCGAGAAAGACAACGAGCAGAGCGGTCTGCGACAGCGCGTCGAGAATATCCACCGTCAGCGCGGCGAAATGGCTGCGTGTCGTGATGCCGGCATGGCGCGGGACAAGAGCGGCGATGACCGGCAGGATTGTCGGCAGCGCGACGGTCAGCAGGACGAAGCCCGTCCAGACGAGCGCGGCCGAAGGTGGCAGGGTCCATCCCGCCAACAACGCGACGATCGCGGCCGGTGCCGACAGGGTGCGCCGCAGGTTGTCGAACATCTTCCAGAAGCCGATCGCGGTAAGCGGGCTGGCCTTGCCAAGCGTCACCCGTCCCTTCACGCGGCCCAGCATCCAAGGCAGCAGCTGCCAGTCGCCCCGCGCCCAGCGATGCTGGCGCGCCGCAGCCACGTCGTATCGGGCGGGAAACTCCTCGACCACCTCGATGTCGGACGCAAGGCCCGAGCGGGCGAACACGCCCTCGAACAGATCGTGGCTCAGCATCGTGTTGTCGGGAACGCGGCCCTTGAGGGCGGCCTCGAAAGCGTCGATGTCGTAGATGCCCTTGCCGGAGTAGGAACCCTCGCCGAACAGGTCCTGGTAGACGTCCGACACCGCCGACGAATAGGGATCGATGCCGCTGTTGCTGGAGAAGATCCGCTGGAACAGCGAGCCTTCCACGCCTACCGGCAACGACGGCGTGACGCGCGGCTGCAACACGCCATAGCCCTCGACGACTCGATTCTCTGTGCTGTCGAGACGCGGCCGGTTGAGGGGATGCGCCATCTTGCCGACCAGGCGCTGGATCGCGTCGCGCGGCAGGCGCGTGTCGGAGTCGAGGGTGACGACATAACGGATATCGGCTGGAGGCGGAGGCGATCCCGTACCGATGAACGTCGTGTCAGTCGCACCGCGCAACAACCGATTGAGCTCGTGGAGCTTGCCGCGCTTGCGCTCCCATCCCATCCAGAGGCCCTGGGCCTCATTCCAGACGCGACGCCGGTGGAGCAGAAGGAAACGATCGGCGCCGTGGCCGTTGGGATAGCGGGCGTTGAGGCGGGCAATGCCGCTGGCCGCCGCGGCCAAGAGGTCAGCGTCCCCCGCGATCGAACTCGGCGCTGGCGTCCGCCCCGTCGGACAGGAGCGCGAAATGGATAGCTCCGCTGGGATTGGAGAGGTAGTGGACTTCGAGCCGCTGGATCTGCTCGTCGACAGCGGCTCGGGCCGTCAGCAAGGTCGGGATGGCGACCAGGGTGCGCAGATGCGCCGGTACCCCATCCCGCAGGGCGAGGCCCGGCAGGAGCGTGGCGCCGAAACCACCGGTGATCGCGCGATTGACCAGCATCAAGGCGGCGTCGAGCGCGGGCAGAAGACCGGTCAGCACCATCATCACGAGCTGCCAGCCGGTGATGCCGACCCGCTCCAGCACGAGCAACGGCAGGAAGAGGACGACGGCAGCCATCAAGGAAACACTGCCGACATAGCCCACGATCCCCGTGCGCGCGAAACGCCGGCGCAAGGCGAGACCGGGCGGGCGGAAACCCAGGGAGCGTTCGAAGGCGGGGCGCCCGCCACCGATGAGGTGATAGCCGGGATCGTGTCGACGGCGATCGCCATCGCAGGTACCGGCAGCCCGCGAGGCGGCCTGAAGGGCGCGCCGCGCGATCTCGGGTTCTGCCACGTCGGCGCCGCGGGCCATCTGCTCGATGGCGGTGCGATAGAGGTTGCGGGTGGCGAAATCCATGGCGGCGAAATCGCAGCCGGCGCGCAGGACATCGTCGACCGGACTCACCGCTTCGAACAGCTTGGCCCAATCGACGTCGGAGACCAGGCGCATGCTGGTGATGATGTTGCGCACCGAGACGTTGGTCGCGCCCTGGAGCTGATGCTCCTTGCGCACCAGCTCGTCGGCGTTCGTGTGCTCGCGCGCCAGTCGCTCCTCGAGCCAACCCACGGCCGGTGTCGCCTCCGGATCCTGGTCGCGCAGGCGCTGGACGAGCTGGACGATGAAGCCCTCAGAGAAGGGCGCCCGCTCGTAGGGCGCGAGCGCCCCCGGATCGGCGGGAAGGTCGTTCACGCCCAGCAGCCGGTCGGCCACGGCATCGGCGTCCTCGCGCGCCGAACGGCGGCTCATGATGCGTACAGCCGAGCGCCGGAGATTCTCCACCAGAACGATACGCAGCGTGATCGCCACGGCCCAAAGCTCGCCGATGGTGAGCGGCTGAACGGTCTGATAGGCGCGCACGAAGCGGGTCAGCGCCTCGGGATTGAACCGGCTGTCGGTATGGGCCACGAATGCCCAGGCAACACCGAAGACACGGGGATAGCCGGCAAGCGGTCCGCCGCTCAGCTTGGGCAGCTGACGGTAGTAGCCGGGCGGCAGATCGGTGCGGACCTCGCGGACCTGCTGCTCAACGAGGTGATAGTTGTCGAGCAGCCATTCCGCGGCCGGTGTGATCGGCCGGCCCTTGTCGGCCGCCTCGGCGATGCCATGGTAGGCGTCCAGCAGCACCCGCTCGTTTTCAGCCAGGCGCTTGACGAGCGATTTGACGTTCGCCGGCGCGCTGGAAACGGATTGGTTGGCGGCGAGGCTTTCGGCATGCTGCTCCAGCCGTTCGACGCTGAAAAGCTCGCTGCGGATGGGATCTTCGTCATCCCATAGGGAAACGGGTGGCGCGCCCCCGAAGGCGCGCCGCAGGAGCGATCGCAATGGTTCCGGCCTTTCCGGTGATAACGGACGGACAGCACCGAGGTTGCTGCGCGCGAACATGAAGCGTTCCTGTGAACGGACCGCTACAGATGCTTCCTTCTACAGCAAACGACCTAGCCGGACGAATCGTCTAGTGTCGCGCGGCCTGACCGCCATCCAGCGTCATCACCACGCCGCTGATGTAGCTGGCGCGATCGGAGGCCAAAAACACCGCAAGATCGGCCACTTCGTCAGGCTCGGCCGCCCGGCCGAACGGCATGTGCCTGGTGAGCTCGGGCCAGCGCTCGGGATCGCCGAACTTCTGCTCAGCCTGGCCGCGCAGGAGCGTCAGCATGCGGTCGGTGCGCGTGGCCGGCGGATTGATCGCCACTACCCGGACGCCGTGATCGACGCTCTTCGATCCCACCGCCCGGGTGAAGGCCATCAGGCCGGCATTGCCCATGGTGCCGGCCACGTAGTCGTAGTTGAAGCTCTCGCCGGCCAGACCGATGATGTTCACCACGGCGCCCTTCTTGCGCGCGTACATCTTCTCCAGCATGGCGCGGGTGGCGTTGACATAGCCGAACACCTTCAGCTCCCAGGCCTCGCGCCATTTCGGCTCGGTCATGCCGAAGATGTCGCCGCGCGGGATGGCGCCGGCATTGTTCACCAGGATGTCGGCATGGCCCACCGCCTCGACCAGGCCGCGCGCGCGTGTCGCCCTTGCTGAGATCGGCGACATGGATCTCGACCGGCACGTTGTGGCGGCCGCGGATCTTTTCCCGCGCCGCCTCCAGCGATTCCTTGGAGCGCGAGGCGATATGCACGGCACAGCCTTCGCCGGCAAACGCCATGGCGCAGGCAAAGCCGATGCCGCGGCTGCCGCCGGTGATCAGGACGGTCCGGCCGGCAAGCTTCAGGTCCATGCATCAATCTCCTAGAGTCGATAGGTCGAAATCGATGGCGGCGCGGCCGTCGTCGGTCTTGACCCGGCCGTCCTTCACCATCTGCACGAGATGCGCCAGCATCGAGCGGCCTGCCGCCTGGTGCAGGTGCAGCGGCGTGTCGGCGTAATTCTTGGCGACCATCTGCGGGATGGTCTGGGGTCCTTCCTTGAGGCGTGCCATGATCTGCGCTTCGCGGCCAAGGCGATGCTCGATGTAGGCCTGCACGAACGGGTTGGGATTGCGGATCTCCGCGCCGTGCGTCGGGATGTAGAGCGTCTCGTCGCGCGGCAGGAGCTTGCGCAGCGAGGCGAAATAGTCGGCCATGTTGCCGTCGGGCGGCGAGATCACCGCGGTCGACCAGCCCATGACATGGTCGCCCGACAGAAGCGCCTTGTCCTCCTTCACCGCGAAGCAGAGATGATTGGAGATATGGCCCGGCGTATAGACCGCCTCGACGTTCCAGCCGTCGCCCGCGACGACGTCGCCGTCGGCGAGCTTGATGTCGGGCGCAAACGACAGATCGCCCGCCTCCTCGGGCTTTTCGTCACCCGGCGGCCTGGGGTGGGGGCCATAACTGTAGACCTTGGCGCCGGTCGCCTTGGCGAGCGCGGGCGTCGCCGGCACGTGATCGATATGGGTGTGGGTGACCAGGATGTGCGTCACGGTCTCGCCGCGCACGGCGCGCAGCACGGCATCGATATGGTCCTGCTGGTCGGGGCCGGGATCGACGACCGCCACCTTGCCGTGGCCGATGATGTAGGTGCCGGTTCCCTTGAAGGTGAAGGGGCTCGGATTGTGGGCGACGACACGGCGAATCAACGGAGTCACCTCCATCGCCGTGCCGTAGTCGAACTTGAAATCCTTGATGAAGGGAATGCCCGGCATGAAGCTCTCTTACGGTGCGGGGGGCGTCAGCTTGTAGAGCGCGTTGCGGATGTCGGAGCTGACATAGACCGTGCCGGTACGGCCGACCGCGACGCCGGTCGGCACCAGCGCTGGCGGGCCGCCGGGGTACGGCGCCAGCCCGATGTCGAGGTTGGAGGCGATCACCGTCTTGGCGCCCGACGCCGGATCGATGGCGACGACACGCTTCTGGCCGACTTCGGCCACGAACAGCCGCCCGTCGGGCCCGACATCGATGCCTTCGGGGCCGGCCAGGCCGTCGGCCACGACCTTGCGCGCACCCGAGGCGACATCGATCTGTGTCACCGCGCCGGCGGCGATCTCGGTGATGTAGACGAGGTTGCCCGGGCCCTGCGCCATCGCCACCGGCCCGCGCAGCTCCTTGGCGATGGTGCTGCGCGTCTTGCCGTCGGGACTCACCTTGACGAGGTTGCCGCTCGCCAGCTCGGCGACATAGATCGTGCCGTCGGCCACCTCCAGCGCGTCGACGGGGGCCGCGAAGTCACCGAGCGTCGCCACCAGCTTGCCGGTCTTGCGATCGACCTTCTCGACGGTGTTGGAGAACCAGCTCGTCAATATCGTATGCTTGGGTCCGAGCGAAATGCCGATCGGGTAGGCGTGGGTGTCACCATGCACGCGCAGCACGTCGGCCACCGCCCCGGTCTGGCCGTCGACCGTGCGGTAGCTGAACACGTCGGCCACGTGCACCGTGTCCTTGCCGCCCTCGGAGACGACGGCGAGGTCGGCGGGGATGGCAAGCTTGCCCTCGACGATGGTCTTGTGAGCGCCGGTCTGCTTGTCGACCAGGTAGATGCCGTTGTCGGTCATCGAGGTGACGAACAGCCGGCCGCGCGAATCGAAGGCGAGGTTGTCGAGCCCGGGCTTCATCGAGGCGACCAGCTTCTTGGCCTTGCTGGTCAGGCTGACGCTCCACACACCGCCGGTGCCGGTGTCGACGACATAGACGTTGTCGCGATTCTGCGGATCGATGTTGGCGGCGGCCGGTGTCTTGAAGCCCTCGGCGATGACCTCGATCGCGCCGGTCTCGAGGTTGATCTTCACGATCTGCCCCTTGAACCACAGCGGCCCGTAGAGGAAGCCGTCGTCCTTGTGGATCTCGAAGCCGTTCAGGCCGCCCATCTTCTCGGCGATGCGGCGGAGCTCGCTGCGCGCGAACGGCTTGAAGTCGGGCTTGTCGACGTTCTTGAGATCGATCTCGTAGAGCGCGTCACCGAGGAAGACCTCGGAGACGAACAGCCTTCCATCCTTGCCGAAGGCGAGCGAGTTGGGCCCGCTCATGCCGTTGGCGACCTCGATGGTCTTGCCGTTGGGCTTGCGGATATAGACCTTGCCCATCAGGAAAGCAGTCCAGGCCATGGTGCCGTCGTCGGCGAAGGCGATGTCGTCGGCCATGCCGGTCGGCGGATCGATCACCCGGTCGACCTCGCCCGAATCGACCTGAACGCGGTAGATCGTCTGGCCGATCACGGAGCCGGCGAAGAGCTGGTCGTCCTTGTTGAAGGCAAGGCCATGCACGCCATGGAACCACGAGCCCGGCACCAGGAACTGCTGGTTGTATTCCGGCGCGGCCGGCGTCGCCTGCTGGGCGAACGCGCTGCCCGCGAGGACAAGCGCCAACGCCGCCGACGTTAAAACCCGGCCCAACCCCATCCCGTTTCCTCCGACCGTCTCTCGCGGCGCGGACTTTAGACCGGGCGATAGGTTTTGTAACGCCGAACCCTTCGGTTACCATCGCGCCACAGAACAATGTGCATTTCGCAGGAGGAAGGTCATGGCAGGTCCGCTTTCGGGGCTGACGATCGTCGAGCTGGCCGGTATCGGCCCGGGCCCGATGTGCTCGATGATGCTGGGCGACATGGGCGCCGACGTGATCCGGGTCGACCGCACCAAAGCGCATGTCATGGACCGCCTGGCCGATCCGAAATATGCCGTGCACAACCGCAGCCGCCGTTCGGTGTCGGTCGATCTGCAGACCAAGGAAGGCGTCGAGGTCGTGCTGCGGCTGATCGAAAAGGCCGACGGCCTCACTGAGCCGTTCCGCCCCGGCGTCGCCGAGCGGCTGGGCCTGGGACCGGACGTCTGCCTCGCGCGCAATCCCCGGTTGGTCTATGGCCGCATGACCGGCTGGGGCCAGGAAGGCCCGCTCGCCAAGGCGGCCGGCCATGACATCAACTACATCGCGCTGACCGGCGCGCTGCATGCGATCGGAGTCAAGGACAAGCCGACACCTCCTCTGAACCTGGTCGGCGATTTCGGCGGCGGCGGCATGCTGCTGGCCTTCGGCATGGTGTGCGGGCTCCTGGAGTCGCAGCGTTCGGGCAAGGGCCAGGTCGTCGATGCCGCGATGGTCGACGGCGCGGCGCTGCTGCTGGGCGGCATCTACGGCATGGCCGGCGCCGGCCTGTGGAACGACAACGACCGCGAAGCCAACATGCTGGACGGCGGCGCGCATTTCTACGGCACCTATGAGACCAAGGACGGCAAGTTCGTCTGCATCGGCTCGATCGAGCCGCAATTCTACGAGCTGCTGCTCGAGAAGACCGGATTGAAAGGCGAGAGCCTGCCCGCCCAGATGGACCGCAAGGCCTGGGCCCAGCTCAAGAGCCGGCTCGCCGGCATCTTCCGCGGCAAGACGCGCGACGAATGGTGCGCGATCATGGAAGGCACCGACATCTGCTTCGCGCCCGTGCTCACCATGAAGGAAGCCTCGCAGCACCCGCACGCCAAGGCGCGCGACGCCTATGTCGACGTCTCGGGCTTCGCCCAGCCCGCCCCGGCGCCGCGCTTCTCGCGCACCAAGGAAGGCATCAAGGGCCCGGCCGCCAAGCGCGGCCAGCACACCGACGAAGTGCTGGGCGAGCGCGGCTTCTCGACCAAGGAGATCGGCGAGCTCAAGGCCGCCGGCATCGTCGGGCCGCAGTGATCATGATCCGCAGGATATGATCCGCGCCTTCGAAAAGGCGGCCGCGCAACTGGGCGATCCCAAGCTGCGCGGCGTCATCTGGTGGTCGCTGTTGCTCAGCCTGGCGCTGCAGGTCGGCATCGCCGTGCTGGCGTGGTGGGCGCTGCGATCCTTCGCCACCTTCGAATGGAAGTGGGTCAACGAGGCCATCGTCTGGCTGGGCGGCGGCGCGGTGATCGTGCTGGCCCTGATGCTGTTTCCGGCGAGCTTCGGCATCGTGATCTCGATCTTCATGGAGAAGATCGCCGACATCGTCGAGGCCGAGCACTACCCGGAGCTCGGACCGGCGCGCGGCATTCCGATCTGGACGGGCATCTGGACAGGCGTGGTGTTCCTGCTGGCCCTCGTGGCGCTCAACCTCGTGATGCTGCCGTTCTACATCGTGGCGATCTTCGTGGCCGGGCTCGGCGCGGTGTTGTTCTATGCCGTCAACGGCTGGCTGACCGGCCGCGTCTACTACGAACAGGTGGCGCTGCGCCGTCTCGCTCCGGCCGAGGTGAAGGCCTGGCGCCGGGCCAATTCGGGCGTGCTGTGGCTCACCGGCATCGTCATCGTGTTCCTCGGCACCATTCCGATCCTGAACCTGATCGTGCCGGTGCTGGGCGTGGCGGCGATGGTGCATGTGGCACAAACGCTCAAGCCGCCGGTTCCCCCCAGAGGAGCGAGGGGCTGACCTTTAATCCATCGGCGGGCCCGCGCTAGAGTGACCGCATGAAATTGGCCCTCTCGGCACTCATGGTCGGTCTTCTCCTCGGCGGCTGTGTCACGGACTCCGGCCCGCAATATTCCCTCGGGGCTGGCGAGAAGGGCATCTTCACTTCGCGCAATGCAGGCACGCCGATCCCGGCCGACCGCATCAAGGGCCTCGACGAGGCGCAGCTCGCGGCGATGTTCGGCACCGACGTGCTCGACCGCAGGGACGACCCCGCCCGCGCGTTGCGTTACCAGTCCGACGCCTGCGTCCTGTTCGTCTATCTCTATCGCCGCAATGGCACCGCGTGGCGGGCCGAATATGCCGACGCCTACGACCTGCAGCTCAGGCCCCTGCCGGTCGATCGGTGCGCGGGCTCGGTGGCGGCGCAGAAGCGGCGCGCCGCCTGACCGGCTAGGGCCCGAGCGTTTTCTGGACCCTCGGCCGACAAGGACTGGCCTTCATCGACGGCACCGCGCCGGAAAGCCTGGCCGGCGAGAAACAGCCTGCCGTCGCCGCGCCACACCAGCGCTTCGGCATGGTTGGGATCGGCCGCCAGCGTGTCAGCGATCAGCTTCATCGCCCGGTCGAAGGCTGTGGTGTCGCCGTTCATGCCGGCGAACATGTCCTCGCGGACCTTGAAGTCGAAGCGCTGCTGGGCGAGGACGGCCAGGCTCATCATGAGGAGGCTAGCACCAGGATTGCGAGCGGGCGCATGGCTCAGCCCGCCACGACGGCCATGCGGCGGGCGCGCAGCAGCAGATTCGCCAGCCAGCCCATGCCGATGCCGGCGACGAAGCCGCCGACCGCGCCCGACAGGCAAATCCAGAGCAACTCGGCTCGCAAGGCGGGCAGGACCCCGAACAGGACACCCAGCGCATAGCGCACGGCAAAGATCGAGACGCCGAAGCAGAGCGCGAACCAGCCACCGGCGATCTCCAGCCGGCCGTCCTCGGGCCGCAGGCGCACCGCACGCTGCCCGCCGATGGCATAGCCCAGCGGCAGCGCCGCGAGCAGCGCCACGGCCCAGCCGGCAAAGGCCAGGCCGGGCTGCATCGATTGTGCGATGCCGGCGATCGACGTGCCGACACTGACCAGGGGCAGGATGGCGAGCCGCGCCGGCAGCACGATGCGCGGCCGCAGGCCCCGCCAGCCCAGCCACAGGACGAAAAGCATCAGCGGCCAGACCCACAGCGGGGTATGCGCGACGATCTGGAAGAATGACGGCATGACGACTACCCTCAAGGGACGACGAAGTCGGCGCCAGCATCGCCAGCCCGCGCCGCTGCTCCATCGCCCTTGCGCGGAAGTGCTGGCGTTTTTCGCGATCTGTCGGGATCATCCATCCACGATGCGCGAATCGCCCTATTTCCGTTCGATCCCCTACCAACTGCCGTGGGTGCTGGGTCTCGGCATCGTCATGGCCGTGACCGGGCCGTTCGGCAGCTACGGAGCGGCGGGGCTTCCGACCCGGCTCGTCTATTTCTCTGCGATAGGCGTGCTGATCTGGCTGCAGGTCATCGCCTTCGCCGCCCTTCTCGCCAATTTCGAGGCGACCGACCGCTGGTCGATTGTCAGTCGAATGGCCCTGTCGGGGCTCCTGGCGTCCGTGCCGGGCACCTTCGAGATCATGATCCTTCATTCGTGGCTGATGCGGCCGACCCCGCTCGCCGCGTCGCTGGAGATCTTTCCCCAAACGGCATTCCTGACGGTGGTCATCTCGGTGCTGGTCGGCCTCTTCATCGAGCAGCGCCTGCATGCCGCGGCCGATACCGAGCGGGCGCGGGTCGCTTCTGTTCCCGAAGCCGATGCAAAAGATGCCCTTGCGCCCGACTTCTTCCGTCGCGTGCCGCCCGCGTTGGGCCGCGACCTGCTGGCACTGGAGATGGAGGACCATTACCTCCGCATCCACACCGCGCTGGGCAGCGATCTCATCCTGCTGCGCCTGCGCGATGCACAGAGCGAACTGGGCCCGGCGCGCGGCCGGCAGGTGCATCGCTCGTGGTGGGTCGCCGAAGGCGCGATCGCCTCGGTCGAGCGCGACGCGCGGCGGCCCTTGCTGGTGCTGCGCAACGGGCTGCGCGTGCCGGTCAGCAAGAGCTTTCGCGATCAGGTCAAGGAAGCGGGCTGGCTCGAGTGAGCCGGATTCGCATCGGCATTCTCGGCGCGGGCGCCATGGGAACGGCGCATGCGGCGGCCTATACCGGCATCGCCGACGCCACCGTTGTCGGCGTGTTCTCGCGCGACCCGGCGCGCGCCCGCTCAGCCGCAGCCCTCTGCAACGCCCGGCCCTTCACCGACGCCCGGGCCCTCATCGCCTCGGCGGATGCGATCGACGTCTGCCTGCCCAGCGCGCTTCACCCTGCGTACGTGATGCCGGCGCTGACCGCGGGCAAGCACGTATTCTGCGAGACTCCGATGGCGCTCGGGCTGGACGAGGCCCGACAGATGCGTGACGCCGCCCGCCGCGCGGACCGCCTGCTGCAGGTCGGCCTGCTCGTGCGCTCGCTGGGCGCCTATGAGCACATCAAGACCACGGCATCCTCCGGTGAGCATGGCCGCCTGCTCAGCCTCACGACCTGGCGGTTGGGATCCTACCTTCACGCCGATGCGCCCGATCACAAGGCGCACTACAGCGATCCCTCGACCGAACTGATGACCTTCGACTTCGATTTCATCCAATGGCTGATGGGACCACCAACCCGTCTCTCGGCCAGCGCGGCACTGACCAGGCAAGGGTCGCCGGGTGAGATCACGGCGCTGCTGAGCTACCCGGACGGCCGGCACGCCACGGTCATCGCCAGCGGTCTGATGCCGCCGGGATCGCCCTTCTCCGTCGGCTTTCGCGCGCTGTTCGAGCGGGCGGCGTTCGATCATCGGGCAATCTTCGAGGGGAACGGTCCGCCCAAAAGCACCTTCACGATCGCCGACGGCAAGACCGGGTTCCAATCTGTTTCAATACCGGGCCGCAATCCCTACCAGGCCGAATTGCAACGCTTCGTCGATTGCATCCAGGGCCGGGCCGATCCCGGATTGCTCGACGCCGAGCGGGCCATCGAAGCCCTGGTGCTCTCGGCCGCGACGCAGCGCTCTCTTGCGGAATCCCGGTCGATCGGGATCGGCTAGCGCCCGCCGCGATCCTCGCGCCACAGATCGAGCTTCTCCTGCACCGGCCGGTCGGAGAAGGAGAACAGCACGGCCTCGCTCGTGGCCTCGTGCACGACGCTGGCCCAGCTCGGCACGACGAAATGGTCGCGCTTCTTCCAGCGGAAGGTCTTGTCGCCGATTCGGCTCTCGCCCTCGCCTTCGACCACCGAAAACACGGTGCCGTCGGTGCTGCGGTAGGGCGCGGTCGCAAAGCCCTTGGGCAGGAGCTGCATGAAGGTGCCCATGGTGGCGATCGGCGCGCCGCCGCTCGCCGGATTCACATAGCGCAGCTTGTAGCCGTGGCAGGCGTCGGGCGGGCCGGCCTTGCCGAGGCCGCGCAGCGCCTCGCGCGTGCGCGCATAGGGATAGTTGAAGATGGGCGAGGTCTGCCGGGCCGGCTTCCAGTCGACCGGCAGCAGGCCGCTGGCAAACCGCGCGTCGGACGTGCCCTCGGGCGTGGTGACGACCTGCTCGTCGCTTGCGCCGTTCTCGGCGAAGCCCGCGTTGAACATCGCCACCAGCGGAATGTCGAGCCCGTCCAGCCAGACCATGGGCTTCTGCGAATCGTTGCCGTGGTCGTGCCAGGTCCAGGTCGGTGTGATGACGAAGTCGCCCTCGCGCATCAGGGTGCGCTCGCCGTCGACGGCAGTGTAGGCGCCCTCGCCCTCGACGATGAAGCGCAGTGCCGACTGGGTGTGGCGATGGCTGGGCGCCACCTCGCCCGGCAGGATGAGCTGCAGGCCGGCATAGAGCGTGGGCGTGATGCAGGCGCTGCCGCGCATCGCCGGATTCTCCAGGATCAGCACGCGCCGCACCGCCTCCTTGGCGGTGATCAGCGCCCCCAACTCCATCAGGAACGGCCGCACCTCGGCATAGTCCCAATGCGCCGGCTCATACTTGGGCGCGGGCTGCGGCGGCACGAGCTGGTGCAGCGATTCCCACAGAGGCGCCATCGAGAGACCGCCGATGCGCTCGTAGAAGTCGCGGCGCGCGTTGTTGCGGGTGGCGGGTGCGGCCATCGGCTATTCGGCGGCGGCGTGCAGCGGCACAGCGAGACGCGCCGCGGCGCGCGAGCGGCAGGCGGCGGCGAAGGCGTCGAACAGCTTGATCGAGACGGGATTCTCGAGTGCCCTGTGCTCGGGGTGCCACTGCAGGGCCAGCGCAAATGCCGGCGCGTCGGGCACGCTGAACGCTTCGACCTGGCCGTCGTCGGCAACCGCCTCGAGCCGGGCGCGCGGCGCCAGGCGATCGACGCCTTGCGCGTGCAGTGAATTCACCGTCACGCGACGCTTGCCCAGCAGGCGGTGCAACATGCCGCCCTCGACGACATCGATGTCGTGTGCCGGCGCATAGTTCACGTCGGCGTCGGGCGACTTGGGCGAGCGATGATCGCGCCGCCCTTCGACCTCGTGCACGAGCTGATGCAGCGTGCCGCCCAGCGCCACGTTGACTTCCTGCAGGCCGCGGCAGATCGCGAACAGCGGCACGCCGCGATCGATCGAATGGCGGATCAGCGGCAGGGTCGTGGCGTCGCGAGCCGGATCGTGCGCCGTACCCGGCCGGCTGTCCTCGCCCTCATAGTGATGCGGCTCGACATTGGACGGGCTGCCGGTCAGCAGCACGCCGTCCAGGCCGTCGATCAGGCGGTCCAGGGCCTCGATCGTGGCGCCCTCCTCGCCGAATTCGGGGCCGATGGCGGGGATCAGGATCGGCAGGCCGCCGACGGCATGAACCGCCGCCCTGACATATTTCTCGCCCACCGTGTGATGCCAGCCGCCGCGGCCGTTTTCCTTGAGACAGGCCGAAATGCCCACAAGAGGGCGCAGGGAAGTTCGATCCATTATCCTCGCCGAACCGTGCAATAAGGTGACTTCCATCATCGTCCTCGGGCGATCCCTTGGCAATTGCCGGTCCCGGCACCTGCCCGCGCCTTGTGCAGTGCAGCCTTGCATGGTACCGCCCGCCGCGCCGAAACAGCGAAAGCAAGCCATGACGACCACCCCTCCGCCGCCGCAGAACCCGTCCGCGCCCCAGCAGGCCCCGAACGCCCCGCTGGTCATGCATGGGCAGTACATCAAGGACCTGAGCTTCGAGAATCCGCGCGCGCCGCAGAGCCTGATCGAGCAGACCCAGCCTCAGCTCACGCTCAACGTCCAGGTCACCAACCGCCAGTTCGATGCCAAGACCTTCGAGGTGGCGCTCACGATCGAGGCCAGCGCCAAGACGCCCAAGGACGAACCGCTGTTCATGCTGGAGCTGATCTATGCCGGCACCGTGAGCCTGGGCGAGGTGCCGCAGGATGCGATCGGCCCGCTGCTGTTCATCGAGACGCCGCGCCTGCTGTTCCCCTTCGCCCGCGCCGTCGTCGCCAACGCCACGCGCGAGGCGGGCTTCCCGCCGCTCAACATCGCGCCGGTCGATTTCGTGGCGCTCTACCGCCAGCAGCTCGAGGCCAACGGCGGCAAGATTCCGGGCGTCGCCGCCGGCCCGGTGGGACACGCCTAGGAAGTCAGGCCTTCAGCCAGAGCGGATCGCTGATCTCGCTCAGGAACGCGGCGTGCGCGGCAAGTTCGGCGGCGCTCGGCGCATGTGGCCGCGGCGGCCGTACCGGCAGGTTGTTGGCCGCCAGAACGCCTGACGCGGCCGCACCTGTCATCTCGGGCGCCAGGCCCAGGACGCGCTGCCGGCCGCCGCTCAGCTCGAGATAGACCTCGGCCAGCAACTCCGAATCGAGCAGGGCGCCGTGCTTGGTGCGGCCCGAATTGTCGACGTTGAACCGCTCGCAGAGCGCGTCGAGGCTGGCGCGCTGGCCGGGAAACTTGCGTCGCGCCATCGACACGGTGTCGATGTAGGCGTTCTCGATCCTGGTGCGGCCGGCGCGCTCGAGCTCGGCATTGAGGAAGCCCAGATCGAACTGCGCGTTGTGGATCACGAGCTGCGCATCGCCGATGAACGCCAGCAGTTCCTCGACCTTGTCGGCGAACAGCGGCTTGTCGGCCAGGAACTCCTCGGTGAGGCCGTGCACGTCCTGCGCGCCGGTCGGCATGTCGCGCTGGGGATTGAAGTAGCACTGATAGGTGACGCCGGTCGCCACCATGTTGACCAGCTCGATGCAGCCCACTTCGACGATGCGATGACCGGACAGCGGATCGAGGCCTGTCGTTTCGGTATCGAGGACGATTTCGCGCATGAGGCCCTTGTAGCCTAGTTGCGGCGCGCCTGCGCAAGGCGGGCTGTGAATTTCTCGCGTCCCGGATTGGCCGGCCAGAACCGGCCGCGCCGGGTCTTGAGCCGGGCGACAGCCTTGGCCAACGCGGCCCGCGTCGGCGCGAGCCCCAGCCCGGTCGGGATGACGATGGTGGCCTTGCGGCGCTTCAGGGCATCCGGCACCTGCTGGCGCAGGATACCGTCGAGCTTCTCCGCCGTCATGCCCGGTCGCGCCATGACGCGCCGGCGCTGCAGGAAGGAAGGCGCACTCACGACCAGCGTGGCGTCGACCCGGCAATCGCCCAGCCCCTCGAACAGCAGCGGGATATCGAGCACGACCAGCTTCTCGCGCCGCAGCGCGGCCCGCTTCAGGAATGCCCGCTGCCGCTGGCCGACCAGGGGATGCACGATCGATTCGAGCTGGCGCAGCGCCGGCTTGTTGCCGAAGACGCGCGCGCCCAGCGCCTGCCGGTCGAGCACGCCGTCCTTGACCACGCCGGGAAACGCCGCCTCGATTGCCGGCAGCGCCGCCCCGCCCGGCGCCTGCAGCGCATGGACGGCGGCATCGGCGTCGTACACGGGCACGCCCATCTGCCGCAGCATTCTGGCTGCAGTCGACTTGCCCATGCCGATCGAGCCGGTCAGGCCGACGATCATCATCGAACGCGGAACGCCCTCGGCCGCTTAGGGCACCAGGATGGTCTGCCCCGTCGTCTTGCGCCCCTCGAGGTCGATATGGGACTGGGCCGCCTCGGCCAGCGGATAGCGCTGGTCGATGGCGATCTTGACCTTGCCGCTCTTGACCATCTTGAACAGCGACTTGGCGCAGGCCTCGAGGTCCTTGCGGGTGGCGGTGTAGGCGCCGAGGCTCGGCCGCGTGAGATAGAGCGATCCCTTGGTGTTGAGGATGCCGGGCGGCACCGGCGCGACGGGGCCGGACGCGTTGCCGAACGAAACCAGCAGGCCGCGCGGCTGCAGGCAGTCGAGCGAGGCGTTCCAGGTGTCCTTGCCGACGCCGTCGAACACGACGGGCACGCCCTTGCCCTTGGTGATCGCCTTCACCTTCTCGACGATGTTTTCCTTGCTGTAGTCGATCATCCACTTGTAGCCGTTCTTCTTGGCCAGCGCGCACTTCTCCGGCGACGACGCCGTGCCGATCGCCTTGTAGCCGCGCGCCTTGGCCCACTGGCCGAACAGCAGGCCGACGCCGCCGGCGGCGGCGTGGAACAGCACGATGTCGCCCTTCTTGAGCCACGGCTTGGCGCACTGGTCGACGAGATACTCCGTCGTCATGCCCTTCAGCATGATCGCGGCGGCCTGATCGTCGGTCACGCCCTTGGGCACGTGGACGAGCTGCTCGACGCCCATCAGGCGCTCCTGGCAGTAGGCGCCCAGCACGCCGCAATAGGCGACGCGATCGCCCTTCTTGAAACCCTTCACCTTCGGCCCGACCGCGAGGATCACGCCGGCCGCCTCGCGGCCGACCGCGTTGGGCATCGGCGTCGCGTAGAGGCCGGAGCGGGTATAGACGTCGATGAAGTTGAGGCCGATCGCGGTGTGCCGCACCTTCACCTGGCCGGGGCCGGGCGCGCCGACCTCGACATCGTGAATTTGCATCTTCTCCGGTCCGCCGTTCTCATACATCAGGATCGATTTTGACATCGGAAGCGCTCCCCTTGGATTTTCAGGCTACTCGGCGGCGCGCTTGGATTGCGCGGCCGCATACTTCTTGATCTCGGTCTCGACCGCGGCCTGCGACTGCACCGAATAGGTGCCGCGGTTGCCGGCGGCAATGTCGTAGCTCAACTGACGCAACGTGTTCGACTTGCGCTGGAAGTGCGGATGGACGTAGCGCGCCATCAGTTCGTAGGAGCGCAAGGTCGCCGGCCAGTCGGCCCAGTTGTTGGCCAGCAGCAGGACCGCGCCGAAGCCGCCGTCCGAGCCCGTCCACAGCCGCTCGAAATGGCGGATGCAGTCGTCGGGCGTGCCGATGCAGGCGACGCCTTCCTTTGTCATGAACTCGGCGGCATCGGTGATGCCGGGCGGCAGGATCGGGAAGGTGGCCACGTCGCTGAAGTACTTGGCGAAGCGGTCGATGCCGAACTTCACCTCTTCGAAGGCCTGCTCGCGGGTCGGCGCCACATGGGCGAAGGTGACGATGCGCCACTTCGAGCGATCGGCCGCCTTGCCGGCCTTGGCGGCCTGGTCGGTGTAGATCTTCCAGTTGTTGGCATGCGCCTTCAGCGCATCGTCGGAGGTGCCGCCGATCGACAGCATGCCGATGCCGTGGCGACCGGAGGCGACGGCGCCGACCGGCGAGCGGGCACAGGCCACGGCCATTTCCATGCCGGGCTGGCTGTAGGACGGAAGCTGGAGCTGGGCGGCCGTGAGGTCGAACCAGTCGGTCTTGCGCGTCACCGACTTGCCGGCCATCAGCTCGACGATGACGTCGAGCAATTCGTTCATGCGGTCGCGCTGCTCGCCGGCCTTGACGCCGATCTTGGCGGCGTCATGGACCAGCGCGCCCGGGCCGACGCCGAACATGGCGCGGCCGCGCGTCATGTGGTCGAGCTGGGTCATGCGCGAAGCCAGCATGAACGGGTTGTGGTAGGGCAACGACACGACGCCGGTGCCGAGCCGGATGTGCCTGGTGCGCTCGGCGGCGGCGGCGACGAACATTTCCGGCGAGGCGATGATCTCGAAGCCGCCGGAATGATGCTCGCCGATCCAGGCCTCGTGATAGTTCAGCCGGTCGAGATGCTGGACCAGCTCCATGTCGCGCTCGATGGCGAGGGTGGGGTTCTCGTCCAGCGCGTGGAATGGCGCCAGGAAAATGCCGGTGCGCAGGTAGCGGTCGGTCAAGGAGGTGCCCCTCGGGTCATAGGGTCGATTGCGGGCGTCGAGTATAGTGTCCGGCCTCCCGCGCGCCAGTCCGCTCCACCGGGCCGGCGCACCCCTGCAGTCAGGAGGGTTTATGCATCGGCGCCGTTTCGTTCTTACTGCAACAAGCGCCCTGGCCGCACCCTCCGTCGTCCGCGCCCAGGACGTGCAGAAAAGCGCCAAAGCAAGCTACCGGCTGGTGACGCTCGCCATGGGGCTGGAGCAGCCCTGGAGCATCGCCTTCCTGCCCGACGGCAGGCTGCTGATCACCGAACGGCCCGGCCGGCTCAGGGTGTTCGCCAATGGCAGGCTCGACCCCACGCCGATTGCCGGGACGCCCAGGGTCGTCACGGGCGGCCAGGCCGGCCTGCTCGATATCTGCCTGCATCCGAATTTCGCGCAGAATCGCACGCTCTATCTGTCCTATATCGCGGGCGACGGCAGCGGGTCGGCGACCACGCTCGCCCGGGCCGAGCTGGGCGAGGGCCGGCTTGCCAACCTGAAGCCGATCTTCGAGGCGCAGCCCAGGAGCCAGGGCAGCCTCAATCTTGGTTCGCGCATCGTGTTCGACCGCGCAGGCCTGCTCTATGCGAGCGTCGGCGATCGCTTCCAGATGATGCGCGCCCAGGATCTGGGCGATCTCGCGGGCAAGATCGTCCGTCTGCGCGATGACGGCTCGGTGCCGCCGGACAATCCCTTCGTCGGCCGGCCAGGCGCGCGGCCGGAGATCTTCACCTGGGGCAACCGCAACCCGCAGGGCCTCGCGCTGCATCCGGAGACCGGCAAGGTATGGGAGGTCGAGCACGGGCCGAAGGGCGGCGACGAGCTCAACATCCTGAAGGCCGGCGCCAACTACGGCTGGCCACTCGCCACGTACGGCGTCAACTACGACGGCAGCAAGATCACCGACAACCGGAGCCTGCCCGGCATGGAGGACGCCCTGCGCACCTGGGTGCCCTCGATCTCGCCCTGCGGGCTCACCTTCTATACCGGCGACAAGTTCCCCGGCTGGAAAGGGTCGCTGTTCACCGGCGCGCTCTCCAACCATGCGCTGTTTCGCATCGAGCTCGACGGCGAGCGCTACCGGGGCGAAGAGCGGTTGCTCGCCGGCCGTCTTCCCTATATCCGCGACGTGCGCCAGGGGCCGGACGGGCTGATCTATCTCGTCACCCAAAGCGACGATGGCGGATTGTTCCGCCTGGAGCCCGCCTGACCTTCAGCCATCATGCCTGCAACGCTCATCCTTGCCTCCGCCAGCCCGTCGCGCCGCCAGCTCCTCGCCAATGCCGGTCTTTCCTTCGAGATCGAGCCGTCGGGCGTGGACGAGGAGGAGGCGACGCGAAGCCTCCTGGGCGAACGCGCCTCGCCGCAGGACATCGCCACGACGCTGGCCGAGATGAAGGCGGTGCGCGTCTCGTCGCGGCATCCGGCGGCCCTCGTGATCGGCGCCGACTCGACCCTCGCCTGCGAGGGCCGGCTGTTCGACAAGCCGGCCACGCTCGCCGCCGCGCGCCGCCAGCTCCTGGCGCTCGGCGGCCAGACGCACGAGCTCTGCTCGTCGGTGGTCGTGGCCAAGGCCGGCGCGCGGCTCTGGCAGGCGGGCGAACGTGCGCTTCTCACCATGCGGCCGCTCACCGAAGCCTTCGTCGATGCCTACCTGGCGCGCGCCGGCCAGGCCGTGTGCGCCTCGGTCGGCGCCTACCAGCTCGAGGGGCTGGGCGCGCATCTCTTCAGCCGGATCGAAGGCGACTACTTCACCATTCTCGGCCTGCCGCTGCTGCCGCTGCTTTCCTTCCTGGCGGAGCACGGGATCGGCCTGGAGCAGGCAGCATGAGCCCTTATGAAAAACTCCTCGGGGAAGCCCACGGCCGGCCCTTCGCCTGCATCGTCGGTTGGCCGGTCGAGCACTCGCGCTCGCCCGCGCTGCACGGCTTCTGGCTGAAGCAGCACAGGATCGACGGCCATTACGGCCGCCTGCCGGTCGAGCCCAACCGCGCCGCGCTGGAAGAACTCGTGGCCTTCCTCCGGCGCACGCCTAACGCGCGCGGCTGCAACCTCACCCTGCCGCACAAGATCGGGATCATGCCGTTGCTCGACCGGATCGATCCGCTGGCCGCGCATATCGGCGCGGTGAACACGGTGATCAAGCGGCCCGATGGCAGCCTGGAAGGCCGCAACAGCGACGGCTTCGGCTTCATCGAGGCGCTGCGCTACAACGCGCGCCATTGGCGAGCAGAGGCCGGGCCTGTTGTCGTGCTGGGCGCCGGTGGCGCGGCACGCGCGATCGTCGCCACCTTGATCGACGCGGGCGTTCCCGAATTGCGCCTGGTCAATCGCACGCAGGGCACGGCGATCGACCTGGGCGTCGCCTTCACGCCGGACGATGGGCGGCAGATCGTGGTGGATCGCTGGGATGACAGGGCGCAGGCGCTCAAGGATGCGACCCTGCTGGTCAATACCACCTCGCTCGGCATGAAGGGCCAGCCGCCGCTCGACCTCGATCTCGCGCACCTGCCGCACACGGCTGCGGTCTACGACATCGTCTACACGCCGCTGGAAACCGGCCTGCTGGCCGCCGCCCGCAGCCGCGGCAACCGCTGCGTCGACGGGCTGGGCATGCTGCTGCATCAGGGCAGAGTGGGCTTCGAGGCCTGGTTCGGGGTCAAGGTCGATGTCAGCGCCGAGCAGCGGCGAGCCGTCGCCGCTGACCTCGGAGTCTGACGATGGCGCCTGCTCCGCCCGACGGCTTCAAGCCCCTGTTCCGCACCAGCCCGTTCCTCGATCACAACGGGCCGTTTTTCTATCGCGAAGAGGCCGACGGCACGTTCGTGGTCGGCATGCGCATCCAGGCCCGAGCACGCCAACGCGCGCGGCGGCGCCCATGGCGGTCTGCTGATGACGCTGTGCGACATCGCGCTGGGCTATCGCACGACGCGCAGCCAGACGCCCTCGCCGATGCTGACCACCGCCAGCGTCACGACCGATTTCGCCGGCGGCGCCAAGGTCGGCGACTGGGTCGAGGCGCATGTCGACGTGCACAAGGTCGGCGGCAGGCTGGCCTTCGCCAACTGCTATCTACTGTGCAACGGCGAGCGCATCGTGCATGCCAGCGCAGTGTTCGCGCGGAGCGGCGACAGTAGCCTGTCATAGCTGGAACGCTCTCCACCCGCGCAGCGGAGTCTGAGAGGACGTAGAGGGGACCTGCGCCCCAGCAAGTCTACTGGTTCATCGAGCCGAAGAAGTCCTGGTTGGTCTTTGCCGTGCGCAACTTGTCGAGCAGGAATTCGATGGCATCGACGGCGCCCATCGGCATGAGGATGCGGCGCAGCACCCACATCTTCGACAGCGTCGCGCGGTCGACCAGCAGCTCTTCCTTGCGGGTGCCCGACTTGGTGATGTCGATGGCCGGGAAGGTGCGCTTGTCGGAGACCTTGCGGTCGAGAATGATTTCCGAGTTACCGGTGCCCTTGAATTCCTCGAAGATGACTTCGTCCATGCGGCTGCCGGTATCGATCAGGGCCGTGGCGATGATGGTGAGCGAGCCGCCTTCCTCGATGTTGCGCGCGGCGCCGAAGAAGCGCTTGGGCCGCTGCAGGGCGTTGGCGTCGACACCGCCGGTCAGCACCTTGCCGGAACTCGGCACCACGGTGTTGTAGGCGCGGCCCAGGCGGGTGATCGAATCGAGCAGGATCACCACGTCCTTCTTGTGCTCGACCAGGCGCTTGGCCTTCTCGATCACCATCTCGGCGACGGCGACGTGGCGGCTCGCCGGCTCGTCGAAGGTCGACGACACGACCTCGCCCTTCACCGTGCGCTGCATGTCGGTCACTTCCTCGGGCCGCTCGTCGACCAGCAGCACCATGAGGAAGACTTCGGGGTTATTGGCCGTGATGGCGTGGGCGATGTTCTGCAGCAGCACCGTCTTGCCGGTGCGCGGCGGCGACACGATCAGCGCGCGCTGGCCCTTGCCGATCGGCGCGATCAGGTCGATCACGCGGGTCGAGATGTCGAGCTGCTGTTGCGGCGTGGTGCCGGCCTTCTTGGTGAGCGTGCCGGTGCGGCGCGAGCTCACCCGGCCCGACGAGGTGGCGCGCGAGCCGCCCTCCTCTTCCTTGACGGCCGGCGCCATGACGGCGGCGCCGCCTTCCATCTCGAGCTTGAGCTTCTCGTCGGGATAGAGCGGCGTCAGCGAGTCGAAATTGATGCGGTGGCGCAGCGCATCGGGGTCGTCGAAGTTGATCTTGTTGATCTGCACCATGGCGAAGTAGCGCTCGCCGTCCTTGGGCGCGCGGATCTCGCCTTCCACCGTGTCGCCGGTGCGCAGGCCGAATTTGCGGACCTGGGTCGGGCTGACATAGATGTCGTCGGCGCCGGGCAGGTAGTTGGCTTCCATCGAGCGCAGGTAGCCGAAGCCGTCGGGCGACACCTCGATGGTGCCGACGCCGAAGATCGCCTGGTCGGCGGCCGCCACCTTCTGGAGGATGGCGAACATCAGCTCCTGGCGGCGCATCATCGCCGCGCCTTCGACACCCTGCTCCTCGGCAAATGCGAGCAGCTCGGGCGGTTTCTTGATCTTGAGTTCTTGGAGGTTCATGGGTCTTCAGTCTGGGGGTGGGGAAATGAGCGCACGCGCCTGACCGCCAGGGGCGGTCACTGTGAAAAATCGGCGGCGTGTCGTTCTTGAGTGGGCCCCGTCGATCACCGCCGGGGAGGCAGCGCCAAGGGCCCTAGGTGGCGCTTGTATAGGGATTCAGCCGCGGTCTGTCAAAGGGTTACGAGGCGATGCTCAATGCCCGCCCGGGGGACCGGCTGTCATCCTGAGCGAAGCGAAGGATCTACGACAAGGAAGCTCCGATCGCGCGATCGTCGAGCGAGCAGGCCTGGGTCATGTTCCCTCCTCGGCCAGCATCTCGGCATAGCGGAAGATCTCGGTGTGGTCGGCGCCCGGTCCCAGGTTGCCGTCGGCCGCCGTCCAGTAGCCCATGGCCTGCTGCAGCATCGGCATCTTGAGCTTGAGGTAGGCCGCCACGTCACCCGCCGTGCGCAGGTCCTTGGCCATCAGGCTGGTGGTGAAGCCCGAGGCGTAGCTTTTCGAGACCACGAACTGGCGGCCTTTGACCTCGGTCGCGTTGCTCTTGCCGGTCGAGCTGTTGAACACGTCGACCATGGTGCCGGGATCGAGTCCGAATGCCTCGCCGACCACCAGCGCCTCGCACATCGCGACCAGGCCCGAGGCGGACAGGAAATTGTTCAGCGCCTTCAGCGCATGGCCTGCGCCGGCCGGCCCGCACAGCGTGATGGTCTTGCCCATGGCGCCGAGCGCCGGCCGCGCGCGCTCGAGATCGGCCGCGGCGCCGCCCACCATGATGGCGAGCGAGCCGTCGATGGCGCGCTTGACGCCGCCCGAGACCGGCGCGTCGAGCAGCGCCACGCCCGAAGCGGCGAGATCGCGCGCCAGCTTCTGCGTGTCGACGGGATTGGACGAGCTCATGTCGAGCACCAGCGCGCCCGCCGCCAGGCCCTCGCGCGCCGGATCGCGGCCCTCGATCAGCGCCTGTCGCACGATCTTGCCATCGGGCAGCATGGTGATCAGCGCATCGGCGCCATGGGCCGCGGCCTTGGGCGAGGCCGTCGCCAGGGCGGACGGATGGGCGCCGACGAAATCCGAGACGGCCTTCTGCGAGACGTCGAACAGGCGGAGCTTGAAGCCGGCTTCAACGAGCCGGGCCGCCATCGGGCGGCCCATCTTGCCGAGGCCGAGGAAGGCGATGGTGGCGGGTGGGACGAGCGCAGTCATGAAACAGTCTCCGACGTGAGGTCGTATTCATAGAGCGGCAAGGTGCGGCCGGGAATGGCGTCGGACGGCGCGTTCCGCAGAAAGCGCGCGCCCATGCGCTCGTAGAACGGCGCGGCATTGGGATCGGCGAGGATCGTCAGGCGCCTGGCACCGGTTCCGCGCGCGCGGGCGACCGCGGCCTCGAACAGGACGCGGCCGGCGCCGCTGCCGATCGCCGGTGGATCGACGAACATCACCTCAAGGTCGGCCGTCTCGCCTTCGGGCACCACCGACGCCACGCCGATCGTCCGCCCGGCGGCATCGATGGCGACCAGCACGCGGCCTGCCGCGATTTCGGCCTCGCTCACCAGCAGTGCCGCCGCGCTCTTCCTCATGAACGCGGCGTCATAGCCCCAATGCGCCTTCGACCGGACGCAGAGCGCGGTCAGGCTTTTGCTCTCGCCGGCCTTGGCCTTGCGAATGAGGATCATCGGTCACCCCCACCCGTCATCCCGACCGGAGCGAAACGGATCTCCATCCCGTCATCCCGACCGAAGCCGAGCGCAGCGAGGCGAAGTGGAGCGACCGTCTTGTTTTCAAGCGGTGCGAGGTTCCATTAAGAGCCATCCCTGCCCACAGCGTTGAGGGTGACGATGAGTTGCGCATGCAGGCGACGAGGCGAACCTTGCCCGGCTTGCCGGCGCGGCGCTTGAAGGCGGCGAGCGGGATGCCGGGATGCCGCCATAGTGGCGCATGCAGAGATCTCCATGATCTCGTCCTGGCTGAGCCCTTGGTCAGCGCGCCGTTGACGTGCCGGAGCTGGGCTCGAGGGAGCCGCCGACCAGCGAGGCAACTGGCGGCGGGTCAGGGATCCGAGTTCGGGCAGCAAGGCGATCGGTCTTGGCCAGGCCGGGCCGACGCCGGACGGTGCGGCGGCGATCGCAGCTCGGTGGTGGCGTGCTGGCAAAGGTCGATCAGGAAGTCGTGGGCGCCGGCCATCGAGTTGTACGGGTCATCACCAGACGCGCAGCCAGCCTTCGCGCAGGGTCGAGTGGTTGATGCAGTCGTAGAATGGCTTCTTGGATTGCGCGGCACCACCGATGTTCGGCTAGACGTTCGCGCTTGGGGTCGGCCGGAGCTGCCGTTCCTCCGGGTGGGCGCGGGGGAACTCAGCGATCGTGCGGGCGTCGAGGCTATCAGTCTTGGCCAGCCGGCCCTTCAGTTGGGCGAAGCGGCGCACCCGCGGCGGATGAGCCGGTGAACGATCAGGTCAGCTTCTTCCAGGACTTCGCTGACATCGCGCTCGTAGCCGCCGCTGGCCTCCACGGCGACCAGGGCGACACCCAGGCCGACCAGCCATCGTCGCAACCCGGCCAAGCCTCGCCGGTCATAGCCCACCGTCCGGCTCTCACCCGACGGCGTCACATAGACGTCCAGCTTGTCCTTGCTGACATCGATACCAGCCAGCCGTACCATATCGGCCATCTTCCTCTCCCTTCCTTGTGGGTCCGGGCTTCAACCCGGGCAACCGTTCGGGCTGATGAAGATGACGGTGCGAGAGCCTTGCTCCACTGCGGACTATGTCCAAGAGACCTACGGTCTTCGCTCTCCCACATCGGCCAGACCACCTCGTGCGCCAGCGGCGAGCCGATCGTCGGATCGTTCGGCTCGGTCTCGGCCTCGAGCTTGCGGACCACGCGCACCACCTCGCCCAGGGTGATTCGTCGCTGCTCGCGGCCCAGCCGATAGCCGCCGCGGGGGCCGCGCTTGCCGTTCAGGATGCCGGCCCGCACCAGATGCTGCAGGACCTGCTCGAGATAGCGTTTGGGAATGCGCTGGCGCTCCGTGATGTCGCCACTGCGCACGGGACGCTCGCCGACATGGAATGCCACGTCGAGCACGGCCTCGATGGCGAACATGGTCTTCTTGCTGAGCCGAGGCATCCCCGTGCGTCCCCTCAGGCGTTCTTTGCCGACCCCGCCGTCACTCCTGTCGAGCCGAAACCGCCGGCCCCACGCGCCGTCCGGTCGAGCTCACTCACCTCACGCCACACTGCCCGGGCGTGCCGGGCGACAACCAACTGTGCAATTCGCATGCCGCGCGTGATCCGAAACGGCTCCTTGCCGAGATTGATCAGGATCACGCCGATCTCGCCCCGATAATCGGCATCGATGGTGCCCGGCGCATTGGCCACCGTGACGCCGTTTTTGGCCGCCAGCCCGGAACGCGGCCTTATCTGGGCCTCGAACCCCACGGGCAGCGCGATCGAAATGCCCGTCGGGACGATCCGGCGTTCGAGCGATCCCAGCTCGATGTCCTGGTCGATGGCGGCCAGAAGGTCGGCCCCGGCCGCCGCGGCCGTGGCGTAGTCGGGAAGCTCGAGGTCGCGACCGTGGGCCAGGCGCACCACTTCGATCTCGACGCTTTCGACGCCTTTCATGCCGACGCTACTCCGCCGCCTCGGCCTTGGGCGGCTGGCCGAAATGGAGCGCGATGCGCCCGGCGAGCCGCATGGCGACATCGCCCTTGGCCAGGGTCGGCCAATCCTCGACGCCGGCGGCGCTGATCAGGTGGACGGTGTTGCGCTCGCCGCCGAAGGTCCCGGCGGCGGCCGATACGTCGTTGGCCACGATCCAGTCGCAGCCCTTGCGCTTGCGCTTGTCGATCGCATTGGCGACCAGGTTCTCGGTCTCGGCGGCAAAGCCCACCACCAGCGCCGGCCGCGTGGGGCCGCGCTTGGACAAGGTCGCCAGGATGTCGGGATTGGGCGCCAGCTCGAGGGCCGGCGGCTGGGCGCCGGCCTTTTTCTTGATCTTCGACGCTGCCGGATGCGCGGCCTTCCAGTCGGCGACGGCTGCGGCGCACACCGCGATATCGACCCGGCCCACAGCGAGGCAGGCGGCGAGCATCTGGTCGGCCGATTCGACATGGACCGTGCGCAGGCCCGGCGGATCGGCCAGCGCGACCGGCCCGCAGACCAGCGTGACCTCGGCGCCCGAGCTGCGCCAGGGCGCCGGCAATGGCGTGGCCCTGCTTGCCCGAGGAGTGATTGGAGATGTAGCGCACGGGATCGATCGCCTCGCGCGTCGGCCCCGACGTCACCACGGCGCGCTTGCCGGCCAGCGGCCGCTCGACGGGAGAGCCGGCCGCCGTCAGCAGGGCCTCGACGGCGGCGACGATCTCCTCCGGCTCCGACATGCGGCCGGGGCCGTGCTCGTTGCAGGCCATGGCGCCGTCGTTGGGGCCGATGAAGCTCACACCGCGCTTCTTCAGGGTCTCGACATTGGCGACCGTGGCGGCATGGGTCCACATGCGGACGTTCATCGCCGGCGCCGCCAGCACCGGCTTGTCGGTGGCGAGCAGCACAGTGGCCGCCAGATCGTCGGCCATGCCCGCCGCCATGCGCGCCAGGATGTTGGCGGTCGCGGGCGCCACGACCAGAAGATCGGCGTCGCGCGAAAGCTGGATGTGGCCCATCTCGCTTTCGTCGGTGAGCGAGAACATGTCGCTGTAGACGCGATCCTCGGTGAGCGCCTGCAGCGACAGCGGCGTGACGAAGCGCGCACCGGCGTCGGTCAGCACGCAGCGCACCGATGCGCCGCGCTCGCGCAGCCGCCGGATGAGCTCGAGGGATTTGAAGGCCGCGATACCGCCCGCGACGATCAGCAGGATCCGCTTGCCGTTCAGCATGGCCGCCAGATTATCACAACACCCGGCTGGCGAAAGTGTAGACGCCCGTCAGCAAAAGCGCCCAGAACACGGCCAGCCGGAACTGCTCGATCGACAGGCGCAGCCGGATCTGCCGGCCCACCCACATGCCGCCCAGCGCCGGCACGACGGCCGCCGCCGAAACCAGGGCGCGCGGCCCGTCGAGCAGGCCGAAATTGAGCAGCGAGGCGGTGAGCGTGAGCGAGGTGGCGCAGAGCACGACGCCCAGGCTCTGCACCAGCTCCGTCGGCCTGATGTCGAGGCCCTGCAGGTAGGGCATCAGCGGGACCACGGGCACTCCCACCACGCCGGCAACGAAGCCGGAGATGATCCCGATCACCGGCGCCAGCGGCTTCTCGAGATCGGCATGGATGTGGAGCCGGATGCGCAGCAGGCCGAGCCCGCTATAGACGATCAGCACGGCCGCCAGCACCAGGAACGCCCAGTTCGGTCCCTTCTGGCCGACCAGCCACATGGTGAGATAGAGCACGACCATCAGCGGCACGATGAGCGGTCCCTGGCGGCGCAGGATGATCCAGAACTTGCCGCCCACCGCCGCCTGCCAGACGTTGGTGACGATGGTCGGCAGGGAGATCAGCGCGATCGCTTCGGGCAGCGGCAACACCAGCGAGGTGAGCGCGATGGTGATGGTCGGCAGTCCCAGCCCGACCAGCCCTTTCACGGTTCCGGCAACCAGGAACACGGCGAGCCCAAGAATTGCGATTGTCCTGCGGCGCTCACTCGCCTAGTACCAGGCGGCACGGAAGGGGGATGTGGAAAGGAGTCCGCTGCTATGAGCGGATCTGATCGGCACGTCGTCATGAAATGGCGGCTAATGCCACCACGCCACGATGGCCGCGATCAGGGCCAGGACGGCGATGATCTCGGAAAAGCCCGGGCGCCAGGCGCGCGACGCGGCAGGCGGCGGGTCCTTCGACTGGGCTTCGGCCTTGCGACGCTCGTGTTCGGCCACGATGTGCAGGCTGTCGATCAGGCGCGGCAGGCGGCGCAGGCCCTGCGCCAGGCCCTCGGCGGCACGCCCGACCGTGGCGCGCGGGCCGAAATGCGTGCGCATCCACTCCTCGATCAGGGGCCGCGCCAGTTCCCAGATATTGACCTTGGGATTGAGGCGCGTGCCCATGCCCTCGGCCATCAGCATGGTCTTTTGAAGCAGCAGGAGCTGCGGCTGCACCGCCATCTCGAACTGCTCGGTGACGCGCAGCATCTGGGCGAGCAGGCGCGCAATGGAGATGTCGTGGCTCGGCTTGCCGAAGATCGGCTCGCCGATCGAGCGGCAGGCCTGGGCGAACATCTCGCGCGACTGGTCGGACGGCACGTAGCCGGCGCGGAATTGGACCTCCGCGACGGTGCGGTAGTCGCGCTGCAGGAAGGCGACCAGCAGCTCGGCGAGATAGCCGCGCGTATCCTCGTCGATCCTGCCCATGATGCCGAAATCGACCGGCACGATGTGGCCGGCGCGATCGACGAAGGCGTTGCCGCCATGCATGTCGGCGTGGAAGAAGCCGTCGCGGAACACCTGGTAGAAGAACGCCTCGGCGGCCTTCTTCATGACGAGGTCGGGATCGTGGCCGGCGGCGACGATGGCGTCGCGATCGCCGATCGGGATGCCGTCGACCCGTTCGAGCGTCAGCACGCGCTGGGCGGTGCGGTCCCAGTCGATGGTGGGCGCGCGATAGCCGGGATCGTCGGCAAAGTTCTCGCCCAGCTCCTCGGCGGCGGCCGCCTCCATGCGCAGATCCATCTCGACCCGCACGACGTCGGCGAAGGCGCGCACCAAATCGACGGGCTTCAACCGGCGGAAACGCGGCTGGGTGCGCTCGACCAGCTCGGCCATCCAGTAGAAGAGATCGAGGTCGCGCTCGAAAGCCCTCTCGATGCCGGGTCGGAGCACCTTGACGGCAACGTCGCGGCCGTCGGTGGTGACGGCGAAATGGACCTGGGCGATCGACGCGGCAGCGACCGGCGCGTCGTCGAAGCTCGAGAACAGCGTCTCGACCGGCCGGCCGAGCTGGCTCTCGAGCGTGCGCCGCGCCTCGGCGCCGGAGAAGGCCGGCAGATGGTCCTGCAGACGGGCGAGGTCGACGGCCACGGTCTCGCTCAAGAGATCGGCGCGGGTCGACAACGCCTGGCCGAGCTTGATGAAGGACGGCCCCATTTCCTGCAGCGCCGCCGCCAGCCGCTCGCCCGGCCGGCGCGCATCGCGGCGGCGGGCGAACAGCCGCGCCCAGGCGACCAGCGCCGGCGCGATGCCCAGCGTCTCCAACGGAAACAGCGCGTCGTGCCGGGCGAGGCTCAGCGCCATGCGCAGCAGGCGCCAGGAATTGCGAAGGGCGCGCAGCATCTTAACGGACCGCGGGCCTCCAGGCCCGCCTCATGGTCATGAGCGGGCCTGGAGGCCCGCGGTCCGGCAAGAAAGTCATATGCGCCAGCCCGAGTGCAGCGCCACGACACCCAGCGTCATGTCGCGCCAGGTGACGTTGGCGAAGCCTGCCTTGCGCATGCGCCCGGCCAGCTCGCGCTGCGGCGGGAAGCGCCGGATGCTTTCATGCAGGTAGCGGTAGGACTCGGCATCGCGGGCGACGACCCGCCCGATGAACGGCAGCGCCCGGCTGGAATAGGCATCGTAGGCGCGACCGATCGGCGCCGACGTCACCTTGCTGAACTCCAGGCAGAAGAAGCGTCCGCCCGGCTTCAGCACGCGATGGGCTTCACCCAGCGCCTTGTCGATGTCGGTGACGTTGCGCAGGCCGAAGGCGATCGTGTAACCGTCGAATGAGCGGTCGGGGAACGGCAGGTTCTCGGCATCGCCCGTGGTCCAGGTAAGACCCTTCAGCAGTCCACGGTCGACGGCGCGATCGCGGCCGACCGCGAGCATGGCAGGGTTGATGTCGCAGACCGTGACATCGGCGCGCTCGCCTTGCCGCTTCAGCAGACGGAAGGCGACGTCGCCCGTGCCGCCTGCCACGTCGAGCAACCTTTCGCCCGGCCGCGGGTTCACGACATCGGCCAGGGTGTTCTTCCAGAGCCGGTGGACGCCACCCGACATCAGGTCGTTCATCAGGTCGTAACGCGGCGCCACGCTCTCGAAGACCCGGCGCACGAGACCGGCCTTGTCGGCCGCCGGTACGTCGCGATAGCCGAAGGACGCCTGTTCCGCCGGGGGCGATACGCTAGGATCGGGCGCGCTAGGATCGGTTGGGTTCGCCATGGGCCGCAACCTAGAGGAATCGCCATGCTGCTGAAAGACCGCGTGATCCTGATCACCAATGTCGAGAAATTCGCAGGGCACGGCACGACACGGGTGGCGCTGGCCGAAGGCGCCACGGTCCTGGCCCACGATCCCGGCTTCGAGGCGCCGAGTGCGCGGCACAAGTACGAGACGCAGTTCCCGGGCGCGCACGCTTTGTCGGCGATAGAGCCCACGACCCTGGTCGAGCTCGCCTTGAGGCGCCACGGCCACATCGACGCGCTGGTCAACAACGACGCCTATCCCGCGCTGCGCGCGCCCCTGCCCGAAGCGCGGCTGGAGGATTACCGCGCGGCGCTCGAGGCCATGGCGGTGGTGCCGTTCAGGCTGGTCCAGCTCGTGGCGCCGTCGATGCGCAAGCGCAAGTCGGGACGCATCGTGTTCGTCTCGTCGGCGGCGCCGCTGCGCGGCATCGCCAACTATGCGCCCTATGTATCGGCGCGGGCGGCGGCCAACGGCCTGGTCTCCTCGCTCGCCAAGGAGCTGGGGCGCGACGGCATCACGGTGAACGCGGTCGGCTCGAACTACGTCGAGAACCCCGACTACTTCCCGCCCGCCCTGCTCGCCAACCAGGAGGCGATGGCCAAGATGACGGCGCAGATCCCGTTGGGCCGGCTGGGCAAGCCCGATGAGCTGGGCGCGGCGATCTGCTTCCTCTGTTCCGATGCGGCAGGCTTCATCACCGGCCATGTCCTGCCCCATGCCGGGGGTTGGGCCTGACATGGGCCGCGCCAGCGTACGTTCAGTCTCCCGGCCGAACAGGCGGCGTTCATAGACGCGAAGGTTGATTCCGGAGCCTACGCGTCCGGCTCGGAAGTGATCAGAGCCGGCCTTCGCGCCCTGCAGGCACACGACGCCGCGTTCGAGCGATGGCTGCGCGAGGAGGTTGTACCGACCTACGAGGCGACGAAGGCTGATCCTTCAAGTCGAATTCCGGCAAAGACAGCCTTCGCCGAGGCGCGCGCTCGTTACAGCGGACGGCGTAAGGCACGTCGTTGAAGGGTCAAGCGATTGTTTTCATGCCGAAGCGAGGAACGACGACGAATATCACCGGTACTCTCAAGTCATCCTGAGCGCAGCGAAGGATCTTATGCCGCGGCAACCGGCGAAGAGGTCCTTCGCCGCGCTCAGGACGACAGATCTAGCCGAACGCCTCTTCCCAGGTGCCGCGCGTAGAAGCCTTGGAGTACTCGGTCGAACGGTTCTCGAAGAAGTTGGTGTGCTCGATGGCGTTCAGCATCTGGTCCATCCACGGCAGCGGGTTCTTGGCGTCCGTGCGGTAGATCGGCTGCAGGCTGAGCTGGGTCAGCCTGCGGTCGGCGATGTAGCGGATGTAGCGTTTCACGTCGACGGCGGTCATGCCCTCGATGCCGCCCAGCTCGAAGGCGAGATCGATGAAGGCGTCCTCGTGGTCGACGATGGTCGAGCAGGCGACGTAGATCTCGCGCTGCAGCTCCTCGGTCCAGATCTCCTGGTTCTCCTGCACGAAGGCGCGGAACAGCTTGATGATCGAGTTGCAATGCAGGGTCTCGTCGCGCACCGACCACGACACGATCTGGCCCATGCCCTTCATCTTGTTGAAGCGCGGGAAGTTCATCAGCATGGCGAACGAGGCGAAGAGCTGCAGGCCTTCGGTGAAGGCGCCGAACACCGCCAGCGTCTTGGCGATCGCCGGCTTCGACTCGACGTTGAACTCCTGCATGTAGTCGTACTTGTCCTTCATCTCCTTGACGTGGAGGAAGGCCGAGTACTCGGTCTCGGGCATGCCGATCGTGTCGAGCAGGTGGCTGTAGGCGGCGACGTGGATCGTCTCGGTCGACGAGAAGGCCGCCAGCATCATCTGCACTTCGGTCGGTTTGAAGACCCGCGAATAGTGCCGCATGTAGCAGTTGTTCACCTCGACGTCGGCCTGGGTGAAGAAGCGGAAGATCTGCGTCAGCAGGTGGCGCTCGCTGTCGGTCAGCTTGTTGCGCCAGTCCTTGACGTCGTCGGCCAGCGGCACTTCCTCGGGCAGCCAATGGATGCGCTGCTGCATCAGCCAGGCGTCGTAGGCCCAGGGATAGTGGAACGGCTTGTAGATCGGCTTGGCGTCGAGCAGGGACATGGGGATGACCGGTCAATCAATGAAGCGAGGGGGCGATGAAGCAAAATGCACGATGAGGCGAAAAATTCCCCGTCGCGCCCCGGGCGGTTGGCCCGTTGGCGCGGCGAGGACGACGCACGTTACTGGCAGCTAAGGCACTCTTCGTAGTCGGTCGACTGGGCCGGTGCCGACGGCGTACCGAGCGGCACCGGCCCAACCGGAGACGAGGGGGCGTCTATCCTGGGGGCTGAAAGGGCATGGTCGCCGAGCGGCGCCGCGGTGAGCGCTTCGCCGGCGACGGTCTCGGCGCGCTGCATGGAAAGCGAGCGGCAGTAATAGAGGCTCTTCACGCCGCGCTTCCAGGCCATCATGTGGATCTGGTGCAGGTCGCGCTTATGCACGTCGGCCGGCAGGAAGATGTTGAGCGACTGGCTCTGGCAGATGTAGGGCGCGCGGTCGGCGGCGTGCTCGACCAGCCAGCGCTGGTCGATCTCGAAGGCGGTCTTGAACACCGCCTTCTCGTGGTCGTCGAGGCAGTCGAGATGCTGCACCGAGCCCTGGCTGGTCGTGATCGAGGTCCAGGTGTCCTCGTCGTTCTTGCCCTTCAGGGCCAGCATCTTCTCGAGGTACGGATTGTGCACCACGAACGAACCCGACAGGGTCTTGTGGTTGTAGACGTTGGCGGCCGACGGCTCGATGCCGGGCGAGGCGCCGCCGCAGATGATCGAGATCGAGGCGGTGGGCGCGATCGCCAGCTTGTTGGAGAAGCGGTCCTCGAAGCCGAAGTCGGCCGCGTCAGGGCAGGGGCCGCGTTCCTTGCCGAGCGCCTTCGACGCCTCGTCGCACTGGCCGCGGACGTGCTTGAACATCTTCTTGTTCCACACCTTGGCCATCACCGATTCGAGCGGGATGTTGTTGGCCTGCAGGAAGGAGTGGAAACCCATGACGCCCAGGCCCACCGAGCGCTCGCGCATGGCGGCGTAGGTGGCGCGGGCGAAATCGCTGCCGGCGGTGTCGATGAAGCTCTGCAGCACGTTGTCGAGGAAGCGCATCACGTCCTCGATGAAGGTCGGATGCTCGTGCCACTCGAGATAGCTCTCGAGATTGAGCGAACTGAGGCAGCACACCGCGGTGCGCTGCTTGCCGTGATGGTCGATGCCGGTCGGCAGCGTGATCTCGCTGCACAGGTTGGAGGTCTTGACCTCGAGGCCGGCCAGCTTGTGGTGCTCGGGCCGGGCGTTGTTCACGTGGTCGACGAAGATCAGGTAGGGCTCGCCGGTCTCGATGCGCGCCGTCAGGATGCGGATCCACAGATGCCGCGCCGAGACCTTGCGCTGTACGGCGCCGTCCTTGGGGCTGACCAGCGCCCACTCCTCGTCGTTCTCCACAGCGCGCATGAAGGCGTCGGAGATCAGGAGGCCATGGTGCAGGTTGAGCGCCTTGCGGTTGGGATCGCCGCCGGTCGGACGGCGGATCTCGATGAATTCCTCGATCTCGGGATGGTTGACCGGCAGATAGACGGCGGCCGATCCGCGGCGCAGCGAGCCCTGGCTGATGGCCAGCGTCAGCGAGTCCATGACGCGGATGAAGGGCACCACGCCCGAGGTCTTGCCGTTCATGCCGACCTTCTCGCCGATCGAACGGAGGTTGCCCCAGTACGAGCCGATGCCGCCGCCGCGGGCCGCCAGCCAGACATTCTCGTTCCACAGGCCGACGATGCCCTCGAGCGAATCGCTTGCCTCGTTCAGGAAGCAGGAGATCGGCAGGCCGCGGCTGGTCCCGCCATTGCTGAGCACCGGCGTGGCCGGCATGAACCACAGATTGCTGATGTAGTCGTAGAGCCGCTGGGCATGGCCATCGTCGTCGGCATAGGCCGCGGCGACCCGGGCGAACATGTCCTGGTAGCTCTCGCCCGGCATGAGATACCGGTCGGAGAGGGTGGCCTTGCCGAAGACCGTGAGGCGGGAGTCCCGGGCAGAGTCGGTAACAACGCGTGCACCGCTGCGAACTTGAACAACATCAAACACTTGCGGCTCCCCTTTTCTTCTTGTCCACAGCAGTGGATAAAATACCCTGTGGAAGACACCTAGATGTGGGGACCGGTTTCTCCCTCCCCACTATCCCTTGATGATACGTCACTCAAAAGCCGTGTCATCGCCATTTTTATTCCCCGCGTGTGAATCTCAGGAATGGTGGGTTAAGCCATTGATCTAGATAAATAAAAAGTCCTTTCAAAATTTGTGTTTTTAGCCGCGTCCGAACCTTCGCAGATGCAGCATGGCATGAGAACAAAACGCGCTTTGCCACGGATTCCAAGGGCCGCAAACAGAAACGCCAGTCAATCGGCTCACTCTCGCCGGCACCCTGCTAAAAACGCGAGATGCGACCGGCACTTTTGGCGTCGCCAAGATCGCCAAGGTGTCATGGCGCTGAGACACAGCCGACATCGAACGACTTGCCCTCCTCCCTGGTGCCCGGGTGTTCCAGAGCCGAACGGCTTTCGATCGCCATCAAGATGGGCCTTTATGGCCTTTGAGATGCGCGCTGCCCAATGCCGCCGGTTCGGTCGGATGTGGGCGTCTAAGAATCACTTGACTTTATCTAGATTATTACTTAACTTCCGAGCGTCACCGCAAGGGCCGACATCATGTTTCTCCGCTTCGAGCGTCAAACGCCTGGCCGGCCGGCCCATGCCGATCCCGGCACGCTGCAGCAGGCCAGCAGCCGGCGTTTTGCCATGGCCTCGCCACTCCCGAATGCGCCGTTTGGCGTAGGCGCCGCGAAAGGAGCGGCGGAAAGGGCGGAAAGGGCGCAAACCCGGAAACGCCAGCGAAATCAATGGATGCGAAATGCCCAAAGCGATGGCGGAAACTGGCGGAAACGGCGGAAACCCCCAGGATGGCCGGTACGGCGAGCCGACTGTCCCGGCACTGGGTTTGACACAGCCGTAGGTGACATTTGATGGCCGCCAACCGGGAGGAACACAGGATCATGGCCATCGCACTGGCGCCGCGTGTTTACGGGTTGGACGCCATCTGCGCCGCCACTCTGCAGGCCGGCGGCGGCGAGGAAGCCGCCCAATTCGTCCGCCGCGTGTTCGCCCGCGTCGCCGACAAGGACCTGGCGGCGGCTCCGGCCGAGCAGCGCGCCGCCGCCGCGACCGCGCTGCTCGCCTTTCGCCCGCCGCCGCCTGCCCGGCGTCGCCAAGGTCCGGGTGTTCAATCCCACCGCCGCCGACCACGGCTTCGAGAGCCGCCACACGATCGTGCAGATCGTCAACGACGACATGCCGTTCCTGGTCAATTCGATCACCAACGAGTTCAATCGCCGCGAGATCTCCGTCCATCTGCTGGCCCATCCCGTACTGGCGGCACGCCGCGACCTCGACGGCGACCTGGTGGGCATCTCGGCCGAGGCCGGCGAACGGGCGCGGCCCGAATCGATGATGCATATCGAGATCGACCGCCAGGCCGACCCACTCCTGCGCGACGAACTCGCCGCAGCATTGACGCGCGTGCTGGCCGAGGTCCGGCTGGCGGTCGAGGACTGGCGGCCGATGCGGCGGGCCTGCCTCGACGCCATCGCCGATCTCGCCCCCAGCCACTCGCCGAACCTGGGCGAATACGACGACTTCCTGCGCTGGCTCGAGGCCAACTACTTCACCTTCCTGGGCCATCGCCGCTACCGCTACGTCGACGATGCCTCCCAGCCCGGCGGCCTGCGCTACGAGCTGATGCCGGGCTCGGCTCTCGGCATCCTGCGGCGCGACGAGGTGCGGCTGTTCGAGGCCGGCCTGGGCGGCGGCGAGGCCATGGCCCGCTTCGCGCGCGGGCCGCACAACATCCTGATCGTCAAGACCGACCGTCCGTCGCTGGTCCATCGCAGCGGTCCGATGGATTGCGTGATCGTGAAGACCTACGACGCCGACGGCCGGGTGACCGGCGAGCGGCGCTTCGCCGGCCTGTTCACGTCGGCTGCCTACCATGCGCTGGTGCAGGACGTGCCGCTGCTGCGCGGCCGGGTCGCCGGCATCGTGCGCCGCTCCGGCCTCGACGCGCAGAGCCACGACGGCAAGGCGCTGCTGGCGATCCTCGAAGCCTATCCGCGCGACGAGCTGTTCCAGATCGAGGAGGACACGCTCTACGACCATGCGCTGGGCATCCTGCAGCTGCAGGAACGGCGGCGCGTGGCGCTTTTTGCGCGGCGCGATGCCGTGGGCCGCTTCGCCACCTGCCTGGTGTTCGCGCCGCGCGAGCGCTTCGATGCAGCCCTCGGCGACCGCTTCGCCGCGATCCTCGAACGGGCGTGGCACGCCACGGTGACATCGGTCGCCTCCTCGATCAGCAGCAACTCGGCGCTCGCCCAGTCGCTTTACATCCTGCAGCTCGAGGCCAACGACACGCCCACGCCCGACCTCGCCGAACTCGAGCGCGCCCTCGCCGAGGCGGCGACATCGTGGAACGACCGCTTCCGCGCCGCCCTGCAGGCGAGCCTCGGTGAAGTCGAAGGCCGCGCCGCGGCGCGGCGCTGGCGCGACTGGTTCCCGCTGATCTATCGCGACAGCTTCGATGCCGCCCAGGCGACGGCCGATCTCCGCTCGTTGCAGGCCGCCCTCGCCGGCCAGTCGCTCGGCGTCGGCCTCGACCGCGAAGCGGGCCTGCCCCTGCACTGTTTCACGCTCCGCCTGTTCCATCCCAAGGCGCCGATCGCGCTCTCCGATATCCTGCCGCCGCTGGAAAATCTCGGCCTCCGGGTGCTGAGCGAAGTGCCGTTCCAGCTGAGCGCGCCGGGCAACGAGAAAGGCAGCGAGGCGGTGGCGCTGCAGGTGCTGAGCGTCGAGACCACGGACAAGTCGGCGGTCGATCTCGCCAGCGCCGGCGCCCGCTTTGCCGAGACGCTCGATCGGCTGTGGGCGGGGGCGCTGGAGAACGACGGCTTCAACCGGCTGGTGCTGGGGGCGGGGCTCGCCTGGCGCGAAGTCGCGATCCTGCGCGCCTATGCCAAATATCTGCGGCAGACCGGCATCGCCTTCAGCCAGGACTACATGGAGCGCGCGCTCAGCGCCTATCCGGCGATCGCCCGCCTGATGGTCGATCTCTTCCTGGCGCGTTTCGATCCCGCCCTGGGCGACGCTTCATCCGATGCGCGCACGGATCGCGTGGCGGCGATCGAGGCCAAGCTCGCCACCGCGCTCGAGGGCGTGGCGACGCTCGATGAGGATCGCATCCTGCGGCGCTTCCTCAATGCGCTGCAGTCCACCTTGCGCACCAACTACTGGCAGACCGGCGCCGACGGCAGGTTGAAGGATTGGATCTCCTTCAAGATCGACAGCCGCGCCATCGACGAGCTTCCGGCGCCCCGGCCGCTGGTCGAGATCTTCGTCTACAGCCCGCGCATGGAGGGCATCCATCTGCGCGGCGGCCGGGTGGCGCGCGGCGGCATCCGCTGGTCAGACCGGCGCGAGGATTTCCGTACCGAGGTCCTGGGCCTGATGAAGACCCAGATGGTGAAGAACGCCGTCATCGTGCCGGTCGGATCCAAGGGCGGCTTCTATGTGAAGCAGCCGCCAACCAACGCACAAGGGGGCGGCGGCACGCGCGAGCAGGTCCAGGCCGAGGGCATCGCCTGCTACCAGACGCTGATCCGCGGCCTGCTCGACATCACCGACAACTATGCCGGCGAGGGCGTGCGGCCGCCGGCCGACGTCGTGCGCCACGACGGCGACGATCCCTATCTCGTGGTCGCCGCCGACAAGGGCACCGCCACCTTCTCCGACATCGCCAATGCGCTGGCCCAGGATTACGGCTTCTGGCTCGACGATGCCTTCGCCTCGGGCGGCTCGGCGGGCTACGACCACAAGAAGATGGGCATCACCGCGCGCGGCGCGTGGGAGTCGGTGAAGCGCCATTTCCGCGAACTGGGGCAGGACATCCAGACCACGCCCTTCACGGTCGCCGGCGTCGGCGACATGTCGGGCGACGTGTTCGGCAACGGCATGCTGCTGTCCCGGCACATCAAGCTGGTCGCCGCCTTCGACCACCGCCACATCTTCATCGACCCGATGCCCGATCCGGCCGCGAGCTGGGCCGAGCGCAAGCGGCTGTTCGACCTGCCGCGGTCATCGTGGATGGACTACGACAAGTCGCTGCTGTCGGCGGGCGGCGGCGATCTACGACCGCGCCGCCAAGTCGATCGCGCTCTCGACCGAGGCGCGCGAGGTTCTGGGCGTCGACCAGCCCGCCATGACTCCGGTCGACCTGGTCCGCGCCATCCTGACGGCGCCCGTCGACCTGCTCTACTTTGGCGGCATCGGCACCTATGTGAAGGCCTCGAGCGAGAGCCAGGCCGATGCCGGCGATCGCGCCAGCGATGCGGTGCGCATCGATGCCGTACAGTTGCGCGCCCGCGTGGTGGGCGAGGGCGCCAATCTCGGCTTCACCCAGCGGGGCCGGGTCGAGGCGGCGCTGGCCGGGCACAAGATCAACACCGATGCGCTCGACAACTCGGCCGGCGTCGACACCTCCGACCACGAGGTGAACATCAAGATCGCCACCGGCGAGGCGATCAACCGCGGCCTGCTGGCTCGCGCCGACCGCGATCCGCTGCTCTTCTCGATGACCGACGAGGTGGCGGCCCTGGTGCTGCGCCACAACTACCAGCAGAGCCAGGCGATCAGCGTCGCCGCCGAACTGGCGGGCGAGGAGCACGACCGGCTGGAGCGCTTCATGCGCGCGTTGGAGCGCCAGGGCCGGCTCGACCGTGCCGTCGAGTTCCTGCCCGACACCGCGGCGATGCGCGCCCGCGGCCTCAGCCGCCAGTATCTCACCCGGCCCGAGCTTTCGGTGCTGCTGGCCTACGCCAAGATCGACCTCAACGACGAGATCCTCGAATCGGACCTGCCCGACGATCCGCTGCTCGAGGGCGAGCTGCTGCGCTACTTCCCGAGCGCGCTCCAGGCCAAATACGAGCCGGCAATCCGCGCCCACCGGCTGCGCCGCGAGATCGCGGCCCTCCAGGTCGTGAACTCGCTGGTCAATCGCTGCGGGCCGACCTTTGTGCGCAGCGTCGGCGCGCGCACCGGCGCGCCGGCCGCCGCCATCGCCCGTGCCTTCGCCGTGGTGCGCGATGCCTGGAAGCTGCGCGATCTGTGGGGCGAGGTCGAAGCGCTCGATGCCGCGCTCAAGGCCGAGGCGCAGATCCGCATGCTGGTGGCCTCGCAGCGCTTCCTCATGCGGGTCGTGCAATGGACGCTGCGGCGCCTGCCGCAGCCGCTCGACACCATGGTGGCGACCGAGCAGTTGGGCGCGGCCGTGGCGGCGCTGGGCGAGCTGCCGTCCGGCCTGATCGGCGAGGCGGAGAGTGCCGCGCTGGCCGAGCGGGCGGCGGCGTTCGAGGCGATGGGCGCGCCGGCCGGCATCGCCCGCCGCGCCGCGGCACTCGAGACCCTGGCCGCCGCCGGCGACCTGATGCAGGCCGCCCGGGCCAACGGCTGCAGCATCGAGGCGGCGACCCGGCTCTATTTCCGCCTGGGCGAGCGGCTGTCGCTCGCCACCCTGGCCACGGCGGCGCAGAAACTGCCGCGCGAAGGCCAGTGGCCCGCGCAGGCTGCCCTCGCCGCGCAGGACGAGCTGGCCACCCTGCACGCCGATCTCCTGACCTCCGCCCTGCGCGCGGCCGGCGCCAAGGACATGGCCGATCCGGAGGCCGCTTTGGCGCGCTGGAGCGAGCCGCGCAAGCTCGCGCTCGACCGCGTCGACCGGCTGTTGAAGGAGGACCTGGCGGCGGCCGGCGCGCTCGATCTCGCCATGCTGTCGGTCGCCACGGCCGAGTTGCGGACGCTTGTCTAGTCGCTGATCATCGCCCCATGGGCATCGCCCGAGTCGGAGGCATCATGAGCACCAAGACCGAGACCTATCCCATCGAGAAGAGCGACGCCGAATGGCAGAAGGAGCTCGATCCGCAGCAATACAACGTGCTGCGCAAGCACGCCACGGAGCGTGCCGGAACGAGCCCGCTCAACCACGAGAAGCGCAAGGGCGCGTTCCGGTGCGCGGGCTGCGGCGAGCCGCTGTTCGATTCGGCGACCAAGTTCGAAAGCGGCACAGGCTGGCCGTCCTTCTGGGAGCCCAAGCCCGGCGCCGTCGGCACCACGACCGATCGCAGCTTCTTCATGACGCGCACCGAGGTGCATTGCGCCAAATGCGGCGGCCATCTCGGCCACGTCTTCCCCGACGGGCCGCAGCCGACCGGCCAGCGCTACTGCATGAACGGCGCGGCGCTCAAGTTCGAGGAGAAGAAGTAGCCGCCGTCACAGTTTTGCCTGAGGAACTCGATCAGGAGCTTGTTGACCTCGGCCGGCCGCTCCTGCTGCACCCAGTGGCCGGCGCCCTCGATGATGTGACTGCCGACGAGGCCGGGCAGGTTCTTCGGATAAGCGTCGAGCTGGGACTGGGCTGCGGGAAAGCGCAGCACGCCGTCGCGGCTGCCGGCGATGAACAGCGAAGGCTGGCGGATGGGCTGGCCGCGCCACGGGCCGCCCAGCTCCCAGTTACGCCGCAGATTGCGATACCAGTTCAAGCCACCGCGAAAGCCGGTGCGCGAGAATTCCTGGGTGTAGTAATCGAGATCGGCATCGCTCAGCCAGGACGGCAGCGTCGGCGGATCGACGGTGTTGGCGAGCAGCGTGCCGCCGGTCAGACGGGCGAAGCCCTTGCCTTTTTCCTCGAGCTCGCCGCCGGCAGTGAAGTAGAGCCGGCGCAGCGCGCCGCGGATGTCGTGCTGCAGCTCGGCCTCGGCCACGCCGGGTTTCTGGAAATATTGCAGGTAGAAATCGTTGATGCCGAGTTTCTCGAGCGCGCTCAGGATGTCGACATAGCCTGGCGGTGCGTAGGGCACGCTCATGGCGCAGACGGCGGGAAACAGATCGGGCCGCCACAGGGCGGCGTGCCAGGCGACCGGAGCGCCCCAATCGTGGCCGACGATGACGGCCTTTGTCTCTCCGAGAGCCTTCACCAGCTCGGCCATGTCGCCCACCATGTGGAAGAGCGTGTACTGGTCGATCGACTCAGGCGCCTCGGTGCCGCCATAGCCGCGCATGTCGGGCGCCACGCAGCGAAAGCCCGCCGCGCTCACCGCCGTGAGCTGATGCCGCCACGAGTACCAGCTCTCCGGCCAGCCATGGGCGAACAGCACCAGCGGGCCGCTGCCGATCTCGGCATAGCGCATGTGAATGTTGTTGGCCTTGGTCGTCTTGAGCGTGACGCCCGGCACGGGCGAGGAACTGTCCGACATAGGTTCAGTCTAGCCGCGAAGATGGACTGGACGCGACAGCCGCATGCGCACCGAGGCGCGCGAGCCCAGCAGCAGCGAGCCCAGGAAGAACAGGCTGGCGAACAGCACGATCACCGGCCCTGAGGGCAGGCCGACATGGAACGAGACGAGCAGGCCGATCGCGGCCGAGGCGAAGGCCATGGGTGCTGCAATCAAAGTCATCGACCAGACCTCGCGCGCCCAGAACGAGGCCGCGACCGCCGGCAGCAGGATGATGCCGAGCGCCATCAAGGTGCCCAGCGCCTGGAAGCCCGCCACCATGTTCAGCACCGCCAGGGCCAGGAACAGATAGTGATAGAGCGAGCCGCGGATGCCCATGGCGGCGAGGAAGCCCGGGTTGAAGCATTCGACGACCAGCGGCCGATAGATGGCGGCGAGGCCCGCCAGGGTAAGCGTCGCGGTCGAGACCACCAGCACGAGCGCGGTGTCGTCGACGGCGAGGATGGCGCCGAACAGGATGTTCATCAGGTCGACGGCCGAGCCGCGCAACGACACGATCAGCACGCCCAGCGCCAGGGAAGTAAGATAGGCCGCGGCGAAGCTTGCATCCTCGCGCATGCCGGAGAAGCGCGCGATGACGCCCGACGCCAGCGCCGTCGCCATGCCCGCCAGGAAGCCGCCGAGGCCCATCGCCGGCAGCGACAGGCCGCCCAGCAGGAAACCCAGCGCCGCGCCGGGCAGCAGCGAATGGGCAAGCGCATCGCCCATCAGGCTCATGCGGCGCAGGATCAGGAACACGCCGATCGACGAGCCGCCGACCGACAGCGCCAGGCTCGCCACCAGGGCGCGGCGCATGAAGCCGAAATCGGCGAAGGGTGCGATGAGCAGATCGTAGAGCACAAAACTCGTCATCCCGAGCGAAGCGAAGCGAAGTCGAGGGACCTCTTCTTCCTCGCCACATGAATAGGTCCCTCCACTCCGCGCTTCGCGCTCCGGTCGGGATGACGGCCTTTCTCATGGCGACGATCTCAGGCGCTCAGCCGCACCGGCATTTCGCAGGCATCGGCGTGCTCGTCCCAGGCCTCGGCCATGGCGCGGGCGCGCAGCAGGTTCTCGGCCGACAGCACGCGCGCCGTCGGGCCGGCGGCGACCAGCTCACGCGCCAGCAGGAGCGTGTTGGGGAAGTCGCGCCGCACCTGCTCGAGGTCGTGCAGCACGACGACCACCGTGCGCTTCTCCGCGCGCCAGCGCTGGATCAGCACCATGAGGTCGGCGACGGTCTTGGAATCGATGGCGGCAAACGGCTCGTCCAGCAGGACAAGGTCGGCATCCTGCAGAAGCACACGGGCGAACAGCACGCGCTGGAACTGTCCGACCGAGAGCGTGTCGATCGGCCGGCGCTCGAAGCCCGCGAGGCCGACCGCCTCGATGGCATGCTGGGCGTCGTGGATGTCGGCCTGCTTGGCTGCACCGAAACCGCCGAAACGCGACCAGCGGCCGAGCAGCACGGTGTCGAACACCGAGATCGGGAAGGAGCGGTCGATCTCGGCCTGCTGCGGCAGGTAGGCGATGCGCTTGGCCGCGCACTCGATGCGGCCCTCGATGTGCGGCGCCAGCCCCAGCAGCGCCTTCAGAAGCGTGCTCTTGCCCGCACCATTGGGGCCGACGATGGCCGTCATCTCGGCAGCCGGGATCTCGGCCGACACGTGATGCACCGCCGGGTGACGGTCATAGCTCACGGTGAGGTCGGTAAGGCGGAGGGCGGCGCTCACGGCATTGTCCTAGAAAGCCCACCAGGCGCAGAGCCACAGCAAGGCCGCCACGCCCAGCGCCGCGACGATGCGGGCGGGCGCGCTCATGGCGAGCAGGGTGGTGCCGGGCGAGATGGGTTCATGCATGGGAAACGCAGGCCGGGAAGCATCGGGAACAAATTGTTATAATGTTACCTCTCCGGAGTCCAGCCAAGCCAACGTGATCGCCGGCTAACCGTTTGTTGATTGGCAGGAGAGGCCCGGCTCGCGCATGTTGCAGCCATGACGAGATTATCGATTCCCGGACGGCGGTCCGTGCTGATCGGCGGCGCCGCCGCGGGCATGACAATCGCGGGTGGGCTTGGCCCGGCCGCAGCGCGCAGCACGGCCGAAGGGCCCTGGGCGATCGAGCTGTTCACCTCGCAGGGCTGCAGTTCCTGCCCGCCGTCGGATGCCTATCTCGGCAGCCTTGCCCGTCGTCCCGACATCGTGGCGCTGTCGTACCATGTCGATTACTGGGACTATATCGGCTGGAAGGACCCCTTCGCCTCGCGCGACACCACCGAGCGCCAGCGCGCCTACGCGCGCGTACTGAAGCAGCGTTACGTCTACACCCCCGAGATGGTGGTCGACGGCATCGGTCATGACACGGGGCGCGACCGCGGCGCGATCGAGTCGCTCCTCGGCGAGGCCCAGCGCCGCTCGCCCAAGCGCGCCACGCCGGAACTCGCGCGCGCCGTCGGCGGTCCGCTCACCATCAAGCTGGCTCCTTTCCCGCTCGACGGCGGGCCGGCCGACGTCACGCTCGCGATCTACGACCGGCGCCACTCGACACCGGTGGCAAGTGGCGAGAACCAGGGTCGCATGCTCGAGAACTTCAACACCGTACGTCATCTCGAAGTGCTGGCCCGCTGGGACGGCTCGGCGGCGAGCTGGACCGTCGAGGCGAGCCGCCTGCAACCCGGCCAAGGCGCGGCCGTGATCGTCCAGCGCGCCGACCACGGGCCGGTGATCGGCTGCAACAAGCTGGAGCCCATGGTCTCGGGCTAGGGTTTTCAGCAGACCCGCCGGCCTTGCTTCGGCCACGGGCGCGCGCGAAGGTGGGACGATGTCGCTTACCAGCGCCGCCGGCCGCCTGACCGCCGTCCTCGGTCCCACCAATACCGGCAAAACCTATCTCGCCATCGAGCGCATGCTCGGCCACGAATCGGGCATGATCGGCTTCCCGCTGCGCCTGCTGGCGCGCGAGAATTACGATCGCATCGTGCAGGTCAAGGGCGCCTCGCAGGTGGCGCTGATCACCGGCGAGGAGAAGATCGCCCCGGCCGGCGCGCGCTATTTCGTGTGCACCGTCGAGTCCATGCCGCTCGACCGCCAGGTCTCGTTCCTCGCCGTCGACGAGGTACAGATGGCCGCCGATCTGGAGCGCGGCCACTTCTTCACCGACCGCCTGCTGCATGCGCGCGGCACGCACGAGACCATGCTGCTGGGCGCCGACACCATCCGCCCGGTGCTGAACCGGCTGCTGCCCGACATCGACGTCGTGGCGCGGCCGCGCTTCTCCAAGCTCACCTATGTCGGCCCGAAGAAGGCGACGCGCCTGCCGCGCCGCTCCGCCGTGGTCGGCTTTTCGGCCAACGAGGTCTATGAAATTGCCGAGCTGATCCGCCGCCAGCGCGGCGGCACGGCGATCGTCATGGGCGCCATGAGCCCGCGCACGCGCAATGCCCAGGTCGACATGTTCCAGTCGGGCGAGGTCGACTACCTGGTGGCGACCGACGCCATCGGCATGGGCCTCAACATGGACGTCAACCACGTCTGGTTCGCGTCGTTGCGCAAATACGACGGCCGGAGCCTTCGGCCTCTGCGCAACGTCGAGCTGGCGCAGATCGCCGGCCGCGCCGGCCGCCACATGAACGACGGCACATTCGGCACCACCGCCGATGTGGGCGGACTGGAGCCTGACGTCGTCGAGGCGATCGAGAACCATCGCTTCGATCCATTGCGCGACGTGCAGTGGCGCAACAGCGACCTGCACTTCCATTCGGTCCCTGCCCTGATCGCCTCGCTCAACCGGCCGCCGCCGCATGCCGCCCTGCAGCGTGTCCGCGAGCAGGACGACCAGCTCGCTCTGCAGACCCTGTCGGCACATTCGGCGTTCCTGCCGCGCCTGCACGCGCCCCAGCGGGTCAAGCTCTTGTGGGAAGTCTGCCAGGTCCCGGACTTCCGCAAGACCATGACGGAGGAGCACACGCGCCTGCTCGGCCAGCTCTTCGAGCACCTCACCCAGGGCGGCGAGCGTTTGCCCGAGGACTGGATCGAGAGTCACGTCCAGCGTCTGGAGCGCTATGACGGCGACATCGACACATTGATGGCGCGTATCGCCCATGTGCGGACATGGACCTACATTTCGCATCGCCCGGACTGGATTCAGCGCGCGATACACTGGCAGGAGCGTGCCCGCGCGATCGAAGACAAGCTTTCAGACGCGTTACACCAGCGTCTGATGCAGAGGTTTGTCGATAGACGGGCGGCTCTGCTTGTACGAAGATTGCGCGATGAGGGTGAAATGACGACGTCGGTCGCCGCGGCGGGCGAGGTCTCGGTCGAGGGTGAGCATCTCGGTCGCATCGAGGGCTTCCGCTTCGTTCCGGACGCGACCGAGGGACAAACCGATCAGAAGGCTGTGTTGAGTGCGGCGCTGCGCGCGCTGCGCCAGGACCTGCCTGCGCGGCTGCAAGCATTTGCAAGCTCGGCCGACGGCGAACTCGTGTTCGACGCCCAGCTGCGCGTCTGCTGGGGCGGCGGTCCGGTGGCGCGCCTGCTGCCGAGCGGCGACATCCTGGCGCCCAAGGTCGAAGCGCTGCCGTCCGACCTGCTCGACGGTCCGGCGCGCGAGGAGGTGCGCAAGCGCGCCGCCGCCTGGGTCGAGACGCGCATACGCCTCGGCCTCAGCGAATTGATGGACGCCCGCGCCACGGCGGAACTGCCGGCCGGCGCGCGCGGCGTCATCTTCCAGCTCTGCGAGGGCCTGGGCGTGCTGCCGCGCCGGCAGATCGAGCAACAGCTCACCGAGCTCGGCGAGGAGGACCGCAAGGCACTGGCGCGCCTCGGCGTCAGGGTCGGCGTCTACTCGCTTTATTTCCCGAGCATGCTGAAGCCGGTGCCGATCCGTCTGCGCGCCGGTCTCTGGATGATCGCCCGCAACCGCGAGACGATCCCGCCGCTGCCGGCCGAGGGTCGCACGTCGATGGACCTGCCGCGCGACGCCGAGCGCGAGTTCTACGCCATCATCGGCTACCTGCCGCTGGGCGATCACGCGATCCGCGCCGACATGGTCGAACGTCTGGCGGCGATGGCGCGCCAGTCCGTCCGCGAAAGCCGCGAAGCCGCGCGCCGCGCGCAACAGGAGAAGAAGCCCGAGCCCCGCGCCCCGGCAGCCGCCGCCACGCCGGCAACGACGACAGGGACGACGGCTGACGAGATCAGCGAATGGGCAATCGTCGCTGCAGCTTTCGGCGAGAACGAGCCTGCGCCGGCGTCCGAACCCGAAGCCGAGGCGACGCCTGTCGCGGAGGCACCGGCCCCGGAGACAGCTGCCGCGGAACCGCCTGTCGAGGATGGGCCGAAGCCCGAGGAAACGGCGACTGCCGAGCCGGCATCGGCCGACGAGGCGGTCGCTCCGCAGGCGGAGGCCACCGGCGAAGAAATAAGGGCTGAGGAAACAAAGGCCGAGGAAGCGCAGGCGGAAGAGCCGCGGCCTGCCGAGGCAAAGAAGGAAGGCCCGCGCCCGCTGCCGCCCGGCTGGTTCCGTGCCGCGCCGCAGATGATGTCGCTGGTCGGCTGCTCGGAGCCCGAGATGGCCAACGTGCTGCGCGCGCTCGGCTATCGTGTTCATCCGCCGTCGGACGAGAACGGCCCGTTGCACGCGTTCTCGATGAAGCCGCGCTTCGTGCGCGAGCGCGAGGAGCAACGCGAACGCCAGCGCGAGCAGCAGAAGCAGCAGCGCGAGCAGCGCCGCCGCGAGCGGCCCGAACGGCCGAACGAGCGACAGTTCTTCGCCGAACTCGCCGCGACCCGATCGCGGCAAGGATGGGCCGCGGCGCGACGGGCCGAGCGCCGACGGCGCGCGTGGTGACAGGCCGCCGAACAAGGACACGCCGAGCAAGGGCCCGCGCCAGGATCGCCCGCAAGGCGAACGGTCGAGGGACGACCGGCGGGGGTCGCGCCCGCCCCGGCGGGACAGTGGCGGGCCAGCGCTCAGGCTCTACGCCACCACCGAGAAGAAGAGCGATGCGCCGGCGGCCGATTCGCCGTTCGCCAAGCTGCTCGAGCTGAAGCTCGGCGGAAAGAAGTAGCCGCCCGGTGAGGTCGTAGGGCGCGATGCGGCTCGACAAGTGGCTCTGGCATGCCCGCTTCTTCAAATCCCGCACCTTGGCCGCCCGCTATATCGAGAAGTCGCGCTGCCGCATCGACGGTCGCGCGGTTGCCAAGCCTCACGCCCCGGTGGCGCCTGGCATGGTGCTGACCTTCGCCTTGGGGCCGCGCGTACGCGTGGTTCGCATCGTGGCGCTGGGCGATCGCCGCGGACCGGCGACGGAAGCGCGCGCGTTGTATGATGAAATCGACGGCGCGTGATTCAGCGGTCTTGCGCGGGGCTCTACAGCGCGTTAAGCACCCGCCGCTCGTGTCAGGAGCCGTTGATGACCTATGTCGTGACTGAAGCTTGCATCAAGTGCAAGTACATGGACTGCGTCGAAGTCTGCCCCGTGGATTGCTTCTACGAGGGCGAGAACATGCTGGTCATCAATCCGGACGAATGCATCGACTGCGGCGTGTGTGAACCCGAGTGCCCGCCCAATGCCATCCTGCCCGACACGGAAAAGGGCTTAGAGAAGTGGCTGGAGCTCAACCGCGGCCTGTCTGCCGAGTGGCCCAACATCACGCGCAAGGGCGAGGCGCCGGCCGACGCGGATAATTTCAAGGACGAAAAAGACAAGTTCGAAAAGTATTTCAGCAAGAACCCCGGCAAACGTTAGAATCGGCCGATTTCAAGTCCTTTCACGCATCTTTTGTGACAGCCATGCAACCGTCGCATGGGCTGACCGTTGCCTAAATGCAACATGACCCGCGACTCACGGCCGATTTTCTGGTATAAGGGTGACGCTGGAAGCGATCCGGGGTCCGGTTCGCCGCTGGCGGTGTCCAAGTCGGTAGCCGAATGCAACTTACCGATACGGGCGTCGAGCCGAGCACGCAGGGGAGCGTGCGCGGTGGGTCGCGGTATCGCCGAAACGCGGGGCTAGATGTGAAGGGACTTGATATGGCCAAGCCGAAGAAGACACCGGCCAAGGTGAAGGAATTTGCCTTCGAGAAGGGTGATTTCGTGGTCTATCCGACCCACGGTGTCGGTCGCGTGATCGACATCGAGGCGAAGGAGATCGCCGGGCACAAACTCGACCTATTCGTCATCTCCTTCGAGCAGGAGCGCATGATGCTGCGCGTGCCGGTGGCGAAGGCCAAGATCTCCGGCCTGCGCAAGCTAAGCTCGCGCAAGATCATGGAGAACGCGCTCGTGACCCTGAAAGGCCGCAGCCGCGTCAGCCGCGCGATGTGGAACCGCCGCGCCCAGGAATACGAAGCCAAGATCAATTCCGGCGATCCGGTATCGATCGCCGAAGTCGTGCGCGACCTGCACCGCAATGCCGGCCAGCCCGACCAGTCCTATAGCGAACGCCAGATCTACGAGGCGGCGCTGGACCGGCTGGCGCGCGAGCTGGCCGCGGTCGAGCGCATCGACAAGGACCTTGCCACGCAGAAGCTAAACAGCGTGCTGCAAAAGGTCGCCTGACGGGCGGTTTGGCTCAGAATTAGCTGAAAGGCGGCCGACACCTAAAACGTCGTGCCGCCTTTTTCATGTGCCCCATAGCTTGCCGAGGACTAGGTTCCAGACTCAATCAGGTCCACCACAGGACGATGGTAGCGATGGCGACGGCGGCTGCGAAGTTGGCGGCCAGCTTGTCGTAGCGAGTGGCGATGCGGCGCCAGTCCTTGAGCCGACAGAACATGCGCTCGATGAGATTGCGCCGCTTGTAGATGTCGGCATCGAAGGGATGGAAGCGCTTGCGGGTCGGGTTGTTGGGGATCACCGGCTGGGTACCGCGCTCGCTCAAGAACTGGCGTAGCCCATTGCTGTCGTAGGCTGTGTCGGCGATGCACAATCGAGCGGCCGGCATGGGCGCCAACAGCGACCCGGCGACGCGCACATCGCCGAGCTGGCCCGGGGTTATTTCGAAGGCGATGAGCCTGCCGAGACAGTCGACAACGGCGTGGATTTTCGTCGTCCGCCCGCCGCGCGAGCGACCGATCGCCTGCGCCAAGGCCCCCCTTTTCCACCCCCGGCAGAGCGATGGGCCTTGGCCGTCGTGCTGCCGATGATCTGCGTGTCGGCCGCATCGGTTGTAACCAGGGCATCGAACAGGCGCTGCCAAAGCCCGCGTCGAGACCATCGGTTGAAGCGATTGTAGACCGTCGTCGACGGCCCGTAGAGCGCAGGGCAGTCGTCCCAGCGGCAGCCCACTTTCAGCACATGAACGATGCCGCTGATCACCCGTCGGTCGTCGACCCGACGCGCTCCCGGTTGATTGCGTGGCAGCAGTGGTTCGATCGTCGACCATTGCCGATCGTTGAGCCAGAACTCGTTCGCCATCTTCAACGCTCCGTCGTTTCAGAGCTTGAATCACCACCAGCAAACAAATTCAATGCTTTGATTGAGTTTTGACCCTAGAGCAGATTCCGATTAGGTTGACTATAACCTGAGTTACGGAAGTAGTTTGCGCATTCGCTTGGTTTGAATTGAGTTAGGAGCTCGCCGACGGCGTGCCACAAGGCGTCGAGAGATCGGGCAGCAGCTTTGCGGAGCAAGGCCTTGAGCTTGGCGAAGAGCTGCTCGATTGGATTGAGATCGGGACTGTAGGGCGGCAGGTAGAGGAGTGTTGCGCCGGCCCGTTCGATGGCGGCGCGCACCGGGCCACCCTTGTGGGAGCCGAGATTGTCCATGATGACGACGTCGCCGGCCACCAAGGTCGGGACAAGGAACTGCTCGATGTAGGCCTGGAACGTCAGCCCGTTGATCGGGCCGTCGATCACGCAGGGAGCAGTGACGGCGTCGCAGCGCAGGGCGGCCAGGAAGGTGCTGGTTTGCCAATGGCCGTGCGGCACGGCGCCGATCGCTCGCTGGCCGAGCGGCGCACGACCATAGGTCCGTGCCATGTTGGTCTTGATCCAGGTCTCGTCGATGAAGACCAGGCGATGAGGGTTCAGTCGCGGCTGGTCCTCGCGCCACGCCGTGCGCGCAGCGGCGACATCCGGGCGATCCTGCTCGGCGGCATGGAGTGTCTTTTTTTGAGCGTCAGTCCCAACGCCTCCAGATAGCGATGGATCGAGGTCCGGCCCACCACCACACCAGCGGCCGCCAACCGATCGCGCAGTTCTTCGAGCGTCAGGTCGGACTGGGCCGCCACCAGATCGCGCACCAGCTTCTCATGTCGGGCCAGCGCAAACGGCTTGTGGCCGCCCATCGCCCCGGGCTCAACGCTGCCACTGTGCTTCCAACGCCTTACCAGCTTGATCGCACAGCTCTCGCTCACCGCGAACCGGCTGGCGGCCGCTCGCCGGGATAGGCCGCCTTCAACTGCCGCGACTATCCGTTCTCGTAAATCCAGGGAAAGTGGTCGTGCCATCCAGGCTGGCCTCCTCCGTCCAGCCCTAAGCTTGAATCACATCTCAAGCTCAAACGGAATCCCCTCCCGAGTTCTTCAGAACGGAAAACGCTCTAGAGCGTGATGGGATGATGTCTGCCGTAGTTTGCGTGAGCGAAGAAGTTTGCGCATTCGTGAGGTGAGACGTCTGGCAAGATTCGAGCGATGGCGTGCTAGATGGCGTCGGGTGTTCTTCTGGCGGCTTTTCGCAGCCAGTGCTTGAGTTTGGCGAAGAACATCTCGATGGGGTTCAGATCGGGCGAGTATTTGGGCAGGAAGAAGAGCTTTGCGCCGACGGCGCGAAGTGCGCGCCGTACGGCTTTGCCCTTGTGCGAACCCAGATTGTCCATGACGAGATGTCGCCCGGCTGGAGGGTCGGGGCGAGGACCTGGTCGATGTAGGTCAGGAGGCTGTGGCCGTTGATTGGGCCGTCGATGAGCCATGGTGCGGTGAAGCGGTCATGCCGCAGAGCGGCGAGGGAGGGGACGATGGGGCACCATGGCCGCGAGGCGCTGGCCGCGGGGCGCCCACCCGAACAACGTCGCCATATTGGTCTTGGTCCAGGTCTCGTCGATGAACACCAACCGGGCGGGATCGATGCGGCCCTGATAGGCTTTCCACTGGGCGCGGCGCCAGGCGACGTCGGGCTGATCACGCTCGCTGGCGATCAGCGTCTTTTTTTATGACTGAGCCCCTCGGCGTGCACGAACGTCCACATGGTATGATAGTCGACCTGCAGCCCTCGATCGCCCAGCTCGGCGACCAGGCTGCGCAGGGTGAAGTCGCCGGCCCGGCATCGCCGCACCAACCAATCACGATACTCACCGGCAATCTTCTTCGGCCGCTGCCCACCCATCGGCAGGGCCGCCACGCTGCCGGTCTCCCGGAACCGCCGGACCCAGTCGATCGCCGTCTTGATGCCGACGCCAAAGCGCGCCGCCGCCTGTCGCCGAGACAAGCCCTCCCGCTCGACCGCCTCAACCACCCGCTCGCGAAGATCCGAGGAATAGGGTCCTGCCATCGATGCTGGCCTCCTACCCAGCCAGCATCTTGAATCAGAAGATGACCTCCCTGGGAATCCCAAACCGACTTAGATTTAACTCATCACGCTTTAGCACCGCTCCCATCGCTCGCCTTCGCGGCGGCCGGATCTGGGCCCTCGGCGCCCAGATGGGTGACGACGTCGCGCTCGGGATGCTGGCCGGCGACCTGCTGCAGCGCTGGCGGGCCGGCGACAAGCTGGTCGCGCTGGGCAACATGCTGGGCCCGAACGGCGATCCCGCGCGCACGATGGACGGGTTGCTCGTGCTGCGCCGCCGGCTGCTGGCGTCGCGGGCAAGCCGCACCTGCGACGTCGTCTTCCTGCGCGGCGCCCAGGAGGAGATGTGGCACAAGGCGCTCCGCCTGCAGTTCGCCGTGACGCCGCTCGAGGTGCTCGAATGGATGCTGGCGCGCGGCCCTGCTGCGCGCCGCCCTCAGCGCCGACGGCACGGTGCTGCTGTCGGCCGCCGGCGTGGATGTGACAAGGCCGCTGGACGAGTAGGCCGACGCCTTCTGGTGGAGCGCGCAAAGCGATGCCGCTCTCGAGGCCGCCTTGGGTCGCGGCGCCGACGCGGGTTGGTGCGGCCTCGCGCGGCTGGTGCGCGGCGCCGGCTCCTCCGCCCGCGCGGGCTCGGACGATGCCTCCGATCAGGGCCGGGTGCTGACCGTCACGCGGGGCGTGCCGGCCCTGGTGGCGCTCGATCCCGCGGGCACGGCTCTTGAGCTGATCGAGCTCATCGTAGCTGGCGGCTGAAAGTGATTCACTGAACTGGAGGCAACAGGAGTCAGTGATGCGTGGATCGGATGATCGATCGGGGTCGTTGTTCAGCTACGTTGATCTTGAGGCGCAGGTTGGGGCGGACCATCCTTTGCGGCTGATCCGCGAGATTGCCAACGCTGCCTTGATCAATCTGACGGGAGAGTTTGCGGCCTTGTACCCGGTGCGCCTTGGGCGACCATCGATCGCGCCGGAGCGGCTGCTTCGGGCAATGTTGCTTCAGACGTTTTACGGTATCCGTTCGGAGCGCGAGCGGATGGAGTTCGACTTTTTGTTCCGCTGGTTCGTGGGGTTAGGGGTGGATGATGCGGCGTGGGACCATTCGAGCTTCACGAAGAACCGCGAGCGCCTGCTGGAGGGCGAGATTGCGAGGAAGTTCCTGACGGCTGTGGTGGCACAGCCGCAGGTGAAGCGTCTTCTGTCGAGCGATCACTTCTCGGTGGACAGTACGCTGCTGGAGGCCTGGGCGTCGATCAAGAGCTTCCGGCGCAAGGATGGCGATGACAACGACGCGGCGGGGCCTAGCCGCAACGCCGAACGGAACTTCCACGGCGAGTGCGATCCAACGAGAGCCATCGCAGCACGACAGATCCGGAGGCCCGGCTGTACAAGAAGGGCGACGGCCAGCCCGCCAAGCTGTGTTACATCGGACACGCCCTCATGGAGAACCGCCATGGCCTGGTGGTCGGCGGCTTTGCGACGCAGGCCACTGGCACAGCCGAACGAGAGGCCGCCCTTGCCTCGCTCGACCGGCACCGTCGATCGCGGTGGCGGATTACAGTCGGGGGCGACAAGGCCTATGACGTAGCCTCGTTCATCGCCGCGCTGCGAACCCGGTCGGTGAGTGCGCACATTGGCCATCTCAGCAAGACCGGCAAGCCACGCGCGACGGCGACGCGGCAAGCGCATCGAGGAGGTGTTCGGCCGGATCAAGAATGCCGCCGGCCAAGGTCAAGGTGTGCGGGCGCAACCGTGTCGATGCGACCTTCACCCTGGCCCTGGCGGCTTACAACCTGATCCGGTTACCAAAGCTCCTGGCAGGGGCGACGTGAGCGTTCGGGGCAGATGGGACGTCGTCGAGACGCCGGGCTACGACATGGCCGTGGCTGGAGCCTACATTCTGCTCGATAAAGACGGCGGCGAGTTCGCCTTCGATTGCCTCACTGGCTCCATCTACGGTACCGGCGAAGGCGATGCCGTCGAGTTCAGCTGGGAGGGAAACGACGAAATGGACCCTGCCGGCGGCAACGGCTGGGCCGAGCTGCAGCAAGACGGCTCTCTCGAAGGCGAGATCTGCCTGCACAACGGGGACGACATCCCCTTCATCGCTCGCCGACACACTTCTGCAACAGCCTCCTAGAGCGTGATGAGTTAAATCTGAGTCGGTTTGGGATTCCCAAGGAGGTCATCTTCTGATTCAAGATGCTGGCTGGGCAGGAGGCTAGCAAGGATGGCTCGACCCTATTCGATGGACCTTCGTGAACGGGTGGTGCAGGCGGTTGAACAGGAAGGCTTGTCACGCCGGCAGGCGGCCGAGCGCTTTGGGATAGGCATCAAGACGGCGATCCGCCTTCCGACGCGTGATGAAATCAAACGCGTCGTGTGAGGAGACACGCATGGGTATTCTCTGGATCGTGGTGATCGGCTTCGTCGCCGGCATCATCGCCCGCCTGCTGTCGGCGGGCCCAAACAAACCGGCCGGTTTCATCCTCGCCACCGCGCTGGGAATCGCCGGCGCCGTCGTGGCCACCTTCATCGGCCAAGCCGTGGGCTAGGGCCCAGACTCATAAAATCCACGATACGATAGCAGCGACGAGGCATACGGAGGCAAGGAAGTTTCGGGCCAACCTGTGGTAGCGGGTTGCGAGACGTCGGAAGTCCTTGAGCCGGCAGAAGGCGTTCTCGATGCGGTGTCGTTGCTTGTAGGATTTCTTGTCGAAGCTGAAGGGCTGCTTGCGGTTCGACCTGTTGGGAACGACCGGCTTGGTGCCGCGCTCTTTCAGCCATTGCCGCAGTTCGGCACTGTCGTAGGCCTTGTCACCGAGCAGCTTGGTGGCCGCCCTGGTACGACGGATCAGACGCTGGGCGGGCGGACAATCGTGCGCCTCACCGCCGCTCAGGAGGATGGAAAGAAGACGGCCTTTAGCATCTGCGATTGCGTGGATCTTCGTGTTGCGCCCTCCGCGAGAGCGGCCAATCGCCTGTTTCTGCTCCCCCCTTTTCCGCCCGAGGCCGAGCGGTGCGCCTTGATGTGCGTCGAATTGATCATCTGCGTCTCGGTCGATCGACCGCGCTGGGCAAGCGCGCAGAACAGCCTCTCCCACACGCCGCGCCGCGCCCAGCGCACGAAGCGATTGTAGATCGTCGTCGGCGGGCCGTACTCGGGCGGACAATCGCACCATCGGCAGCCGCTCCTCAGCACATGCAGGATGCCGCTGATAACCCGCCGATCATCTGCGCGATCTTTGCCCCGCACGTCCGTCGGTAGCAGCGGCGCGATGCCCCCCACTGCTCGTCGCTCAGCCAGAACAAGTTACTCCGCATCTTCTCTGCTCCTCTTGACCGCAGAGAATCGGCAACCGATTCTAACCTCAACAGATTTATTGGGTTTTCACCCTAGTATCGCGTCGACCGGGGCGCCGGCTTCATCGGCGCAATCGCGGGCGCCGTCGTCGTGCTCTTCGTCTGGAACCGAATCCCCGCCGCGCGTGCCTCGTAGAACGCGCGCCGCATCAAGGGACAGCGGTTTTTTGACCCCGCCGTCCAGTTGCATGTTCGATGCCCCTCACCCAACTGCCGCAGGACTTGAATGCCCGGCGCACCGGGCATCGTGAGAAATTTCTTTTGCCGCCGTTGGGCACGCTCGAAACGCCACCTGCCTCCTCATCGGCTGCTGCGCGAGCGGCGGGCGACTACAGCTTGGCGCGCGAGCGGTGATCGGCGTCTAACGCTTGTCGATCCCGCCGCGCACCGCCAACGCCGCCGACAAAGCGAGTTCCGTCGCCGGGTTCAGCCGGAACGAACGCTCGCTCGACCATTCACTGGAACGGCCGATGCGGCGCGCTTTCACCGCGCGGGCGAAACGATCCGCATCGGCCTCGGCGGCGAACCCGCAGTGGATCTCGGTCTTCCCTGTCTGCCTCACCAGCGCCGTCGAGAAGACGCCTTGCGGAGACTGCTTGGCGATCACATCGTTCAAAAGTCTACGCAGGCGCATGAGGTGGCTCGAACCGGGCACCGGCGTGACGATACCGGCCACGAGATGCGTGTGGGGATGGACACGCAGGAAGTCGATCCAGGGAAGGGGGGCCATGCGAGAAGCTCTCACTGCCCCTAGGGCAACCGGCGGCGGGTCGTCCCTTGCAGACGGTCAGGCGCAATGCCGGCCGGTTGCAAGCCGAGCCACTCGCAGAAGCGCAACAGAAGATTGAGGATGAATTTGAACATGCCGGCTGACGCTTCCTGGCCCTCGGCCATTGTGATGGCTAAGGGCAACGGCTTGGAGGTGCCCGTGGTTGCGGGACGCCTGCTCTCTTCCCACATCGATCTCGGCCTTGAAGATCGCGACCTTCAACATCAACAACGTGAACCGCCGCCTGCCCAACCTGCTCGGCTGGCTGAAGAAGGCGAAACCCGACGTTGTTTGCCCGCAGGAATTGAAGGCGGAGGATCAGGCCTTTCCCGAAGCGGCCCTGCTCAAGGCCGGCTACGGCACGGTCTGGCGCGGCCAGAAGACCTGGAACGGCGTCGCCATCCTGGCCCGGCGGGCGACGCCCGTGCTGACCCGCAAGGCCCTTCCCGGCGATCGCGGCGACCCGCAAAGCCGATACATCGAGGCGGCGGCGGCCGGTCTCATCATCGGCTGTCTCTATCTGCCGAACGGCAATCCCCGGCCGGACCTAAGTTCTCGACTGGTTTCGGCACCTGCAGGACCACGCCCGGAAGCTCTTGAAAAGCGGCGCACCAGTCGTACTGGCCGGCGACTACAACGCCGTGCCCACCGACTTCGACATCTACGCCATGCGCTCATGGAAAAACGATGCCCTGGTCCAGCCGAAAACCTGCGCCGCTACCGGAAACTGCTCGATCAAGGCTGGACCGATCCGCTGCGCACGCTCTACCCCGACAAGCCGCTGTACACGTTCTGGGATTAGGAGCGCGACGCGGGCCTGCGCATCGATCATCTCCTTCTCGCGCCCGCGCTGAAGGACCGATTGAGACGAGGCGGCGTCGACCGCGCGGCGCGCGGCACCAAGGGGCGAGCGACCATGCGCCGGCCTGGATCGAGATAGACTGACCCCCTGAAGCCCGCCGCCGTTACCAATCAGAAACTTGATCCCGCGCGCCAGAGCGCCATTTTGGCGGCAAGAGGTAATCCCATGATCGAACTCAGACCTTTCGAGAAGTTGGGCAAGTCCAACCACGGCTGGCTCAACGCCAATTTCCATTTCACTTTCGCCGAGTACCGCGATCCCAAGCGCGTCCACTGGGGCGCGCTGCGCGTGTGGAACAACGACCGCATCGCGCCCAACTCGGGCTTTGCGCCGCATCCCCACCGCGACATGGAGATCGTGACCTACGTCATCAGAGGCGCGATCACGCATCAGGACCATCTCGGCAACCAGGGCCGTACCGAAGCGGGGCAGATCCAGGTGATGAGCGCGGGCAACGGCATCCAGCATGCCGAGTACAACAAGGAGAACGCCGAGACCGAGCTGTTCCAGATCTGGATCCTGCCCAACAAGGAAGGCGTGCCGGCGCGTTGGGAGACGGTGCCGTTCCCCGCCGATGCACGCGACGGCAAGCTGGTGCCGCTGGCCTCGGGCCGCGGCCATGACGGGGCAATTCCGCTTTACGCCGACGGCGCGCTGTTCGCTGGGACGCTGAAGGCCGGCCAATCCATCCGCCAGAAGCTGGACGGCAAGCCCGCCTATCTCGTACCGGCCAAGGGCAAAATCGCGGTCCGCGGCAGCGACGGCAAGCCGGTCACCGCCAACGCCCGCGACGGCGTGGCGGTGGTCGACCAGGACGAGATCGAGCTCGAGGCCATCGAAGATGCGGAGATTGTGCTGGTCGAAACCGACAAGCTGAACTGATCTAGACCCCCACCTCACCTCCCCCGCGCTGACGCGCGGATCCCCTTCCTCTCCCCCGCTTCGCGGGCGGAGAGGACTCCCGAGGCCGAGGCGCGTGAATGGACGAATTGACGATGCATGCCGGGCGGGGTCTTATCCCGCCCGGTTTTGTTTGGGGGAAACGCCATGGCCTACAAGGGCTTCGATCTCGCGGGCAAGGTGTCGCTGATCACCGGCGGCAACGGCGGCATCGGCTTCGGCATGGCCGACGCGCTGGCCGAGGCCGGCGCCGATGTCTGTATCTGGGGCACCAATCCCAAGAAGAACGCCGACGCCGCGGAGAGGCTCAAGAAGCACGGCCGCAAGGTCCACAGCCAGATCGTCGATGTCGGCGATGAGAAGCAGGTCCAGGCGGGTTTCGCCGAGACGCTCAAGGTTATGGGACATGTCGACAACTGCGTCGCCAATTCCGGCGTGTCGGGCCGCGGCAAGGGCTCGATCCTGGAGATGGACTACGACGAATGGCGCCGCGTGATGCGGGTCAACCTGGACGGTGTGTTCTTCACCTTCCGCGCCGCCGCCAAGCACATGGTCGAGCGCGGCAAGGGCGGCTCGCTGGTGGCGATGGCCAGCACTGCGGCGATCGAGGGCGCGGCCCGCTCCAGCCATTACGGCGCCAGCAAGGGCGGCGTCACCGCCATGGTGCGCGCCCTGGCCGTCGAGCTGGCGCGCTACAAGATCACCGCCAATTCGATCCTGCCGGGCTGGATCGAGACCGAGATGACCGCCCCCGCCTTCGGCAACCAGAAATTCGCCGGCAACGTGATGCCGCGCATTCCCGAGCGGCGCTGGGGCGTCGGCGCCGATTTCGGGCCGATCGCGGTCTATCTGGCAAGCGGCGCCACCGGCTATACGACGGGGCGCGACTTCGTCATCGATGGCGGCTATACCTTGTTCTAGTCTGAAGCATTGCGGGGGGAGATGGAAGTGATCAAGAAATTCGCAGCCTGCATGGCCATTGTCCTGATGGTTGGCCCGGTGTCGGCGTCGGCGCAGGCTCCCAAGCCGGCAGCGGCGCCCAAGGCCGCCGCCAGCGAGGACCGCTATATCGGCTACTACTACCCCAAGCCGACCTCGACCGAGATCTTCGAATCGACCATGCAAACGATCGCCGGCGCCGAGCGGGCGCAGCGCATCCAGTTTGTCACTGTCGTCTCGCAGGGCACGATCCAGTCGGCCTATCGCGTGCCCTACGCCGTCTTCGCCAAGGGCGAGAAGGGCGACAAGATGATCATCGTCGGCATGCAGCAGGGCGAGCTCAACACCGTCTATCGCATGCGCGCGCTGCTCGCCAACATGACGACCATGTCGCGCCTGTCGCCGTTCTTCCAGGAGCGCACGGTAGCCGAGGATGCGACCTTCTTCGACCTGCTGAAGCTGCTCGGCTTCCGGGAGCTGACCATCACCGACGGCGAGAAGCTCACGCATCAGGTGACGATCAAGTAAGTCTGAATTCTCCCTCCCCCGTATGACGGGGGAGGAGATGAGGTGAGCGTCAGCCCGACACCGCCTTCTCAACCTCCCCGTGATACCAGCCCAGCGCCTTCTCGAACTTGCCGAAGGTCTGCTGGCGGTTGGCGCCACTGCGGAAGTTGCGCTGGATGTTCTCGCCGATGCCGAAATCCTCGACCAGCGCGGTCGCGAACAGGTCGACATTGGCCTTCCAGTAGCTGTCCGGCTTCTTGGCCTTCTCCTCCGGGCTCACCAGCACCGAGAAATTCATCACCGATTCGTCGGGCGAGACGGGGAAGCTGGTGAACACGCCGCAATGATCCTGGGTGTAGGTCAGCACGGTGTTGGGAAAGAGCTGGTAGAACACGATGGCGTGGTCGCGGATGCGCCAGTTCTCCGTGGGCTGGCTTTCTAGCTCGGTGAGCGTGCGCTTGGCAGCTGCCCAGCGCATGTGGCTGCCCATGCGTTCGTAGGTGGCGATGTTGTCAAGGAACAGCGGGAACACCGTGCCGGGATGCAGGTAGCGGAAATGATAGAGCTCGAGGAAGGTGTCGATCACCAGCTTCCAGTTCATGCGCGGCCGGATCGGCTCGGAAGAATGCAGTTCCCAGCCCTGCATGTCCCAGCCCGACAGGTCGGCGCCGAGCGCACCGAGATAGCGATCGATGTCGAGGCTTGCATCCTCGTCGTCCTCCAGCGCGGTCGGCACGACCCAGATGAGGCCGTACTTCTCCGCCACCTTGAGACGGCGCAGGTTGTACTTGCTCCTGTCGAAGTCACCGAAGGACGCACCGTCGGTGATGCCGACCAGCCGGCCGGTGAGATCGTAGCTCCAGCCGTGATAGGCACAGACAAAGGCGCGCTTGTTGGCGCCGCAGGGCTTCTGCTCGACGGCGGCGCCGCGATGGCGGCAGACGTTGAGGAAGGCGCGCATCACGCCGTCGGTGCCACGCGTCACCAGGATCGGCTGGCCGGTGTCGTTATGGACGACGAAGTCTCCTGCCTTGCGCAGCTGGCCGGAGAAGGCGACGACCATGGGATAGCGGCGGAACAGGAGATCGACCTCGTGCTGGAAGCGCACAGGATCGTAGTACCCTTCGACCGGGGTGTGGCTGACGCCGGGACCATCGTCCCGCGTATTGGTCCGCACCATACGCAACATACGCTCGAGATACGCGACTTGATCGGCGTGCTGCATTGCCGTCTCCGTCCCTGGATGGCCTAGATGGCGTTCATTCCTCCGTCGATCACCAGCTCGGTGCCGGTGACGAAGCGCGACTCGTCGGAAATCAGGTAGAGGATGCCATAAGCGATGTCCTCGGGCGCGCCAAAATCGCCGATCGGGATGCGCCGGCGCGCGCGCTCACGGGCCTTGTCGGAGGGCATAACGGCATTGCCCATGGGCGTCAGGATGATGCCGGGATGAACCGAGTTGCAGCGCACCTTGTAGCCCTTGCGCGCGCAGTCGATCGCCACCGTCTTGGTGAACTGCCGCACCGCGCCCTTGCTGGCGCCGTAGGCCGAGAGGTCGGGTGTGCCGAGAAAGGCCGCCAGCGACGAGGTATTCACGATCGAGCCGCCGCCCGACTGGCGGAGCGCCGGCACGCCGTACTTGCAGCCCAGGAAGACGCCCTCGACGTTGACCGACAGCATGCGCCGCCATTGCTCCAGCGTCTCGGTCTCGAAGGTCGCCGGAAACGGCCCGGAGATGCCGGCGTTGTTGACCAGCCCGTTCAGCTTGCCTTCGCGCTCCACAATGCCGTCGATGAGGCGCTTCCAGTCGGCTTCACGCGACGTGTCGTGCTCCTCGAAGCGCGCATTGCCGCCGATCTGCTGGACCGTCTCCAGCCCGCCGGCACGGTTGATGTCGGTGACGACCACCGTCGCACCCTCGGCGGCCAGAAGCTTCGCCGTGGCGCGGCCGATGCCAGATCCGGCGCCGGTGACCAGCACCACCTTGCCTGCAACGCGGCTCATGCGTTCCTTCCCCAAACTTTCTTGTCGCCACGCTAGAAGCAGCGCAGGCTTGCGACAAGCACGGAGGACCCGCGATGGCTCGCACCTTGGAATTCTACTACGACTACGGCAGCCCCTACTCCTACCTGGCCGACACCCAGGTCGAAGCCATCGCCAGGCGCGCCGGTGCGTCGCTGGTGCGCAAGCCGATGCTGCTGGGCGGCGTCTTCAAGGCGACCGGCAACGCCTCGCCCATGACGGTGGAGACGAAGTCGAAGTGGTCCGCCTTCGACATGCCGATGTGGGCCAGGCATTACGGCGTGCCGTTCCAGCGCAATCCGTTCTTTCCGGTCAATACGCTCGCCTTGATGCGCGGCGCCGCGGCGGCGCAGATCGACGGCACCTTCGAGCGCTACCATCCCGCCCTCTACAAGGCGATGTGGGTCGACGGCCGCAACCTGAACGACATGGCCGAGGTGGCCAAGGTCCTCGGTGAGGCCGGGCTCGACGCACGCAAGATCGGCAACCGCATCCAGGACCAGGACGTCAAGGACCGGTTGAAAGCAACGACGGACGAAGCGGTGGCACGCGGCGTGTTCGGCGCGCCGACGAGCTTTGTGGGCGACATGATGTTCTTCGGCAACGACCGACTGCCCTTCGTTGAGATGGCATTGAAAGGAGAGCTCAAATGAACAGGTTTGCCATCCTGCTCGCCGCCGGGGCAGTCTTCGCCGCGGCGCCCGCCTTCGCCCAGACCGTCGGCACCTGCGCGCGCGGCGGCGGCGCCAACCGGCCGCCGCCGGTGTGGATCCTGTTCGACCTGGGCAGCGCCCAGGTCCGGACCGACGACAAGCATAAGATCGCCGAGGCGGCCAGCACGGCCAAGGCGCGCCAGATCGCGTCGATCTGCGTCGTCGGCCATACCGACAAGCTGGGCGACAAGGTATTGAACGAGAGACTGGGGCGCGCCCGCGCGCAGGCCGTGGCGGCCGAGCTGGTCCGCAGCGGATATCCCGGCAAGGACGTCGTCATCGCCGCCGACCCCGAGGCGTTCGGCAATCTGAGCCTGGGCGTCTCCGATGCCTCGGAGAGGGACAGGCGCGTAACGATCGTTTTCTCGCGCTAGCTCAGGGGACCATCTCGATCACCGCCTTGCCGATCACCTTGCGATCGATCAGGACGCGGAAGGCTTCGGCGGCGCGTTCCATCGGGAAGCGGTGCGAGATGTGCGGCCGCATGACGCCAAGGGCGGCCAGACGCGGCAGTTCGGTGGCGTAGTCCTGGCCGAGTGCGGGCGAGAGGCGCCGCGCGGTCTCCCCGGCGCGCACGCCCAGGATCGACAGGCCCTTGATCAACACGTGATTGGACATGATCCGGGTCGGGCCGCCCGAGGTGAAGCCCACGACCAGCAGCCGAGCGCCGTATGCCGCCGCGCGCAGGGATTTCTCCAGGACCTCGCCACCCACGGGATCGTAGATCACGTCGGCGCCGCGTCCGTCGGTCATGCCTTTCACGACCGAGACGAAATCGGCGGTGCGATAGTTCACCACCAGGTCGGCGCCGTTTTCTCGCACGACGGCAAGCCGCGCGTCGTCGCTGCCGGTGGCGATCACCTGCGCGCCGAGATGCCTGCCGAGCTGGACGGCGGCCAGACCCACGCCGCCCGAGGCGCCGTGCACCAGCAGCACTTCACGCTTCTTGAGCCGGGCGCGATGGATGAGCGAATGGTAGGCGGTCTGGGCGCCAACTCGAAAAGCGGCCCCCTCGGCGTCGGACCATCCTGCCGGCGTCCGCATCAGGTTGCCGGCGGCCGGCACCCGCACATATTCGGCGAAGGCGCCGGGCCGCACGCCGAAGATCACGCGATCGCCCGGCCGCCAGATCTTGACCTCGGCGCCGACGGCCGCGACGGTGCCGGCCCCTTCCATGCCCGGCACGAAGGGCAGCTCCGGCTTGTGCTGGTAGCCGGCGGAGAGCATGAGCACGTCGGGGAAGTTGACCGAGGCGGCGCCGACCTTGATCAACAGGTCGGCCGGACCGGGTTCGGGGATCGGCCGTTCCTCGATCTTCAGGACCGACGGATCGCCCAGCCGATCGCAGACAACGGCGCGCATTGAACTACGACCTCACCCTGAGGAGGGCGCGAAGCGCCCGTCTCGAAGGGTGGGCCACGAGACATGGTGCCGCCCATGCTTCGAGACGCCGCGCTGCGCGCGGCTCCTCAGCATGAGGTGTCCTTCTCACTAATCCAACTCGAAGGCGTTCTTGTAGTCGAGCTTGAGCGCCGGATCCTGGTCTTCCTTCCTGAGGAAGCAGTTGCCGGCCACCAGCACCTCGATCTCGCTGCCCATGAAGCAGCGGAAGGCGTCCTCGGGCGTGCACACGATCGGCTCGCCGCGCACATTGAACGAGGTGTTCACCACCACCGAATAGCCGGTCTTGGCCTTGAACGATTCGAGAAGATCATGGAAGGCCGGGTTGGTTTCCTTGTGCACCGTCTGGATGCGCGCGGAGTAGTCGACGTGGGTCACAGCCGGAATGTCCGACCGCGGCACGTTCAGCTTGTCGATGCCGAACAGCGCTTCCTCGGCCGCGC
>CAWJJJ010000015.1:0-766870 GCA_963843185.1 uncultured Alphaproteobacteria bacterium
GGGGCGGCCGCCGCGTACAATCGTACAATCCCCGGCCCATGCTCTATTGCGCGTAGATTCCGCATAAGCGTGCACTGCCGTCCACGGCTGTTCGCCGACACTCGATTTGCTTTCGGGATCGTGCCCCGAGTCGTGGTGTAGCTGAGCGTCGGTCAAGAAGACGATCTCGGGGTTGAGCCGGATCGGTCAGTCTGCCGCAATGGGCAAGCCGGCGATGGGATCATCGCCGCCGGGCGCGATGCTTTCCAGCGTGATGTAGCGGGCGCGCTGGACGGCCCACTCATCGTTCTGCTCGAGCAGGATGGCGCCGCCGAGCCGGACGATGGCAGCTTCATTGGGGAAGATGCCGACGACCTCGGTGCGGCGCTTGATCTCGCCATTCAATCGCTCCAGCGGATTGGTGCTGTGCAGCTTGGTGCGGTGCTGGGGCGGGAAGCTCATGTAGGCGAGTACGTCGGGCTCGGCCTGGTCCATCAACGTAGCAAGCTTTGGGACCTTGGGCCTGAGCTGGTCGGCGACGCGGCGCCACTGCGCGCGGGCCTGCTCGGCATCGTCCTGGGCGAAGGCTGTGGCGATGAAGGCCGAGACGACCCGCCGGCCGCTCCTGCCGGCATGGGCCAGGGCATGAAGTGGACGCGGCAGCGTTGCCAGGTGGCGGTGAAGATCCTGGAGACGGCCGCCTTGATGCCTTCGTGGGCATCGGAGACGACCAGCTTCACGCCGCGCAGGCCGCGCCGGGCGAGCTTGCGCAGGAACGCCGTCCAGAAGGTCTCGGCCTCGGAGGGACCGATATCCATGCCCAGCACCTCGCGCCGGCCGTCGGCATTGACGCCGACCGCGACGATCACGGCGACCGACACGATGCGGCCGGCCTGGCGGACCTTCACGTAGGTCGCGTCGATCCACAGATACGGCCAGTCGCCCTCGATCGGCCGGTCGAGGAAGGCCTTCACCCGCTGGTCGATCTCCTCGCACAGCCGACTGACCTGGCTCTTCGAGATGCCGCTCATGCCCATGGCCTTGACCAGGTCGTCGACCGAACGGGTCGAGATGCCATGGATGTAGGCCTCCTGGATCACCGCCGTGAGCGCCTTCTCGGCCATGCGGCGGGGTTCCAGGAAGCCCGGGAAGTAGCTGCCCTTACGCAGCTTGGGGATACGCAGTTCGACCGTGCCGGCTCGAGTCTCCCAGTCGCGCTCGCGATAGCCGTTACGTTGCACCAGCCGCGTCGCGCTCTTCTCGCCATGGCCGGCGCCGGTCAGGGCGCCGACCTCGATCTCTATCAGCCGCTCGGCGGCAAAGCCGATCATATCGCGCAGCACATCGGCATCGGGGTCTTCTCCACGAGCGAACGCAGGTTCATCATCTCAGCGGTCATCGGTGGTGTCCTTGGTCAAGAGTTGGTCTTCCCAACCCGACCCTAACCCGGAAATCGCCGGTGACCGCCGCAAGGACGCTCCCTCGCTACGGCGCTATCAAACAGCGCGCTCGCTCGCGGCCTTGCTCCGCCAGCTACACCACTACCTGGGACACGACCGCGTTACGCTGCCAAGGCTGTCGGGTGGAGGGCCGGGCGTAAGCCCGGACCGTAAGCCAACAGCCTTGCTCGATATACTTTGAGCGGCGTCTCGCCACCATGCGCGGCATGAGGGCGCCGATGATCGTAGAAGACCATCCAGTCGCCGATCCCCTGACGGGCCTCCCGCCCGCCCGAGAAGGCATGCAGGTAGATGCACTCGTACTTCAGCGAGCGCCACAGCCGTTCGATGAGATGTTGTCGAGGAACCGGCCGCGTCCATCCATCGAGATGCGTACCCCGGCCTCCTTCAGCCGCTGCGTCCACGCCCACGACGTGAACTGGCTGCCCTGATCGGTGTTGAAGATCTCCGGTCGGCCATGACGGTCCAGTGCTTCATCCAGCGCATCGACGCAGAACTGCACGTCCATGGTGTTCGACAGGCGCCACGCCAGAACCTTGCGGCTCCACAGTCCATGATCGCCACAAGATACAGGAAGCCCTTGGCCAGCGGGATGTAGGTGATGTCGGCACACCATACCTGGTTGGGCCGGTCGATCCCGACGCTCCGCAGCAGATAGGGGTAAAGCTTGTGCCCGTAGGGCCAAAAAACTGAACCGGCCGACGCGCCATCACGCCGCCTCTTGATGATAGTAGCGCAGAAGCCCGCCCATCCGCGCCCAATCCATAACGGCCCCCCTGCCCCGCCCCTCGGCGAAGGGCGTCGCTAATTATCTCACCAATTGTACCGGACTGCCCCCCGACACCGATCTGCCAACCCGGCCTAAAGGACCGGCTTCTCTGCCGTTTCAATTCTTTGGCCCTACGCCCAAATGACGAACGGATTCTACTGCCGGCTGGATGAAACTTGGGGCGCAGGTCAGTGGGCGTTCAGGTCTATCAGAGAGTATTCAATGGCCGAGCCTTCGCTGACTTTAGCAGCGAACCAACCTATTCAATAGCGTGTCCGTTCCTCTCCCTTGAACTCAATCCGAGGCCACCCACAGACTGACCTTGGTCAATTCGCTTTCAAAAATCCTCATGGCCTGGGCAACGGGGCAATCGTGTACGGTCTGGGCAACACGATTTCGTTCACTGAACGAGAAAGGCAACGATGGGCAACACGTTACGGCACATCTATTGAACAAGCCCAACCGACGTCGCAAATGAACGAGCGTCCTAGCGTGCTCGTCCTATTCGAGCCAGCCGGTCCATGTAAGTGCGCAAAGGGCATTGTCACGTTGCTGGAACGAGGAGCGCAGCTCGTGTGGGGCTTGGGTCGGCGTTTGCGCAAGTCCAATGCGATCATCGACCCGAAATGGATGACCCAGCGCCGAACGGATTCGTAGGACACCGTAATGCCGCGTTCTGCCAGCAAGTCTTCGACGTCGCGCAAGCTCAGGGTGAAGCGGAGATAGAGCCAGATCGCCTGCTAAATGATCGTTGGTGGGAATCTGTAGCCGCCGTAGCTGATTCTCTTCATCCCATTGGTTACCGGGCCGCCATAGGAACCGCAACTTCCCAGACGACGTGACAATGCCCCCCAACCCATAACCACCCCCTTGTCCGATCGTCGATGACGGCGTCACGGGCCGTCCCAAAACCCATATCATGCCGGTAGATGTGGCGAAAGTGAGCGACGTCGCGGCAATGGTGAAAGCGGCGGTCGATCATTTCGGCGGACTGGACTGTCTGATCAGTAACGCCGGTGGAGGGATCAATGCGGGGCCATCACTGACGCCCGCCCGGCGCCTCGTCTACCAAGAGCTTGAGCTGCGGTGTGATCCATTTAGGCGGCCGAAGAGTTTTTCAATGCGGTCGCGGGCCATCCACAGAAATAGTCCGCCAACCACGACACCAGCGGAACTGAACGCTAGGTCTTCAAAGGCTGGGTGGCGACCGGGTGAATAGACCTGTCCCGCCTCCAGAAACGCTGCATACATGACCAGTAGAGTGCACTGCACGCCGAGTCGTGGACGCTTCCGATACGCCAAGCCCATCAAGACTGCTGTACCCAGATAAGCGATGAAGTGTTCAGCATGTCCGCCAAGTATTGTTCGTGGCATGGCTTTCGCCGGCATCCACGCAAGGATGGGTAAGGCAATTACGCAGCCGATGAATGCTGCGCGAAAAAAAATGGAAAGCAGCTTTTCAGTTGTCATGTAATTGGGAAATTTCATTGCGGCTGGATGCAAAGGAAGACGGATGGGACGCAACACCGGGCGGATGCGAGACCGGTTACGACAAGAAAGCGGAGCAAAATCACGGCCCTCCATTGTTGCAAGCGCCTAGCTGACCACAGATCGCATAAGCGTGAAATGCAGTCCGTGAGGAGTAGTCACCTTGCGTAAGGTGCAGGTCGCACGACTTTGGCGAGCAGGTTTGTCCTCCCTGCGGAAGGAAATGATGACGGCGTGTGGTCATGGTCAGGGTATCCACGGTCGGCAGCGAAATCGTGTTTGGTGCTACCCCGGTGTTACCCCGAGAGTGCATGGCTTCCATGCGATCGGGGCTAACCCATTGAGATTGTTGGTGCGAGACGGAGTCTAATATGGTCCGTAACTCATTGAAATTTTGCGATATTTTTCAGAAGAATCTCAGAGATACCCGCAAAGATACCCGCAAATGATAAGCGTTCCTGGGGAGGCAGCCGAGTTTGAGCGTGAGGCAGTGCAGATGCGACGCCTGTAACCGAGCGCACTAGAGCCCACCTGACCAAGGGTACGGGCTGCCGCTTCATCGATACGCTCTATCCGCATCCCTATCTGGCGTTCGTCCATCACGCCAATCCGCTGCGCGGCCATCCCTGGGTGAACAATGTCGGACTGTTCGGGCCGGACTTTCCCGTTACCAAGCCCGCCGACCACTACGTCGTCATCCTTACCGGAGGTTCGGTCGCCTCCTACCTGGGCGGAAATCAGGGGCCTCCATACCCACGCTTTTTAGAAGAAGAGCTGAACAAGAACTACATCAGTCCCAACGGCAAGCCCTGGATGGTGCTGGACGGCGCGGCCGGCGCGTGGAAGGAGCCGCAGTCGTTCATTGTATTCTCGCTCTACGCCAGCTCGGTCGACGCGATGGTTAATCTGAGCGGCTTTAACGAACATTACTATTTCCAAGCCAAGATGAACCAGCGCCTCGAACGCCCGGCCGCCAGCTTCCTGGAGGCCAATCCATTTGCCGCCGACGAGAATTTCGGTGACGCGGCGATCGGCTGGGTGATGGGACGCCTGGCCGGAACGCTGGCGCGCAATCCGATCCTACGCCACTCGCATGCGGCCTACATCGTGGTCCGCGGCATCGAGGCGGCGGCCAAGGGCAAGGACAGTTTTAAGTCCAGCAAACGTACGACGATCCCCAGTCTTTTCGCCCTGCCCAAGGATATCCAAGACGATCCCGAACGCTTGTTCGCCGTTCAGCTCGGCCTCTACCAGAAATATTTTCGCGCTACCAAGGCGGTGGCCGACGACAACGGCGTGAGGTCGGCATTCTTCCTGCAGCCCGCTCCGGCCTGGGGCAAGACACTAACCGAGGAGGAAAAGCGCGTGGTCGGCGATCTCTCCTACGGCGACGCTTATCGCAGGATAGTCTCCGGCATGATGACGCTGAGCGAGCGCGGCCTTGCGATCAAAGACCTGGGGGACGTCTTTAAGAACCAGAAGGGGACGATTTATGCCGACCAAATCCACTATCGCTCGAACAACGAGCACGAGAGCCTCGGCTACCGGCTGATGGCCGCCCGGATCGGCGAGCTGCTCGCGGATACTTGGGGGCTGCAGCGAAAGCCCTGAAAACGACGCGAGCAGTTTGCTACGGTTGGACTGTCTGGCCTTTTCGTGATCGCCGATACGATGATGGATCTTGTCTTTGGAAAATAGATCAACCGTATCTACTGGCCACGCTGGGCGCCGATAGACGAGTAGTGTGAAGCTCGAACCCCAGCGGTAGTAGCTGGCGCTACTGCATAGAGTAAACGAACGGTGAGGGCAGATCGCGTTTCTTGGACTCCAAACGCGCCTTTATGGCGATTTCAACGACCGCGGTTCTGTTGTCGGCCAGATAGCGAGCAGCATTGTCGAAGCCACTCACTTTGCATTCAGCGGCAAGGTGATCCACTTCCCTTTGCACATCGAGTCGCAAGTCGTCGTTGTCAGCCACGGGATGCCTTCCGATTGTTAGAGTTCGATGCGACTGGATACGACGGTCCGGCCGAGGACGAGATAATCGATGCCGCTGATGCTGAAGGTCCTGATTGCATCGCGCGGCAAGTCCACCATTGGCTCGCCACGCAAGTTGAAAGACGTGTTCATGAGTATCGGCACGCCCTTGCGTCGTTCGAAAGCTTTTAGCAACGCGTGGAAGGTCGGATTCGAAGCCGATGTGACGATCTGGACGCGTGCCGACCCGTCGGCATGGGTGATCGCCGGGATAACGGACTTCTTCGCGGCGCGGACTGGATGCACCGCCAACATGTAATACTCTGGCGCGCCAGCGGCGAGGTTCGGTTCGAAATCGAAATATTGGCTAGCTGCCTCAGCCGTGACAGCCGGCGCAAACGGGCGGAAGAGCTCGCGGAACTTCACGCATTCGTTGACGATACGCTTCATAGCCGGATTCGTAGCGTCAGCCAGAATGCTACGGGCACCAAGCGCACGGGGGCCCCATTCGGCCTGCCCTTGCACCCAGCCAATGACGGCACCACCCACAAGAAGCCCGGCGACATGTTCGGCAAGTTCCTCGTCGCTGACATACGTCGTGACCACGTCGAAGCCGCTCCCGGCAACGGCGGCATCGACTTCCGACGCGTCGAGCAGCGATCCGAGATACGGCGAGGCAAAACTCTGCATGCGAGGCTGCTTGGCAGTGCGATGATAGTAGCTTGCTGCCGCGCCGATAGCGTTACCGGCATCTCCGGCCGCGGGATGAACAAAGAGATTGTAACCACCTTCGCGGATGAGGCGGCCGTTCGCCAGCGAGTTGAGTGCTACGCCGCCAGCGAGGCAGACATTGCGCGTTCCCGCGATCACCGACGCTTTGGCCGCGAGATGAAGGACTAGCTCTTCGGTGCAAAGCTGGACGCTCGCCGCCAGGTCGGCGTAGTGCCTGCTGCTGCTCAGAACGAAATCGGCCTGTGCGTCTGTGAGGTCTTCTGGCAGATCGGAGCGCTGTACGGCGAAGTCGGCCTCCGGCTCCCGTGGCTCACCAAAACGACGCAAGAATTCCTCAGTATAGGGCAGCATCTGAGGGGCAAGGAACTCGAAGCAGGATTGCTCGATCTCAAAGCCGCCGTCGTCGCGTAGCGTGATAAGCTTGCGCACTTCATCGTAGTACTTGGGCTGTCCGAAGGCGGCCATCCCCATTACTTTGTACTCGCCTTCGTTCACCTCGAAACCGAGGAAGGCGGTGAAGGCGCTGTAGAACAGACCAATCGAGTGGGGCAGGCTTATCGCCAGCTTGCGTTCAATCTCCGAGCCGCGACCGACGGCGATGACCGCCGTCTCGTACTCGCCGACGCCGTCCATGGTAACGATGGCCGCATGGTCGAACGGTGACGTATAGAACGCCGCTGCTAGGTGGGAATCGTGATGGTCAACGTAAGCTGACTTTCTCTCTGGGTACGACCAGCTCGTCGCTGATTTTGCCGATGACATCAAATTTCTCCCACTTGAACCAAGAGTGCGTCACCGACTTGAGATACGGCGGCACATCATCGGACCTTGGTAGCGGCGTTCCATAAGTTCCGGGCCCTGCCCATCAATCCGCCATTCGACTTCTGCTGCTCACGAAGATTCGAGGCCCAGACGATACGGTCGAATTTCTTCAGTGCATTTTCGTAGTAGACGACGCGATCGACTTCGGTAATCGGGATGCTCGCCTGTCTGAGGCAGAATTCCATGGCGCGGCGCGGGAAATCGGCATCGTGCTTGATCCGCGTGAACCGCTCTTCCTGGCTTGCGGCAACGATGCGACCGTCGATCAACAGGGCCGCTGCTGAATCGTGAAAACCGAAGGAAAGTCCGAGCACCTTCATTTCAGCACCTCGCGCCAGCAGCCTTTGTCGATATAGGCCTTGGTGATGGCGTCGGCATAGAGCTGGCCAAAAGGACATCGCCTTCCGGCATCAGATGCACGTCATCTCCGAACATCAAATGGTCGGGACCGCAAGTCAGACATCGTCGCGTCGCAGTCGACGAACGGAGTGTCGTCGTCGAGCTTCAGGCTCCGCCGCAGGATTCGAAACATGCCCTCTACGTTGACGACCACGGGCGCATGGTCCGGATTGCGATTGCGTTTGAGGAGGCTGGCCTCCAGAGGCGACCGCTTCTTGCGACTGGATGCCGCCGGCTGCAGTCCCCAGACGAACATGCCGCCATTCGAGCGGACGAATCTGGGCGAACTGACGCTTTCTCTTGGCGTAAGATTTCAGCACTCGCACAGGCTGGTTTACTGCGCGATATGGCAGCGAATGCTGGGTGCGAGGAATGTCAGCGGTCTGATGCAGGATTTGGGACCAGCCCTCCAGATTTTCCTGGTAGATCACATCCCAGTCGTCGAGCACGCGCGAATCGCAAAGCTGGCCGTAAACTGCGTCGTTATAACCGTCATGTGCTACAACGATGTCCGGCTTCAGATCCCAGCAAAAATTCATGTAGCTCAACATCTCGTTCATCACGACATGGCCGTGCTGCCCGAAGTTGAGAACCGTGAACTGCAGTTCGAGATCTCTGCTCCTTGCTGTAGGCATTGAGACGCTGCTGCAGAAGCTCCGTATACATCTGGTGATGCAGACAAAACATGCTCCAGGCAGCGGAGCCGCCGAAGCAGGCCACCACCTTGTGATTCTTGTCGCGTCGGGCAAGATCCGGAAGCGACTGCGTTATTCGGCAGCCAAACGAATTGATTGGCCCCATGCCCAGAAAGCGGAAGAGGTACCCAAACGGGAAGTAATAGAAACCCCACGGTTCGCGCGGCGAGAGCTGGTTGAAGATGTTGGCATCCATATTCTGCAGCTCGCTCGACGCCCAGTCGCGCTTATATGGAACGATACGTCCACTAAACTTGATGCTCGATGCCGTTGCACCAGCTTGGATTGCGCGATCCCCGGACTCCCAATGCGCGGAATAGCCGTCCTGGTCATGGTAGCTTTCAAGCAGCACGACATGCTCGTCGGCCATGAATTTGTGCGGCGCCGAGACGATGTTGAGCTCGGGAAATAGAGCGCGATAAGTTGGTAGCGCTGCTTTTGGGGCGGCATAAGTAAGATTGGCACGAGCCCCTGCGAAATGTGTCCTGACGCCTTCGATTTCCTGTCGAAGTATCTCGGCCGGGGTAGTTGCCTCCGAAGGGAAAACGACCGCGACTTTTATTTTGCCCACATTCATTGCGGCTTTGTATCTAGGCCGACCATGAGGTGCAACATACCGATAACGTTCAAGCCGATATTTTCCTGATAGAGTCCAAAACGGAATCGCGCTGCAGCCCCTCGACCAGCAGGCGGCACACGTCACACATTCGGGGCCAGGAGGCTTGTAGTAAGGGACGGCATCCGCGAAGCGCGGCATGTCGGCGCCGTAAGATTCCAGATGGGCGAATACGTCGCCGGCAGACCAGGCCGGCGCGTTCATTCAGGGCTGGTCGGATCGGTCGGCGCGCAGGGCGAGTCCTTTGCCGGTGGCCTCGACATGAAGTCTCTGTGGCCGCTCAAAGTCAGCAACCAGATCACAAGCAGCGTTACTGTCGTCGGCTGCGATGGCAAGAGCTAAACGAATTAACAACATTCTAGCGGATTGGCGGTCGCCTGTCTGCGGCGCCAGTTTTCCACCAGCGTTGGGGCGCGAGTGATCTGAAGCAGGAGCAGTTGCAAAGTCGGCAGGTTTCCAACGACGGCCAATGCACACCACCTAAAACTGCTCCTGCAAGGGGTCAATGCTTGGAACGCCTGGAGGGAAGAAGAGCCTTTCGCATGGCCGAACCTTAGCGCTGCAGAGCTCCGCATGGACCGCCGCGGCACGAACCTCACCGGTGCGGACCTTACGGCGCAGGAGTGTCTTCCAGGGCTTCAGGCCCGCCGCTCTGTAAGCGGTCATACCACCGGTAAAACGTTCCCAAGCAGGATCCCCAGCGTGGCCAGCGCTCGCCGCACCGGCAGGTGCGATTGCTCGACCAGGCCGATGATCTCCAGTTTCTCGGAACCAGGGTATCTCATTCCGCGTCTCCCCCATCCGCGATCATGCTTTTTTTCAGTAGGCGCAACTCCAGCGCCTGTTCGGCAACGACCTCCTTCGACGCCCGGGCCTTGCGGCGAAGATCCGTTATCTCGCTGCCGGTTAGCCGTATCGAGGGTTGGTCTATGGCCGAGCGCTATCGGCAGATCCGGCGCATCAATCAGGGTATCAGACCGGCCCTGGTCCGGATGGGACCCAGCGAGCTTTCTTGTGCGGGGGTGTACCGGGGTCCTATCCGACCTAAGCGCGTAGTGAGCACTTCCGCTAGTCAGTCGACCGAGGGAGCGCGGTCGATCGAAAGTGAGACTTCCAGGCCTCGATGGCGCGGTCGACTTTCAAACGGCTTTGGCGGGGATCATTTAGGGCCGCAGCCAAGTTGCCAGAGGGCGAAACGACGGCACAGTGAGTCAACGTGACTTAGTGACGGCCGCGTTGCTCGCCGTATATCAATCGGCGCAACGTTGGTTAGGCGGATTGTGATGCTGGAGGACGGGCAATGACGGCCGAGAAGTACGTGGCATACTACCGAGTTTCCACGCAACGCCAAGGGCGGTCAGGCCTCGGCTTGGAAGCACAGCGCGAGGCCGTGCGGGCACTTGTCGACCGCAACGGCGGCCGGCTGCCGGAAGAGATCACCGAAGTCGAAAGCGGCAAGCGCAGTGATCGCCCGGAGCTTCGCCGCGCGATCCATCGTGCCAAAGTAAGCGGAGCTCGTTTGATCATCGCCAAACTAGACCGGCTATCGCGCAACGCGTCGTTTCTTTTGCATCTTCGCGACAGTGGCATCCGGTTCATCGCGGCTGACTTGCCTAACGCAGACGAAACCGTTGTTGGCATCATGGCCGTCATTGCCCAGCGTGAGCGCGAGGTAATCGCCCAGCGTACCAAGGAAGCCCTTGCGGTGGCCCGGAAGCGTCTCGCCAAGGAAGGCCGCACGCTCGGCAATCCCAACGGGGCAGCAGCGATCCGTCGGGCCGACAAGGAGAACACGGCCGCCGTCGCTGCCGTGGCTGCCGTTGCGGCCCGGCGAGCAGAGGAAATGCGGGAGACGATTGCCGATGTGGTCGCCTCGGGATCGGTGTCCCATGCTGCCATCGCGGCGGAGCTCAATAGGCGCGAAATCGAGACGCCGCGTGGTGGCCGTTGGTACCCCATGGGCGTAGCGAGATTGCGCCAGCGCCTCGGGGCATAGGCCGCAACACACCTTCCTATTCGCAGAGCGAAGACCAAAAACGACTCATGAAGCCATTAGGAGTCCAGAGAGACTCGTCGGGTCCAGGCTGGACCAAAATGCCGGCGGCACCCCGGAAAGCGTCTGATGGACTCGGCAGGGCCTCTGGCGGGCCTCCTGGGACGCGTGTTGGTCTCTGATGGGCGCGACCGGGTGTGCCCTCGGGTATCAGTTCTAGATGTTGTGTATCTGGAGGCGTATTGCGAAGAGTTGGAGCGAGACGCCGAGACGCCGAGACACCGGGTGCCAATGAGGGCATAGGGGCCAACGAGGCGCAAAGCCCATTCACCATTCCCATCCATCCATCTGCTCCTTCCTATCGAATACCAATACATCCATTCACATTGCTTGGATCACTGGTGTCTCGGCGTCTCGACAACAAATAATCCTTCGTTCCCAATCGCTTAGTCCGAGACAGCACCCGTGTCTCGGCCCAGATTTCGTGTCTCGACATCTATCTATTTGATATCGAAGGATGATTGGCCGTTTTCATCGTCAACCGGCAGTGCAACGCGTGTCTCGGTCCAACCCCGAACGAAGTCATCTGGCTTCGACGAGACCAGGCGCACGGCGTGCGTCCTCCAACCGAGCTTTGTCATAGCCTTTCCAATTCGTCTCGAGTTTCGCTGATCCTGACGATCGATTGGGAGCTGCATGACGCACGTCGCTATACGACTGGTGGTAACAACAGTTCCCCAATGAGATCATTCTTCATTGCTAGTGGGATCTCCTCGGTGGGCCGCGACCTTCGATCCAGGCCCCCGATAGAACCTCGCATCCTGCAACCACGTCTCGAGGCGCTCCTCGAGCGGGTCGTATGGTGCTCCATGATCCGTCGGCGCTGCTCATCCTCGGGCACGTCCCACCACTTCTCACTTTGGCGGTATCGATGCAGCGCCTCGGCAAAGAGCTGCTCTCGGTTGGCCTTGAGCCACTCGATGTCGATGGTGAGGCATTCTATAGGCCAGAACCTGCGGCCGCCTGTTTCGTCCTTGTGCCAGCCGATCTCGTTGGTCGTTCCTACCAGGACGGCGGTACGCTTGAAGACTCGCGTGGTGCGGCCGTATGGCGGCCTGTATCGATCCTCTCGCGTGCTCAGCAGCGACTTGACGCGGCTGCTTTCAACGCGGCGTCCGCTGATGGCATCGAGCTCGGCGATCTCGGCGATGACGAGACCGTTCAACGCTCCAATGAAGTCGCTTGTCTTCTCCGCCGATACGTTGATGGTACCGTACCACTTCCCGCCAATGACCTCGAGTGCCATGCTCTTCGTAAGCCCCTGCGGGCCGCGCAGGACGGTTCGGTGAGAGCATCACAGGCCTTGGAAACAGCCCGCGAGCGATGAGGCGTCGGGTGTGGACTCGGCTGTAATTGGGGACGCCATGCTCCGGCAGCTGACAGTAGGTGATGAATACCTCGCCATGAGGTGACCGATCCAGCTCGGGCGGAGGCGCCTCTATTTCAGCGAGGTGCTCTCTAAACTTAGAGGTGCGCATTGGAATTCCCTGCAGTAGGTGGCGGTACTGCTGGCAATATGGGCTGACATAATGGCAAGGCGAGGGTTGGCTAGTCTATGCCAGGTTCGTAGAAGGCCGCCCACGTTATGCCACTGGCAGCCGGGCCTCTCCTCAACGATGGAAAGCAAACTTGTCTCTCATTCTTCTAAGGGCCGCGCGCTTTTATGCCCGGTGGGGTGCCCTGATCGTACATGCCATGCAAACCTGGCAGCGGGTGACCTAACGCGCGCTCCGCCAACCGCACACAATCCTTGATGCCGTAAACCGCAATTGCGAAAAAACTGGCAAACGTACCCGGTCTTTTCATACCCGCTTCCTCTTGCGCCGCCGCTCGACCTAGTCCGCCCTGAGCACATTAGGCGGCGAGGCCTACAGTTCTACGATGGACAGCAACAGCGCCTCCCATCGTGCAAGAGCATCGCGTTTCTGGGTACGGTGCCGGCCCTGATCATAAACTCCGTGCAGGCCCGGCAGGGTATGCCCGATGACGCGCTCGGCGATGAAGGCGTCCACGCTTAGGTCACTGAGGCGGGTGCGTACAGTACGGCGCAGATCATGCAAGACCCACCCTCGCATGGCCCCAAGACCGTTCCGCTTTCGGCGGTCTGCGGTGATGGCATCGAGTTTTGCCTTCATGAGTGCCATACCGGTGATCGGGCGCTGGCCGCCCGACGACGACAACAAGTAGCCGTCTTTGAAGGCCGGAAGCGCCTTCAAAATCTCAATTGTTTTCGGTGTCAGCGGAACCTCGTGAGCGACCTCGGACTTGTACCTCTCCGGCGGGACCACAAGCATGGCTCCGTCCCAGTCTATTTCGCCGCGTTTCATGTGGGCGATGTCATTGCGTCGCTGTCCGGTCAGCATGAGGACCTGTATCAGCGGACCCGACGGATAGCCCATGGCGGCGGCAGCCTGCCAGACCTCGCGCAGCTCGTTATCGTTCAGTACTCGCTTGCGCTTTAGGTCCTTGCCGGTGACGCCAATCGTCGTGTCGCGGATGCGCGCGGCCGGCGAGACCTCGACCCCGAAGCGCTCACCGTCGGCGGCCCAATTGAACAATTTACGGACCGCGTTAAGAGCGTGCCGGGCGGCATACTTGCCCCTGGCCCCGGCGATCTCTTCCAGCCGCTCGATAATCCTGCGCCGAGTAATGTTGAGAATAGGCTCGTCGCGCCAGATCCCATTTTTGCCGTTGGCCCATTCGCCGTTGGACCGCTCTTGCCCGAGGAACTCACGCCGCAAGATGGCCGCCGTCTCGTGTGACCTACGCAGTTCCTTGCCCTTTTCGTACTTGATGAAGGCCTCGACGGCGACCGCGAAGGTGTCGGCTCGAAGGCGCGCTGCTTCCTGCTTGGGCGACCTGCCCTCGGCTAGCGTGCCCAAAATGCCCGGCACCTTCTCGCGGGCGCCCTTCAGCGAAACAGACGGATACCGCCCGAGAACGTGGTAGTGAGGATTACGCTGTCCCGGTCGTCGTCCGACGAAGACGAAGCTCCTGGCTCCATTTGCGGTCACGCGGACACTGAGGTGTGGTGTCATCGCGTCCCAAACCATGTAGCGTGTGCCAGCTGGCGCAGGCTTCAAGGCTTTAAGCCCGCGATCGGTGAGGACCACTTTGCGAATTGCTACAGCCACAGCCATCTCCTTGACCGACGCGTCGGTTGCAAGAACCAAAGACGTCCGGGCTAATGTCGGGCTAACACCACCGTCGGGTCAACGGAGGTTACCCCAAGTAGCCCAAGGTTCCCCTAAATTGCAGTAAAACCAACAATATCAGAGGATTAAGGTACTCTCAAGTAAACCGAAGGCACTCCAAGGTTTCTCTCCTTTTAGGTATAGGAAACCGATGGAGGTTGTCGAGCGATATCGGGAGAGAACGCCATGAAGGCGGATTATGTGGTCGTGGGCGCCGGGTCGGCCGGTTGCGTGCTCGCGTCTCGTCTGTCGGAAACCGGCGCGTCGGTGATCCTGCTGGAGGCCGGGCCCAGCGACTGGCATCCGATGATCCATATCCCGGCCGGCATGCGATCGCTGATCCGCAATCCGCTGGTCAACTGGAACTATACGACCGAGCCCGAGAAGGGCACCGGCGAGCGCCGCATGGAATGGCCGCGCGGCCGGGTCATGGGCGGCTCGAGCTCGATCAACGGCATGCTCTATGTGCGCGGCGCGCCGGCCGATTTCGACGGCTGGGCGCAGATGGGCGCCCGCGGCTGGAGCTACGACGACGTGCTGCCCTACTTCAGGAAATCCGAGCACTACGTGCAGGGCGGCGACCCCGAGGTGCGCGGCCAGGGTGGTCCGCTCAAGGTCGAGGACTACCGAACCATCCTGCCGCTCACCCACCGCTTCGTCGAAGCCGCCCAGCAGGCGGGCTTCCCGTTCAACTCAGACCTCAACGGCAAGCAGCGCCAGGGCGTCGGCTATTCGCAGATGACGCGGCGCGGGCGCTTTCGCGGCTCGACGGCGCAGACCTTCCTGCGCGAAGCCAGGCGTCGGCCGAATCTCAGGGTCGAGACCGAGGCGCAGGGCGGCAAGCTCCTGTTCGAGGGCAAACGTTGCGTCGGCGTCTCCTTCCAGCGCGGCGGCAACCTCACCGAGGTGCGCGCCAACCGCGAGGTCATCGTCTCGGGCGGAACGATCAACTCGCCGCACATCCTGCATGTCTCGGGCATCGGCCCGGCCGCGCACCTGCAGTCGCTCGGCATTCCGGTGGTGCACGATCTGCCCGGCGTGGGCGCCAACCTGATCGACCACTACGTCATCCGTGTCGTGCACCGCGTCCACGGCACGCCGACAGTGAACGAGATCGCCCGCTTTCCGCGCGTGCTGCCCGAGATCCTGCGCTTTGCCCTCACTGGCAAGGGCGCGCTCACCTTCGGCGTCACCACGGCGCAGCTCTTCTGCGACAGCCGCGAGGGGCTGGCCTCGCCCGACCTGCAGCTCCTGTTCACGCCGGGCAGCACGAATCCGCTGAAGTTCGGCCAGCTCGACGAGCAGCCCGGCATGAGCTGCGTCGTCTGCGTCGTGAAGCCCGACAGCCGCGGTGCGATCATGGCGGCTTCCGCCGATCCCTTCGCCCGGCCGGCGATCAAGCCCAACTACCTCACCACCCACACCGACGAGCTCGCGCTGCTGGGCGGCGTACGCCACGTTCGTCGCGTCTTTGCGGCACCAGCGCTCAGCCAGCACAGTTCGGGCGAGATCCAGCCCGGCCCCGACCTGGTGAGCGACGCCGACCTGCTGGCCTATGCCCGCCGCGCCGGCAACACGCTCTATCACCCGGTCGGCACGTGCCGCATGGGCGAGGACCCGCGCGCCGTGGTCGATTCCCGCCTGCGGGTGCGCGGCATCCAGGGCCTGCGGGTGATGGACGCCTCGGTGATGCCGACGCTCACCACCGGCAACACCAACGCGCCCACCATCATGATCGCCGAGAAGGGCGCGGCGATGATCCGCGAAGACGCGGCGGCGTAATCGCCGGGCGCGCGATACAAAACCATCCTCACGCTGAGGGTGAGGTTTATTCGAAGTGGCGCGCTCCCAGCAAATCCACCTTTGCTCCCTTCAGCGTGGAATGTCTCCGAAGGAGAGATGAATTGGCTGCTATGCTGGGGCAGTGATGGGAGAAATGCCATGGGCTACATGACCGACGAGCGCCGGCTGATCCAGGACACGGCCCGCGCCTTCGCCATGAAGGAGGTGCTGCCGCTGGCCAACAAGCTCGATCCCGAGAAAGGCGACATGCCGCGCGAGCTTTTGCAGAAGCTGGCCGACATGGGCTATTTCGGCATCGTCATCCCCGAGCAGTATGGCGGCCTGGGCCTGGGCGTGTTCGAATATTGCCTGATCACCGAGGAGCTGGCGCGTGCATGGATGAGCGTGGCCTCCGTCATCGCCCGCGGCAACGGGCTTTCAGCCGGCCGCGGCATGACCGATGCCCAGCGCGCGGTTTTCCTGCCGCGCGCGGCACGCGGCGAGTTCCTGGGCGCGGCGGCGATGTCGGAGCCCAATGTCGGCTCGGACCTCGGCAGCATCGCCTGCCGCGCCCGCAGGGACGGCGACGACTGGGTGATCAACGGCAACAAATACTGGTGCACCTTCGCCGACGGCGCCGACTACATCATGCTGGTCGCGCGCACCGCCGATCCGCCCGATCCCAAGCGCAAGCATGTCGGGCTCTCCTCCTTCCTGATCGAGAAGCCGCGCGGCACGCTGCCGCCTGGCGTCAAGGGCGCGCCGATCCCCAAGATCGGCTATTTCGGCTGGAAGACTTGGGAGCTGGCGTTCGACGATTGCCGCCTGCCCGCCTCGGCGCTGATCGGCGAGGAAGGCCGTGCCTTCTACTACATCTCCGCCGGGCTGGAACGCGCCCGCGCCCATACCGCGGCCCGCGCGATCGGATTGGCGCGCGGCGCGCTCGAGGACGCCACCGCCTACGCCCAGGAGCGGCGCCAGTTCGGCCAGGCGATCGGCGACTTCCAGAACACCCGCTTTCGCCTCGCCCGCATGGCGACCGAGATCGAGGCGGCGCGCCAGCTGATGTATTTCGTGTGCGACGAGATCGACCAGAAGCGGCGCTGTGACAAGGAGGCGGCGATGGTGAAATTCTTCGCCACCGAAATGGCCGAGCGGGTGACGTCCGAAGCGCTGCAGATCTTTGGCGGTGCGGGCTACACCACGCTGCATGCCGTCGAGCGCTACTGGCGTGATGCGCGACTCACCAAGATCTTTGAGGGCACATCGGAGATCCAGCAGCGCATCATCTCCGACCATCTGCTGGGCAAGCCGAAGGCGGCGTGAGATGAGTCTCGACGATTCGATGCTCCAGCTCTTTCGCGGCATGGTGATGGTCGTCGCCACCGGCGTGATCCAGGTGCTGGCGCAGGTGGCGCTCAGCCACATGATGGACGTCGTGCCGTCGCCATCGCTGTCGCGCTGGCCGACCTTCTACATGGTGACGCACAGCGTCGTGGCCGTCATGATCCTGCTGGCCGGGCATATGCTGCAGGTGACGCTGTGGGCGCTGGTCTACCATTATTACTGGGGCGAGCTCGGCAGCTTCAGCAACGCGCTCTACTTCTCGCTGGCGAGCTTCACCACCCTGGGCGCCACCGACCTCGCCCTGGCGCCCGCCCACCGCATGGTCGGCGCGCTGGAATCGGCGGCCGGCATGCTGATGTTCGGCTGGTCGACGGCGCTGCTGGTGTCGGTGGTGGTTCGCACCGACCGGCACCCCCGCCCCTGACAGGAAGACCCCGCATGAGCGACGACGTCGACAGCTACATCGCCACCGCCCCGGGCCTTCGCTTCGCCTTCGCCATCAAGGCGCGGGTCGGGCCGATCCAGGATCTCGGCCAGACCGCGCGCGGCCACCGCCGCATCATCGATATCCTGGGCGGCGAGGTGCACGGGCCGAAACTCAGCGGCGAGATTCTGCCCGGCGGGGCGGACTGGCAGATCGTGCGGCCCGACGGCACGATCGAGGTCGTGGCGCGCTACACCATCCGCAGCGCCCCAGGTGCGCTGGTCTACGTGCAGAACGACGGCCTGCGCGTCGCCAGTCCCGAGATCCTGGCGCGCATGTCCAGGGGCGAGCTGGTGCCGGTCGGCAGCTACCATTTCCGCACCGCGCCGCGCTTCGAGACCGCCGAACCTTCGCTCAAATGGCTGGAACGCGCGACCTTCGTCGGCGTCGCCGCACGCACGCCCGACCGCGTCGCCATCGGCTTCCACGAAGTGCTTTAAGGCCGCCGCTCTCAAGCGGACTCGGCGCATTCACATGCACCTGCAGCCTCCAGGCCCGCGGTCCGAAGTCTAACGCCCGAGCAAATTGGATCGGAGGTTGGCGCGGAAAGTCGACCAGAAGCCGGGCTCGCGGGGGTGCGCGCGGCTGGCGACGGACATGATGCGGTAGACGTCGCTCAAGGCGCGCTTGCGGGCTTCCGGCTTGAGCCTGGCGCCTTCCTTCCCCGGCACCAGGGTCAGTTCCCGGGTATGGAAGGCCTCGAGCCCCGGCCGGTGGCCGATGCTGACGATCGACGTCTCGGGCAGCTCCTCGATCAGGAGATTCATGACGTTCTCCTGACCGGTCTCGTCGAGCGCCGAGGTCGCCTCGTCCATGAAGATCCAGTCCGGCTTGTGGATCAGCACCCGGGCGAACGCCACCCGCTGCTGTTCGCCGCCGGACAGGATGTGGTCCCAGCGCTCGATCTCGTCGAGCCGGTCGCGCAGATGATCGAGGCCGACCTTGTGCAGCATGTCGTTCAGCGTCTCGTCGGTGATGCCCTCCGGAACCTTGGGGTAGAGCATGACGTCGCGCAGCGTGCCGAGCGGGAAGTAGGGCTTCTGCGGCATGAAGGTGATGGCGCCGGTCGGCAGATGGATGGCGCCCTTGCCCCACGGCCAGACGCCGGCCACCGCCCGCATGATCGTGCTCTTGCCGCTGCCGGACTGGCCGCGAATCAGCACCCTCTCGGGGCGCTTGATCTCGATTTCGGCCTCCGCCACCAGCATCCCGCCGTCGGGCCGGGCCAGCCCGAGCTCGCGCATGATCAGGCTGTCGGTCTCGCCCGCCGGGTGAACCACGATCCGCGCGTCGTCCAGCGTGGCGGCGCTTTCTTCCAGATCGAGCAGCGCCACGTGCAGCTGCACGACGCGATCGGTCGAGGCGCGCCATTCGGCGAATTTCGGGAAATTGTCGATCAGCCACGACAGCGCCCATTGCACGCTGGAGAAGGCCTGCGCGGTCTGCATCAGGCCGCCGAGCTGGATCTCGCCGGCGAGGTAGCGCGGCAAGGCCACGACCAGCGGCACGATAGGGGCGAGGTAGGCGAGCGAGCTGGTGAGCAGCGACAGGTTGCCCTGGCCGCGGGTCTGGACGTGCCAGGCCGAGCGCAGGTCGAACAGCGAGCTGCGCAGCCGCTCGCGCTCGTCGGCCTCGCCCTTCATCAGGGCGATGCCTTCGGAATGCTCGCGCGCCCGTGTCAGTCCCGAGCGGAAATCAGCCTCTCGGCTCTGGCGGACGTTGCCGGCATGGATCAGGCCGCGGCCCAGCGCGTAGGTCAGCAACGAGCCGACCAGGGCATAGGCCACGGCGCACCACACCATGTAGCCCGGCAGGACGAAACTGAAGCCTGCGAGCCTGATCGGCAGCTCGCCCGACAGAACCCACAGCACGCTCAGGAAGGTGACGAGCTGCAGGACGCATTGCAGGATGCTCTGGGCGAATTCGACGGCGTATTCGGTCGAGACGCGGATATCCTCGGCGATGCGGCCGTCGGGATTGTCGACTTCCTCGGCCAGCAGGCCGAGCTGGTACTGCCGGCCCGAATGCAGCCAGCGCAGGACGGTGACGCCGGAGAGCCAGGACCGCCAGTTGATCTGCAGCCGACGCTTGACGTGAAGCTGGATGGCGACGCCGACGCCGGCCGAACCGACGATGGCGGCCAGGATCCACAGGAGCTTGAACAGCTCTGCCAGATCGCGCTTCTCCAGCGCATTGAAGAAGTCGCGATTCCAGATGTTGAGCCACAGCGCAACGCCGACATTGGCGGCGCCCAGCACGACCATGGCGGCGGTGAGCAGCCAGGCGACGGAACGGTATCCTGGCGCGGTCCAGTAGCCGCAGGCGACGACGGCGAAAGCCCGTACGGAGCTGTGCGGCGTATCCAATCAGTCGCGGAAGCCCGGATCGATCCGGTCGAGCTTCCGCAGGAGAGCGGGCCAGTCGAGCACGCCGAACGGGCGGCGGACATGCGGCTGGTAGTTCTGGTAGGTCGCCTCGACGACCTGGGTCGGCACGTCGACCAACTTGGTGTTGCACGACATCGCCGCGATCTGGGTCTTGCAGGAGAGCTCGAGGCGATGCATGGCGTTGAAGGCCTCGGGAATGCTGGCGCCGGTCGTCAGCAGACCGTGGTTGCGCAGGATCAGGGCGTTGTTGTCGCCCAGGCTCCTGACCAGCGCCGCGCGCGAGTCGGTGTCGATCACGACGCCGTCATAGTCGTGGTAGCTGATCCTGGCGAAGCGCATCGAGGTCTGGGTGTTGGGCAGCAGGCCGCATTCCATGGTCGAGACCGCCATGCCCGCCCAGGTATGGGTATGCATGACGCAGGCCACGTCCGGCTTGCCCATGTGGATGGCGCTATGGATCACGAAGCCGGCACGGTTGACGCCGTAGTCGAGGCTGCCGAAATCCGGCTTGGCGAGGATGTTGCCCTCGTGGTCGATCTTGAGGAGGCTCGAGGCAGTGATTTCCTCGTAGAGCAGCCCGTAGGCGTTGATCAGGAAGGCGTCGTGCTCGCCCGGCACGCGGACCGAGATGTGGTTGGCGATCAGGTCGGACATGCCGTAGAGGTCGACCAGCCGATAGGCGGCGGCGAGGTCGACGCGCGCCTGCCACTCCTCAGGCGAGACCTTCGAGCGGAGGCTGGCGACTTTCGGCGACTTGAGGGCGTGCACGGTCATTAAAACGCTCCTGGCGGGTAGGCGGTTCCCGAAGGTAACCCCGCGCCACCGCCATCGGAAGCCCCTCTCCCTCTGGAACGCCCTCTCCGCCCGCGTAGCGGGGGGAGAGGGAGGGACCCGCGCTTGAGCGGGGAGGGTGAGGTGGGTCATCAAATCTCACCCCCACACATCGTCTTCGCATCGGGCGCCACCTCACCCTCCCATTGCTTCGCAATGGGCCCCACCCTCTCCCCCGCTGCGCGACGGAGAGGGAGTTAGACGCCTGAAGTCGCTAGCCCTTCTTCTTCCCGTCCCTTAGGTTCCGCGGCTCGGCGGGCAGAGGATAGGCCGTGGTCGACTTGATGCGTTCCATGGAAAAGCGCGAGGTCACGTTCTTGAGCGGCATGGTGTCGATCAGCTTCTTGTAGAATGCGTCGTAGGCCTGCATGTCGGGCACCGCCACGCGCAGCATGTAGTCGATGTCGCCGGCCATGCGGTGGAACTCCATGACCTCGGGCATGGCGGTCACGGTCTGGGCGAACTTCGCCAGCCAGGCCGAGGAATGGTCGCCGGTCTCGATCGACACCAGCACCGTCAGCCCGACGCCGATCAACTCCGGCGAGATCAGCGCCACCCGTTTCAGGATGACGCCGGCCTTCTCGAGGCGCTGGATGCGTTTCCAGCATGGGCTTTGCGACAGCCCGACGCGATGCGCGATCTGCGCCAGGGAAAGGCTCGCATCCTCCTGGAGGAGCGCCACGATCTTCCGGTCGATCGCATCCATGCTTCAATCACCCGTCGGGAGCTGCCGGCGCACTGTCGGACCTTGTCTCCGAAATCTCAACAGGCGGTTCAGACCGGGAGCGATTCCAGGCGCACCGGCGCGCCCAGGCGGGCGGACAAGGCGCCGGCTTGGCAGACCAGCGAGCCGACCCCGCGACCCCGGGCCGAGACCGTCCAGAGGGCGGGCTCGTCCTGGGCGATCAAGATGAAGCGGGTGGCGCGGGCGACGAACTGATTGGCGAGGCTCAACATGCGTCAACTTTACGGTTGGCCGGAGCGCGGCAGCAATGAAACGGGCGGCCGAATAAGGGCGCTCGCCGAGCAGATCCCTCTCCCAAAACAGAGGCAGGGAGAATATTTATCTCAGGGCCTCACGGCTGGTGCTTCCAGGGGCATGCCCCTGGCGCGGTCCATCAGATAGAGCTCGAGCGCCACATAGTCCGGAGCATCATAGGCGTAGGCTTCGGCGCGAATGCCGACGAGGCAGTTGCGCAGCCTGCGCTTCAGCGAACCGAGCGACTGCCATTCCAGGCGATAGATCGGATAGCCGGTGGGATGGGCCTGCGGGATGGTCACGCCGGCCAGCTTCTTGCCGGCATTGTCGTCGTGGCAGATGGCGCAGGACAGGTTGAGCTGGCCCTGGCGGCGCCGGTAGATCTCGGCGCCCTGATCGCGAAAGGGTGCGAGCCGCGGGTCGTCCGGCGGCGCGATCGGCAGTCCGCGCGACTGGAGGGCGACATAGGCCTCGAGCGACAGCAGATCGCGGCTTTCCGGCGCGAAGGGGTCGGCCTGCTGATTGGCCGTACGGCAGAGATTGATGCGGCCCTCGAGATCGACTGGCCTTTCGGCGCCCTTGGGAATGGCCGGATAACGGGCGGCGACGCCTTTCATGCTGGCGGCAGCGGCGGCGTGACAATCGCCACAGGCCTTGTTGGCGGCGCCGGCCGGCTTGCCCCAGAGCTGCTCGCCGAGCTGGACGAACAGCATGCCGGGATTGGCCGTGTCGTCGTCCTGCATCTTCTGCAGCGCCTCACCCATGTCCTGGTAGCCCGAGCGTCGCTTGTCGGCGGCGCCCTGCGCCAGCGCAAAGGTGGTGGCAAAGACGACGAGCAGCGAAGCAGCGCCTAGAGTAGATCCCGAACAAGCGAAACCAAACCACCTCACCCCTGAGGAGCATCGCGAAGCGATGCGTCTCGATCGCGCGGAGTAATCTCCGCGCTGTGGTGGGCAACCTACGTCGATGTCGCCCATCCTTCGAGACGGCGCTGCGCGCCTCCTCAGGGTGAGGTGGTTCTGTCGAAACGGCACACGCCCCAGGAGACTGGAAACCGTCAGAGGGGGTCTCTCCACGCGCGCCTCTGGCGCTCGGTCGGGATGAACCTTCATCCCACGGTGATGGCGACCTGCTCCTCGACGAGGAAGCCTTCGTCGCCGGTCCAGCGGAAAGCGATCTTGCCGGTCTCCGTCGCCACCGCGAAGAAGGACACGAACGGATTGGCGGCGATGGCCGGCGACATCTCCATGCGGAAGATCTCCACGCCGTTCCAGGTCGCAGTGAAGCGTTCGATGATGTTGCGCGGGATGATGCGGCCGTTGGTGCCGGGCCTGAAACCGGTCTCCATCGGATGCATGATCAGCGCCTTGATCTCGACGATCTCGCCAGACCTGGCGGTCTTGGGCACGTTGATGAGGACGTTGGTCATGTGATGTCCTCGATACACGCGGCGAGCGTGACGATCACGTCGGCGCTGGCGCTCCAGAATTCGCCCGTGCTGGTCTCGGCGATGGCGATGATCTTCTGCAAATCGGCGAGCTTGATGCGCGTGGCGATCACGGCCTTGCCGTTGCGCGGTCCGAGGCGGGCGCTGAAGACATGCGGCTGCGGGTTCTTCTCGTTGAAGACGTGGATCGCCTTGACATGATCGGCGGCGGTCATCGGGCTCTCGACTGCCACGGTGAGCGGCACGGTATTGCCGTTCTCGACCAGGGGCGGCAGGTCGAGCTTCACCTTGCCCTCGCGGATCGTCCCGCCGCCCACGACTTCCTTGATGGCGGCGGCCATCGCCTCCGGCGTTGCCCGCGCCGATGCGAAAGGCAGGACGGTGACCATTGCGGCACCGGCAAGGAAAGCGCGCCTCGTTGTCATGTCACTGCTTCAATGTTGCGAGATAGGCTACCACATCCTCGATCTGCTCGGCGGTCAGGATGGTCTTGCCCTCGAACGCTTTGGCGACGCGTTGCAGGCCGGCTGTCCGATAATAGGGCGGCATGATCGTGTCCGGATTGAGACGTGCGCCGTCGACGATGCGCAGGCGGAGTTGGCCCACCGACCAGCGCGTGCCGGCGCCAGCAAGACTTGGCGACAAGGTACCCTGGAAACGCTCCTCGGAAATGGGAGCGCTGTGGCACAATAGGCAAAGACCGACGCTGCGGTTGGCCACGATCGCCCGCCCGCGCGCCGCATCGCCCGGCCGCGACGTGAGCGGCTGGGGAATGGCATCGCCCACCACGACGTAATCGCGCGGCCAGTCCTGCGCCCAGGCCGCGGAACCGAACAGCGACACAAGAGCGACGAGCAGGCCGCAGCGGACCATCGCTCAGCCGAACGTCTCGGCGGTGATCGTCTTGAACCAGCTATCGGCGTAGAGCGCCTCCTGGCTGCGGAAGCCGCCCACGACCTCGAGCGGGCTCACGCCGCCGGCACCGGGGATCTCGGCCAGCACACCCTTGTCGGGACGATAGACGCCGGCGATCGAGATGCCGTAGTCGGGCGCGACCAGGCTGTAGCAGGTGTTGATCAGCAGCGGATCGACCGGCTTGCGGCCGGCCAGCAGCTCGACGATGGCGGCGGCGCAGACCTTGGCCTGGGCATTGGCGGCGAAGGCCGACTTGGGCATGGCGCCCATGATGGCGGCGTCGCCCAGCACGTGGATGCCGGGCTGCAGGGTCGATTCGAAGGCGACCGGCTCGACCGGGCACCAGCCGGTGCGATCGGCGACGCCCGCCTGGGCGGCGATGGCGCCGGCCTTCTGCGGCGGGATCACGTTGGCGACCGCCGCCTTATGACGGGCGAAGTCGGTGACCAGGGTCAAGGTCGCGGGATCGACCGAGGTCACCTTGCCGCCCTGGCTCAGCGACACCCATTCGATGAGGCCGGGATACAGCGCCGACCAGGCGTTCTGGAACAGGCGCTGCTTGGAGAAGGCGTCCTTGGCATCGAGGATCAGAAGCTTGGATTTCGGCTTCCAGATCTTCAGCCAGTAGGCGATCAGGCTGGCGCGCTCGTAGGGGCCGGGTGGGCAGCGGAAGGGATTGGCCGGCGACGACATCACGACCAGCCCGCCATCCTCCATGGCCTGCAACTGCTGGCGCAGCAGCACGGTCTGGGCGCCCGCCTTCCAGGCATGCGGCATCTTCCCGGCCGCGGCCTCGTCGTAGCCCGGCAAGGCGTCCCACCGGATGTCGATGCCCGGCGTCATCACCAGCCGGTCGTAGGAAAGCTTGTTGCCGTCAGCCAGGGTGACGGTCCTGGCCGCGGCGTCGACCGCGGTGGCCGAAGTCTGGGCGAGCGTGACGCCGGCGCGCACCACGCCGTCGTAGCCGAACTGCTGCTGGGAGATCTCGCGCAGCGCCGCCAGCACGCCGTTGCTGAAGGGGCAGGCGGTGAAGATGCGGTTGGGCTCGACCAGGGTGACGGTGAGCCTGGGCTCGAGCGCCTTGAGCGTGCGCGCGGCCGTCGCGCCGGCAAAGCCGCCGCCCACGACGACGACGCGACCGCCGCCCCCTCCCGTGGCTTGTGCCGACGCGACGGCAGGCGCCAGACCGGCGGCGGCGGTGAGCTTGAGGAACCTGCGCCGGGTCGTCATCGCCCTACTCCGGCTGCGCGGCGAACCAGGCCGCAATCGCGTCGATCTGGGAATCGTCGAAACCCTTGGCGATGCGGCCCATGACGCTCGACGGCCAGCGCGCCGCTGCGATACTCGCGCATGGCCGCCACGATGTCCGCCGCCTTGCGTCCGGCGATGCGCGGGATCACCGAGTTCGGCGATCTTCGTCGTCGCATGGCAGCCGGTGCACGAACTCGCACCCGGCGGTGCTTCGGCCGCCCGCGCCACGCCTCCCGCCACGCCGGCCAGCAACAATGCGCTGGCCAGCAGCGGCAGCAGCAGGCGACGCATCAGGCGCCTTTCTTCAGCTCGTGATGCATCAGCGGCAGCTCACGAATCCGCTTGCCGGTCGCCTTGGCGATGGCGTTCAGCACCGAGGGGCCGGCCACGGCGATGGTCGGCTCGCCGACGCCGCCCCAGAAGTCATTGGTCGGCACCAGCACCGTCTCGACCCTGGGCATCTCGTCCATGCGCATGACGTTGTAGCTGTCGAAGTTGGTCTGCTCGACGGCGCCGTCCTTGACGGTGATTTCGCCGTAAAGCGCCGCCGACAGGCCATAGACGAACGAGCCTGCAACCTGGCGCTCGATCTGCGCCGGATTGACGACGTGGCCAGGGTTGGTGGCCGCGGTGATCTTGTGGATCTTGAGCACGCCGTCGGGGCTGACCGAGACCTCGGCGATGCCGGCGACATAGCTGCCGTAGCCCATGATCTGCGCGATCCCGTGGAAATGGCCATCGGGCAGCTTATTGCCATAGCCTGCCTTGTCGGCCGCTGCCTTCAGCACGGCGGCCCACTTGGGCTTCAACAGCTTCATGCGGAACTCGAGCGGATCCTGGCCGGCGGCCTCCGCCAGCTCGTCCATGAAGCATTCCATATAGACCGCGTTCTGGTTGGTGTTCACGCCGCGCCAGAAGCCCGCCGTGATATGCGGGTTGCGCATCGCATGATCGATCAGGAGGTTCGGCACGTTGTAGCCATAGGCCGCTTCGACGCCGCTCGCCGCCAGTCCCTGGAACACCACAGGGTCCATGCCGTTCTGCAGGTTCTGCGGCAGCAGCGACGCCAGGATCGACTGGCCGGAGATGCGGACGTGCAGCCCGACCAGGTTGCCCTGGGCATCGAGGCCACCGGTCAGCTTGCACATCGTGGTCGGGTGGTACGTGTCGTGCGTCATGTCCTCTTCGCGCGACCAGACGAGCTTGACCGGCGTGCCGGGCATCTCCTTGGCGACCAGGACGGCCTGGCGGACATAGTCGGCACGGCCGCGCCGGCCGAACCCTCCGCCCAGCAGCAGCTTGTAGACCTCGCACTGGGCGACCGGCAGCCCGCAGGCTTCAGACGTGGCGGCGAGTGCCGCCTCGCCGTTCTGCGTGCCGCACCAGACTTCGCACTTGTCGGCGGTGTAGCGCGCCGTGGCGTTCATCGGCTCCATGGTGGCATGAGCCTGGTAGGGGAAGGCATAGGTCGCCGTGACCTTCTTGGCGGCGCCGTCGATCGCGGCCTTGGCGTCGCCCACCTTGTTGCCGACGAAGGCTTCGGAAGCGCCGAGGCCTTCCTTCAACATCGCCGTGATGGTCTCGCTCTGGACCTCGCCGAGCTTGCCGACATCCCATTCGGTCGGCAGCGCGGCGAGCGCGGTGCGGGCGTTCCAGTAGGTGTCGGCCACGACCACGACGGCGTTGCCGTCGATCGCCACGACCTTCTTCACCCCCGGCATCTTCTCGACCTTGGCGGCATCGAAGCTCTTGAGCTTGCCGCCGATCACCGGGCAGGCGCGCACGGTCGCGACCAGCATGCCGGGCATGGTGAAGTCGATGCCGTAGACCTGCTTGCCGGTGACCTTGTCGAGCGTGTCGAGGCGCTTGAGCGGCTTGCCGGCGATCTTCCAATCCTTGGGGTCCTTGAGCTTCACTTCCTTGGGCGGCTCGAGCTGGGCCGCCGCCGCGGCGAGCGCGCCGTAGCCGAGCTTCTTGCCCGAGCTGTGAGCTGACGACGCTGTTGGCTGCGCTGCATTCGGATGCCGGCACCTTCCACTCGGCCGCCGCCGCCGCGATCAGCATCTCGCGCGCCATGGCGCCGCCTTCGCGGACATACTGGTTGCTTTCGCGGATGCCGCGGCTGCCGCCGGTCGAGAAGTTCTTCCAGACGCGGCCGCGCTTCAGGTTCTCGCCCGGCGTCGGATATTCCCAGGTGACCTTGTTCCAGTCGCACTCCAGCTCCTCGGCGACCAGTTGGGCGAGGCCGGTGAGCGTGCCCTGGCCCATTTCGGAGCGTGCGATGCGGATCACCACCTTGTCGTCCGGATGGATCACCACCCAGGCATTGATCTCCTTCACCTCGGCGGCATGGGCCGCCGCGAAGGGAAAGCTGAAGCCGAGCGAGAAGCCGCCGGCGACGGCGGCGGCGCTGACGAGAAAGCCGCGACGACGAAGCGAGGTGCGGCCGGGCGGGGTCTGGATCGTCATGATGCGTCCTCCGCTCAGGCCTTGGCCGCGGCGGCGTGGATCGCCTCGCGCACCTGCTGATAGGTGCCGCAGCGACAGATGTTGGTCATGGCCGCATCGATCTCGGCGTCGGTCGGCTTGGGCTTGGCGGCGAGCAGGGCCGTTGCCGCCATGACCATGCCGCTCTGGCAGTAGCCGCACTGGGGTACGTCCAGCTCGACCCAGGCCGCCTGGATCTTGTTCAGCTGGCCATTGGCGGCGAGGCCTTCGATGGTGGTGATCTTCTTGGCGCCGACGGAATTCAGCGGCACCTGGCAGGACCGCGTCGCCACGCCCTCGATATGCACGGTGCAGGCGCCGCACTGGGCGATGCCGCAACCATACTTGGTGCCGGTGAGGCCGAGCTGCTCGCGCAGTACCCACAGAAGCGGCGTGCGGGGATCCGCAGTGGTGTTCACGGACTTGCCGTTGACGTTGAGGACAGCCATTCGGGTCTCCCGTCGGTTGGAAAGTGTGACGGGAGCCTAGCCGAGCGCGTGGGCTTGCGCCTAGCAAACGCCGGGCGCTCACGTATGTGTGATGGTGGGCGGCTAGAGTTTGGGTGGCGGATAGTAGGGCTTGTCGCCGAGCGCTTGCACGCGCTTCCAGAAGTCGGGCCCCGACGCCTTGCCGACTTCGTCGAGGTCGGCGGCCTGGCGCCACATGCTCCACGACTCCGGATGCAGGTCGCTCGCGGCATTCATCTGCCGGTCGCCTTCGGTGGCGCGGCCGTGATCGCGCAGCCAGACGCCGAGCCGGAACCGCGTGCGCGCCTCGGCGATCTCGGGCGTCACCTTCGGCAGGCCGGCGCGGGCGGCGTCGGCGGGCAGCGCGTGCTTGCCCGTGCCCACCCAGGCACGCACGGCATCGAGATAAGCCTGGCGGGCGGCCAGCCGCTCCGCCTGGTCCTCGGGCGACATCGTCCGGGTCGCCAGATCCATGCGGCGGAAATGGTCGGTCGAGCCCGCCGTCTCGGGCGGCCGCACGATCTTGCCGTGCTCGTCGATCCACACCGCCTGCGGCACGTTAACGAGATTGTAGAGATCGCTCAGCCGGTGATCGGTATCGATCAGCTGCCAGTAGGACGACGAGCCGCTCTTTTGGGCCTGCTCGATCCACGGTCGCGCGTGATCGGCGCCGCGGCTTTCCTCGGCCACGGCCACGACCATGAACCCCTTGTCCTTCAGCTCATCGTAGAGGGCCTGCCACACGGGCAAGTCGAAGCGGCAGCCTCACCAACTGGCCCAGGTGGCGAGGAAGACCTTCTTGCCGCGGAGCTGCGACAGCGTGCGCGGCACTCCGTCGATGTCGGGCAGGGTGAAGTCGGGCGCCGCGAGACCCTCGAGCGCTGCATTGCGTTCGTCGGCCGGCGCGCCGAGCGCCCACACGTCGCCCTCTTCGCTCGCAATCACCGGCCCGCCGAGCTTCTGCCAGAAGGCCTCGACGTCGACCTCCTTGCCCTTCACCGCGGCGGCCGGCAGGGGCACGCAGCGTTCGGCAAGGCACATGCCTTCGGGCTTCAGCGTCCAGCCGGTGACCTTCTCGGCATCGGCGGCGCTCATCCACAGGCCGTCATGGGCCGAGACATTGTATTCGTCGGTCGGGGTCAGGACGACTGTCATGGCTGGCTCCTACTTGGGCACCGAGATCGTGACTTCCTTCGACGTGATGAACTCCAGCAGCACCGGCACGCCCTTCTGGGTCTGCTCGATGCCGCGCTTGATGGCGGGCACGATGTCCTCGGGCTTGGTGACGCGCTCGCCGTAGCCGCCGAAGGCGCGCGCCATGGCGGCGTAGTCGCCCGAGATATCGGTCGAGCGGTACTTCTCGGTCGAGACCTTCATGATGTGCAGCTCGATCGCCATCGAGAAGTTGTTGAGCAGGATCGACATGATGGGGATGCGCTCGCGCACCGCCGTCTCGAAATCCATGCCGGTGAAGCCGATCGCGGCGTCGCCCCACACATTGATGCAGAGCTTGTCCGGCATGGCGAGCTTGGCGCCCATGGCGAGGCCCAGGCCATAGCCCAGCTGGGTGGTCTTGCCCCAGCCGATATAGGTGTGCGGCTGCGTCGTCTTCCAGAACGGCGAGAGCTGGTCGCGCGGGCTGCCGGCGTCGTGGGTGATGATGGTGTTGGCGACATCGACGGTGTGCTGCAGGTCCCACAGCACGCGGTAGGGATTGAGCGGCGCCTCGTTGTTGGTGAGCTTGGGCATCCACTCCTTCAGCCATTCGTCGGCCATCGTCTTGATCTCGGCCGCGACCGGCGCGGCATCGCGCCTGGTGGCGCCCGCCGCCTTGGCCGCCGCGACGAGGGCGGCGAGCGTCAGCTTGGCGTCTCCCACAAGGCCGTACTTGATCTTCACGTCCTTGTTGAGATGCGCGGGATCGAGCGTGGCGTGGATGATCGTCTTGCCGGCCGGCATGGAGATGCCGAAGTTGGTCTCGGTGAAGGAACAACCGATGCCCAGGATGACATCGGAGCGGTCGAGGAAGCTTCGCACCGCCTTGGGATAGGCGCGGCCGCCCGAGCCCAGTGCAAGGGGATGCGTCTCGTCGAAGGCGCTCTTGCCCTCGAGGCTGGTGCAGACCGGGATGGCGAGGAGCTCGGCCAGCTCCTTCAGCTCGGCATAGGCCTCGGCCCAATGCACGCCCTGCCCGGCGTAGATCACCGGACGCTTGGCGGCCATCAGGACTTTGGCGGCCTCGGCGACCGCTGCCGGATCGGGGCCGTACTTGGTGACGACCACCGGCTCGTAGACCAGCGGATCGGGCGCGTCCTCGGCATAGGCGTCGGCCGGCAGCTCGATGATGACCGGCGAACCGCGGCCGTTGCGCAGCAGGCTGAAGGCGCGGCGCATGATGTTGGCGATCTCGCGGCCGTTGGTGACCGGCTCGGCATGCTTGGCAACGTGCGCCATGGCGAGCGTCGAGTTGAAGTTGGGGGGCACGTGGGCGATGCGGCGCGGATAGCCCTGCGGGATGACGAGCAGCGGAATCAATTCGCCGAAGGCCTGGGCGATGCCGCCGTAGGCATTCTCCGAACCGGGGCCGCTCTGCATGCAGAACACGCCCATCCGGCGGCCCTTGGTCAGCCGCGACATGGCGTCGGCCATGTGCAGGCCGATGCGCTCCTGGCGGACGATGATGGGGCGGATGTCGACCGCGGCACAGGCCTCGATCAGGTGGTTGACCGGATAGGCGAAAAGATACTCGACGCCTTCCTTCTTGAGAATTTCGGCGATCGCCGGGCCGGTCTTCATCTGCGTTCCCCCAAGGATTATTTATTGAGTTCCTTCATCGCACTGTCGAGGCCGCCAAGCGTCAGCGGGAACATGCGGTTGCTTGAAAGCTGCTGCAGGAGCTGGATCGACGGCGTGTAGCTCCAGTGCCGTTCGGGCACCGGGTTGAGCCACACCACGCTGCGATAGGTGTCGGCCACGCGCTGGATCCAGACCTGGCCCGCCTCCTCGTTCCAATGCTCGACCGAGCCGCCGGGATAAGCGATCTCGTAGGGGCTCATCGAGGCGTCGCCGACGAAGATGATCTTGTAGTCGGGCGGATAGGTGTGCAGCAGCTCGGCCGTCGAGAAGGTATCGACATGGCGCCGGCGATTGTCCTTCCACAGCTTCTCGTAGAGGCAGTTGTGGAAATAGAAGAACTCGAGATGCTTGAACTCGGTACGCGCCGCCGAGAACAGCTCCTCGCAGACGCGGATGTGGGCATCCATCGAGCCGCCGATGTCGAACAGCAGCAGGAGCTTCACCTTGTTGCGCCGCTCCGGGATCATCTTGATGTCGAGGTAGCCCGCGTTGCGCGCCGTCGAGCGGATCGTGTCGGGCATGTCGAGCTCGACCTCGGCGCCCTCGCGCGCGAACTTGCGCAGGCGGCGGAGCGCAATCTTGATGTTGCGCGTGCCGATCTCGACAGTGTCGTCGAGGTTCTTGTACTCGCGCTTGTCCCACACCTTGACGGCGCGGCCCTCGCGGTTCTTGTCCTGGCCGATGCGCACGCCCTCGGGATTGAAGCCGTAGGCGCCGAACGGCGAGGTGCCGGCCGTGCCGATCCACTTGCTGCCGCCCTGGTGGCGCTTCTGCTGTTCCTCGAGACGCTTCTTCAGCGTCTCCATCAGCTTCTCCCAGCCGCCCATCGCCTCGATCTGCGCCTTCTCCTCGTCGGTCAGCAGCTTCTCGGCGAGCTTGCGCAGCCATTCCTCGGGGATCTCCGCCGTCGCGCCCTCGGCCGGCAGCGCCTCGAGACCCTTGAAGACATGGCCGAACACGCGGTCGAACTTGTCGAGGTTGCGCTCGTCCTTCACCAGCACCGAGCGCGAGAGGTAATAGAAACTGTCGACGCTGTAGTCGGCGACGTGCTTGTCCATGGCTTCCATCAGCGCCAGGTACTCCTTGATGGAGACCGGCACCTTGGCCTGACGCAGTTCGAGGAAGAAGTTCACGAACATGGGGACCTCAATCCAGATCCTTCGCTACCGCTCAGGATGACGACTTCGTCGTCACTGCCGCTGCTCCCGCCGCGCCATGAAGGCCAGGCGCTCGAAGAGATGGACGTCCTGCTCGTTCTTCAGCAGGGCGCCGTGCAGCGGCGGGATGAGTTGCTTGGAAATCCTTGGAGCGCAACGCGTCGGGCGACATGTCCTCGACCATCAGGAGCTTCAGCCAGTCGAGCAGCTCCGACGTCGAGGGCTTCTTCTTGAGACCCGGCACTTCGCGGATGTCGTAGAAGACGTTGAGCGCCTCGCGCAGCAGGTTGCGCTGCAGGTCGGGGAAATGGACATCGACGATCTGGGTCATGATCTCGCGGTCGGGGAAGCGGATGTAGTGGAAGAAGCAGCGGCGCAGGAAGGCGTCGGGCAGCTCCTTCTCGTTGTTGGAGGTGATCATGACCACCGGCCGCTGGACGGCCTTGATGACCTCCTGGGTCTCGTAGACGTAGAACTCCATGCGGTCGAGCTCGAGCAGCAGGTCGTTGGGGAACTCGATGTCGGCCTTGTCGATCTCGTCGATCAGGAGCACCGGCCGCTCGGGCGCGGTGAAGGCGTCCCACAGCTTGCCGCGCTTGATGTAGTGCTTGATGTCCTTGACCCGTTCATCGCCCAACTGGCTGTCGCGCAGGCGGGACACGGCGTCGTACTCGTAGAGGCCCTGCTGGGCCTTGGTGGTCGACTTGATGTGCCACTCGATCAGCGGCGCGCCGATCGCCTTGGCGACCTCGTGCGCCAGCACGGTCTTGCCGGTGCCGGGCTCGCCCTTGATCAGCAAGGGACGCTGCAGCGCGATGGCCGCGTTCACCGCCACGCGCAGGTCTTCGCTGGCCACATAGGAGTCGGTACCGGTAAATTTCATGATGCAAAATCCAGGTTCACGGGGTGCTGAAGTTACCCTAGAGGGGCCCCAACCCAGCAGCAAGGCCGCGGCCACCCGTCAGCATCCCGATTTCAGCCGCCCGCCCTCACGATGAAATAGACGATGGCGGCGGCGGCGATCAGCAGCGACAGCGCCAGCCGGCCCGGCGCGAAAGCGAGCGTCGGCGGAGGCTTGCCGGGCGCCGCCAGGTCGCGGAGCGGCTTGTGCCCGGTAAACATGGCGCCGATCAGGTTCTGCTTCTTCCACACGAGATAGACGACGGCCGCCAGCACATGCAGGCCGACCAGGACCAGAAGCACATTCACCCAGAAGCCGTGGAAGTGGGTCAGGCGGTCGACCCACTTGTCGGCGATCAGGTTGCTGAGCGGGCCGTTGACCGTGCCCGTGTCGGTGTCGGCCGAGAACAGGCCGGCGGCGACCTGGGCCAGCACGGCAAGGAGCAGCACCACGACCATGGCGCCGCCCAGCGGATTGTGGCCGACCTCGTAGGTGCGTCGTCCGAGCAGCAGGTCCGGAGATAGACGAGGCCCACCACGGGGCCCTTCACGAAGTCGGAGAACCGGGCGGTGGTGCTGCCGACGAAGCCCCAGGCGATGCGGAACAGCAGCAGGGTGAGGATCGCGTAACCCGACCAGAAATGGAACTTCATCCACTCCCCGCCGGCCCGGCCGGTGAAATACGACGCCGTCAGGAGGATGACGAGCGTCCAGTGAAACAATCGGACAGGCAGGTCCCAGACCCGGATCTTCTTCGCGTTACTGTCGGCCATGCTGACTTATCCGCTCCCCACTGTTGCCCATATTCCGGGCGGCCTGGCCGAACGACCAATGACGAACACACGCAGTCGTGATGGCGTGCCGCGCGTCTGCCTGTTCGCTTTGGCCTCGACCTCTGCAACAAATACGTCCGTTGGCGACACATAAATTGCGCGCCAACCGAATAAAAGGGGATGGCTTCATGAGGAAGACTCTGGTTTTGGCAATTGTCGGCGCGCTGGCGGCCGGCGGGATAGTGGGAGGCGCCACGATCACGTTCGCGCAGGACGACGTGATCAAGGCGCGGCAGGAGAATCGCAAGCAGACGGCGGCGGCCATGCGCGCGATCAAGGGCATCATCGACGCCAAGGGCCCGACGTCGGGCGCCGTCGAGCAGGCCGCCAAGCTCAAGACGCTCGAAGTGGCCTTCGACAAGATGTTCCCGCCGGGCTCGGACAAGGGCGACACCAAGGCGCTGCCGACGGTGTGGAGCGACTCGGCGGGCTTCATGGCGGCCAGCAAGAATGCGGACGCAGCCTACGACAAGCTCGCCGCCGCGGCAGGATCGGGTGATATGGCGGCGCTGACCGCGGCATTCGGCGCGACCGGCAAGGCGTGCGGCGCCTGCCACGAAAAGTTCCGCGCCAAGGCAAACTAGCAAGTCGAACGGCGACATTCCGACATCCGACGAAGGCGACGGCATTGCCGTCGCCTTTTTCTTTGCCCGCGTCGCGGCCGGCAAAAAGAAAGGCCGGTCGCTTGGTAGTGTCCAGGGTAGTTTCCAGAATCTTTCGCACATTTGGTCGGTGGCCTGCTCTGGTTAAGCGAACGTTGCGTTGCGCTGCCAGAGCAGCAGCATGTTCAAGTATCGCTTGGTCGACCAGCGCGTGCCGGCGATGTGCCTGAGCCTGGCGGCGGCCAGGTTGATGGTTGAACTGCCGTCAGGGAAGGCACCGCTAGTTCGTCTGCGGATCTCGCGCATGATGCGCTCGAGCGGATTGTTGGTCCTGATGCGCCGCCAGTGCTCCTCGGGAAACGCGTAGTACATCAAAGTCTCGGACACGGCTGTCTTGACCAGCTCGGCCGCCTTGCCGCCCGCATTGCATAGCCGATCCGCCTCGACCTCCAGCATCGCGTTCAGTGTCTCCTCGACCGTGCCCCGGACGATATGGCCCAGGTGCTCGCGCACCCGCTCATCGTCAATCCGGATCACGTTGCTTAGCCCATTCCCTTTGCTATCCGCTTCCATGGTGGCTCCTTGTCTAACTGGCTTCGTCGGTCGTCTCGCAACGCCAACTTAACCAGAGCGGGAGCCACCGCCCAAATCCGCGAAGATTCTTTACGTCATCGGTCGCTTGGGGAACGACCGGCCTCCTGATGCCCGTGGCTGGGGTGAAGGACGAAGCCTGGGATGTGGGAAGGGAGAGCTTCGTCGTGGTGGCTGATTAGGCCACCGCCACGGGCTGGTTTGGAACGGTAAGCGCCTGCAGGACGATGGCTTCCGCGGTGAAGCGCCATGTACGCGATGCGTGGATCGGCGACAGGCGAAGCTGCTCGCGCATGTTCATCCAGCTGTCGAGACCGAACGCGACGTCCAGGGAATCGAGAACGAGATCGCGCGAGCCGGGATCGAGATTGCCGAGCTCTGTCGAGAACCAGACGGCAAGGCGCTCGCGCAAAAGCCTGCGGAGCTGCGCTACACCCAAGCCGACGGCCGGCGCAACGCTTCGTACCCGTTCGGCGAAGTGCCACACCGGCAGCCACTCCTCGAACAGTTCGGCGCGGTCCGACACCAGAAGGTCGATGCGATTGGTGAGCGTAGCGTTGGCATCCACCGGACTGTTGCCGTCGAAGGCACGACCGACAGCAAGGTCGAAGGCGGCGGCGTAGAGATCCGCAAGGCTAGTGAAATGTTGGAAAAGCGCTCGGCTGGACATGCCGGCGATGGTGGCGATAGCGGCCGACGTAGGCTCGACATCACCGGCCTGGACTAAATCCAAAGTCGCCTGAATGAGTGCTTGGCGGGTTCGCAAGCCGCGCACGATGCGGCCGTCCTGCGAACGTGACACATCAACCGGGAATCCGACAATTTTCATATTAAAACCAATAGAATAAGAATTTCTTTAATAGCGCCACTTTAGCATTAGGTTACATAGCCTAATTCCCCGTAACTTGCAAAAATGCATATTGCGGCGATTTAGTCCCAATTTTGCTGCATTTCTTTTGCCAAGATAGACATTTTTAGGAGGTCTCACATTGCGTCCGGCCTGCAATAACAATGGCTGCTCCACGCGAGGACCATGTGGCTTTTCCTCAATTTTTGCAGGGGTCAATTCCCTCGCCGACGCAGCTCTCGCTTGATGATGCCGAAGACGCCGCGCTTCTGGCCGGAGATGAACACCCTTCGCGGCTTGGGCGCGTCGTGACCGCAGTATCCCTTGTCGACGTAGGGCCGTTCGATCTCGCGTCCGGTGAGGCGCTGGGTGTCCTCGCGGGCGGCGCGCAAGGTGTGGCCGTCATAGGGATTGCCCGGCAACGCCTTGGCCTGCAGCACGAACTGGCCGCCCGGGGCACAGGCGTTGGTGGTGACGACCGAGACCTTGACGCCGAACTCGTAGGGCGCACGGGCCTTGCCCTTGCCGATGCACTCGCCCTCAGGGGCGTGGAAGGAATAGAGCTTCCAGTCGCGCTGGCGCTGGTGTTGGGAGCGGATCTGGGAGGCCCGCGAGTGTGGGCTCTCGAAGGCCGCCTCGACGGGCTCGTGGCCTGCGATCCTACGCCGGATATCGCGGATCAGCCGACCCAGGCGGGTGCGCAGGAAGCGCACTTGTCGATGGTGGCGGTTGAACTGCTTGGCGTGGGCATAACGCCCCGCCATCATCGCCGCTTGCTTGGCGACGCGGACGCAGGATTGCCTCAGTCGCACGTCGTGGTGGCGGGCCAGGCGATTGAGGCCCTTGATCGCGGCGTGGAGAAGCTTGGCGTCGGTCGGGAAGGTGATGTTCTTGGGCTGCACCGTGGTGTCGACGGTGACCCGCGCCAGGTCCCTGGTCCGCAGCGCGCCGCTGTCGTCTGCCACCCGCAGGCTCTCGGCCAGTAACAGCTCGAGCTTGTCGCCCAGCCGCTTCCTCCAGTGGCTGAGATCGGAGCGCTCGTGCGGAAAGGTGTGCTGGAAGAACGTCTCGCCAGTGAAGTGCTGGAAGTACGGATCGTAGACCCAACGCTCACAGACGCCTTCATCGGACAGCCCGACCATATGCTTGCAGCAGCAGGCCGATCACGAAGCGGCTCTCGATGCCCGGCCTCCCCTTGTCGCTGTAGAGCGGCGCGATCTCGCCGTCGATCCACGTCCAGTCGATCTTGCCGGCGAGCTGCACCAGCTCGTGCTTCATGATGATGATAATGGTCGAGCCTGGCCCGGAACAGATCGCCTTCCCCTCGTCGCCTCGTGCTTCTTCGGTCGCATCGTGTTCTCCGATGCGGCAATCAAATCACGCTTCGCAAGCCAAGGGAATCCCAAAGCGAAATCGCAAGGTTCTGCAGCTTCGGACCGCCAAACCTTGCAACCCTAAACCTGCTAATGCGCCGAAACCTGATCCGTCTTCAATCACCTAGATGTTGTTCACCGACGACTAATGAAAGGCCGGTCGCTTGGGAACGACCGGCCTTCCTTAGGAGCCCACCTGGGCATGGGATTATCGAAGCCTTGGGGTGTGTGGGAAAGGGCTTCGATGAGCGGCTTGGGGGCCGCCGGCGGGCTATCGGGATTTTCTGTGGTTAGAACGCACTAAGAAGCGAAAGAGTGATGGGTTCCAAAGGCCTTTCGGAAATGACCTCCGATGACGCAACGTCATCTCTAGTTTTCGCAATTTAACAAACGGGTTGGGCGTCCGTTACTTGCAAAATTGCATATCTGACTTCAGATTCAGTCTCCCAATTTCTTGGATTCCCTGCATTTTCGCAAAATCAGATAGTCGAAAGGGGGCGGGTTTCGCACAATTGCCGTGGAATTCTAAATTCCTTCTTCAATTCCAATAGATTGCAAGGTACTAGGGCGACCCCATAGGAATCGCGGCGGCTTACCAAGCTCAGCACGCGCTTCATGTCTGATTCGGCCCCAATTCCATGGTAGACGAGCCGTCCTTTAGTCAATAGCGATTTGAGATTGGCCATCGTTTTCGGGAGTGTCCTGCGGTGCGATTCGTCCGTTCCTTCCGAACCCTACTCGCTTTCCTGGGCGCTGCCGTAACCTTGCTCATTCTCGCCCAGCCAGCGGCTGCCGGCATCGAGGAGGCGGTCAAGGCAATGCAGGCCGGTGACCTGGCGACCGCGGAGAAGGAACTGCAGGTCCTCATCAAGGAACGCGATCCGCGCGCGCAATTCCTCGCCGGCCTCTACATCTACGGAAATCCTGAATCGAAATTCTACGACGTCAACAAGGCGACGCCGATGCTGCTCGACGCCGCCGAGCGCGGCTATGTGCCGGCGATGCTGCCGATCGCCGGCGCCTACGCCGAAGGCAAGGGCGTGCCCAAGAGCGTCTATGAGGCCTACAAGTGGGTGGCGATCGCCGAGCGATGGAATGCACCCGTCGCGCCGCAGGCGTACGAGCAGTTGGCGCGCGAGCTGAAGCCCGACGAGATCGAGAAGGCCAAGGCGGCAGCCCAGGCCTACACCTTCAAGATGAAATGACCATGCTGCGGGTGGCGCTGCTTGCGGTGCTGCTCGCCGCGAGTGGCGTTGCGCGCGCTCAGCAGGTTAATGCAGGCGACGTCGCGCCGGCTTTGCGCTCCGCGGTGTTGGCCTATCGCGCCGGCGATCTCGCGGCTGGGGAGACTGCACTTCGCCCGCTGGCGGCGAGCAACGCCGACGCCGAGGCCTGGCTGGGCGCGATCCTGCTCGACCGCGGCGCCGACCGCGAAGGCCTTCGCCACATCCAGCACGCCGCCGACGCCGGCTCGAGCGAAGGCGCACATCGGCTTGCGCTGGTCTACGCCCAAGGCCTCGCCGGCACGCCGCGCAACGACAGCCGCGCCGTCGAGCTCTTCGAGAAGGCCGCCAACGCTGGGCACGCCCGCGCCCAGCTCAATCTCGGGATCCTCTACCTCCGCGGCCAGGGCGTCGCACGCGATCTCGTGCAGGCGCGCGCCTGGCTGGAGAAGGCGGCGGCTGGCGGCGATCCCCAGGCGCTCTATGCGCTGGGGCGCGCCATGTCGGAGAGCATGGGGCAGGCCGGCGCCGACCCGGTCCGCGCGACGGACCTCTATCGCCGGGCAGCCGAGAAGGGCCACGTCATGGCCGGGTTGCGCTATGGCCTGGCGCTGAGCGAAGGCACCGGCACCAAGCGCGACGTCGTCGCCGCAGAGCGCTGGCTGAGGCAGGCCCAGCAAAACGGCATCCCCGAGGCCGCGCTGGCGATGGGCGACATGGCGGCACGGACGCCCGCGTCGCGCGACAAGGCAACCAACGAGAAGATCGTCCAGTCGGCGCTCAGCTGGTACCAGGTCGCCGCGAACGCCGGCGTGCCGTCGGCGCAATTCAAGGTCGCCAATGCGTATTTCGCCGGCGTCGGCGTGCAACGCGATCCCTCGCAGGCCCTGCTGTGGTACAGCCGCGCCGCCCAACAGGGACAGCCGCAGGCCCAGCATGCCCTGGGCATCATGCTGATCGGCGGCGTCGCCGGCACGACCGATCCGGTCGAAGGCTACAAGTGGCTGGTGCTGGCCGAGCGCGGCGGAAATCTCGACTCGCACGCTGTCCGGGAAAAGGCTGCCGAGCAGATCCCCGAACGCGACCGCAAACGCGCCGAGGCGCTGGCCGAGGGTTTCCAGCCGGTCTTCGAACATCCGATCGACGACGGGCAGGCGCGCACCAATACGTCCAAGGCCTCGTCCAACCGCTAGTGCCGCATGAGTATGCCGTCCGCCCTGCGACAGGCACGCCCCGAGGTCACGCTCGCGGTCTGCCGCGGCGCCTGCCGCCTGATGCGACAGGCCGGCCACTCCGTGCTGCTGGAAGTGCCGCTGCCCGACGGCCGGCGGGCCGACATCTTCGCCGTCGGGCGCGGCGGCGAGATCACCATCGTCGAGGTGAAATCCTCGATCGAGGATTGGCGGGTCGACGGCAAATGGCCCGACTATCTCGACTGGTGCGACCAGCTCTACGTCGCCGTGCCGGTCGATTTCCGGCAGGCCCTCATTCCCGGCGAGATCGGCCTGATCGTGGCCGACGCCTATGGCGGGGAGGTGCTGCGCCCCTCGCCGCGTCGGCCGGTGGCGGCGGCCCGCCGCAAGTCGCTGCTGATCGATTGCGCGCGGCTGGCCTCGGAGCGCCTCGCCCGACTGGAGGATCCCGACTTCGGCGACATCGCCTAGAGTCTTGAGCGTCGCGGCTCACGCCAGCATGGCGTGGCCGGCGGTGTGAGCGGCTGCCCCGGAGGCACTCTGGCCGCGACTCGCCTCGGCCATGCGGATGCGGGCATAGGCCATCACGTCCGTGGGCGGCCCGATGCGCTCGATGCGCCCTTCCATCACCAGCGCCACCCGGTCGGCAATGGCGAGCGGCGCCAGGCGATGGGTGATCATGATCACGGTGCGTCCGCGCGTGTTGACCTTGAGCTGGCGCAGGAGCTGCTCCTCGGTGGCCGGATCGAGCGCACTGGTCGCCTCGTCGAGGATGAGGATGCGCGGGTTGCGGATCAGCGCCCGTGCGATGCAGAGAAGCTGCCGCTGGCCCATCGACAGCCCCTGGCCGCGCTCGCCCAGCACGGTGTTGTAGCCCTGCGGCAGGCGCTGGATGAAATCATGGGCGCCGACGAACTTGGCCACCGCGACGACGCGACCGGGATCCTTGTCGACCACGCCCATCGCGATGTTCTCGCGCACCGAGCCGGTGAAGAGCTGCACGTCCTGCGGCACGCAGCCGATCTGCGCCCTGAGCTGGGCCGGCGAGATGTGGGCGATGTCGGTGCCGTCGACCAGCACGCGGCCGCCGGACGGCTTGAAGAGACCCTGGACGAGATTGACGATTGTCGTCTTGCCCGAGCCCGAGGGGCCGACGATGCCCAGGATCTCGCCGGTGGCGATGGTGAAATCGGCACCCTGCAGGATCGTCGGCGCGCCATCGTCGGAGCGATAGATCACGCGATCGAAGACGATCTCGCCCACCAGCGCCGGCATGGGCGCGAGTTCGCCGGGCGCGCTTTCGGTCGCTTCGCCCATCAGCTCGTCGATGCGCTTGAAAGCGGCGCCGACGGCCTGCAGCTGGTGCCAGGCCGCCACAAGCTGGCGCATCGGCTGCAGAGCGCGCACGGTCAGCATGTTGGCGGCGATCAGCGCCCCAACCGTCATGCGATGTTCGCCGACTTCATGCACGCCGATGACGACGATCGCGAGCGACGCGATCAGCTGCAGGGCACCCGACGCGCTGGCGGCGATGTTGGCGAGGTTGTTGGCGCGGAAGCTGGTCCAGGCCGACCGCTCGACCCGTGCCTGCCAGCGCTTCTCGACCTCGGCCTCGAGACCGAGCGCCTTGATGGTGGCGGCATTGGCGACCGTCTCGTGCAGCGTCGAGCTCTTGGCGGCCAGCGCCTGGAAACTTTCGTCGGTCAGCCGGCGCTGCGCGCGATGCGTCGCCAGCGACACGCTGATCAGCACCGGAATGGCCAGCGCGGCGACAAGGCCCAGGGTCGTGCTGATCGCGAAGGTGGCGGCGAGGAACAGCGCCACGAAGGCGATGTCGATGGCGAGCACCGGCATCTGGCCGGTGAAGAAGCCGCGCAGCACGTCGAGCTGGCGCAGCCGCTCGGCGATGACGCCCGACGGCGTGCGCTCGAAATGGCGGTAGGGAAGCTGCATCAGGTGATGGACCACCTCGCCGCTCATCAGCGTATCGAGCCGGGCGCCGGTGCGCGCCGAGAGCCAGCCGCGCGCCACGCGCAGCGCGAAGTCGAGCCCATAGGCGATCAGCATGCCGGCGCACAGCAAGGTCATCACCGAGGCGGCGCCGGTCGGGGCATTTCGACCGATCACCATGTTCAGCACCAGCATCATGAAAAGCGGCGTGGCGAGGCCCAGGACGTTGATCAGGAACGACGCGGCCGCAAGCTTCAGGATCACCGGCCGCACCCGCGTCCAGAGCGGCGCGTACCATTGCTCGCGCCGCGCATCGGGCAGCTTCTCGCGCATCACCAGCGCACGCCCACCGAGCGCCATCACCTCTTCCACTGCCAACCGCCAGGCGCGGCCCTCGACGACATCGAGCACGACCCACTGCCCGCCTTTGCCGCCGACCACGACATGGGCCGGCTGGCCTGCGGTCACCAGAGCGAACGGCAGCGGCAGGTCGTCGAGGCGGCCCGGGGCAAGATCGACAGCGTAGGTCTCGAGGCCGAGCCGGGTGCCCGCCGTCAGGAACGCCTGCTCATCGAGGCCCGCGGCCGGAACGGCCGCCAGCCGGCGCACATCGGCCTCGCTCAGCGGGCGCCCGACCTGCTGGGCGATGTAGAGCAGCGCGCGCATGAGCGAATCGATCGGCCGGCTTCTGTCGCCGTCCCAAACCGATGGCTGAAACCCGCCATTCTCCAGAGGGGCCATGTCGTCGTCTGCTCCAGCAGACTTGTTACTGCCGCTCTGAGACTACCTGAAATTGACGTAAAATCAATCGTTTAGGGACAATTCCTAACGCAAAAGGCGCAGGAAGCGGAGGCTCCCTGCGCCCGGCCCTGAAGGATCCGCGCGGCTCAGCGCGCGCCGAAGGCCCGCTTCAGCTCGGCCACGAGGTCGGTGCGTTCCCACGAGAAGCCGCCGTCCTTGTCGGGCTTGCGGCCGAAATGGCCGTAGGCCGCGGTGCGCTTGTAGATCGGCTTGTTGAGCTCCAGCGAGCGGCGGATGTTGGTGGGCCGGAGCGGGAAGACGTCCGACAGGATCTTCTCGAGCTTGCGCTCGTCGACCTTGCCGGTGCCCTGGGTGTCGACATAGAGCGACATCGGATCGGCGACGCCGATCGCATAGGCGACCTGGATCAGGCAACGGTCGGCGAGGCCTGCCGCCACCACGTTCTTGGCGAGGTAGCGCGCGGCATAGGCCGCCGAGCGATCGACCTTGGTCGGGTCCTTGCCGGAGAAGGCGCCGCCACCATGCGGTGCGAAGCCGCCGTAGGTGTCGACGATGATCTTGCGGCCAGTGAGACCACAATCGCCGTCGGGGCCGCCGACGACGAAGTTGCCGGTCGGGTTGACGAAGAAGTCGGCCGCCTTCTTGGGCATCCAGCCCTTGGGCAGCGACTTCTCGACATGGTCGGCGATCATCTCCTTGACCATGCCGGAGTTGTACTTCTTGCCCTTGGTCGTCGCCTCGCGGTGCTGCGTGGAGACCACAACCTTGGTGGCGCCGACGGCCTTGCCGTTGACGTAGCGCACCGTCACCTGGCTCTTGGCGTCGGGCTGCAGGTCGGGCAGCTCGCCCGAGCGGCGGGCCTTGCTCAGGACCTCGAGGATCCTGTGCGAGAAGTAGATCGGGGCCGGCATGAACGAGCCCTTCTCGTATTCCTCGCTGTCGCGGCAGGCGAAGCCGAACATCAGGCCTTGGTCGCCGGCGCCTTCCTGCTCGCCGAGATTGCCGCCCTTCTTCTTGGCGTCGACGCCCATGGCGATGTCGGGCGACTGGCCGTGCAGCAGGACCTCGACGTCGGCGCCGTGGAAGCTGAAGCCGTCCTGGTCGTAGCCGATGTCGCGCACTACCTCGCGGGCGATCTCGCTCAGGGCCTCGCGGTTGACCACCGTGTGCTTGCCGTACTTGTGCATGTAGGGCGCCGAGGCGCGGCCTTCGCCGGCGATGACGATCTTGTTGGTGGTGGCCAGCGTCTCGCAGCCCAGCCGCGTGTTGGCGTGGCTGTCATCGGCATGGCCGAGCTTGATGTCGTTGGCGATGAAGGCGTCGAGGATGGCGTCCGAGATCTGGTCACAGACCTTGTCCGGATGACCCTCGGAGACCGATTTGCTGGTGAAAAGATAGTCCTTGAGCGCCACAGCACACCCTCCCACGGTTCACACTGGACTCCGGGCAGGGCGGCGAACCGCCAACGTCCGGCTTAGCCTTTATTGTCGCGGTGGCAAGTCGTCCAAATCCGTCCGCGGCGGCATCGACCATCGAGCCCGTGCCGCTAAAAACTCCAGATGCCAGTGAAAATCAAGGGCTACTCACGGGCCCTGCTAGCGGCCCCTGCGGCCGCCCAGGACCTCGGCATGGCTGGCCGCACCCACGGCCTTGACCATCTCGAAGATGCGCTTGCGGACCCGCGCCTCGCGGATCTTGTAGTAGGCCCGCACCAGCTCCAGGGTCTCGCGCTTGATGAGGGGATCCTTTTCCTGCTCGAACGGCGTTCCGGCCTCGCCGAAGCCCTTGCGGCCGCGGCCCGACATCGGGCGGCCGGAAAGGGCATTCGCCGGCATCTCGTCGAAGAAGTAGGAAACCGGCACGTCCAGCACCTTGGCGAACTCGAAGAGACGGCTCGAGCCGATGCGGTTGGAGCCGCGCTCGTATTTCTGGATCTGCTGGAAGGTGAGGCCCACGGCCGTCCCCAGCTTTTCCTGGCTCATCCCGAGCAGGGTGCGACGCTGACGCATGCGCGCTCCGACATGGACATCTACGGGATGTGATTTTGCCATCGGCCCTGGTTCCTCTTGATCAAACGTCGAATCAACGGTGACTATAACGTGGTTGTGCAACTAAGGTGGCAAACAACTTTCAAAGCGCGGCCCGGCGGCAAGTTCAGCAGTACAAAAATGCATATCTACACGTCAGAGGTGCATATGAGATTAGCCCCTCTTCCCGATAATGCAAGCTGAACCTCTGGTAGTTGGAATATCAAAACAATTTATGGCTGTCGCGCCTCTTCAGCGACAGCCCGCCGAACAAGGCGGCGGCCAAAAATGCAACGACGATCAGCAGCGTCCAATCGCCCCATCGGCTGTACGGCGTGGCTGCACGCGCTGGCGGAATTCGATAATCGATGATGCCTTCCTGCTCCATGTCGAGCGACGCCAGAACGCGGCCGTAGGCATCGATCACGGCGGATACGCCGGTGTTGGCGGCGCGGATCATGGGCAGTCCTTCCTCGACGGCGCGCAACCGGGCGCTGGCCAAATGCTGATACGGCCCGCTCGACAGTCCGAACCAGGCGTCGTTGGTGACGTTCAGCAGCCATTGCGGCCGCGCGCCGGGACCGGTGACGGCGCCAGGAAAGATCGCCTCGTAGCAGATGATGGGCGAGAAAGACGGCAGGCTCGCGGGGCTCAGCGTCACGCGCCCCTCGCCCTCCTCGAACGAGCCGCGGCCGATGAAGCCGGCGACCGGCGCGAGCTGCTTGTGGAACGGAATGTACTCGCCGAGCGGCACCAGATGGACCTTGTCGTAGTGCGCCACGATGGCGCCACTCCCGTCGATCACCAGCAGCGAGTTCCACACGCCATCGTCGCGCTGGCCGGTGCTGCGCGCCGCCCCGGTCAGGAGAAATCCGCTGGGCGGCACCGCCTTGGCCATCACCGCCAATAACGGCGAGCCCGGCTCGATGATGGCCGGCACCGCCATCTCGGGCCAGATCACCGCCGCGAGGTGGTCGAAGCCCGGACGCCGACTCATTTCCACGAGCTGCGCGAGCTGCGGGCCGCGCCTTTCCGGACGCCACTTCTCGGACTGCAGAACATTGGGCTGCACGATGCGCACCAGCGTCGTGCCGTCGCGGACCGGCGCCATCGTCAGTTCGCCGCCGAAGCCTGCAAGCGCCACGACCGCCAGCGCCGCGAACGACGCCCGCCATCCCGCAGTCGGTGCCGCGAGCACGATGAAGGTCAACATGCCAAGGCCGTACACGCCGAACAGCGCGGCGCCCTGTAGCAAAGGCGTGGCAAAGGCCCAGACGTGACCGAGCGGATTCCAAGGATAGCCGGTGAAGAGGTGGCCGCGCAGCCATTCCGTCGCCGTCCAGGCCAGCGCCAGCAGGACCAGGCGACGGTATCGTCCGCCCAGGGCGGGCCACCGCGCGACCAGCCGACACGACACGCCGGCCGCGAGGCCCGGGAAAAAACCCAGGACCACCGCCAGGCCCGCCACGATCGGCAGGCCAAGCAAAGCAAACTCCGCCGGCGGGACATAGAAGGCCTCGACGATCCAGTAGGAGCCGACTGCGAAATGGCCGAGCCCCCACGCCCAGCCGCGCATCAGCGCGCTGCGCGGCCCCGGGGCCGCCGCCCACAGCCAGACGAAGGCAGCGATGCCCAGCACGCCCAGCGGCAGCCAGTAGAGCGGCGGCATCGCAAGGGCTGCCAGCGCGCCGGCCACGAACGCCGCGCACAGGGCGCGCCACCCCTGAAGCTTCATTGCGACGGTACGACGATCAGGCGGCCGACCGCGACGAGGTCGGCGGCCGCACGCGCAGGCGCCGGATGCGCCGAGGATCGACGTCGAGCACTTCGAACTCAACGCCGGATGGATGACGCACGACCTCGCCGCGCTCGGGAATGCGGCCGAGCAGCGAGAAGATCAGGCCGCCCACCGTGTCGATCTCGCGCCGCTCGTCGTCGGACAGCACGCGGCCGATCTCCTGTTCGAGGAGCTCGATGGTGGTCCGCCCGTTGACGTCGATCGTGCCGTCGACCCGACGGGCGACCGTCGGAGTTCTGGGCGACGTCGTGCTCGTCCTCGATCTCGCCCACGATCTCCTCGACGAGATCCTCGATTGTGAGCAGCCCATCGGTGCCGCCGAACTCGTCGACCACCAGGGCCATGTGGGTGCGCGAACGGCGCATGTCGAGCAGCATGTCGAGCACCGGCAAGGTCGGCGCCACGAAGACGACGCGGCGCAGTATGTCGCGCAGATTGAACTTCTTGGAGGTGCCCCAGTAGACCAGCACGTCCTTGATGTGGATCATGCCGATCACATCGTCGAGCGATTCGCGATAGACCGGATAGCGCGAATGCGCCTCGGCCTGGATCAGCCGCACGACCTCGTCGAGCGGCGTGTCGGCGGCGATGGCGCTGATATCGACCCGCGGCACCATGACGTCGGCGACCGTCTTGTCGCGCAGCTTCAGGATGTTGGCGAGCAGGATCCGCTGATCTTCGCTGATCGGCGTATCGCTCTCGGGCGTCTCCTCGATCAGCTCCTCGATCGCCTCGCGCACTGCCTCGTTCTTCTCGCGGCGCCGCAGGCGCCGGAGGATGGCGCGCAACAAGCCGCCGGTGGAAGGAACCTCGGGGACCGGCGACGGATGTGGCGGTACGGGAGGTTCGCTTGCTGAAGCCGGGCCGGTGACGCCCGGCCGCGTACTGTGCGCTGTGGAGTCCGGCATGGTCGCTAGGATAGGCTATCGCCTCTGCGTTGCAATCATGGATGTTCCTGATGCGTTCCTGCAAACTTCCGTCCGGCGCGGCGCTGCCGGTTCTCGGCCTCGGCACCTGGCGCATGGGTGAAAGCGCGCGGCGGCGCGCCGAGGAGCTCGATGCGGTGAAGGCCGGGCTCGAGTTCGGCTACCCCATGATCGACACGGCCGAGATGTATGGCGAGGGCGGTGCCGAGGAGATCGTGGGCGAGGCGATCGCAGGCCTTGGCGTCCGCCCCTTCATCGTGAGCAAGGTCTATCCCCACAACGCCACGCGCGCCGGCACGGTCGCCGCCTGCGAGCGCAGCCTCAAGCGCATGGGCATCGAACGGATCGATCTCTACCTGCTGCACTGGCGCGGCGGCGCGCGACTGGAGGAGACGTTCGAAGCCTTCCATCGCCTGCGCGCGGCGGGAAAGATCGGCGACTTCGGCGTCAGCAACTTCGACCGCGGCGACATGGAGGATGCCGCTCGCCTCGACAAGGCGCTGACCGCCAGCAATCAGGTGCTCTATTGCCTGTCCCGGCGGGGGCCCGAGTTCGACCTGCTGCCCTGGATGCGCAAGCGCTCGATTCCTCTGATGGCCTATTCGCCGCTCGACCAGGGCGCGCTGCTGCGCAAGCCCGCCCTCAAAAAACTCGCCGACGAAGTCGGCTGCACGCCGGCTCAGCTGGCACTCGCCTGGCTGCTGGTCCAGCCCGGCGTCGTCACCATCCCGAAATCGTCCAGCCGCGAACGGGTGAAGGAAAATCTCGGAGCGCTCGACGTGAAGCTCTCGCCGAAAGTGCTGGCCGAACTCGACCGCGCCTTTCCGCCGCCCAAGGGCAAACAGCCGCTCGAGATGCTCTAAGCCGGCCTACGCGTTGCTGCTCTCGCGCAGCAAGGCGGCGATGTCGGCGGGATCGACCTTGATGTCGAGGCCGGCGCGCTCCTGTTGGAGAATCATGGACGATCGCGAATCGCGCCCTTCCCAGCCGCGGCCCAGCGCTTCCGTCATCTCCTCGAGCGTGAGGTTGGCGAGCCGCATCGGCACGCCCACTTCACGGCCGACCTGGGTCGCCAGCGAGACGTCCTTGTGGGCAAGCTTCAGCGCAAAACGCGGCGGATCGTAGACGTTGGGCAGGAAGTGCTCGGCCAGGCCGTCGAAGGTGCGCCGGCGGCCGGTGACGCCGTTGCGGACCGCCTTCCACAGGGTCAGCGGATCGACGCCGGCCTTCACGCCCATCGTGAAGGCTTCGGCCAGAGCCGTCTGGATCATGTAGCCGCTGAGATTGTGCACCAGCTTGGCCACCGAGGCCGAACCGATCGGTCCAATATAGGAGACCTGGTCGCCCGCCGAATCCAGCACCGGCCGATAGCGTTTGAAGACCTCCTCGTCGCCGCCCACCCAGATCGCCATCTTGCCCGACGCGGCACCAGACGGACCGCCGCTCACCGGACTGTCGAGCAGCACGGCGCCGCGCTCGGCGAACATCGGTTCGAGGCCGCGTATCACGGTCGGCGAGTTGGTGGACAGATCGAACAGGGGCTGGCCGCGCGACATGCCGGCAATCAGGCCCTTGTCGCCACGCACGACAGCTTCGAACTCCTTTGGTCCTGGCAGCGAGGTGAAAACGACCTCCGTGGCTTCGGCCACGGCCTTGGGTGAATCAGCCCATTCGGCGCCGGCCGCGCAGATCTTCTCGGCTGCCTGGCGCCGCGCGTCGTGCACCACCATTTCGTGACCGGCCTTGCGCATATTGGCCGAAATGCCCGAGCCCATCGTTCCCAGGCCGATAAATCCCACGCGCATCATTCCCCTCCCTCAATATGGATCGGCAATGCCGAGCCTTGCCAGGATCCGCCGCTCCAGCGCTTCCATGCGCCGGGCATCGGCATCGCCGGTCTCGTGATCATAGCCCAATAGATGAAGCGTGCCGTGCACAACGAGATGGCTGATATGAGCGGACGGCGTCTTGCTCTGCTGACTTGCCTCCCGCCAAACGGTCTGGCGCGCCAGCACGACGTCCCCCAGAAACCCGCGCTCGCCTGACGGATAGGACAGCACATTGGTCGGCTTGTCCTTCTGGGCGTGTCGCGCGTTCAGCGCGCGTACGCGCTTGTCGTCCGCCAAGGCGACGGTGAGGGATTTCCGGCCGCTGCGTCTGGCGCCGGCGACGGCGGCGCGGGCGGCGCGTTTCACCAGCCGCTCGACCCCGGACAGCGCCTTGAGCCACGCCGCATCGAGGACGACGACCGTGCAGCCAACCGACGGCGCAAGCCGTCCCTTCGACCCAGACGAAGGCTTACGCCTTCTTTTTCTTGTCGCTTGCGTCATAGGCCTCGACGATGCGGGTCACGAGGTCGTGGCGCACGACATCCTGCGAGGTGAGCCGCACGAACCGTACGCCCTCGACGTTCTTCAGCGTCTCGACGGCATCGGCCAGACCCGATCGCTGGCCGCCGGGCAGGTCGGTCTGGCTGGGATCGCCGGTGATCACCATGCGCGAGCCCTCGCCCAGCCGGGTCACGAACATGCGCATCTGCATCGGCGTGGTATTTTGCGCCTCGTCGAGGATCACGTAACAATGCGCCAAGGTGCGGCCGCGCATGAAGGCGAGCGGGGCGATCTCGATCTCGCCCGATTCCATGCGGTTGGCGATCTGCTCGGCCGGCAGCATGTCGTGCAGCGCGTCGTAGAGCGGCCGCAGGTAGGGATCGATCTTTTCCTTCATGTCGCCGGGCAGGAAGCCCAGCCGCTCGCCGGCTTCGACCGCCGGCCGCGACAGCACGATGCGCTCGACCTTGCCCGCGGTCAGCAGCGACACGCCCATGGCGACGGCCAGATAGGTCTTGCCGCTGCCGGCCGGCCCCAGCGCGAACACCATGTCGCGTTCGCGCAACGCCGCCAGGTAGCCGCGCTGGCCAGGCGTGCGCGCCTGCACGGTGCGACGGCGGGTACGGATCCCTTCCTCGTCACCGCTTTCCGTGCCGCTGCGGGCAAAGCGGACGGCGGCATCGATGTCGGACATCTCGATCGACAGGCCGCGCTTCAACCGTTCATAGAGCCCGGCAATGACCTTGTGGGCGACCGCGGTGTCGTCGGCCGGACCGGCGATGGCGAGCTGGTTGCCGCGCGCACTCAGCTGGACGTTGGCGAGCTGCTCGATGCGCACGAGGTGACGATCGTGATTGCCGTAAAGCACCGCCAGCAGTGCGTTGTCGTCGAACGTCATGCGGCGCACGTCGGCTGCGCGGGCGCCGGCGGACGAATCGCTCACGCGGCGGCCTCGTAGGAACGCGAAACGACCTCGCCCGCCAGACTGTTGGCGTGCCCCGCGGTCAGGCGCACATCGACGACGCGGCCGATCAGGCGCGGCGTTCCGTCGGCATGGACCGATTGCAGCCACGGCGTCTTGCCGATGAGCTGGCCAGGCTTGCGGCCCGTCTCGGCGAACAGCACGGGCACGGTGGCGCCGACCTTGGAAACGTTGAACGCACGAGCCTGGTGACCGATCAACGCCTGCAGGGCGGCCAGGCGCGCCACCATCACGCCCTCCGGTACTTGATCCGGCATCGCCGACCCGGGCGTGCCCGGCCGGCGGCTGTACCTGAAGGAGTAGGCCGAGGCGAAGCCCACTTCGTCGATCAGCTGCATCGTGTCGTCGAAGTCGGCGTCGCTTTCACCGGGAAAGCCGACGATGAAATCGGACGACAGCGCAAGATCAGGCCGCGCGTCGCGCAGACGATCGACCAGGCGCAGGAAAAGATCGCGACCGTGCTGGCGGTTCATCGCCTCGAGGATTCGATCGGAGCCGGACTGCACCGGCAGGTGCAGGTATGGCATGAGCTGCGGCACGTCACGGTGAGCGGCGATCAGATCGTCGTCCATGTCGCGGGGATGGGAGGTCGTATAGCGCAGCCGTGCCACGCCGTCGATTTCGGCCAGGGCATGGATCAGGCGCGCCAGCGACCAGGTCGAGCCATCCGCTGCTTCGCCGTGATAGGCGTTGACGTTCTGACCGAGCAGCGTGATCTCGATCGCACCCGCCGCCGCCAGCTGCCGCGCCTCGGCCAGCACCGCCGCCGCCGGCCGGGAATATTCGGCGCCGCGCGTATAGGGCACGACGCAGAAGGTGCAGAACTTGTCGCAGCCCTCCTGGATCGACAGGAAAGCCGAGCCGGCGCGCACGCCTTGCGGGGCCGGCAGGTGGTCAAACTTGCTCTCAGGCGGGAATTCGGTGTCGAGCACGCCGGCGCCCGGCAGACGCTTGCCGGCGCGACGGACGGCAGCCTTGCGCTCGGCCTCGGCCAGCAATTGGGGCAGCCGGTGATAGGCCTGTGGGCCAACGACGATATCGACCGCGGGCTGGCGGCGCATGATTTCCTCGCCCTCGGCCTGGGCGACGCAGCCGGCGACGGCGATGGTGAGGTCGCGCCCATCGGCCCGGCGCTCGAGCTTGATATCGCGCAGGCGTCCCAGCTCGGAATAGACCTTCTCCGAGGCGTGCTCGCGAATATGGCAGGTGTTCAGCACGACCAGATCGGCCTGGTCCGGTGCGTCCGCCACGGCATAGCCGAGCGGCCGCAGGACGTCGGCCATGCGGTCCGAATCGTAGACGTTCATCTGGCACCCGTAGGTGCGGATGAACACGCGCTTGCGCTGCCCGTCGGCGCGGACGTCCGTCATCTGTCTCCGTTGCTGGAACGGCCGGTTTCTAACACCCGCCGCGACCGGGGTCGAGGGCCACTAGGTAGCTTTCGCCGCCGGCGGCAGCAACTCGAGACGGCCGGAATTCGCCGATTGAACGCCGAACGACACCTGTCGGAAGCAATATTCCGCAAGCTTCTTGCGGTCACCGACACGATCGATGTCGACCGGCGGGAAGAAGGTGACGACCGCCTCGGTCTCGCCAAGACAGACCATCTGCCAGAGATGCGGCACGAGATCCAGATCGCCGAACCAGGCGAACAGCGGCCGCCAGTAGCGCCCGAGGGGAATGCCGTCGAGCCGCGTGTAGGCAATCGCCACCGGCTGCACGGCGATCGGCTTGTCGTCGCGGCGAAGCTGGGCGACGCCGAACAGGGCGCTGCGGAAAGTCAGCACACGCGTGCCGTCACTGCTGGTGCCTTCGGGAAAAAGCATGAGGTTGTCGCCGGTATTGAGCCGCTTCATCATCTCGTCGCGGCTGCTGCTGGTCTTGCCGGTGCGCCGTTCGATGAAAATGGTGCGTTGCGCCTTGGCGAGCGTGCTGAAGAACGGCCAGGTCGCGACTTCGGCCTTGGCGACGAAGCTGCCCGGCACCAGCCCGCCCAATATCTCGATGTCGAGATAGGACACGTGGTTGCACACATAGAGCGTCGGCGTCACGTCGGAGCGCTTGCCGTGGACGCGCACCTTGATGCCCAGGATGATGCAGACGAGGCGATGGTAGGCGACCGGCATCCAGCGCACGATCGGGCGGATGCCGAGCGTCAGCGCCAGCAGGTAGATAGGCAGCAGCGCGAGCGTGAGCAGCAGATAGCTCAGCAGCCGAAACGCACCGCGCAGAGGGGAACCGATCCACATTGTCGCAATGGACGCGTCAGTCCTGCTCGCGTATCCCGCGTTCGTAGTGGCGGATGTACTTCTCCGTCACCAGTTCCGTCTTGACGACGATGAAGACGTCGGTGGTGCCGAACTCGGGATCGATCACCGCGCCGTCGCCGACGAAGCCGCCCAGTCGCAGGTAGCCCTTGATGAGCGGCGGCAGGCGCGCCATCGCCTTGCGCGGGTCGTAGCTGCCGGGCGCCAGCACATCCATCTTCACGAAGCGGCTGGCCAGCGCGCGCACGCGGATCGGCGGCGGCGCCAGGTGATGATGATAGAGATAGCTCATCGCCAGGGCATGCTGCGACGGGTCGGTGCCGGGCAGGCTGGGGCAGCCGAACATCACCTGGATGTTGTAATGGAGCGAATAGAGCGCGATGCCGCGCCACAGCATCTGCATGGTCGCGGTGTTGCGCGCGTCCTTGGCGATGCACGACCGGCCGAGTTCCAGGACCTCGCCCGGATAGTCGATCATCGGCTGAATGTCGTATTCAGCGGAGGAATAGAACCGGCCGATCTTGGCCGCGGCCGGGCGGCGGATCAGGCGATAGGTGCCGACGATGCCTTCCGGACCTTCGCCGCGCCGGCGATCAATCACGAGCAGATGGTCGCAGACCTTGTCGAACGCATCGAAGTCGCGCCGCGTCGTCGCCATCTCGGGCGTCGGCCGTGCTGTCATCTCTTCGTAAAAAATCCGATAGCGGAGTGCCTGCGCGGCATCGACCTCGGCGGCGGTCTCGGCCAGCCGAACCTCGAAGTCACCGGCAACAACCTTGACGATCTCCGAGCTTGAGGCCGGCGCGCCAAGAAGTTCGGCTTCGCTGTCAGCGCGGTCGATGCGCATGTTTAATCCGCAAGGGGGCCGCCCCGATCATTCGCCCATTATCGAGGTGGCGATGGTTCCGTCCACTCATTTTTGGCGGTCGTTTTTCCCGTTCAGAGGCACGCCGTACAATTCCAGCCGGTGGCCGACCAGCCGATATCCGGCCTTTTCCGCAATCCTGCGCTGCAGGTCCTCGATTTCGTCGTTGTGGAATTCCACGACCTTGCCGCTCTGGATGTCGATCAGGTGATCGTGGTGTTCCTCGGGTGTTTCTTCATAGCGCGCGCGGCCATCGCCGAAATCGTGCTTGGCAAGAATGCCGGCTTCCTGAAAAAGCCTCACCGTCCGGTAAACGGTAGCGATCGAGATGTTGGGATCGATCGCGGTCGCCCGGCGGTGCACGGCCTCGACATCGGGATGATCCGACGATTCCGAAAGCACGCGCGCGATCACGCGCCGCTGGTCGGTCATCTTGAGACCGCGTTCGGCGCACAGCAGCTCAAGCTTGGACTTCTGATCTGGCATGCGACGACACCCTACACCGGCGGGCGGGCAGGGTATAGTTGGAGGGTGATGACCGTCCACCTCCGACCAGACAATCGACATCACCGACGAAGTCTGCCCGATGACGTTCGTGCGCACCAAACTGAAGCTCGAGCGCATGCGGCCGGGCGAGGTGCTGAGCGTGCGCCTGCGCGGCGAGGAGCCCCTGCGCAACGTCCCGCGCGCGGCGCGCGACGAAGGCCACACCATTTTGGGGATCGACCGAGGACGGCGTTGCCCATATCGTGACCATCCGGCGGGCCTGATCAGCCAAGGACAAGGCGCATGACGACGGCATCCGCCGCCGGTCCCCCACCGCGCCGGTAATAGGCCGGCCGGGCACCGACCGCCTGGAAGCCGGCCGCCTCGTAGAGCGCCCGCGCAGCAGGATTATCCGCACCAACCTCGAGGAATAACGTCCGTGCTCCTGCCGCGCGCACGCGATCGACGATCGCCGCCAGCAGCCTGCGTCCCGCACCGCGCCGCCGGTGGGCCGGTCGCACGGCGATGGTGAGCAACTCCGACTCGTCGGCGAGCAACGCGGCAGAGGGCGAAGCCCGCGTCGGCGCCGTCGGCCTCCAGCAACAGGCCTGCGACACCCGGCGAGGCCAAGAGCTCCGCCAGATCCTGTCTCGTCCAGGCCCGTTCACCGAGGGCCGCGAAGGACTCGCCATGCAGCGCGGCGGCCCGATCGAGATCGAGCGCGCCCAGCGGACAAAGGAGGAAATGCACGGTCATTCAGTCGACGGTCCGCCGCGCCCCGTCCGGCAAAGTGATATTGACGCCGCGCAGGTAGAGCGGACGCGGCAGGCCATCGGCCGTGTTGCGCGCCCGCCAGGTCTCGATGCCGGAATCGAGGGCGATGCCGGCGAGAATGACGGGATCCGGCAAGGCCTCCTCGGCGATCGCGTCGACGCCCGCCGCGACCAGGTGCGCTGCCAGGTCCTGAGCGCCGGCCCCGACGATGAGGCACGCACGACCCGCGAGGCGGGGGGCAAGTGCGGCCGCCGAGGCGACGAACGGCGCCGGCTGGGCCTCGCCCTTTCCCTCATCCAGGGCGCAGAACCAATCTCCCAGGCGGCTGTCGATGGCGGCAACGACGAGCCGGCTGCGCGGCGCGGCCTGAGCGAGCAGCACCGACGTCGTGGCTATTCCCGCCAGAGGCACGCCGAGGCCGACCGCAAGGCCGCGCGCCGCCGCGAGGCCGACGCGCACGCCGGTGAAGCTTCCCGGTCCGACGGTGACGGCAATCAGCGACAGGTCGCGCCGGCCAATACCGGCCTCGTGCAGGACCGCCTCGATGGCGGGCAGCAGGCGGGCTGCCTGGTCCCGCCCGCTTTCGGCCATGCCGCCAAGACGGGTGCCATCGCGCATGAGCGCGATGGCGAGGCCGCTCACGGCACAATCGAAGGCCAGGACCAGGCTCACCGCCGATGCGCCCGCCGGGCGCTGGCGCCCACTCGGTCGGCTGGGCATTCTTGGGTCATGAAACTCGACTTGGTTGCGATCGCCCCGCCCGACTTCGACGTCGACGTGACGCTGGCCTATGCGACGGACGCCAATCTAACGGGACGGCCGGTCTACCGGAATGCCGAATGCTGGCTGCATCGCGAGGCGGCGAAGAAACTCGATGCGGCGGTGGCGCTTGCCCGCCCGCTCGGCCTCAGTCTGCGCATCTTCGACGCGCTTCGCCCGGTGGAGGCGCAGTGGGCGTTGTGGAATGCCCGGCCCGATCCCGAATTCCTCGCCGATCCACGCCGCGGCTCGCCGCATTCGCGCGGCGCGGCGGTGGACCTCACGCTGCTCGACGGCGATGGCCGCGCGCTCGACATGGGCACGGCGTTCGATGCCTTCACGCCGCTGTCGCATCATGGCCGCACCGATGTCTCGGCCGCGGCGCAGCGCAACCGGCTGCTGCTGATGGGCCTGATGACGGCCGCCGGATGGGACTACTACCGCAACGAATGGTGGCACTATCAGCTCTTCGAGCCGCGCCGCTATCCGCTGATCTGCGATGCCGACCTGCCGCGGCCGATGATGTAGCCTCAGAAGCTCGACAGCCGCGCCTTGTCGAAGTCGCCGAGCTCGTTCTCGCGCATGATCTGGCGCACGAACTGCACGTAGTCCAGGCCGCGCTCGGAGTAGCGCAGCAGCGTGCCGATCAGGCGGTAGCCCTCGATCGTCTCGCCACGCTCGCGCATGGCAGCGCGCTCGCTGCGGAAATCGGCATAGGCCGGATGGGTGTTGAGGTTAGCGATATAGGCCTCGGTCGACTCGCCGACACTGGAGAAGGGCTGCGGCATGCCGTTGCCCGGCTTCCACGGCACCTCGACGCTGTGGCGACCGAACGTCTGGATCTGGCCGAACAGAGCGTTGCCGGTACGGGCGGCGAAGGACGTGCCCCAGCCCGAATTCGACGCCGCTCTGGGCGATCGCCATCGAGGGCGGCACGACGTCGACACGGCGCACCAGCTCGTCGATCCTGTCGGCCGACGTGTCGTAGCGGTCGGCGAGATCCTCGAGCCAAATGCGCTCGATCGGGCTGACGCGCGTCGGATCGGTAGCCATCTTGTCGCGCAGATAGAGGAGCTGCTCGCGGTCGATCAGGACGCGCTGATTGACCTCGAGGACGACCGGCAGGATGGCGGTGATGAACAGCGCTTTGCGCTCAGGGCCGTCCTTGGTGTTGAGATCGGCCGGCACGCGCTCGACCTTGATCGGTGGAACGGCCTCGCCCAGGCGAATGTCGGTCAGGGTGTAGGAGACGTCGCGGAAGAAACCGGCGAGTTCGTCGGCGGTTCGCGGGTTGATCCGACGAAGCTGGACCTGGCGGCGGATGGCGTTGCCCGGCGCCGCGAAGCGTCCGTGGCCCGTGTAGGATGCCTCGCGCGTCGAAGGATGGAACGTGTCGTCGGGCTCGGTCGCGTCGTGGCGCACGAACGTGAGCGCGTCCGGCTCGGCATTCAAGAACGCGGGCTGGTCCGGCGACGCGGCACTGGCAGTGCCGATCGGTGCAAAGGACAGGAAAGACGGGACATCGAGGGACGGCAGCGGTTCGCCGAGCCCCACCCCCGTGGCAAAGACCGCCGCCCAAACAGCTGGAAAAGCATATTGGCGCCCGCGCTCGACCGCGGGCCAAATCGACGAATTCATTCCACACTCTTTTCATTGGTTCGAACGAACGAACCCGTTGCACGCGATCCCCCACGGACCGCGGCCCCACAATTACGCTGTACGCTAAAGGCGAAAGCGGCCTACTGGGCCGCCTGCACTTCCAACACTTCCGGCACGTAGTGCTTCAGAAGGTTCTCGATCCCCATCTTCAGCGTGGCCGTCGAGCTCGGGCAGCCCGAGCACGAGCCCTGCATGTGCAGGTAGACCACGCCATCGCGGAAGTCCTGGAACACGATATCGCCGCCGTCCTGGGCCACCGCCGGCCGGACGCGGGTATCGAGCAGTTCCTTGATCTGGGCGACGACTTCGTCATCGTCCGCCGAAGCCGCACTCGCTTCGGCCGCGTCGGCGATCACCGGATCGCCCGACGTGTAATGTTCCATGATGCCGCCGAGGATCGACGGCTTGAGAACCTGCCAATCCCGGTCGGCCGCCTTGGTGACGGTCACGAAGTCGGAGCCGAAAAACACGCGCTCGACGCCTTCGACCGCAAACAGCCTCTTCGCCAGCGGCGAGGGGGTGGCGGTGTCGGCGGTCGCAAAATCCATCGTGCCCTTCTCCATGACCACGCGGCCGGGAAGGAACTTCAGGGTCGAAGGATTTGGCGTCTGCTCGGTCTGGATAAACAAACCTACCTCCGTGTCGAACGCTTCGCGGCGGGTGCCGCTCGGCGTCGCTCAGGATGGGAACGGGACGTCTTCGCCCCCACTCGATGACTTCGACGTAGGAACCAGGGCCAAACCGATCAAGTCGATTCTTGAATGCCTATGCATAAATATTATGGAATATATCATTATATTCATTAATATGTAAGATAGTTATTGGTAAGTGTATCAATAGAGACGCTGCTATGCGCCGTATCCGCAAAGAGATGTTCGAGGACATCGCCGATAAATCGTCGCAGGATCTTCGCTCATGCATCATGAGATTGCGTCGATCTCGGCTTCGGTCAGCGCTCCCGGAACGAGGGTCAGAGGGATACGCAGCTGGCTGCCCAGTTTGCCCGTGAAGGCCGTGACCAGCGGGCCCGGCCCTTCGCCGCTGGACGAGCTTCCCAGCACCAGAACCGATATCGAGCGATCCTCGGCCAGCAATTTGACCAGCTCATCGCGGTTCTTGCCCTCGCGGATATGAATGGCCGGCGGCTGGCCGGTGAGCGCCACGGCGGTGTCGGCGTGGCGGGCGATCACCTCCTCGGCCTGCTGGCGCGCCTCCTGGCGCATCAGGTCCACGACCGCGCCCCATTGCTGGCCCTCCGGCGGATCCATGACGTAGAGCATGGCCACGCGCCCGCCCGTACGCTTGGCGCGCCGACAGGCGTAGCGCAGCGCATTGCGCATCTCCGGGCTTTCGTCGACGACGACCAGGAAGACACGCTGCTCGGCTCGGCTGGCCTGTTCGCTCATGGTCCCCTCCCCTCTGCCTCCTTCGCGCGGCTTAGAGGCGCCGCACGATGGCGCCGCCGATCCATCCGGCGACGAGTGCCAGCAAAATCGCACCCAGGCCGTACAGCGGCCCATCATGGCGCGCCCAGCCGGCCAGCTGGGCGCTGAATCCCACCTTGCCGACCGGCAGCGGCCGCGACACCGCCGCGACGATCTTGCCCTCGCGCAGCAGATAGGTCCTTACCTCGTAGACGCCCTCCGGCAAGCGCGAGGGAAACGGCAGCTCGACCCTGAACAGCCGGCCGGCCTGGACCGTGACCTGGCCGATGGCGGCGGGATAGAGCCCTTCGCTCCGCTTCACCGAGACCAGGCCGCCGCGGAACTGGGCGAGGAGTGCCGCCTCGCGCTCGCCGACCGGCTTGACCGTCGAGAGCCTGTCCTCCAGCGACAGGATCTCGCCGCCGGCACCGCGGGCGAGCAGGCGCTGCAACGGCTGGCTGGCGGCGATGGCGTAGTAGGCCGGAACGTCGTCGAAGGACTGGCGCCCGGTATTCAGCCACAGGCCGAGGAAGCGCTGCTTGCGCAATACCGTCTCGCGGGCCGGCGGGCCGATCACGACCACCACGATCTCTCCGGGCGGGTCGAACATGCCGAACATCAGGATGCTTTCGCCCTGGAATGCCGAGGTGATCGACACGCGGGCAAGCGACAGATCGACGATCAGCTCGGGCGTCGTTGCCGCGCCCGGCACGGACGGAGGCAGGGGGGCATCGGCCGACCCACCCAGGGTCGGTCCGGCAAGGGTGCCGGCTGGCGGTTCGACGCGCGGGCCCTCCGCAAGGGCGGGCGTCGGCAGCAGGAAGGCCACCGCCAGGACGAGCGCCAGACGTCTCATGGCAGCACCTCGCGGCTGCCCAGCGAGTAGAGCGAGCTCGGCGTTCGCAGCAACTCGGTCAGCAGCTCGACCGCCACGGCCAGGATTAGAACCGACATCAGGCCGCGCAGGACCACGCCCGGCAGCTTGGACGCGAGGCGCGAACCGATCGGTGCGCCGACCACGCCGCCCAGGATCAGCAGCAGGGCCAGCACGACGTCCACCGTGCCGTTGGTCGCGGCCTGGAGGAAGGTGACGTTGGCGGCCACGAACAGGATCTGGAAGTTCGAGGTGCCGATCACCACCGCGGTCGGCATGCCGAGCAGGTAGATCATGGCCGGTACGAGGACGAAACCGCCACCCACGCCCAGGATCGCCGACAGCACGCCGATGACGAAGCCGATGCCGATCGGCAGCAGGGCGCTGATATAGAGCTTCGACTTGTAGAAGCGCAGCTTCAGCGGCAGCCGGTGCACGAGGTAGTGGGTGTGCAGCTTGCCGCGCGGCGCCTCGGGATTGCGCCGCCGCCTGAGGTAGGTGCTCAGGCTCTCGGCCAGCATCAAGAGGCCGATCGTCGACAGCATGACGACGTAGAGCACGGCGATCACGAAGTCGATCTGGCCGATCCGCTTGAGGTAGGTGAACAGCCAGACGCCCCCCGTCGAGCCGAACATGCCGCCCAATAGCAGGATGAGCCCCATGCGCAGATCGACGTTGCCGCGCCGCCACTGGACCTGCAGCGAGGACACCGAGTTGGCGATCACCTGGTTGGCCTGGCTGGCGACCGCCACCGCCGGCGGAATGCCGACGAAGATCAGGAGTGGCGTGGCAAGGAACCCGCCGCCGACGCCGAACATGCCGGCCAGCAGCCCGGCGGCGGCGCCGAGCCCCAACAGCACGAAGACATTCATCGATTGTTCGGCGATGGGTAGGTAGATCTCCACCGCGGCGGCCTATTTCAGCAGGATGCTGGTGAGCTCGCGCAGCTGGGTGCGCGCCCGCAGCAGGTAGAAGCCCTGCGCGGCAAGATGGTTCGGTATCAGCAGCCCGTCGGGATAGCCGTTCCACACGATCCAGGGATCGAGCTGGGCGGCGATACGGAAGGTCTCGACCGTGCCGTTCCAGGCGTTGGCGAGGCCCTTTTCCCGGATGATGCCTTCGAAGTCCACGCCCAGGTCCCGCATCAGCAGGTAGTTGGCGTAGAGCCGGCCCTTGTTGAAATAGAAGATGTCGTCGGCCCTCATGTCGAACAGGTCGCCGGCTTTTTCGATGATGTGCTGGTCGATCACCGCGGAATCGGAGCCGTGATCGTTGGCGATACGGTCGAGCAGGGCCTGCAGGTTGTCGGCGCGGCGCTCGAACACCGCCTGCCCCGACGCCAGCCGCTTGTTGTAGGCGATCAGCTTGTCGCGGCCGGCGCGGTATTTCTGCGCCGAGGTGGTCGACGGCATCAACGACACGCTGGGCTGCCACAGCCAGATGTTGGGCTGCTCGTTCAGGAAGCCCCGCGCCTGCTCGAGGTCGCGGTCGGTCTGGCTCGAGCCGCGAGTACGGCCGACCTGGTCCATCAGCTCAGTGCTGAAGCGGCCCAGCGCCGCCATGATGCCGCGCTGGAAGTTGGGCATGTTGTCGAGGATGCCGGCCGGGGTGAAGAACGGCATCATCGGCGTCCAGGTGTGGACATCGACCTCGCGGGTGACGAGTTGGGCGGCCGTGGCGACCGCCCGGCTTTCGCCCGGCGTCACGTTGCGCGCTGCGAACTGCGGATCATCGTCGATATCCTCGACGATCAGCGCACCCAACGGATAGTAGAGCAGCAGCGCCGCCAGGATGGCCCAAGCGGCCCAGCGCCACAGCTTTCGCTTGCCGGACGGAGCCGCCGTCTTCGGCGGGCCCGGACGCGCCGATCGCACGCGCTGCCAAGCCCGACGCCACCATGAAGGTGCCGTCGAAGGTGACGCGGCGTGGTCCGGTTCGAATGTCATGGCACACCTTACCATTCGTCTCGTGACGAAACAGGGGCGCGGACTGCTAGAGTGCAGTGTTTGTCCGTGAATGGAGTTGGAGGAATGGCACTCGATCCCGAATCCCAGCGATTGATCGACCTCATGGCCGCGGCCAATCGCCCGGCGTGGAATACGCTGAGCCCCGAGGCGGCGCGCGAGCTCTATCTGTCGCTGCGTCCCGGCGCTCAGGGGCCGCGGCCGGCGGAAGCGACGGTGGTCGACCGCACCATTCCCGGTCCGGCGGGCGACTTGCCGGTGCGGATCTACCGGCCGGCCGCGGCGGGGGCCGACGCCAAGCTGCCGGCCCTGGTCTACGCCCATGGCGGCGGCTGGGTGTTCGGCAATCTCGACAGCCACGACGTGCTCTGCGCCCAGCTTGCGCTCGAAGCCGGCATCACCGTTTTTGCGATCGATTATCGGCTGGCGCCGGACGCCCGTTTCCCCGGCGCCTTCGACGACGTGGTCGCCGGCCTCAAGTGGGTGGCGGCCAACGGCCCATCGGTCGGCATCGATCCTTCACGGCTCGCCATCGGCGGCGACAGCGCCGGCGGCAACCTCGCCGCGGCCGTGTCGATCTGGGCGCGCGACAATGGCGGCCCCCGGCTCCGTCTGCAGCTTCTCGCCTACCCGGTGACGGATGCCGTGGCGCGCGCCGAGTCCTATCGCCGCTACGAGGACGGCTATGGGCTGAACGCCGCCACCATGGAGTGGTTCTTCGACCACTACACGCCCGACAAGGCCACGCGCGGCGACTGGCGCATCTCGCCGCTGCGCGCCGCCTCGCTGGCCGGTCTGCCGCCTGCCCTGGTGATCACTGCCGGCTACGACCCGTTGCGCGACGAAGGCCGCGCCTACGCTTTCCGCCTGCAGCAGGAAGGCACCCTGGCCGACCTCATGGAGTTCGGCGGCATGCTGCATGGCTTTCTCAGTTCGCCGATGTTGCTGCACGGCGCCCGCCGCGGCACGACGGTGTGCGCCGCCGCTCTGCGCGAGGCCCTGGTCCAGCGCAGCGCGTGAGCCGCACGGCTTCTCCCGGCGCCGTGCCGGTCAGCATGGCCCTGCCGGGCCTCGTCATCGCCTTCGGCATGATCGGCGATACGCTGCTCTATGCCGTCCTGCCGCTCTACCACGAGCAGTTCGGCGTGAGCCTCGCCATGGTGGGCGTGCTGCTGTCGCTCAACCGCTGGATTCGCCTGTTCGCGAATTCCGGCGTCGCGGCGATCGGCGAAAAGATCGGGCCGCACCCGCTGATGATGGCCGCCGCCCTGGGGTCCGTCGTCTCGACCACGCTCTATGGCCTGGTCGAGGATGCTGCCGTCCAGATCGCGGCCCGCATGCTGTGGGGCATCTCCTACGCCGCGCTCAATCTCGCCACGCTCGCCTACGCGGTCAGCGATCGATCCAAAGCCGGCAAGCGCGTCGGCGCGAGCCGGGCCACGATCGGCATGGTGCAGGCGGTGTCGCTGGTGGGCGGCGCCTGGATCGCCCTCCAGGTCGGCCCGCGCTCAGTCTTCCTCATCTTCGGCGCCCTGACGCTGGTCTCGCTCGGCGCCGCCCTGCTGCTGCCGCGCCTGCCGCCCGAACCCGTCGTGAAGAAGGGCTTCCGCCTGCCCATCCCGCACCGGCTGGAAGTGTGGGGTTTCGTCATGGGCTTTGCGGGAGACGGCGTGTTCCTGCTGACGCTCGCCTTCCTGATGAAGGACTCGATCACCTCGGTGGCGCCGGTGCTGGCGACCGCGATGCTCCTGGCGCTGCGCTGGCTGGTCGAGATCACGACCGGCCCGCTGGGCGGCTGGATCGGCGACCGCTTCGGCGCGTGGCGCATCTCGATCGCAAACGGCGTGCTGCTGGTCGCGGGCTTCGTGCTGATCGCGCTCGACCACGAAGTGCTGGGCGCCCTGGTGACCGTCATGAGCCGTGGCATGTTCAACACGCTGATCCCGGTGCTGGTGATCGAGCGCGGCCATGGCGGCGTGCTCAGCTCGCAGGCGAGTTACTCGACCTGGCGCGATTTCGGCGCCGCCGTCGGCCCGCTCAGCGCGCCATGGCTGTTCCTGAACGTGGCGCAGGGGCCGCTCTACGCGGCGCTGGCGGCGGCGCTCGGCATCAGCGCCTATTTCTGCCTGGTGCGGCGCTAATTGTCAGAAAAGAGTCTTCAGCCCGGAACTACCGGAAGACATCCTTGCGGTGGCGCACCTCGGCGAACACCGCCACCGGGTCGCCGCCCGTCATGCCGACCGCGCGCTGCACCGCCGGCACGTCGGCGCGCAGGAACGGGTTCGTGGCCTTCTCCTCGCCGAGCAGCGACGGCACCGTGGCCTCGCCGCGCGAGCGCGCCGCATCGATGGCTGTCGAACGCTCCATGAGCTTCCTGTTGTCGGCCTCGATGGTGACCGCAAAGCGGGCATTGGATTGGGTGTATTCGTGGGCGCAGTAGACCCGCATGTCGTCGGGCAGGGCGCGCAGGCGGGCAAGCGAGCTCCAGAACTGCTGCGGCGTGCCTTCGAACATCTTGCCGCAGCCCAGGGCGAACAAGGTGTCGCCGCAGAACAGCGCCCGCTGGTCGCGGAAGGCATAGGCGATGTGGCCACTGGTATGGCCCGGCACGAAGAAGACCTCGGCTTCGGCCTCGCCGAAGCGGTAGCGGTCGCCGTCGTCGACCTCGATGTCGATGCCGGGGATGCGCGCCCGGTCGACCCGCGGACCGACGATGGTGCAGCCAGTGGCTTTCTTGATCTCGAGGTTGCCGCCGACATGGTCACCGTGATGGTGGGTATTGAGGATATGGGTGATCTTCCAGCGGCGCTTTTCGGCCTCGGCCAGCACCGGCCCGGCCACCGCCGGGTCGACGACGCCCACGGCGCCGCTCTGAGGCTCACGCATCAACCACACGTAATTGTCGTTCAGGACCGGGATTCGGACGATGTCTAGTATGGTACTCATGATGCAACGCTAGCAAAGCTCCCTTGCGCCCGCCATGGCCGCGACGGCGTGGTTTCTGCTATTGTTGCCGCATGTGGACGGACGTCCTCGATCTCAACGAATTCTACGGCAGCACGCTCGGGCAAATGACCGTGCGGCTGCTGCGCGCCCGGCTGCGCGAAGTTTGGCCCAACGTGCGGGGCGAGACCGTGCTGGGGCTGGGCTACGCCACCCCCTTCCTGCGGCCCTTCATGGAAGAATCCCAGCGCACCATGGCTTTCATGCCGGCCCAGCAGGGCGTTACACGCTGGCCGCGCGAGGGCGGCAACCTCACGGCCCTGGTCGATGAGATGGATCTGCCCCTGCCCGACCGCTCAGTCGACAGAGTGCTGCTGGTCCATGCCGTGGAATGCACCGAGCAGGTGCGTCCGATGCTGCGCGAAATCTGGCGGGTGATGGCCGATGGCGGCCGCCTGATCACCATCGCCCCGACGCGCGCCGGCCTGTGGTCGCAGATCGACCGCTCGCCCTTCTATCAGGGCCATCCCTATTCCGCCGGCCAGATCGCAGCGCTGCTGCGCGCCAACATGTTCGCGCCGCTGCGCCAGGCCCGGGCGCTCTACATGCCGCCGACCCGCTCGCGGCTGGCGATGCGTATGGCGCCGGCCGTCGAGCGCTTCGGCCAGCGCTGGCTTGGCCGCTTTGCCGGCGTCAGCGTCATCGAGTCGGGCAAGCAGCTCTATGCCGGTATCGCCGAGCGCAGCCAGTCGGCCGCGCTGGCCGTGGTGCGGCCCAAGCTGCGCGTTGCCAGTTCGCGCGACCCCGCCCAACTCTCTGGGGCCGCGCGCAACACGGAGGACGGTGAGGCGCCGGCCTCCTGAGCCTCCCTTTCAGATCCATGGGCAGACCATCGAGGGCATTCGCATGTCGTTGTCTCCGCGCGTGATCGCGCTACTGGGTTTTGGTGAGGCGGGATCGGCGATCGCGCGCGGTCTTTGCGCCGAGGGCGGCTGGCGCGGTCCCTCGAAGCCGGGCGACAACGCGCCGCGCCGCGTGATCGCCATCGACACTGCCCTCGACAAGGATGCGCGCGGCACGGCGCTCGGCAAAGCGGCAAGGTCGCTCGACGTCGCGATTGAGGGCCGCTACACCGAGGCCCTGAGAGAGGCCGACGTCGTCATCTGCGCCGTCCAGGGCGAGCATGCGCTGGAGGCAGCCGAGGCCGCCGCTCCGCTCCTCAGGAAGGGTGCGCACTACCTCGATCTCTGCACCGTAACCGGCAAGATGTCGGACGAGGATCGCGCGCCGATCGAAGCGGCCGGCGGCCGCTACATCGATATCGCGGTCATGGGCGGCTTCTTCAGGCAGGGTATCAAGGCGCCAATGCTGGTGGCCGGCGAAGAGGTCGAGCCCGTGGTCGCCTGGATGAACGAGAACGGTTTCGACGCGAAGGTGCTGGGGCCCAAGCCCGGCAGCGCCTCGTCGGTGAAGATGCTGCGCAGCGTGCTGATCAAGGGTGTCGAGGCGCTGGGCGTGGAAGCCTTCGTGGCCGCCGAGCGCCAAGGCATCCTCAAGGAAGTGATGGGCTGTATGGGCGATGTCGATCAGGTAGGGTTCGGCAACTTCGCCGCCATGCTGGTGCAGACCCATATCGTGCATGCGCACAGGCGCTGGGAAGAGATGGGGCTGGTCGCCAGGACCCTTCGCGAAACCGGTGTCGATCCGCTGATGGCCGAAGTGATCGAGAAGAGCCACCGCCGCACGGTCGACGCTGCGATCGCGCCGGCGGACGGCAAGGTGCCGAGCCTGGCCGACGCGCTTTCGCTCCTGTCGGAGAAGGTCGTCCGTGGCCGGTGAGGTTTTCGACCAGCTTGTCACGCTCCTGAGCGACGCCAAGGCGAGGTTCCGTATCATCGAGCACGAGGCCGAGGGCCGCTCGGAGGCGATCAGCGTCATTCGCGGCAACCGGCCGGACCAGGCGGCCAAGGCCATGGTGCTCGACCTGCGTGGTGGTGGCGGCGGCAAGCGCCACGTGCTGGCAATCCTGCCGGGCAGCCGCAAGCTCGACTTCGGCGCGGTGGCGCAGCTCTTCGAGGCGCGCAAATGCGGCTTCGCCTCGCCCGGCACGGCGCAGGAGCTGACCGGCTGCACCATGGGTTCGGTGCCGCCCTTTTCGCTCAACCCCGCGCTCGCCATCGTGGTCGACGAGGACCTCCTCGCCAACGATACGCTGTTCTTCAACGCGGGCCGGCTCGACCGCTCGATGGAGCTCGATACCAAGGACTGGCTTGCCGTCGCCAAGCCGCGCGTGGCCAAGATCTCGGCGAAGGCATAGCGCGGCAGGTCCGCACGCGCGCTTGGAAAGATCCGGCGCCGAACTATATTTCGTCGTGGACTACCTGCATTGGGAGCTTCCGCCATGGACAACAGCCCAACGCCCTTGCGGCCGCGCCTGGCTGGCTGGGGACGCCAACTGACACCGATCCTGCTGGCGCTTGGCTTCGTCCTGATCGTGCGAACCGTGGTCGCCGAGCCCTACAGGGTGCCGTCGGGATCGATGGTCCCGACGCTTCTCGTCGGCGATGAGCTCATTGCCAGCAAGTTCGCCTATGGCTACGGCAAGTATTCTTCACCGATCGGCCTGATGCCGGATTTCTCCGGCCGCGTGTTCGGCGAAGTCCCGGAACGCGGCGACGTCGTCGTTTTTCGCCTGCCCCGCGAGCCGTCGACAACCTATGTGAAGCGCCTCATCGGCCTTCCCGGCGACCGCATCCAGATGCAGAAGGGGCGGCTCTACATAAACGGCGTCATCGTTCCGCGCCGGACCATCGGCCCGTTCGCCGACGATGTCGGCGGCGGCGCCGTCCCGTCGACCCGCTATATCGAGACGCTGCCCAATGGGCGCGAGCACGAAATTGTCGAGATCTCCGATGCCGAGCGGCACGACGACACGCCGCTGTTCGTCGTGCCGCCGAAGCATTATTTCATGATGGGCGACAATCGGGACAATTCCCTGGACAGCCGTATCGCCGCCGCCGACGGGGGCGTGGGCTTCGTGCCGGAGGACAATCTGGTCGCGCGCGCCGATCTGGTCCTGTTGTCGCACGATCCGGCGGTCGGGTGGTTTGACGTGGCCGAATGGCCGCACGCCTTCCGGCTCGACCGGCTGTTCGGCCGCATCAACTAGCCGTTCGACATCGACGCATGACCGACATCTGGCGTTTCGGCCCGGTGAGCGAGGCCGATTTCGAGCCGCTGCTGGCGCTGCGCATCGACGTTATGCGCGAGCACCTGGAACGCGTCTTTCGCTACGATCCCGACCGGGCGCGGCGGATTTTCCGCGAGCAATTCGACGAGCCCGGCCTGCGGCTGATCCTGGTGGGCGACGAGAGGGCGGGCTGCGTCGGCTTCCGCACCGGCGACAGCGAGATCAAGATCGACTCATTCTATCTCGGGCGACGCTTCCAGAACCGCGCGCTGGGGACGATCATCTTGAAGGCGTTGTTGTCGGAAGCCGACGCGCTGCGCCTGCCGGTGCGGCTGGAAGTGCTGCGCGGCAGTCCGGCCGACCGCTTCTACCAGCGCCATGGCTTTGTAAAATTCGATGAAGACGATGTCGAGGCCCACTACGAGCGAGCGGTCTCTAGTCGCGCCTCAGCATGAACACCGCCTGTTCGCCCAAGAGATTGGCCAGCAGCGGCGGCAGGTTGATCGGCTTGCTGTTGCGGTCAAGGACGATCGCCCGCTCGATGCGCACGCCCATGTCGCGGCATAGCGCGCGGAAGTCGTCGATGCTGCAGAGATGGATGTTGGGCGTGTCGTACCACTTGTAGGGCAGCGACGGCGTCTCGGGCATGCGGCCGCCGAACACCAGCCGCAGGCGCACCTGCCAATGCGCGAAGTTGGGGAACGACACGATCGCCCGCTTGCCGACCCGGAGCATCTGGCGCAGCACCTCGCGCGGCTCGCGCGTGGCCTGCAGGGTCTGGCTCAGGATCACGTAGTCGAAGGCGTCGTCCGGATAGTCGCGCAGGTCGGCGTCGGCGTCGCCCTGTATCACCGACAGGCCATTGGCCACGCAGGCATTCACGCCGGCCTGGCTGAGCTCCATGCCCCGCGCATCGACCTGCTTGAAGTTCACCAGGTAAGCCAGCAGCGCACCGTCACCGCAGCCGACGTCGAGCGCGCGCGTAGCCGGATCGACCATGTCGGCGATCAGCTGCAGGTCGACGCGGATGGCGTTCACGGCACGGCCTTGAGGCCGCGCACCGCGGCCGCGCCCTTGAGGAAGCCGGCCAGCGTGCGGAACATCTCCGGCTCGTCGAGCAGGAAGGCGTCGTGGCCCTTGTCGCTCTCGACCTCGACGAACGACACGTTGGCCGCCGCCGCGTTCAGCGCATGCACGATCTCGCGGTTCTCGCGCGTCGGGAACAGCCAGTCGCTGGTGAAGGAGATCAGGCAGAAGCGCGTCGGCGTGCCCTTGAAGGCATTGGCCAGCACGCCGCCATGGGCGTCGGCCAGGTCGAAATAGTCCATCGCCCGCGTGATGTAGAGGTAGCTGTTGGCGTCGAACCGGTCGACGAAGCTCGAACCCTGGTAGCGCAGGTAACTCTCGACCTGGAAGTCGGCGTCGAAGCCGAAGCCCACCGCGTTGCGGTCCTGCAGGGCACGGCCGAACTTGCGCTGCAGGGCCTGCTCCGAAAGGTAGGTGATGTGCGCGGTCATGCGCGCCACCGCCAGACCGCGCGCCGGCACCGTGTGGTGCAGGCGGTAATCGCCGCCCTTCCATTCGGGATCGGCCATGATCGCCTGGCGCCCGACCTCGTGGAAGGCAATGTTCTGGGCCGAATGGCGGGCGGCGCAGGCGATCGGCACGGCCGAGAACACGCGCGCCGGATAACTGGCCGCCCATTCCAGCACCTGCATGCCGCCCATCGAGCCGCCGATCACGCAGAACAGGTCGGGGATCGCCAGGTGATCGAGCAACGCCACCTGGGCACGCACCATGTCGGCGATGGTCACTACCGGAAAGCGCAGGTTCCACGGCTGCCCGGTCGCCGGATCGCAGGCGAGCGGGCCGGTGGTGCCCATGCAGCCGCCCAGCACATTGGCGCAGATGATGAAGTAATGCGCCGGATCGAGCACCTTGCCCGGCCCGACGATGCTCTCCCCCCAGCCCTTGTTGCCGGTTACCGGATGCCGATCGGCCACGAACTGGTCCATGGTCAGCGCATGGCAGATCAGCACCGCGTTGGACTTCTCGGCATTGAGCGTGCCGTAGGTCTGGTAGGCGATGCGATAGGGGCCAAGATCGACGCCGCAGTCGAGCCGAAGCGGGCGCTCGACGCCCAGGACCGCGTGGCGGCACTGGGCGAGCGCTTTCCGTTCAGGCTCCGTAAGGTCGTCGAATTCCATGGCGGCGGCACAATCTGCGATGGTTATGGGCGAGGCAAGAAGCTCGTGGCAGTGAGGAACGTCACCTCCAGTGTCCCCGCGATCGATCGATCCATACTCGTCTCGCACCATCGGCGCGCCCGAGAGCGGCCAACGAAAAAGCCCCCAACCGGCAAAAGGCGGGGGCTTTTTCGAGCACTCCGACCTTTTAGCGAGGATTAACGTGGTCGCAAGCCGGTCGGCTCAAATTCCACGAAGAGCGGCCTCTATACGGATCCCGTCGGAATTCTGCAAGCATCCTGAGGTTTCTTGCCTTTACGCGGGCCGGCCGGACGTAGTATCGCCGCTGCCTCACAGGGACCACCGGCTTCATGGATTCTCCCACTCTCGACAGCTTGCGGCAGGAAATCGACGCGATCGACGGCCAATTGCATGGCCTGATCCGCCGCCGTGCCGACCTGGTGGACCGGATTTCCGAGTCAAAGCCTGCCGGGGGCCTGGCTTTGCGGCCCGGCCGCGAAGCCCGGGTCATGCGCCAGCGCCTGACAACGCATCAGGGACCGTTCCCGACTTCGGCCCTCTACCGGATGTGGCGGGAGATGATGTGCGCCTTCACCCTGATGCAGACGCCGGACCTCAAGATCGCCATCTGCCGACCCGCCGATCAGCCGGGCTTTTGGGACCTCGCGCGCGACCATTTCGGCTGCCAGATCCCGTTCGTCGCCAACGACACGCCGGCCCAGGTGCTGGCCGCGGTGCGCGCCAACCCGTCGACACTGGGCGTCGTGCCGGCGCCGATCGAAGCCGACGCGGCGCCATGGTGGCCGCTGCTTGCCGGCCGCGACGCGACCTTGCCCAACGTCGTGGCCCGCCTGCCCTTCCTCGTCATGCCCAACGCGCGCGCGCGCGGCATATCGGCCTTCGTGCTGGCCCGCATGGAGCCCGAGGATTCGGGGGACGATCGCGCCCTGATCTCGATCGAGGCCGTCAGCGGCCTCAGCCGCAACCGCATCGCCGGCGGCCTGGCCAAGGTCGGCCTGCCTGCCTTCACTTCGGTGCTGGACCAGCTTGCGGGCGGCGTGCATCACTACCTCGTCGAGCTGCCGGGCGTGATAGCCGATAGCGATCCGCGCCTGCGCGAGCTCGGGGCGGCCTTGGAGCTCGAAAGCGGTCGCGTCGCCGCGATCGGCGCCTATGCCGTTCCGGCCGACGCGCGGTCCTGACCAACTTTTACGGGAGACGGCCATGAGCGCGCTTACCCCGCGTCCGGGCATCATGAAGATCGCGCCCTATGTTCCGGGCAAGGACTCGGTCGAGGGCAAGGCGACGATCGCCAAGCTGTCGTCCAACGAAGGTGCGTTGGGGCCGAGCCCGCGGGCGATGGCGGCCTATGCCAAGGCCGCCTCCGAGCTGCATCGCTATCCCGACGGTGACAGCGGCAAGCTGCGCGCGGCGATCGGCCGGCATTACGGCCTCGACGCCAAGCGCATCGTCTGCGGCGCGGGCTCCGACGAGCTGCTGAACCTCCTGGTGCGCGCCTACTGCGGCCCGGGCGACGAGCTGCTCTACAGCCAGTTCGGCTTCCTGATGTATGCGATCAACGCGCTGGGCGTGGGCGCCACGCCGGTCGCGGCGCCGGAAAACGACTATCGCGCCGACGTCGATGCGCTGCTGGCCAAGGTCACGGACAAGACGCGGATCGTCTGCCTCGCCAATCCGAACAACCCGACCGGCAGCTACGTCACCAAGGACGACGTGAGGCGCCTGCAGGCCGGTCTGCCGAAAAGCGTGCTGCTGGTGATCGACGCGGCCTATGCCGAATATGTGAGCCGCAACGACTACGAATCGGGTATCGAGCTCGTCGACCAGGCCGAGAACGTCGTGATGACCCGCACCTTCTCCAAGATATATGGCCTGGGCGGATTGCGGCTCGGCTGGATGTACGGCCCGGCCGGCATCGTCGACGTCATGAGCCGGCTGCGCCAGCCGTTCAACGTCAACCTGGCGGCTCAGATCGCGGGCATCGCCGCGCTGGAGGACATTGCCCATACCGACGCCAGCCGAACCAACAACGACATCTGGCTGCCGTGGCTCGGCAGCGAACTCGCCAAGCTCGGCCTGAAACCGCTGCCCAGCGTCGGCAATTTCGTGCTGGTGGGCTTCGGCTCGAAGGAGCGCGCGGCCGCCGCCAACGACTGGATGATGAATGACGGGCTGATCCCGCGCATGGTCGCGGGCTACGGCCTGCCCGAGCATTTGCGCATCACGATCGGCACCGAGGCCGAGGTGAAAGCCGTGCAGGCCTCGCTCGCCCGCTTCGTTGCCGCCAAATGAGCGCGCCCAACCCCGGCGCGCCGATGTTCGACAAAATCGCGCTGATCGGCATCGGCCTGATCGGCGGCTCGATCGCGCTCGCCGCGCGGCGCGGCGGCTTTGCCAGGAAGATCGTGGCCGCCACGCGGCGGCAGGAAACCGCCGACACCGCCAACCGGCTGAAGCTGGTCGACCATTGCGGCACCGACCTCGCGGCGGCCTGCGAAGACGCCGACCTGGTGATCGTCTGCACGCCGGTCGGGGCCTGTGGCGAGGCGACCCGCCTGATCGCGCCCACGCTCAAGCCCGGCTGCATCGTCTCCGATGTGGGCTCGGTGAAGCAGGCGGTGGTCGACGCCATGAAGCCGCACATTCCGGCGGGCGTGCATTTCGTGCCGGCGCACCCGGTGGCCGGCACGGAGAATTCCGGCCCCGAGGCCGGCTTCGCCGAGCTGTTCGACGGCCGCTGGACCATCCTGACGCCGCTGCCCGGCAGCGATGGCGCCGCCGTCGACAAGCTCGAGGCATTCTGGAGGGGCCTGGGCAGCGAGGTGCAGCGGCTCGATCCGGCCGATCACGACCGCATCCTCGCGATCACCTCCCACCTGCCGCATCTCATCGCCTACACCATCGTCGGCACGGCGGACGACCTGGCCGGCCATCTCAACAGCGAGGTGCTGCGCTTCGCCGCCGGCGGCTTCCGCGACTTCACGCGCATCGCCGCCTCCGATCCGACGATGTGGCGCGACGTGTTCCTGAACAACCGCGAGGCGGTGCTGGAAGTCCTGCAGCGCTTCCAGGAAGACCTCTTCTACCTGCAGCGTGCCATCCGCTGGGGCGAAGGCGACAAGCTGTTCGACCTGTTCACGCGCACGCGCGAGATCCGCCGCGCGCTGATCCACCTTCACCAGGAGTGAGCGCATCGGCGGATGCCGCAAAAGCCCGGCCGCGCTGGGTCTTTGCCTATGGTTCGCTGATGTGGAATCCGGGCTTTGCCACGCCCGAGACGCGGGCCGCCCGCCTGCACGGCTGGCACCGCGCCTTCTGCATCTACTCGGAGCATTATCGCGGCACGCCCGAGAAGCCCGGCCTGATCCTCGGCCTCCTGCCGGGCGGTTCCTGCCGCGGCCTTGCCCATCGCCTGCCTGCCAAGCGGTACGATGCGGTGCGCCGCTATCTGATCCATCGCGAGATCGACAATGACGGCGTCTACCGGGAAACCATCCGGCCCATCCAACTCGACAATGGCCGCACGGTAGAAGCGCTGGTCTATCTCGCCGACCGCCGACATCGCCAGTTCGCCGGCAAGCAGCCGCTCGCTGCGGCGGTGGCGCTGGTCCGCCGCGGACGCGGCGCCACAGGCACCAATCTCGCCTATCTTCAGAACACGGTGGCCCATCTCAACGAGCTGGGCCTGCGCGATCGCACCCTCGAGGAACTGGCGCGACGGGCTTCGGCTAGCGGCGCGCCGCGCCGTCGCTGAAGACGGCCCGGGTGACGAAGCGCAGCTCGTCGCGCGCCTGCTCGACCGTAAGGCCCAACCGCTGGCGCAGCACGACCCAGCTCTCGGGCGCGAGCGTCATCGCCAGCGCATTCAGCGTCCGTTCGCGGGTCTCGGGCGGCAGTGCCGTCAGTTCGTGATCGAACCAGCGGGAAAGCTGCAGGCGGTTGGCGGAATACATCAGCACCACCATGTCCGCCGCATCAGACGACCGGCGCTGAAGCGTCTCGACGAACGTCCACATCGGGAGCAGGCGCTCGCAGCGATCGGTGGATTGGTTGATGATCATCCCGATGCGCTCGTCGATGGCCGCGAGCTGGGATTCCGGCACATCGCCGACCACGGCGGCGAGAACGCGGCGGAGGACGGCGACGTAGAGTTCGGCCGTGTCGGAAAAATGCTGAAATACAGTGCGCGCCGAAACCCCGGCCATCTTGGCGATATCGCGCACGATCGGCGCCACTTCGCCAGCCAGCGCCAAAGCCAAGGCCGATGCGATGATGGCTTCGCGCGTGCGGGCGACGCGATCGCCGCGGCCGGCATGTTGCAACTGCGGCTGGTGAGCGAAAGTTTCAACGTCCATTACACGGGTCTCCCGGGAGCAAACCGTCACGACGCGACAGTCGACGCGAATTGCGGCAAATACCGGTACGTTTCGCGTTTCCGGTGCGCTGCAAGGGCGGATAGTAATGCATCTCCAACAATAGTGCGACGATGCGCTATAAAGGCGCGTTCATGTAAGCAATTCGTAAGGTCGCGGTATCCACGATGACAGACAAAAACTTCGCCGCCGCATCGCTCGCCGCCCAGGCGATGGGCTGGATCGACCCGGTGACGAAGGCCGTCGTGCCGCCCATCCACATGGCGAGCACGTATCAACGCGACGAGGACAACGGCTATCGCTCCGGTCGCATCTATGCGCGCGCCGACAACCCGACCTTCGATCAGGCCGAGGCCACCCTTGCCGCGCTCGAGGGCGGCCCCAAGGCCCTGATCTTCTCGTCGGGCATGAGCGCCGCCACCGCCTGCTTCCTGGCGCTGGCGCCCGGTGATCATGTGGTGGCCCCGAAGGTTATGTACTGGTCCTTGCGCAACTGGCTGGCGACTTTTGCCACGCAGTGGGGCCTGAAGGTCGACTTCGTCGACGCCGACCGGACCGACGCCATCGCCGCCGCGGTCAGGCCGGGCGCCACCAAGCTCGTGTGGATCGAGACGCCGGCCAATCCGACCTGGAGCGTCACCGACATCGCGGCGGCGGCCGAGATCGCCCATCGCGCCGGGGCGCTGCTGGGCGTCGACTCCACCGTGGCGACACCGGTGCTCACGCGGCCGATCGAGCACGGCGCCGACATCGTCATGCATTCGGCAACCAAGTATCTCAACGGCCATTCCGACCTCATCGCCGGCGCCCTGATCGGCGCGCGTGACGACGCCCACTGGGCGAGGCTGCGCACCATCCGCGCCCAACTCGGCACGATTTTGGGCCAGACCGAGGCATGGCTGCTGATGCGCGGCATGCGCACCCTGTTCCCGAGGGTCGCCTGGGCATGCCGCTCGGCCGAGGCGCTGGCCGAGCGCTTCGCTGCCCACCCCATGGTGGAAGAGGTGCTCTATCCCGGCCTGCCCTCCTTCGCCGGCCATGCCGTGTCGAAAAAGCAGATGACCGGCGGCTTCGGCGGCATGTTGTCGGTGCGCGTGAGGGGCGGCGAACGCGCGGCGATCGCCACGGCAGCACGGGTCGGCCTGTGGAAGCGCGCCACGTCGCTGGGCGGCGTGGAGAGCCTGATCGAGCATCGCGCCAGCATCGAGGGGCCGGGCACGCCCTGCCCGATCGACCTGCTGCGGCTGTCGGTGGGCGTCGAGGATGCGGGCGACCTCTACGACGATCTCGACCAGGCGCTGCGCCGCGCCCACAACGCCTAGAGGCCGAGAGAGAAGCCTTCGCGCAAAGGATCGTCGTCGTCGAGGCGAAAACGCGCTTCGCCCGTCTGATGGGCGCGTCCGCCCACTTCGACGATCACCGACTTGCGCCGGCCGACCGGCAGGGCCTCGCGCACGATCTTGCCGCTGAAGAGCGCGCCCGTGCAGCTCTCGAACAGCCGCTCCTCGCCCGGCTGCACGCCCCGACGCGCGGCCATCAGCGCCAGGCGGGCCGTGACGCCGCTGCCCGTCGGACTGCGGTCGATCTGACGACCGGCAAAGATGCAGACATTGCGGCTGGGCACGCCGCCGCCGCCATCACCGCCATCGGTCAGGATCGTGCCATAGAGGAAGGCGAGATCGGGCTCGTCGGGATGCTCGATCGGGACTGCCTGGGCCGCCGCCCGCGCGATCTCCTCGCCGGCATCGACGATGGCGCGCATCGGCGACGAGCGAAGGTCGAGACCGATCGAATCGGCGGACAGGAATGCATAGAAGGCGCCGCCATAGGCGATGTCGACTGCCACCGGCCCCCAGGTCCGCGTCGGCGCGATGCGGTCGAGCGCATAGGCGAAAGCCGGCACGCTTTCGAACCGCACCGTGCCGTCGCCGCCGACCCGCGCCGTCACCAGCCCGCAGGGGCACTGCAGGCGCACGATTGTCTCCGGCTCGCTTCTCTCGACACGCCCGCTTTCGACCGCCCAGCGCGCCAGCGCGATCGTGGCGTGGCCGCACATGGTGCTGAAGCCCTCGTTGTGCATGAACAGCACGGCGAGATCGGCCTCGGGATGGTCGGGCTCGACCAGCAGAGCGCCGTACATGCCGTCATGGCCGCGCGGCTCCAGCATCAGGCTGCGCCGCAGATGATCGAAGCGGTCCTTGGCTTCGCGTCGCTTGTCGAGCAGCGTCTTGCCTTCGAGTCTTGGCCAGCCGTCGACGATGATGCGGGTCGGCTCGCCGCCCGTATGCATCTCGACGGTCGACAGGATCACCCGAACACCTGCGGCAACCCCGCACCGATGCGCTCGTTCATCATCTCGATCGAGCCGTCGGTATAGGCGGCGATTTTCGCGCAGGCCAAATGACGCGCGAGCGGATAGTCGGCGCGGAGCCCATTGGCACCCATCGCCTGGATGCAGTCGGCGATGCGCCGCAGCGCCATCTCGGTGGCGAATTTCTTGGCATGGGCTGCCGGCAACACGGCGTCGCCGCCTTCATCGATCAGCCGTGACGCGCGATAGGTCAAGAGCCGCGCCGCCTCGAGGTCGGTCGCGGCGTCGACCAGCTTCCACCGTACGCCCTGATGGTCGAGCACCGGCTGGCCGAAAGTCCTGCGCTGCTGCGCATAGCGCACCGCGGTCTCCAGCGAGGCCTGCAGCATGCCGCAGCACATGGCGGCGACGTAGGCGCGCGCGCCGTTGATGCCGGCCAGGGCCGCCTTGAAGGCTTGGCCGGGCGGATGCAGCACGGCTTCATCCGGCGCGAAATAGTCGACCAGCCGGAAGCCGCCGACGCCGATGGCGTGGCCGCCATGCAGCTCGAACGGCTTGTCGCGCTGGAAGCCCGGCCGGTCGGCCTCGATGGCGAAGCAGGCGATGCCGCGATAGCCCTGCGCCTTGTCGGTCTGGGCGTAGGCCACCGAGAGGCCGGCCACCGCGGCGTTGGTGATCCAGGCCTTGGCGCCGTTCAGCATCCAGCCGCCGTCGACCCGAACGGCCGACATCTCCAGCCCGCCGAAATCGCTGCCGACGCCCGGCTCGCTGAGGCCGGCGCAGCCGATCAGCTCGCCCGCGATCATGCGCGGCAGCAGGCGCGCGACCTGCGCCGGCTGGCCGTCGCGGGCGAAGCGGGTGACGGCGTTGTGGTGATTGATCAACGCGAAGGCGAAAGCGAAGTCGTGCCGGGCGATCTCCTCGAAGGCGCGCAGCTTGCAGGAGAAGGAGAGCCCCTGCCCGCCATGCTTCTTGGCAAGCTCGATCGTATGCAGGTTTGCAGCGCACGCGGCCTTGATGGTCTCCAGCGGATAGCGCCGCTCCCATTCCCAGCGCGCCGCATTGGGCGCGACGTATTCTTCGGCAAAAGCCTTGGCGCGCGCCACGACAGCGCGTTCTTCTACGGTCAGAACCTCGTCCAGCATCGGCTCAGATGGCACTGTCTCGGTTTGAAATTCAACCCCAACGACGCCTCTCGCCTCGCAGCAGGGTCGCCTATAATGCGGGCATGCCGTTCCAGGAGCCAAGCCTGCGCCAGCAACTGATGGATGCCCGCGCGAACATTCAGCGGCAGATCAATTTGCTGCGCGACAAGCCGTACCCATTCCCCGTAACCGACGACGGCGTCAACTTCATTGGCGAGAACAGCCATTTGATGGACACGCTCAAAGGAACTCTCGGGGAGATCGAGGAGAGCCTGGCGGCCCTGGGATGGGACGACACCTCCGGGACCTGAGCGACGATTGGACCTGCAGCGCGACCGCGGGCTAGAATGATGCTGACGCGGGTGTAGCTCAGGGGTAGAGCGTCGGCTTCCCAAGCCGTAGGTCGCGGGTTCAAATCCCGTCGCCCGCTCCAACATTCTTCAGGGCAGGAACGACGACATGGATTCGGTGGTTTCGGCGCCGGTCGCGGCCAGCGGCGACTTCGCGGCCGACGCGGCGGCCTTCGCGGCCTACTGGCGCACGGCCAAGGACCGGCTTTCCCGCCTGCCCGCCAAGCCAAAACGCGATGCAGCCGCCTATGACGCCGCCGAGGCCCTCAAGCAGGCCGCGCGCGACGCACGCTTCGCCTTCCTGCGCCGCCATGCACGCACGCTCTATGACAGGCTGACCGACGGACGGCGGAAGTTCGTGCGCGATTGAACAGCTAGTCTACGACGCGGCCGACGTCGTACCGGGCCTGGTGCCGACGCGCGCCGAGGTTTTAGCCGAAGCCGAGCTGCGCCAGTCCGAGAAGGACGGCTGCGAGATCGACCAGGGCATCCTCTGCAACCAGTTTCTCGCCGACCCCGACTGCGGGCTGCATCTCTGCCATGCCATGCTGCTGCCGCGCGAGGAATCGGCCGACGCATTGGCCAAGTTCCTGCGCGACGGCCGGCTCGACCTCGGCTTCGCCCGGGTCGAGCGCCAGGGCAAGGCGGCCGTGCTGCTGCTGGCCAACAGGCGCTTCCTCAATTCGGAGGACAACTCGACCCAGCCCGCCACCGAGATCGCCGCCGACGTCTGCATCCTCGATCCGCACAGCAAGGCCGCGGTGCTGCGCGGCGACGTGGTGCCCGACGGCAAGTATGCCGGCCGCCGCGTCTACAATGCCGGCATCAACCTCACACACCTCTACTACGGCAAGATCCCGTTCCTGTGGTTCCTGGTCCGCGACCTGGGCTTCGTCAGCAAGATGTTCCGCGGGCTGGCCAGGCCCGACGTGCCGCCCGACGAGGTGTCGGGCGATTCTATCGAGAAGCTGTGGATCTCGGCCGTCGAGACCTTCGCCATCGGCGGCGGCTGCCAGATCCTGCTGGCGACCGATTTCAACATCGCCGCGCGCGATGCCTACCTCACCCTGCCGGCGCGCAAGGAAGGCATCATCCCGGGAATGGCCAACCTCCGGCTGGCGCGCTTCGTCGGCGATCGCATCGCCCGCCAAGCGATCATGTACGAGCGCCGCATCGACTGCGATTCCGATGTCGGCCGCATGATCTGCGACGAGATCATCGAGCCCGGCGCCATGGACGAGGCCATCGCGCACGTCATCGACCGGCTGACGGGCTCAGGTGCGGTCGGCGCGATCGGCAACCGCCGCGCGTTGCGCCTTTCCGCCGAACCGATCGACTTGTTCCGCCGCTACGCTGCGCTCTATGCCCGCGAGCAGGCCTACTGCCATTTCAGCCCGGCGCTGATTTCCAACCTCGAGCTCTATTGGAACGCCCAGAGCCGACGCGCCTAGTGCTGGGGGAATAACTGCGCACCAGTGGGCCCCTTTTCGTAATTGCCTCGCATTGCAGAGCGGAATATACAAGGACCAAGTCAGCCGCCCGCCAACAGGTCGGCGAGCGCGGGATCGGCGGCGAGTTCATCGGCGGTGCCATGGCGCACCATGCGGCCGCGGCTCAGCACCATGCCGCGGCTCGCTACGGCGAGCGCCGGCACGGCGCGCTGCTCCGCCAGCACGATCGCCATGCCGTCCGCCGCCATCGCCGCAAGCCGTCGCATCAGATCGGCCACGACCACTGGCGCCAGCCCGAGGGTCGGTTCGTCGAGCAGCAGCAGGCGCGGTTTGTTCATGAGCGCGCGCGCAAGCGCCAGCATCTGCTGCTGACCGCCCGACAGCAGCCAGGCCCGCGCGTCGGGCCGTTCACCGAGCATGGGAAAGAGCGCCAGCATCTCCGCGACCCTTCGGCGCCGTTCGTCCGCCGACAGCGAGGAAGATGCTTCGAGATTCTCGCGCACCGTGAGCCCGGCGAAGACGCGCCGTCCTTCCGGCACGTAGCCGACCCCCATCAGAACGCGCTGCTCGACGCCAAGTGACGTGACGTCCTGGCCGAACAGGGTCACGCGGCCGGGATGGAAGCCGAGGATCGTTTCGAGCAGCATGGTCTTGCCGGCGCCGTTGCCGCCGAGCAGGGCAACGATTTCGCCGTCGTTGACCGACAACTCGCCGATCTCGAGGACGACACTCATGCCGCGGCCTCGGCGAGACCGAGGAAACTCGCGCGCACTTGCGGATTGGCGCGCACCTCGGCGGGCCGACCGACGGCGATGACGACACCTCGATCGAGGCAGATCAGGCGGTCGCACAGGCGCGACAGCAGCTCGATGTCATGATCGACGATCAGCACGCCGCGGCCGGCGTCGCGCAACCGGCCAAGGACGGCCGCGAGTTCCTGGCGCTCGCGATCGCTGGCGCCCGCCGCGGGTTCGTCGAGCAGCAGGAAGGCGGAACCCGTGGCAACGGCGCGCGCGAGATCGGCCGATTTCGTGTCGCCTGTAAGGACGAGCGTCTGGAAGGTGCGGCCGATACCGGCGCGGGCGATGGCGAACGGCTGCATGCGCTCGATGTGCCGTCCATCGAGCGTGACGGCGCCCTCCTCTGCCCGCTCGAGCCCGCTGATGACATTCAGCAAGGTCGTCTTGCCCGACCCGTTGGACCCGATCAGTCCCACGATCTCGCCGCGCCCGAGCGCGAACGACACGCCGGCCAGTGCTTCGACGCCGCCGAAGCGTTTCACGACGTCGGCGAGCGCCAGGCGTTGCGGACCGGCTATGGCCGGCAGGCGGTCGGGAAGCGCCGATTCCGCCGGCAGTCGATCCTTCGCGCCGCGCAGACGGTCCACGAGGCCGGCGATGCCCTCGGGCGCCCACAGCACGACGGCGAGCGTGGCCACGGCATAGGCCAGCAGCCACGCGCCCTGAAGGTCGCGCAGCAACTCGGGCAGGCAGACCGCGAGAGCGGCGCCCAGCACGGCGCCCATCGGATGGCGCGCGCCGCCCAGCACCACCGAGGTGAGACAGAGGACCATCAACGGGAAGCCGGTCGTCTCGGGCGACACGACCCCGCTCAGCGCGGCCGAGAAGGCGCCGGCCAGACCGGCCAACGCGCCGCCGGCGACGAACGCCGCGAACCGCCAGCGGCTGCCGTCGATGCCGAGCGTGGCGGCGACCAGCGGTGCCTCGCGCACCAGGCGCGTCGTCGTGCCGAGCGAGCCGTTGAAAAAGTAGGCGTAAAGCAGCACGCAGGCGATCAGGGAGATCCACACGATCACCAGCAACGCGGAGCCACGCGGCAGCGCGACGGCAAAGCCGGTCAGGCCATTGGCGCCGCCGGTAAGGCTTTCGGCGTTCACCGCCCAGAGATTGACGAGGGAGGCGAGCGCCAGGGTGGCGAGAGCGAAGTAGTGCGACTGCAGGCGCAAGGTCGGGACGGCCACGAGGGCCGCGGGAATCGCCGCCGCGAGGATCGCCAGCGGCAGGGCCAAGGCGCCGAGTGTGGGCGCCGCGAGGGCGGCCGCATAGGCGCCGAGGCCGAACAAGGCGCCTTGCGCCAGGTTGAGCGCGCCGAGCTGGCCGAAGATGAGCTGATAGCCCAGCCCCATCAGTGCGTAGATGCCGACCAGGGCGACCATGCGTTGGCCGAACGGCTGCAGCGCGAGCAGCGCCACGACCGGCGGCAACACCAGGACGACGAGCCAGAAGGGACCGAGCCGCATCTCAGGCGCGCCGGCCGACAGGTTCGCCGAACAGGCCCTGCGGCCGGAGCGCCAGGACCGCCAGAACGCAGATATAGAGTGCGGCCGACGCCCAGGCGTCGCCGAAGCCTGCCGAGACGAAGGTCTCGAAGACGCCGATGGCCAGCGCGCCCACCAGCGCGCCGGGCACGCTGCCCCAGCCGCCCAGCGCCACGGCGATGTAGGCCTTGAGCATGTGGCCGGCGCCCTGGGTCGGCGCGACCAGGAACTGGTGGCCCAGCAGGAAGCCGGCAATGCCCGCCAGCGCTCCCGCCAGGGCGAGCGACAGGGTGACGTAGAGGCCGACCGGAATGCCGACGGCGCGCGCCATGGTGCGGTCGGCCGCGACCGCGCGCATGCGCCGCCCGGTCTGCGTGCGCTCGAGCAGGAACCAGACGGCAGCCACCAGCACGCCGCCGACCGCGACGATGGCCAGTGGCTGGCGGCCAAGTGCCAGGCCCGCGATCTCGAACGAACCGGTGCCGGCAAAAGCCGGCGCCGCGCGCGGCGCGGCGCCCATGGTGACGGTAAGCCCCTGCTCGATGATCGCGGCCAGCGCGATGGTGGCGACGAACGTCGCCTCGGGCGGCCGCGCCGCAAGCGGCAGGACGGCGACCCGGGCCGCGACGACACCGGCCACCGCGAGCGCCAACGCGACCAGCGGCAACAGCAGCGGGCCGGGCAGTCCCGTCCACAAACCGGCGAACACGGCGACGGCGCCGCCCAGCACCACGAGAGCGCCATGCGCGAAGTTCACCGCGCCCGACGCGTTCAGCGCCAGCACAAATCCCAGCGCCACCAGTGCGTAAGCCATGCCCAACGCCAGCGCGTTGAGCAGGAGTTGGATGGTGATCAGTGCTCGCGCATCAGTGTTCGCGGGGGGCGTGCTTGCCGAGTATGCGCTGCAAAGTGCGCCGATGCATGTTGAGACGGCGCGCCGTCTCCGAGACGTTGCGGTCGCACTGTTCGAAGACGCGCTGGATGTGCTCCCAGCGCACGCGGTCAGCCGACATCGGATTGCTGGGCGGCGGCGGCAGCTTGCGGCCGTGCGCGGTCAGCGCCTGCTCGATTGCGTCGGCGTCGGCCGGCTTGGCGAGATAGTCGACGGCGCCCTCCTTCACGGCGGCGACGGCGGTGGCGATGTTGCCGTAGCCGGTCAACACCACGATGCGGATGTCGGGCCGGGCCTGGCGCAGCGGACCGACCAGCTCCAGCCCGTTGCCGTCGCCCAGCCTGAGATCGAGCACGGCGAAGGCCGGCGGCCGCGCGGTCTGGGCGAGCGCCTCGGCGACCGATCCGACGGACGTCACGATGAAGCCGCGCAGCTCGAGCGCGCGCGCGATCCGGTTGCGAAACGCCGCATCGTCGTCGGCGATCAGCAAGGTGCGATCCTTGTTCGTCGTCGCGCCAGCAATGGCGGGCGACACGGGACGGTTGGCTCCTGTGTCCTGGCTCATGGCGCCTCCTTGATCGGCCGCTATGTAGCCTTGAAGACGGGATTTGGCCAGCGCACGGAAACCGCCGCGCCGCCGCCCCCGGCGTTGCGATTGCCGAAGGTCACGGTGCCGCCGGTGCGCTCCAGTAGCGTCTTGGCGATGAAAACGCCCAAGCCCATGTGTCCTTCCTCGCCCTGGCGCGTGGAAATGAAGGGCGTGCCCAATTCGTCGAGCAGCGCCTCGGAGAAACCCGGCCCGTCGTCGGAAACCTCGACCTCCGACCACTCGGTCGTCCAGCGCGTGGCGATCCGGACTTCGTGCCGCGCGAACGAAACGGCGTTCTGAACGATGTTACCGACGCCCTGCATGAACTCCGGGCTACGCACCTGGATCGGCGCCGCGGCCGGCGCTCCATCGTTGACCGGCCCCGACTCGAAGGTGAGGGCGATCTCCTCGCGATGATAACTCTGCGCCGCCGCCTCGATCAGCGCCGGCAGCGGCACCAGGGTGTAGGCGTCCGACACGTCGCCCGCCGGATCGACCGATAATTTGGCGAGGATGGCGCGGCAGCGATCGGACTCGGCGGACAACAGCTCGATGTCTTCGCGCAGGGGATCGTCGGGCTCGATCTCGCGCAGCATCTCCTTGGCGACCACGGCGATCGTCGACAGCGGCGAGCCGAGTTCGTGCGCCGCGGCCGCGGCCAGCGCCCCCAATGCCGACAGGCGCTGCTCGCGGGCCAGCGCCGCCTGCGCGGCGCCCAGGGCATCGGCCATCTGCCGCGCCTCCTCGGCGAGCCGCCAGCCGTACAAGGTGATCAGCAGGGTCGTGAGCGTGAGCCCGGCCCACAGGCCCGCCTGATAGATCTCCGGCAGCGCGGGCAGCGGGCCGCGCCACGGCAGCGGCTGATGGAAAACGCCCAGCAAGGCGATGCTGATGATGGTGAGCATCGACAGCGCGATATTGCTGGCCAGCGACAGGATGGTGGCGCCGATGGCGACCGGCGCCAGCAACAGCAGCACGAAGGGATTGAGCAGGCCGCCGGTGAGATAGAGCAGCACCGCGAGCTGGAGGATGTCGAAAGCGAGGAAGAAGGTCGCTTCGCGATCGTCGATGCGCGCCGACGCAGGCCGGCCCAGGCTGACCGTGAGATTGAGCAGCGCCGACAGGGTGATCGCTCCGCCCACCGCCAGCACGGGCAGGGTGAAACCGAGGCCCCAATGGACGACGGCGGCGGTGAAGAGCTGTCCGGCGACGGCGGCCCACCGGATCAGGACCAGCGCCCGCAGGCGCACGCCGCCGCGCGACGGCAGGCCGGGGCTCGCAGCGCCGGGAGCGACGGGCGACGAGGCGATCTCGGCGCGCGCCGCCATCCCGCTACTCCTCGATCATCAGGTGCTTGCGATGCACCGTGGTGAACAGCGGGATCTTGCGCTGCTTCTTGCGGTTGGGCGGCTCCTTCACCAGCCGGCCGATCTCGCCCAGGATGAGGCCGGTGATGGTCGGCAGCGGCAGGTCGCGCGCCTCGTCCAGTCGCACCCAGCGGATGTCGCCCAGTTCGCTCGAATGGCGGATCTCGCCCGTCGCATCCTCGGCCCGCGCCATGAAGAAGCGCGCGTTGAAGCGGCGCGGCCGGCCGGGCGGCGTCACGGCGCGGGCGATCAGGTCGAGGCAGTCGAGCGCAGGCGCGAAGCCCTTGTCGAGGAAACCGCGCCAGTGCTCGCCGAAATCCTCGTCAGGCGGGCCGCCCTTGAGCGGCTTGGCGAGCATCAGTCCGGTCTCCTCGAAGGTCTCGCGCACCGCCGCGACGGCCAGCGCCCGCGCCCGTTGCGCCGTCGCCGCCTTGCGCAGGCGCGCATCGACGAAACGGTCGAGCGGCGTGGCCACCGGCACGCGGGCGTCGGCGCGATCGACCCTGCCGCCCGGAAAGACGTAGCGATTGGGCATGAAGGCATGCTTGGCGTCGCGGCAGCCGAGCAGCACTTCGGGAATCTTGCCCCGCTGGCGCACCAGGATCAGCGTCGCGGCATCGCGCGGCCGCATGTAGGGGTATTTCTGGTCGATCTTCTCGACCGGTCGTTCACTGCCGGGCTTCAGCCGGGGGCTGGGGGCGGCGTGGTCGTAGCCCTTGTCGGTGCCGCGCACGACAGCGCCGGCGGGAATGCCTCGTTTGCTCATGGCAAGACGATAGAGCAAATCGCCGTACGCACAAAATTTGACGCGCGAAAGATCCCTCGCCAGCCGGAAGCCCCGGCCTCAGGCCTTCCATCCTTCGGGAGGGTCGCACGGCGTGGTGCCCATCTGCCCCGGCACCGACACTTCCAGGATCTCCAGCGCATCCGCCGTCCGGATTTCGTTGTGGCGCAGGAAGCCAGGGATATAGAGCGAATCCCCTTCGTCGATCCGGATCGTGCGGCCATCCTCGAATTCCAGATCGACCCAGCCCTTCAGCACGTAGACGAACTGGCCATCACATTCGTGATAGTGCCAACCGGTCGGCCGGCTCATGCCCTGGCTCGCCATCATCACCTGGGCGCGCATGACACCCGCGCTGGCGTCGGCAACGCCGAGATCGCGGTACTTGAAGAACTCGCGCCGGCCCTTGACCAGCACGGGCTCACTGATGCGAGCGTGCGCAACCTTTTGCCGGGAAGTTGTCTCGGATGGGCTCGTGACGACGTCGGGCATCGTTTCCTCCATCAGCTGACTGCAATTGGCCAATACTGTCTGCGTTCACCGGGCGGTTCAATTGGAAAAGCCGAGCGTCAGAACGACCAGCCGACGGGCGTGTCGGGACGGAAAACCACGACGCTCTTGTCGCCTCCCGGAACGTCGATGCGCTCGGGCACCGACAAAGGCTCGGCGCGCAAGGTGATGCGTTCTTCGTTGGCGGCAAGACCGTAGAAGCGCGGACCGTTCAGCGAGGCGAAAGCCTCCAGCCGGTCGAGCGCGCCCTCCTCGGCGAAGACCTGGGCATAGACCTGCATGGCCACCGGCGCGTTGAAGATGCCGGCGCAGCCGCAGGCGCATTCCTTGGTGTCGGCGGTGTGCGGCGCGGTATCGGTGCCGAGGAAGAATTGCGCCTTGCCCGAGGTCGCGGCACGGCGCAGCGCCAGCCGGTGCTCCTCGCTCTTGGCGATCGGCAGGCAATAGAGGTGCGGACGGATGCCGCCCTTGAAGATCGCATTGCGGTTATAGGAGAGATGATGCGGGGTGATCGTGCCGCCGACCCGGGCTCCGCTCGCCTCGACGAAGGCCACGCCCTCCTTCGTCGTGATGTGCTCGAGCACGACCTTCAGGCCCTGATGGCGCCGGAGCAGCGGCGCCAGGACCTTGTCCAAAAACACCGCCTCGCGGTCGAAGATGTCGACCTCGGCATCGGTCACCTCGCCATGCACCAGAAGCGGCATGCCGGCTTTCTCCATCGCCTCCAGTCCGCGGGCGATGCGGTCCATCGAGGTGACGCCGTGCGCCGAATTGGTCGTGGCGTGCGCCGGATAGAGCTTGGCCGCCACCCATACGCCGTCCTGCTTGCCGCGCATCAGCTCGGCCGGGTCGGCACCGTCGGTCAGGTAGCAGGTCATCAGCGGCTCGAACTTCAGCTCGGCCGGAACCGCTGTGCGGATTCTCTCCCGATAGGCCGCCGCCTCGGCCACCTTGGTCACCGGCGGCACGAGGTTGGGCATGATGATGGCGCGGGCGAACTGACGGGCGGTGTGAATCGCGCAGGCTTTCAGCATCGGCTCCGTCGCGCAGATGGACGTGCCAGTCGTCGGGACGGCGGAGCGTGATCGAAGAAGGCGCAAGGGATGATGAGAGCGGCATGACGCGTTTTCTACGCTTGCTCCCGGGCAGGCTCCAATGTTGATTGCGGGCATGAATGATCTTCAAGAGGCGATCGCCTTCGCCAGGTCGGCCGAATCCAAATGGCCGGCGAGCATGTACATGCCGGATGGCCAGTTCGTGATGACCTGCGATTCCGGCGAGAAGGCACCGGACAACGAGGTACTGGGGCCGGTGACGCCGCGCGGCGGGCATTCCGGCGTCGTCTATCGCGGCGGCAAGCTTTTGGCCGAATGGGGCGACGTCACCCGCGCCGACATGACCTTCAGCGTCGCCAAGAGCTACCTCGCCCTGCTCGCCGGGCCTCGCGCTGGGCGACGGGCTGATCAAGAGCCTCGACGACAAAGCCGGCGACTACGCGCTCGATGACGGCTTCAAGAGCGCGCAGAACAAGGACATCACCTGGCGCCACCTGCTGACCCAGACCAGCGAATGGGAGGGCACCGTGTTCGGCAAGGAAGACCGCATCGACCACAACCGCGTGGTCGGTCTGGCCGTCGCCGAGGCGCCCAAGGGCACGCGGCGCAAGCTGAAGAAGCCCGGGACCTTCTATGAATACAACGACGTGCGGGTGAACCGGCTGAGCTACTCCCTGCTGCAGCTCTTCAAGGAGCCGCTACCGTCGGTGCTGAAGCGCCGCATCATGGATCCGATCGGCGCCTCGCAAGACTGGAAGTGGGACGGCTACAGGAATTCGACCGTCACGATCGACGGCAAGGAGTTGATCTCCGTGCCGGGCGGCGGCCACTGGGGCGGCGGCATCGTGATCTCGGCGCGCGATCTCGCGCTGATGGGCGTGCTGGTCGCGCAGGGCGGCATCTGGAAGGGCAAGCAGATCCTGCCCAAGGGCTGGACCGACGAACTGGTGAAACCCTGTCCGGTGGCGCCGTTCTACGGGCTGATGTGGTGGCTCAACACCGGCAAGCGGCAGTTCGCGGCGGCGTCGGAGAAGAGCTATTTCGCGCTGGGCTGGGGCAGCCACATCGTCTGGATCGATCCCGACAACGATCTCGTCACGGTGCTGCGCTGGATCGACCGCAAGAAGGCGCCGGGCTTCGTCGAACGCCTGCTGGGCGCGATCGAGAAATGAGCCTCGACTACTCGGCCGTCCCGCAACATGCCGGACGGCCGCACCGCCGCCGAACACATCTCCGGCGATCGAAGCCACCTCGCGCGCCGTGCGCGTGCCGATGGGCAATGGCGGCGCGCATGATGTGGCACGTCTGGGGCGAAGGCTCGGGCAAGCCGATCCTGCTGCTGTTCCATGGCGGCTCGGGCTCGTGGATCCACTGGATCCGCAACGTCCAGCCGCTGGCGCAGCACTTCACGGTCTACGCCGCCGACCTGCCGGGGCTGGGCGACAGCGATCCGCCCGACGACGTGCGCGACGTCTGGTCGGTGACGCACTGCGTGAAGACGGCGATGGAAGGCCTGCTGCCAGCCGGACGAGCCCTTCGCCATCACCGGCTTCTCGTTCGGCGGCATGGTGGCAGGCCACATCGCCACCGCTGTTCGAGCCGAGCGCATCAGCCGCATCGTCATGGTCGGCGCCGGCGGGCTGAAGGCCACGCGCAAGCCCGGGCCGAAGCTGCGCAAGCTACTGCCCGAAATGCCGGCCGAGACGCTGGCCGCCGAGGCGCGGCGCAATCTCGAAATCCTGATGATCCACGATCCCGCCAAGGTCGACGGCGTGGCGATCCACATGCAGATCCTGAACACCACGCGGGCCAAGACGCGCAGCCGCGACATGGGCCTGGCCTACAAGCTGAGCGAAGTGCTGCCGCGCGTGAAGACGCCGCTCACCGGCATCTGGGGCGAGTTCGATTCGACCACCTATCCGCACATCCAGGAGCGCATCGACCTGTTCCGCGCGCTGCAGCCGGACTTCGAGATGAACGTCATCCCGGGCGCCGGCCATTGGGTTGCCTACGAGGCGGCCGAGGCGTTCAATGAAGCTGAGAGCTTCTAGCGGCGAGGTCATTCTCTTCTGGACCGCGAGCCATGAAGACCGAAGTCGCCGAGATCGCCGACAGGATCTACGCCTGTCCACCTTCGTGCCGCAGGTCGGGCCGACCGGATTCACCTTCAACCAGTTCCTGATCGACGCCGACGAGCCGCTGCTGTTCCATTACGGCCAGCGCGCGCTGTTCCCGCTGGTCTCCGACGCGGTGAAGCGCGTGATCCCGCTCGACAGGCTGCGCTGGACGACCTGCAGCCACGTCGAGGCCGACGAGAGCGGCGCGCTCAACCAGTGGCTGGCCGCGGCGCCCAACGCCACGCCGGCGCATGGCCAGGTCGGCTGCAACATCTGGCTGACCGACATGGCCGACCGGCCGCCGCGCGTGCTGAAGAACGACGAGGTGCTCGATCTCGGCGGCAAGAAGGTGCGCTGGCTCGACACGCCGCACGTGCCGCACAACTGGGACGCCGGCGTGATCTTCGAGGAGACGACCGGCACGCTGTTCAGCAGCGACCTCTTCACCCAGTTCGGGCCGGCCGACGCGACCACCGAGAGCGACATCGTCGGACCGGCGATCGCCACCGAGAAGGCGGTGCCCTACATGCCGGTGACGACGCTGGCCGAGCCGACGCTGCGGCGGCTGGCCGGCGCTTGCGCCCACGACGATCGCGCTGATGCACGGGCCGACCTTCAAGGGCGATGGCGCGGCGGCGCTCGACGGCGCTGGCGGACGAATACGGCAGCGACGGCTCAAGGCTGGGAGGCCCGCCCGGAACTAGGGCGAGCCCTTCAGTCCCAGCGACGCGAGATAGCTCCAGCGGATCGCGCCGTTCCTGAACTGGATGCCGTCGAGATATTGCGCGACGGCGCGATCGATCAGCGGCCGGGCGGCTTGTCGCCGCGCGTGCCGTCGGCGAAGGCGACGATCTCGTCCCAGCCGTCGGGCCGCGGGATCGACACCACGGTCGAGGGCGTGTCGAGGTTCTTGTAGGTCCAGAACGACCAGCCGATGCCGTGCGCCTCCTGCAGCTTGCGGAAGCGCTCGTTCCATTCGTCGGTGAGCTCGCCGGTCTCGCCCAGGAACAGCGGCACGTCGTAGCGATTGGCGAAGTTCAGATGGCGCTGGATCGAGTCGCGCTTCGTGCTCGCCCAGAACGAATGATAGGTGTAGGCGAGATTTTCGGCGAAAGGCGGGCCGAGCATGTCGAAGCTCGAGCTCCACTGGCCGCCGGCCAGGATCACGATCGCGGCCGGGATCGACCTCGCGGATCGCCTGCGGTCACCTGCTTGTAGAACGGCTCCAGCCGCGTGATTGAGCGTCGCCATGTCGTGATAGGGCGCGATCGGCTCGTTCAGGATGTCGTAGCCCAGGATCGCCGGATTGCCGCTGTAGCGCCGGGCGATGGCGCGCCACAGCTTCACCGTCAGCGCGCGGTCGCGCGGCACATAGAACATCAGCGGATAGCCCGGCCCGTCGTCATGGTTGATGCCGGTCTGGCCGCCGGGCGCGGCATGCAGGTCGACGATGGCGTAGAAGCCCCGCCTCGCGCACCCAGCCCAGCACGCGATCGAGCAGCGCCCAGCCCTCGCCGTCGATCTCGCCCTGGTCGGTCATGAACAGCCGCTAGTGCAGCGGGATGCGCACGGTGTTGAAGCCGACCGACTTGATGAAACGGATGTCGTCCTGCGCGATATAGGTGTCGCGGAACTGCGTCCAGAACGACGCCGCGCGCTCGCGGCCCCAGCAGGCGCTCGAAGGCGCCATAGATCTGGCGCGGCGCCTTGGCGACCTCGAACTTGAACATGTAGCCTTCGGGCATCAGCCAGTTGCCGAGGCTGATGCCCTTGATGCTGGATCGTGCGGCCGTCGGGCGCGACGAAGTTCTTGCCCTCGATGCGGACCAGGCGTTCCGGCCGCCGCCGGCGCGGCGACGCCAAGGATCAACAGCAGAGCGACCAGCAGACGCATTGGCGGACTATATCCCCGTGTCACGCTCAGGATGACAACTTCTTCGATCAGGCTAATGTCTGCCACCATGGTTCTCGCCGCCCTCCTCGTGCCGATCGCCGTCTTCGCGATCGTGTTCCTCGTCCAGCGCGTTCACCTTCCCGCCTTCCTCGCCATCATGGCCACGGTCGTGGTCTACGGCATCGCCGCCGACATGACCTTCCAGTCGGTCGGCAAGGCCTTCGGCCTGGGCTTCACAGCGGCGCTCGAGCAGGTCGGCCTGCTGGTCGTGGCGGGTGCGCTGGCGGGTGCCGTTGTGCTGCGCCCGCCGCTCGGCACCGGCACGGCGGCGGCAGCGGGCGCGCTGGCGGGACTGGGCGCCACCGCGGCGGGCGGTCTCGCCCTGCTGCAGCCGGCCGGCCAGGATGCGCCGCGGCGGGCGCTCGGCCTCGCCTTCACCCTGCTCGCCTTCAGCGCCCTGGTGGCGCCCTCGCCGCTTGCGGTCGCAGCGGCCTCGGTGATGAAGGCCGACCTCCGCACGACGTTCGCCATCGCGCTGCCCGTCGCCGCTGATCGCCACCGCGCTGGGTTGGTGGCATGTGGCGCGGCAGGTGCCGGTCAGCCCCGAGCCGGAAAGGGCGGTCCCCGGACGGCTCGACTGGGCGTGGCTCGCCGTCTTCATTCCGATCGTCCTGCTGATCGTGCAGGCGGTGGCGCAGATGCCGAGCGAGCCGCTGGGCAAGGGCGGCGCGCGCGAGTTCTACATCGGCTATCAGCAAGCCGCTGATGCTGGCGGCCATCGCCGTCACGCTTGGCCGTGCTGTTCGCCGGACGCTGGCAGCCTTCGGCACTGGCCGGCCGCGGCTGGGCGCCGCTGCTGCTGGCCGTCGGCGCGTCGGGCGGACTTGCCGCGCGTCTTCGACGAGACCGGCATGGCCGAGCTTCTGGCCGAGTACGCCCTGCATCCGCGGTTCGGCATCCTGACGCCCTTCCTGGCCGCGGCCATCGTCAAGACGATGCAGGGCAATTCGCTGACCGCCGTCCTGACGGCCGCCGGCATGGTCGAGCCCATGCTGCCGGCGCTGGGCCTCGACAGCGCTTCCGGACGTGCGCTCGCCGCCGCCGCGGTGGGCGCGGGATCGATGGCGATCTGCCACGTCAACGATCCGTTCTTCTGGATCGCCGCTTCCATGGCCCGGCTCTCGCCGGGTCGGGCGCTCTATGTCATCTCGTTGGGCAGCGCGGTGATGGCGATCGGCGCACTGGTCGTGCTGGCCGCGGTACGGCAGTTCCTCTAGCGATCGACCATAAAGAAGAACGCGCTTCGTCCTACGACCAGGCAAATGGCGGACAAGCCCGCAACGACGAAGCCGAAGGGGTCATGCCGGACGAAGCCCAGCCACGCCGCGAACAGCCCGAGCAACATCGCAAGCAAAAGCGCCGCCCACCACACCATCACCGCCGATCGCTGGATCCTGGTGGCCGAGTTCGAAGCGCGTGTCGGGCAACAGGCCTTTCATCGTATCGCCAGGCCGGCTTACGCCGGCCGGACGACGTCCTTGGTGACCGTCTGCACGACCTTGTCGGCCAACTCGCCCATCTTTGCACCGAGGTCGGCGTTAGACGCCTCCTTGCGCACGACGTCGGCCGCGTTGGCGAGCGCTTCGCGTCCGGCGCCGATCGCCTTGGCGCCCGTCGCTCCGATCAGGTCCTTCTCAGCCTGAGAGAGCGGCAGCGCGGCGCCGACGGCGGCACCCAGGGCGGCGCCCAGAGCGGCCATCAGGATGGGCTGTTCGTCGATCAGACGGGCAATGCTCTGCCGCGCCTCCTGCGCCATCGTCTGGGCCTGACCGGAGAGGTCGCCGGCGAGTTCGCCCGCCTGCTGGCGCCTTGCATCGAGCGCTTCCTTGCCGGAATCGAGTCCTGCCTGGAGCTTGTCCTTGGCGGCGCCGAGAGTTCCCTTGGCCGATTCGACGCCGTCGGCGGCGCTCTGCCGCGCCGCTACTGCGCCTCCGGCAACGCGATCGGCGAGCGCCGACGCCGTGTCAAGGGCGGCATTCGCGGCACGGTCGGTCGCGCCCTTCACGGCGTCGCTGGCTGCGCCGGCGACGCCCGCTGCGGCGCCAGCCACACCTCCGGCGACGCTGGTGGCGGCGCCGGCAACAGTGGAGGCGGCGCCGCGCGCTGCCTGCGCGCCGGTGGCGGCCGCACTCTTCAAGGTCGACGTTGCAGCACCCAGCACGTCGCTGCCGGTGGTGCGCGTGAGCAGCATGGTGAGACCGGCGCCGATCAGCAGGGCCGGCACCGGATTGGCGCGAGCCGACTCGGCCAACGCCTTGACGATGGAGAGCCCGCTATCCTTGAAGAGGGCGATGGCCTCGCCAGAGATTGCCGCCGGCGCCATGCCGTCGCGCAGCTGGCCGAGCGTATCGGCGAGTTCAACGCGCACCGCGTCGGCTTCGCGCTGCAACTGGGCGCTCGATGTCATGTCAGGGTCTCCTTCACCATGCGGCTGTCGCGAGACAGCGAATTGAGAGTGCGGTCGGGGGAAAGTTCGGCGGGCTGCAGGCGGCTCTGGCCCATCATAAAGAGAACGATGCCGATCACTGCGGCCCCGCCCGCAACCAGCAGGATGGCCAGCGGCGGCGAGACGCCGGCGTTGATCAAGATCCCGACCAGCGCCTGCAACACCATGCCCAGGGCAGCGATAAGGAAAATCGTGCCGAGCACGATCATGATCAGGCCGGCCCGCAGCGCGCCCATTTTTTCCGCCAGCTCGACGCGGGCGAGGCGGAATTCGGTCTGCAGCAGGTCGGCGGTCTGCGAAAGCGCAGCCGTTGTCAGGGTGACGACGCCCGGGCGCCGCAAGGGTTGGTTCAACATGGCACCGCTCCTAGGATTCGCTGCGGCCGACAATACCGTCGTCGGCCATCGGCGCCGGCTCGGCAGGCTGGGCTGCGCCCGCCTTGATCAGCCGCGACAGGGCAAAGCCAATGAGGGCCGCGCCGGCCAGCATGATGACGGGCTGCGAGCGGCCGTATTCGGCAGCGGAGGTCAGGAGATCTCCGACTTTCTTGTCGCGCAGGTCGTTCGCCAAGCTGTCGATCTTCTGGCCAGCACCCCGCACATAGTCGGCAATGGCGGGCGAGTCCGGGGCGACCGTGTCGGCGAGCGCCTGCGCCGTGCGGGCGACGCCGGCCACCGCGTCGGCGCCAGCCCTCTTGGAACGATCGGCGATGTCCTCCGCCTTGGGGGCCACCGCGTCACCGACGGCCCGGCCGATGCTGGCTGCCTGTTGCGCCACTTGCTGCGGGATCTGGCCGAGCCGCTCGCCGGCCTCTCTGCTCGCCCCGCTGTCCGTTACCGACATGACGCCTCCGATTGTTCGTGTTGTCGTTGATATGGAGGGGCAACGAGCGCCTTCGTGTGAGGTTGCAGCGCGCCCAACGAATAGGCGCGGCCTGTTTCGACATGCCGATTATCGGTTGCAGGCGGGCTCCAGGGCGGTATCTGCGTGGTGTCTGTGGAACCGGATCGGGCGAGAAAGGGCGATTCCCTGTCGCAACGGACGCGGAACTGCAGCGTTTAATCAGCTCCTATTCGCAAAGGAGAAATCGATGAGCAGCACCACGGACAAGATCAAAGGCACGGCGAACCAGACCGCCGGCAAGATCAAGAAGGGCGTCGGCGAAGCGACTGACGATCCCGCGCTCAAGGGCGAGGGCCAGATGCAGGAAGCCAAGGGCGACCTGCAGAAGGCCGTCGGCAACGCCAAGTCGACGATCAAGAAGGTGGCCGACCTCTAGTCGCCCGCCGCTTCAACGAATCAAAGGGCGCCTTCGGGCGCCCTTTTTCTTGCCGACCCGTCGCCGCCTAATCGAGCTTCACGCCCGAAGCCTTCGCCGCCGGCGCCCAGAGCTTGCGATCCTGGGCCACGAATTCATCGAAGCCCTTGCGTCCGGGCGGCGGCATGTCGAGGCCGAGATCGTCTGCCCACCGCTTCCGTATCTCAGGCGTGGCGAGCGCCGCGGTGATGGCCGTCTCCAGCCTGGCCAGGATCGGTTCGGGCGTGCCGGCCGGCGCGCCGGCGCCATACCACGAGGTCGCGACGTAGCCCGGCAGGGTCTCGGCGATGGCCGGGATGTCGGGCGCGGCCCTGGACCGTTCGGTCGAGGTGACGCCCAGTCCCCTCACCTTGCCGCCACGCACCTGCGGCAGCATCGACGGCATGTTGGCGAACATCATCTGCACCGTGCCCGAGATCAGGTCGCCGTACGCCGCCCCGGCGCCCTTGTAAGGCACATGGATGATGTCGACGCCGGCCATGGTCTTGAACAGCTCGCCGCTCAAATGCAGCGACGTGCCGGGGCCCGACGAGGCGAAGGAATACTTGCCGGGCTCCTTCTTGCAGAGCGCGATCAGCTCGGCGACGTTGTTGGCCGGCAGGCCGGGCGTCACGCCCAGCAGGTTGGAGAGCGTCGCCAGCCGCGAGATGCCGACGATGTCCTTGTCCGGATCGTAGGCCAGCTTGCTGTAGAGCATCGGGTTCAGCGTATGGCTGGTCACCGAGATCAGGCCGAGCGTGTAGCCGTCGGGCGCCGCACGCGCGAGCTCGGTCGTGCCGATGTTGCCCCCTGCCCCGCCCTTGTTGTCGACCACGAACTGCTGGCCGAAGGTGCGCGAGAGCTGGTCGCAGATCAGCCGGCTCACCGTGTCCGTTCCGCCGCCCGGCGCAAAGGGACAGATGAAGCGCACGGTCCGGGTGGGCCAGGCGGGTTGTGCGCGGGCGACGGTTGGCGCCGCAAGGGCGGCTGCAGCCAGGAACGTCCGTCTCTGCAGCATGGCGCTTCCTCGATCCCGCATGGGCTTTGGCCTTTCCGGCGCTTCCGCGCGACGTTAGCGTCCTCCTCAATGAATTCAACGGAGGAACGCGGCCCGTTCCGCGAGCTGGTTCGCGTGCCGGACTTTCTGCGGCTATGGCTGGTTGGCGCCTTCGCCAATGCCATGCGCTGGCTGGAACTCCTGGCTTCGGGGCTGTTCGCCTACGAGATCACCGGCTCGGCACTCGCCGTCACCGCCGTGGTTGCCGCACGCCAACTTCCGCAGCTCCTGTTCGGCGCCTTTGCCGGCGCCGTCTCCGAGGCGGTCAACCGCAAGCTGATCGTCATGCTGGCGCTCATCGTGCCGGCCATCGTCTCGACTGCGCTGGCGAGCCTCGCCACCACCGGGCACTTGGCGCTGTGGCACGTCGCGCTGGGCAATCTCGTCTCCGGCACCATGTGGGCGACCGAGATGTCGACCCGCCGGCGCATGGTGGGCGAAGTCGCCGGGCCACACCGAATCGTGCCGGCCATCGCCCTCGATTCCGCCACTAATGCCGCCACCCGCCTGATCGGCCCGCTGCTGGGCGGCATCGCCTTCCAGTGGCTCGGCATGAAAGGCGCCTATACGCTCACCGCCCTGGTGCAGTTCGCCGGCGCCTTCGCCATGTCGGGCCTGGTCCATCAGCAGATCACGCGCAAACTCAACCTCGCGCGCATTCCCGCCGAGATCGCCGAGGGCCTCAAGTACGCGCGCACCAAGCCCATCATCCTGCTGGTGTTCGGCATCACGGTCGTCACCAACACCTTCGCCTTCGCCTATTCCGGTCTTTTGGCGCCGCTCGGCCTGGGCGCTTTCCATGTCTCACCCTCTCTGGTCGGCCTCCTCGCCGCCGCCGAGCCGATCGGCGCCCTGATGGGTGGCGCGCTGATCGCCGCCGGCTTGCTGCGCATGGACCGGCGCCTGGTGTTCGCCGGCGGTTCCGCGCTGTTCATGGTCGCCCTGATCGTCATGGCCCTGTCGCCTTACTACTGGCTGGCCTTTTCCGTGCTGGTGGTCGGCGGCTTCGGCACTGCCGGCTTCGGCAACATGCAGACCACGCTGATGCTGACCGAGGCGCCGCCCGACATGCGCTCGCGCCTGATGGGCCTCGTCACGGTCGGCATCGGCACCGGTCCGCTTGGCATCCTGGCGGCCGGCGCGCTGGCAGCCGAGTTCGGCCCGCGCGCCGCCGTGATGGCGATGGCCGCGATGGGGCTGGTGTTCACCGCGACGCTCTCGCTCTGGCTCAAGAGGCGGACGCCGGCGCCGCCGATGTGACGGTTTCCGGTCGGCCGGTCCCCGATCCCTCCCCTGCATTTTTGCAGAGCGCGTCCGGCCGAATGCGGACGCTAGTCTCCGCCGTCGAAGAGCGCAGGAGCCCAGCATGTGGAAAGGCCCAGTCCAGAACACGCCGTCCATCGTCCAGGTCGATTTCGGCGGCTGGGGCCAATTCGTGCCCGGTGACGGCACGGCCTATTGCGGCCCGACCTCGCTGGTGATGGGCCTCTATTGGCTGGGCGCCAACGGCTTAACGCAGCTCGCGCCGGCGACGTTCGGTGACCAGGACGACGAGGCCACGATCAATCTCGAGCTGCTGATCGCGGGGCTGATGGACACATCCTCGGAGGCCGGCACCAACGGCACCCTGGCGGCCGGGATCGTCACCTATCTGTCGGCCTGCGGCATCGCGCCGGCGCAATACAACTACACCGGCAGCGGCAACCCCGACCTGCAATGGCTCGCCACCCAGCTTGCGCCCAACGTTGCCCAGGATCCCAACACCATCGTGCTCGCCGACTTTTCGGTCGGCTGGTACACGCCGCAGCAGGGCGATCCAACGACGCTGGTGAATGTCGGCGGCCACGTCCTCTGCCCGCTCACTGTCAATTCGACCACGGGGACGTTGACGCTCAACAACGCCTATCCGGCGTCGTTCGAGAACGTCACGAACAGCTCCAAGAACAACCCGCAGACGGTCAAGATCGTGGCGGTGCCGTCGACGTTCACGCTGGGCCCGCCGCTCGATACCGGCGGGCCCTATTCCGAGGTGATCAGCGGCAACAAGGGCAGCGGCGACAGCTACGCCATCCTGTGGGGCGCCGACGCCTGGGCGATCTCGAGCTCGGCGCTGCCCTCGGCGCCGAACTACGCGATCTCGACCTGGCAGATCGACGTGATGCAGACCGTCAACACCAACGGCGCGCCTTTCAATGTGGTGGCGCCGCTGGCGGGTGCCGGCGGGCTCTCCAAATGCGGCGAGGGCACGATGACCCTCACCAACGCCGACCAGTTCACCGGCCCCATCGTGGTGACCGGCGGGGCGCTTGCCACCACGCAGTCGACCGGGATGCCGTTCGGCAGCGGAGGGGTCACGCTGGGCGGCGGCGCGCTGGTGCTGTCGATCGGCTCGCCTGTGCTGAAGGTGCAGGTCGCGTCGGGAACCAGTGCGATACTCACCCTCGACGCGGGCGGCAGCGCCCTCGAACTCCTGGGCGCCAGCCCCTCGGTGGTGGGCATCGGCAGCTATACCGACGGCAGTACCGCCAATCTCGCACGCTGGGAAGCCGGCACGCTCGTGCTGCAACCGAATCTCGGCATCGGCGGGCTGGGCGCCGACCAGCAGGTGACCGTGGCCGGCACGGCCGGCAACCTTCCGCCAGTCAGCAACGGCATCGTGGCGCCCTGGATTCTCGGCCAGGACAATGACGGCGCCGGCTCGGGCGCGTTCCTGACCTACAATGCCGGCGCGGGCGGCTTTGCGGCGGCCAGCACCGTCTCGTCATCGAACACCGGCATCAACGGCGTGACCGGCGACATGGTCTACGAGGTGGTCGACGAGCAGACGATCGACGTGGGCACCACGGTGCAGGTGGCGGCGCTGGAGATGAACGGGGGCCAGATCGACGGCGCCAGCGCGACCCTGCAGATCGGCAGCCAGGCCGCGGGCGACGTTGCTGGACTGATCATGAACGGCGGCGACATCGATGCCGGCACGCTTTCCTTCGGCGCGGCGGAAGGCGTGCTCTACGGCAGCGAGAGCACTGTCGGCACGACCATCAATGCGACGATCAGCGGCTCGGGCGGGTTGACGCTGTCCGGCCCCGGCGGGGTTACGCTGGCGGCTGACAACTCGGCCAGCCTCTCCGGCCCGGTCAACGTCAATTCCGGCACACTGGTTGCGGCGGGTGCGACCGGGGCGACCGGCGCGGGCGACGTCACCGTCAACAGCAACGCCACGCTGGCGGTCACTGGCACGGTGAGCGGCGCGGTGACGGTCGGCCAATCCGCCACGCTCGCCCTCTACGGCGGCACGGTGCAGGGCGACGTGGCCATCGCGGCCATCGGCCAGTCGTCGAGCGACCCGGGCGGCACCCTGCAGGGCGGCGGCACGCTGAGTGGCACGGTGACCGCCGCCGGCAACATCCTGTCCGGCGCCGAGCCGGGGACCCTGGTGTTTGCCACCAGCGTCAGCCTGCCGGGCAATTCGGCCTTCTTCTGGCGCCTGCAGGACCTGGTCGACGACTCCACCTCGCAGGCCGGCGTCGGCTGGAACGCGCTGCAGATCGACCAGCAGAGCATCGTCATCGGCGATGGCGGCAGCGCTCCGTGGGCGATCTTCCTCGACTTCAGCGTGCTGGCAAGCGGCGATCCCGACGATGGCGATCCGTTCTGGACCACCGCCCATCAATGGACCCTGATCACCTTCGCCACCGACGGCTGGGAGGGCAATTGGGGCCCCGAGAACGGCGCCTATCTATCGGGCGACTTCGGCACGACCTGGGACGGCAACACCGGCCTCGTGCTCTACCTCACCTGGACGCCGGCAAAGACCCGACGCACACCCGCCGAGCGGTTCGCGGCGCAGGCCAGGATGCGCCCCGCCAGCAAGCGCCGGCAATAATGCGTGTCAGCCGACGCCGCGGTCAGCTCCGGCGAACCGCCAGGGCGATCAGGCGGTTCCCCTCGCGAACGACGCTGCCGTCCGGCGCCGCCAGCGGCGTCAACGCCTCGGCGAGCGCCTGCCGGGCCGCGGGCCGCAGCGCCGGCGGCAGATGAGCCGACAGGTTGCCGAAGGAGCTCGCCTCGGAGAAGCGCACGACGTCGGCGGGCGAGGCATGCACCTGCCGGGTGCCGTGCACCTCGATCGACGTCACTTCGAAGCCCGCGACCTCCAGGAGCTTGCGCATCTCGTGGCGGTCGACGCGAAAGACAACCTCCTTCGGCCGGGGATAGGCGCCGAAGGGCGGCTGGGCCAGGGCCTCGTTCATGACCTCGACGAGGCGCGAGGCACGTCCCTTCTCGCCGCTGCTGATGCCGAGCCGCCCGTCGGGCCGCAGCACGCGCGCGAATTCGGCGAGCGGCCGCGCCTTCTCGGGCAGCCAGTGGAATACCGCGTTCAGGCAGACGACATCGATCGTACCGGACGCGACCGAGCCCAGGTCATGGGCGCTGCCCACGCGGTACTCGAGGTTGGACCGGGCTTTCGATCGGGCGATCTCGACGCGCAGCGGCAGCGGGTCGATGCCAAGCACATGGCCGGCAGGGCCGACGATGTCGGCGATGTGCTCGGCCAGCAGGCCGGTGCCGCAGCCGACATCGAGCACGCGCTCGCCCGGTGCGATCGCCAGCGCCTGCACCAGGCTCTGGCCCGACTGGAACTGCCGCCCGACGCTGATGCGCTCGTAGTCGCGCGCCAGCTCGTCGCTGTCCTCGGTTAGCGACGGTCCCGCCCGGCCGCTTCCCATGGCGCCGTGATCTGCCATCCTCGCCTCCTTGCAGGGAACGCAACAGCCGCCCGTGAGTTGACTTAGCATCACTTGCGGAGATTTCCATGAAACGAACCATCCTCGTCGCTTTCGTGGCCGCTTTGCCCGTGCTGCTGGGCGTGTCTGCCGTTCAGGCCCAGCGTACCGGGGCTGAGAGCGCCAAAGGCGCCTCGCAGATGCCCGAGTCGGGCCCGGCGGTCGTCGGCGGCACGGGCGCCACGATGGGTCCCAACTCCAAGAACCAGGCCGTCAGCCCGATGCCCGGTCTACGGGAAGAGGAACTGAGCGAGCGGCCGCCCGATGCCGCGATCCTGCCATCGCCCGAGGTTCGGCCCGTGCCCGGCAAGCCGGAGAGGAAACGCTAGAGCCTGACGCGGAGCCGGGTGCACAGTCCCTCCCGGGCGGCACTTCGGCCGTCCCGTTCAGGGAATCAATCGGCATGCTGCTGATCGGGGTGAATCGTTCGCCGTACACGCGCCGCGTCGCCATCACGCTCAAGCTCTATGGCATGCCGTTCGAGCAGCAGGATCTCTCGGGCTTCGGCAACCGGACCGAGGTGAGGGCCAGCAATCCGCTCGGCCGCATCCCGGCGCTGGTGCTCGACAGCGGCGAGGCGCTGGTCGATAGCGGCGCCATCATCGATCATCTCGACGAAGTCCATGGCCGCGAGCGCGCGCTGACTCCTGCGGCAGGCGCCGACCGGCGCGCCGTGCTGCGGATCGCGGCACTCATGATGGGCGCCTGCGACAAGCTTCTCGACGCCGCCTACGAGCGCAACCACCATCCGCCGGACAAGGTTCACCAGCCTTGGATCGACGACTGCCGGGCGCAGGCGACCGCGGCGCTCGACGCAGTCGATAAGATGGCGGACCCGCAGCTTCCCTGGCTGCTGCTGGGGCGGCTCACCCAGGCCGACGTGACCGCCTTCGTCGCCGAGCGGCTGGCACGCGTCGGCCTCGGCATCGACACGGCCACGCGCATGCCGCGCCTGCATGCGCTTGCCCGGCGGCTGGCCGAGGAGCCCGCCTTCCGCTCGACCGAACCGTGACCTCGACGTAAGCTCGGGCCCTCACTCCAGCTCAAGGGAGAAGTCGAGACCGTAGCGTAGATCAGCCGGCAAAGCGTTGGCGGTGCGCCACAAACAAGAAACAGCGCGCCGCCCGTCACAGGGAGGACGACATGAGCAGCCGAACAGGTTTCGCGTTGGCGTGTTTTGCGTTGGCAGGCGTGGTGGCTATCGCGGGCGGAGCGTGGGCTCAGAAATCCGGCGGCATCCTCAAGATCCAGCACATGGACACGCCGCCCAGCGCCTCGATCCACGAAGAGGCGACCGTCTCGGTGGCGGTGCCGTTCATGGGCGTGTTCAACAACCTCGTGATGTTCGACCAGCACGTGGCGAAGAACAGCTTCGAGTCGATCGTGCCCGATCTCGCCACCAGCTGGACCTGGAGCGATGACGGCCTCAGGCTCGCCTTCAAGCTGCGGCAGGGCGTGCGCTGGCACGACGGCAAGCCGTTCACGGCGGAGGACGTGCGCTGCACGTTCGAGCTGCTGCTCAGCACGGACAAGCTCCGGCGCAATCCGCGCGGCGCGTGGTACAGCAACGTCGAGAGGGTGACGTCAGACGGCGCCTTCGACGCGACGTTTCACCTCAAGCACCGGCAACCCGCGCTGCTGGCCCTGCTCGCCTCGGGTTACACGCCGATCTATCCCTGCCACGTGCCGGTGGCGGACATGCGCCGCAAGCCGGTCGGCACAGGACCTTTCAAGTTCGTCGAACTCAAGATGAACGAAGGCATCAAGCTCACGAAGAACACCGACTACTGGAAGAAAGGACGGCCCTATCTCGACGGCATCGAATACACCATCATCGCCGATCGCTCGACGCGCATGCTGTCCTTCGCCAGCGGCAAGTTCGACATGACCTTTCCGACCGATGTCACGGTGCCGCTCCTCAAGAACCTGCGGAAGGACGCGCCGCAGGCGCAATGCACCATGCGGGGAACCGGGGTCAGCACCAACCTCATCGTCAACCGCGAGACGCCGCCATTCGACGACCCGCGGATCCGGCGCGCCATGGCGCTGACGCTCGACCGGCAGGCCTATATCGACATCCTGACCGAGGGCGAGGGCAAGATGGGCGGCGCCATGCTGCCGCCGCCGGACGGCGTGTGGGGCATGCCGGCGGAGATGCTGAAGACCACGATCGGCTACGGCGACGTCGCCAAGAGCCGCGACGAGGCGCGCGAGCTGATGAAACAGGCAGGCTACGGCCCCGACAAGCGGCTCAAGGTCAAGGTCAGCACCCGCAACATCGCCACCTTCCGCGATCCGGCGACGATCATGATCGACCATCTCAAGCAGATCTGGATCGACGGCGAGCTCGAGGTGATCGACACCTCGGTCTACTACAACCGCGTTTTCAAGAAGGACTACGTGGTCGCGCTGAACCTCACCGGCAGCGCCGTCGACGATCCCGACGTCACCTTCTTCGAGGGTTACGCCTGCGGCTCGCTGCGCAACTACAACAACTATTGCAATCCCGAGATGACCAAGCTGTTCGAGGCGCAGTCGCGCGAGCTCGACCAGAAGAAGCGCCTGAAGATGGTGTGGGAGATCGACCGCAAGCTACAGGAGGACATCGCCCGTCCGATCCTCGCCCACGGCCGGGCCGCTGGCTGCTGGCAGCCCTACGTCAAGGGCGTGACGATCCACGTCAACAGCATCTACAACGGCTGGCGCTTCGAGGATGTCTGGCTCGACCGCTAGGCTAGGCCTTCAGCAGCAGCTTTCCGGCCACGTGCCGTCCCTCGAGCCGGCGATGCATCTCGGCGGCCTCGGCAAGCGGGAACACGCCCTCGATCGGCACTTTCAGCCAGCCCGCGAGGATCCCGGCCAGCACGTGATCGACGCCCGCCTGCCATTCCGGCGAGGCCTGGTCGACATGGCCGAGATGCAGACGGGTGAAGGTCTGCGATTTGGGCAGGATGCGTTCGCGGATGTTCTTGAAAGGCTGGCCCTCGGCCTCGCCGATGCTGATCACGTGGCCGAGCTTCTTCACCACGCCGAAGGTGCGGTCGAGCATGGTGGCGCCGTAGGAGTTGATGGCGAGATCGACGCCTTTGCCCTGGGTGAAATCGAGCACCGCCTTTTCGAAATCCTCGGTCTTGGTCAGCACGACCCTTTCGGCGCCGTACGCGAGCGCCCGCTTCTCCTTGCCCGGCGTGCCGACCGTGCCGATCACCCGCGCGCCGGCATGGACGGCAAGCTGGGTGCAGGCGAGGCCGACGCCGCCGCCGATGGCGTTGACCAGCACGGTGTCGCCGCGCCTCAGGCCATAGATCGTGTAGAGCATGTGATAGGCGGTGAGCGCCTGGATCGGAAATGCCGCCGCGACGTCGAACGGGATGCCCGCCGGCAGCTTGATGAGGCCCAACGCAGGCGCCACGCATTTCTCGGCATAGGCGCCGCCCTTGTCGGGAAAGGTGGCGACGCGGTCACCGACCTCCACGTTCGTCACGCCCGGCCCCAGCGCCGACACGATGCCGGCGACCTCGAAGCCCAGCACCATCGGATAGGTCATGGGATGCGGATAGATTCCCATCCGGACCTGGGTGTCGGCCCAGTTACAGCCGGCATAGGCCACATCGACCAGCACCTCGCCGGGGCCCGGGACGGGATCGGGCATCTCGGCGAGGGTAAGCTGCTCGGGCCCACCCGTGGCATGGATGACGACGGCTTTCATTGGCGACCTCCCTCGGTGGCGAGCCTGGAATGGCGGAGACCGTCTTGCAACTTCGACGCCAGATCGCAGACAAGCAAAGGCCCCGCAACCTGGTGAGGCGCGGGGCCACCGGGCACAGCAGCAAGTGCTGCCCCCGTCAGGCTTGATCACATCTGCTCCTCACGTCTTCAGTTCGCCAGTACATCCGTGGTCGACCGAAGCGAAGGAACGAGCCGCCGTTGCCGGCAGCTATGCGATCAGCCGACTGCCTTGAGGTTGTCGGCCGACATCTTGCCGCTCTTGCGATCGGACACGAGGTCGAATTCGACCTTCTGGCCTTCGTTCAGCGTGCCGAGGCCGGCGCGCTCGACGGCACTGATGTGCACGAAGGCGTCACGGCCGCCGTCGTCGGGCTGGATGAAGCCGAAGCCCTTTTGAATATTGAACCACTTAACGGTTCCCGTCGTCATGGGAGACCCTTTCGTAACATAGATATGCTGACCCGCGCGCCATCAGGGATGGGCGCGAGGCCGTCGAATTCGCACTTGGTTTCGGGAGCAAAGTTCACTGGAGAGGCGCCGGCCTTGACCGGGGCGCGGACCAAATCATCCTGTCCGTGTATCGACGGGACCCATATGGGCCTTGCGCCCCCGGTTGGCAAGCCCCGGTTGGCAGGCCTATTGCGCCCGGCCGGTTGCATGCCCATGTACGTCTTGCGTTTCCACCCCAAGGATTCCCATGACCATCGACCGGGGTTCCCCCGGCCCGGATGCCCAGATAAGGCAGGCCGCGGCTGCGTTTGCGCGACCGAACGGATGGAAGAGCGCCCTTCAGCTCCTCACCTCGTTCGGTCCCTTCCTCGCCGGATGTGCGGCGATGTATCTTGTCTATCCGATCTCCGTCCTGCTGACGCTCGCGCTCGCCGTGCCGACCGGCGCGTTGCTGATCCGCGTCTTCATCGTCCAGCACGATTGCGGGCACGGCTCGTTTTTCGCCTCGCGGCGCGCCAACACCGTGGTTGGCTGGGCCTGCAGCCTCATCACGATGACGCCCTACGCCAACTGGAGCCGCCAGCACGGGCTGCACCACGCCGACTGGAACAACCTCGACCGGACCGGCGGCGGCAGCGACATCTATTCGGCCTGCCTCACGGTCAGCGAGTATCTCGCGCTGTCGCCCTGGCGCCGTTTCTTCTACCGCCTGCCGCGCCATCCGCTGATCGCCAACGTGCTGCTGCCGCCGCTTGTCTTCCTGCTGCTCTATCGCGTGCCGTTCGACACGCCGCGCGCCTGGCGCCGCGAACGTTGGTCGGTCTACCTGACCAACGTCGCCCTCGCCGGCCTGTTCGGCAGCCTGGTCGTCTTCCTCGGCTGGCGGGAGGTATTGCTCGTCCACCTGCCGGTCATGGTCGTGGCGTCGATCCTGGGCGTCTGGCTGTTCTCGCTGCAGCATCGTTTCGAGACGGCGCGCTGGACCGCCAAGAGCGAGTGGCGCTTCGTCGAGGCCGCGCTCGACGGCTCATCGTGGTTCCGCCTGCCGCGCGCGCTGCACTGGCTCACCGGCAACATCGGCTTCCACCACGTCCATCACCTCAATCCGCACGTGCCCAACTACCGGCTGCGCGAGGCCCATGAGGCCGTGCATGCGCTGCGGCCGGTCGAGCCGCTCCCCCTGCGACGCAGCCTCGCCGCGACGTTCCTGACCCTGTGGGACGAACAGCGAGGCCGCCTCGTGCGTTTCCGCGACGCGCGGGCGTGATGCAGTATCTCGGAGTCATGCGCGGCGGCGGCACGCTGACAGGCGGCGAGGAGTCCCTGGGCCGCGTGGACTACGACATCGACGGCTTCGTCAACAAGCCAGGCGAGGTCGTGGGCTCGGGCGAGATCCGCATGTCCGCCGAGGCGCTGAACCACGCCTTCGGCCGCCTCGATCTGCGGCTCACGACCGACGACGGCCGGGTTCTTTCGGTGCGCTTCTCCGGCAAACGCGGCGATCCGGCGAGCGAGGCCGCACACGCCGACATCGGCGGCGACCTGCCGCCCGCAGCGGAATGGCGTCGCTGACCTTCCGTTTTCCTTGAGTCGTACGGCAACTTTGATGCCGAACTTCCTGCCAACGCTCTAGAATTGGCACGTCGCTTGCTGCGTCACCCGAGCAACGGGTGTTCCAGCAGCGTAGGAGGATGCCATGGATATCGGCGTGTTCATTCCCATCGGCAACAATGGCTGGCTGATTTCCGCGACCTCGCCGCAATACATGCCGAGCTTCGAGCTCAACAAGCAGATCGTGCTGAAGGCCGAGCATTACGGGCTCGATTTTGCCCTGTCGATGATCAAGCTGCGCGGCTTCGGCGGCAAAACCGAGTTCTGGGACCACAATCTCGAATCCTTCACCCTGATGGCAGGATTGGCGGCCGTTACCGAGCGCATCCAGCTCTATGCCTCGGTCGCGGTGCTGACCCTGCCGCCGCCGATCGTGGCGCGCATGGCCTCGACCATCGATTCGATCTCGAACGGCCGCTTCGGCATCAACATCGTCTCGGGTTGGGCCAAGATGGAGTACGAACAGATGGGCCTGTGGCCGGGCGAGGAGCACTTCGCCAAGCGCTACGACTACAGCACCGAGTATGTGACGATCCTGCGCGAGCTCTGGGAGAAGGGCACGTCCGACTTCAAGGGCCAGTATTTCCAGATGACCGACTGCAAGCTGAGCCCGCGGCCGCAGGCCGACATGAAGATCGTCTGCGCCGGCCAGAGCCCGCGCGGCATGGAATTCGGCGCGACCTACGGCAACTACAACTTCACCCTGGGCAAAGGCGTCAACACGCCGACGGCGCACGCACCGACCAACGAGGCGATGGCCAAGGCCGCCGCCAAGACCGGCCGCGACGTCGGCAACTACGTGCTGATGATGGTGATCGCCGACGAGACCGACGAGGCTGCCATGGCCAAGTGGAAGCACTACAACGAAGGCGCCGACATGGGCGCGCTCGCCTGGATGGCGGGCGAGGCCAACGCCGACCCCAACGCCGCCGACGACGGCACCGCCAAGCGGATCTCCGCCCCCGAAGGCGCGATCAACTTCAACATGGGCACTCTGGTCGGCTCCTACGCCAGCGTCGCCCGCATGCTCGACGAATGCGCCACCGTGCCCGCCACCAAGGGCATCATGCTGACCTTCGACGACTTCCTGATCGGCATGGAGCAGTTCGGCCAGCGCATCCAGCCGCTGATGAAGAGCCGGGCGGCGAAGCTCAAGCAGGTGGCCTAGGAAGACGTCGATGGATATCGGCATCTTCATCCCGATCGGCAACAACGGCTGGCTGATCTCGACCAGCTCGCCGCAATACAGGCCGACCTTCGAGCTGAACAAGCAGGTCGTGCAAAAGGCCGAGCAGTACGGGCTCGACTTCGCCCTTTCCATGATCAAGCTGCGCGGCTTCGGCGGCAAAAGCGAGTTCTGGGACCACAATCTCGAATCCTTCACCCTGATGGCGGGACTGGCGGCCGTCACCAAGCGCATCCAGCTCTATGCCTCGGTGGCGGTGCTCACCATCCCGCCGGCCATCGTGGCGCGCATGACCTCGACCATCGATTCGATCTCGGGCGGTCGCTTCGGCATCAACATCGTTTCCGGCTGGGCCAAGGCGGAGTACGAGCAGATGGGCCTGTGGCCGGGCGAGGAACATTTCGTCAAGCGCTACGACTACAGCACCGAGTATGTGACGATCCTGCGCGAGCTGTGGGAGACCGGGACGTCGAACTTCAAGGGCGAATACTTCCAGATGGAGGACTGCAGGCTCTCGCCCCGGCCGCAGGCCTACGTGAAGGTCGTCTGCGCCGGCCAGAGCCCGCGCGGCATCGAGTTCGGCGCCGCCTATGGCGACTACAACTTCGTCGCGGCCAAGGGCGTCAACACGCCGACGGCGCACTCGGCCACCAACGCGGCGATGGCTGAGGCCGCCGCCAAGACCGGCCGCGACGTCGGCAATTACGTGCTGCTGATGGTGATCGCCGACGAGACCGACGAGGCCGCGATGGCCAAATGGAAGCACTACAACGAGGGCGCCGATCTCGATGCGATGACCTGGCTGGCCGACCAGGCGAACGCCGATGCCAGGGCGGCAGCGACCAGCACGGCGCGGCAAATGGCGGCGCCGACGGGCGCGGTCAACTTCAATATGGGCACGCTCGTCGGCTCCTACGCCACGGTGGCTCGCCTGCTCGACGAGTGCGCGACCGTGCCCGCCACCAAGGGCATCATGCTCACCTTCGACGATTTCCTGATCGGCATGGAGCAGTTCGGCCAGCGCATCCAGCCGCTGATGCAAAGCCGCCGGAGCAAGCTGGCGGCGGTGGCGTAAAGGCTACTCCAGGACGATCCGCGGGAAGTAGAACGAGACGACCCAGTTGGGTACATCGACGATCGAACTGATGCGCAGATCGGCGCAGACGCTGCACAGCATGTAGGCGTCGATCGGCGAATAGCCGAAGCGCTTGCTCAAAAGGTCGATCATTTCCATGACGGCCGTGCGGGCGCCTGTCATCAGGTCGGGACCGATGCCGGTCGTCACCTCGTAGCCCTTCTTGTCGAAATGGTCGGACACCGGGCCGGGCGTGACGTAGCGCGGCATCTTCAGATTGGCGCCCTTTATCAGGTCGAACTTCAGCGCGACGTCGATCGGGCTTTCGATCGCCGTACCGCAGACCTCGCCGTCGCCCTGAGCCGCATGGGTGTCGCCGACCGAGAAGAGCGCGCCGTCGACCTCGATCGGCAGGTAGAGCTCGACGCCGGCGGTGATGTCGCGCACGTCCATGTTGCCGCCGACATTGCGCGGCGGGACGATGCTGTGCAGGCCGGGCGCGGCCGGCGCCACGCCGATCGTGCCGGGGAAGGGCCGGAGCGGCACTTTCCCGCCTGGTCCATACATCGCGGGCTTCAGCCCGGGATCGTAGTTCCAGTGGTGCAGGTGCGCCTCGGGGAACTGGTCGGTAAGCAGGCCGAAGCCCGGTATGTTGCCTGTCCAGCCCCAGCCCGACGGCTGCAGCGACAGCACCGTGACCTTCAGCGCGTCGCCCGGCTTGGCGCCGTCGACAAAGACCGGGCCCGGTCACCGGATTGACGAAGGCGAGGTCGAGCTTCTTCAGGGCCTCCGCCGTCGAGGTCTTCGACAGCTGGCCGGACGACGCGTCCCTGGTTTCGAACTGCACGGTCTCGCCGGGCGCGATCCTGAGGCGCGGCGGGAACTGATTGTTCCAGCCGTGATGGATATGCTCCCGGTGGATCGTGTGCTTGGCGTGGCTATGCATGGACGGAGCTCCTAGACCGCGACCGTAAGGGCGCCGTCGATCACGAGATTGGTGCCGGAGATGCGGCTGGCCATCGGGCTCGCCAGGAAGACCACGCCGTTGGCGACCTCCTCGGCCGTGCCGAACTTGCCGGTCGGGTTGACCTTGACCGTCGAGGCGAACAGGTCCGGCATGTTCTTCTCGATGTTCTGCCAGATGCCGCCGTCGAAATAAGTGTTGCCGGGCGACACGCAGTTGACGCGGATGCCCTTGCCGACGAGCTGACGGCTAAGGCCCTTGGCGTAGTGGATCAACGCCGCCTTCATCGCACCATAGGAGCCGGCGGCGAAGTCGACCTCGAAGCCGGAAACGCTGGAGATGAGCGCGATCGACGGCGAGGAGGATTTCTCGAGGAACGGCACCGCGGCGCCCACGGCGTTCACCGTATGCATCATGTCGGTGCGGAAGGATTTCTCCCAGCTCTCCTCCGAATCGCCGACCGCCAGGGCGCTCACGTTGCAGACCAGCGCGTCGAGCCCACCCAGCTCGCCGGCGGCGGCGGCGATCCAGCCCTTGAGCGCCGGTCCATCGGCAACGTCGAGCGCCTTGCCGAAAGCTTTAACACCCTTCGCCTTCAGCGCCGCGACCGCCGCCGCTACTTCATCCGCGTTGCGCGCGCATATCGGCGACGTGGGCGCCCTCGGCGGCAAAGCCTTCGGCAATGGCCCGGCCGATTCCCTTGCTGCCGCCCGTGACGGCGACCCGCTTTCCCTTCAATCCAAGATCCATATCAGCCTCCTGGCCTGTTACCCGAGATCGTCGACATCATTGCGCAATCTGCCGCCGGCGCGCCAGCGCGCGAGATTGTCGAGGAAGATGTCGAAGATCGCCTCGTTCTGCCCCAGCGAATGGCTGGCGGTGTGCGGCGAGACGATGACGTTGGGCATGTCCCACAGTGGCGAAGCGGGATCGAGCGGCTCGCGCTCGAAGACGTCGAGATAGGCGCCGGCCAGGTGGCCGCTCCGGAGCGCGGCGATCACGTCCTTCTCCACCGCGATTTCACCTCGCGCGACATTGATGAAATGGCTGCCGGCCGGCATGGCCGCGAAGGCCGCCGCATTGGCGATGCCGCGCGTCAGGGGCGAGGCCGGGCAACAGAGGATCAGCCAGTCCGCCTCGGGCAGCACGTCGGGGAGATCCGCATAGGCGATCGTGCGGTCGCAGGGCTCGACCGGCTCGGCGCTGCGCCGCGCACCGATCGCCTTCATGCCCAGCATCTTCAGCAGGGTCGCGATGTTTCGGCCGATGGGACCCATCCCCACGATCGCCGCGCACTGGCCCCTGAGGTCGCGCGGCGATCGCTCGCCGATCCGCGGCTCCCAGGCATGGCGACGCTGGGCGTCGGCCAGCAGCGGGAAGCGCCGGTTGAGCGCGATCAGCGCGCCCAGCGTGCTGTGCGATACGGTCACCGCCGTGGCGCCCGACGCGGTCGTCACCTTGACGCCGCGCCCGCGCAGCTCGCGATAGATCGGCCGCTCGGCGCCGGCGGGATGGATCTGCAGCCATTTGAGACCCGGCGACTTGCGCATCGCCGCCTCGAAGCCTTTCAGCTCGGGCGTCGGATTGTCCTTGCTCGACCGGCCGGTGACCTCGCGGGTCATGAAGGCGATATCGGCGTCGCAGGGGCCGTCGGCCGCCAACGCCTCCTCGGCCGTGCGAAAGGCGAGACCGTCGGCGGGGACGGCGGCCTGGATGCGGGCGCCCCAGGTCTTCAGGGCGTGGGCGGACAGCAGCAGGGTGAGCGGACGGGTCATGCCCGCCAAGACTAATGGCTGTCCCGCATGAGTGTCATGGGAGTTTGTCATCCTTCGCTACGCTCAGGATGACAACGAAGCTTTATCTCAGGCAGCCAGGAATTCGTTCCATTTCTCCGTATAGTATTCGAGGTTCTTGGGCCGCGTGTTCCAGACGAAGACGCGCTGGGCGCGATCGGCCAGCAAATCCTGCCGTAAATTAAAGAGGCACGGACCGGCTCACTGCGCCGCTTCAGTCGAGTGCGCGGCATGAAAGCGGCCGACGGGCCGCGGCAGGCCGAGATTGCCGCGCAACGTCGCGGCTTCGTACTCGGTTCTGAACAGGCCGCGGCGCTGCAGCTCGGGGATCACCAGGTCGACGAAATCGTCGAGCGAGCCCGGCAGCCAGGCCGGCATGACGTTGAAGCCGTCGGCGGCGCCGTTCAGGAACCAGTGCTCCATGACGTCGGCGACATGCTGGGGCGTGCCGATGACCAGCGCGTGACCGCGCGGCCCGGCGTTCAGGAGGCAGAGTTCCCACAAGGTTAGCTTGTCGCGGCGGGCGGCCTCCAGCAGCAGGTGCTGGCGGCTGAGGGGGCCATTGGTATCGGCCATCTCAGGGACCGGCCCGTCGAGCGGGAACTTGTCGAGGCCGCGCACGCCGATCGTGTACTCGAGGATGGAAAGACCGACGCTGGGCTGGATCAGCGACTGAAGGTAGTCGAACTTCTCCTTGGCCTCCGCCTCCGTCGGCGCGACCACAGGATAGAAGCCCGGCATCACCTTCACCTGGTCGGGCGTGCGGCCGAACTTCGGCAGGCGTGCCATGACGTCCGAGTAGAATTCCCTCGCCTGCTCGAAAGTGGTCTGTGCCGTGAATGCCAATTCGGCGAGCCGAGCGGCCACGTCGCGTCCCGTGCCGGAAGCGCCGGCCTGGACCAGGATCGGGCGTCCCTGCGGCGAACGGGCGACGTTCAGCGGGCCGCGCACCTGGAAGTGCTTGCCCTTGTGGTTCAGTACATGGAGCTTCGACGGGTCGAAGAACACGCCCGAAGTCCTTGTCGCGGATGAAGGCATCTTCGTCCCAGCTATCCCACAGGCCGTTCACGACCTCGGCGAACTCGATCGCGCGCTCGTAGCGGTCGGCGTGCGACAAGTGTTCGTCGCGGCTGTAGTTCAGCGCGTCGGCTTCGTTGTTGGAGGTGACGAGATTCCAGCCGGCCCGCCCGCCGCTGATCTGGTCAAGCGAGGCGAACTGGCGGGCAAGCGTGTAGGGCTCGTTGTAGGTCGTGGTCGAGGTGGCGACGAGGCCGAGGTTCTTGGTCACCGCGGCCAACGCCGACAAGACCGTCATGGGCTCGAACTTCACCACCTTACCCATGCGGCCTCGCGCGTCGGCGCTGCCCGAGAGGTTCACGGCGGCGGTGTCGGCCAGGAACAAGAGGTCGAACTTGCCGCGCTCGGCCGTCTGGGCCACCGCGACCGCTTCGGCGAAACTGGTGCCGGACCGCATGTACGCCTTGGGGTGGCGCCAGGCGGCGACATGCTGGCCGGTCTCGTGCACGAAGGCCCCGAGGCGCATCATCCGGCGGTTGCTTTGTGAGGGCACGCCTGGCTCTCCAGTCTGGAACGTCGACACTAGCCCAGAGACCTCGCAAGTCCTATGCCCGCGGGGGTCGCCGTGAACGGGATTCGCTTCCGCGCCCCCGCCGGCCCTATGATGGCGGCAACGACGGGCCACAAAGGCCGGCATCAGGGAGACGCCATGTACAGCTACATCGCGCGAAGGCTTGCGTTCGGCGCGCTGACGGTGATCGGCGTGTCGATCATGGTCTTCGTGGTGATGCGCATCCTGCCCGGCGATCCGCTGGTTGCGATCTTCGGACCGGAAGGCTTCACCAAGCTCTCCGACAAGGAGCGAGCCGGCTTCATGGCGGAGCTCGGGCTGAGCGATCCCCTGTGGGTGCAGTATCTCGCCTGGGTGAAGGACATCGTCCGCGGAGACTTCGGCCACTCCTTCTTCCGCTCCGAGAGCGTCGCCGACATGATCCTGCGGCGCGGGCCGCTGACCGCCGAGATCGCGCTCCTGTCGGTCGTGCTGTCGTGGCTGGTCGGCATTCCGGTGGCGATCGTGAGCGCACTCAAGCCAAACACGATCGCCGACAGCGCAGCGCGGTTCGTCAGCATCCTGTTCATCGCCGTGCCCGGCTTCTGGGTCGGCATGCTGATCGTGCTCGCGCTTCTTTTCTGGTTCGGCTATCGCGCGCCGATGGCCGGCGTCGGGTTCTTCGCCGATCCCGTCGCCAACCTGCAGATCGTGATCGGCCCGGCGATCGTGTTGGGCCTCGGCCAGGCCGCCTATATCGCACGCATGGGCCGATCCAGCCTGCTCGAGGTGATCCGCGAGGACTATGTCCGGACGGCGCGCGCCAAGGGCCTGAACAGCCGGCTGGTGATCGCCCTCCACGCGCTGCCCAACGCCCTGCTGCCGGTCATCACCCTGTCCGGCGTGCTGCTCGGCCTGGTGCTGGCCGGATCGATCCCGGTCGAACGGGCCTTCGGCACGCCGGGACTGGGCTACGCCATGTTCACCGCGGTGAGCGAACGCGACGTCTTTGTCATGCAAAACCTGGTGTTCGTCTATGCCGTGGTGTTCGTGCTGCTGAACATCGTGGTCGATGTCACCATCGCCCTGCTCGATCCGAGGATTCGCTACCGATGACTGCTCTCACCACGCCGCTGCCCGCTCCGCCCTCGCGCCTGCGTGCCATGCTCGGCGGCGTCGGAAGGTTCTTCCGCCGCGCTCCGCTCTCGGCATTCTGGGGCGTGGTGGCGGCACTGATCGTCGCCATGGCGATCGCGGCACCCGTCGTCGCGCCCTATCCGCCGCTGAAATCCGACTTCCGCGCCATGCAGAAGCCACCCAACGAGAAGCATTGGTTCGGCACCGACCAGATCGGACGCGACACGCTCAGTCGCGTCATCTACGGCAGCCGGACCTCGCTCACCGTGGCGTTCGGCGCCGTGCTTTTCGGGACGACCGTCGGCGCGCTGTGGGGCCTGGCCTGCGGCTATTTCGGCGGCCGCTTCGACATGGTGAGCCAGAGGATCATCGAGTTCCTGCAATCCTTTCCCGACCTGATATTGGCCATGGCCATCGCCATGGCGCTGGGCGGCGGCGTGGTGACGGTGATCGTCGCCATCGCGATCACCCGCATTCCCTTTGGCGGCCGCGTCATCCGATCGGTCGTGCTGTCGCTCAAGGAAATGCAATATGTCGAGGCCGCGCGCGGATTGGGGGCCTCGCACAAGCGCCTGATGTTCCGCCACATCCTGCCGCAATGCGTGGCGCCTTACCTGATTCTCGCCACCACCCATCTGGGCGTAGCGATCGTCATCGAGGCCTCGCTCGGCTTCCTGGGCGTCGGCATCCCGCCGCCGTCGCCGACCTGGGGCAACATGCTGTCCGATGCCCTCAATGCCGGCCTGGTCCCGCCGTGGTGGCTGGTGCTGTTTCCCCGGCGTGGCGATCACCATCACGGTGCTGGCCTTCAACCTCCTGGGCGACGGCATCCGCGACATGCTGGATCCGCGGCTGAGGGGATCGGTTTAGACTTCTGCCGCGACCGCGCGCGCGTCCCGCCCGGCTGAAGATCGCTCCACTGAGGCGGGCGGGACGCCCGGCTTAGGTGCCTGAAGCGGAAACGTCACGCCGCCGTCGTGCAGGTGGCACGATGCCCAGTGATCGGGTCTCACTTCGCGCAGGGCCGGCACGTCGGTCCGGCAGCGCGGCATGGCGTAGGGGCAGCGGGCGTGGAAGTGGCAGCCCGGCGGCGGATTGATCGGGCTCGGCACGTCGCCCTTCAGGATCACCCGCTTGCGGCCCTTCGCGCTGGACTTGGGAATCGGCACGGCCGAGAGCAGCGCCTCGGTGTAGGGATGGAGCGGCATCTCGAACAGGCTGGTCTTGTCCGTCATTTCGACGATGCGCCCGAGATACATCACGGCGACCCGGTGGCTGATGTGCTCGACCACGGCGAGGTCGTGGGCGACGAACAGGTAGGAGAGCTTCAGCTCGTCCTGCAGGTCCATCAGCAGGTTGATGATCTGCGCCTGGATCGACACGTCGAGCGCCGATACCGGCTCGTCGCCCACGATCAGGTCGGGGCTGAGCGCCAGCGCGCGGGCGATGCCGATGCGCTGGCGCTGGCCGCCGGAGAACTCGTGGGGATAGTTGTGCATCGCCTCCGGCCTGAGGCCGACCCGCTCGAACAGCGCCGCGACCCGCTCGCGACGTTCCTGAGGCACGCCGACGTCATGGATGATCAAGGGCTCGCCGACGATCTCGCCGGCCGTCATGCGCGGGTTCAGCGAGGCGTAGGGATCCTGGTAGATCATCTGCATGCGCCGCCGGTAGGGCAGCAGCCCCTCGCGGTCGAGATGGGTGATGTCCTCGCCGCCCATCCTGATCGTGCCGTCGGTCGGCTCGAGCAGCCGGAGCAGGGTGCGGCCCACCGTCGACTTGCCGCAGCCGCTTTCGCCGACCAGGCCCAGCGTCTCGCCGCGGCCGATGCTGAACGACACGCCGTCGACGGCGTAGACCTGGCCCGAGACGCGCGAGAACACGCCGGTGTGGATCGGGAAGTGCTTCTTGAGGTCGGTGACCTCGAGCAGCTTCGTTGCCTGCGGTCCCGCGTTCATGCCGCACCGCCCAGCAGCCGGTCGGCGTGCCAGCAGGCGATCCAGTGTCCCGGTCGATGCTGCTCGAGAGCCGGCGTCACGGCGCGGCACTGGTCTGTGGCGAAGCCGCAACGCGGCGCGAAGCTGCAACCCTCCGGCAGGTTGAACAGCGACGGCACCATGCCCTTGATTTCGTTCAGGCGGGTGCGCCGGGTGTCGCTGCGCGCCGCGGCGTCGAGATGCGGGATCGAACCCAGCAGGCCCTGCGTGTAGGGGTGGCCGGGACGGTCGAACAGATCGTCGGCGGCGGCCTCCTCGACCTTGCGTCCCGCATACATCACCACGACGCGGTCGGCGTTCTCGGCGACCACGCCCATGTCGTGAGTGATCAGGATGATCGCCGTGCCGAAGGTCTCCTGCAGCTCGCGCATCAGGTCGAGGATCTGGGCCTGGATGGTGACGTCGAGCGCCGTCGTCGGCTCGTCGGCGATCAGCACCTTGGGATTGCAGGAGAGCGCCATGGCGATCATCACGCGCTGGCGCATGCCGCCGGAAAGCTGGTGCGGATAGGCGTGCACGCGCTTCTCGGGCTCGGGGATGTAGACCCGGCGCAGCATCTCGACCGCCTTGTCCAGCGCGGCGCGCTTCGACAGGCCCTGGTGCAGCGCCACCGCCTCGGCGATCTGCCGGCCGACGGTGAAGAGCGGATTGAGCGAGGTCATCGGCTCCTGGAAGATCATCGAGATGTCGTTGCCGCGAATGCTCTCCATCTCGGGCTCGGAAAGCTCGAGCAGGTTCCTGCCCTCGAAGTTGATGGCGCCGCCGACGATGCGTCCCGGCGGATTGGCGACCAGACGCAGGATCGACAGCGCCGTCACGCTCTTGCCACAGCCCGATTCGCCCACCACGCCCAGGGTCTCGCCACTGCTCAGCGAATAGGACACGCCGTCGACCGCACGCACGGTGCCGATCGCCGTGAAGAAATGGGTCTGCAGGTCGTCGATCTGCAGGATCGTCGACGCCGGCATCGCAGCCGGCTCACCGACCACGCGCAGCGCCGGCTGGCGAGGATTCAAGACGAGACTCCCTGAGTTTTATCGTGTTAGTTTTGGCCCTACGGGGAAAGTAAGGGCCAGCCATCAGAGCACACAGTGCTCGGTAAGGAAAAGGCCAATCGGGAGGAAACACAATGAGCGATCGTGAGTCCACGCGTTCTCGCGTAAACCGTCGTGACTTCGTAAAAGGGTCGGCGGCGGCCACGGCCACCGTGTTCGGCATGCCATGGCAGGCGCTCGCTCAGGGCGTCCCCAACGAATTCGACGGCTCGAAATTCCAGCTCGCGGCGCCGGAGCCGAATCCCAAGTCGGGCGGCGTCATGAAATACGCCATCACCTCGCGTCCGCCGCACTTCGACATGCACCAGTCGGGCACGATCAACAGCCTGGGCAGCCAGGGTTGCATGTTCGACAACCTGGTGCGGCGCGATCCGCGCGACAGCGGCAAGACCATCATCCCCGACCTCGCCCATAGCTGGGAGATCTCGAAGGACGGCAAGACCTACACCTTCCATCTGCGCGAGGGCGTGCAGTTCCACGACGGCGCCGACTTCACGTCGGAGGACGTGAAGGCGACCTACGACCGCATCGCCAAGCCGCCGGCCGGCGTCAGCATTCCGCGCAGCACGCTGTTCACGACGGTGAGCGAGATCACCGCGCCCGACAAGAAGACCGTGGTCTTCAAGCTCTCCGAGCCGCGGCCCGCCAGCTTCATGATGGCGGCCTTCGCCAGCGGCTGGAACACGATCGTGCGCAAGAAGACGCTGGAGGATAACAACTACAACCTGCGTCGCGTCGTCGACATTCCCGGCACCGGCCCGTTCAAGAGCAAGCGGCGCGTCGAGAACGAAGTCTGGGTGATGGAGAAGAACGCCAACTACTGGAACAAGGGCCTGCCCTACCTCGACGGCATCGAGTTCTACCATGCCCTGCCGTTCTCGCCGGAGCTGGGCTCGGCATTGCTCTCGAATCGCGTCGACTATGGCCGCATCGTCGATCCGGTGACGGCGCGCAAGGCCAAGGCGACGCCCGGCATGTCGACGACCGACTTCTACCAGTCCGTCATCCAGGGCACCTGGATGAACAACAAGAAGAAGCCGCTCGACGATCCGCGGGTGCGCCGGGCCATCCATCTCAGTCTCGACAGGCCGGTGCTGGTCGACGTCGTCAAGGACGTGGCGCCGATGATGATGGGCGGGTTCATCTACCCGTTCTCGGAATTCGCCACGCCGCTCGACCAGCTCAAGAAGCGGCTGGGCTACCAGGAGGATACGACGGCGGCGCTCAAGGAAGCCAAGGCCCTGATGGCTGCCGCGGGTTATGGCAGCGGCTACAAGGGCAGCCTCGACTATCTCGTGCGCGAGGTCGCGACCTTCAAGCTCTGGGCGCAGGCCATCCAGGCCATGCTGCAGCAGGGACTCGGCATCGACGTCAAGCTGCGCACCGTGGTCGAGTCGGTGTGGTTCGACGACATCAAGTCGGGCAACTACGACCTCGCCATCGGCGCCGTCGTCTCGACGCTGCTCGACCCCTCCGACTACTTCAACGCCTGGTACAAGAAGGACGGGCCGCAGAATTACGGCTTCTGGAACAACGAGAAGGTCAATGCGCTCCTGCCGCAGATCGACCGCGAAGTCGACGTCAAGAAGCGCCTCGCCCTGATCCGCCAGGTCGAGGACCTCATGGAGCAGGATCCGCCGGTGCTGCCGGTGTCGTGGGAGAAGATCAACGACGTCTGGTACAACTACGTGAAGGGCCACAATCCGAAGGACTATTTCGGCATCTACGACGTCGTGCGCTTCGACACGTTCTGGCTGGACAAGTAGTCGGCCGGCGCGCCATTACCGGGGATGATGCTCACTTTCTATTTCGCCCCCGGTTCGAGCTCGATGGCGCCGCACATCGCGCTGCATGAAACAGGCGCGCCTTTCGAGGCGCGGCCGATGTCGTTCACCAGGAAGGACATGCGCTCGGCGGACTTCCTGGCGATCAATCCGGCCGGCAAGGTGCCGACCCTGCTGATCGACGGCCGGCCGCTGACCGAAGTCGCCGGCATCCTGTTCTATCTGGCGCGGACCTATCCGGCGGCGCGGTTGCTGCCGGAGGGAGATCCCGAGGCCGAGGCGCAGGTCGTTTCCTGGATGTCCTACATCGCCTCGACCATCCATCCGGCGCGGCGCCAGGGACTGGACCACGCCCGCGACGTCTACCGGGTCGCCGACCGGCGGCTCGGCGACCGCGACTGGGCGGTCGGCCGCTACTCCATCGCCGACATCCACCTGTTCCGCCTGTTCTGGCGCTTCCGCAACTCGCTCAATCCCGGCGCCGGCGAATTCCCCAACCTCGTCGCCCACTATGAACGCATGATGGCGCGACCCGCGGTGAAGAAGACGATCGAGATCGAAGCGAAGATCGGCTACGAGCTGCCGGCGTAAAGCGGCTAGCGCGCAGCGTTCAGCACCCGCCACACCTTCTCCGGCGTCACCGGCATGTCGATGTGGGTGACACCCAGCTCGCTCAGCGCATCGACCACGGCGTTCATCACCGACGGCAGCGCGCCGGCGCAGCCCGCCTCGCCGCAGCCCTTGACGCCCAGGAGGTTGGTCTTGCACGGCACGGAATGGTTCTGCACCGACATGTCCGGCGCATCCGAGGCGCGCGGCAGGGCGTAGTCCATGAAGGAGCCGGCGATCGGCTGGCCCTGCTGGTCGTAGACGGTGCGCTCCATCAGCGCCTGGCCGATGCCCTGCAGCACGCCGCCATGCGCCTGGCCCGCGACCAGCATCGGATTGATGACCGTGCCGAAGTCGTTGACCATGAAATAGCGCACGACCTCGATGTGGCCGGTGTCGCGGTCGATCTCGACCTCGGCGACGTGGCAGCCGTTGGGGAACGAGAAGGGCGGGTTGTCCGAGATGTGGCTGATGTCGAGCGAACTCGGCACGTCAGGCGGCAGGCTGATGCCCGAACGCAGCTTGTCGACGAGTTCGAGGATGCCGACGCCGCGGTCGGTGCCGGCGATCGTGAAGCGCCCGCGGGCAAACTCGATATCGACGGTCGAGGCTTCCAGCACATGGGCCGCGACCTTCTTGCCCTGCTCGATCAGCTTGTCGCCGGCCTCGAGGAAAGCCTGGCTGGCGACCAGCGCCGACTTCGAGCCGCCGGTGCCACCGCCCACCTTGAGCTGGTCGGAATCGCCCTGCAGCAGGCGGAAGCGCTCGAACGGGATGCCGAGCTTGTCGGTCAGGACCTGGGCGAAGGGCGTGGCATGGCCCTGGCCGTAGTCGAGCGTGCCGCTCAGCATGGTGACGGTGCCGTCTTCCTCGAAGCGGATGCCGCCATACTCCTTGGCCGGCGGCCCCGTGACCTCGAGATAGGAGCCGATGCCGCGGCCGCGCAGCTTGTTGCGCGCCTGGCTCTCGGCCTTGCGCTTGTCGAAGCCCTGCCAGTCGGCGGCGACCAGCGCCTTGTCGAGCACGGTGGTGAACTCGCCTGAATCGTAGTTCATGCCGGACGGCGCCTTGTAGGGCATCTGGCCGGGCGCGATGTGGTTGCGCCGGCGCAGCTCGACCCGGTCGATGCCCATCTCGCGGGCCGCCGTATCGATCAGCCGCTCCATGTAGTAGTTGCCCTCGGGGCGGCCGGCGCCGCGATAGGCGCCGATCGGCGTGGTGTTGGTGAACACGACCTTGGAGTTCACCTCCATCGCCGGCGTCCGGTAGACGTCGATGACGTTCTTCACCGCGTTGGTGGTCGCGGGCATCGGCGGATAGATGTAGGCGCCCGCGTTGCCGGTGCCGGAAAGCCGCACGGCGAGGAACTTGCCGTCCTTGTCGAGCGCCAGCTCGGCCACGCGCTGATGATCCCGGCCGTGATGGTCGCTCAGGAAGCTCTCGGAGCGCTCGTCGGTCCACTTCACCGGCCGGCCGAGCGTCTTGCTCGCCAGCAGCAGCGGCCCGTACTCGGGATAGACCTGCGACTTCATGCCGAACGAGCCGCCGACATTGCCGGTCAGCACGCGCACCTTGTCGGTCGGCCGGTTGAGCACGTCACGGGCCAAGCCGCCGCGCAGGCCCATCACGCCCTGGCAGCCGACATGCAGGGTGAAACGCTCGGTCTTGGGATCGTAGGAGCCGATCGCCGAGCGCGGCTCCATGGGGTTGACGATGATGCGGTTGGAGACGATCTCGAGCCGGGTGACGTGTGCGGCCTCGGCGAAGGCCTTCTTCACGGCTTCGGCGTCGCCATAGTGGAAGTCGAGCGCCAGGTTGCCCGGCGCCTCGGGATGGATCTGCGGCGCGCCCTCTTTCAGCGCATCGGCCGGCGAGGTGACGGCGGGCAGCTCCTCGATGTCGAGCTCGACGGCCTCGGCGGCATCCTTGGCTTGTACCGGCGTCTCGGCCACGACGCAGGCCACCGCTTCGCCAACGAAGCGGACCCGGCCCTTGGCGAGCGACGGGCGCGGCGGCGTCTTCATCGGCGAGCCGTCGCGCTGCGGGATGTTCATTGGGCATTTGAGTGGGCCGAAGCCCGCCGCTTCGAGATCGGCATGCGTCAGGACCGCCAGCACGCCCGGCATGGCCGACGCCGCCCCGGCATCGATGCCTTTCAGGACGCCATGCGCGATCCGGCTGCGCACCATCACGGCATGAGCCTGGCCCGGCAGGCTGATGTCGTCGGTGTAGCGCCCCTCGCCGCGCAGCAGCGTCGGGTCTTCCTTGCGCGGCACGGGCTGGCCGACACCGAATTTCATCAACGACAGTGCGATGTCGGTCAACGCGTCCATACAATCTTCTCCACACGCACGATGTCATCCCGAGGCCGAAGGCCGAGGGACCTTTCCTGTTGCCTTAAAGGTCCCTCGCTGCGCTCGGGATGACAGTTGTCCACTTGAGCGGCGAATAGTTCGTCGGCATCAGCAGCGTCGAATGCATCTCGGCCAGCAGCGGCGGACCCTTGGCGAGATAGGCCTGCCAATCGGGATCCTTCATCGCATCGCCGCGTGCCTTGAAGCGCTCCTCGAGGTTCTTGTAGCGCCAGAGGTGGATCCATTCGTTGGGCTGCGGGAATTCGCCGGTCCAGGCGCCCCAGATCTTCGAGTACTTGTCGCGGGCGGCCCGGACCTTCTTGAAGTTCTCGCCGTATTGCTGCGCGCCGCCCAGGACGGTGCGGTAGATGCGCAGCTCGTAGACGTTGCCGGTGGTGCCGTCGTCGGGAAGGACATCGACGACAGGGTTCATGAGCCTGAGGTCCTGGCGCTCGATCAGCGGGCGGATCACGGGCACGTAGCCCTCCGTCCACGCCTTGTGCTTGGCCAGCTCGCCGCGCAACCGCGAGCGTTCTTCGTAGCTGTCATACTTCCACAGATGCCAGATCTGGTTGAGCGCGCCGAACTCGGCCGTCCAGTAGCCATGATTGACGCCGAATTTTTGGCCACGCGCCGGCCGGCCGATCGTCTCGGCGGCCTTGAGATATTCCGGCATCTTGCCGGGCCTCAGCGTGTAGCAGCGCAGTTCGTAGACCATAGTTTCCCCCTTTAAGGATGCGGATTCTTGGGCGGATGTGCCCGCACCGCTTCCTCGTTGATGTCGGCGCCCCAACCGGGCCGCGTGGGCACGATCAGCTCTCCATTCTGGATCACCGGCGGATGCGTGACCAGATCGTCCTTCCAGGGCACGTCGTCGATATCGATTTCCATGATACGGAAATTGGGCATGGCGGCGCACATGTTGGCGCTCATCAGGGTCGACATGTGGCCGTAGAAATTGTGCGGCGCGCAGTTGATCTCGTAGGGATCGGCCATGGCGGCGATCTTGAGCGACTCCATCACGCCGTTCCACGGCGCGTCGATGATGGCGACGTCGATCGAGCGGTTCTCGAAGAACGGCCGGAACTGGCGGCGGCCGAACAGCGATTCGCAGGAGGCGATCGGCATGGAAGCACGGTCGCGGATCAGCCGCAGGCCTTCGGGATCGTAACTGTCGATCTCCAGCCAGAAGAGATTGTAGGGCTCACAGGTGCGCGCCACCTTGATGTAGCCCTCGGTTTTGAAGTTGAAGTTGCTGTCGAGCAGGATGCCCATGTCATGGCCCGCCCCCTGGCGAAAGGCCGCCAGCCCGTCGGCGATGGCGGCCAGCACCGCACCGTCGGGATTGAGCTCGGGATAGCCCGGCCCGCGCGCAAAGCCTGGCTGGTGCATGTTGGGCGGCTCCAGGTCGAAGCGGAAGATGTTGGTCTTGAGCGCCTTGAAGCCGCGTTCCTTCACATGCTTGCCCAGCTTCACCAGGTCGTCGAGCGAGCGCACCGGCTCGACCCCCATCACCTCGGCGTTGCGGAAGCGGTAGGAGCCGCAATGCGACCAGTAGAGTGGTAGGCGATCGCGCACGGGGCCGCCGAACAGAGCGTAAACAGGAACGCCCAGCGCCTTGGCCTTGACGTCCAGAAGCGCATTCTCGATGGCGGCCATCGCCTGCGCATTCATGCCGCCCGGCGCCTGGCGGGTGATGGCGTACTGCCGGGTCATGATGCGCTCGATCGGTCGCGGGTCCTCACCGATCAGGTCCTGCGCCATGCGGCGGATGACGGCGGTGAGGCCCGCGCTGCCGTAGCCTTCGTTGTATTCCGACCAGCCGACCAGGCCGTCGTCGGTCGTGATCTTGAGAAACGAGAAGTCGCGCCAGCCGGCGTTGCAGTGCAAATCCTCGATCTTGGCGATTTTCATGGTGTTTCTCCTACATCTACATTGCAAAACGCAGCCCGATCATGACCGTGTGAACCTGCAGGTCGGCCCTGTCCTGGCTGAGGCTGACCTGGGTGCCGAAGGCGGTCAGCGACGGGCCGACGCGACGTTCGCCAAGGTCGAGGTAGCGATAGGTGACGTCGAGCATGATGCTGGGCGCGAGCGGAATGGCGATACCGGCGCCTGCCGTCCAGGCAAGGTTCGTCATGGTCGTGCCGCTGAACGTATTGAGATACACGCCGTTCGCGTAATCGTCTTCCGCACCGTTGGTGACGTTCGCGAAGCCGGCGCCGCCCAGGACAAAAGGCTGGACGTTGCCCGGCAGCGATCCGAAGAGGCCGGCGAAGTCGAGATAGGCCGTCGCCAGGCCGACCAGAGCGCTGACGTTGGAACGCGCGGTGACCGTGGAAGTGCTGAAGGTTCCGTTGAATTCTATCGACGGGATATAGCCGATCGTGCCTTCCAAGCGCAGGAACGGCGCAAAACGATAGCCCGCGCCAATGTCGAACATCACGCCGGTACCGGTCTTGCCCGAAATCCGGTCAGTACCCAGCGAGGCATTGACGGCGCCCGGGTTGAGGTCCGTCTCCGTCGACCAGGTGCCAAAGGCGAGACCGACATCAGCGCGAAGATAGATCCCGCTTCGATTGCGCGACGGCGGGGCCAGCCAGCATGACCAACATGCCGGCGATGGCGGCTGGCCGTTTCATGGCCGATGTTCCTCCCCCTCGTTTTGTCGGGCAATATGCTCTTCCGAGGCCCGCCGATACAAGGCAGCCGATCTTGGAGCGCAATGCCATGGCCCTTCACGGCAAGGGAATGCTGATCGTCTTCACCGACGTGAAGGCACGCGACGAACGCGATTTCAACGAATGGTACAACCGCGAGCATATCGACGAACGCGTCAACTTGCCCGGCTTCCATCGCGCCCGACGCTACGTCGCCGTGCGCGGCGCGCCGAAATACCTCGCGACCTACGAATGCGACACCGTCGAGGATCTCGCCACGCCGGGCTACCTGCAGCTGCTGGCCAACCAGACGCCCTGGACCCAGGCGGTGATGGCCCGCTTCACCTCCTTCCACCGCCTGACCTTGCGCGTGCAGGTCGACCTGGCGCACGGCGTCGGCGGCGTCGTGGCTGCCGTGCGCTTCGTACCCGACCCGCGCGTGCGCAGGCCGCTGGTGGCGTGGCTGCAGGAGACCGCCTTGCCCAGGGCCATCGCACGCCCCGGCATGGTGGGCGCGGCGGCGGCCGAGAACGACCTCGAGGTCGCCAACGCGCCACTGCACGCCAAGAGCATGGACCATCCGCGCGCCGACCAGGCGGAATGGGTGGTGCTGCTGGAAGGCGCCGACGCGGGTGCGGTGGGCGCGGCGGCGCGGGCGACTTTCAAGCTTGCCGCAACTGAAGCCGTTTGGCGTCTCCGTCGCGCCGACGATCGGCACCTACCGGCTGCTGTTCGGCAACCAGCGATGAGGTATTGGGGCAAAGACGTCGCATCCCGATGACGCAAGTTTGACCTGTCGTTGATCGACCCTTCACATAAGGTCGCGCCGTGACCGCCCAGACAGAAGATCTTCTGGCTGCGCCTCGTGACTCTGGTCGGGCTTTGCCTGCCCGCGCTGGAGCTTGCCTGGCGCTGGTATCACCGACGATCTCGGGCCGCGGCCGGTAACGGTGGCGACCCACGCCACCGGCGACTGGGCCGTCATCTTCCTGCTGCTGTCACTTGCCATGACGCCGGCGCGGGCACTGTTCGACTGGATGCCCTTGGTCCATATCCGCCGCCGCATCGGCGTGGCGGCCGCGTGCTATGCCGGTGCACACTTCCTGATCTACGTGCTCGACCAGAAATGGAACCTGATCGTGGTCGCCACGGAGATCGCCAAACGCTTCTATCTCACCATCGGCTTCGTCACTCTGCTCATGCTCGTGGCCCTCGCCGTCACCTCGACCGACGGCTGGCAGAAGCGCCTCAAGCGCAACTGGAAGCGCCTGCACTGGCTGATCTATCCGGCGGCTTTCATCGCCCTGGTGCACTTCTTCATCCAGTCCAAGCTCAAGATCGGCGAGCCGGCCTTCGCCGCCGGCCTGTTCGCCTGGCTGATGCTGTGGCGGGTGCTGCCGGTCAAGCTGCGCACGCGCTTCACGGGTCTTGCCCTGCTGGCCGTGGGCGCGACCCTGGCCGCCGTCCTGTTCGAAACCGCCTGGTACGGCCTGGTGAACGGAATCGACCCGATCCGCGTGCTGGCGGCAAACCTCGACCCCGAGCTTGCGCCGCGGCCGGCACTGAAGGTGCTGATCGCCTCGCTGTTGGTGATGCTGTTGGTCGCCCTCCGAAGGCTCGCCCTCGCTGCAAACAGGCTCTGGACGAGACGCTATATCCAGTCGACTATATCGCCTTCCTGAGGGAGGTTTCGATATGTCGATGGGAAGGCGAAGTGCGCTGGGGCTCGTCCTGGCCGCCGGCTTGGCGTCCCAAGCACGTGCGCAGACGGCGGCGCCCGTCGTGTTCGCGGCGGCGAGCCTGAAGAACGCGCTCGACGAGATCGCGGCCGACTGGGCCAAGGAGCACCGGCAAGCCCGCGCCCAGGATCTCCTATGCGGCAAGCTCCGCCCTCGCCAAGCAGATCGAGCAGGGCGCGCCGGCCGATTTGTTCCTGTCGGCCGACCTCGACTGGATGGACTACCTGGCGGGCAAGAACCTCATCAAGCCTGACACCCGCGTGAACCTCTTGGGCAACAAGATCGTGCTGATCGCACCCAGGGACTCCAAGGTCGCGGCCGCGATCACCGCCTCCGACCTTACCAGGGCGCTGAACGGCGGCCGGCTCGCGATGGCCAATGTCGATGCCGTACCGGCCGGCAAGTACGGCAAGGCGGCGCTGGAGAAGCTCGGCGCCTGGACCGCCGTAAAGGACCATGTGGCGCAGGCCGAGAACGTTCGGGCCGCGCTCCTGCTCGTGGCACGCGGCGAAGCGCCGCTCGGCATCGTCTACAGCACCGACGCCGCGGCCGAACCGACTGTGCGCATCGTGACGGCCTTCCCGGCCAATTCGCACCCGCCCATCATCTATCCGGCGGCCCAGATCAAGGAGTCGTCCAACCCCGACGCCAAGGCATTCTTGGATCATCTGCGCAGCACCGCGGCGCGAGCCTCATTCGAGAAACAGGGATTCACGGTCCTGGTCCGCTCCGCCTCCGCGACATGACTCCCGAGGAATGGACGGCAGTCAGGCTGAGCCTGCTGGTCGCCACTACGGCGACCGCGGCCAGCCTGCCGTTCGGCATCGCCATTGGCTGGCTGCTGGCGCGCCGGCGGTTCTGGGGCAAGAGCCTGCTCGACACGCTGGTGCACCTGCCGCTGATCCTGCCGCCGGTCGTGACCGGCTACCTGCTGTTGATCTCGTTCGGAAAGCGCGGACCGATCGGCGCCTTCCTGTACGACGAATTCGGCATCGTCTTCTCCTTCCGCTGGACCGGCGCGGCGCTGGCCTGCGCCGTGATGGGTTTCCCGCTGCTGGTGCGGGCCATCCGCCTCTCGATCGAGGCAGTCGACACGCGGCTCGAAGCGGCGGCCGGCACCCTGGGCGCCAACCCGCTCTGGGTGTTCGCCACGGTCACGCTGCCACTCTGCCTGCCCGGCGTGATTGCCGGCGCCATCCTCTGTTTCGCCAAGTCGATGGGCGAGTTCGGCGCCACCATCACCTTCGTGTCCAATATCCCGGGCGAGACCCAGACCCTGCCCTCCCTGATCTATACCCTGACGCAGATCCCCGGCGGCGATGCCGGCGCACTGCGCCTCACCCTGGTGTCGATCGCCATCTCCATGGTGGCGCTGATGGGGTCGGAGCTGCTGGCGCGGCGCATCGGCATCCGCCGGATGGCGGCATGAGCCTCGAGGTCGACGTCGACCATGCGCGCGAGAACTTTCGCCTCAGCTGCGCGCTTCACCTCGGCGCCGGGGCTGACCGCGCTGTTCGGCCGCTCGGGCTCGGGCAAGACCACCCTGGTCGATATCGTCGGCGGCCTGATCAAGCCCGACCGGGGCAGGATCGCCGTCGACGGCCAGGTGCTGGTCGATACCGAGCGCGGCGTATTCGTGCCCAAGCATCGCCGCCGCATCGGCTACGTCTTCCAGGACAGCCGCCTGTTTCCGCATCTCAATGTGCGCAGCAACCTGCTCTATGGCCGCTGGTTCGCTCGGGGCGGCGGCGCGGCGGCCGATCTGCCCTCGGTCGTCGAGCTGCTGGGTATCGGCCATTTGCTGGAGCGACGCCCCGACTCGCTGTCGGGCGGCGAGAGGCAGCGGGTTGCCATCGGCCGCGCCCTGCTTGCCCATCCGCGGCTGCTGCTGATGGACGAGCCGCTCGCCTCGCTCGACGAGGCGCGGCGGGCCGAGATCCTGCCCTACATCGAGCGGCTGCGCGACGAGGCGGGCGTGCCGATCCTCTATGTCAGCCATTCCGTCGCCGAGGTCGCGCGCCTGGCGACGACGGTCGTGATCCTGACGGAAGGCAAGGTGACGGCCGTGGGACCGGTCGCCGACATCCTGCCGCTCGCCGATTCCGGCGATGGCGGCGCCGTGCTCGATGCCAAGGTGGCGCGCCACGACGATGCCTTCCAGCTTTCGGTCCTGGCATCGGCTGCGGGCGAGCTGCAGGTGCCGCGGCTCAACGCCCCGGTCGGCGCATCCGTGCGCGCCTATATCCGGGCGCGCGACGTGATGCTGTCGCTGCGGCCGCCCGAGGGGATCAGCGCGCTGAATGTGCTGGCCGGCCGCGTCGCCGCGATCGTGCCCGGCGCGAACGGGGCGCAGGCCGATGTCCGGCTGGACTGCAACGGCGCCGACCTGACGGCGCGGCTCACCGCCAAGTCGGTGCAGCGGCTGGTCCTGGCGCCGGGCTTGCCAGTCTATGCCGTGATCAAGAGCGTTTCGTTCGAGCGCAGTTAGGAGCGTCAGATGCCCCATCTCAGCATCCGCATCGATTTCGACCAGGAGGGCCGGCTGGGCCCGGGCAAGGTGGCGCTGCTGGAGCGCATCGCCAGCGAGGGCTCGATCTCCGCCGCCGGCCGTTCGATGAACATGTCCTACAAGCGTGCCTGGGAGCTGGTGGCGGAAATCAACGAGAGTTTCACCGAGCCCCTGGTTTCGGCGCAGACCGGCGGCCGAACCGGCGGCGGCGCCGTGCTGACGGCGCGCGGCGAGGAATTGATCCGCCACTACCGCGCCATCGAACGCAAGGCGCTGTCGGCCACCGCCCCTCATCTCAAGGCGCTCCAGGCGATTTCCCGCAACAGGCGCCGGAAATAACGCGCTATCCTCGCCGCGGAGGAAACGCCATGGCGAGAATAAAAGTCCGCAAGGGCATGCCGAGTGTTGCGCATCACCAAAGCCGAGTTCACCCGGCGCGCCCGCGAGCGGTTCGTCGATCCCGCCTTCGAGCCGCTGCAGGCCGAGATCGGCAAGATCATCGAAGCTGCGTGGAACGGCTACCACGAGTACCGCAAGGCCCCGCGCACCCGTCAGGCCGGCCCGCGCTATGCCGATCCGGACTACGATCTCTCCGTCGACTGGCTCGAGGCGCGCGACGCCGTCGCCCGCGCCGAGCGCCGGCAAAAGTCAGCGGCGTCGCGTTCGCGCATCCTGTTGGTGAACGGCTCCTCACGCAGCGACCAGACTTGCCCCGGCGAGATCTCCAAGACCTTCCGGCTGGTCGAGATCGCCCAGCGCGTGATCGAGCGCGAGCGCGGCTTCGAGACTGAACTTCTGGACCTCAGCCTGCTCACCTCGCAATACGGACGGCAGATCCTGCCTTGCAAGGCCTGCGTGTCGACGGCGCAGCCGCTCTGCCACTGGCCCTGCTCCTGCTACCCCAACCATGCGCTGGGCCAGGTCAACGACTGGATGAACGAGATCTATCCCAAATGGGTGGCCGCGCACGGAATCATGATCGTGACACCGGTCAACTGGTATCAGGCACCGACGGGCCTGAAGGCGATGATCGATCGCCTGGTTTGTGCCGAAGGCGGCAATCCTGACCCGACCTCGACCGGCGGCAAGGATCCGCAGAAAGCCAAGGAACTGGAGATGAAAGGCTGGAACTATCCGCTCCACCTCGCCGGCCGGGCCTTTGCCGTCGTCGTACACGGCGATACCGCAGGCGCCGAGACGCTGCGTCGGATCTTTGTCGACTGGTCCAAGGACATGGGCCTGATCTCGGCCGGCCATATGGCCGAGCTCGACCGCTACCTCGGCTATTATGAACCCTATGCGACCAGCCACGAGGCGCTCGACCGCGACCGGGCGCTACAGGAGGAAACGCGCAATGCTGCGCGGGCGCTGGTGCAGGCCGTGAAGCTGCTGCGTCGCGGGCGGCTTCCGCAGCCGGATGCACGGCTAACCGAGATTCGACCCAAGTGAGGACGTGATGTCGCCGTTGTTCCTTCCCCTGACACCACGCTTCATCACCCTGACGCTGGCCGTGCTGGCGACCATCGTGTTCGGCGTCGCACTGGCGCTCGACCAGCGCTCGATCATTCTCGCGATCCTTCTCGGAATCTCCCTCTTCCTGACCATCGTCGGCGTGATCGACCTCATCCAGAAGCCCCATGCGATCCTGCGCAACTATCCGATCGCCGCCCACCTGCGCTTCATCTTCGAGGCGATCCGCCCGGAGATGCGCCAGTACTTCTTCGAAGGCGAGAAGGACGGCATGCCGTTCAGCCGCGACCGCCGCGCCGTCGTCTACCAGCGCGCCAAGAACGCCCTCGACGTGCGGCCGTTCGGCACGAATTACGACGTCTACGCACCCGGCTACGAGTGGATGGCCCATTCGATCGCGCCCGCGCCGGTCAACAACGAACCGCCCCGGATCATGATCGGCGGTCCGGAATGCACCCAGCCCTACTCCGCGTCGGTCTTCAACATCTCGGCCATGAGTTTCGGAGCGCTCAGCGCCAATGCCATTCGCGCCCTGAACGGCGGCGCCAGGCTCGGCGGCTTCGCCCACGATACCGGCGAAGGCGGCTACAGCCCCCATCACCGAGAGGGCGGCGGCGACATCATCTGGGAAATCGGTTCGGGCTATTTCGGGGCGCGCAACCCGGACGGCACGTTCTCGCCCGAGCTGTTCGCCGTCGGCGCCACCAACCCGCAGGTCAAGATGGTGGAGCTGAAGCTCAGCCAGGGCGCCAAGCCCGGCCACGGCGGCGTGCTGCCCGCCCCCAAAGTCAGCGAGGAAATCTCGCTGACCAGGGGCGTGCCGATGGGGCAGGACTGCATCTCGCCGTCGCGCCATTCGGCCTTCTCGACGCCGGTCGAGATGATGCGCTTCATCGCCGAGATGCGCCGCCTGTCAGGCGGCAAGCCAGCCGGCTTCAAGCTGTGCATCGGCCATGAATGGGAGTTCCTGGCCATCTGCAAGGCGATGCTGCAAACCAATATCTATCCCGACTTCATCGTCGTCGACGGCAAGGAAGGCGGCACGGGCGCCGCGCCCATGGAGTTCGTCGATCATATCGGCAAGCCGATGCGCCAGGGCCTGTACTTCGTGCACAACGCGCTGGTCGGCATCGGCGTGCGCGACCGCATCAAGATCGGCGTCGCGGGCAAGATCGTCACCGCCTTCGACATCGTGCGCGTCATGGCGCTGGGCGCCGACTGGTGCAATGCCGCCCGCGGCTTCATGTTTGCCGTGGGCTGTATCCAGTCGCAGCATTGCCATACCGACCGCTGCCCGACCGGAGTGGCCACCCAGGATCGGACGCGCCAGCGGGCTCTGGTCGTGCCCGACAAGATGCAGCGCGTGGTGAATTTCCACCGGGCGACCGTACGCGAACTGGCCGAGCTGACGGCAGCGGCGGGGCTCGATCATCCCAACCAATTCCAGCCGATCCACATCTCCCGCCGCATCTCGCCCAGCGAGGTCGTTACCTTCGCCGAGATCTACCCCGCGCTGGGCAAGGGCGAACTGCTGGCCGGCACCGCCAGTGCCCGGTGGATCCAGCCCTGGAGCATGGCCGACGCGAATTCGTTTCGCGCCGTGGCTTGAACGGGCCAAACCTGTTGCGAATCGGCGGAGCTTGGCCCAGCAATTGGGGCAAGCAATGAGAGGAAACGCCATGACCGCCCCATTCGACTTCGCGCCGTTGCTGGCGCCCGGCACGCCGGCGCCTGCCATCAAGTGGAACGGATTTCCCAAGTACAATTTCATCGGCGGCCACAACGATGCCAAGCATGTGCCGGTCGATGCCCTGATCGCCGCGGCGACGGCGGTGCTCAGGCGCGAGGGGGCTTCGCTGGCAACCTACGGGCTGAACAGCGGGCCGCTGGGCTACCGGCCGCTGCGCGAGTTCCTCGCCGGCAAGCTCAAGGGCCATGCCGGCATCGACTGCGCGCCCGACGAGATCCTGATCACCTCGGGCTCCATGCAGGGCCTCGATCTGGTGAACAGCCTGCTGCTCGCCAAGGGCGACACGGTGCTGATCGAGCAGGAGACCTATGGCGGCGCGCTCAACAAGCTGACCAAGCTCGGCATCAACACGATCGGCATCCCGCTCGACGGCGAGGGGCTGCGGCTCGACTTGCTGAAGGAGAAGCTCGAGGAGCTGAAGAAGAAGGGCATCAAGCCCAAATACATCTACACCATCCCGACGGTGCAGAACCCGACCGGCGCCATCATGGGCGAGGCCCGCCGCGCCGACCTGCTGAAGATCGCCGCCGAGTACGGCGTCATGATCTTCGAGGACGAATGCTATTCGGACCTGATCTGGGACGGCAAGCGGCCGCGCTCGCTCTATGCCATGGCAGGCGGCGAGGGCGTGATCCATATCGGCTCGTTCTCCAAGTCGATCGCGCCGGCGCTGCGTGTCGGCTACATCGTCGCCAAGTGGGACATCCTTGGCCGCATCCTGGGGCTGAAGCAGGACGCAGGGTCCGGCGCGCTCGAACAAATGGTCCTGGCGGAGTTCTGCAAGCAGCACTTCGCCGACCATGTGCCCAAGCTCAGCAAGGTGCTTGCGGCCAAGCTGCAGGTCTTGCGCGAGGCGCTGGCCGAGCAGTTCGGCACGGCGGCCGAATTCGGCGACCCGCCGGGCGGCATCTATCTCTGGATCAAGCTGCCCGACAATGTCGACACCCAGAAGCTCGCCCAGGCAGCCCTTGCCGCCGGCGTGTCGCTCAATCCCGGGCCGGAATGGTCGACCAACAAGGACTACGCCCGCTGCCGCCTGCGCCTCTGCTTCGCCAATCCCGAGCCGGAGACCATCAAGCAGGGTGTGGCGGTGCTGGCAGAGGTCTGCCGCCGTGAGTTCGGCGTGCCCCTGCGCAGCGCCAACGTGGACAAGGCCTAGGCGGTTTCCGACAAGACCATCCAAGTCACGCCGAAGCGATCGGTCACCATGCCGAACTTCGACGCGAAGAAGGTCTTGGCGAGCGGCATCTGGACCTGGCCGCCTTTGCCGACGGCATTGAACAGCTTGTCGGCTTCGGCGTCGTTCGCCGCGTTGATGGCGAGGGCGAAGCCCTGGAAGGCCGGCTTGCCGCCGCATTGACCGTCCGAGGCCATGATCTGCGTATCGCCGACCTTGAAGGCGGCGTGCATCACCTTGTTCTCGGATCCCGATGGCACCATGCCGGGCTGCTTCTCGGGGCATTCGCTGAAGCGCATCAGCATATCGACCTTGGCGCCGATCGCGCTCTTGTAGAATTCGAGCGCTTCCTCGCACTTGCCGTCGAAGAACACGTAAGGCTGTACGTTCATGGCTGTCTCCTTTTTCAGTCGTCGATGGATTGATAGGCCGAAGTCCAGAAATCGGTGAACACGCGCGGCGGCCGGGGCGAGTCCATCATGCGCTGGGTCATCAGGATGCCGACCATGTCCTCGACCGGATCGAGATGGCCCGACGTGCCGTAGCCGCCGTCCCAGCCGTAACGCCCCGGCGTGGTGCAAAGATCCGTGCGCCGCGTGACGACCGCGCCGCCCATGCCCCAGCTCGCGCCATGGGCGAAAAACAGCTCGGCGCCCTGCTTCTGCTCCATCGTGAGCTGGTCCGACATCATGAGCTCGACGGCGGGCCGCGACAGGATGCGCTCGCTTCCGTGCCGGCCTTTGTTCAGCATCATGCGGCAGAAAGCGAGATAGTCGTCGACGGTCGACACCAGGCCCGACCCGCCCGCCGCGAACGGCCGCGGCTTGCTCCAGTGGCTGTTCCGCGCATCGTCGAAGAAGGTGAGCTGCTTCTTCTGCTGATCCATCCGGTACACACTGGCCAACCGGTCCACCTTGGCCGCCGGCACCTCGAACCCGGTGTCATGCATGCCGAGCGGCTCGAACAGGTTGTCATGCAGGAAGGCCTCGAACGATCGGCCCGCAGCGCGCGCAATCAGCACACCGAGCACATCCGCCCCGGTATGGTAGAGCCAGCGCTCGCCGGGTTGGTAGATCAGCGGCAGGGTGCCCAGGCGCTTCATGAACTCGTCGGCCGACATGGCGGGCTGTTCCGGACCGGGTGCGAGGCCGAGGTCGGCCGTCGCCTTCTGGATCGGGTACTTGGCCGGCCACACCATCACGGCGCCCAGGCCGAAGGTGAAGGTCAGGAGGTCGCGCGCGGTGATCGGGCGCCTTGCCGGCACCGTGTCGTCGACCGGCCCTTCGAGGCTCTTCAACACGCGGCGGTTGGCGAGCTCGGGCAGGAACTCGTCGACGGGATCGTCGAGCCGGAGCCTGCATCGCTCGACCAGGATCAGCGTCGCCGCCGCGGTGATGGGCTTGGTCATCGAGGCGATGCGGAAGATCGTGTCGCGCCGCATCGGCGCTTCGGATTCAAACGACTGCCGGCCGATCGCCTCGACATGCGTCTCGCCGCGCCGGCTCACCAGCGCCACCAGGCCAGGCATGTCGCCACTCGACACGTGCGCCGCCAGAACATCGTGCAGGCGCGCCAATCGTGTCTCGCTCACGGCGCTGCCCCGTCCGTCGCGATGAAGGTCGCCAGCCGCTCCAGGGCGCCGGTCCAGCCTCCCCGGTGGTCGAGACGCGACGCATTGGTTTCGAATGCGGTGTGTCGCAGCGTGAGCCGCGTGCGGCTGCCCAAGTCGGCGAAGGTCACCGTTACCAGGGTCTCGGGATCGATGACGCCGGCACTCTCGGTCCGATAGGTGAAGACGAGCCGCTCGGGTGCGGCGATCTCGCGATAAACACCCCATTTGGTGACGACGGTTCCGTCGGGCGCGCGCATACGTCGACGCCAGCGACCGCCCGGACGCACATCCATCTCGCAAGACAACAGCGTGAAATCCTGCGGCGCCCACCAACAGGATGCCTGCCGGATGTCGGTCCAGGCGGCGAAGACAAGCTCGTGCGGCGCGGCGATGTCGCGGGTCATGACGAGTTCGTCCGCGACCGGTCTGGCAGCGACGTTCATGGGTTCCTCTGGAATTCGGCGTCGACGACGATCTCGATCGCATCGCCCAAGAGCGGCGGCAGGCCGAAATCCACGGGATTGATGCTGGTACGGGCGTTGATGCCGATGCGCGGCTGGCCCGCGAAGCCCTTGCCGGCGCCCACCAGCTCGACGTCGAAGGTCACCGGCCGTGTCTTGCCCATCAGGGCGAGCTGGCCGTCGACCTTGCCGCGGCGCGAACTTGTTTGCCTGAACGCCGTCGAGGTGAAGGTGGCCTGCGGGAAGCTGCGCGACTTCAGGAACTCGTCGCCCGCCAGCTGCTCGCCAAAGCCCTTCACGTTGGATGTGATCGAGGCCGTCTCGACCTTGGCCGACAGCGAAGAGCCGGCGGTGTTTGCGGGATCCCAGCCTAGCGTTGCGCCCAGGCGATCGAAGCGGAAGATGCTGTAGGAGTAGCCGAGGTGCGACACCCGCGCGATGACCGAGGCATGGTCCGGATCGAGCGCGTAGGTGCCGGCCGTCGCCTGCTTGTAGTCGACCTCGCCCATATACACGCCAGGCGGCAGGCCGGGCGGCGGCGCGGACTGCGCCTGCGCGGCGGCAGGGCCGGTCAAAAGGGCCAGCACCATCAGCGGCACCCGAACCATGCCCGACGCACCGGGAGTCGTCCCGTCGCCCATCATCCACTCCTCGGTTGCGTTACGGCTTTTCGGCGGCAGCCTTGAGATCGGCGAGGCCGGCTTCGAAGTCCTTGCCGATCATGGTGTCCATGTTGAAGAAAAGGCCCATCACCTTGGTGATGTAGGCACTCGGCCCATGGATTGCCCAGGTGACGAGGGTCGTGTCGCCCTTGGGCTCCAGGGTGAACTCGGCCGTGTTATGGGCTTCGAACGGCCTCAGGAAATCAAGCTTGATGACGACCTTGTTCGGCGGCGACGTCTCCACGATCTCCATGTGTCCCGTGCCGACATTCTTGTCGCCGTCCCAGTCGTAGGTGGCGCCCTTGCCGGCCGTGATCGCGCCGAACGACCGCTTCATCGCCGGATCCTTCTTCTCGTACGGCGACCACGCGGTCCATGCCTTGAGATCGTCGATCAAGGCGAAGATCTTCTGCGGCGGCGCCTTGATGCTGGCACTGCGTTGGACGCGGAACGAATCGGGCCTGGTCGAGGCATAGATCAGGGCGCCGGCGATCACGACCAGAACGACAACGGCGATGAGGGCGAGCGTCTTCAGCATGGAGGACTTCCGCGATATTACTTAACCTTGAAGTTAAGTATTAGGAAGGGCGGTCGGTCCTGTCAACCTCGCCGCGATGCCTTCGCCCGAGACAAACTCGGTTCAGCCACAAACTCACCTCGCCCTGGAGAATGTGCTAGTCACGAAAAGATCATGATGGACATCCGCGCCGGCCGTCCGGCCACCCGCTCGCCGAACGGCATGGTGACGAGTCCGCATGCGCTGGCCTCGCAGGCCGGCGCCGATGTGCTGCGCGAGGGCGGCTCGGCGGTCGACGCGGCGGTCGCCACCAGCGCCGCCCTGTCGGTCCTCTATCCGCACATGACGGGCATCGGCGGCGACGCCTTCTGGCTGATCTACGACGCCAAGGCGGGCGCTGTGCGCTACATCGACGGCGGCGGCCGCGCCACCTCGCGCGGCACCGTCGAGGCCTTCGCCAGGCGCGGCCTCGACGAGGTGCCCCTGAAGGGCGCGCTGCCCGGCACACTCACGGTACCCGGCGCGGTCGCAAGCTGGACCATGGCGCACGCCGCCTACGGCCGGCTGACGCTCAAGCGCTGCCTGGAAAGCGCGATCGGCTATGCGCGCGACGGTTTCCCGGTGACGGCGCGGCTCGCGCAATGGCGCGACGCCGCCCGCCCCGACCTGGCCAGGAGCGCGGAAGCCGCGGCGATCTTTCTCAAGGAAGGCGCCACCCTCACCAACCCCGACCTGGCGCGCACGCTCGAAGCCATCGCCAGCGACGGCTGGTACGGCTTCTATGACGGCGAGGTGGCGCGCGAGCTGGTGCGCTACTCCGATGCCAACGACGGCTTCTTCACGCGCCGACGACCTCAAGGCGCAGGTGGCGCGCTGGGGCGAGCCGATCAAGGGCACCTACCGCGACGTCACGATCTACGAGACGCCGGCGCCGACCCAGGGCTTCGCCGTGCTCGAGATGCTGAACCTGCTCGAGCCGCTCGACCTGCACCGCAAGCCCTTCCTCGGACCCGACCATGTGCATCTGATGGTGCAGGCCAAGCAGCTCGCCTACCATGATCGCGACCGACATCTCGCCGACCCCCGCTTTGCCGACGTGCCGATGGATCGGCTGATCTCCAAGAAATATGCCGACGAACGGCGCGCCCTGATGGACCCGGCCCGCGCCATTCCCTGGGACCGCATCCCCTCCTACGGCAGCCTGGCGGGCGACACGGTCTACATCGCCACCGTCGACCGCGAGGGCAACGCGGCCTCGCTGATCCATTCGCTCTACGGCATCTTCGGCGCGGCGGTCGTCGCCGGCCGCACCGGCGTGGTGCTGCAGAACCGCTCGGCCTACTTCTCGCTCGATCCAAAGAGCCCCAACAAAGTCGAGCCCGGCAAGACGCCGCTGCACACCCTGATCGCCTCGCTCGCCTTCCGGAACGAGCGGCTGTGGGCCGTGCTGGGCTGCATGGGCGCCGACGGCCAGCCGCAGATCCACATGCAGGCCTACGTCGCCATGATCGACCACGGGCTCGACATCCAGCAGGCGCTGGAAGCGCCGCGCTTCCTGTCCGGCCGCTTCGCGATCGGCGAGCCGCGTGACACGCTGCACATCGAGGGCCGCTTTCCGCCGGCGACGATCGCCGAGCTGGAGCGGCGCGGCCATCTCGTCAATCGCTGGGCGACTGGAACGAGACCGCGGGCCATGCGCAGGGCATCACCATCGATCCGGTGACCGGCATGCGCGCCGGCGGCGCCGACCCGCGCAGCGACGGCGAGGCGATCGGGTGCTGATGTCGCGCTCAGGATGACAGAGAGAAGCCTTCATAGCCGTTCTTCACCACGGCCTCGCAGCGTTCGATGTAGGCCGGGAAGCCGCCGATATAGGGCATGAACACCCGCGGCTTGCCGGGGATGTTGGCGCCGACATACCACGAGCTGCAGGACGAGCGCAGCGTGCCGCCGGCCACCTCGCCGACATGGCCGACCCAGGCCTCCTCGGCCTCGCGGCTGGGCTCGATCAGCGTGGCGCCGCGCGCGCGCATGTAGCCGATGCACTCGGCGATCCATTCGACGTGCTGCTCGATCGACGGCAGCATGTTGGTGAGCACCGACGGGCTGCCCGGGCCGGTGATGGTGAAGAGGTTGGGGAAGCCCGCCAGGGTGAGGCCGAGATAGGATTTCGGCCCCTCCTTCCACTTGTCCTGCAAGCGAGCGGCCGCCGCGGCCACGAATATCGACCCTGAGCAGCGCGCCGGTCATGGCGTCGAAGCCGGTGGCCAGCACCAGGCAGTCGAAGCTGTAGTCGCGGCCCCTGGCGCGCAGCCCATCGGCCGTGATGCGCTCGATCGGCTCGTCGCTCACATCGACCAGCGTGACGTGCGGCTGGGTGAAGGTTTCCCAGTAGCCGGTGTCGACGCAGAGCCGCTTGCAGCCGATGACGTTGCGCGGCGTCAGCTTTTCGGCGAGCTCGGGATCCTTCACCACCTCATGGATCTTGCCGCGCACGAAGTCGGCCGCGGTCTTGTTCGACTCCTCGTTCAACAGCAGGTCGGAGAACGACCCCATGAAGCCGAGGCCGCCATAGGTCCAGCGCTCCTCGAACAGGCGCCGGCGCTCGGCCTCTTCCGTCTCGACCGCCGAGGCCGGATTGAAGGCGAAGTCGATGCCGGCCGGCATCGCCTTGGCGCGCCGGCGCATGGCCTCGTAGTTCGCCTTGACCTCGCGGACATAGGCCGGATCGAGCGGCTTGTTGTGGGCCGGCACGGTGTAGTTGGCGGTGCGCTGGAACACGGTTACGTGCCGGGCCTGCTGGGCGATGATCGGGATCGACTGGATCGCCGACGAGCCGGTGCCGATCACGCCCACCGTCTTGCCGGTGAAATCGACGCCCTCATGCGGCCAGTTGCCGGTGTGGTAGGTCGGGCCCTTGAAATCTTCCAGGCCGGCGATCTTGGGCGTGTTGGGCGACGACAGGCAGCCCATCGCCGTGACCACGAAACGGGCCGTCACACGGTCGCCCTTGTCGGTCTCGACCGTCCAGGCGTGGTCCTTCTCGTCGAACGTGGCCCGGGTGACCTTGGTCTCGAACCGCATGTCGCGGCGCAGGTCGAAGCGGTCGGCGACGTGGTTGGCATAGCGCAGGATCTCGGGCTGGGTGGCGTAGCGCTCCGACCATTCCCATTCCTGCTGCAGCTCGGGCGAGAACTGGTAGGAATACTGCACGCTCTCGACGTCGCAGCGCGCGCCGGGATAGCGGTTCCAGTACCAGGTCCCGCCGACGCCCTTGCCGCTCTCGAACACGCGCACCGTGAAGCCCTTCTGGCGCAGGCGGTGCAGCATGTACATGCCGCCGAACCCGGCGCCGATGACCACCGCATCGAAATCCGTCGCCATACTTCCTCCGGCCAAAAACTGGACTTGTGCGATCTTAGTGCGACAGAGCAGGTGACCGCGCAAGCCTTCCTGTGTCACCTCTTGTCGCGGAGAGAACCGAGAATGGCCGACGCCGACTATCCGGCAAGCTGGTATGCCGCCACGCGAGACGCGAGCCCCGAACGCGCGCCCCTTTCGGCGCGTGTCGAGACGGATGTCGCGGTCGTGGGCGGCGGCTTCGCCGGCCTGCACACGGCGCGGCTGCTGGCGAGGCGCGGACAGAGGGTCGCTCTGGTCGAGCGCCGGCGCATCGGCTGGGGCGCCTCGGGCCGCAACGGCGGCTTCGTCGGTGCGGGCTTCGCCGAGCGGTCGGGTGCGCTGATCGAAAAACTCGGCCTGGATCATGCGCGCCGGCTTTATGCCCAGTCGCAGCGCGGCGTGGTCAATTGTCCGCGACGCGATCGAGGAAATGGAGCGGCCCGAGATTCGAATGGGCTCGGGAAAGCTCACCGTCTCGCGCACCGACCAGGGCGCAGGCTTCGCCGACCGCACGCGCGCGCTCGCCGAAAAGCTCGGCGCCAGCTTCGAGCCGTGGGACACGCCGCGCGTGCGCGCGGTGATCGTCACCGAGCGCTACCACCAGGCGATTCACGATCCCCAGTCGTTTCACATTCATCCGCTCAATCTTGCGCTGGCCCTCGCGGACGACATCGAACGGCTCGGCGGACAGGTACACGAGAGCACCGAGGCGGTCGCCCTGGCGCGGCAAGGCGCGGGCTGGCGCGTGCGCACAGCGGCCGGCGAGATCGCCGCGCGCCATGTCGTGCTGGCCGGCAATGCCGATCTCGGCCGGGTCCAGCCGCGGATCGCGCGGGCCGTCCTGCCGGTGGCGACCTACGTCGCCGTGACGGCGAAGATCGGACCGAAGCTCGCCGAGGCGATCCGCTGGCCTGGCGCGATCACCGACACGCGCCGAGCCGGCGATTACTATCGCGTCGTCGATGGCGACCGGCTGCTGTGGGGCGGGCGCATCACCACCGACACGCGCGAGCCGCCACGGCTGCGCGGGATGATGAGGAGCGATATCCTCTCGGTCTATCCGCAGCTCGGCGATGTACGGATCGACTATGCCTGGCCCGGCATCATGGGCTATGCGCCGCACAGGATGCCCCAGGTCGGCGAGATCGAGCCCGGCCTCTGGGTGTGTTCGGCCTTCGGCGGTCACGGGCTTGCCCAGACCGCGGCAGGTGCCGATGCTGTGGCCGCCGGCATCACCGGCGAGGACGACCGCTGGAAGCTGTTCGGCCCGTTCGGCACGGGATGGGCTGGCGGCCCGGCGGGACGTGCGGCCACGCAGCTCATTTATTGGAGCCTGCAGGCGCGCGACTGGTGGGACGAGAAGCGACAGGCGAAGAACGCGGAGACGTTGCGGACATGAGCAAGGCCATAATCGGCGATTCGCCCAAGCGGCGCGAGGATGCGCGCTTCGTCACCGGCCACGGCGCCTATCTCGACGATCTGCGTTTCGACGGCGTCGTGCACGCCGTCGTCCTGCGCTCGCCGCATGCCCACGCCTGGATCCACGCCATCGACGTCGCGGCCGCCAGGCGGGCGCCCGGCGTGCTGGCCGTCCTGACCGCAGCCGACGCGGCAGCCGACAAGCTGGGCCCGCTTCGCCCCTATGCCGAGGCCAATGTCCAGACCGGCGAGCCCTTCGCCTTCGCGCCGCAGCCGCTGCTCGCCGGCAACAAGGCGCGCTTTGCCGGCGAGCCGGTGGCGCTGGTCGTGGCGGAGACTCACGCCCAGGCGCTCGACGCCGCCGAGCTGATCGCCGTCGACTATGAGCCGCTGCCCGCGATCACCTCGGGCGATGCTGCCCTCAAGCCCGGCGCGCCGCTGATCTCCGACGAGGTGCCGGGCAACCTCTGCATCGACTGGCATACCGGCGATGCCGCCGGCGCCGACGCCGCTTTCGCCAAGGCGGCCCACACCGTTTCCCTGCAGCTCGACAACCACCGCATCGCGATCAACCCGATGGAACCGCGCGGCTGCGTCGGGCAATTCGATCCGGCCAGTCAGCGATATACGGCCCACGTCTCCAGCCAGAACATCCACATCAACCGCAACCATGTCGCCCGCGCGCTGGGCGCAGAACCCAAGGACGTGCGCTTCATCGCCCCCGATGTCGGCGGCGGCTTCGGCGCCAAGAATTTCGCCTACGCCGAACATGCCCTGGTCCTGTGGGCAGCCCGACGCATCGGCCGGCCGGTGAAGTGGATCGCCAGCCGCAGCGAGGTGTTCCTGGCCGACCATGCCGCGCGCGACATGCAGGCCGAGGCCTCGCTGGCGCTCGATGCGGCGGGCAAGTTCCTGGCGCTCAAGGTTGCGAGCGTCGCCAATCTCGGCGCCTACATGGCGGGCGCGGGCGGCGGCGTGCAGACCTATCAGTACGTCCACTTGCAGGGCACGGTGTATCGCATCCCCGCGATCGCGCTGCATGTCGTGGCCGTGCTCACCAACACCGCACCGATCGGCGTCACGCGCGGGCCGGGCTTCGCCGAAACGGTGAACATCCTGGAACGCCTGATCGATGCGGCGGCGCAGCGCCATGGCTTCGATCGGGCCGAGCTGCGGCGGATCAACATGGTGCCCGCAAGCGCCATGCCGATGACCAACAGCTTCGGCTTCCAGGTCGACAGCGGCACCTTTGCCGAGACATTCGACCACGCGCTCGACCGTGCCGATCTGAAAGGCTTCGCCGAACGGCGGCGGCGGAGCGAGGCGCAGGGCAGGCTGCGCGGCCTGGGCTTCGCCTACCACATCAAGGGAACCGGCGGCTCGCCCGAAGAGAATGTCGACGTGCGGTTCGAGTCCGACGGCACGATCTCGCTGATCACCGGCACGCAGCATATCGGCCAGGGCCACGAGACGACCTTCCCGCAGATCCTCGCCCATCGTCTGGGCGTGCCGAACGAACGCATCCGGCTGCGCCAGGGCGACACCGACCTGATCGTGGCGGGAGGAGGACACGGCAGCTCGCGCGCGACCTACATGGGCGGCACCGCGATGTGGCGCGCCTCCGACGAGATCATCGCCAAGGGCACAGCCCTTGCCGCCGACGCGCTGGAGGCGGCCGAGGCCGACATCCGCTTCGAGGACGGCCGCTTCGTCGTCTCCGGCACCGACCGCGCCATCGGGCTTCTCGAGGTCGCGGCCCTCGGCCGGGACAGGGGCAAGGTGCTCGACACCTATCACTTCTGGAAGCGCGAGCACCTGACCTTTCCCAACGGCGCGCACGTCGTCGAGGTCGAGATCGACCGCGACACCGGAAGCGTCGCGCTGGCGCGCTACACCGCGGTCGACGATTACGGCGTGCTGGTCAACCCCATGATCGCCTCGGGCCAGGCGCACGGGGCGATGGCGCAGGGCGTGGGCCAGGCGCTGCTCGAGCATGCGACCTACGATGCCAAGTCGGGGCAGATGGTGGCGGGCTCGTTCATGGACTACGCCATGCCCCGTGCCGACGATCTGCCGTCGTTCGATCTCGGCTTCAACGCCTCGCCCTGCACCACCAATCCGCTGGGCGTGAAGGGGTGCGGCGAGGCCGGTGCGATCGCGGCCTTCCCGGCCATCGCCAATGCCATCCTCGACGCGCTGGCGCCCCTGGGCGTCGAAGGCTTCGACGGGCCCGCGACACCGGCACACATCTGGCAGGCCATGCAGGCCGCACGATGAGGCGCGAGGCGCCGGCTGCGGCACGCAATCGCCAGCCCATCCTCGACGTGCTGCGCGATCACCTGCCGGCCGACGGCGTGGTGCTCGAGGTCGCCAGCGGCTCGGGCGAGCACATCGTGCATTTTGCCGAGGCGTTGCCCGCACTCGAGTTCCAGCCGAGCGATCCCAGCGACCGGGCGCGCGCCAGCATCGACGACTGGGTGCGTACCCTGGGCCTCGCCAACGTCCGGCCCGCGCTTGCGCTCGACGCCGAGCAGGACTCCTGGCCGGTCGCGCGCGCCGATGCGGTGCTCTGCTCCAACATGGTCCATATTGCACACTGGCAGGCGACCGTGGGTTTGCTCGCTGGTGCCGGACGTCTCCTGCCGGCCGGCGGACTGCTTTATCTTTACGGCCCCTATCGCCGCAGCGGCCATCACACCGCCCCCAGCAACGCCGCGTTCGATCGCGACCTCCGGGAACGCAACCCGGCGTGGGGCGTGCGCGATCTCGAGGAGGTGGCATCTTTGGCCGGGGAGAGCGGTTTCGGTCCGCCGGCGATCGTGGAGATGCCGGCCAACAACCTCTCGCTTCTCTTCCGGCGGGTCGCCTGAGGTCCTCGGCGGTGGCATTCCGGGGTTGGATGCGGTAACGCTTGAGCCAGCATCGCGGGGAGCGTCGTCCGAACCATGTTCAATCGCAGCCTGATCCTGCTGCCCTTGCTGGCTGCCGCGCTCGCCGCTGCCTGGCCGGCTGCAAGCCCGAGAACAAGTTCCAGCCGCCGCCGCCGCCCGAGATCAGCGTCGGCACGCCGCTGCAGCAGCAGGTCACGCCCTACGAGGAACTGACCGGCAACACGGTGGCGTTCGCCACGGTGGATCTCGTCGCCCGCGTCGAGGGCTTCCTGGTCTCGATCAACTACACCGACGGCGCCTACGTCAAAAAGGGCGACCTGCTCTTCCAGATCGAGCAGACGATGTACAAGGCCCAGGTCAAGGAGGCGGACGCCGAGCTCGCCTCGGCCAAGGCCCAGCTCGTCCAGGCCGAGGCCGAGTTCACCCGCCAGGAGACCCTGCTGCGCCAGAACGTCACCGCGCAGAACACCTACGACACCGCCAAGGCCAAGCGCGATTCGGCGCGCGCCAATGTCGAGAACCAGGAAGGCAACCTGACCATCGCCCAGACCAACCTGGGCTACACCACCATCACGGCCCCGTTCGACGGCGTCGTCACCAAGCACCTGATCTCGGTCGGCGAGCTGGTCGGCGCCTCGACCAAGACCAAGCTTGCGACCATCGTGCAGCTCGATCCGATCTACGTGACCTTCAACATGAGCGAACAGGACGTCCTCAAGATCCGGGAGAATCTCGACAACCGCCGCCTCAGCCTGGAGGAACTCAGCAAGATACCGCTCGATATCGGCCTGATGAACGAGCAGGGCTTTCCGCACCACGGCAACCTGAACTACGTCTCGCCCGAGGTCGATCCGACGACCGGAACGATCCTCGTGCGCGGCCTGTTCAACAACCCCAACCGCGACCTGCTGCCGGGTTTCTTCACGAGCATCAGGGTGCCGACGGGACTGGGCGCGAAGGCGTCGCTGGTGATCCCGAACCGGGTGATCGCCGAGGACCAGGCCGGCAAGTACGTCCTGGTCGTCAACAAGGACGACGTGGTCGAGCAGCGCCGCGTGACGACGGGCCAGCTCCTGGTCGGCAACCTGCGCGTGATCGCCTCGGGCCTCACCGCCGAGGACCGCGTCGTGCTGTCGACCAACGGCCAGGCGATCCCGGGCAACAAGGTCGTTCCCAAGGTCACGACCATCGCGGCGCCCCCGACCGGCGCAAGCGCACCGCCGAAATGATCGCGCCGGGGCAGTCTCGATGATTTCCGCGTTTTTCATCAATCGGCCGGTCCTCGCCAACGTGCTGGCGATCGTGATCGTGCTGATCGGCGCCGTCGCCCTGCTCACCCTGCCGATCGCGCAATATCCCAACATCGTTCCGCCGACCGTGCAGGTCACGACGACCTATCCCGGCGCCAGCGCCAAGACGGTCGTCGACAACGTCGCCCTGCCGATCGAGCTGCAGGTCAACGGCGTCGAGAACATGATCTACATGCAGTCGAACAGCACCGACGCCGGCACCTACACGCTGACGGTGACGTTCGACATCGGCACCGACCTCGATTTCGCGCAGGTGCTGGTGCAGAACCGGGTGAGCGCCGCGATGGCCTCGCTGCCGCAGTCGGTGCAGGCGCAGGGCGTCGTGACCGAGAAGAAGTCGACGGCGATCCTGCAGATCGTCTCGCTGAACTCGCCCGACGCCCGCTACGACAGCCTCTACATGAGCAACTACGCGACCATCAATCTGGTCAACGAGCTGTCGCGGCTGCCCGGCGTCGGCAACGTCAACGTCCTGGGTGTCGGCCAGTATTCGATGCGCGTCTGGCTCGATCCGCAGAAGCTCTACAGCTTCGGCCTGACGCCGTCGGAGGTCATCCGGGCCATCCAGCAGCAGAGCCAGGCCGTCACCGCCGGCCAGGTCGGCCTGCCGCCCGCGCCCAAGGGCCAGGAGTTCCAGTACACGGTCGACATCCAGGGCCGGCTGAGCACGCCCGCCGAGTTCGCCAACATCATCATCAAGGCCGATCAGGGCAACGGCGGGCGCATCGTGCGGGTCAAGGACGTCGGCCGGGTCGAGCTGGGCGCGCAGACCTATGCCCAGACCTTCAACATGAACGGCAAGCCCGGCGCCGGCATCGCGATCTACCAGCTTCCCGAGGCCAACGCGCTCGACGTCGCCAACCGGGTCAAGGCCAAGATGGACGAGCTCGCCAAGCAATTCCCGCAGGGCCTGACCTACGACATCCCGTTCGACACGACCGCGTTCGTGAAGACCTCGATCCAGGAGGTGTTCATCACCCTGATCGAGGCCGGCATCCTGGTGCTGATCGTCATCGTGGTGTTCCTGCAGGACTGGCGCGCCATGCTGGTGCCGGCGACGACGATTCCGGTGACCATCATCGGCGCCTTCGCCGCCATGGCGGCGCTGGGCTTCACCATGAACACGACGACCATGTTCGGCATCGTGCTGGCGATCGGCATCGTGGTCGACGACGCCATCGTGATCGTCGAAGGCGTGGCCCGCCACATCGAGCGCGGCATGTCGAGCCACGACGCCGCCATCCAGGCGATGAAGGAGCTGTTCGGCCCGGTCATCGGCATCACCCTGGTGCTGATGTCGGTGTTCCTGCCGGCGGCTTTCCTGCCCGGCCTGACCGGCAAGATGTTCGCCCAGTTCGCCCTGGTGATCGCCGCGACCGCCTTCATCAGCGCCATCAATGCCGCCACGCTGAAGCCGACCCAGTGCGCCATGTGGCTGCGCGCCTCGACGCCGCCGGAGAAGCGCAACTTCTTCTTCCGCGGCTTCAACAAGGTCTACGACCGGATGGAGACGGGCTACGCCTGGCTGATCGGCGCCATGGTCAGGCGCAGCGGCCTCATGGTGCTGCTCGCCTTCGTCATGGCCGGCATAGGTGGTTACGGCGTCGCCCGCCTGCCGACCGCCTTCATTCCCAACGAGGACCAGGGCTACATGCTGATCGGCCTGCAATTGCCCGACGGCGCCTCGCTGGAGCGCACCAATGCCTCGCTCGCCCAGGTGAGCCAGATCGCCCAGGCCGTGCCGGGCGTGGACCAGGTCGTCGCCATCGCCGGCATGTCGATCCTCGACAGCAATTCGGCCCTGGCCAATGCCGGCGTCGCCTATGTGATCCTCAAGCCCTGGGGCGTGCGCGACAAGGCGGAGGGCGAGGACCTGCGCTCGATCGTGCTGCGCATCGCCCACGACACGCGGGTCCTGCAGGACGGCCGCGCCTTCCCGCTCGTGCCGCCGGCGATCCAGGGCATCGGCAATGCCGGCGGCTTCCAGATGCAGGTCGAGCAGCGCGACGGCACGTTCGACTACGTCAAGCTGCAGAACGCGACGCAGAACCTGATCGCCCAGGCCAGCACCCAGTCGGCCCTGGCCAATGTCGTCTCGTCGTTCCGGGCCGGCGCGCCGCACGTCCGGGTCGACGTCGATCGCGTCAAGGCGGAAACGCTCAAAGTGTCGGTCGGCGAGGTCTTCTCGACCCTGTCGGCGTACCTGGGTTCGACCTACGTCAACCGGTTCAACAAGTTCGGCCTCAGCCTGCAGGTCTTCCTGCAGGCCGACTCGCAGTATCGCACGCGGCCCGAGGACATCCTCAGGCTGCAGGTGCGCAACGTCGACGGACAGATGGTGCCGATCGGCGCGCTGGCGGAACTGCACGACGACCAGGGATCGCCGCTGATCGGGCTCTACAATCTCTATCCGTCGGCCGCCATCGTCGGCGCGCCGGCGCCGGGCTTCAGTTCCGGCGAGGCCATCGCGCTGATGGACCAGATCGCCGGCCAGACCCTGCCGCCGGGCACGAGCTACGAATGGACCGGCATGTCGTATCAGGAGAACATCGTGGGCAACCAACTGCTCTACGTGTTCGCCCTGGCCATCCTGCTGGTCTATCTCTGCCTGGCCGGCCAGTACGAGAGCTGGGTTCTGCCGCTTGCCGTCATCCTCGCCGTGCCGCTGGCGCTGATCGGACCCGCCGTTGCTCTGGGCGCGCTGGGGCTGGCCAACAATCTCTACACCCAGATCGGCCTGATGCTGTTGATCGCGCTCGGCGCCAAGAACGCCATCCTGATCGTCGAGGTTGCGCGCGAGGCCCGCCTGATCGAGGGCAAGCCGATCGCCGAGGCCGCGGTAGAGGCCGCCCGCACGCGCTTCCGCCCCATCCTGATGACCTCGTTCGCCTTCATCCTGGGCGTGGTGCCGCTGGTGACGGCGACGGGCGCCGGCGCCAACGCCCGCGTCTCGCTCGGTCTCGCCGTGTTCAGCGGCATGATCGCCTCGACCTGCCTCGCGGTGCTGTTCGTGCCGTCGTTCTTCACCGTGCTGCAGCGCTTCGAGGAGAGGAAGAAGCCGCGCAAGGCGCCGACGGAAGCGGCCGTCGGCACGTCGCCCTGACGAAACCTTGGTGGCCGAAACGTTGGTCGCCGCGCCGCGGCCTACAAAGTAAATCGGGGTGGAATGTCGGGGGTTGCCCATGATGCCGATGCTCGCTCCGTGAGTGTCGGCAGGCATAGGCCACAAGATTGCGCGCGGTTGTCAAGCGGCCGGCGAGGGGTGTTAAGTTTTTTCGCACCGGGTAGAGGACGACAGATCACGGAATACTTGCGCGCCGTAGGGAGCGCGCCGTTGTTGGCGAAAATGAATTCACACATTCAGGATGACATCAGGAATCAGTCAACGACCGATTTCGTACTATCGGGATGACGGGCTAAGGCGCGAGGCCGGCGGTGTGCAGGGCCTCGACGATACGGTCACGGTAGGATTGCTGCAGCGGCGGCAGGCCGAGCTCGACCTCCGAGACGGTGAGGTCCGGATAGTGCCCGAGCAGGGCGGCGAGGCTGCGCTGGCCTTCGGCGGGGGCGCCGCCCAGCACATAGGCAGGACACATGGTGCGGTGGATCCAGACCGCCGTCGGGTGCGCAACCAGCGCACGCTCCTGCCACTGGGCGGCCTCGCGATAGCGGCCGGCGTGGAAATGCGCGCAGCCGATCCCCACCATGCTGTTGAAGGCCAGCGTGTCATGCGGCGCGAGGTCGAGGGCGATCTTGAACCGTTCGATAGCCGAGTCGGCGTCGCCCTTGTAGACGTCGATCCAGCCGCTGCGGCTCCACGCCCACGCCGAGCCGCCATCGACCGCGAGCGCCCTGCGGATGACGAGGTCGGCCGTCTCCACCTCGTGCAGCAGGGTGAGCGCATTGCCGAGGACGGCCAGCGCCGTCGCGTCCGCGGCAAGCGCCTGTGCCTTGCGCGCGAGATCCGCACCCAGGGCGCGCTCGACGAGCGGCACCGCGGTGAAATGATAGACGACGCGCTGCACGCGCGCCCAAGCGGCGAGCGCCGTGGCCAGTGCGTGGTTCGGGTCGCGATTGGTCGCGCGCGCCAGCAGATCGAGGGCGCGGGCATTGCCCTCCGCCTCGAACGACAGCACGCCGGGCATGGCCCGCAGCGTCAGGTCGTGCGGACTGAGGTCGGCATCCGGCTTGCACCGGGCACGATCGATCTCGGCAAGGCGCAGGCAGGGCTGAAGAGCAGCGGCGATCCTCGTGGCGAGATGCTCCTCGGCCGCGGTGTCCTCGCCGAGGGCGCCGTCGGAGCGGTGGGCCCAGAGATGACGGCCGGTCTCGATCTCGATCAGCCGGAACGTGAGGCGCGTCTGCCGGCCCGATCCGCGCATGACGCCGGCCAGGCGGTAGCGCGCCGAGCCTTGCTGGCTGGCGACGGAAACGCCGGCCCGCGTCAGCGCGGTCGCCAGCTCGCCGGCCACGCCGCGGGCGATCTCGCCATTCTCCGGACAGGCCTCGATCGGATCGAGGACGACCGCCGGCCGGTCGCGACCGGCGACAAGGAATGACGGCATCGGCGCGAGCGCGCTGATGAACACGGCTTGCCGCTTCAGGGTCTGCGACGGCGTCTCGCCGTAGCGGCGGCGGTATTCGATGGAGAACCGGCCGCAATGCGGCAGCCCGCAGCGCAGAGCAACGTCCATCACCTTGGCATCGGGCTGGCCCTGCAGCAGCTCGCGGCGCGCACATTCGAAGCGCAGGTCGCGCAGCACGGCATGGGGCGCCTTGTCGAGGAAGAACCGGAACTGCCGCTGCAGCGTCCTGCCGGACAGGCCCGCCTCGGCCGCCAGGTCGCATACGGTCCAGTCGCGCCCGATGTCGGCACGCATGGCATCGAGCGCGCGCCGTACGCCGCGCGGCAACAGGGACGTGCCAGAGGGTTTGTCTTGTTCAATCATTGTGAAGCGGCCGGACAATACTGATTTCGAGGGCCCGGCGAGGGTGAAATATCTCACACTCGGGATAGCCGTGTCGCATATTGGATAGGGTCCGGACCCCGCCCGGCCCTAAGTCTCCGCCTGCCACGCGTCCCTAAAACCCGTGCAGGAGCAGACAATGGCAGGATTACTGGCCGTTCTTTACGGCATCGGCAGCTACGCAATCGGCCTCGCCTCGCTGGTCTACGCCATCGGCTTTGTCGGCAACCTGGCCGTTCCCAAGTCGATCAATTCGGGCACGTCCGGACCGCTTGTCGAGAGCGTGATCGTCAATCTCCTGCTGCTCGGGCTGTTCGCCGTCCAGCACAGCGTCATGGCCCGGCCGGGCTTCAAGCGCTGGTGGACAGGCCTCGTGCCCCGCTCGGTCGAGCGCAGCACCTATGTGCTCTTCTCCGGCCTCGTGCTGGTGATCCTGTACTGGCAGTGGCGGCCGATCCCCGAGCCGATCTGGACGGTGCAGGCGCCGATCGGCGTGGCGGTCCTCACCGCGATCTTCTGGCTGGGCTGGGTCCTGCTGGTGTTCAGCACCTTCCTGATCAGTCATTTCGAGCTGTTCGGCCTCAGCCAGGTCTTCGCCCGCCTGCTGCGCAAGGAACTGCCGGCACAACACTTCCACACGCCCCTTCTCTATCGCCACGTCCGGCACCCGATCTATCTCGGACTCCTGCTGGCCTTCTGGTCCACGCCGTCGATGACCGCCGGCCACCTGCTGTTCGCGGTGGCGACCACCGGCTACATCCTGATCGGCATCCAGCTCGAGGAGCGCGACCTCATCGCGATGTTCGGCGACCAGTACCGCCGCTATCGCCGGCAGGTCGCGATGCTCTTTCCGCTGCCCGGCCGCAAGGCGGATGACCCGACGGACACGGCGCCTTCCTCGCCGGAACGCAGCCGTCCCTGAGCGCGCCCCGCGCAGGATCCTTTCCAGCCGGCTTTGCGAGGAGTGCCGCCGTCATGATCGAGAGCGAACGCGGATGTATTGACTACGACGAGTGCGGAGAGGGCCCCACGGTCGTGCTCGTACCGGGTTCGTGCAGCACGGGCGCGGCGTGGCGGCCCATCATGTCCCAGTGGCGGGGCGGCTTCCGGTGCGTGACGACCAGCCTGCTCGGATATGGCGGTACGGCCGAGCGCCGTACCGCCCAGGATGCCGATATCCGTCACGAGATCGAGATCCTCGAAGCCGTCATCCGCCGCGCGGCTTGTCCCGTTCACCTCGTCGGCCATTCATTCGGCGGCCTGGTCTCGCTCGCCGTCGCACTCAGGAATCAGGTACCGCTGCTCAGCCTGACCATCATCGAGGCGCCGGCGCCGGAACTGTTGCGGCACATGGGCGAGCACCAGCACTATCGCGCCTTCCGGGAGATGACCGAGGTCTATTTCAAGGCGTTCCATGCCGGCGACACGACGGCGATCGAAGCGATGATCGACTTCTACGGCGGCGCCGGCGTCTTCGCGTCCTGGCCGGAGAAGGTCCGCTGCTACGCGGTCAAGACGACGGCGGTCAACATCCTCGACTGGGCCAGCGCCTACAATTTCCCGCTGACGCCGGGTGCACTAGCCAAGATCGGAGTCCCCGACCCTCGTGCTGTGGGGCGGCGACAGTCATCCGGCGATGAAACGCGCCAACGGGCTGCTGGGCCAGTGCGCCAACGCATCGACCATCACCATCGCCGGCGCCGCCCATTTCATGATCGCCACCCACGCCAAGGAGCTGGCGCCGGTGATCGCCCATCACGTGATGCGGGCGGAAGGCACCGTGAACAGATTGGCGGCCGTGGCGCGATGATGACGAGGGAGCAGTGACGTCCCCGAGAGGAGCCCATGAGGGTCCGGAACGCCGTCCATAGAACCCAATAAAAATTTGAACGCGAAGCGAAGAGCAATTCCACCTCATCAAGAATCCGGCCGTGACCTCATCGTCGGATTCAGGTGGACAAGCGCGGATGTCCTCTTCGAGACAGAAGCGGAAACGGCGGTGGCACACGGTGGCCTCCGTGCCGGGAAAACACATTGAAAGTCTGCAAAACGATTGAGGACTGCTTGTCACATCCTCTGCAATTCGTCATCCGCGGCAAAGCATCGCCCTTCGTGCGAAAGAAACAGATAAGTAGGGATTGTATCCTGCCCCGTGACGTTTATCGTCGGGCGAGTGGGACGTTCTGCATGACAGCGGCGCGGGACCCGCAATGTTAGGGAAGGAAACATATGATCGAGAAGATGAGGTTGACCACGCCTCGCCGCAAATTCCTGACCGCTGCCGCGGCAGTGGGCGGCCTGCAATTGACCGGCCCCTTCATCATCAAGGCGCGTGGCGAAACGCCCGTGAAGATCGGCTTCATCGATCCGATCACCGGCAGCCTGTCCGCCCTGGCGGTCAGCGAGGTCGAGGGCGCGAAGTGGACGGTCGAGCAGATGAACAAGAAGGGCGGCATTCTCGGGCGGCCCGTCGAGCTCCTGATCGAAGACAGCGCCAACGACACCGGCACCGGCGTGCAGAAGGCCCACAAGCTGATCGAGCGCGACAAGGTCGACATGATCATGGGCGACGTGAACTCCGGCATCGCCTACGCGATCATGGGCGTGACCAGCGACAAGAAGGTGTTTCACATCGTTCCCGGCGGGCACACCGACCCGATCACCGGCAAGGACTGCAAGTGGAACACGTTCCGCACCTGCAACACCACGGCGATGGACGCCGCCGCCGTCACCGGCGAACTGGTCAAGCGCTTCGGCAAGAGGTGGTTCTTCATCACGCCGGACTATGCCTACGGCCAGACGCTGCAGGCCAACTTCGTCAAGAACCTGACAGCCCTGGGCGGCACCTGGGCAGGCGACATGCTGCCGATTTCCAGTTCCGACTTCTCGGCCACGCTGATCAAGGCCAAGGCCTACAAGCCGAACGTGCTGCTGAACAACATGGGCGGCTCGGCCCAGATCAACTGCATGAAGCAATTCGTGCAGTTCGGCATGAACAAGGAGATGGCGCTGGGCGGCGCGCTGTTCGAGATCGAGTCCGTGCGCTCCGTGCCGAAGGAAGCCCAGACCGGTTGGTGGTGCATGGAATGGTACTGGAACCAGCCGGACCAGCCGTTGGTGAAGCAGTTCGTCGACGCGATTTCGCCCGCGATCGGCGGCAAAAAGCCGACGGCGCGCCACTGGATGGCCTATGTTTCGCTCAATGCCGCGCGCCTGGCGGCGGAAAAGGCGAAGTCATTCGACGCGGTGAAGATGGCGCACGCGCTCTCCGACCTGGAGCTTCCGCCGGAAGTGGCGCTGATGCCGGGCAAGATAAAATACCGCGCCGGCGATCATCAGCTCATGAGCGACATCTTCGTCGGCCAGGTGCACCCGCCAGGCCCGGGCGGCCCCGACGATCTGTTCAAGATCGAGGAGACCGTCACCGGCGAGAAGGCCGCCGGACCCGCCGAAGAGACGGGCTGCAAGATCGTCTGGCCGTCGTAGGCCAAAGACAATGCGCCGCGCGGCACCAACCGCGCGGCGTTCTTCTTCATACTCCGCTTCCGGATCGGGAAAATGCTGCAACTCGTCCTGTTCAATCTCACCAACGGGTTGATCGTTGGTGCGTTCTACGTGCTGATGGCGCTTGGCCTGTCGCTGATCATCAATCTCAGCAACGTGGTGAATTTCGCGCACGGCAACTTCCTCGCCATCGGCGGCTATCTCGCCTACACGCTGACGCCGTATATCGGCTTCTGGGGCGCGCTGCTGGTCTCGCCCTTCCTGACCGCGATATTCGGCTACATCATCGAGAAGCTGCTGATCCGGCATGTCTATGCCCGCAATCATATCTACAGCCTGCTGCTGACATTCGGATTGGCCTTCATCCTGCAGGACACTTGTCGCTTCATCTGGGGCCCGAGCCCGTTGCCTCTGGGCATTCCCGACATTCTGTCGCTGCCGATCACGCCCGAACTGTTCTTCGTCACCTGGTACCGGGTGTTCATGGTCGTCGTCGTGATCGTTGCGGTCGCCGGCCTGTTCGCCCTGCTCCGCTACACGCGGATCGGCATGCGGATCCGGGCGGGAACGCTCGACCTCGACACGGTGTCGGCTTTGGGCGTCAACGTCGCGGCCTTGCGGTCCTACAACTTCGCCGTCGGCAGCTTCCTCGCGGGACTCGCGGGCGTGCTCGCCGCCGGCCAGATCGGGCTCAATCCCAACATGGGCGACGACCTGATCATGCCGAGCTTCATCGCCATCATCGTCGGCGGCGTCGGCAGCCTGACGGGCACGCTGCTGGGCGGCCTGCTGATCGGCGTCGCCTCGGCGCTGACCACGGTCGTCTACCCGGCCGGGGCCGAAGCGGTGATCTACATCATCATGGCGGTCGTTCTGCTGATCCGTCCCCGCGGCCTCCTCGGCGAGGAAGGAATGCTGACATGAGCACCACCGCGACCGCGCAAACACCGGCCGCGCGGCCCTGGATGCAGCTTGCCGTCATCTGGGCCCTGCTGCTGACAGTACCGTTGTGGCTGCCCCTGCTGGGCGGCTATACCGCGATGGCGGGCCGGGTGCTGGTCTTCGCCCTGGCGGCGATGAGCTTCAACATTCTGCTGGGTTTCACCGGCGTCATGAGCTTCGGCCATGCCGCGTACTTCGGACTGGGCGCCTACGGCGCGGGCCTGTGCCTGAAATTCGTGGCCGCCTCCACCCCCCTGGCCATGCTGGCGGGCACGCTGCTGGGGGGCGTCGCCGGCACCTTGTTCGGGTTGCTGCTGGTCCGCCGGCGTGGTGTCTATTTCGCGATGGTGACCATCGCCTTCGGCCAGGTCTGTTTCTATATCGCCTACAAATGGGACGACCTCACCGGCGGCTATGACGGATTGCGTGGTTTCACGCGGGCGCCGATCGATCTCGGCTTCGTCCAGATCGACATCGCCAACAACGGAACCCTGTTCTACTTCTTCGTCCTGCTGGTCTTCGGCCTGGCCGTCGGCCTGCAGGCGCTGATCCTGGCGTCGCCCTTCGGACGAACCCTGCTGGCGATCCGCGAGAACGAGCGCCGGGCCCGCTTTCTCGGCCTGCCGGTGGAACGTCATATCTGGCTGTCTTTCTCCATCTCGTGCTTCTTCACCGCCCTGGCCGGCAGCCTTTACGCCCTGCTGAACAACTTCGCCGATCCGCTGGGCCTGAATTACATCATGTCCGGCAATATCGTGATGATCACGGTGATGGGCGGCATGCGCTTCTTCTGGGGGCCGCTGGTCGGCGCCGTGCTGTTCGTGATGTTGCAGGACTACGTCTCGTCGATGACCACCAACTGGATGTTCTTCGTCGGCACGACGTTCGTGATGGTCGTGCTGTTCTTTCCCCGTGGCCTCATGGGCGTGCTGCAGAAGAAGTCCGCAACGTGAGCGTTCCGGCGGCAAAACTCGAGGTTCGCGACGCCAGCAAGAACTTCGGCAGCCTCAGGGCCGTATCCGGCGTGTCGATGCGCGTCGAGAGCGGCGAGTTGCGGGCGATCATCGGGCCAAACGGCGCCGGCAAGACCACGTTCTTCAACCTGATCACGGGATTTTTCCCGCCCTCGTCGGGCGACATCCTGCTGGATGGAAAGAACATCAACGGCGTCCCGGCCGCCGGCCGCGTCAAGATGGGCATGGGCCGCACCTTCCAGATCACCGAGATCTTCCCGGAGCTGACGGTGCGGGAAAACACCCGGATCGCGGTCGAAACCGGCCTGGGCTACAGCCTGCGCGCCTGGCTGACCGCCGCCGACAAACAACACGTCCACGATGCGTCGGAAGAAGTGATGGGCCTGGCCAACCTGACGTCCAAGGCCGATCGCCTGGTCGGCGAGCTGTCGCACGGCGATCAGCGTTCGACGGAGATCGCCATGGCGCTGGCGCTCAAGCCCAGCCTGCTGCTGCTGGATGAACCGACGGCCGGCATGGGCGACGAGGAAACCTACCAGATCACCGGCCTGATCCGCCGCCTCCATCGCGATTCGAAATATACCATCGTCCTGATCGAGCACGACATGCGCGTGGTGTTCCATCTCGCCGACCGCATCTCGGTGCTGGCCGAGGGCCAGCTCCTGGCCGAAGGCACGCCGGAGGAAATCGGCGCGAACGAGCACGTCCAGAACGCCTATTTGGGAAAAGCCGAATGAACGCGATCGAGGTCAGCGGGGTCAACACGTTCTACGGCAAGAGCCATATCCTGCACGACGTTTCCATGGTCGCCGCGGAGGGCAGCATCACGACGCTGCTGGGCCGCAACGGCGCGGGCAAGACCACGATGATGCGCAGCATCATGGGGCTGACGCCGGCCCGCTCGGGCTCCATCAAGGTGTTCGACGCCGAAACGACGAAACTCTCGCCCTACCAGGTGGCGCGGAGGCGCGTCGGCTACGTGCCGGAAGGACGGCGCGTCTTCGCCAACCTCACCGTCGAGGACAACCTGAAAGTACCGCAGGGCGTCGCGGGACCTTTCGACATCCCCCGCATCTACGGGCTGTTCCCCCGGCTGGAGGAGCGCAAGATGAACCGCGGCCGGCAACTGTCGGGCGGCGAGCAGGAAATGCTGTCGATCGCCCGCGCCCTGTTGCTGAATCCCAAGGTACTGATCCTCGACGAACCCTCGCAGGGGCTCGCCCCGCTGATCGTCAAGGACGTCTTCCGCATCGTCACCGACATGAAGCGCGAAGGCATGACCGTCCTGATCGTGGAACAGAACGTGCGCATGGCGCTCGACATCGCCGATACCGCCTACGTGCTGGATCATGGCGTGGTGGTGCACCACGGCCCGGCCGCGGCGCTGGCGGCCGACGATGCGCTGGTTCAGTCGCTGGCGGGAGCCTCGGCCGAGGAGTGGGACCTCGACAAGGCCTAGCGCTGGCCGGTGTAAATGGCGTGCCGGAGTGGTTAAAAGAGAGAACTGGCACGTCGCGCTTTCTCTCAAATGAGATGCTCGAAATAGACGTTGGAAGTCAATTGGTTATGCTTACCGCACCTAGTTGGTGGAGCAGCTACAGCAACCAGTCCCCTGCTCCCCCTCGAGTTTCAGCTGGAAGTGGCGGGGTCGCGGATCCCGATATCGGCCTCGCTGCTCGTGTCTCCCCGCCGGCTCAATGCTCGTTCACCGCCCAGGCGAGGCGGCGTAGCAGCAGCGCTCGGTTCGCCGTCTCGACCATGGTGCAGGTAGCGGCGTCACCCGGCAGCGTACCAGGTTCGATCTTGCCGAAGATCGGGCATAGTGTACGCAGCGAGCTCTCCCAGCTCTTCTGGGCCTGGGTCACCGACTCGGTGATATCCTTGAAGCCGCCCTTGCGGACGCCGCGCAGCGCGGCCTCCAGTTCAGCCTGCCAGACGGCGCGCTCGCGGTCGGCGCACGCCTTCCTCTTTGCCGTATCGCCCCCGGCTGCGTCCGTGCAGGGATCGGCGACGATACCGATGCAGGCGTGGCCGAGCGCTGCCTCCTGCCGCTTGAGACAGGCCTTGATGGCGCCGGTGTCAGGCGCCGTCGGTTGAGCCTGCGCCGCACCCGCGAAGAGCGCCGCGACCACGGCGGCCATGACACTCACGAGGATTGGACGAGACATCTGCTCCTCCCCCTGATGCGGCCATTTTACGTTCTACGACCGGCGGCGCCAAATGCCGACGGGATCTCGCCTCGGCCATGGCCTGCCGGGACGCGGATGACAGTGCTCAAAGGGGCAGAATTGCAACGGTTTGGCAGCGGGCCGCGTGCCCAGCGGATTGAACTCTCATCCGATCCACGGGGACTGGCGGCACCTAGTCCCTGCTGTTCAGCCTGGCCGTTGCCATACATGACGCCGAGGTTGCGCTGGGCATCGGCCTTGTCGTGCGCGCCCGAGTCCAAGGCATCACCTCTGTGTTAGGGGCGACCCGGTCCAAACGGCCTGCCATCGTTGTATGGAGGCATCGATGCGCCGCGCTATTGGCTGCTTCTCGTGCGCTGTTGCGCCCGACACTCCTACGCCGGCACGCAACGATGGCCATGCACCCTTAGTTTCTCGGCGACGGCCTCTTTCTCCTCAGACGCATATCGCTCGCTGTACTGGTCGAATGCGCGAGTCGACGGCAAGGACACCAAGCTCCTCACGCGAACCGGCCTTGAGAGGTCCCATCGGTACCGTGCCACGGTCGACGCGCTGCGTGAGTTGAGTCACACTGACTGCATGACGAGCATTGAAGCGGCAGATGCGCTGCGCCTAGCCGGTGACATCGACGGGGCAGCCGATGCCTATCGCTGTCTGGTCGACGCAGACCAACGCAACTTTGCGGCTTGGTATGGTCTCGGCAGAATGCGGTTGCGTGCCGGCGCATATGGCGACGCCAGCGACGCCCTGCGACATGCCGTGCACCTACGGCCAGACCATCTGCGTGCCTGGGGCCTGCTGTCCGAGGGCCTCTTCAAGCTTGGGGAAGTCGAGCCAGCGATCGATGCCTGTCACCATGCGGCAGCAGATGCGTCGATGCGGGCGATCGCGGAAGAGAACGTCGCCATCATGATTCCTGGCAGTGCTTTAGCGGGAAACGCTGATGTGTTTGCCGTGCGGCGCAACTACGGACGCCACCTCGCGGCCGGCGTCAGCCCTGTGGAACGGCCGGCGCGTCCGCCTTCGAAGGGGAAACTGCGGATCGGCTACGTATCGGCCTTTTTCGACAAGGCAAACTGGATGAAACCGGTCTATGGCGTGATCAATCGCCATGACCGCGACCTCTTCGAAGTGCACCTGGTTTCGCTCGGCGGCGAGCCTGCTGCTTCTGCCGGCTACATCGACCACGCTCACGATGTGATCTGGCGCGCGGGATCGATCGACGACGAAACACTCGCACGCGCTCTCGCCGCGGCCGGCATCGACGTGCTGGTTGATCTCAACGCCTATAGTGCCCCGAAATGGCTGCGACTGTTTCTGCGCCGCCCGGCGCCGGTTCAATTGGGTTGGTTCAACAGCTTTGCGACATCAGGTCTCGATTGCTTCGATGGCATCGTTGGCGACGACGTGGTCTTTCGAAGGGCAGAGGAGGACTTCTACACTGAGCGTGTTCTGCGTGTGCGCGGGACATACCTCGCGTTCGAGGTTCGACATTCCGTGCCGGCTGTCGCGCCGCCGCCTTGCAGCAGCAACAGCGGCCGACTGACCTTCGGTGCGCTCGTTTCGGCGTACAAGCTGAACGACCTTACGCTCGGCCTCTGGGCGCGAATACTGCTCTCGGCGCCGACATCGCGACTGTTTATCCGTGCGGCTACCCTCGAAGAGCCCTCTTGCCGCGATCATCTGCACGCCCGCCTAGCTACCCTCGGTCTCGCCAGTGAGCGCGTCGACCTCGAGGGTGGCGCCGTGCACTTCAACTTTCTGCGCAGCTACGATCGCATTGATGTTGTACTGGACACCTTCCCATATAACGGCGGCACCACCACAACCGAGGCGCTATGGCAGGGCGTTCCCGTCCTGACCTACGCTGGCGACCGGTGGGTTGCTCGCACAAGCGCTTCGCTTCTGCGCGCGGCGGGCCTCGATGAATGGGTCGCGAGAGATGAAGAAGACCTGGTAGCCAACGCGCGCGCGCTGGTTCGCGACCTCGCCACGCCGGCTCGCCTTGCCGCCTTGCGCGCCGGCATGCGCGCCCGCCTTGCGGCCTCTGCGGCCTGCGATACTGAGGGGCTGTGCCGCGAGCTGGAGCAGGTCTATCGGGCGACGAAGGGATCCATCTTGTCGTAGCTAAGAGAACGTCGGTTTGGGTCGATCGCGTCGTGCTGAGGCTTTTGGGCGGTCCGCCCAAAGGGCAGAGCCGGCCGCCTACGCGCCAACTCTGGCCGCCGACATCGGCCGGCCGATCACCGCCGCTTTCGCCGGAGCGCCGTCCACCGCCTTCACTGTCTACAGCGCCACACCGCGGCGCGATTCGGCGGTAATTGGCTTCTCGGTCATGGCAGCCATTGCCGAGGTGGCCCAGCTTTATCTGCGCTACGACGGCGAGATTGGCAAAGCCAACGACAACCATACCCTCAACGTCGGCCTGCGCTTCACCTGGTGAGACGGCCGCAAACCCCACCGACTTTTGGTTGAGGCAAAGTCCGCTGCGCAGAGGGCAGTGACAAGCCGGCCTACACCCAAGGTTCGCCTCCGGGTAAGCAGAAGTGGCGCATCGTGTCCGCTTTGTCTCGGCGGTCTCAACCGGTCGACGCAACACTTTATCTTAAAGGAGAGATGGAGTGTGCTTTGATGGGTCACAGATTTCATAGAGGGTTTACTGCGGCAGAGAAGACGGAATTATGGGATCGCTGGAAGCGAGGAGAGTCGCTGAAGGCGATCGGGCGGGCTTTTGGCAAGCCGTCATCGTCGATCTATTTTCTGGTGGCGCCGCATGGCGGGATTTGTCCTGCCGAACGGCGTCGCTCCAGGCTAGCCTTGACGCTGGCGGAGCGCGAGGTGATTTCCAGAGGCATAACGGCACGTCAATCGGCGCGCTCGCTGGCTAAGCTGCTTGGTCGCTCACCCTCAACGGTGAGCCGGGAAGTGAGCCGCAATGGCGGCCATGATCGCTACCGAGCGATGCTTGCGGATGAGAGTGCCTGGGCGCGAGCTCGTCGTCCAAAATGCTGTAAATTGGCTAACAGTCCGCGGTTACGACAGGCGGTGGCGGGGAAGCTCAGATTGGATTGGTCGCCCGAGCAAATAGCCGGTTGGCTGAAGAGAACGTATCCTGAAGACGAGTATAATCAGGTGTCACACGAGACGATCTACCGAAGCTTGTTTGTACAAACACGTGGCGTGCTCAAGAAAGAGCTGCTTAGTCATCTCCGATCGAAGCGCTCGATGCGTCGCTCCAAGCCGGTTGACCCGAATGGCGATCGACGGGGGCATATCAAGGATATCGTCTCAATCCGCCAGCGCCCGGCGGCGGTTGAAGATCGGGCGGTGCCTGGCCACTGGGAGGGCGATCTGTTGTCCGGGCCGAACAACAGCTACATCGCGACCTTGGTCGTACCCCTCCGTGGAAGGCCGCCTGTACGCTTGATGTGTGAAGCGCGAGATTGGGGTCTCCGGTGGACACGATGATCGTGTCCACGGAGCGTAAATGGACATGATCGTAAATGTCAGTTTCGAGTTCGAACGGCGAGAGTAAGCGCCGCCGGCGTGTGCGGTCTGAAGACGAGAAGCGGCGGATCGTTGGCGAAACGTTCGAGCCCGGCGCATCGGTTTCGGCAGTGGCGCAGCGCCATGGGCTGAACACCAACCTGCTGTTCACCTGGCGGCGCGAGATGGGCCGCGGCGTGTCAGCGTTGGCTGACGATCCGATGGCTTTCGTGCCGGCCGTAATCGGCACGGCGCCGGTGACGGCTTCAGCGCCGTCGTCGCCATCGGCAGCCGGTCAGATGGAGATCGTGCTCGCCGGCGGGGAGCGAGTGATCGTCGATCGGACGGTTGACGGAGTGGCATTGGCTCGTGTGATCAAGGTCCTGTCTCGGCGATGATCCCGGTTCCATCAGGCGTTCGGGTTTGGATTGCGGCCGGTCACACGGATATGCGCTGCGGCATGAACTCGTTGGCGTTGCGCATCCAGCAAGCGCTGCAGCACGATCCCCACGCCGGCGATCTTTACGTCTTCCGAGGCAAGAGCGGCAAGCTGATCAAGATCTTCTGGTACGACGGGCTGGGCGCTTCGCTCTACGCCAAGCGGCTGGAGAAGGGACGCTTCATCTGGCCGGCGACGCACGATGGCGTGGTGGTGATAACGCTCGGCCAACTTGGCTATTTGCTTGAAGGGATCGACTGGCGCCATCCCCAGCACACGTGGCGGCCGGAGATAGCAGGCTGATAAGGCGCTTTGCTTCGCAAACGCCGGTGCGGCGGATTGATCAGGGCAGTCAGTTCACCAGTGCCGAGTTCACCGGCGCGCTGCTCGCCAAGGGGATCGCGATTAGCATGGACGGCAAAGGGGCGTGGCGTGACAACGTGTTCGTCGAGCGGCTGTGGCGAACGATCAAATACGAGGAGGTCTACCTGCGCGCCTACGACACGGTGAGCGACGCACGCGGCTCACTCGGCAGATACATCGCCTTCTACAACTCGCGTCGACCGCATTCGAAGTCTTGACCGGCAACCGCCGGATCGGGCGTACTTCAACCGGCCGCCGCTACTCGCGGCGGCCTAACCCCGGCAGAGGCTCCACTTAGAAAGCCCGCGAAACTGTTCAAACAAACCGAGCCACCTCTGGGGCCAAGATGCTGGTGTTCTCGGTGCCGCCGGGGTACCGGCGGAGCCGATCGCCGGCCCGTCCGAAGCTGGACCCGTTCGTCGGTATCATCGATCAGATCCTGGAGGATGATAAGGGCCGTCCAGCGAAGCAGCGGCACACATCAAAGCGGATCTTCGAGCGCCTGCGCGACGAACACGATTACGCCGGTGGCCTGACCATCGTGAAGGATTATGTGTTGGGGCAGCGTCAGCGGCAGCGTGAGATGTTCGTGCCGCTGCGGCACGACCCCGGGCATGCGCAGGCTGACTTCGGCGAGGCTCTGGCGGTGATCGGCGGGGTGGAACGGAAGATCCACTTCTTTGCGATGGACCTGCCGCACTCGGACGCCGGCTTCGTGCAGGCCTATCCGGCGGAGACGACGGAGGCATTCTGCGCCGGTCACGTGGCGGCGTTCGACTTCTTCGGCAAGGTGCCGCAGTCGATCCTGTACGATAACACGCGGATCGCGGTGGCGCGGATCCTGGGGGATGGCCGCCGCCAGCGGACGCGGGTGTTCAACGAGCTGCAGTCGCACTACCTGTTCGCCGACCGGTTCGGTCGGCCGGGCAAGGGCAACGACAAGGGCAAGGTCGAGGGACTGGTCGGGTTGATCCGGCGGAACTTCCTGGTGCCGCTGCCGCATGCCGTCAGCTTCGCGGCGCTGAACGAACAGCTGCTGGTGGATTGCCGGCGCCGTCTTGGCGATAGGCTGCGCGGCCACGACGAGACGATTGGCGAACGACTGGCGCGCGACCTGGCAGCGTTCCACGAGCTGCCTGCGACGCCCTACGACGCCTGCGAGAAGCAGGCTGGGCGGGTCAGCTCGCTGTCGCTGGTGCGCTATCGCGGCACCGACTACTCGGTGCCGACTGCCTGGGGCTATCGCGAGGTCGTGATCCGCGGCTACGTCCACGAGGTGGTGATCTCGTGCGGTGCCGAGATCATCGCCCGGCACGTCCGATCCTACGAGCGGGAAGACTTCGTGTTCAACCCGCTGCATTACCTGGCGCTGCTCGAGCGCAAGATCGGGGCGCTCGAGCAGGCGGCACCGTTGGCCGGTTGGGAACTGCCCGAAGCGTTCGCCACGCTGCGTCGCCTGCTCGAGGCGCGCATGGGCAAGCAGGGCAAGCGCGAGTTCGTGCAGGTTCTGCGCCTGATGGAAGTGTTCAGGATCGATGACGTCGTCGCCGGCGTGCGCGATGCCATCGATCGCGGCGTGATCGGCTTCGACGCGGTCAAGCACCTGGTGCTGTGCCGCATCGAACGGCGACCGCCACGCCTCGACCTGACGGTGTATCCCTACCTGCCGAACGCTACCGTGGCGACGACCTCGGCCAGGACGTACCTGGATCTGCTCACCGGGGTGGCGTCATGACCGATACGCCCCAGGTTCTGCTCGGCCATCACCTGAAGGTGCTCAAGCTGCCGACGTTCCTGCGCGAGCATGACAAGGTCGCCCGGCAGTGCGCCACCGAGGGCGTCGAGCATACCGGCTACCTGCTGCGCCTGGCCGAACTCGAGCTGATCGAGCGCGAACGGCGGATGGTCGAGCGGCGGATCAAGGAAGCGAGGTTCCCGGCGGTCAAAAGCCTCGACAGCTTCGACTTCCTGGCACTGCCGTCGCTCAACAAGACATTGGTGCTGGAGCTGGCCCGCTCGGAGTACGTGCTCCGTCGCGAGAACGTCATCGCGGTTGGTAACAGCGGGACCGGCAAGAGCCACGTGGCGCTCGGCCTCGGGCTGGCGGCCTGCCAGAAAGGCCTGTCGGTCGGCTTCACCACGGCGGCCGCCCTGGTGAACGAGCTGCTCGAGGCCCGCGATGAGAAGCGGCTGCTGAGGTTGCAGCGCCAGCTTGCCGCCTACAAGCTCCTGGTGATCGACGAACTCGGCTACGTGCCGCTCTCGCAGACCGGCGCCGAGCTGCTGTTCGAGGTCTTCAGCCAGCGCTACGAGCGCGGCTCGACCATCGTCACCTCCAACCTGCCGTTCGACGAGTGGACCGGCGTGTTCGCCTCCGAGCGGTTGACCGGCGCGCTGCTCGACCGGCTGACCCATCACGTCCACATCCTGGAGATGAACGGCGACAGCTATCGGCTCAAGCAGAGCAAGCGCCGCCAGCGCGGTGCCCGCGCCACCAACCTGCCCGACAGTCCACCCGAGCAATAAACCAGAACGCAGGAAGGCCCCCCGCGGGGGGCCTTCCTGCCATCAGCCGTGAGGCACTTTTACTCCGGCCAGCCGATGCATTTTTACTCCGGCGTTGATAGCTGGCGAGGATCGATGGGGGAATGGGTGGAAAAGACGGCAAACCCGTTCCGTGCCCGCCAGGTTGCAAATGAACAGCCAGTCGCGTGCTTTCCCTGGGCAAATGACCCGGCTCTTCTCTCGCTTTATATGCGAGAGTAGTTGATAAGGATATTGGAGGGGAATGGAGGCGATGGTCCAATTGGCGCACGCTGGGATTCTCGGTGACACCTGATTATTACACGGTGCTTGGTGTCGACTCTGACGCCGATCAGGAATTAATCCGATCGGCATATCTAGCGCTCGCGAAGCGATACCACCCGGATTCTGCGACCGGCGCTTCTCCCAAAAATGACGAGAAGTTCCGCTCGGTCACAGAGGCATACGAAAACCTGCGCGACCCAAATCGTCGCCTACAATACGATATGCGGCAGGTTCGTGAGGAGCAAGAGCGTAAAGAAGCGCGCGCACGCGCCCGCTACTCACGGCTCTACAAACCGAGTGCGTCAGCAGGTCGTAGTTCGCGCACGAAAAGTCAAAGTGAAGCAACCAGCGTGGCCGAAGGAAATGCGGTGCACCCGCAGGCCAGGTCACCAAATCCGGTACGTAACTCTCTAGTCTTTTCAGGTGGAGCATTTGCGGTGGCTGCTCTTGTTTTGGGCCTGATCGCTCTAGCCTCCAAGAACCCCGTCAGCGTCGCACTACAGACCGATGCTGCCAGAGAACGGGATTCCACAACCACCGCGCCGGTCGATCGTAGCAGTGCATCCAATGCCCCCGAAGTGGCTGGCCGCAATGCGGATTGTGTTGCGGCGGACGGAACTAAGTTTGCAATCGCTAACCGCGGTAGCGTTATCACGGTCGCCTTCAATGGAGCCACGCCGAAGCGCGCCCGCGCAGATGCGAAAGGCCCAACCATCGTGCTGCTGTCAAAGTTTGAGCCATTCGATAGATTAGCAATATCCGTCGTGAAAGGTGATAGAGACGGTACCCGGATTATTGTCGCAGACGCCGACGGTAACACTATTCAGACTATAGAAGCCAAATGTTCAGACGTCGCGTTTTGATGACTGGCACAAGTGTCGTGGCAAAAGTGCCGGTGCAGGAAGCCGATCCGACGTGATCTGTCAACGCCGGAGTAAAAATGCATCGGCTGACCGGAGTAAAAATGCGTCACGGCTGACGGCAGGAAGGTCCCCGGCGGGGGGTCTTCCTACGTCCTCGTTTATTCCTCGGGTGGGCTGTCGGGGATGGTTGTGGCGCGGGCGCCACGCTGGCGGCGCTTGCTCTGCTTGAGCCGGTAGCTGTCGCCATTCATCTCCAGGATATGAACGTGGTGGGTCAGCCGGTCGAGCAGCGCGCCGGTCAGCCGCTCGGAGGCGAACACGCCGGTCCACTCGTCGAACGGCAGGTTGGAGGTGACGATGGTCGAGCCGCGCTCGTAGCGCTGGCTGAACACCTCGAACAGCAGCTCGGCCCCGGTCTGCGACAGCGGCACGTAACCGAGCTCGTCGATCACCAGGAGCTTGTAGGCGGCAAGCTGGCGCTGCAGCCTCAGCAGCCGCTTCTCGTCGCGTGCCTCGAGCAGCTCGTTCACCAGGGCGGCCGCCGTGATGAAGCCGACTGACAGGCCTTTCTGGCAAGCCGCCAGCCCGAGGCCTAGAGCTACGTGGCTCTTGCCGGTGCCGCTGTTGCCAACCGCGATCACGTTCTCCCGACGGAGCACGTACTCCGAGCGCGCCAGTTCGAGCACCAATGTTTTGTTGAGCGACGGCAGCGCCAGGAAGTCGAAGCTGTCGAGGCTTTTGACCGCCGGGAACTTCGCTTCCTTGATCCGCCGCTCAACCATCCGCCGTTCGCGCTCGATCAGCTCGAGTTCGGCCAGGCGCAGCAGGTAGCCGGTATGCTCAACACCCTCGGCGGCGCACTGCCGGGCGAGCTTGTCATGCTCGCGCAGGAAGGTCGGCAGTTTGAGCACCTTCAGGTGATGGCCGAGCAGAACCTGGGGCGTATCGGTCATGACGCCACCCTGGTGAGCAGATCCATGTACGTCCTGGCCGAGGTGGTCGCCACGTTGGCGCGCGGCAGGTAGGGATACACTGTCAGATCGAGGCGCGGCGGCCGCCGCTCGATGCGGCACAGCACCAGGTGCTTGACCGCGTCGAAGCCGATCACCCCGCGATCGATGGCATCGCGCACGCCCGCGGTGACGTCATCGATCCTGAACACTTCCATCAGACGCAGCACCTGCACGAACTCGCGCTTGCCGTGCTTGCCCATGCGTGCCTCGAGCAGGCGGCGCAGCGTGGCGAACGCTTCGGGCAGTTCCCAACCGGCCAACGGTGCCGCCTGGTCGAGTGCCCCGATCTTGCGCTCGAGTAGCGCCAGGTAATGCAGCGGGTCGAACACGAAGTCTTCCCGCTCGTAGGATCGGACGTGCCGGGCGATGACCTCGGCACCGCACGAGATCACGACCGTATCGACGTAGCCACGGATCACGACTTCGCGATGGCCCCAAGCGGTCGGCACCGAGTAGTCGGTGCCGCGATAGCGCACCAGCGACAGCGAGCTGACCCGGCCAGCCTGCTTCTCGCAGGCATCATAGGGCGTCGGGGGCAGATCGTGGAACGCCGCCAGGTCGCGCGCCATCCGCTCTCCGATTGTCTCGTCGTGACCGCGCAGCCGATCGTCGAGACGGCGGCGGCACGCTGTCAGCAGAGCCTCGTTGAGTGCGTCAAAGCTGGCGGCATGCGGCAGGGGCACCAGGAAGTTCCGCCGGATCAACCCGACCAGACCCTCGACCTTGCCTTTGTCGTTGCCCTTGCCCGGCCGACCGAACCGGTCGGCGAACAGGTAGTGCGACTGCAGCTCGCCGAACACCCGCGTCCTCTGGCGTCTGCCATCCCCCAGGATCCGCGCCACCGCAATCCTGGTGTTGTCGTACAGGATCGACTGCGGCACCTTGCCGAAGAAGTCGAAAGCCGCCACGTGACCGGCGCAGAACGCCTCTGTCGTCTCCGCCGGATAGGCCTGCACGAAACCGGCGTCCGAGTGTGCCAAGTCCATCGCGAAGAAGTGGATCTTCCTTTCCACCCCGCCGATCACCGCCAGAGCTTCGCCGAAGTCGGCCTGCGCATGCCCGGGGTCGTGACGCAGCGGCACGAACATCTCGCGCTGCCGCTGACGCCGCCCCAACACGTAATCCTTCACGATGGTCAGGCCGCCAGCGTAACCGTGTTCGTCGCGCAGGCGCTCGAAGATCCGCTTCGACGTGTGACGCTGCTTCGCTGGCCGCCTCTTATCATCCTCCATCATCTGATCGATGATCCCGACGAACCGGTCCAGCTTCGGACGGGCCGGTGGACGGCTACGCCGGTATCCCGGTGGCACAGAAAAGGCCAGCATCTTCGCCACTGTCCGCGGATCCAGACCGAACCGTCGAGCCGCCTCGCGACGGCTCAAGCCCTCTCGCTGGACCGCGTACCGAACCACGCCATAAAGTTCCACGCCCTTCATCCCCTCGCCCTCTGCACTCTGCGCAAAAGGCTACCTGCCGATGCATTTTTGCTCCGGCGCAACCAGACTTTCTGGCCGCTTCATCAGTGAGGGATTTTGTCTCCGGCGCTTACATGGCTCTTTCTGGCGAAGAACGTGCCAAACTCATGACCTTGGGCAAGGACTTGGCTAAGGCTTGGAACAGCCCGGGTGTATCAGTCGAAACGCGCAAGAAGATCATAAGGCTGCTGATCAAAGAAATTGTCGTCGATGTCGTCGGTGATGCCTTAGCGCTTGTCATTCATTGGCATGGCGGTGATCACACAGAGATGACGGTCAAGAAGAACAAAGTCGGCCAAACTCGATGGACGACCGCCGCGGGTGTCGTCGATCTGGTTCGCGTACTCGCGCGGCAATTGCCGGACAACGCAATCGCCGCGATCCTGAACCGCTCTGGAAAGACGACGGCACATGGTGCCAGCTGGACGCGCACTCATGTTCGCGGTCTGCGAAACACGTATGATATTCTTGTCTATCGCGAAGGCGAACGCGCGGAGCGCGGCGAGGTCACCCTCGACGAGGCGGCCGAAACCCTGAAGGTGAGCCGAGCGACAGCCTACCGAATGGTGACCAACGGCGTGCTTCCCGGGCGGCAACTGTGCGCCGGCGCGCCCTGGATGATTCGGCTTGTTGACCTGCAGATGGACGACGTGCGCCGTGACGCCGAGGCGCGGCGGGCAAGACGCCCGATATCTCACGATCCTCTGCAAAATCTGCTGACTTTATAAGGACATCGCCAGATGGGCAGTATGACGCGCCAACGTCGGCACCGGCGAACAGCCAGTTTTTCCGCCCCAGTGTCATCGGCCGCATCGCGCGTTCGGCGGCGTTGTTGTCGATGCAGGCTCGACCGTCGCGCAGCACCAGTGTCAATGCATCCCAGCGCGACAGCGTGTAGCGGATCGCCCCGGCCAGATCGCTCTTGCCCGATATTCGCGTCTGGGTGTCCTCCAGCCAGCACCTGCAGATCGGTGAACAACGGCGCGCTTTTCGCCTGTCGCGGCAGCCAGGCGGGCATCGGGTGGCTGGCCGCGGATCGACGGCCTCGATCGCATACAGTGCGGCGATGCGTTGCAAAGCCTCCAACGCCAGCGGCGACTGGGTGGCGGCGTGCACGTCGAAGAATTTCCGCCGCGCATGCGCCCAGACATGCTGCTTCGGTCACGTCGCGCTCGTACAGCCCGGCATATCCCGCATACCCGTCCGCCTGCAGGATGCCGTGGAACGAGGCGAGGTGCGACCGCGGGTGTTCGCCCTTACGGTCCGGGCTGTAGTGATACATCACCGCCGGTGCGGCCGCGCCGGCAAATGGCCGGTCATCGCGCACGTAGCACCAGAGCCGCCCAGTCTTGGTGGTGCCGCGGCCGGGATCCAGCACCGGCACCGTTGTGTCGTCGGCATGCACCCGTTCCGCCGCCATCACATGCGCTCCGACCGCGTCGACCAGCGGGCGCAGCAGTCGCGCGCGTCTGACCAACCCAGTCGGCCAACGTGGAACGATCCAGCTCGACGCCGGCGCGAGCGTAGATCTCGGCCTGGCGATACAGCGGCAGGTGGTCAGCAGTATTTCGCCACCAGCACATGCGACAGCAGCCCAGGCGTGGCCAGGCCACGCTGGATGGGCAGGCTCGGGAACCGGCGCCTGTGCAATGCTCTCGCAGTCGCGGCACGACAGCTTCGGCCGCACGTGGCGGATGACGCGGAACGTGGCCGGCACGTAATCCAGCACTTCGGTCACATCCTCGCCGAGCGGACGCAACGCTCCTCCGCACTTCCGGGCAGGCGCAGGGCGGCGGCATGCTCCACCACATCGCGCGGCAAGCTCTCCGGCAAGCGGCCGGCGGACCGGCTTGCGCCGTGTTGTCTCGCCCGGTGCTGACGCTGGCGATTGTTTCGGCTCCGGCGGCGTCGTCTCCGCGATCTGCTCTTCAAGGTCGTCGAGCAGCAGCTCAAGCTGATCGATCGCGGCGCGCAGCTTCTCCGATGAGGCGCCGAACCGCTCGCGCAACAGCTGCGCCAGACGCAGCTTCAGCTGCTCGTTGCGCAGCACTGTCAGCTCTTGCAGTCCATTGCGTGCCGCTTGCAATTCGGCGGCCTGTCGTTCCTGTTCCGCGGTCCGCTGTTCCAGTGTCGCCGCATGCTCCGCCTCGCGTCGCAGCAACAGGCTGCGCAACGCGGTCACGTTGCGCGGCAGTGTTGCGGGATCGAGCGGCGTTGGCATGATGCGAATCGTCCAATATCGATTCGCGTCGCGTCAAGTACTTTCGTGCCGCCATCGCATTTTTTTCAGCCCGCCATCTCCGGGCGCCAGGTGCGCGCCGGCATGCGCCAGTCAATGCCTTCCAGCAGCATCGACAGTTGCGCCGGCGGTCAGCGACACCGCGCCGTCTTTCGCCTGCGGCCAGACGAAGCGACCCTTCTCTAGGCGCTTGGCTGAATAGACATAGACCTTGCCCATCCCAGCACAGGACCTTGATCAGGTCGCCGCGGCGACCGCGGAACACAAACAACTGTCCATTGAATGGATCTTGCCCAAGTTGCTGCTGCACCTGCGATGACAAGCCGTCGAAGCCTCGGCGCATGTCGGAGTGTCCGCACGCCAGCCACACACGCACATTCGGTGGCGGTGCAATCATCCGCGCAGCGCCGCGATCACGCGACGCAACAATGGCAGCTGCGCTGTCGTGCATTGCCGATGCGCAGGCGGGTGCCGTCAGGCAGACTGATCTCAATCGTCGGCTGCGCCGCTTTAGTCCGACATAGCCGGACGCACCGGCGATGGCGCAGCGTCCTGCGAAGGCGCCACCAGTCGCACCGGCACAAACCTGCGCCGGTCCGTCTGCTGCCAAGCCGGCCCTCGCGCACCTGGCGCCGCCAACTGAGCAGCAAACTCGGATAGACGTCATGGCGAGCCGCCACCGCCGCACTCGTGGCACCCGGCTCCTGCGGTCTCGGCAACTATCCGCAGCTTCTCTTCCAGTGCTCCAGCGGCGGCGGCGCTCCTTGCCAGTGATGATCTCAATCGTTCCGTGCGACATCGACCTTAAGCCCGACCTTAAGCATGCGCTTTAAGGTCAACAGCATCGGCATATTGGCCCGGGCTACCGCAAGGCGGTGCTCACCGGAGCTCACCGGACGCATACGGGTCACCTACGGAAGATGCGAAATATCTGGTCGAGCCGTGGCGGAAGTCGAACAGCTGTTGACGTTGCCCCCTGAAGCGCCCTCGGTTTGAATTGGACTCCGTCGTGGTCTGCACCCCTTGAAGTGATCCACCCGCAATAGGGCGAAGTTGGCCCTGGGTAGGACTAGAAATCGCACGCGAAATTCCGCCGCTACTTCCGCGCTAACATCCGGTGCGATCGGACATGCCCTCCTCGTATCGATTACTAGCGCAGAGGAGCAGAAGAAATAGGCGAAGGTCAGCTGGCAGCGATGTTGCCAAGGTTTCATACGGTCGTCTCGAATATTCTTCGAATGTCTCATCCTTTTGTTTCATGACCGAATAGGGCCAACGCCCTCTTGCGGACGAGCAGCATCATCGCGTTCCCACGTCCCACGTAAGGACTTCCCACCGCCAATTCGGAGAGAGCCACCGAGGGGGCAGCCAGATCAACGCCTCTCATCCCCTTGACGCGTGAGCCGACCCGGTGGGGCTAGCGCAATGTATGCAGTGGGCTGAAAGCAAGTCTTCGTATTGATGTTTCGGTGAGAGAAGCACATAGGTTATTTTCACCGACGTTAGTTAATCGCGTTGAAGTGACCGCCAGGGCCACTTGATCCGATTGACGATGGCGCGCAGTATGGGGCGGCAAATCCGCTTAAGAGGGGCGACGCAATGGATGTCGTCGGCCTAGCTTGGCCAACCAAAGTTCAAGCCCGCGACTATCACCTCCTCCCCGGCTACGTGTCGCCAAGGTTCGATCACATCGCGCGCGTGAATTACGATGATAATGGCACCGCCCGAAACGGCCGCGCGGATAACCTGCCTCAAGACGTCAAGGTCAAGTTCTTTTCACTCGATACGCTGCCGGGGGTCACGCTCGATCCAGTCACCGGCGAGGTCGAAGTCGCTTCGCCGCTCCCCGCTGCTGCGCCCGGAAAACCATGGCCGCAGCAATATTGGGTCCACTGCGACGTGACGCAGGCAGGCAACAAGATCGATACGGTCGGCGTCAAGCTCTGGATTCATTCCGAGCTCGACCGCGTCTGGATGACGCCGGAAAAGCTGACCGTCCGTCAGAACCAGAACGGGGTCCGATTTTCGCTCCTTGCCAGGTTCAAGGACGGCACGATGGGCGATCTTTCGAACTGGAGCCCAATGGCGCCGCCGGCAGCGACGGACAGGACTTTCGTCCGGCATAGCGCATCGCCGTTCGGTACGCCGCAGCCACTGGTCTTCTGGACCGCAACCGGTTCGGGGATCTCCATTCCAGATACGGCGACCGGGTTCCTCAAGTGCACGGATCCGGCTGCGGCCAATGTCACCGTTTCCGCCCTCGTCAATCTGGTGCCGGTGCCAGGAAGCCAATTGCTGACGGCCAAGGCATTCGGCGGCAAGCCATGGTCAACGCAAACGCAACTCGACCTCGTGACCAGTGCCTCGAGTTTTGACACGATGGCCGACCGGCGGAACGTGCTCTTCCTGCCTGATGGGTTCGATGACGTGGGCCGCCCGCAATTCGAGGAACTGGTCCGCCAGGCGGTCAGCCGGCTGACGACACGGAAAATGACTCGCCCGTTCGATTTCCTCAAGGACAAGTTCAATTTCTTCATGGCCTGGGTCCCCTCGCGCAACTCCGACATCATGGTCGCGGCGGAGCTTGTGCAGCAGCCCTATAGCGGACCTCCCCCGCCGCCGTCGGTGACCCTCAACGACGTCGTGATGTACGACGGCCACATGGCCGGAACGCGGGTGCTCGAGAACGAGCGGGACACAGCCTTTCATCATTCGATGGGCGATCGCCCGATGGGTGAAGGCGAAAGCGACCCCAGCGCGCCGACGTTCCACCCGCTGCGAATGAATGACGACGACTTCGAAACGTTCCTGAAGGGAGTGACTTCAAAGCCCGGTGTCCAGGGTCGCAAGACCGAGGGTGAAATCTACTGGGCGCTCAAGGATCCCAACCCGCCAGCAGGCACTCCCCCTGTCAAACATTCGAGCGAACCGCTGGTGGCGGTGCTCTGCCGCAACGCGCATGCAGGGGGCGTCAACGCCGGGCGCGGGACGACGGGCAAGACGCTCCGGATCACGCTTGAAAACCGCAAGCTCATGTATGCGAGGTCGAACCCCTCGAACAACGGTTTCGATCTCTGGACGGTGCTTCTCGATCCCGCCAAGGCGCTGCTCGCAACCTGGCTCACGATCGCCCATGAGTTCGGCCATTCGTTCCACCTTCTCGATGAATATGGCGGAAGCACGGATTCCATTCCCGAGGCCGACCGGATCCAGATCTTCCACAGTGCCAACAATCAGGCGATCCAGCATTTTCCCGGCAACCAATTGAGCGGCCTGAAGATCAAGTGGAACTGGCCCCGGATCGAAAAGGCCGCGGTGTTCACCGCCTTCGTCAAGCAGGGGTCGCAGTTCGAGTGCACCCTTGCGGCGGATTATGCACGAGTGACCGACAAGCGCGACCGGTTTGCTACCGGCGATCTCGTCCGCCTGCGCACTCGCGACATCCTCAGCAACGTCAAGTTTTCGAGTTTCATGACGGTGGTGTCGGCTCCGCCCAAGTCGCTCACCCTGAAACTGAAGCTGGCACCGAATGCACCCGCTCTGGCGCCCCCGTTCCTGCCGTGGACGGGCGAAGGGGTGATCTTCAAGACCGCCCAGACCGCCAACAAAGATCGCGACATCATCCATCCCGACGTTGCCGCGCGGATCACCAGCACCCGCAATCCCCTGAATGCGCTTTCCACCGAGGCTCAGGGACGGACCTGCAGCGGGGGCACCGGGAAGAGCGGAGTTTCAAGAGCCACCAACTTCCTGAACGGCAAGGCGCCCAAGCCGCCGAGCTTTTCCTCGTGGATCATCGGCGCCTATGAATCCGGCAAGGCTTACAATTGCGGAGTCTATCATCCGAGCGGGGTCTGCGTGATGCGCGAGACTCAGTTCACCGCCACCAGCGGCGACGAGCAGGCCTATCAATTCTGCCACGTCTGCCGCTACGCGATGGTCGATGAGCTGAACCCGCTCATGCACGGCGCGATCGACCGCGATTATGCGCCGCGGTATCCGAAGTGAGCGGCGGTGGAACGCTCAAGCTGATCGCCGAAACGCTGACGGCCGCGCTCGCCCCGCTCGAGCAGGCGTTCCGTGACGAGGAATCCTTCAAAGCCTTGCTGGGGCAGATAGGATGGGACCCGCTTGCCCTCCCGCCATCCTACGCCGCGACGGCCGACCGCGTACAAGCAGCGCTCGATGCCGTCGAAGGTCTCGCCGACGACCCGGATATTAAGAGCGCTCTCCAGGTGATCCGGGCGGCAGGCCAGGTCTATGAGGCTCTGGCATCGCTCCCGGAAGCTCCTCCGGGTCTGGATGCCCCGGAATTCCTCGCCGAGGCCGCCCGGCGGCTGTTCGATCTGTTGCTGGTCCAATATTTCCGAACACAACATCCGCGTGCTCTGGGCTCGCTCGAGGCACTCGGTGTCGTCTCCTCAAAAGACGTTCCGGCAGCGGCAGGGCAGCCCGGCTGGACGCGCTACCGGTTCGACTGGGAACTTCTTCCCGAGCGCCTCACCAATCTGGATGCGCTGGCGGGCGTGGTCTACGGATGGGGAGCAGCGGAATTCAGTCCGGCCAAGGTCTTTGAGATATTGTCGGACTGGCTGATTGCCCTTGGACTCCATGTTTCAATCGACCGGGTCTCGAAGGAATTGTCGAGCGCCTATCAGGCGCTTGCCGGTCAGCCTCCCAACCAGCCGATCGATATCGCTCTAAGCGCCTATTTCTTCGATTTCGAAGTGGGCGGGACGTTGAACGATATCGGCTTCCGGCTCCTTGCCTTGCCCTCGGAGGGGACGGCGCTTCCAGGCCTGGTGCTCCAGCCCGAAGTGCCGAGCGGCATCGATCAGAAGATCGAGTTCGCCCCAAACTGGAATTTCGAAGTGCGCGCGGGCACCGACCTTGCCCAGAAGTTCGGAATCGTCCTCCGCCCCGACGAGGTTTCCGTCCGCTATCCGTTCGCGCCCGGAACCCCGCCGCCGAGCGCGGGAGCGGGCATTTCACTCAGTTACGCCGGGCCCGAGCCCGCGTCCCTGCTGGGCCAGTCCGGCGGAAGCCGCCTCGAGCTTGGCGCAGCGAAGCTTTCGTCCGAGCTGAACTTCAAGGCCAATGATCTTGAGCTGAAGTTCGACGTCGTCACCGAGCGAATGGCGCTGGTGGTGAGCCCTTCGGATTTCGACGGATTTCTGGGTTCCGCGCTGGGCGGCAAGGACATCCGTGTCGAGTTTCCACTGTCCCTCGGCTGGTCGAGCCGAACGGGCTTCAATTTTCGCGCGGGACTCGGCTTTGAGCTTTCCGCCTATCCGCATCTCGACCTCCGCTTCATGCGGGTCGATCGAATTGACCTCGGTCTTCGTTTCATCGCGGCCATTGGCGATCAGCCTTACATGGAATTGCGCGCCGCAGCGGCGCTGTCTGGAGCGATCGGCCCTATTTCCTATGTCGTCGACGGGCTCGGGCTTCACCTTCCAGTTCGGTTCGAGGAGGGTAACGCAGGTCCCGTCGACATCGGTTTCGATGTCCTGAAGCCGCTCGGCCTCGAACTCGTGGTCGATGCGGGCGCACTCACCGGCGGCGGGTTCATCAAGTTCGAACCCGACAAGGGCCGCTACGTCGGAATGATCGAACTCAAGATGTTCGAGGTTTCGATTTCCGCGGTTGCAATCCTCGATACCAGGGACGCAAGCGGCGCCGAGCTCCCTTCCCCGGGTTTCTCCTTCTTCCTGGCCTTGTCGATGACGATGCCAGCCATCCAGCTGGGGTTCGGCTTCACCCTGAACGGCGTCGGCGGACTGGTCGGGATCAACCGGCGCATGGACAGTGCCGCGATCGTCTCGAAAATGCGCGAAGGCGTGCTCGACAGCCTGATGTTCCCGGCGGACCCGATTGCCAACGCCAATGTGATCGTCAGCAACCTGTCGACGATCTTCCCGATCGCTCCCAATCGCTACGTATTCGGGCCGATGGCGCTGATCGGCTGGGGAACCCCGACGCTGGTCAAGATCAAGCTGGCGATCGTGCTCGAGGTGCCGCAGCCGATCCTGCTCGCGCTGCTTGGCCAGGCCTCGATCGCAATCCCTGCCGAGGATGCGGCGATCATCGCCATCAATTTCGACGTGGTCGGAATTCTCGACTTTGGCCGTTCAACCTTTGCGGTCGACGCCACGCTCAGGGACAGCCGGATCGCTGCCTTCGCGCTCACCGGCGACATGGCGATGCGGATGGCGTGGGGCGACAAGCCCAATTTCGCGCTCGCGATCGGTGGCTTCAATCCTCATTTCACGGCCCCTCCCGGTTTTCCATCGCTCCGCCGGATCACGGTTGCCCTCGGCAATGGCGCCAACCCCCGGATCACGCTCGAGGGCTATTTCGCGATCACCTCGAATTCTCTCCAGTTCGGAGCCAAGGCCGAACTCTGTGCGTCGCGAGGCGGCTTCTCGATCAAAGGCTGGGTCGGGTTCGATGCCCTCCTCATTTTCGATCCCCTATCGTTCGAGTTCGATTTTGCCGCCGGAATGACCTTGAACCGTGGCTCCTCGCGAATTGCCGGGATCACCGTTCGCGGCACGTTGACCGGCCCCTCACCCTTCCATGCCAAGGGCGAAGGCTGCATCTCGCTGTTCTTCTTCGACGTCTGCGTCCCGTTCGATGCGACCTTTGGCGACAAGCAGGGTTACGAGCTTCCCGAACGCGATCCCTGGCCGCTCCTTGAAGCGGCAATCAAGCTGCCGGCGAACTGGTCGGGCGAACTCGGCAACGAATTGCAGGTTGCGGTGACCCTCACCAGTTCGACGGAAACCTTGGGACCGATGGTCCATCCGATGGCTGCGGCGACCCTCAGGCAGAAGGTCCTGCCGCTCAATCGGCCGCTCGAGCGCTTTGGAGAGTTCGAGGTGATGGGCCCCAAGCGCTATGACGTCGCCGACGTCGTTGCCGGGAGCGACGGCGATCCCGGCTGGGGCATCGTCACCGATTATTTCGCGCCCGGGTCGTTTGAAGCCCTGTCGGAGAGTGACAAGCTGTCACGCGATTCCTTCGAGGAAATGGCGGCCGGGGTGAAGGTTGCCGGGAACGACGTGGCGTTCGCTCCGGCGGCAGTGAAGGTCGCCGGCGTCAATTACGAGACACGAATCATCGATGCCGGCTGGAAATCGCGCAAGCTTCCGCCCTTCCACCTGCCGCGCGACGTGCAGTTCGCCGCCATCCTTCAGGGAGCCAAGGCGGGCTCCGTTCTGACCAGGAGCGGGCGGCAAAAGTTTGCAGCTCCGGGTAACAAGCCGTCCGGGATCAGGCTTGCCGCGGAGACCTATTCGGTGGCCTCGACCGAGACCCTGATGCCCGATCTTGATCTTTCAGCGCCAATGACGCGCGGCGCTGCCTATCTTGCGCTGAAGACCAGCGGTTCGCGCTCCGCGACCAGCCACCTGCAGGTGGTTCCGGTCCACGAACTGGAGGATGCTGCATGAGCGGCCCCCTGGCATCCTACGCCTTCCTCCCCTGGCTCCGCCGGGGCCTTGCCGGAGGGATCCAGCGGCAAGACGGCGACATGACGGGTGATCCTCGAGCGAGCGTTCCACTGGTCCTCACCCTGAACGCCGACGGACAGGCGCGCGACGTGCCGGTGCCGCTTGCGCTTTACGGCCCGGGCGAGATCCTCGGGATCGACCGCCGCAATGTCGTTCGGACCATCCCCAAATCGGGCGAGATCGACGCCGATCCCAATTATTTCGTGGTCGCCGAGTTCGACCAGGCCGACTTTCCCTGGCGCTATACCGCGGCTTCGGCGGCATCGTCCGACCGCCTGCGGCCCTGGCTTGTCCTTGCGGTCCTCCGCGCCGAGGAAATTTCGGACGAGGCACCGCCTTCGACCGACCGGCTCGCGGCAATTACCGTCGCTTCGGCGGCCGCCCTGCCCCGCCTTTCCCAGAGCTGGGCCTGGGCGCACGCGCAGGTCGAAGGCTTCGACCCGGCGAATGAGGCGATCGAGGACGTCGTCCGCCTCCAGCCCTGGCGGGTTCGCTCGCGCCTCCTGGCGCCGCGGCGCCTCACGCCCAGCACCGCCTATCGGGCGATGCTGGTTCCCACCTTCGAGCGGGGCCGCCGTGCCGGGCTTGGAGACCCGCTTGACGAGCAGTTGGACGCCCTGACCCTGGCCTGGGCCGAGGATTCACAAAACATCCGCCTGCCCATTTATTATGAATGGAGGTTCCAGACCGGCAGCAAGGGAGATTTCGAGGACCTCGCGCGGCGGCTGGTGGCCCGCCCGGTCGACGATGGCCTCGGCCGCATCGACATGGATGTCACCTTGCCGGACCCTGCCCTTCCCTCGGCGGCGCTCGAACCGCTGGCCTATGAGGGCGCGCTCGTTTCGCCCAAGATGACGAGCAGCGAATGGCCCGAGAGCGAGCGCGGCCCATTCGTCACCGCGCTTGCCAAATTGCTCAACCAGCCGGCCGACGGCCTGCTGGCGGGCGGCGATCCCATCGTCGCACCGCCCCTGTGGGTGCGCTGGCAGGCGGCGACCGACCGCCTCGATCCGCACCCGGGAGCCGAGCCACGCTGGTTCCATCTTCTCAATAGCGATCCCCGCAACCGCGCGGCGGCGGGCCTTGGCGCCGAAGCCGTCCGCCGGAACGATCAGTCACTGATGGCGGCAGCCTGGGACCAGGTCGAGGGGGTCAATGCCGCCAACGCCGAACTTCGCCGGGCCCAGTTGGCCAGGGAGGCAGCAAGCCGGCTTCATTCCAAGCATTTCGGAGTTCTCAAGGCCGACACCTTCCTTTCCATCACCAGGCCGCTCCATCGCCGTTTCACGGCGAGCCCGGTGACCATCGCAAGCCTCCTCAGGCAAAGCCCGATCCCGCACGGAGCGCTCGACGCTCAGTTCCGCCGGGTTACCCGGCCGCGCGGCGCCATTGCCAAACGGGTGGCCGAGGTCGGCACGCCGACCAGCGGAACGTTGCTCGAGCGGCTGAACAGCGGGGCGCTTCGCGCCCGGCCACCGCTGAAGACCCCCGCAGGCCTGTTCTCGCCGGCAAGGCTCAACGCCAGCGTCACCGCGCCGACGCATCCTCCGCCGGCCCACCCTTCGCATCCGCCGGCGGCGCCGCCGCATTCGGGAAGCGGCCCTGCAACGCACCTGACACCCGAAGTCCTGGCCCGGCTGAAGCGCGACCGCGAAGCGCTCCAGCGCGGCACGATCAGCGCCGCCGCGATCAAGCGCGCGTTGCCGACCGCCGACTTCGTGCCGGCCGCTTCCTCGCTCGAGAGCGGCCACCGGCCCGTCCCTCCTTCCGGTCTCACGCCCCGGGCGAGGACGAAATCGCTCAACGCGCTGCGCGCCGCCTTTGCGGATGTTGCCAAGGCCTTCGAACCGGCCCTGCTGCCGGGACCCGAACTCCAGCCGGTCGATCTTCAGCAGCTGTCACAAACTTTGTTCGAGAAGATGGATCCGCGTCTGACGATCCCCGCCGCCATCATTCATCGACTGGAGATCGCGGACTGGGTTCGCTGGGATTATGACGATCCGCTCGAGCCGATCATGGCCGCGCCCGAGTTCGACGCTCCGATGTACGAGCCGCTCCGCGATACCGGCCAGATCTGGCTGATGCCGGGGATCGGCACCATCCCACCGGACACCATCACCCTGGTTGCGTCCAACCAGCGCTTCATCGAAGCCTATATGGCCGGGCTCAGCCATGAGATGGCGCGCGAACTCCTCTATCACGAATATCCGACCGACCAGCGCGGAACCTATTTCCGGCAGTTCTGGGATGTTCGGGGGGCGGCGCCTCTAGCTGGCGGCAGTCTCAAGGACATCAAGGCGATCCCCGAATGGGGCAGGGACGTGGATCTGGGGGCCAATTCGGGACGAAGCCCGTCGGTCAAGCCCGGCAATCTCGTCTTTCTGGTGAAGGGCGATCTCCTGCGCCGTTTCCCGACCACCATGGTCTATGCCGTCCGGACGATCATCACCAATGGCGAACGAACGCTTGGCGATGAAATGCTCGATCCCATTTTCGAAGGCCGGCTGTCGCCCGACATCAGTTTCTTCGGGTTCAACCTCGTCGCCGACGACGTTCGCGGCCATGACAACCCGGCTGAGGACCAGGGCTGGTACTTCATGTTCCAGGAGCGGCCGGGCGAACCGATGTTCGGGCTCGATTCCGACGACGGGCACTATGGCGGCCAGCCTGCAAGCTGGCTCGACCTCAACTGGGCCAATCTTGCCGCGGATGCGCCAAGCCTCCAGTCGCTCGGCTATATCGACCTTGATGCGCAATTGCCGGACACGTCGCAGGTCGTGCCCGCCCCCGCCGATCCGCCGCTCGCCTGGCATGCGACGCAGGGCCTTGGCCCGGCCGGCGCCAATTCTTCGGACCTTGCCTATGTCACGCTCCAGCGGCCGTTCCGGGTCGCGATCCATGGTTCCGACATGCTGGCGGCACAAGCTTCATGACTTCTCCGGTTGCCGAACGCCGGCGAGCGCGCGCACAGCAGCGCGACGAGGTCGGCAAGGCCGCGGGCGCGCTGGCCCTTGCCCGCAGCGCGTTGGAAAAGAGTGCGGCGGCCGCGCTCGATCCGGCTGAGCGAAGCGCGATCGAGCAGCGCTATCAAGACGCGCTCGAGGATCTGAAGACGGCGCGCAGCAAGGAAACAGAGGCGCTCAAGGCCGTCGAAGACGCTCTCGAGGCCCATCGCGGATCGCCGGCCGACACGATCGCCATTCTCGAGGGAGGGGTGCCGATTACCTTCTTTCCGGTGCGGATCGAGACGCGCTTCCGGCGCGGCGCGCCAGGAACCGGCGGCGAGCTTCGAGTTCGCTTCTACCCAGACGGCATGCTGGCCGATCAGCACGAGCCGCTGTTGACTCAAAGCGAGATTGAGGCCGGGCGCGACTATTGGCGCGGCGCCTGGGCAGACGGCGATGAAGCTGACGCCTGGACGATCCTCGTGAAAAGCTCGATGCCGCCCCGAGCTGCCTGGATCGTCGAGCAGACGGCGCCAGCCAATCCCGCCGCGCGGCCCCCGTCCGGCAGTTCGCCGGCGCCTGAATTCGCCCCCGTTCCAGCTCGCGCGGACGGCTGGCATCGGGCGCCGGAAGCGGCCAGTCTTCCCGAACGGTGGGCGGTCAGTTGCTATCGTGACGGCCGCCGGGTTCGCCAGGCGATGTCCGAACCGGTTCGCGAGGGACTCGCGTTCACCATTCGCCTGTCTGGCGATGCCGGCGAAGACGAACAGGTCGACGAATTCGCCGAACTCAGCGGCGACGGGCTCGAAGTCGAGCCCGGCGTCCTGTGGGCCTATGATTATGACGAGGCGGTCAAGGCGGGGATGGCCGTCACGATTGCGCTCGATGAGCCCGATCTGGCGCTCGGCTTCTCACGGCTGATTGCGATGGGCGTCTGCACCAGCGAAGCGCCCGAAGAGCAGGCTGCAAACCTCGAAGCGCTGCTCACCGCCAAGAACTGGACCCAGGGCACGGCGTTCGTGCCGCAGGGAACCCGAACCAACAATTCGGCGGATCGGGAAGCGGGCTATCCCCTGGCTGACCCAGAAGGCAAGACGAGCTTTGCGACCTATCGCGGCGCTTCGCTCGCGCTTGGCGGCGGATCCGGTGAGCGCTTCATGGAGGCGCTCGGCCTGGAGGTTCCTGCCGCGGCCCATTTCTGGGGCGCGGACCGCGACGAGCAGAAGGCGGCGCTGGCGATGACCGACTGCCTGTGGCCGGCGACCCTTGGCTATTATCTGCGCGAGATGATGGCGCCCGAGGTGACGCCGGGGTTGGCCGAGGCCCTGCGTCTGTTCGCCCGCGATCACGTCCGCGGGAGGGGCCCGTTTCCCGCCTTCCGAATTGGCTCATCGCCCTACGGACTGCTCCCGGTCTGCGCGCTCTCGGCCTGGGCCGCGAGCGGTCCTCCCGACGGTCTTGAGCATCTGCTCCCGACAGCGCTCCAGCGATTGATGCCGATCTGGCTCGCGGCAAGCGTCAATGCCGCGCGCGTCGGTCGGTCGAACGATCCCGACGGCGACCTCCTTTCCGCGCTGGCGATGGACGCGAGCGCGCAGGGCGCCCAGATCCGGCGGGCGCTCGGCTATGACGCCATCTGGAATCTCTGGAACCTCCATGGGATCGAGCCTTCGGCGCTCGACGATGCGCAGGTGCTGAGTGCCAGGGCTGTCCTCGAGGCAATTGGCGAACCTTCATGGACCCCCCGCATCCTCCACCTCTATTTTGCCGACGGCGCGAACGATTTCGCCGGCCCCCTGATCGAGGAGGCGCCGCTGTCCGAGACGGAGCCGCTGGCGTTCAATTATCTGGCGGTTCTCCAGGCTTCTGCGCTGAAGGATCTTCGCGATCAGCAGCTGCCTCCCGCGGCGGGGCCCGCGTCGCTCCTTTATCTGATGCTTCGTCACGGAATGCTCACTGAATTTGACTCCGCGGCCCGTGACCTTCTCCACTGGCAAGGGCTGATCGATCCGCAATTGCTTCGCGAGGCGGAACTGGTGGAAGTCGTTGAAACACCGGGCGGCGCCAATTCATCGGGCCAGGGCCCGTGGGACCGGCTCGAAGCACCGCTCGCGGGTGTCACTGGGACCAAGACGCTCGGCGAGTTCCTGAGCGATCCATCACTGCCCGGCTCGTCCCAGCCGCAACCGGTCCAGGCTGCCGCCGAGCGGCTCCAGATCTTCCGCGATGCGCTGGGAACCCTCGCCGGCCTCCCGACCGCGGAACTCGACCGGCTGTTCACCGAAACGCTCGACGTCGGTTCGCACCGGCTCGATGCCTGGGCGACCGCCCTTTACGCCAGAAGACTGGGCGATCTGCGCGAGGCTCGACCAGCAGGCATCTATCTCGGCTGCTACGGCTGGCTGGAGGATCTGCAACCGAGACCGGCGGCCGATACGGTCGAGGCCCGTGCGCCTGACGGCCAGACGGTCGAGGCGGTGGTCGACCCGGCGGGCTATGTCTACGCGCCCTCGATGCTGCATGCGGCTGCTGCCGCGGTTCTTCGAAGCGCCTATCTTTCGCGCGCCGATGCCGATCGCGAGCCCTATGCCATCGACCTTTCCTCGCGGCGCGTTCGAACGGCGTTGTGGCTCATCGACACGGTCCGCGAGGACCAGCCATTGGGCGCGGCGCTCGGCTACCAGTTCGAGCGCGGCTTGCATGAACGCCATCCCGGCCTCGAACTCGACAAGTTCATAGACCCCTTCCGGTCGCTCTATCCGCTGGTTGCCAACAAGGCCGACTCTTCCCCGGACCCTGCCGAAACGGTCGCCGCGCGCAACGTCGTGGATGGTCTCCGCCTCCACCAGGCGGCGGAGAGCGGATCGATCCCGTTCGGCTCGACTGGCCTTGCGCCGAGCGCCACGGAGCGGACCGCGATCGACGCCGAGCTTGCAAGGCTCGCCGAAGCGATCGACGCCGTCGGCGATCTCCTCACCGCGGAATCCGTCTTCCAGTTGATCAAGGGGAGCATCGCCGGAACCGCGGCATCGCTGGACACGCTCGCCAAGGGTCTTCGGGCACCGGACGTCGAGATTGCCAACGCACCGCGAAGCGGCACCGTGCTTCACCAACGCTTCGCGATCCTGCTGGGCTCGGGGCACCTGCCGCCAGAGTGGGCGGCAATTCCCATGTCGCCCCGCGCTCGCGCGGCTCCGGAAGTCAACGCCTGGCTCGCCGGGCTGCTCGGCCCTCCACAGAATATTGTTTGCACGGTGACGGCGGACAGCGGTTCCCAGAACGAAGTCTCGCTCGCCGACCTTGCGGTCCAGGCGATCGACTTTGTGTCCCTTGCGGCCGTTGCCGAAGCCGGCGCAGCCGACGAGTTCGATCGCCGGATCTCATGGCACTTGTCGGGTCCGACCGGTCCCGAAATCCCCCTTCTGATCGATTATGAAACCGCGTCCGGGCAATCCATCAGCTTCGCGGAAGCATTCGAGATCGCCTCTTCGATCGGTCGGGTCCTCGGCCATTCGCGCCCGCTCCAGCCGACCGATCTTCTTCCGCCTTCAGCCGGGAACCGGGCGGATGAGGCGGATATGATGACGACCGAGATCGGTGACCGGGCAACGGCGGCACGGACCGAGCTTGAGCAATCGATCGCAGCGCTCAGCAACTCCATCGCCGCAATCGACGGCCCGTCGGGTTCGCCCGAGGCCCACTTGAACGCCCTTCGCGAGGCGCTTGTGCGTGCTTCGGGCCTTGGCGTCGCGGGCGCTTTCCCGGCTTCCCGGAATGACGGCTCTCCAGCGGCGAAGGCGGCGTTGGCCGCCTCGGGCAAGGCGACGCTGACCGCGCTCAGGGAGCGGGAGCGCGCGGCGACCGGGGAAGCCCGTGCCGTGCTTGAGGCCATCCTCACTCGAAGCTTCATGGTGGTCCCGCGTTTCAAGCCGGCCGCCCTCGACCTTCTGGGCCCGGCGCTGGCGACCGAGCCCGGCCTTGGCGGCATTGGTGATCTCGGCGTCGAAGGCTGGCTTGCGGGCATTGCAGCGGTTCGGGAACCGCTCGCCGCCTGGCGAACGCTTGCCGTTTACCAGCGTGCGTTCGGACGGCTGCAGTCGCGGCCACGCATCGTGCAACTGCCGCTTCTTCGTGAGCCGGCGCTCGCCCGCTGGGCAGCCCTCCCCCATGGCGCCGTCGGTTCACCGCCTTCCGGCCTCGTGTCGCTGGCGCTTTGCGGCGGGCCGGTACCGGACGCGGGCGAGCCCTGGGCCGGGCTGCTGCTCGAATTCCTGGCCCGAGCTGACGCCGAGCGCAGAAGAGGATGCGGGCGTCGTCTTTCATCACGACGCTCCCGGCGCCCAGGCACCGCAGGCCGTCCTCGTGGGGGTGACTCCGCCAGGGTCGCAAACATGGTCGCTCGATCTCGTCGAAGCGACGCTCGTCCATGCGCTCGATCTCGCCCACGTCCGGGCAGTCGACACGAGCATCCTTCCGGCTTTGAGCCAGCTGCTTCCGACGAGCTTCCTTGCAGCCAATCCCAGGCGGGCGACGATCGAAACCTCGTTTTCGGGCTTGCTCAAGAGCGACGCCAAGATCCTGGCGGTGCCCTGACCCATGCCCAGCTTCCAACCCAGCATCACCTATTGGAACCGGATCGAACCGACGCCGCGCTCCGACAGCCTGACGCGCGGCCTGGAAGCGGCCGTTCGCGACCCAGCCTGGTTCCTTGCCCGCCAATGGCAGATGGGCGAGTTCAAGGGCGAAGACGCCGGCTCCCCGTCGATCGTGAGCTTCCAGGCCAGCGTGACCAGGTTCACCCAATGGTGGCCCGAAGGCGGAGAATCGCAGCCGTTCGCGCTTGATGCGCCGCTCGAAGCGCTTGCCGAGCGCGAGGACCAGAGCCCGAACTGGTTGCTGGCGGTCGAGCTTGGCCAAATGCTCGAACGAATGCTTGCCGAGCAAGGCGCCGCTCCGTCGACACTGGATAGTTTCCGATCCGCCTACCCCGTCCCCAAGATCGCCGATCTTTCGGTCGACCAACGGCGCGACATTGCGCTGGTCCGCTTCCTGCGCATCTGTGGCGGCCGCGGAATTGACGGGATCAAGGCCATTCATTCCGCCAAGCGCTCGATCCCCGCGCTTCCGCCCGAACTCGGCATCTCCGCGGGGGCTGAGCAAACGGCGGCGGTGGAGGCGCTCAAGAGCTTGATCTCCCTTGCTGACGAGACCCACGGTCCGATCGGACAATCGGATGCTCCGGCCTGGCGGCCGAAGCAGCTCGACTATGGGATCAAGGTCCGCGCAGTGACGCCGCAGGGCAGCGTAGCCATCCTTCGAGCCGAGGCTGGGGGCCACGGCGACTTCGAATGGCATGCGTTCGACGAACTTGAGACCCAAAATCCAGGTGGCGCAGCGTCGGAAACGACGGGCTTCAGCCTGCTCCCGACCAACGTCAATTTCTCGGGCATGCCCAACTCCCGCTGGTGGCAGTTTGAAGACGCAAGGTTCAACTGGGCGAATGTCGATGTCGACCGGCGGGAGATCGGCAAGACGATGTTGCTCGACTTCATGCTGGTGCAGGGCAATGACTGGTTCCTGGTCCCGTTCGGCCAGCCGGTCGGCTCGCTGATCAAGGTCGACCAATTGCTCGTTCGCGACGTGTTCGGGGATCATAGCCTGGTCCAGCGCGCGGATTCGGAAACGGTGGGCGCTGCCGGCCGCTGGACGATGTTTTCGACTCTTGCCGAAAGCGAGCCGGGCCGGCCCTTCGCCGATTATTTCATTCTTCCTCCGTCGGCGCTGCGGACGACCCTTGATGGCGCTGACCTTGAGGAAGTCCGATTCCTGCGCGACGAACAGTCGAACCTGGTGTGGGGTGTCGAGGCCAGGACCGAGAATGGAATTGGCGGCCCATGGTCCGGGCACGAACGTTCGCTTGGCTACAGCGATGAGACTCCTGCCACGACTTCCGCAGCACCGCTTCGCTACCGCCTCCAGACCCCTGTCCCCGTCCACTGGATTCCCTTCCCTCCGGTGCAAATCGATTCGACGCATCGCGCGGTTGCGCTTGAGCGTTCCGCAATGGAGCGGTTCGTCGATGGCGAGATCGTCGCGGTTCACGCCAGGGGAAGGGTGCTCGATCCCAGCAACCTCGACGGCGGCGAGCGCTATCGGATCAACGAAGAGGAAGTGTCACGTTCCGGCACTCGGATCCTCCGCGCTGCCCATCGTACACGCTGGATCGACGGGACGACCCACGTCTGGATCTCGCGCCGCAGACGCGCTGGAATGGGTGAAGCGGCCAGCGACCTGCGCTATGATCTGGCCGAACAGGCATCTCAGGATGACTGAATGCCATGGGTCGACGACGTTGCGGTTACCATTTCGCGTGATGGCCCACTGAGCATCGTCGTAGCCGGATCGCGGGGGCTGCCGAGTCAGAACTTCACCACCGTGTGACAGGTATCCCGAGTGTGGACTTAACGTTCAGCAAGCCGCGATCTGGTTCCCGTATGGTAAAATAATTGGTGCGGCCGTTGGGCCATCACGCTGCCTCACGATGATAGTAGCGCAGGAGCCCGCCCAATCTCTCGCGACACTGCACAGGCCCCTCACGCTGACGATCCGTCGCCCGGGGAAACAGCAGGATGTTGCCCTTCCCCTGGTGGTTCCGCTCGGCGTGGAAATGGTCGACATAGTCGCTCAATGCCCGCCGCAACGACCGCTCGCCGAACAGGATCACCTTGGACAGGCACTCCTCCTTGACCGACCTGACCCAGCGCTCGGCGTAGGCATTCAGGTTCGGGCTGCGTGCCGGCAGCGCCAGCGGTTTAACTTTGCCTGACACAAGGATGGCCCGGAACGACCGCGTGAACTTGGTGTCGCGATCGTGCAGGAGATAGCGACAATCCCGCAGCGCGCCACAATCGTCCATGGTCGCGTTGCGGGCGATTTGCTTCATCCATGCCTCATCGGGATGAACGGTCAGCCCGGCGATATCCACCCGCCGGCTCTCGAGATGGATGAAGAACAGCACGTAGTAGGTCACCAGCCCGCGCAGCGTCAGCACCTCGGCAGTGAAGAAGTCGGTTCCTGCCAACAGCGCCAGGTGAGTCCGAACGAAAGCCGCCCATGTGGTCGTGCGCTTGCGCTCCGGCGCGGGCGGCAGACCGTGCCGTCGCAAGACATTGCCAACCGTTTGATCGGATATCTCGTGCCCCAGATTGGCCAGCGCCCCCGCGATCCGGTCGTAGCCCCAGTCCCGGTTCTCGCTGGCCATGCGAATGATCAACTGCTCGACTTCTCGCTTGATCCGGGGCCTGCCCGGACCTCGATGCGCTGAGCCATCAAACTTGCGGGCCACAAGCTTGCGATACCAACCAAGGATCGTGTCCGGCCGAGCGACGGTGGCGACGTCGGCTAGAATCTTGCGGCCCAGGCGATGACCGATCTCGCCCAGCACGCCTCGCTCGGCGTCCGAGAGCTCCGGCCGACCCTTCAGTTGCGCCTTGAGGATGCGGTTCTCGGCAGCCAGATATTCGTTCCGCCCCAGCAACTCCTGGTCCACCGTCCCCGTCACGTAGGCCAGGATACGCGCCCAATCCATAGCGAGCCCCCTGCCCTGTTCTGCCCCCGGCGACGGCGTCACGGGCCGGCCGAAAAATTCTACCGGGACACCGAACGAACCGCTAGCCGAAGCCGCCTAACTGACTGATCTCTCGGTCGTTTCTGTTTTTTTACCTTACGGGCGCAGTGCGTGTAGCAGGGTGCAGGTGGCATGGGCGATGGTGGCAGTCATGGCTGCACCGCCTTCGCCGCCTCGCGCGCCGCAACCATCTCCTTGGTCGGCCTGCCCCAGCTTCGGCGCCCATGCCGGCCGGGCCACCTTGCGCGCCACTCGCTTTTCCTCGGCGTGGGGACGTTGGCGGCCCACGCATCGACTTCACTACGAAGCCAAGCGACCTTGCGACCACCGATGCGACGACGAGGCGGAAACTCACCACGCCGTTCTTGAACACGCAGTGCATCCGGCCCGGGCAACACGCCGTATCGCTCGCGCATCTGCTTGTAGTCTATGAAGACATCTCTAGCCTGATCCTCCACAACATCACCATGCCTGTTCGAGCCCGCACGCAGCGGAGCTCTTTAGCCAAGATCGTGACAGCGCGCCGGACCTTTGCGGACCAGCTGCTCTGTCGGTGACTGTTATTGCGGATATCAGCGGGGCCGGCGACGAACGCCGGTTGCTGCCAGCGCGGGTTTTACCCCCGATTGCCGCGAAAGCCAAATGGTATTTTGCCGGTGTGCGATGAAGCCTGCCGCCAATGACATAAGGCCTGGGTAAGGCTATTTATCTAAAAGCGCCGAAAAAATGGCGTCCCCGAGAGGATTCGAACCTCCGACCTCCGGTTTAGGAAACCGCTGCTCTATCCAGCTGAGCTACGGGGACGTGACGGGCGATATAGCATCGGATGCTTGTAACGTCTGCTTCTTTTCGAGGTTGGCCAAACGCGCACTCAGAACATCCACAATGCCGTTACCTGTGTCAGGGACTTTTGTCAGGGACTTTGTTCGCCTTTCGCTCTGCCGCGTTCAAGGTCCATTCGGCACGCCACTCCGGTGCCTAGGCGACGCTGCTCGGTCATTCTGGAAGCCCGGCGAGACGCAGTCCTCCCGCAAGTCGTTCCATGTCTTCATTCGAGCGCATGGGGCGTGCGCTCCCTTATGTTCGGTTGTCGCGCGGTGGGGTCGAACTAGCGGTAAACCTCATACGCTTGTCGAGCTTCCGCGATGCGCCCTACCGATCCGAGGGATGCCTGCAAGTCAGTAGAGTAGGTGCTCTGCCCCCTGCGGCGATGCCAGCTCGAGAGTTCAAAGTCCAGCCGCATTGGCCAGTGCGGAGGCGAGTAACTAGGGCCTGTCCTCAATTGAGCCAAATGATAGCAGCGGCGAGGTGGATAGCGGCGAGGAAGTTTCGAGCGGTCTTGTCGTATCGAGTGGCGATGGCTCGGAATTGCTTGAGCTTGCAGTAGAAGTTCTCGATGAGATGACGGTCCTTGTAGAGCTGCTTGTCGAACGGTCGTGGTGTCGTGCGGGTAGTCCTTGGTGGAATGACGGAGGTCTTGCCTGCGGCCGCCAGAGGTTTGATGACGCGTTCGTCGGCATCGAAGGCTTTGTCGGCCAGCAGAATGTCAGCTTTCACCTGAGGTAGCAGCGCATCGGCGCCTTGCAGGTCATGGGCCTGTCCCGGGGTCAAAAAGAAGCTGATGGGGTTGCCCAGGGCATCGACCAAGGTGTGGATTTTGGTGCTCAATCCACCTTTGCTGCGCCCGATCGCCTGGTCCGCGCCGTCTTTTTTTGGGCGCCAGCGCTGTGCTGGTGGGCCCGCACGATGGTGCTGTCGATCATGGCGTACTCGTTGTCGGCGTCGGCCGCCAGACACTCGAACATCTTCTTCCACACGCCGTTCTTGGCCCAGCGCGAGAAGCGCGTGTGGATCTTGATCGGATCGCCAAAGCGCTCCGGCAGATCGCGCCACGGAATGCCCGCTCGGTATCGGTAGAGCACGGCTTCCACGAACAGCCGATTGTTCTTGGCCGTAACGCCGACGTGGCCCTCACGCCCGGGCAGCAAGTCCTTGATCCGGTCCCACTGATCGTCTCGCAACCCATAACGACGCATCGGTCAGCTCCGGATTAGCTGACCGTCCATGAATGACATATGATTCCTCAGGGGAATCCCCCAATTGAGGACAGGCCCTAGTCATCGGCCACTTGCGCCTGGCCAGGCGCAATGCCTGCCGCTCTGCTATCAGCGGGTTGGTTACCGCCTTCCCTGCTTTCGTCTCGGGGCTTTCCTCTGTCTACCGGCAGATGCCCTTGGGTCACGCGCTTTAGTTGCATCGTCGTCCTTGCTACACTTGATGGCAGGACCGGGGGTACGAGCATGACCAACAAACCGATCGATCTGCCGCCGGTGATGGCAAACATCCGGTCCGCCTTCATTGCCCGCGATCCTGACTATCTCCCCAAAAAATGGGGCCTTGGTGGCCGACTTGAAGAGCTGAACGCCCGCATGAACCAGCTGATCGCCACGTCGTTCCAGCTGCCGATCTCCCAGCAGATCTCGCTCGAAGCGCAGTGGTTGATCAACTACACCGACGACTGGACGCGCGCCACGGCGACGCTCGATTTCCTGGAAGCCTCGCTCGCCCCCAAGAACCAACCCTTGCTCCAGCAGGGGGACGGCTCGTGGGGACCAGGCTGCACGGAGTTCTATCGCAAGCTCGAACCTACCGTCGATTTCCTGCAATCCGATGCGGTGCTGAAGCCCAAGCCGGGACAAGGGCTCACGCTGAAGCCGCTCACCTTCATGAAGTGGTTGATGACCCCAGCGGACGTGAGCAAGCGCCTCGACGAGTTGCGCGTCAGCTATATCCACCAGACCGGCCGCAACAACCGCGACGAGTTCGGCTCGATGATTACGTCGCTGGCTCAGCTGTTCTTCAAGAGCAAGCTCAGGAAGGCCTTCGCCCTGCATCCCGAGGCCGAGTTCACGGTGTCGGACACCTTGTTCACGGGCTTGCGTGACTACCTCTTTGGCATCCAGAGCAGCGAGACGGGTTATTGGGGCCCGACCTACGACTTCGATGGCGACCTCATCGAGGTTCAGGACCTCTCCTACACCTTCCACGTCGTGAAGTATTACAACAACTCCAACGATCCCACGCGCAGGGACCTGCCGAAGACCGACAGGATCGTCGCAACCACAGAGGAGATCGAGACCTTCTCCTATCCCAACGGGCTGAAGCCGCCGCCGCCCGACTTCAGCGATCACAACAACTACGACCTGATCACAATGTTCCAGCAGATGTGGCCGATCATAGCGGCCGGCGCCAAGACAAAGGCGAGCCAGGAGATCACCACCCTGATTGACTGGTGCCTCACCACGTCGCTGATGGGCGACATCTTTGCGCCGAGCAAGGACATGTCGACGGTAAATTCCTACTACTACGGCGTGCAGTTCCTGCTGATCGCGGGCTTCTGGCCGCACCAGCCGCCATTCTGGACGACCGGGCCGCTGCCAGTCCCCTCCTCGGCCCCCAAGCCGGCCGAGCTTGCCAAGCGTCTGCTCGATCGCTTCAAGGCGATCGACGACGGATCCGATGCAGCGCAGACAGTGATAGCTACCCTCACCGCGGCGCAGGGGCCCGCTGCGCCGACCGTCTGAGGACTAGACAGACGAGAAAGACAAGCTGCCATGCCCGCGCTTGCGACCATCACAATCGACGTGCTGTCCTGGAAGATCGGGATCGACATCGCGACCATCCGTATCTTCTGCGACTGGCGAACGCCCGTCAGTGGGACTGTGCCGAGGTCCATGCGCTCGTCCGGAGCATCTGCGCGACATCAAGCTCCGGCTTACCGAACTCAGAAGCATGGAAAAGGCGCTAGCGCCCCAGCCCCCGGCGATCACCGTCGGGGGCGGGTTGGAGATCGAAGAGCATGGCGCGCTCTACTTCGATTATTTTGCCGCCCTAGATTTACGTATTTTCGGGGACAGTCGGAGTTGTACGCCCACGTGGTCGCAGGCGTCCGATACATTGAGACGGCGGTCGGTAATGCGCTCCCTGCGGGTAGATTGGCCACCTAAAGCACAACTTCGAAGTCAACGATTGCGTCAGGCGCGAACTGATAGGAGCGAGGTACGGGCGCATAAGTGTTGGAGCCAGGCGCCGTCGGCGTCACCGGCCGGCCCTGGGCGTCACAAAATACTTCCTGGCCTTCCCTGGTTCGGCCTCGCACGACTATCGTGTACTCGACGTGCGGATCCACCTCGTAGCCTCCGCTCCTGGGCAGGCGCCGCACATCCCGCCAGAAATACTTCGCGATCCGCACCAGGAATTGGGAAGGATGGATCACGCCCATTAGCCTGGTGGCTGCGGCCGTTGGAGGTGTCGTCTCTTGGAGGATGACCTCCACAATCTCCGTTGCTTCCTTCAATTTCACTTTGAGCGCTATCCACGCTTTGGTTGGCGGCGGCTTGGGCGTCACTTCTTCAGCGGACCGGTTTTGCCGCAGGTTCAAAGCGGCCATCAACGAGTTGACGCTGGCGCTTCCGCCTGCAAGCACTAATGCCGTGAGGACCTTGGTGCCCAGGGTCGATGCGGGTTGAGTGGTTTCGCTGCTCCCCAGATAGAGCTGGAAGAGCGACGCCACGTAATCCTGGTTGAAGCCGTCAACGACTAAGTAAGCGCCGATGAACATCAGGATGGTCCGCACGCCTCGCCCATCGAAGAATTCAAGGAACACTCGCCAGTTGAACAGGACAGCGAACGCCAATTCCAAAATGATTGCCACGACTACCATCGAAAAGAGCAGCCGGGCGGCGCGGCCCACAAGCGAGGGATCGTTGGGCTGCGGCATAGCCGATACGCTGACGATCACCGATTGCTGTTTGCCTCCCTTAGTGAAGGTGATGATGTCCTCTGTCGCCGTCGGCGGATTGGCGGCCGTGTAGGTCAAAACCCAGTAGACTGGCTTTCCGTCGTTGCCGACATCCTTTAGCAGGCGCACGCCCGAGGAGTTCGTGCCGATCAGCGCGATCTCTTCCTTTCCTTCGGCCAGGATAGCTGTTTCCCCTGGCCGGACGAACTGACGGGGGACGTCGGCTAATGCAGAAGACAGGCCTACAATGCAGGTGAGGGCGAAGGGGACCCACCACCGGGTCAGCTTGTGCAACGCCCCCTTGGACCAGAAGACACTCATGTCATCCCCCATCTGCTCCTAGAGAATGAGCGATCGATGCTGATGCCAGAAGAAAGCCGCTGTGCATCTGAATTCAAGATGAGTCCCGCGACACTGTTCTGACAAGGCGTGAATTTGCGGTCCTCAACGTACTCAAGATATCAGAACTCGTGTCTGTTATCCAGCAAGCCACGAACAATTTCACAACTGACGCGAGAATTGCGAATTAGTCTTCGCTCATCGTTGTCTCCGACCGAGAGGCATGCGGTTCACCGATCTAGGATCATCGACTTTTAAACGAATGTTTCGCGACGGGTGTGAGCAAACTCACAGATGTTCGGGTGCCAACGATGACAATGCAGAGTTGCGAAGGTCGGCGCATCGGCAATTCTGAAGAGACCAAGAACTACCGCGTCGAGCGACGATATGAGCCCCGATCTCTGCGCCGCCGTAGAGTGCAGTTGAAGAAGGAATGATTGGTTCAGCCCACGGAGCCTGTCCGCTCGCGTGCGATTACAGGATCAAATCATTTGCCACTCATCACCGTCATTCGAGGTGCTGCCATGCCCACAAGTTCCATACCCCAAAACACCGATTTCACTCGCGACGTGCTCGGGCGCTACGTCTGCAACGGCCTCGATGAGGCACTCGCCAGCAGTGATCCAAGTCTCAATCCCAACGCTCGTCCTTTCGATGTAATCGTTGTTGGCGGTGGTTCCTTTGGACCGATCCTGGCGCAGCACCTTCTATACCTCGGCCAGGCTGGGTCGCGTCGGACGCTGGTGCTCGAAGCGGGCCGGCTCGTGCTCACGGAACACGTCCAGAACCTGCCGATACTTGGCTTGAATGTCCCTGGGCCGATCTCGGTCGACCCCGGCGTTGCCCGCGCCGAGGTCTGGGGCATGCCGTGGCGTACCGACGTGCCGCGCGGTTTTCCCGGTCTGGCCTACTGCCTCGGCGGCCGCTCGGTGTACTTCGGCGGCTGGTCGCCGCAATTGTTGCCATCCGAGACGCCTGCCGTGTGGCCGGCGGCCCTGCTGGCCGACTTGAACGGGCCGTTGCCGGGGGGAGGCGACGGCTATTTCCGTCAGGCCTCCGAGCAGATTGGCACGACCACGACGAACGACTTCATCTTCGGCGAGCTGCACACCGCGTTGCGCGGACAGCTCCGCCAGGGCATCGACAACAACGCCGTCACCGATGCGATTCCGCTCGCCCAGTTGCCCCTTAACCTCGATGGTGTGCCCAACGCCCAGCAAGACCTGTTCAAGCTGGAAGCACCGCTTGCGGTGCAGGCACAGCCGCCGCACGCAGGCTTTTTTCCCTTCAACAAATTCTCCAGTCTGCCGCTGCTGATCGAGTCGAGCCGGGCCGCGCAGTTCGAAACAGGTGGCGACGACACGCGCAAACGCTTGATGGTCGTTCCGGACTGCCATGTCACGCGCCTGATCACCGACGGCAGCGGTCCGATCCGTCGCGTCATCGCCGTGGAAACCAATCGCGGCGTCGTTCAGGTTCCCGTGGAAGCGGTGGTCGTGCTCGCCCTCGGCACGATCGAGAACGGGCGGATCGCCCTGGTTTCGCTGCCCGGCCTGCCCGGCGCCGAGCGGATCGGCGCCAATCTGATGGCGCATCTGCGGTCGAATCTCACGATCCGCCTGCCGCGCGCGGCGATAGCGGGGCTCGACCCTGCCGTGAACGAACTGCAGGCGTCGGCTCTGTTCGTGAAGGGCCGCCACGCCCATGCCGACGGGCTGTTCGGCCACTTTCACCTACAGATCACCGCTGCGGGCTTGAACAAGCCGAACACCGACTCCGAGGCCGAGCTCTTCAAGAAAATTCCCGACGTCGACACGATCGCCGCCTTCCGTCACGCCAACGATGACCAGATCGTCCTGACCATTCGCGGCATCGGCGAGATGAGGCCGAACAACCCGGCAACCCTTGTGAAGCTTGCCGGCGAGACCGACGAGTTTGGAATTCCCCGAGCGTTTGTCTCGATCAATCCCGGCGCCGAGGACGGGATCTTGTGGAATGCCATGGATCTGGCAGCCGACCAGGTGGCGCTGATATTCGCCAACGGCCAGCCCTACGAGGTTCTCTCCGGCGCCGCTTTCCAGCCGGTCGCGGCCAACCAGCCGGCCTCGGCGGTGCTAGCGTTTCCCAACCGTCGCGACGGCCTTGGCACCACGCACCATGAGGCGGGCACGCTGGCCATGGGCGACGATCCCAATACGTCGGTCACGAATGCCAATGCACGCTTCCACAGGGTGCCCAATCTCTACGCCGCCGGCCCTTCGCTGTTCCCAACGGTCGGCTCACCGAACCCGATGCTGACCGGCACCGCGCTGGCGCGCCGGCTCGCGGATAATCTTGCGGCGCCGTTCATCGCGCAGGCAGGCTTCACCTCCCTCTTCGACGGCGCCTCGCTGCAGAGCTGGCGGATGTCCACCATCCGCAACCAGCCCGGCCGCAATGACCCGGGCCACTTTGTCGTAACCAACGGGGCGCTTGTCTCCGTGCCCGGATCGGACATCGGACTGTTGTGGAATGCCCAGCCGACCCCGCCGGACTACCTGCTCAAGCTCGAATGGCGGCGCTGGCAGGACGACGCGAATTCCGGCGTATTCCTGCGCTTTCCCGATCCCGAGAGCCGCAACTACGACAATACCGCATTCGTGGCCGTCGACTTTGGCTTCGAGGTCCAGATCGACCAACTCGCCTCCCCGGACGGATTGCCGATCCACAAGACGGCGGCAATCTATGGTCTGCAGGGACCCAATAATCCGAACGCGCTGCCGGTGAATCCCATCGGCGAGTGGAATGCGTACGAGATCCGGGTGCTGGGCCAGAACTACACGGTAACCCTGAACGGCGTGCCGGTCACCGCCTTCGCCTTCGTGCCGGGCTCCGATGCCGCCCATCCCGATCGTGGTCTGCCAAGTACCAACGCCGTCCCACGCTTCATCGGACTCCAGACACACACGCGACGCGTCGCCTTTCGCAATATCCAGTTGATGCCGCTGTAGCGCGTCGCGCCTGCCGGGGCTTTGCCAATGCGGGTCTTCCACCTCACGACCGAGTTTCCTCCACTCGTTTATGGCGGACTGGGTACGGCCATCGGGGGGCTGGTCAACGCATCGGCGCGTGCCGGCATCGAGGTGGCGGTATTGCTGGTCGCGGGCGACGGCAAAGCGTCGTACCAACGGCCGGCGAAACCGACATCTCAGGCTGATGCCGCCGACAGTGTCGGCAATGGGAATGCCGGCATCCATCTCGTCCATGCCTCGCATGACAATGCGCTGGCGATCGGTCTCGACTGGTTGCGGACCTGGCGGCCGGACGTGCTGCATCTGCACGTCTTCTGGCTATGGCCGCTGGCGCGTCGTCTGCGCGAGCAAACCGGAATCCCGATTGTCTATACGGTGCACTCGCTCGATCGCGCCGAGTACGAACTCGGTCAGGGGCCGCCAGAATGCCTGACGCAGTCTGACCTGCAGGAGAGCCTGATATCGTCCGCCGATCGAATCGTGGCCCTCACGCAAAGCGAAAGTGCCTTGATCGCGGCTTACGTCCCCGCCGCCTGCGGCCGTGTCAGGGTGGTCGGCAACGGCATCGAGGATTGTCCGGCGGCGCTCGCAACAGCATGCCGGCCTCCGACACCCGGTCCTCTCACGGTTCTCTATTCAGGACGCTTCGTCGAACGCAAGGGCCTGCGTGACCTGCTAGCGGCCGTGCCGCTGGTGCTGGAGCGCGCGCCGGATACAAGCTTCATCCTGGCAGGCGGCCACCGCCATTGCAGCGGCGACGATATGGCGAATTATTGGTTACCGGCAGGCTTCGAGCGCTATCGGGAGCGCGTGAATTTTACCGGCTGGCTTTCTGCCCAAGACCTTGCCCGACTTTACTGCCACGCGGACGTGCTGGTGGTCCCAAGCTGGTATGAGCCTTTCGGCATGGTGGTGCTCGAGGGCATGCTTTACGGATTGCCCATAGTGGCGTCGTCGGTCGGCGGCCCGGCGGAGATCCTCGAGCACGACCGCACCGGCTTGCTGCATCCGCCGCGCAGTGCGTCGGCGCTCGCCGCAGCGCTTGCCCGCCTGATTGAGGAGCCAGGCTTGCGACAACGCCTGGGCCAGGAAGCGGCCCGCGAGGTGCGCCAAACATGGTTGTACTCAAGGGTCGTGTGGAGGATGTGGTCTGTCTACGCTGAAATGTGTATCGACGCGGAAGAACCTCCAATGACGATCGGATTTCCTGGCATTCGAGGGGATCACTTCCAGATGGTGCAGCGAGCGCCGCAAAGCTCGGTGACTCCATGGTGCTGAACCTGCTTCCGCTGGGCACACTGGGCGCCATCGAGAACAATGGCGTCGTGACCTTCGGCCTGTGGCTGCCGTGGGTGTCGGCCGGCGACGGCAATGTCGTCAGCGTGAAGGTCATTCACGAGGCCGATCAGTTCCTGCAGCACGTCGCACCGCGGGAATTTCCGCTCACGCACAGCGTGCGCGCGCCCTATGGCGACTTCTGGTCCGCCACGATCCCCATCGTCGGAACACCGCCCGAGACGGCCGGATCGGCCTGGGGGACAGCGGGCCGCTACGTATACCGCTACAGGATCGTCAATCCGGACGTCGGCAGCCTCGACTGGATCATCGATCCCTATGCTCGCGAGTTCGGCGCTGGAAAACTGTCGGCTTTTACACTCGGCTATCAGCCCTATTCCTGGAGTGTGAGGGGGCTCCAGTGGAGGACACCGCCGCTGGCCGATCTCGTACTCTACGAAATCAACATTGCCGAACTGGCGGGCGACCTCGATCGCTCGCGCGACCTGATGGCCTATCTAAGCGACCTCGGAGTGACGGGCATCGAGTTGATGCCGCTCTCCAACGTCGGCGTCTCGGTCGATTGGGGCTATCTGCCGATCGGCTATTTCGGGGTCGACGAGCGCTTCGGCAAGCGATCGGATTTTCAACAGATCGTGGACCTTGCCCATCAGCACGGCCTCGCTGTCGTCGTAGACGTCGTTTACGGGCACGCTGGTGTCGATTTTCCCTACTACGACGCCTACACACGCCTGCACTATCGCGACAACCCGTTCATGGGCCCCTTCGCAAAGGACTACTTCAGCAATTTCGGCAAGAGTACCGACTTCCAGCGGCAATTGACGCGGGACTACTTCTTCACCGTCAATCATCACTGGCTGGACGTCTATCACATCGATGGATTTCGCTACGATTGCGTGCCGAACTATTGGGACGGGCCGCTGGGCGTCGGCTACGCCAGCCTTGTGTACGAGACCTACCAGCTCGCAAAAGCACAGATCGCCAAAGGCCAGCCTTATTGGAACCGGTTCAATTCAGGGCCGGGGTCGCCGATCACGCTCATCCAGTGCGCCGAGCAGCTCGAGGACCCGGTCGGGGTTCTGCAGACAACCTATTCGAACAGCGCCTGGCAAAATCGGACGTTCGACGCGGCCAAGGGAGTCGCCCGCGGCGATCGCGGCCGTCTCACCGACCTCGGTTTCGCGTTCGGGCTTTTCGGCTATCCCGAAGTGGAGAATGCGAACCAGGACACGATCCCCAAAGCCGCAGTTCAGTATACGGAGAACCACGATCACGAACGCTTTCTGTGCAATTTCGGCCTGACCAATCCCGACGAAGCCGGCAATCCGTTGTTTGCCGAGGGCGATCGCAGCAATTGGTATAAGGTGCAGCCCTATCTGATCGGCCTCCTCTTGAGCAAGGGCGTACCATTGCTATGGCAAGGTCAGGAGTTCGGCGAGAACTACTTTCTGCCGGACTTCGGCGAGGGACGCGTTTCCCTACTCCGCCCGTTGCGCTGGGACTTCTTCTACGACGCCTTTGGACAACAATTGGTGAGATTGGTCCGGACGCTTCTTCGAATACGTCGTGATCGATCTCACATACGGCAGGGAGAATTCTACTTCTTCAACAATTGGGACCACTATCAGCGAGACGGGGTGCTGTTGTTCGCGCGATTCGACGGGCCACAGTACAGTCTCGTGGCCCTCAACTTCGGAGATGTCGAACGGCAGGTGCCATTCTGGTTTCCTGTCGGCGGCAACTATGTCGAGGAACTGCATGGCGGTGATCTCGACCTCAGGGCGATCGTCCCGCTTCGGGAGGTTAGGCTGACGATCCCGTCGCACTACGGCCGGGTCTGGACCTCGGCGAGCCCGTGACGACCAGCTCCTCGTCGCAGCCGCGCTGATGGCCGTGTGAGGAGTTCTCCTCGCTTATCCTCAGGCATACAGCACATAGTTTTCAGCCCAATGGAGGCTGAAACCATTTGCCCCGGCCGCGCAATAGTCCTGAGGTCGAGCTTTCGATTCGGCTACTCCAGGATCAAACCGAGATATATGTCGTCTGGATCGTTATTGCGTGCCACCGAGCGGGCTAGGACGCGCTTCGCGACCGTTTCCACTCCATTCGCCAGGGAGGGGATGAGGCCCAAGTCGTCATTTCCTTCGTATTCGATCAACGCCATTCTGGCGTTCTGGGAGCTCATGTCGACGTCGTGCCAAGCGTCCACTTCTTTTCGCCCGTCGATCCGCATCTTCCAGTACCTAGTCAGATCCGCCTGCCACGACCCGTCCTCCGGATCCATCGACGTGAGCCTCACTTGCCAATCTGGCCTTGGGCGATAGCGGGGAGGCTTGAAGGAACGTTCTGTTGCATCCATGGACACCTGAATGGAATGATCCACGAAGAAGGCGGGTTCCTGTGTAGGATCGACAGACTTTGCCAGGGCGCGGGCGAACACCCACTTGGCGATGTCGGGCGGAATAAGGCCCGCATTGTTGTTCGGCATCGGCGGCTGATTTGAGAACGCCTTCGAGGCGTGATCATACGACATGTTGAGTTTGTTCCAGGCATCCTTAGGCGAAAGACCGTCGTCTTCCGTGAATTTCCAGTACAGCACCATGTCCACTACCCAGCTGTTCACATTGTTTCCCCCGCCTCCATTGTGAAGAACCTGCCTCCAATCATCGCGTGGAGCGTACCGTGGCGGAATGTAAGCCATGTTTGTCCCTCCCTCTGAAAGCGATCCATCTATTGGGGCCACATTAATCCGAGGATCTCGGCAAGCCGGGCGGTGCCCTTAACTACCTGATTGTGCTGCAGGCCTTCCCCGGCCTCCGTGTACTTGTCAACGCCGGAGTAAAAATGCATCGGCTGGCCGGAGTAAAAGTGCGTCACGGCTGACGGCATGAAGGCCCCTGCGGGAGGCCTTCATGCATTTCTGGTTTACTCCTCGGGTGGTCTTTCGGGCAGGTCGGTGACGGGGGCACCACGCTGGCGGCGCTTGCTCTGCTTGAGGCGGTAGCTGTCGCCGTTCATCTCCAGGATGTGGACGTGATGGGTCAGCCGGTCGAGCAGCGCGCCGGTCAGCCGCTCGGAGGCGAACACGCTGGTCCACTCGTCGAACGGCAGGTTGGAGGTGACGATGGTCGAGCCGCGCTCGTAGCGCTGGCTGAACACCTCGAACAGCAGCTCGGCGCCAGTCTGCGACAGCGGCCCACCTCGGTTGGGTCGGGATCATCCGGCTTGGAGGCAATGGACTTCTGCATGTGTATCTGGCGGACGCAATCAAGCGAAACTACCTTTCCGCGAGAACGCGACCTGGCGCACCGACGCCGATGCCGCGCGGCTGACGGACAGGGTTATCGGCGACACGATTAGCGACTAGCTGGCTCGCTTCTTGATCTTCTCCTACGGGCAGATGTTCCTGCGCTGCGATGTCTGCCGAAGGTACGGTCGGCTGCTGCGGCTGGCCGGTCTCCGCGATGTCGACTACCACGAGAAGACGTTCTCGTGCTCGCGCTGCGGCGCGGAGGACTGGAGAACGGCCGCACCAAAGACGACATTGAAGCTGCATCCGTTACCTTGGCCTTTGTCCTAGCCTGCGCTTCGGCTGGAGCCGGTACTTGTGCGCTAAAGCCTTCGCGGCCTATAGCTGCTGATCGCCGTCACAGGCAGGGATTACCTGGCGGCTTAAAGTCTGTCAGGGATTTTGTCAGGGACTCGCCATCCTAAAGCAGTCCAAATAGGGCCATCTGAAAGAAGCCACGCCGCTATTTCTCAATGACTTGGCAAACGACCCCACAATTAGGAAACCGCTGCTCTATCCAGCTGAGCTACGGGGACGTGGCGCGACCTCTAGCAAAATAAGCCCGACCTGTCAGGATTTTCCAAAGGTCACTCGAGAAGTGCCGGCCAACCAATCCCTGGAGCAAGGTCGTCCTGCCGCCGAATCTCGCGATCGACGCCGGAGTCGACCTGAACCTCATCGGCCGCGGCGGCTATTTCCTGCGCACGCGGCTTGGCATCGGCTTGCCGCGACTCGATTGCACGACCGCCCAGAAGCTCGTCGACGCCGCGCATCAGCTCTGCCCATACTCCATGGCGACGCGCGGCAACATCGACGTCGCCATCAACCTCGTCGGCCCGGGAGGAGCGCCATGGTTCGACTTCATCAGCCCGGCCAGTCGGTCTTCCGCTCGATCCTGCCCGAGCAGATCGAGTGGCGGCCGTTCCCGGCGTTCCCACCCTCGGTTCGGCTCGCCGTGCTGGTCGGCGAGCCATCGCAGTCCGGCCCCTACGTGATCCGGGTGAAAATGCCGGCGGACGGAAAGCTGATGCCGCACCGCCATCCGGAGGACCGTATCTACACGGTCATGTCCGGCGTCTTCTATGTCGGGCTCGGCGAGCGGTTCGACCCCGACCGGCTCAACGCCTATCCGCCGGGCAGCGTGATCGTGCTGCCCGGCAACACGTGGCATTTCCATTGGGCCAAATCGGGCGAGTATGTAACGCAAGTAACGGCGATCGGCCCGCTCGGCCTCGACTATCTCGACCCGGCCGACGACCCGCGCGGGCAGTGAGAACCCCTGTTTCTCGGCGGCGAACAGGCCCATACTTGAGCCGTCCACAACAGTGTTCCGATAGAGACAGGGGCTCGCGATGATCCGGTGTGTGCGAATTTGGACTGGCGAGGACCAGAATTCGCATGCCGAAGAGGGTTGGATCGAGCTGAAACCCGGCGCCCATGGCGACCTGCTGAGCGGCACGCTGGCTGCGTCACACGCCTCCTTCCAGGAGACCGCGTCGGGCGGCACGCTCGCCTGGCATACCGCGCCGGTCCGCCAGCTCGTCATCACGCTCAGCGGCACGCTCGACTTCCAGACCCGCGGCGGCCAGCACTTCACGCTGCAGCCGGGCGAGATCCTTCTGGCCGAGGACACCGCGGGCGGCGGCCATACCTGGAGGCTGGTCGACAACCAGCCGTGGCGGCGCGTCTACATCGTGCTGGGGCAGGATGCGCCCGTGCCGTTCAAGCGCGCCCAATAGACCTTCGGGGGAAATCGCATGAGCGACAGCAAGGTTATCGATGCCGACGTCATCCTGGTCGGCGCCGGCATCATGAGCACGACGCTGGCGGTGTTCCTGAAGGAGCTGCAGCCCCATCTCCGGGTCGAGATCATCGAACGGCGGCCGGGCGAGGCGCAGGAGAGCTCGGCGGCGTGGAACAATGCCGGCACCGGCCACGCCGCCAATTGCGAGCTGAACTACACGCCGATGCGCAAGGACGGCAGCGTCGACATCGCGCGCGCGCTCGAGGTCAATGTCGAGTTCGACATGTCGCGCCAGTTCTGGTCGTACCTGATCCGCAAGGGCGCGATCGCCACGCCGAACTCGTTCATCCATCCCGTGCCGCACATGAGCTTCGTGATCGGCGCCGATCGCGCTGCCTTCCTCAAGAAGCGCCACGCCGCGATGAGCGCGCACCACTGCTACCGCGGCATGGAATATTCCGAGGATCACAAGCAGATCGCCGAATGGGCGCCGCTGATCATGGAGGGCCGCGATCCCAAGCAGGTCGTGGCCGCCACCCGCATGGTGACCGGCGCCGACGTGAATTACGGCGCGCTCACCACCAACCTGATGGACTACCTCAAGCGCCAGCCGGGCTTCGCCGCGCATTTCTCGCAGGAAGTGACCGACCTGCGCCGCCGGCAAGGCGGCGGCTGGCAGCTCGACGTCCGGGACGAGAAGAGCGGCGGCACGCGCCGGATCGGCGCGAACTACGTGTTCCTCGGTGCCGGGGGCGCGGCGCTTTCCTTGCTGCAGAAATCCGATATCCCCGAGGCCAAGGGCTTCGCCGGCTTCCCGGTGAGCGGCATCTGGCTGCGCTGCGGCAAGCCGGAAGTGGCCGAGCGGCACCTGGCCAAGGTCTACGGCATGGCCGCCGCCGGCTCGCCGCCGATGTCGGTGCCCCATCTCGACACGCGCCATGTCGACGGCAAGCGCTGGGTGCTGTTCGGACCCTATGCCGGCTTCTCGACCAAGTTCCTGAAGCACGGCTCGATGTTCGACCTGCCGCTGTCGCTCAGGCCCGACAACATCCTGCCGCTGATGGCCGTGGGCTGGAGCAATTTCCCGCTCGAGGAATACCTGGTCGGCCAGGTCTTCCAGAGTTCGAGCCATCGCTTCAAGGCGCTGCGCGACTTCTATCCCAACGTGAAGGAATCCGACTGGGAGCTCGATGTCGCGGGCCAGAGGGTGCAGATCATCAAGAAGGACAAGGCCCATATCGGCACGCTCGAGTTCGGCACCGAGATCGTGGCCTCGGCAGATTCCTCGATCGTGGCGCTGCTCGGCGCCTCGCCCGGCGCCTCCACGGCGGTGTGGATCATGGTCCACATGCTGGAGAACTGCTTCCACGAGCAACTCGTCGGCCACTGGGTGCCCAAGCTCAAGGAGATGATCCCGTCCTACGGCCACGACCTGAAGACCGACGCGGCGCTCTGCGAGCGGGTGCGCAAGGACACGGCCGCGGTGCTGGGACTGCACACGGTTTGAGCTCCCTAACCGAGGCATTGGACGTCCTGCTGCGCTTCGGGGCGCTGATGATGCGCGCCGGCGACACCGCGTTTCGCGTGCGCGAGGCGATGACGGTTCTGGCCAACCCTCTCGGCATCGACAGCCTGTCGGTGCAGGTCGCCCTCAACGGCCTGACGGCGACCGCGCGGCGCGACGGGGAACTGGTGTCCATCACCCGCGAGATCGGTCCGCCCGGCATCAACGCCCAGCGCATTTCCACGCTCGAGCGCCTCGCCGGCTCGAGCCGATCCGGCATGACGCCGCACCAGCTTGCGGCCGAGCTCGACGCCATCGAGGCTGCCCCGCCACTGCGCTCGATACCGACGGTGGCGATCGCGATCGGCCTGGCGTCGGGCGCCTTCTCCTACCTCAACGGCGGCGACACGCTGGGCACGGCGGTGGCCGTTGTCGCCGGCGCCGCCGGCCAGGCGTTGCGCGCCCTGCTGTTTCGCAGGCATCGCAACCAGTACGCCGTCACCGCGCTCTGCGCCGTCGTCACGGCCGGCCTCTATTGCGGCTTGATCGCGAGCCTCGCCGCCGGCGGCTTCGGGCCGGGCCATGCGGCGGGCTTCATCTTCTCGGTGCTGTTCCTGGTGCCCGGCTTCCCGCTGGTGGCGGCGCTGCTCGACGTCGTCCAGCACCAGCCCGTGGCCGCTCTCAGCCGGCTCTTCTATGCCGTCATGATCCTGCTCGCGGCGGCGATCGGCCTGTCTGCCGTCGCCGCCCTCGCCGGTCTCGGCGCCACGCCGTCGGCGCCGCCGTCCTACACCGTCGATGCCACGACGCTGGCGCTGCGCGCGCTGGCCAGCCTGCTCGGCGGCTTCGGCTTCGCCGCGCTCTACAACAGCTCGTGGCGCACCGTGCTGGCCGTCGGCGTGCTGTCGCTGGTCGGCAACGACCTGCGGCTGGCGTTGCACGATCATGGCATGGCGCTCCCGCCCGCGACCTTCTGCGGCGCGCTCGCGGTCGGGCTGCTGGCCTCGCTGGCGCAGGGCCGCCTGGGGGAGCCGCGCATCGTGCTGACGGTGCCGAGCATCATCATCATGACGCCCGGTCTTTATGCCTTTCAGACCATCGTCATGCTGAACCAGGGCGACGTGCTGGCCGCCATCCAGGCCGGCGCCATGTGCTGCTTCATCGTCGGCGCCATGGCGATGGGCCTGGCCGCCGCGCGTTTCGTGACCGAGCGACGCTGGCTGGTTGAACGGTGACCCCGGGGGCATGAAAGGCGGCGCCCCTCTTTTCCTCCCCCTTCATAAGGGGGAGGTGGCCCGGAGGGCCGGAGGGGGAAGGCACCAGTCGCGGTGTCACCTGTTTCAGATCTGAAACTTCGAAGATCGTCTTTGGGGCTTTCCCCCTCCCCAGCCCTCCCCCGTGTGACGGGGGAGGGAGAGACTTCACTCCGTCGCGACGTAGGGCCTGACCATCTTGGTCGGGTCGACGATCTTGTCGAACTCCGCTTCGCTCACGAACTTCAGCTTCAACGCCGCTTCCTTCAGCGAGAGATCGTTGTCCATCGCATAATGGGCGATCTTCGAGGCCTTGTCGTAGCCGATGACCGGCGCCAGGGCCGTCACCAGCATCAGCGAGCGGTCGACGTATTCCTTGATCTTCTTCAGGTTGGGCTTGGTACCCTCGATCAGGAACTTGCGGAAGTTGGTGCAGCCGTCGGTCATGATGGTGATCGAGTGGGTGACGTTGAAGATGATCAGCGGCTTGTAGACGTTCATCTCGAGATAGCCGCTGGCGCCGCCGAAGCCCACGGCGACGTCGTTGGCCATCACCTGGACGGCGATCATGGTCAGCGCCTCGGCCTGGGTCGGGTTGACCTTGCCCGGCATGATCGACGAGCCCGGCTCGTTCTCGGGAATCTCGAGCTCGGCGAAGCCGGCGCGCGGCCCGCACGACATCAGCCTTATGTCGTTGCCGATCTTGTAGAGCGAGACCGCCAGGGTGCGGAACGTGCCGGAAAGCTGGACCAGGGCATCGTGCGCGCCCTGCACGGTGAACTTGTTGGGCGCACTCACGAACGGCAGCTTGGTGAGCCGGGCGATCTCGGCGGCACCCGCCTCGGCGAAGCCGGGGGCGGCATTGATGCCGGTGCCGACCGCCGTTCCGCCCAGCGCCAGCTGATAGACGCCTTTCAGCGAGTTCCTGCAGGCGCTGGATATTGTCGGCCAGCATGCCGGCATAGCCCGACCATTCCTGGCCGAGCGTGATCGGCGTCGCGTCCTGCATGTGGGTGCGGCCGATCTTGACGATGTCGTCCCATTCCCTGGCCTTGGCCGCGATCGCATCGTGCAGCGCCTGGACGGCCGGCAGCAGCCGCTCGACCACGTTCAGCGCCGAGGCGATGTACATCGCCGACGGGAAGGTGTCGTTCGACGATTGCGACATGTTGACGTGGTCGTTGGGATGGACCGGCGCCTTGGAGCCGAGCGGCGTGCCGGCGAGCTGGCAGCAGCGGTTGGAGATCACCTCGTTGACGTTCATGTTGAACTGCGTGCCGCTGCCGGTCATCCAGACATGGAGCGGGAACATATCGTGATGCTGGCCGGCCAGGATCTCGTCGCAGACCTGCACGATCAGGCCGTGCGCCTTGTCGTCGAGCCGCTTGCCGTCATGGTTGGCGTTGGCCGCCGCCTTCTTGAGGATGGCGAAGGACGTGATCATCTCGCGCGGGATGAGGTCCTTGCCGATGCTGAAATGCTCGAGCGACCGCTGGGTCTGCGCGCCCCACAGCTTGTCGGCCGGCACGTTCACTTCGCCGAGACTGTCGGTCTCCTTGCGGATGTCTGCCACGCGTTACCTCTTTGGTTGGGGGACCGACACTACGGAACGCAGCGCGGCGAAGAAAGTCCCCGATTGATCAGTCGTTCGACGGTTTTGCCCGCAGCGCCTTCGTGGTGCCGTGGCGTTTCTTGTCGTCGAGACGCCGCCGCTTGCTGGCCCTGGGTGTCTTCGTCTTCTTGCGCGGCACTGGCGGACGGGCGGCGGCCCGGATCAGCGCGACCAGGCGGTCGAGCACCTCCTCGCGGTTGCGCTTCTGGCTGCGCTCGCCCTGGGCCATGAGGACCAGCACGCCGTCCCGCGTCAGGCGCCGCCCGGCGAGCCTTTCCAGCCTGTGGCGCACGTCGTCGGGCAGGGACGGCGAATGGCGGACATCGAAGCGCAACTGAACGGCGCTCGAGGTCGTGTTGACGTGCTGGCCGCCCGGCCCGGTCGCCCGCACGAAGCTCTCCTGGATCTCAGCCGGATCGATCGTCAACGAACCCGCGATCCAGATCGGCGCCGCCTTGTTGGCGGGCTTGGCCGCCGCCGGCATTATTCGCGTCCGCCGGCCCGGCGCAGCATGGCCTCGATCGTCGTGCGCCCCGACTGACGCGCGTAGGCGAGCGCCGTGCGGCCGGTGAAATCGGCGGTGTTGGGGTCGACCTTCTTGGCGAGCAGGGCGCGCACGACCTCGGCGTAGCCCAGCCGCGAGGCCACCATCAACGGCGTCATGCCCTGGCGGTTCTGCACGTTCCCCTTGGCATTGCGCCGCAGCAGGATCTCGACCATGTCGACGTCGCCCCGTTCGGCGGCGCGGAGCAACGAGGTATAGTTCTCGCGATCCACGGCATCGACAGCGGCGCCACCCTTCAGCAGCGTCTCGACCACGGCTATCTGGCCGTTCATCACGGCGACCATCAGCAGCGGCTGGCCCGTGGTGTCGTTCTGATTGGGATTCTCGCCCCTGAGCAGAGCCTGGCGAACCTTCTCGTCGTCACCCTCGCGTACCGCCTTGACGATCGGCTTGAGGGTGAACAAGTCCTGCGCCCTGGCCGCTCCCATCGGAGCCATGGCTGGCGCCACGACCGCAAGGGCCAGAAATGTACGACGAATCATGATTTTCTCCTGCCTGATTCCTGGCCACGCGATTCCTGGAAGCGCACTTCGATTCGATCCCAGATCTGCGCCTCCAGCGACACGCCGTCGAAGCGGTTGATCTGCTGCAGGCCGGTCGGCGAGGTGACGTTGATCTCGGTGAGATAGTCGCCGATCACGTCGATGCCGACAAAGAGCAGGCCACGCCGGGCGAGCTCCGGCCCGATGATCTCGCAGAGTTCCCTGTCGCGTTTGGTGAGTGTGTCCTTCAGGGCGACGCCGCCGACATGCATGTTCGACCGCGCCTCGCCCTCGGCCGGCACGCGGTTGATGACGCCGGCCGGCTCGCCGTCGATCAGGATGATGCGCTTGTCGCCCTTGCGCACCTCCGGCAGGTAACGCTGGGCGATCAGCGGCTCGCGGCTGCGCTGCGAGAACATCTCGAGCAGCGAGGCGAAGTTCTCGTCGTCGGGCCGTACGCGGAACACGCCGGAGCCGCCGTTGCCGAACAGCGGCTTCAGGATGATGTCCTTGTGCTCGTCACGGAAGGCGCGGATGGCGCGCGCATCGGCGCTGATCAGGGTCGGCGGCATGACATTGTCGAAGTGCGTGACGAAGAGCTTCTCCGGCGCGTTGCGCACGCTCGCCGGGTCGTTCACGACGAAGGTCTTGGGATGGATGTGCTCCAGGATATGGGTCGTCGTGATGTACGACATGTCGAACGGCGGGTCCTGGCGCAGCAGCACGACGTCGATCGTCGAGAGGTCGAGCATTTCCGCCGCGCCCAGGGTGAAGTGGTTGCCCTTCTCGCGCCGGAGCTTCATCGGCTGGGCGCGGGCCAGCACCTTGCGGTCGCGGAAGATCAGCTCGGGCGGAGTGTAGTGCCACACCGCATAGCCGCGCCGTTCGGCTTCGAGCCCCAGCACGAAGGTCGAATCGCCCTCGATGTCGATGGTCGACACATGGTCCATCTGGATGGCGACGCTGAGCTTCATGGGCAAAAGTTCCTACAGTTCGTATACCGGCAGTTCACGTCTCCCGAGCGAAGCCGAGGGGCCTGTCTTCGTTTGAAGCAGAAAATAGCTCCCTCGACTACGCTTCGCTTCGCTCGGGATTCAGTTAAGCCCGCGGCGCAGTTCCTGCAACAGGGCCTGCGCGCGCCGGCGCAACCCCGGGTCGCCGCCGTCGCCCGCGAGGCTCAGAAACCGCTCGAAGGCGGCGATCGCCGCGCGGCGCTTGTCGAGCCGGGCATTGAGCTGTCCGGCCTCGAACAGAAGCTCCGGCCGGTCCGGCGCGATCGTCAGCATGCGCTCGAGCGACTGCGCGGCACCCGGCCAGTCCTCGCGCTTGGCGAGCCGCAGGCGGATATTGTTCTCGAGCCGCAGCAGCACGTCGCGATCCGGCACCGGGTCGAAATGCTGGGGATGCAGCTCGGCGTCCGGCCCCAGCACCTGGCGCAGGAGGCCGCGCAGGTCGGCGGCGTCGCGCACCACGCCGTCGTGAAAGGGGTCGACCACGTGTCGCGCGCCGTCGATGCCGATGCGGATCAGGAAATGCCCGGGGAAGGCCAGCCCTTCGGCGTCCCAGCCCTGCTTGCGCGCGACATGGAGGTAGAGGATCGACAAGGCGACCGGCAGGCCCTTGCGCCGCTCGATCACGCGCACGAGGTCGGCGTTCTGCAGGTCGTCGTAGGAATCGCCGTCGCCGCGATAGGCATAGGACCGGGCGATGACTTCGGCGAGCTGCTCCGGCGAGGCGCCGCGCCGGCGCACCAGGTCGGCGAGGTCGGACGCCATTGCCGCCACGTGCTGGCGGAAGGGCGCAAGGTCGAGCGCCTCGTCGCGACCAAGCCCGCTCAGCGCCAGCGCCGCCTCGAGAAGATCGAGGCGAGCCCCGTCGCCTGTACCGTCGCCGGCGCAGAGCTCACGCAGCCGGTCGAGTCTTTCCTGGATGACGGATTCCTTGATCGCCAAGCATCACTCCGGCGGCCGCCAGACGTCGGGCAGATGGCGCGGCCACAATTGGCGCAAGGGGGCGCCGCCGACCAGCACCGCATCGAAGCGCACCGAATGGGCGGCATAGCGCGGATGGTGCGCGAGGAACAGGCTGGCGGCGCGCGCCACGCGGCCGAACTGGCGCCCGCCCAGCGCGTCGGTGGCCCGCGTGAGGTCGGCCCGCGCCTTGACCTCGACGAAGGCCAGGATGCCGCCGCGCCGCGCGACGATGTCGATTTCGCCGAGCCGGGTCTTGTAGCGCCGGGCCAGGATCGAATAGCCGGCCAGGCGCAGCCGCCACACCGCGCGCCATTCGGCGACATGGCCCAGCCGGTGGGCCGCCTGGCGGGCCTCGGTCGTCACGAGGCCGCCTCGCGCTTGAGCTCGAGCGCGCGGGCATAGACGTCGCGGCGTTTCAGGCCGAAGCGCGCGGCCACTTCCGACGCCGCGTCCTTGACCGAGGCGCCGGCCATCGCCGTGCGCAGCGCCCCGTCGAGTGCCTCCGCGGCAGGCGCCTCCGCCTCGCCCGGCGGGCCGATAACGATGACGATCTCGCCCTTCACGTCGGGATGCCCGGCATAATGCCCGGCAAGCTCGGTCAGGGGAGCGCGACGCACCTCCTCGAAGAGCTTGGTGAGTTCGCGCGCGATCGCAGCCGGCCGCGGACCCAGGAGCTCGGCAAGGGTGGCGAGCGATGCGGGGAGCCGGTGCGGCGCCTCGAAGAATACCAGCGTGCCGGGCACGGCGGCGGCGGCGGCGATGGCCCGGCGGCGTTCGCTCTCCTTGGCCGGCAGGAAGCCGCCGAAGAAGAAACGATCGGTCGGCAGTCCCGACAGGGCGAGCGCCATGGGCACGGCCGAAGCGCCCGGCGCGGCGGTCACCAGATGGTCCCCGGCGAGCGCGGCGCGGACCAGACGGTAGCCGGGATCGGAGATCAGGGGCATGCCGGCATCGGAAACCAGCGCCACCCGCTTGCCGGCGGCCAGGGCGCGCACGATCCGCGGTTCGGCGATGTCCTGGGTGGCATCGCTGTAGGCCACGGTGGGTGCCGCGATGCCGTAGTGGCTGGCGAGCTTGGCGAACACGCGGGTATCCTCGCAGGCAATCAGGTCGGCCGCGTGCAGCACGTCGAGGGCGCGCAGCGTGATGTCGCGCAGGTTGCCGATCGGTGTGGCAACAATATGCAGGCCCGGCGCCAGCGGCGGTTTACGCGGCGTCTGCCCATCGCTAGCTTGTGACCGTTCGCCCACGTCCATTCGCCTACGTCCATTTTCAGCCGTTCGCCGGAGTTTCGCGCCGATGCGCCAGTCTCTTTTCGCGCTAGCCACCGCCGCCTTCCTGCTGGGGGCCTGCGCCGAGCCGCCCAAGACTAGCACGCCCGCGACCCAGGCCACGACCGTCAAGCCGAGCACGGGTTCGCCGGTCACCGCCTCCGGCAAGATGCGCATCGCGCTGCTGCTGCCGCTCAGCGGCAGGGCCGCCGCGATCGGCCAGTCCCTGCAGCAGGCCGCGGAAATGGCCCTGTTCGACACCGGCGCCAAGGAACTGGCGCTGGCCGCCTACAACAGCGGCGACAGCGCGGAGACGGCGGTCGAAGCCTATCGCAAGGCGCGCCTCGAAGGCTCGGCGCTGGTGCTCGGGCCTCTGTTCGGCACATCCGCCACGGCGCTGGCGCCCCTGGTGGCGCAGGGCGGCGCCAATGTCGTGTCGTTCTCCAACGACGAGGCTGCCGCGCAGCGCGGCGTCTGGGTCATGGGCATCGCGGCGCCGCCGCAGGTGCGCCGCGTCGTCGATCATGCGGTCGATACCGGGATCAAGCGCTTCGCAGCCTTCGCGCCGCGGACATCGTACGGCCAGCAGATGGTGCAGACCCTCGAAAGCCAGGCCGTCGTGCGCGGCGGCACGGTGGCCGCGGTCGAGCTCTACGACCCGAACAGCCCCGACCTGACGACGGCCGCCCAGCGCCTCGCCAGTGCGATCAAGGGCGACGGCAAGCTTGCCGTGCTGGTCCCCGTGGCGCCGCCGCGGCTGTCCGCTGCGCTCGCCGCCCTCGCCGCCGCCGGCATCGACAACAAATCGGCGCAGTTCATCGGCACCGGCGTGTGGGACGTCCCGGGCATCGGCTCGGAGACGATGCTGCGCGGCGCCTGGTATGCCGCCCCCGATCCGGCCCGGCGGGCCGACTTCGAGCGGCGCTTCGTCGCGACCTACGGCCGCCCGCCGCATCGCCTGGCGACGCTTGCCTATGACGGCGTGGCGCTGGCCGGCAATCTCGCCCGCCTGAAGCCGGGCGGCGACTTCTCCGCCGAGGCCATCACCAATCCCAACGGCTGGTCGGGCGTCGACGGCATCTTCCGCTTCCTGCCCGACGGCCGGTCGGAGCGCGCCCTGGCCATCATCGAAGTGCAGGGCGACCGCGGCGTGGTCGTGAGCCCCGCCGCCACCACCTTCACGCGGCCGGTCGAACTGAGCGACATGAAGGCTCTGCCCCGGGCGATCCTGTTCGATCTCGACGACACCCTGATCCGCGCCTACGCCCAGCCGGAAGACGCCTGGCGGCGGCTGCTCCACGTGTTCTCCGCGCATCTCGACGCGCACGATGCCGAAGCGATCGAGCGCGTGCGCGTGGCGCTGATGGAGGAGGCGCGCGCCTTCTGGTCCGATGCCGCGTCCGCCGCCAAGTGGCGGCTCGACATTCCCGGGGGCGCGACGGCTCTCGGTGCGGCGCGGCCTGGCGCGACTGGGCCGGGCCGACGAGGAACTGGCCGATCGCATCGCCGACGCCTTCACCAAGATGCGGCGCGACGAATACCAGCTCTATCCCGATGCGCACGCCACCGTCGATGCGCTGCGCAGCGCCGGCGTCAAGCTGGCGCTCGTGACCAACGGCGCGTCCGAGACGCAACGCGACAAGATCGTGCGCTTCGACCTCGGCCATCGCTTCGACCACATCCAGATCGAAGGCGAGTTCGGCCAGGGCAAGCCCGAGCTCGCCGTCTACCGCCATGCGCTGGAGCGGCTCGGCGTCGACGCTTGCGACGCCTGGATGGTAGGCGACAACTACGAATGGGAAGTCGTGGCGCCGCAGCAGCTCGGCATGTGCGGCATCTGGTACGACCCGTTCGAGGCCGGCGTTCCGGCCGCATGCGACGGCCAAGCCGACGCGGATCATCAGGCGGCTGGCCGAGCTGGTGGAGTGACGGCGCCCAACTCTTTCCCCTCCCCCGTCATACGGGGGAGGGCTAGGGAGGGGGAAGGCCGCACATGCAATTTTCGAAACACTAGAGTTCGGAATACGGTCTGATCTGAAATCGAGAGACGCTTCGACTGGGGCTCTCCCCCTCCGCCCCTGCGGGGCACCTCCCCCGTAAGACGGGGGAGGCGAAGACATCAGAATTAGCCCGTCCTTCTCACCGCTTGGCGCGATCCGCCGGCAGCTTGTCGGCGGTCTGCAGCATCAGGCGCTCGACCCGGCCGCCCTCGACCAGGTGCTTCTGCAGCACCTCGTCGATGTCTTCCTTGGTCGCGCAGGAATACCAGACGCCTTCGGGATAGATCAGCACGCTCGGCCCGAGCTCGCAGCGGTCGAGGCAGCCGGCGCTGTTGATGCGCACGTTCTTGAGGCCGAGATCCTTGGCGCGGCTCTTCATGTGGTCGCGCAGCGCCTCGCCGCCCTTCTCCGCGCAGCAGCCGCGCGGATGGCCGGCCGGCCGGCGGTTGGTGCAGCAGAAGACGTGGGCCTCGTAGTAGGGCTTGGGATCGGACGGTTTTTCACGCTGGCTCATTGCCTGTCAGTCCTTCTTGCCGCTGGTGGCGATGTTGGCGAGCTGCGACCAGAAGGCCTGCTGCATCTGCTGCATCTGTTCCATGCCCTGCATGGAGGCCGGCAGCCAGGTCTTGAACACCGTTTCGGGATTCATGGCGCCCAGGCTGGAGCGCAGCCGCTCCTCGATCTCGCCCATGATGCGGTCCTGCATCGGCTTGATGTCCGGCAGGCCGAAAAAGGCGCGCGCCTCTTCCGGCGTACAGGTCACTTCGACATTCACCTTCATGGTTTCTCTCCGTTTTGCCAAGCTTAGGCGATCTTGGCGCGGCGGACCATGCTATGAGCGGACATGGTTCCCCCTTGGTTGGCCAAAAATCCCCGAGCCAGGCCGGATCTCAAGTTCGGCCGCGAGCAGAAATTCGTGATCGATCCCGACGGGATTCCCGAGCTCTGCGACATGCTCACGGAATGCCCCAGGCACAAGCCCACGCCGCTTTATTCCCTGCCTGGCCTCGCCGAGCGACTTGGCCTGGGCGAGATCCGCGTCAAGGACGAAAGCCAGCGCTTCGGCTTCGGCGCCTTCAAGGCGCTGGGCGGCGTGATTGCGGTCTACTACGAGCTTTTGCGCGCGATCGGCGAGGCTCAGCCCTCCAGCACGACCTTTGCCGACATGATGAACGGCAAGCATCGCACGATCACCTCGCAATTCACCTTCGCCACGGCGAGCTCGGGCAACCATGGCCGCTCGGTCGCCGCTGGCGCCAAGCTGTTCGGCAACCGTTGCTTCGTGTTCCTGCCGAAATTCACCAGCGCCGAGAAGGAAGCGGCGATCCGCGCTCGCGGCGCCGAGGTGATCCGCGTCGACGGCGACTACGACACGGCCGTCGCCGAATGCCGGCGCAAAGCCAACGAGAATGGCTGGACGATCATCTCGGACACCTCGTGGGAGGGCTACGACTCGGTGCCGCGCAGCGTGATGCGCGGCTATTGCGTGCTGGCCCACGAGGCGATCGCGCAGCAGGCAGCGCAGGCGCCCACGCACGTCTTCGTGCAGGCGGGCGTGGGCGGCCTTGCCGCCGCGGTGATCGGCTATCTGTGGGCGGTCCTGCCCGAGCGGCCGACCTTCATCGTCGTCGAACCGAAGAGCGCCGATTGCTGGTTCCAGAGCAATGCGGCGGGCAAGCCCGCCCCGGCGAGCGGCAACGCCGACACCGTGATGGGCGGCCTCGCCTGCCGCGAGATCTCGCCGGTGACCTGGCCCATCGTCGGCGAAGCCACGGACTGGTTCATGACCATCGAAGAGGACGAGGTGATGCCGGCGCGGCGCCTGTTCGCCCATCCGCTGGGCGGCGACCCTGTCATCGCGTCGGGCCCGTCGGGCTGCGCGGGGCTGGCCGGCCTGCTGCGCGTCTGCGGCGATCAAGCGGCATTCAAGGCGCTGAAACTCGACAGACACGCCCGCGTTCTGCTGATCAACAGCGAAGGCAATCTGGGAGAGCAGCCGGCATGAGCGCCCCCGATCAGGCAAGCGGCCGCAACCGCCTCGATGCGGAGACCAGCCCTTACCTGCTGCAGCACGCCAAGAATCCCGTGCACTGGTGGGCGTGGGGCGAGGAGGCACTGGCTGAAGCGCAGCGCACCAACCGGCCGATCCTGCTCTCGGTGGGCTACGCCGCCTGCCACTGGTGCCATGTCATGGCGCACGAGAGTTTCGAGGCGCCCGACGTCGCCGCGGTGATGAACGCGCTGTTCGTCAACATCAAGGTCGACCGCGAGGAACGGCCCGATGTCGACGCCATCTACATGCAGGCGCTGCAGGTGCTGGGCGAGCCGGGCGGCTGGCCGCTCACCATGTTCTGCACGCCTCAGGGCGAGCCGTTCTGGGGCGGCACCTATTTCCCGACACCGGCGCGCTACGGCCGACCGGGCTTCGTCGACGTGCTGCGCGGCGTGGCGCAGGCCTTCCACGACAAGCCGCAGGAGGTCGAGACCAACCGCGCCGGCCTCCTGCAGGCGCTGCAGAAAAGGACGGCCAACAAGGCGATCGAGATCCGGGGCGAGGGCCCTCTGGTGCCACTCGACCTGCTCGACCAGATCGCCGTCCGGCTGGCCGAGGAATGCGATCCGGTGTGGGGCGGCGTGGGCCAGGCGCCGAAGTTTCCCTCGTCCTATCTGTTCGAGAACCTGTGGCGTGCCTGGCTGCGCGATCGAACGAAGACCCGCCTGTTCGAGGCCGTGACCGTCACGCTCGACCGGATGTGCCAGGGCGGCATCTACGACCATCTCGGCGGCGGCTTCGCGCGCTACGCCACCGACAACGAGTGGCTGATCCCGCATTTCGAGAAGATGCTCTACGACAATGCCCAGCTCATCGACCTGCTGGCGCTGGTCTGGCAGGAGACCAAGAGCCCGCTCTACGCCGCGCGCATCGCCGAGACGTGCGACTGGGCATTGCGCGAAATGGCGACCGAGGGCGGCGGCTTTGCCGCCACCTACGATGCCGACAGCGAGGGCGTCGAGGGCAAGTTCTATGTCTGGGATGCCGCCGAAATCGACGCGATCCTGGGGCCCGACGATGCAGCCTTCTTCAAGCCGGCCTACGACGTCACGCCCGAGGGCAACTGGGAGCACCACACCATCCTGCATCGCAACCGCCGGCCGCAGCTCCTGGGCGATGCCGAGGAGCAACGGCTGGCGGCGCTGCGCGCCAGGCTGAAGGCCGTGCGCGACAAGCGGGTGTGGCCGGGCTGGGACGACAAGGTGCTGGCCGACTGGAACGGCCTGATGATCGCAGCGCTGGCCAATGCCGTCCGCCGTGTTCCAGCGCGACGACTGGCTCGCCGCCGCGATCCGCGCCTGGCGGTTCGTAATGGATGGGATGCGCGACGAGAACGGTCGGATGTTCCATTCGCATCGCGCCGGCAAGCGGCTACATCGCGGCACGCTCGACGACTACGCCAACATGGCGCGCGCCGGCGTGGCCCTGTTCGAAGTGACAGGTGAGGCGCGCTACTTCGCCGAAGCAAAAGAGCTGATCGCCGTGCTCGACCGGCATTTCGCAGATCCCGAGAACGGCGGTTACTTCATCACCGCCGACGATGCCACCGATCTGATCGTGCGTAACAAGCACTGCCACGACAATGCCGTGCCCTCGGGCAACGCCACCCTGATCGGCGTCTTCGCCCGGCTCTGGGCGCTCAGCGGCGACGCGGCCTGGCACGACAAGGCCCGGCGCCAGGTCGCGGCCTTCGCCGGCGAGCTGGAGGGCAATTTCTTTCCGCTGATGACGCTCCTGAACGGCTACGAGCTGCTGCAGAACGCGACCGAACTGGTGATCGTCGGCGATCCGAACGATGCCGCGACCGAGGCGCTGCGGCGCGCCGTCTACGACAGGAGCCTGCCCAACAAGATCGTGCGGCGCCTCGCGCCGGGCACGTCGCTGCCGCCCGACCATCCGGCGGCCGGCAAGGGGCTGGTCGACGGCAAGCCCGCCCTCTACGTTTGCCGTGACATGGCTTGCCAGGCCCCGATCACCAATCCGGCGGCGCTGGGCCTCTGAAGGAGTTTATTCGTGCAGCTTCAACTCAAGACCTGGACGTTCGTCGAGGACTATCTCAAGACCAAGACCGGCATCATCATCCCGATCGGCTCGACCGAGCAGCACGGGCCGACCGGCCTGATCGGCACCGATGCGCTCACCGCCGAGATGATCGGCCGCGGCGCGGGCGAGAAGGCGGGCGCGCTGGTGGCGCCGACCATTTCCGTCGGCATGGCGCAGCATCATCTGGGCTTCGCCGGCTCGGTCACCCTGCGGCCGACCACCCTGATCGCCGTCGTGCGCGACACCGTGATGTCGCTGGCTCGGCACGGTTTCACCCGTTTCTTCTTCGTCAACGGCCATGGCGGCAACATCGCCACCGTGACCGCGGCCTTTTCCGAGATCTACGCCGATCGCTCGATGGAGAAGCTCAGCAACCAGCCCTCGGTCAAATGTGCGCTGCGCAACTGGTGGGACGGGCCGGGCATCAGGCAGCTCCAGAAGGAGCTCTATCCGTCGGGCGAAGGCAGCCACGCCACCGCCTCCGAAGTGGCGCTCACCTGGTACAAGTATCCCGAGACGATGAACCGCACGCAGCTCGAACCACGCATCGCGCCGAACGGCTCGTTCGCCGATGCCGAAGATTATCGCCGCGCCTTCCCCGACGGCCGCATCGGCTCCGATCCCAGCCAGGCCACGCCCGAGCACGGCAAGCGCTTCTACGACACCGCCGTCGAAGAGGTGGCGCGCGACTACGAGAACTGGGTGGCGCGCTGACGCCCTCTCAGCGCCGCACGCGCTCGCGGTGCAGGATATAGAGGCCGGACGCCACGATCACCGAGATGCCGAACAGCGCCAACGTGTTGGGCACGTCGCCCCACACGACGTAGCCGATGACGATCGCCCACAGGATCGAGGCATAGCGGAAAGCGCCGATGATCGAGAGCTCGCCGCCCGAGCGCAGCGCCACGACCAGCAGCTGGTAGCCGGTGGCCAGCAGCAGCGAGGAGGCGACGATGAAGCCCAGCGCGCGCGGGCTCATCGGCTGCCAGCCCTCGGCCAGTGCCCAGCCGCAGCCGACCGTGGCGACCGTGATCGCCGTCGTGAAGGAAATAACCAGGGTCGGCACGCCCGCCGGGAGATAGCGGCTCAACACGTCGCGGAACGCGCCCATCAGGGTGCCGGCGAGTGCCAGCCAGGTCCAGGCGTTGATGTCACCGGGCTGCGGCTGGATCACCAGCAGGACGCCCAGGAAGCCGGCGGTCACGGCGCTCCAGCGCCGCCAGCGCACGCCCTCCTTCAGGATCAGCACCGCCAGGACGGTGAGGATGAGCGGTGTCGAGAGATTGACCGCCGTGGCGATGGCGAAGGGGATATGAAACAGCGCCACAAGGTAGACGATGGCCGCCGCCGCCTCGAGCACGCCGCGCAGCATCACATGCGGATCGGCCGCCGCCCTGATCTGCCGCCAGGCGCCGGTGGCCAGAAGGGCGAGCGTGCACCACAGCGTGGCGAAGAGGCCGCGCACGCCGATCGCCTGGACCGACGGCACCGACTCGGCCGCGAGCTTGATCAACGCATCGTTGAAGATGAAGACCACGACCGACGCCGACATCGCGAGGATGCCGCGGGTGTTGTCGATCACTTGGCGTCGGACATCTTCACGATGAGCTTCCAGTGCTCGTCGCTGACCGGCACCACCGAAAGCCGCGACTGGCGCACCAGCTTGAACTCCTTGAACTTGGCATCGGCCTTGATGGCGGCCAGCGTCACCGGCTGCTTGACCGGCTGCACGGCCTTGATGTCGACCGTCACGGCCTTGCCGGCCTTGTCGGTGGGGTCGGGATAGGCCGCCTTGACGACCTCGCCGATGCCGACGATCTCCTTGCCCTCGCCCGAATGGTAGAAGAAGCAGCGATCGCCCGCCTTCATGGCCTTGAGGTTGAGCTGGGCCTGCGGATTGCGCACGCCGGTCCAGGAGGTGCGCTTGTCCTTCACCAACTGGTCCCACGAATAGGTCGACGGCTCGGACTTCAGGAGCCAATACGCCATGTCACTCCCCTTCTCACTTTCCTTCGCGCCGCAAGGGACGCGCCAGCAGCGCGCGGATCGCCTCGTCGAGATCGGCGCCCCGATGCAGGATAGCATCGACGGCGGCGCAAATCGGCATTTCGATTCCCTGCCGCATGGCCCGCGTCAGGATGGCCGGCGCCGTCGCCTCGCCTTCGACGACCTGGCGGCGGCCTTCGAGGTGGCGGGCAAGCGGCGTGCCCTTGCCCAGCGCCACGCCGAGCGAGCGGTTGCGCGACAGCGGGCCGTAGCAGGTGAGCGCCAGGTCGCCCAGGCCGCTCAGCCCGGTCAGCGTCTCGAGTTCGGCGCCCATCGCCAGGCCGAGCCGCGCCATTTCGGCGAAGCCGCGCGTGACCAGCGCGGCGGCGGCGTTGTGGCCCAGGCCGCGGCCCTCGACGATGCCGGCGGCGATGGCCAGCACGTTCTTGACCGCGCCGCCCAGCGCCACGCCCAGCACGTCGTGGGTCCAGTAGGGCCGGAAGGCGCCGGCGGCGAGCGAGGCGGCGAGGGCGCGGCCGAGGCCCGCGTCCGCCGTGGCGATGCTGACCGCGGTGGGCAGGCCGCGCATCGCCTCCTCGGCGAAGCTCGGGCCCGACAGCACGGCGAGCGGCCGGCCGGGCAGGACCTGACCGAGTACTTCGGGCATCAGCAGGCCGCTCGAAGCCTCGATGCCCTTGGCGCAGATGACGACCGGTCCGTCGCCCGGCAGGCGCGCCGCCACGTCGCGCACCGCCTGAGCGGGGCAGACCAGCAGCACGGCGTCGCACTTTCGAAGCGTCGCGAGGTCGGCGGCGGCTTCGATGCCCTCGTCGAGCGTCAGGCCCGGCAGGTAGACGGGATTGGCGCGATCGCGCGCGATCGCCGTCGCGACGGCCGGATCGCGCGACCACAGGGTGACATGCCGGCCGGCACGGCGCGCCAGGCAGGCGAGCGCGGTGCCCCAGGCGCCGCCGCCCACCACGCCGATATGGCCGACACCGTTCAAAGGGGCGCGCTCACAGGCTGAGATTGAAGGCGATGGAAATGCGCTCGGCGCCGCCGCGATAGGGCCGCACCTGATGCAGCAGCCAGGCCGGGAACATCACCAGGCGGCCCGCCTTGGGATGCACGACCTCGTTGGCGCCGACCGACAGGCCGCCCGGCATGGCGAAGGCGAGATGCGGCGCATACATCGCCGGCCCCGGCCCACGCGGATCCATGAATTCCAGCTCGCCGCCCAGGGACGGGTCGGCGGCGATGCCGCCGTCGTCGACATAATAGACGCCGGACCAGAAACTGCCGGGATGGGCATGGAATTCGTTGCCGTGTCCGCTCTGGTTGACGTTGGCCCACATGTTGGCGCGCCAGGTGATGGCTAGCGCCTTGCCTTGCCGATCGGTCGTCACGCGATTGGCCGTATTGCGGCCGACGGCCAGCAGCTTGATCGCGGCCGCCCCGCCCCAGCGATCCATGTCCCAGCTCGATTGCCAGCCGCCGAGATTGGAATGCTGGGTGCCGGGATGGGCCTTCTGGCGCTGCTCGATCACCTTGCGCAGCTCGGCATTGAGGCTGGCGGCATCGGGAACATCCGAGATCACGACCGGCGTGGAGAACAGCGGAACGATCTCGGGCGCGGTGCTCATCGCGCCACTCTACACCCGAACGGCGGCGGAAGGATCGAGCGGCCAGCGCGGCCGCGGCCTGAAGTCGAGCCCGTCGGTCCAGCCGAGCCGCAGCCGCTCGATGCCGGCCCAGGCGATCATGGCGCCGTTGTCGGTGCAGAGCCTGACCGGCGGCGCGACCAGGCGGGCGCCGTGCCGGGCCGCGACGGCTTCCAGCCGGCCGCGCAGGTAGAGGTTGGCCGCGACGCCGCCGGCCACGACGAGGGTGGGCGATGGCGCGGCCGCCAGCGCATTGCCGCAGCGGTCGGCCAGCACGTCGCCCACGGTGCGCTGAAAGGAGGCGCAGAGATCGGCGATCGCATTTGCGTCGGCCGGGTCGAGCTTCTCGACGGTCTGGCGCACGGCCGTCTTGAGGCCGGAGAAGGAGAAGTCGCAGCCCGGCTTCTTCCACATCGGCCGCGGCAGGGCGAAGCGTTGAGCATCGCCGCCCTTGGCGGCCTGCTCCACGGCGGGTCCACCGGGAAAGCCCAGCCCCAGAAGCTTCGCCGTCTTGTCGAAGCACTCGCCCACCGCATCGTCGATGGTGGTGCCGAGCCGCGCGAAGTCGCCCGGGCCTTTCACGGTGAGGAGCTGGCAATGACCGCCCGAGACCAGCAGCAGCAGATAGGGGAAGGCGACGTCCTCGGTCAGCCGCACCGAGAGCGCGTGACCTTCGAGATGGTTGATGGCGAGGAAAGGCTTGTCGTGGGCGAAGGCCAGCGCCTTGGCCGTCATGACGCCCACCATGACGCCGCCGATCAGGCCCGGCCCGCCGGTGGCGGCTATGCCGTCGAGCTGGGCAAGACCGAGTCCGGCGGTCTTCAGGGCCTCCTCGACCAGCCCGTCGATGCGTTCGAGATGGGCGCGGGCGGCAATCTCCGGCACCACGCCGCCGAACCGGCGATGCTCGGTCAACTGGCTGTAGATCACGTTGGCCAGGATCGTGCCGCCCGCTCCACTGCCGGAGGGCGCGCGCCCGGGCGGCGCCTCGACGATGGCGGCGGCCGTTTCGTCGCAGCTCGTTTCGATTCCCAGGACGCGCATGCCTGTCTTCTAGCGTCGCGCGGCCAGCTACGCTAGAGCAGCGCCATGGCAGCTCCTCTCCTGAGACTCGGCACGCGCGGCAGCAGGCTGGCGCTCGTCCAGGCCGGCCTGGTGCGCGACGCCCTCGCCGCGGCCGTGCCCGCGCTGGCGGCGCCCGGCGCCATCGAGATCGTGGCGATCAGGACCACGGGCGATGCCATCCAGGACCGGCCGCTTGTCCGAGGCCGGCGGCAAGGGGTTGTTCGTCAAGGAAATCGAGGAGGCGCTGCTCGCGGGCAGGGTCGAGGCCGCCGTGCACAGCATGAAGGACATGCCGACGGCGCAGCCGCCGGGGCTCGCGATCGTGGCTTTCCTGCCGCGCGAGGATGCGCGCGACGTGCTGATTGCCGGAGCGATCAAACGCATCGCCGATCTGCGGCAGGGCGCGATCGTCGGCACCTCGGCGCTGCGCCGGCGCGCCCAGCTCCTGCATCGCCGGCCGGACCTGCAGATCGTCAACCTGCGCGGCAATGTCGAGACGCGGCTGGCCAAGCGCGACGCCGGCACGGTCGAGGCGACCCTGCTGGCGTTGGCCGGGCTGAAGCGGCTCGGCATGGCCCATGTCGGCACGCCGGTGCCGGAAGACGAGATGCTGCCCGCCGTCGGCCAGGGCGCGGTCTGCATCGAGTGTCGCGCGGACGATGCCGGGACGCGCGGCTGGCTTGCCGCCATCGATCACGCCCCGACCGCAACCTGCGTCGCGGCCGAGCACGCCATGCTCGCCGTGCTCGACGGTTCATGCCGCACGCCGATCGCCGGTCACGCCGTTCTCACGGCCGACGGCGGCCTCCATCTGCGCGGCTTGATCGTGAAGCCCGACGGTTCGGCGCTGATCGCCACCGAACGGCGCGGCGCCGTGGCCGATGCCGAGGCGATGGGCCGCGATGCCGGCCACGAACTCAAGCGCCGCGGCGGCCCGGGCTTCCTCTCGACCTGATGGCGTCGCGCCACTAAAGTCCCGCGCATGCGCCCTGCCCCGCGAATCCTGCTGGCTCTGTGCGGCGTGGCAGCCCTCCTCGCCGCCTGCGAATCGGCGCCGGTCACCGGACGCTCGCAGATGATGCTGGTGAGCGAGAGCGAGGAACGCCAGATGGGCCTGCAGGCCTATCAGCAGGTGCTTTCGAAGGAGCCGCTGTCGTACGACGCACAGACCAACGCGCTGGTCGAGAAGGTCGGCCGGCGCATCGCCGCGGCGGCGGAACGGCCGCCCAACGAGTTGTGGCGCGCGCCGCGCTTTCGCTGGGAATTCAAGACCGTCGACAAGAACGAGCCGAACGCCTTCTGCCTGCCCGGCGGCAAGGTCGTGGTCTACTCCGGCATCCTGCCGATCACCCGCACCGAGGCGGGGCTTGCCGTCGTGATCGGCCACGAGGTGGCGCATGCCCTGGCGCGCCATGGCGCCGAGCGCATGAGCGACCAGATGGCGGCGTCGGTCGGCGCCACCGCCGCCGCGGTCGCGCTTTCCGCAACCGTGAGCGGACGCAGCCGGGCCTATGTCCCGGCGATGATGGCGGCATTGGGCGCCGGCGCGACGGTGGGTTTCATCCTGCCGATGTCGCGGGCGCAGGAATCGGAAGCCGACCGTATCGGTCTCATCCTGATGGCGCTGGCCGGCTACGATCCACGCGAGGCGATCGTCGTATGGGAGCGCATGCGCACCGCCAGTACCGGCAAGCGTCAGGCCGAGTGGCTGAGCACGCATCCGGCGGACACCACGCGGCTCGCCGACATTCGCCAGTGGCTGCCCGAGGCGATGAGATATTATCGCCCCCGTGAGTGAAGATCCGTGACCGACACGCTCGAATACGACGCGACCGGGCTGCTCTGCCCGCTGCCGGTGCTGCGCGCCAACCGCAAGCTGCGCGAGCTGCCGGTCGGCGGCGTGCTGACGGTGCGCGCCACCGATCCTGCCGCCGAGCAGGACTTCCCGGCCTATTGCAAGCAGACCGGTCACGAACTTGTCTCGAGCAAACGCGAGGGCGCGGTGCTGGTGTTCGTCATCCGGAAACGCTAGGGAGCGGCTTGGAAACGTAGAGGGCGTGCATGCCACAAGCGAGCTTCAAGACGATCGACATGATGGACGTGTCCGGCAAGCGCGTGCTGGTGCGCGTCGATCTCAACGTGCCGATGAAGAACGGCAAGGTGACCGACTCAACGCGCATCGAGCGCGCCGCGCCGACGCTCACCGAACTCGCCGCCAAGGGCGCCAAGGTGATCGTGCTCAGCCACTTCGGCCGGCCCGACGGCAAGCGCGTGCCCGAGATGTCGCTCCGGCCGCTGGTCGAGCCCTTGTCCAAGGCGCTGGGCAAGCCGGTCGCCTTCGCCGAGGATTGCGTGGGTCCCCTCGCCGAGGACGCCGTGCGCGGGCTGAAGCCGGGCGAGGTGCTGCTGCTGGAGAATTTGCGCTTCCACAAGGAGGAGGAGAAGAACGACGCGGCCTTCATCGACAGGCTGTCGGTGCTGGGCGACGTCTATGTGAACGACGCCTTCTCGACCGCGCATCGCGCGCATGCCTCGACCGAGGGCCTCGCCAACCGCCTGCCGGCGGCGGCGGGCCGGCTGATGCAGGCCGAGCTCGAGGCGCTCGACAAGGCGCTGGGCAATCCCAAGCGGCCGGTCTGCGCCGTGGTCGGCGGCGCCAAGATCTCGACCAAGCTCGACCTGCTGGGCAACCTGGTGGGCAAGGTCGACAAGCTGATCATCGGTGGCGCCATGGCCAACACCTTCCTGCATGCGCAGGGGATCAAGGTCGGCAAGTCGCTGTGCGAGAAGGATCTGGCCCAGACGGCGCTCGAGATCCTCGACAAGGCCAAGGCCGCGAAGTGCAAGGTGCTGCTGCCGGTCGACGTCGTGGTCGCCGGCGAATTCAAGGCGAATGCAGCGCACGCCGTGGTCGACGCCACCGCCTGCCCCGACGACCAGATGATCCTCGATATCGGACCCAAGTCGATTGCGCTCTACCAGGCGGAAGTCGCCGAGTGCGCGACCCTGGTCTGGAACGGGCCGCTCGGCGCCTTCGAGATGACGCCGTTCGATGCTGGCACGGTGGCGCTGGCACGGACCGTGGCCGAGCTCACCGCCGCGAGCAAGCTGCTGTCGGTGGCGGGCGGCGGCGACACGGTGGCGGCGCTGGCCGCGGCGGGCGTGGAGGAGAAATTCTCCTACGTCTCGGCGGCGGGCGGCGCTTTCCTGGAATGGATGGAGGGCAAGACCCTGCCCGGCGTTGCGGCCCTGATACGGGCGGCGTAAGACCGCAGGCGATGACCACGCCTCCTGACCGCCCGCGGCTTCCCTGGGATCCGCCGGATCATTTCGAGAAGCGCATTCCCGAGGGCGACAATCGCGAGCGCCTGATCTGCGCGCGTTGCGAGTTCATCCACTACCAGAATCCCAAGATCGTGGCCGGCGCGGTCTGCACCTGGGGCGAACGGATCCTGCTCGCCAAGCGCGCCATCGAGCCGCGCAAGGGCTTCTGGACCCTGCCCGCCGGCTACATGGAGCTGGGCGAGACGACCGAGCAGGCCGCGCAGCGCGAAGCCCAGGAAGAGGCCTGCGCCAGCATCGAGATCGACCGCCTGCTGGCGATGTACAGCGTGGCGCGAATCGGCCAGGTGCAGATCATGTATCGCGCGCGGCTGGTGAACGCCGACGTGGCGCCGGGCATCGAGAGCGAGGAAGTGGCGCTGGTTGAATGGGCCGACATTCCCTGGGAGCAGCTCGCCTTCCCGACCGTGGTGTGGGCGCTCGCCCATTTCCACGAACTCGCGCGGCAAGACGGATTTCACGACCTATTCCAATCCCACGGGCGAGCTCGCCCGCCTGTGGCCGCCGAGAAAGCCCGCCGGCGATGTGACGTCAAACTCTCTCTCAAGTTGTATTTTATCTTGCATATCCCGTTTTGGGGGCAGAGACTTTACATCGACAGCGGGAGAGGTCCACATGCCGGCAGCAAGCCCAAGTCCCACCTGGAACATCGACGCCGTGCGCTCGCGCGACGCCATGAGCCGCGTCTACGAAGAGATCGGCGAGGATCTGGATTGGGGTGGCGTCCTGATCGGTCATCTCGACACCGGCTTCACCAACCACGCCGTTTTCAATCTCGACACCAACCTTCCCGCCCTGCTGATCGATCGCGGCCGCAACTATATGGACCCTGGTGCGACCGAGCCTCGCGATCCGCTGAACTATGCCGGCGGCGTGGGAATCGTGCCTGGCCACGGCACACGCACATCGGGAGTGCTGTGCGGAAACTTGGCAGGCAAATACACCGGCGTCTGCCCGACCGTGCCCGTCGTGCCGTATCGTGTCTCCAACGGAGTCCTGTTGAGCAAAGAGCGCATCACCAACCTCGCCAGCGCCGTCATGGACGCGGTCGACCGCAACCAGGCCAGCGTCATTTCCATCAGCCTCGGCGTACAGTCGGTGGTGGGCAACAAGGCCGAGATGCACACGCTGGGTCGCGCCGTCGATCATGCTTACGAACAGGGGGTGATCATTTGTGGCGCCGCCGGCCAGACCCAAGGAGCGCCGCAGCTGATGGATTTTCCGGTCTATCCCGGGCGCTATTCGCGCTGCATCCTCGTCGGCGGCATCAACGCCCGCTGGCGCGTCTGCTTCGACTACGAGAAGGACCGCAAGTACATCGATGTCTGGGCGCCCGCCGACGACATCTGGCGGCCCAATTCGGTCAACGGGATGCCCGAGCCCTTCCAGGAAGTGAGCGGCGGCGGCGACGGCACGTCCTACGCCACGGTCCATGTCGCCGGCGCCGCCGCGATGTGGCTCAGGCTTCGCAAGAAGGAGCTCGACGACGGCGGCTATGTCGGCTGGCGGCGCGTCGAGGCGTTCCGCGCGATGCTGCGCTCGACCTACCAGAACCTGAAGGGAAATGACGTGCCGACCAAGAAAACGCCGACCGAGACCGGCCTCCTGGATTGTGTCGGGCTCCTCGACGGCAAGCTTCCCAAGCTCGGCGACCTCGAGAAGGCCCCGCTGGCCGAGCCGCAGGTCAACTGACGGCCGGCGAGAATCTCGCCGGCCTGCGGCTGCCGGTCCTCCGCTTTCTTGCTATGATCGCCGGAACGTCCGGGCATACGGACGATGGAGGACACCATGCTGACTGCAGCCAACAACGAGATGCTGACGCGCGTTGGGCCGGGCACGCCCATGGGCAACCTGATGCGGGAATACTGGATTCCTGCCTGTCTCTCCTCGGAATTGAAGGCCGACGGCGAGCCGATGCGGCTCATGCTGCTCGGCGAGCAGCTCATCGCCTTCCGCGACACCGACGGCCGGGTCGGCATCATGGAGCATCGCTGCCCGCACCGCTGCGCCTCGCTGTTCTTCGGGCGCAACGAGGAAGGCGGCCTGCGCTGCGTCTATCACGGCTGGAAGTTCGACGTCGAAGGCAACTGCCTCGACATGCCGAACGTGCCGCCGGCCCAGGATTTCAAGGACCGCATCAAGGCCAAGGCCTACCGGGTGGTCGAGCGCGCCGGCTTCGTCTGGACCTACATGGGCCAGCGCAAGGAAGCGCCGTCGCTGCCCAAGGTCGAAGTGCTGATGCTGCCCGAGGAAGAGCGCCTCACGCGCGTGCACATGCGCGAGTGCAACTGGTTCCAGTCGCTCGAGGGCGACATCGACACCTCGCATTTCGGCTTCCTGCATGTCGGCGGCGTCAAGACGGAGGACGTCGACCCGACCACGATCAACCGCTGGGCCGTGGGCGAGCGGGCGCCGGACTACAAATCGACCGAGACCGAGTGGGGCACGATGTACGCGGCGTACCGGCCGGCCGAGCCTGGCACCTACTACTATCGCTTTGCCCATTTCCTGTTCCCGTTCATCACGCTGACACCCAACGGCTTCTTCGAGGACCAGGTCGCGTGCACCTTGAACGTGCCGATGGATGACACGCACACCATGACCTACAACCTCGCCTGGAAGCAGAGGACGCGTCCGCTCGAGACGCTGAAAAACGGCGACTGGATCCCCGGCCTCAAGCCCGAGGTCGAGTACCTGCCGAACACCAACGACTGGTTCGGGCGGTGGCGCCTGGTGGCGCGGCGCGAGAACGACTACCTGATCGACCGCGACATGCAGAAGAACGTCAACTACACCGGCATCCAGGGCATCGGCCGGCAGGACCAGGCGATGATCGAATGCATGGGCGAGATCGTCGACCGCTCGCTCGAGCACCTCGCACCGTCGGACCGCATGATCGCCGTCACGCGCAAGCGTCTCTTGCAGGCGGCGCAGGAACTCATGAACGAAAAGAAGGTGCCGGCAACCGTCGACAATCCCGACATCTATCTCGGCGCCCGCGGCGGCGCCTTCGTCGCCCCGACCGAGATGGACTGGCTCGACGCTTATGCCGACAAGCTGCGACGGCAAAGAGCCCGCTTGGCCTGCTGACGATGGCGCAGGCAGCGGAGTAGCCGTCAGTTTCCGCTTGCGAACGGGTTGTCGTCGCCATCCCAGTAGCGCTTGAGCAGCGGCACCTGCAGGAAGGCGAAGACCAGGGTCAGCGGAAAGCTCAGGAGCATCTTGCTGGCGATCCAGGTGTCGGTCGAGAAGCCGCGCCACATCACTTCGTTGACGGCGGCCAGCACGAAGAAGAACAGCGCCCAGCGCAGCGTGAGCTTGCGCCAGCCCTCGTCGGTCAGCCGGAACGCCGCGCCGAAGATCGGCTTCAGGAGCGGCCGGTGGAGGAACAGCAGGCCGCCGCCCAGGATCGCGCCGAACAGGCAGTTCACGATGGTCGGCTTCAGCTTGATGAAGGTGTCGTCCTGCAGCCAGATCGTGAGCCCGCCGAAGACCAGCACGAAGAAGCCGCCGACCAGCGGCATGACCGGCCAGCGCTTCTCCAGCCAGCGGTAGACGGGCAGCGCCATCGCCGTCGCGGCGATGAACACGGCGGTGCCGGTGAAGATGCCCCATTTGCTGTTGGCCACGAAGAACAGCAGCAGCGGCCCCAGCTCCAGGCCCGTCGCATAAAGCCGCCGCACGCCTTTTTCTTCGCCCGTCTTCTCGGTCATGCCCATTCACTCATGCTGGCAACCCCATCAATCCGCGCGCGAAGGCCCGCGCCTCGAACGGACGCAGATCGTCGATGCCCTCGCCGACGCCGACGGCGACGACGGGAAGCCTGAACTTCTCGGCCAGCGCCACCAGAACGCCGCCCTTGGCGCTGCCGTCGAGCTTGGTCACCACCAGGGCATCGACCGGCGAGAGGCTCTTGAAGGTCTCGACCTGGGCATGGGCGTTCTGGCCGGTCGTGGCGTCGAGCACCAGCAGGCAGGAATGCGGCGCGTCGGGGTCGATCTTGCGGATCACGCGCACGATCTTGGCCAGCTCGTCCATCAGGTTCGACTTGTTGTGCAGGCGGCCGGCCGTGTCGATCAGCAGCACGTCGCACCCGTCCGCCCGCGCGCGCTCGAGCGCCTCGTAGGCCAGCCCCGCCGCGTCGGCGCCGGTTTCGCGGGCGATCACCGGCACGCCGGCGCGATCGCCCCACACCTTGAGCTGCTCGACGGCGGCGGCGCGGAACGTGTCGCCTGCCGCCAGCATGACCTTGCGGCCCTCGCGCTTGTAGAGGTTGGCGAGCTTGGCGATGGTCGTGGTCTTGCCGCTGCCGTTCACGCCCACCACCAGCACGACATGGGGCTTGCGCGCCGCGTCGATAGCGAGCGGCAACGCGACAGGCTGCAGGATCTCGGCGATGTCGTCGGCGAAGGCCGCCCGCACTTCCTCGTCGGTCACTTCCTTGCCGAAGCGCTCCTTGCCGAGCTTGCCGACCAGCCGCGCCGCGACGCTGACACCGAGATCGGCCTGGATCAGCGCGTCCTCGAGCTCGTCGAGCGTCTGCTGGTCGAGCTTCTTCTTGGTGAAGAGCCCGGTGATGCTCTCGGTGACGCGCTTGGTCGACTTGGAAAGGCCCGAGCGCAGGCGCGACAGCCAGCCCTTCTTCTCGGTTTCGCCCTTGTCGGTTTCTATGGTTTCGCTCACGTCTTTTCCTCAGGCCAGCAGCGAGGGATCGAGCTCGCCCTTGAAGGCGAGCGCGATGCCGCCGGTCATCATCACATGGCCGTCGCGCAGCCATTCGATCGCGAGCGCGCCGCCGTCGAGGATCACCTCGGCCTGGCGCTTCACCAGGCCGCGGCGGCTGGCCGCCACGAGAGCGGCACAGGCGCCGGAGCCGCAGGCCAGCGTCAGGCCGGCGCCGCGTTCCCAGACGCGCAGCCGGAGCTTCGCCTCGCCCACCAGCTCGGCCACGCCGATATTGGCGCGCTCGGGAAAGAAGCGATCGTGCTCGAGCCTGGGACCCAGCTCCTCGAGCGGGATCGCCGCGGCATCGGCGACGAAGAAGGTGGCGTGCGGATTGCCCATGTTGGTGCCGACGGGATCCTGCAGCGGCCCGAGGCCGACCGGCATGTGATTGGTGTCGCAGGCCTCGCGCACCGGGATCTCGCGCCAGTCGAGACGCGCCGGACCCATGTCGACGGAGATCACCGGCAGGCCGTTGCTGCCCATGCCGGTCTTCTGCGATTCGAGCAGGCCGGCAATCGTCTGCACCGTGACATGATCGGTCTTGCGCTCGTCCATCAGCACCGAGGCGACGCAGCGCGTGGCGTTGCCGCAGGCGCCGGCCTCGCCGCCGTCGGGATTGTAGATGCGCATGAAGACATCGGCGTCGTCCTCGGTCGGCGCCTCGAGCACGATCAGCTGGTCGCAGCCCACGCCCAGCCGCCGGTCGGCGATGGCACGACGGCGCTTGGCCGTGAGGTCGAAGGCGCCGCCGCGCGCATCGAGCACGACGAAGTCGTTGCCCAGCCCGTGCATCTTGAGGAACGGCGTTCCAGTCATGCGTTACCAGCCATGCGGCGCTATATGGCGGTTCGACCGGGCCAGCGCAACGAGCGCGCCCGGACCTGGCCGGCGTGGGCACCGCCCAGTTCGCGCACGTCCAGCGCCGCCAGCCGCTTGGTGTAGATCGTCATGTGCAGGATGCCGAGCGGCTCGTAGGGCATCGCGGGTTCGACGAAGAGCGAGCGTTCGGCGTCCCAGGCCGGAGTCGCGTGATGGATCGGCCAGTTGCAGCGACTGGGCAACGGCTCGTGCAGGAAGCCCTTGTCGTAGACCAGGACGTTGAGCGCGAGCTGGTCGGTGAGGTCGGTCGAACGCTGCAGGGCCCGGCCATAGATCTCCGCCCAGCCGGCCCAGTGCGGGGCCTCGGCTTGCAGCGCAAAGACTCCGGCATTGATCATGGGATAGCGGATCAGCCGTTCGGCCGTGGGTTTGTCGAAGCAGGCTTCGTAAGCCGCGCCGCAGACGGCCGAGAACTCGCCCCAGGCGTGACGATAGTGGCGCATCGAGCGGTGGATCTCGGGTGCCACGGCGAGCGCGCCGGTGCGGGCGGCGGCCAGGAACAGCGCGATCGCGTCGCCCTGCTGCACCCAGCAGTCGGCGTCGATCCAGAAATAGAGCTCGAAGCCCGGGAAGTAGCGCGGCAGGAACGGACGCGCCGTCAGCGCCTTGTAGCCGTCCTTGAGGCCGGCGCGGCCGGGAAAGTCGAAGTCCCACTGCGGCACGGCCAGCGTGGCGCCCTGGCTGCGGCACCAGGCGCGCTGCTCCTCGGTGAGGCCGCAATCGAGGACGCCGAGCGCCAGCGCCTGGCCCTCCGGCGTCGCCCGCAGCGAGCCGATGCAGTCGCGCATCAGGTCGAAATAGCCGGCGTCGCCGCCGGTGATTGCGATGGTTCGTTCCGACACGTGGTCAGGATGGCCCAAGGGGACTTTGCTGTCGCCTGCCATTGCGCCACAGTTGAAGCGGAGGCACCCACATGGCCAAGCACGTCGACTATTACGTCTCGCTCAATTCGCCCTGGACCTATCTCGGCTCGAAGCGCTTCGAGGCGATCGCCAAGAAGCATGGCGCCGACGTCACCATCTGGCCGGTCGATTTCGGCTCGGTTTTCGCCGTGTCGGGTGGCCTGCCGCTGCCCAAGCGCGCGCCGCAGCGTCAGGCCTACCGCATGATGGAGCTGAAGCGCTGGCGCGATCACCTGGGCGTGAAGCTTACGCTCGAGCCCAAGTTCTTCCCGGCCAACGAGGTGCCCGCCGCCAAGTGCGTCATCGCACTGCGCGAGCAGGGCCGCATGGCCGACGCCATAAAGCTGGCGCACGCGGTGCTGAACGCGCTTGTGGGCCGAGGAGAAGAACACCGGCGATCCGGCGACGCTGCAGGCCATCATCGCCGGCTGCGGGCTCGACGCCGCCGCGGTGATCAAGGCGAGCGAGGCGCCCGGCATCGCCGAGAAGCGCGAGACTTACACCAAGCACGCGATCGAGCGCGGCGTGTTCGGCGCGCCCTCGTTCGTCATCGACGGTGAGATCTTCTGGGGCCAGGACCGGCTCGACTTCGTCGACCGCAAGCTCGCGGCCTAGTCAGACGTCGAGATAGGCGGCGGCGACGACGGCGACACAATTGTTCGCCATGTGCGCCACCAGCGACGGCCACAGCGAATCGGTGCGCCGCCGCAGCCAGCCGAACAGGAGGCCGAGCGGCAGCACCAGGATCACGTGCGCCAGCTCGACGTGTGCTGCGGCGAAGGCAAGCGAGCTCACGATCCAGGCGGCCACGGTTCCCCAGCGGCCTGCCAGCCAGCCATAGAGCAGGCCGCGGAAGACCAGCTCCTCGACCAGCGGCGCCAAGCCCGCCATCACGGCCAGGCTCGCGGCGAACATCGCCGGCTCGCGGGCGATTTCCATCGCCTGCTTGATGCCCTGGGGCTCGATCCCGAACTGGGTGACCGCAACCGACACGGCGAGGGCACCCAGGGTGCCGAACACGATCGGCCGCCAGCCCGTCCGGCGAAAACCCAGCGCCGGCAACGCCCTTCGGCCCATCGGCGCCATCGCCACGGCCAGGGCGAGCAGGCCGGCGACAAAGAACGTCGCGAGCATCGCGATCATGCCGCGGTCGCGGATCAGCCAGACCGCCGGCACCAGCAGGAGCGGCAGGACGGCCAGAAAGATCACGATCGCCCACCATCGGATGGGAGATAAATCTTTTTTAATCAACAGGTTATCGTCAGTGGCCAAGCCTTTTGACTCCTTGCCCGGCAGGCCTTATACCCCGGCCGCTCAATCGGTCGTGCCGATTTCTACCGGTTCCCCCTTCGGGGAGCTCCGCTGATCCGCGAAGGTTCGCGCATCGGCGCGATTTTCGTTTGGGCGAACGGAGTTTTGAGCGGCATGTTCGAGGGTCTCAGCAAACGTCTGGGCGACGTCTTCGACAAGCTTCGCGGGCGCGGTGCGCTCTCCGAAGCCGATGTCGATGCAGCCCTGCGCGAGGTCCGTACCGCCCTGCTGGAAGCCGACGTGGCGCTGCCCGTCGTCCGCCAGTTCATCGATTCGGTACGACCCAAGGCCATCGGCGCCGATGTGATCCGCTCGGTCACGCCGGGCCAGATGGTGATCAAGATCGTCAACGATCACCTGGTCGAGATGCTGGGCGGCACCGTGGCCGACCTCGACCTCAACGCCATCCCGCCGGTCGTGATTCTCATGGTCGGCCTGCAGGGCTCAGGCAAGACCACGTCGAGCGCCAAGATCGCCTATCGCCTGAGCCAGGGCCCGCAGGGCATGGCGGCCGAGATGTTCGGCGGCAGCTTCTCGACCAGGCACAAGGTCATGATGGCCTCGCTCGACACGCGCCGCCCGGCCGCCCAGCAGCAGCTCGCCGTGCTCGGCCAGCAGACCGGCGTGCCGACCCTGCCGATCGTGCCGCTCGAGATGCCGCTCGCCATCACGCGGCGCGCGCTGGAGACGGCGCGGCGCGAAGGCTTCGACGTGCTGATCCTCGACACGGCGGGCCGCCTCGCCATCGACGAGGAGCTGATGAAGGAGGTCGCCGACATCAGCGACCTCGCCAAGCCCAAGGAAACCCTGCTCGTCGCCGACGCCATGACCGGCCAGGACGCGGTCAACGTCGCCAAGGCCTTCAACGAGCGCCTGGCCGTCACCGGCATCGTGCTGACCCGGGTCGACGGCGATGCGCGCGGCGGCGCCGCGCTCTCCATGCGCGCCGTCACCGGCCGGCCGGTCAAGCTGATCGGCGTCGGCGAGAAATTCGACGCGCTCGAGCCGTTCCATCCCGACCGCATCGCCAGCCGCATCCTCGGCATGGGCGACATCGTCTCGCTGGTCGAGCGCGCCGCCGAGACGATCGACAAGGAAGATGCCGAGAAGCTCGCGGCCCGGGTCCGCAAGGGCCAATTCGACATGGACGACCTGCTGAACCAGCTCCGCCAGCTGCGCAAGATGGGCGGCCTGCAGGGCCTGATGGGCATGCTGCCGGGCGCCATGCAGGCCAAGGCCGCCATGTCCAAGGCCAAGATCGACGAGAAGCAGCTCAAGCGCCAGGAGGCGGTCATCCTCGCCATGACGCCCAAGGAGCGGCGCAATCCCGACCTGATCCACGCCTCGCGCAAGAAGCGCATCGCCAAGGGATCGGGCGTGCAGGTGCAGGACGTCAACAAGCTGCTGAAGCAGCATGCCGACATGCTCAAGATGATGAAGCGAGTGAACAAGCTCGGCGAAAAAGGATTCATGCGCAGCCTCGGGGGCATGACGCCGCCGCCCGGCTTTCCGCGCTGAAGACTTGGTGAAAACTCAACCTATCGGACGAATTGAAAGAGAGGACTTTCAAGAATGCTAGCGATCCGAATGACCCGCCACGGCGCCAAGAAGCGGCCGTTCTTCCACATCGTGGTGGCCGATTCGCGCAGCCCGCGCGACGGCCGCTTCATCGAGAAGCTCGGCACCTACAACCCGCTGCTGCCGCGCGAGCACGCCCAGCGCATCACGCTCGACAAGGAGCGCATCGCGCATTGGCTCAAGGTCGGCGCCCAGCCGTCGGACCGGGTCGCGAAATTCCTCTCCCAGGCGGAATTGATGAAGCCGCGCGAGCGCCGCGAGCAGACCAAGAAGCCGCTGCCGCGCGCCAAGACACAGGAACGCATGAAGGCCGCGGCCGCCGCGGGCGCCGCGGCTGCGGCTGCCGCCGCCGAAGGGGCAGAGAAGGAGGCGGCGGCCAGCTGATGAGGTTGTCTGCCGATGAGTAAGGGCCGCGTCCTGCTCGGCGTCGTGGCCGCGCCCCACGGGGTGCGTGGCCTGGTGCGCATCAGGAGCTTCACCGAGGACCCGATGGCGATCGCCGCCTACGGCGCGCTGTCGGACGAAACGGGGAAGGCGCAGTACAGGGTCGAGGCATTGAGCGCCGTCAAGGGCGCGGTGCTGGCCCGGATCGAGGGCGTAGCCGATCGAACGGCGGCCGAGGCGATACGGGGTTTGCGGCTCTATGTGGAGCGCAGCCTGTTGCCGGCGACGGGCGAGCGGGAGTGGTACGAGGCGGACCTGATCGGTCTCGCTGCGGTCGGCCGGGACGGTCGGGATTGGGGCAAGGTGGTCGCCTTCCACGATTTCGGCGCCGGGCGGACGATGGAGGTGTCGGGCGGCGGCGAATCACGCGGTTCGGTGATGCTGCCGTTCACAAACGAGGCGGTGCCCGAGATCGACGTCGAGGGCGGCAAGGTGGTGGTCGATCCGCCGGCGGGCGTGCTGCCGGGCGGTGAAACGAAGGAGGCGTGAGGCAAAGTGTGGCGCGCGACGGCGCTCTCGCTCTTCCCGGAGATGTTTCCGGGCCCGCTGGGTGGGAGCCTGGCCGGCAAGGCGTTGAAGGACGGCGTGTGGGACCTGCAGGCCGTCGACATCAGGCGGTTCGCCACGGATCGCCATGGCACGGTGGACGATGCGCCCTTCGGAGGCGGCGCCGGCATGGTGATGAAGCCCGACGTGCTGTCGGCGGCGATCCTGTCGGTCGCCCAGCCGGGAGTGCCGAAGGTGCTGCTGTCGCCGCGCGGCGCGCCGTTCACGCAGGCGCGGGCGCGGCAGCTGGCGGCAGGGCCGGGCGTGGTGCTGGTGTGCGGACGGTTCGAGGGCGTCGACGAGAGGGTCATCGAGGCCCAGGCGCTGGAGGAGATTTCGGTCGGCGATTTCGTGCTTTCGGGCGGCGAGATCGCGGCCATGGCGGTGATCGATTGCTGCGTGCGGCTGCTGCCCGGCGTGATGGGCGAGCCGGCATCGGCGAGCGAGGAGAGTTTCGAGGACGGATTGCTGGAGTACCCGCACTACACGCGGCCCGCGACCTGGACCGGGCCCGACGGAACCGAACGGCGCGTGCCGGAGGTTCTGGTCTCGGGCCACCACGGCAAGGTCGCCGACTGGCGGATGAAGCAGCGGGAAGAAATCACGCGGCGCCGACGACCCGATTTGTGGGCACGCCGGCGGACCGCGACGGGAAACGAAGAGAAGTGACGAAAGGATGGATGCGATGAACATTCTAGACGCGATCGGCCAGACGACGATGGACAAGGTACAGGCCGAGCGGCCAGTGCCGCGCTTCGAGCCGGGCGATACGCTGCGCGTGCACGTCAAGGTGCAGGAAGGCAACCGCGAGCGCCTTCAGGTCTATGAGGGCCTGTGCATCGGCCGCAAGAACGCCGGCGTGAACTCCTCGTTCACGGTGCGCAAGATCAGCTTCGGCGAGGGCGTCGAGCGCGTGTTCCCGCTCTACGGTCCGGGCATCTGGGAAATCGAGGTCGTGCGCAAGGGCGTCGTGCGCCGCGCCAAGCTCTATTACCTGCGCGACCTGCGCGGCAAGGCGAGCCGCATCGCCGAGGACACCGAGGCCCAGCGCGAGCTGATCGCCGAGCAGGCCGAGGAAGCAGCGAAGCGGCCCCGGCGCGAAAAGCTCAAGAAGGAAAAGCCCAAGGCCGAGGGCAACGTGCGCGCCGCCAAGGGCGGCGGAAAGAAGTAGGCGCACCATGGCGTTCCGCAAGAAGGCGGCACCGCCGCCCCCACCGCCGCCCCGCACCCTGTTCGAGAAGATCTGGGATGCCCATATCGTCGATCGCCAGGACGACGGCACCTGCGTCATCTACATCGACCGTCATCTCGTCCACGAGGTGACCAGCCCGCAGGCCTTCGAGGGCCTGCGCATGGCGGGCCGTTCGGTGCGCCGAACCGACGCCACCATCGCCGTGGCCGACCACAACACGCCGACGACGCCTGTCGGCGAGGGCGGCATGGACGAGGAGTCGCGCATCCAGGTCGAGACGCTGGAGAAGAACGTCGCCGAATTCGGCGTGCCGTATTTCGACATGGACGACGCCCGTCGCGGCATCGTGCACGTGATCGGCCCCGAGCAGGGCCTGACCCTGCCGGGCATGACCATCGTGTGCGGCGACAGCCACACCTCGACGCACGGCGCGTTCGGGGCGCTCGCCTTCGGCATCGGCACCTCCGAGGTCGAGCATGTGCTGGCAACGCAGACGCTGATCCAGAGGCCGGCCAAGAACATGCGGGTGTCGGTCGAGGGCAGCCTGCCGCTGGGCGTCACGGCCAAGGACGTTATCCTCGCCATCATCGGCAAGCTCGGCACCGCCGGCGGCACCGGCTACGTGATCGAATATGCCGGCCGCGCCATCCGCGACATGACGATGGAAGGCCGCATGACGGTCTGCAACATGTCGATCGAGGCGGGCGCGCGTGCCGGCCTGATCGCGCCCGACGAGACGACCTTCAAGTACCTCGAAGGCCGGCCCTACGCCCCCAAGGGCGGCGCCTGGGATCTGGCGCTGGGCCAGTGGCGGCGCCTGCCGAGCGACAAGGGCGCGAACTTCGACATGCAGCTCGACCTCAACGCCGCCGACATCCCGCCGATGGTCACCTGGGGCACCAGCCCGCAGGACGCGCTGCCGATCACCGACCTGATTCCCGATCCGGCCAACGCGCCGGACGAGAACCGCCGCGAGGCCTGGGCGCGCTCGCTGGCCTACATGGGCCTGACGCCGGGCACCCGGCTGGTCGACGTGCCGATCGACCGCGTGTTCATCGGCTCCTGCACCAACGGCCGCATCGAGGATCTGCGCGCCGCGGCGGAGATTGCGCGCGGCCGCAAGGTCGCGCCGAATGTGTCGGCCATGGTCGTGCCCGGCTCCGGCCTGGTGAAGGCCGAGGCCGAGAAGGAAGGCCTCGACAAGATCTTCCTCGAGGCGGGCTTCGAATGGCGCATCCAAGGCTGCTCGATGTGCCTGGCCATGAACGCCGACCGGCTCGAGCCCGGCCAGCGCTGCGCCTCGACGTCGAACCGCAACTTCGAGGGCCGGCAAGGGCGCGGCGGGCGCACTCATCTGGTGAGCCCGGCGATGGCGGCAGCGGCGGCCATTCGCGGGACCCTGGCGGACGTGCGCGACTTCCAGTAGCACGTTCCGAACAGACGCTGGGCGGTGCAGCAATGCACCGCCCTTTCGCTTCTGCCACGACCGCTTGCGATGTCTCGGCAGATGCGCCCGTGATAAAATCGGGCCGACGATTTCCATCAGGAGGCCGCGATGGCCAGCGTTCCGAATTCAGGCTCCGCCTCGCCGCCGCCGGTCTGGGATGCCCGCCCGCCGGAGGCGGTGCTGCACTACGCAGGCTTCTGGCTGCGCGCCGTCGCCGCCTTCGTCGATACCATCGCGCTCGCGATCATTTGGCAGATTATCGAACTGTTCCTTCCTGCGCCGCCACCGCCGCCGGCCGACCCCGACTATCAAGCGATCCTGGAATATCTGAACACCTTGCTGCCGCCCGACAAGCTGCTGGCCTACGCAGCGCTGATCTGGGCCTATTTCGTATTCCAGGAAACCTCCTCGGCCCGGGCGACTATCGGCAAGAGATTGCTCGGCATCCGGGTCTCCACGACCGACGGCGCGCGGCTCAGCCTCGCTGCCGCCACCGTTCGCACGTGGCCCATGTACCTGTCGTCAGTGGCGTCCGTGCTGGGCCTTGGCCTCGGTTGGCTGGTGTCCTTGCTCGCCCTTGTCGCCTGCGTGGCCGTCGCCTTCTCCAGCCGCAAGCAGGGTTTACACGACAAGATGGCGGGCGCCGTACTCACGCGATAGGCCATCGGTCCGCCAAACACAGGTTGCGCGATCTGCCCGTCATTGCCACCAGTGTCTCCTCACCCATAAGATGCCGTGATCGAGGAGAGACCACATGACCGATTCCAGCAACATACCGGGGCCGACGCCATCGCCGCGGGCCTTTCCTGACGCTCCGCCGCCACCCAGTTCCGATGCCGCGCGATTGATGCAATATGACGCCGCCAAGAAGTCCACTGGCATCGCCTATCTGCTGTGGTTCTTTCTCGGCGGCCTGGGCGTGCATCGCTTTTACCTCGGGCAGACAGGTAGCGGAGTCGCCATGGCAATCATCTCGATCGTTTCCTGGATCACGGTGTTTATCGGAATCGGCCTGTTCGGCCTGGCAATCATCGGAATCTGGTGGCTGGTCGACGCGTTCCTCATTCCCGGCATCGCGACACGGGTAAATCAGGAGTTGGCCAGCCGCTTGGCGAGGTGACAGCGCCCTGACAGCCCGCTTGACCCGGGGGGCGAAAGCCCGTTTATTCCGGCGTTTCGCGAGGGAATGCCCATGGAAAAATTCACCACGCTCCGCGGTGTCGCGGCGCCGCTGCCGATGGTCAATGTCGACACCGACATGATCATCCCCAAGAACTTCCTGAAGACCATCAAGCGCACCGGCTTGAAGGAGGGACTGTTCTACGAGATGCGCTGGACGGCCGACGGCCAGAAGAAGGATTTCATCCTCGATCAGCCGGCCTATCAGAACGCCAAGATCATCGTCGCCGGCCCGAATTTCGGCTGCGGCTCGAGCCGCGAACACGCGCCGTGGGCGCTGCTCGACTTCGGCATCCGCTGCGTCATCTCCGAGGATTTCGCCGACATCTTCTACAACAACTGCTTCAAGAACGGCATCCTGCCGATCAAGATGCCCAAGGAGATCATCGCCAAGCTGATGGACGATGCGAGCCGCGGCTCCAACGCCATCATCGAGATCGATCTCGAGAAGCAGGAGATCAAGGGACCCGACGGCGGCACGGTGCATTTCGACATCGATCCGTTCCGCAAGCACTGCCTGCTGAACGGGCTCGACGATATCGGGCTCACCATGGAGAAGAAGTCGGAGATCGACGACTTCGAGGCGCGGCAGAAGGACTCCCAGCCCTGGCTGCACGCGGCGTCCTGACACCCGGCATCCGAGACCCGAGAGAAAGAAGACAATGGCGTCAAACCGCAATCTCCTGGTGCTGCCCGGCGACGGCATCGGCCCCGAAGTGATGAACGAAGTGCGCAAGATCATCGCCTGGATGAGCAAGAAGCGCGCAGTCGGCTTCGACATCAAGGAAGACGTCGTGGGCGGCGCCGCGCTCGACAAGCACGGCGTGCCGCTGTCCGACGCGGCCATGAAGACGGCGCTCGAGGCCGATGCCGTGCTGTTCGGCTCGGTCGGCGGCCCGAAGTGGGACAATGTCGAGTTCGACAAGAAGCCCGAGCGCGGCCTGTTGCGCCTGCGCAAGGAAATGGACCTCTTCGCCAACCTGCGCCCCGCCAAGGTATTCGACGCGCTGATCGATGCCAGCTCGCTCAAACCCGAGATCGTCAAGGGTCTCGACCTCATGATCATCCGCGAGCTGACGAGCGGCGTCTATTTCGGCGAACCGCGCGGCCGGCACACCAACGCCAAGGGCGAGGTCGAGGCGTTCGACACCCAGCGCTACACGGCTGGCGAGATCCGCCGCGTCTGCGCCGTCGCTTTCGAGCTGGCGCGCAAGCGCAAGAACAAGGTGATGTCGTCGGAGAAGGCCAACGTCATGCATACCGGCGTGCTGTGGCGCGAGGAGGCGACCAAGCTGCACAAGGAGAAGTATTCAGACGTGAAGCTCGAGCACATGTATGCCGACGCGCTCGCCATGCAGCTGCTGCGCTCGCCCGGCCAGTTCGACGTCATCGTCACCGACAACCTGTTCGGCGACATCCTGTCGGATGAGGCCTCGATGCTGACCGGCTCGCTCGGCATGCTGCCCTCGGCCTCGCTCGGCGCGCCCGACGCGACCGGCCGGCGCAAGGCGCTCTACGAGCCGATCCACGGCAGCGCGCCCGACATCGCCGGCAAGGGCCTCGCCAATCCGCTGGCCGAGACGCTCAGCTACGCCATGATGCTTCGCTATTCGTTCGACCTCGGCAACGAGGCCGACCTGGTCGAGACGGCGGTCGAGAACGTGCTCAAGGCGGGCTACCGCACGGCCGACCTGCTGGCCGGCGGCAAGGCCCAGGGCATCAAGAAGGTCGGCACCCAGGAAATGGGCGACGCCATCGTCAAGGAACTCGACCGGCTGGCCTGAGCCGCGCCCTGCCTTCTATCGATCGGCGTCGATCGCCCGGTCGACCGCCGTCGCGAATGCCCTGATCTCGGCCGGCGCGAGATCCGACACCGCCCGCATCTCGAAGCCGGCATGACGCCACTGGGCGATGCCGAAGCCGTCGCGTTGCGCGACAGCGAGGGAGGCCTCGCCCGCCAAGGCGGCGGGCCACAGGGAGAGCGCCACCCGGTGCTGGTTGTGGCGATAGACCAGGACCGCGACCTTGCGCCCGTCGACGACGTCGACCCGGCCGCCGACCAGCGGGAAGCCCTCGGCCGTGAGATCGTAGACCGGCGGTGAATAGTCGATACGGCCCTCGAACCACGGCTTGACCGAATGGCGGTCGGACGAGGCGACATCGACGGCGTGCTCGCTCATGGCGATGCGCAGGTAACCCGCGACCAGCTCATCGGTTTCCCGTCCGCTCTTGCCGGCAAACGTGCCGCCCAGCCAGCCGATGCCGAGCGCAACGACCAGGCTCGCCGCCAACGCGGCCCAGCGGAAAGACGTGCGCCGGGGACGTGGCTGCGCGGGGGCGGCGATCGCCCGCAGCTCGCGTTCGATTCGGGCGCGCAGCAGATCGGGCGCAGGCTCGACCGGCAGGTCGCGCAACATGCCGACTCATCGTCCGCGCCGCCTCGAGCCGCCGCCGGCAGTCGGGGCAGGCTTGCAAGGCGCGTTCGAATTCGACGCTCTCGCCCGCCGACAGTTCGCCGTCGAGGTAGGCGTCGACCATCGCCTCACAGGTCGGGCAATCCATGCTCCCTCCTTCCCAGTCGACCGCCGAGGTCGGCCGCCAATTTCTCCCGCGCCCGCGCCAGGCGCGACATGACGGTGCCGATCGGCAGATCGAGCACCGCCGCGATCTGCTTGTAGGAAAGATCCTCGATCTCTCGCAGGACGAGGACCTCGCGCGCATCGGCCGGCAGGGCCGCCAGCGCCGCGGCAACATGGCGGCGCCGGTCGCCGGCGAGCGCGCTCTGCTCGGGATCCGGACCCTCGGCGGGCCGGTTCTCGACCGTTTCCAGCGGCAGCTTCTCCGCCCCGTTGCGCGCCCTGAGGTCGATCCAGGTGTTGCGCACGATGCGCAGCAGCCAGGGTCGTGCCTCCTCGCCGCGAAAGGCGTGGACGTAGCGCAGCGCGCGCAGCATCGCCTCCTGCGCCAGATCCTGGGCCTCCAGCGGATCGCGCGTCAGCCAACGCGCGAAGCCGTAGACGGCATCGAGATGCGGCAGCATGAGCACGCGAAAGCGCTCGACCGTGCTGCCGTCAGGCTTGGGCGCGTCCGACATGCGGGCCATAGGACATCAATACCGCCGGACCGTCGATTTTATTCCAGGCGGCAAGCCTGGAATAAGGCCCGGCGGACGCCGGTAATCCTGCTCAGTTCCACTGCAGGAGGCCATCATGTTGCGCCAAGATCGCCGCGATTTTCTGAGGCTCGCCGGGCTGGCCGGCGTCACCTTCACCGCCGGGCTGTTCCCCGGCCGCCGCGCCTCGGCGCAGGCCGGCACCGACTTCCATTTCGTGCAGTTCTCCGACACCCATTGGGGCTATCGCGGCGCGGCAAATCCCGATGCCGAGCATACGCTGGAGAAGGCGGTGGCGACCGTGAACGGCCTCCCCAAGCAGCCCGACTTCATCGTCTTCACCGGCGATCTCACCCACACGACCGACGATCCCAAGGAGCGGCGCGCGCGCATGAAGCGTTTCCGCGAGATCGTCTCGGCGCTCGGCGTGAAGGACGTACGCTTCATGCCGGGCGAGCACGACGCCTCGCTCGACAAGGGGGAAGCCTACAAGGAGTTCTTCGGCGCCACCCACTACACGTTCGACCACAAGGGCGTGCACTTCATCGCCCTCGACAACGTCTCGGACCCGGCCGCCAGGCTGGGCGACGAGCAGCTCGCCTGGCTGGCTGCCGACCTCAAGCAGCACAAGGCCGACGACCGCATCGTCGTGCTGACGCACCGGCCGCTGTTCGACCTGCAGCCGCAGTGGGACTGGACGACGGCCGACGGCGCCAAGGCGATCGATCTCCTGATGCCCTACAGCAATGTCGTGGTGCTCTACGGCCACATCCACCAGGAGAACCACCACATGACGGGCCACATCGCCCATCACGCCGCCAAGTCGCTGATCTTCCCCCTGCCCGCGCCGGGCTCGCAGCCCAAGCGCACGCCCCTGCCCTACGATGCCGCCATGCCGGGCCTCGGCACGCGCGACGTCACCGTGGCCGACAAGGTGAGCCTGGTCGAACTGCCGGTCACCAAGGGCTGAGACCATGCATCGCAGAGTCGTGGTCGCGCTGCTGCTGGGTGGCGCGCTGGGCGGAGCCGTGCGCCTTGCCGCCCAGTCGCCGGCCGAAATCCGGATCAGCGCGAAGAAGTTCGAGTATCACCCCGCCAAGGTCACGGCCAAGCTCGGCCAGCCGGTGGTTCTGGTGCTGACCTCCGAGGACCGCATCCATGGCTTCAAGATGCCCGACTTCGGGCTGCGCACCGACATCGTGCCGGGCCAGGAAACGCGCGTGACCCTGACGCCGGACAAGGCGGGCAGCTTCACGTTCTTCTGCGACGTCTTCTGCGGTGACGGCCACGAGGACATGGAAGGAACGCTCGTGGTCGAAGCGTGAATCGCTACTTCACCAGCGATCCCAGCACGCCCCGGACGATGCCGCCCAACAGGCCGCTGTTTCGACCGCTGCCGAATATGGCCTTCGACGCTTCGCGTACGGCCACGTTGGTCGCAGTGCGCACCGCGGTCTTGGTGATCGTCGTGCCGATCGAATCGCCGCGCCGGGTCGGTGACCTGGGTATGGGCGCCCTGGGCGTAGGCGCCGTGCGCCCAGGTGGCGACGTCGGCGGCTCGGCCTCACGCAGGCGGGGCCGCGGTTTCGGCGGCTCGGCCGGTTCGGTCTGAGGCACCCGCGATCGTCCCCACGGGCCTGATGCGTCGCCGGCCGGTGGCGGAGCATCGTACTGGCCACGCGAGGCCGGGCTCGCGGCCGGTGCCGCCGCTTCGTGCTGCACCTGGCCGCCCGTCGCTCGTCCGGTCAGCACCTCATAGGCCGATTCGCGATCGACCGGGCGCTCGTACTTGCCGGCGAGCGGACTTGCCTTGATCACGGCCACCCGTTCGGCGTCCGACGCCGGTCCGATGCGGCCGCGCGGCGGCGCGATGAAGCAGCGTTCGACCGGTTCGGGCACGCCCTTGGCATCGAGGAAGGAGACCAGCGCCTCGCCTACGCCCAGCTCGACGATGGCCGTCGCGGCGCTGAACTTCTTGTTCGGCCGGAACGTGTCGGCGGCCGTCTTGACCGCCTTCTGGTCCTTGGGCGTGAAGGCGCGCAAGGCATGCTGCACGCGATTGCTGAGCTGGCCCAGTACCAACTCCGGGATATCGAGCGGGTTCTGGCTGATGAAGTAGACGCCCACGCCCTTGGAGCGGATGAGCCTCACCACTTGCTCGATCTTGTCGAGCAGCGCCTTGGGCGCGTCGTTGAACAGAAGATGCGCCTCGTCGAAGAAGAAAACGAATTTCGGACGGTCGGGATCGCCGATCTCGGGCATGACCTGGAACAGCTCCGACAACAGCCAGAGCAGGAAGGTGCCGTAGAGACGTGGGCTCTGCATCAGCCGGTCGGCGGCGAGTATGTTGATGTAGCCGGCGCCCGAGGCGTCGCGGCCGATCATGTCCTTGAGATCGAGCGCCGGCTCGCCGAAGAAGCGCTCGCCGCCCTGCTGCTGCAGGGTGAGCAGCGCACGCTGGATGGTGCCGATGGTCTGCTTGCCGACGTTGCCGTACTTGGTCGTGAGCGAGCCCGCGTTCTCCGCCGTCCATTGCAGCATGGCCTGCAGGTCCTTGAAGTCGAGCAGCAGCAGGCCCTGCTCGTCGGCGACCTTGAAGACGATGTTGAGCACGCCTTCCTGGGTGTCGTTGAGCTGCAGCAGGCGGGCCATCAGCACCGGGCCGATTTCCGTCACGGTCGTGCGAACGGGGTGGCCTTTGTCGCCGAACAGATCCCAATAGATCGTCGGAAAGGCGCGGCCCTTGTAGCCGTCGATCTTGAGCTGCCGGGCGCGTTCGATCGCGTGCGGATTGTCGCCGCCCGGCTGGCTCACTCCCGACAAATCGCCCTTAACGTCGGCCAGGAACACCGGCACGCCGTAGGCCGAGAAGCCTTCGGCAATCGTTTGCAGGGTGACGGTCTTTCCGGTGCCCGTCGCGCCGGCAATCAGGCCGTGTCGGTTGGCGTATTTCAGGAGGAGAAACTGGTCGGCGTCGCTCGCTCCCACGAAGATGGCCGTGGCGTCGCTCATGTTGTCTCCTTCGGTCGCACATTCGACTTTAGCCAAAGATCGGGACCCATAGTAGGCTGGTTACATGACCCTTCCCCGTCTTGCTCTGTCCGTCATCGGCGATGAAATCGGCCCGTCGCTTGAGGAAATGATCTCCTTCGCGCACGAGCACGGCATCAGCCGGCTCGACATGCGCACCGTCGGCGGTCGAAATCTGCTCGGCATGACGACCGAGGAGGTCATCGAGATCAGCCGCACCCTTGAAAAGGCTGGCCTCTCCGTCCCCACCTTCGTCTCGCCCCTGTTCAAGTGGCCGGCGCCGGGCAAGCAGGTGCGCGGCGACAAGGTCGATTTCGCCTTCGACCCGGCTCAGTGCCCGGCCGAAGACCCGGTGGCCCATGCCATCCAGATCGCAGTCATTCTCGGCGCACCCCACATGCGGATTTTCAGCTATCTCCGCTACGACGGCTTCCGACGAGGCGACCTCACCGGACCGAAAAATTTCACGAAACTGATGGGCCTTGCCAGCAGCTACGACATCTCTGTGCAACTCGAGAACGAACCGGTCTGCAACATCGGCAACATCGCCGAACTCGCGTCTTTCTTCGAGAAAGGAAAGGCGGACACCGGACAGGCGAAGCTCGAGGAAGAAGAGGAGATCTTCGAGGAAAGTTCCGGACCGCCGGTCATTTATCTGCGGCCCCTGGTCGACATCGCCAACGCCTGGGCGACCGGCGAACGGCCGAGCGACGATCACATCGCCATCCTGGCCCCGCTCACCACGGCGATCCATCTCAAGGACCGCGATCTGGCGAAGAAGCAGACGGTGCCGCTGGGGGACGGCGACGTGCCGTGGCCGGCCGAGCTCAAGCGCCTGCTGAGCGGTGTCGAGGCGAAGGAAGTGCTGGCCAGCATCGAGACGCACTGCCCGCAGGATGGCCGCAACGCCACGGCCCGCTCGATCGCCGGCCTGCGCCGGATCGCCGCCGAGATCGGCGTGGAGGTCGTGTAGGAGCGAACGATGCGCACGTACTCGTTCGTCACCGTCGATGTCTTCACGGATCGACGCTTCGGCGGCAATCCCCTGGCGGTGTTCCCGGATGCCAAGGGCCTGTCCGACTCCGACATGCAGTCGCTTGCCGCGGAGTTCAATCTGAGCGAGACGACCTTCGTCCTGCCGCCGGACGACGCCTCGAACACCGCGCGCGTGCGCATCTTCAACCGCACCAGCGAGATGCCGTTCGCCGGCCATCCCAATGTCGGCACCGGCTGGGTGCTGGCCGGGCTCGGCCGCGACCGCGAGGGCCTGCTGCGCTTCGAGGAGATCGCCGGCCTGGTCGAGGTGCGAGTGGAGCGCGATGGCGCGGGCAAGCCGCCGCGCGCCGTCACCATCGCCGCCCCGCAGCCGCTGTCGCTTGGCGCCGAGATGCCGGCCGATCTGCTGGCCGGCTGCGTCGGGCTCGATGCAAGCGACGTCATGCTGGCGGCGCACCGCCCGGTGGTCGCATCGGTCGGCAATTCCTTCGTCATCGCCGAAGTCGCCCCTGCCGCGCTCTCCCGCGCCGTTCCCGACATCGTCGCGTTTCAGGTCTGCGGTGGAGGCCTTCCCCGCGCTCGGGCCGCGTCGGCTGCCGCTCTATCTCTACGCGCGCGACGGAGAAAGCGCCGAGGCCATGCGCCTGCGCGCCCGCATGTTCTCGCCGCTGTCGGGCACTGTCGAGGACGCCGCCACCGGCAGTGCCGCGACGCCGCTCGCCGCGCTGCTGCTGTCGCTGACCAAAGACCAGGAGCGGCGCTACGACATCATCCAGGGCGTCGAGATGGGCCGGCCCAGCCTGCTGGTCTGCGCGGCGCACCGCGGCGCCGACGGCATCCGCGCCAGCGTGGGCGGCGGCTGCGTGCCCGTGCTGAAAGGCGAAATCTCTCTATAGCGAGGTGACGACGAAGCCGGCGCGCGGGAAATGGACGACGACGTCGCCGACCCGGGCGATCGTTGCGCATGATCGAGAGCGGTCCGCGGGCGAGCCCGACCAGCGACGCCCGTCACCGGCACCTTGCCGGTGTCGTCCGGCGTGATGCTGACCGTCTGGCCGGCCTTCAGCCCGCTTGGATCGTTGGCGTCGACCTGAGTGGCTGCCGGGGTCGCCGCCTTGGCGACATCGAGCGCTCGCATCCGAAGTCATCTCGGTGGGCGTGCCGCTGCCGAAGGCCTTCATGCGCTCGGACCATGCGACGATCCGCGGCAGCCGGTCGAGCGGCGGCACGGCCTTGCCCGCGCCCAGCCGTTCCTTGAGGAACCACACCGGATTGTAGAGCGCGCAGTCGGCCACGGTCGGCGCCGCACCCAGCAGGAAGGGCCGGCCGTCGGCCAGCATCTCCTCGGCCAGCACCAGCTGGGCATAGGTCTGCTCGCGCGCCAACGGCTGCGCGGCCTTGAGCCTGCTCGCCGTCGAACGGGCGGCCGGAGAAGGCGCTGCGGTCCTTGTTGAAGGCCTCGGGCAGCTTGTCGCCGATCGCGCCCATCACCACGCCGACGGCCGGCCCAGAAGATGTTGCGGTCGATCCACATGGCGAGCGCCCGCGCCTCGCCTGCCTGGCCGGCCGGCAGCAGCGGCGGGCGCGGCGCGCGCTTCTCGAGCTCCAGCATGATGAGCTGGGTGTCGCAGTAGATGTCGGCGCCGACCTGCAGCACCGGCGTCTTGCGATAGCCGCCGGTGAGCGGCATCAGGTCGGGCTTGGGCATGATCGACGGGGATCTGCACCGACTTCCAGGCGAGCTGCTTGATGCCGAAGGCAATGCGCACCTTCTCGGAGAAGGGCGAGTTCGGCATAGTGATGCAGGATCAGGTCGGTCATGAATGCTCCCGTGTCAGTGGATGGTGGCGAGGCCGACGAGAAATGCGAAGCCCGTTCCGCCCGCGACGGCGAGCCGCCAGGCCCAGCGAATAGAAGCCGCGTGCGCCGCGCCACCAGATCGCCCAGTCGCTGCAGGGCCGCATCGTCGAAATCGGGCTCGCCGTCGGCCACCCGATCCAGTCGTCCGCCGAAGAAGTCCCATTCGCCACGTTGATCACCGGGAAGGCGAAGCCGCAGCTCACGACGCTGGCCAGCAGGCTGACATGGCCGACAGCATGCCCGCGGCCTTGATGATGGCATTCGCTGCCGCGAACGGATCGGTGCTGCGCACGACGACGAGATAGGCCAGCGCCGCCACGACGATGGCGTTGAACCGCAGCAGCACCGAGGTCTTGGAATCGAGCGTCGACAGCATGGCCGAACAGGCGGTCCCAGGCCGCGACCCGCACCTTCTCCGCCGGCGTGCCGTGGCCGCCTGCGAGCCGCGCGAGCACGAGCGCCTGGCGTGCCGATCGTCATCCGCGCAGCGCCTCGATGTTGGCGGCATAGCGTTCCGGGCCCGCCCGCTGAACACCGCGGTGCCGGCCACCAGCACGTCGGCGCCGGCCGCGATGCACTGCCGCGCCGTCTCCGGATTGACGCCGCCATCGACCTCGAGGTCGATCGGCTTGCCCAGCGCGTCGATCGCCTTGCGCAGGGCCGCGATCTTGGCGAGCTGGCTCTCGATGAAGGCCTGGCCGCCGAAGCCCGGATTGACGCTCATCACCAGCACGAGGTCGAGATCGCCCAGGACGTTCTCGATGGCGGCCAGCGGCGTCGCCGGATTGAGCACGCAGCCCGCCCGCTTGCCCAGGCTCTTGATGAGCTGGATCGTGCGATGGACGTGCGGACCCGGCCTCGGGATGGAACGAGATCACGTCGGCGCCGGCCTCGGCGAAGGCCGGCACCAGCGGATCGACCGGCGAGATCATGAGATGGACGTCGAACGGCTGCTTCGTGTGCTTGCGCAGCGCCTTCACCACCATCGGGCCGATGGTGAGGTTGGGCACGAAGTGGTTGTCCATCACGTCGACATGGATCCAGTCGGCGCCGGCCGCCGTCACCGCCTCGACCTCGCGGCCGAGCGCGGCAGAAGTCGGCCGACAGGATGGAGGGAGCGATGCGGACGGGCTGTTGCGGCATGGAGGTCCCGGGATCGCCTCAGGTGCCGGGGCGGGTCGGCGCTTCCCAGCCCTTGCGCCGGAAGGGATTGGCCGGGAAAGTGCCGAGCGGCTTGAACTCCTCGGAGAAGAACGCCGAGCTCCTCCATGCGCGAGCTGCAGGCTGCGCTGCTCGGGATGGCCCTCGACCTCGGCATAGAACTGCGCCTGCTCGAAACGCGCGCCGGACAGATAGCTCTCCAGCTTCACGATGTTGACGCCGTTGGTCGCGAAGCCGCCCAGCGCCTTGTAGAGCGCGGCCGGCACGCTCTTCACCCGGAACAGGAACGCCGTCATGCAATGCACCGTGCGCCAGTCGGGCGCGGCTTCCTCGCGCGAGAACACCAGCATGCGCGTCGTGTTGTGCTCGGCATCCTCGATGTTGCGTCGCCAGCACCTTGAGATCGTAGATGCGCGCGGCCAGCGACGAGGCGATGGCGCCCACGCTCTTGTCGCCGATCTCGGCGATCTCGCGCGCCGCGCCGGCGGTGTCGGCATGGACCAGCGGCGCGAAGCGATGCTTCTTCAGGAAGTTGCGGCACTGGGCCAGCGCCTGGACGTGGCTCTTGACCGTCTTGATGGTCTTGAGCGTGGCGCCCGGCAGCGCCACCAGGCAGTGCTCGACCCGCTGGAAATGCTCGGCCACGATCTTGAGCCTGGTGTGCGGCAGCAGGCTGTGCAGGTCGGCGACGCGGCCGGCGATCGAGTTCTCGACCGGGATGATGGCCAGCTCCGCCTTGCCCGCCTGGACGGCGGCCATGGCCGTCTCGAAGGTCGGGCAGGGCAGCGTCGTCATGTAGGGAAAGGCCGCGCGGCAGGCCATGTCGGAGTTGGCGCCCGGCTCGCCCTGGAAGGCGATCGTGTTGCTGGCCGCAGCTCTTCGTTGCCTGGCCTCGCCGCGCGCCTTTGCCATCTCAGAACTCCCCCGCGCTCTCGCCTGTCGCCGTGTCTTCGGCGGGCTGTTTCGCCCGCCGGATCGACGCCGTCAACCGCCCGGCAATGGACGAAAAACCTCGCTAAATCCGGGACTTGCGACGTTCCGCCGCGCGAGCCTGACGGCCGCGATCGGATACTACTGGCGGCGCTGCGGGCGTGCTACAGCAACGTCCGGAATTTTTGGCGCTCTGGGATCTGACTATGGCCAGTTTCAACACGATTGCGGGCTGCGTTCTGGCCTCGGCCCTCTTCGCGATGGTGGTCGGCAAGGTGTCCGAACGTCGTCGTTCACGCCGCACAAGCTGGAGAAGCCGGCGATCGCCGTCGCCGACGAGGCGCCGACCGAGACCGCCGCTGCCGCACCGGCCTGCGGAACTCCCGCCGATCGGGCCCATGCTCGCCGGCGCCAACGTCGAGGCGGGCAAGGCGCTCTTCATGAAGCAGTGCTTCACCTGCCATACCATCGACAAGGGCGGCACCGAACAAGGTCGGGCCGAACCAGTGGGACATCGTCGGCCGCAAGAAGGCGAGCCACGAGGGCTTCAGCTATTCATCGGCGCTGCAGGCCAAGGGCGGCGAGTGGACCTATGAAGACATCAACCACATGATCTTCAAGCCGCAGGGCTTCGTGCGCGGCACCAAGATGGCGTTCGCCGGCCTGCCCAAGGAGCAGGATCGCGCCGACGTGATCGCCTACCTGCGCACCATGAACGACAACCCGCCGCCGCTGCCGAAATAGGACGCAGGCGCCGCCATGGCCGGATCGGTTCCCGCCGAACTGGTCGTTCTGGCCCACCGGCTCGCCGACGCCGCGCGCCCGATCGCGGCCCGCTACTTCCGCACCCAGGTCGCGGTCGACGACAAGACCGACCTGAGCCCCGTCACCATCGCCGACCGCGAGGCCGAGACCGCGATGCGCGCGCTCCTGACCGAACACGTGCCCGATCACGGCGTGTTCGGCGAGGAGCATGGCGCGGTCCGGACCGACGCCGAGTACGTCTGGGTGCTCGATCCGATCGACGGGACCAAGGCCTACATCACCGGCCTGCCGATCTTCGGCACGCTGATCGCGCTGCTCCACCGTGGCAAGCCCGTGCTGGGCGTGATCGACCAGCCGATCCTGAAGGAGCGCTGGCTGGGCGCGGCGGGCGAGCGCTCGACCTTCAACGGCCAGCCGATCTCCGTGCGCGCCTGTCCGACGCTCGATCGCGCCTACATGTACTCGACGGCGCCGATCATGTTCCCGGGCGCCTTCGAGAAGCGCCACGAGGCGCTGACGCAGCGGGTGAAGCTCTTCCGCTGGGGCGGCGACTGCTACGCCTACGGCCTGCTGGCCTCGGGCCATGTCGACCTGGTGGTCGAGAACTCGCTCAAGCTCTACGACTTCGCCGCGCTCGTGCCGGTGATCAAGGGCGCCGGCGGGTTGATCACCGACTGGCAGGGCCAGGACCTCGACCTCAATTCCGACGGCTCGGTGCTGGCGGCGGGCGATCCCGCGGTCCATCGCGCCGCGATGGAGATCCTGGGCGGCGCCGCAGCCGGCGGACCGGAGACGCGGCGCAGGGTGGGTTAGCCCTTCCCTGTCGCCCATGCCTGGCGATCCATGTCGAACCAGACGACATTGCTGAAGCCCTTGTACTCCACCCGGCGCCGATAGGTGAGGCCAAGGCGCTTCATCACTGTCTGCGAGGCATGGTTGTCCGGCAGGGTGATGGCGAAGATCAGATCCAGCCCCAGCGTGTCGAAGCCGTAACCGAGCGCGGCGCGCGCCACTTCGGTGGCGTAGCCATGGCCCCAGGCGTCGGGATGCAGCGCCCACAGCACCTCGGTCTGGCCGAACTCCGGCACGTAGTTCAGGCCGCCATGGCCGATCAGCCGGCCGTCGCGGAAGACGCCCCACGGCGCGTAGCGCCGCTCCTGCCAGGCCGGCGGCGAAGCGCTCGATGGCGGCGCGCGCCGCCTCGGCGGGATCGACCGCGTCGGACGGCAGCCACTTGGCGACCTCGGGATGGTAGCGCATGGCGGCGTAGGACTGGGCGTCGGCCGGCACCAGGGGCCGCAGCGTCAGCCGTTCGGTCGTGAGCATCATGGCGGCGATCTTTACACAACTTTACATGGGCGAGACGACGGCGAAACGGCCGGGGTCCATATCGGCTGCAAGGGCAAAAGGCCCGAACCCAAGGAGACTGAAATGACCAACACGGCAAACAAGCTGATCGGCACCCGCCGCAAGAGCCTGACGACGATGATGGCGGCCCTCCTGGCCGGCAGCCTCGCCGCCACCGCCGGCGGCTTTGCCTACGCCAAGACCGACGGCCAGGCAGTTCGACCCGGCCAAGTTCCAGCAGCGCATCGAGAAGCGCGTGGACAAGGCGCTGACCGGCACCGACGCCACCGCCGAGCAGAAGAAGAAGGTCGACGGACATCCTGCAGGCCGCCTTCAAGGACATGAAGCCGCTGCACGCCCAGCGCGTCGAGAACCGCAAGGCGATGGAGGCGGCGATGCAGGCCCCGACCATCGACCCGGCGAAGATCGAGCAGATCCGCGCCGAGCAGATGAAGATCGCCGACCAGAGCTCCAAGCGCTTCACCAAGGCGCTGACCGATGCCGGCAACGTGCTGAGCGCCTCGCAGCGCCAGGCCTTCTTCAAGAACTGGAGCGAGCGCCACGGCGAGCACCACGGCAAGCGCCCGGGCTAAGCGCGGCAAGTGACATCAGGGCCGCCGCGGCCCGATACTGAGCCAATGGCCGAGCGCATCCTGATGATCGACGACGACGACCGCCTCGCCGGGATGGTCTCCGACTATCTCGGCGGGGCGGGCTTTCGTGTGACGATCGCCGGCACAGGGCGCGAAGGCGAGGCGCTGCTGAAGCGCGAGGCCTTCGACGCGGTGATCCTCGACCTCATGCTGCCCGACGCCGACGGCCTCGACCTCTGCCGCCGCCTGCGCGGCTCGACCGACGTGCCGATCCTGATGCTGACCGCGCGCGGCGAGCCGATGGACCGCGTGGTCGGGCTCGAGGTCGGCGCCGACGACTATCTCGCCAAGCCCTTCGAGCCGCGCGAGCTGCAGGCCCGCCTGCGCGCCATCCTGCGCCGCAAGGGATCGCCCGCGAAGGCAGCCGAGACGCTGCGCTTCGGCCGGCTCGAGATCGACAAGGGCGCCCGCGTGGTGCGGGTCGACGGCGAGGAGCGCGCATCACCTCCTATCAGTTCGTCCTCCTGCTGGCCCTGGCCGAGCGCGCCGGCCGCGTGCTGTCGCGCGACGCGCTGATGGACCTCCTGAAGGGCGAGAAGCTCGAAGCCTTCGACCGCTCGGTCGACGTCCACATCTCGCGCATCCGCGCCGCCATCGAGGACGATCCCAAGAAGCCACGCCGCATCCTGACGGTGCGCGGCGCAGGCTACGTCTTCGCCCGGGACCAGGATCGGTAAGGCCGTGCAGCGCCTGTACCTGCAGTTCTACCTCACCATCCTGGTGGTGCTGGCGGTGTTCGTCGGCGCGGCGGCGCTGCTCTGGCGGCTGGCCGACGACAGCGCCCAGACGCCGCAATATCTCGACGTCGCCGCCGAGCTCACCGGCGCCCTGCTGCCCGATCGCGACGCGCCGGTGGTCGAGCAGCAGAGGGCGATCGAGGCGCTGCATCGCAAGCTGCGCTTCGACCTCGCCCTGTACCGCGATGACGGCGGCCTGATCGCCATGGCCGGCAAGCCGCCGCCGCGCTTCGAGCCGCGCCGCGCGCGCACCGGCTGGCGGCGCGGCCCGAGTGGCCCGAACTTCACCCTGCAACTGCCCGACGGCCGCTGGCTGGTCGCCCGCCAGGTGCGCGAACGGCCCAACCCGACCTTCTGGATCACCGCCTTCCTGGCGCTGGTCGCGCTGGCGATCGCCGTCGGCGCCTACCCGGTGGTGCGCGGCCTCGGCCGACGGCTGGAGCGGCTGAAAGCGGGCGTCGAGCAGTTCGGCGGCAATCTCGGCGCACGCGTCAAGGTCGAGGGTCGCGACGAGGTCGCCGCCCTTGCCGAAAGCTTCAACCGCTCGGCCCAGCGCATCGAGGAGCTGGTCGCCGCCCACCGGCTGCTGCTCGCCAATTGCAGCCACGAGCTGCGCACGCCGCTTGCCCGCATCGCCGTCGCCGCCTCGCTGCTGGGCGACTCCGCCGACGCCAGGACACGGCAGTCGCTGAAGCAGGACATCGCCGAACTCGACCAGCTGATCGAAGAGATCCTGCTGACCAGCCGTCTCGGCGCTCAACCCGCGCTCGACCGGCGCGAGCCGATCGATCTCCTGGCGCTCGCCGCCGAAGAGGCCGCGCATTACGACCTCGAGGCGACGGGCACGTCGGTCACCGTGTCGGGCGACCGGCTGCTGCTGCGCCGGCTGATCCGCAATCTGCTGGAAAATGCCCGGCGTTACGCCGGCGCCGGTCCGATCGCGATTTCGGTGACCGCCGAAGCGCGATCGCGCCATCCTCGACGTCGTCGACCACGGCCCGGGCGTGCCTGCATCCGAACGCGAGCGCATCTTCGAGCCGTTCTATCGCCTGCCCGAGACAAGCGAGAGCGGCCGCGGCAGCGGATTGGGTCTCGCGCTGGTGCGCCAGATCGCCCGCCGCCATGGCGGCGAAGCCGTTTGCTTGGCGGCAGAGGGCGGCGGCAGCCGCTTCCGCATCGACCTGCCCGCCGCCTAAGATGGCCGCGAACGCCCCTGTTTGACGGGCGTTCACCGGAGGAACGGCCCATGGATTTCGACATTCCCGCGGAGATCGCGGCCTATCTGGGCGAGCTCGACGCCTTCATCGAGCGCGAGATCCGGCCGCTCGAGCGCGAGAACGACAATATCCGCTTCTTCGACCATCGCCGCGAGCATGCCCGCACCGACTGGGACAATGACGGCCAGCCGCGCCACGAGTGGGAGGAACTTCTGGCCGAGATGCGCCGCCGCGCCGACAAGGCGGGCCACCTGCGCTTCGCCCTGCCCAAGGCGCTGGGCGGCAAGGACGGCTCCAACCTCGCCATGGCGATCATCCGCGAGCATCTCGCCCACAAGGGCCTCGGCCTGCACAACGACCTGCAGAACGAGAGCTCGATCGTCGGCAACTTCCCGGTCGCCCTGCTGCTGCACCGCTTCGGCACCCAGGAGCAGAAGGACCGCTATCTCGAGGGCATGTTCACCGGCAAGGAGCGCATCGCCTTCGGCCTGACCGAGCCCAACCACGGCTCGGACGCCACCTTCATGGAAACCACCGCCACCAGGCAGGGCGGCGACTGGGTGATCAACGGCATGAAGCGGTTCAACACCGGCATGCACACCGCCACCGTCGACCTGGTCTTCGCGCGGACCTCGGGCAAGGCGGGCGATGCGCGGGGCATCTCGGCCTTCCTGACGCCGGTCAAGTCGCCGGGCTTCAAGGTCGAGTACATGTGGTGGACGTTCAACATGCCGTCGGATCACGCCGAGGTCTCGCTCACCGACGTCAGGGTGCCGGCCTCGACCATGCTGGGCGAGGAAGGCCGCGGGCTCGACGTGGCGCAGACCTTCGTGCACGAGAACCGCATCCGCCAGGCCGCCTCCAGCCTCGGCGCGGCGCAGTACTGCATCGACATGTCGGTGGCCTATGCCAGGAACCGCAAGGTGTTCGGCAAGGCGCTGGCGTCGAACCAGGCGATCCAGTTCCCGCTGGCCGAGCTGCACACCGAGGCCGAGATGACGCGCGGGCTGGTGCGCAAGACCGCCTGGCATCTCGACCGCCAGCACCACATGCAGGTCAGCGAATGGGTGGCGATGTCCAACTACCGCGCCAACCGGCTGGTCTGCGACGCCGCCGACCGCGCCATGCAGGTCCATGGCGGCATCGGCTATTCGCGCCACACGCCGTTCGAGCACATCTACCGCCACCACCGCCGCTACCGCATCACCGAAGGCTCGGAGGAAATCCAGATCCGCCGCGTCGCCGGCGCGCTGTTCGGCTTCTGGGGCGCGCAGAAGGCCTCGACGGCGCCGGAATGATTTATCTTCCCTCTCCCGTCTTACGGGGGAGGGGGCGCGGAGCGCCGGAGGGGGAAAGCTCCAGTCGAAGCGTCTCCCGATTCCAGATCATGATCCTCTCAAACATCGTCATTGGTACCCTCCCCCTCCCGTACCCTCCCCCGTATGACGGGGGAGGGAAATGAAGGGGCGCTGGACGGGCGACCTCCTGATGTTCGGCACGGCAATGCTGATGGGGTCGAGCTACCCCTTCGCCAAGGACGTGCTGGGCGTCATGAGCCCGCTGCTCTACAGCGCTTCGCGCTACCTGGTGGCGAGCCTCTTCCTGTTCGCCATGATGGCACTGATGCGCCGGCCGATGGCGCTGCCGCGGCGCGACTGGGTGCCGATGATCCTGCTGTCGCTGATCGGCGTCTCGCTGTTCCAGGCCTGCTGGGGTCTGGCGATGGCAAGGAGCGCGCCTTCCGTCGGCTCGATCGTCATGACCACGACGACAGCCTTCTCGGCGATCCTGGCCTGGCTCGGCGGCCGACGGCTGCCGGCGCTGGGCTGGGCCGGCATCGTCATCGCCTTTCTGGGCGTGGTTCTGGTCGTCAACAATTCGCTGGCGAGGTTCACGCTGTCGCTCGGCAGCCTCGACGGCACGTTGATCTGGATGCTGTCGGCCTTCGCCTGGGCGCTCTACGTCGACCGCTGCGCGCCCTACAATCTCCACCTCGGGGCCTTGCGGGTGATGGCCTGGACCACCCTGCTGGGCTCGCTGGTCCTGCTGCCGATCTCGCTCCTCTTCGACTCGCTGGGCGAGTTCGCCCGGCTCGACGGCCGGCTGCTGGGCTACTGGCTCTACACCGCGATCTTCCCGGTGGGCGTGGCTTTCCTGGGCCTCACCGCCGGGCTCGACCGGCTCGGCGTGAGCCGGGTCATGGTCTACATGTACCTGATCCCGGTGGCGGGCGTCGGCCTGTCGGCGGCGTTTTTCGGCGATCCGCTGACCGCAGCCCGCATACTGGGCGGCCTGATCGTGCTTTTGGGCGTCATTCTGACGCGCGTCGCGCTCGACCGTGCGCCCCGCGTTCCTGTATGAACGGGGCGCAACCAGAGGACGTCAAATGGCCCGCCAGGCCACCCAGAAAAAGGCTTCCCCGAAGGCCAACCCGATTCTCACCACCCCCGGCAGCGGCGGGCGGCGGGCGTTCGTGGCGCGCTCGACCAAGGAGACGCGCATCGCCGCCGCCATCAACCTCGACGGCACCGGCAAGTACGACATCAAGACCGGCATCGGCTTCCTCGATCACATGCTGGAGCAGCTCTCGCGTCACAGCCTGATCGACATCACGCTGCGCGCCGAGGGCGACCTGCACATCGACTATCACCACACGACCGAGGATAGCGGCATCGTACTGGGCGAGTGCCTGATGAAGGCGCTGGGCGACCGCGCCGGCATCCGCCGCTACGGCAGCGCCCACATCCCGATGGACGAGACGCTGACCGAAGTGGCGCTCGATGCCTCCAACCGGCCCTACCTCATCTGGAAGGTGGCCTTCTCCAAGCCCAAGCTCGGCACCATGGACACCGAACTGTTCAAGGAGTGGTTCCAGGCCTTCGCCCAGCTGGGCGGGCTCACGCTCCATGTGTGGAACCACTACGGCGACAACAACCACCATATCGTCGAGAGCTGCTTCAAGGGCCTGGCGCGCGCGCTCAGGGTCGCGGTCGAGATCGATCCGCGCCAGACCTCGGCAGTCCCCAGCACCAAGGGTGTGCTCTGACGACCGCTCTTCGAATCACCGGGCAATGACCGTCGCCATCGTCGATTACGGCTCCGGCAATCTCCGATCCGCCGCGAAAGCCTTCGAACGCGCCGCGCGAGAGAGCGGTGCGGACGAACGCGTGCTGGTTACTGCCAGCCCGCGCGAGGTATCCGGGGCCGATCGTATCGTATTGCCGGGCGTTGGCGCCTTCGCCGACTGCCGCGCCGGCCTCTACGGTGTACCGGGCATGGTCGAGGCCCTGCAACGCGAGGTGATCGAACGCGGAAAGCCCTTCCTCGGCATCTGCGTCGGCATGCAGCTCATGGCCACGCGCGGCGTCGAGTATGGCATCCATGACGGGCTGGACTGGATCAAGGGCGACGTGGTGCGCATCGAGCCCGGTCCGGCACACCTGAAAATCCCGCACATGGGCTGGAACGAGCTCCGCGCGCTCAGGCCCCATCCGCTGCTGTCCGGCATCGCCGATGGCGATCATGCCTATTTCGTGCATTCCTTTCAGCTCAAGGCAAGCCAACCTGAGACGGTGCTGGGTCTCACCGACTATGGCGGACCGATCACCGCCATCGTCGGCCGCGACAATCTGGCGGGCACGCAGTTCCATCCGGAGAAGAGCCAGGTCACGGGCCTTCGCCTGATCGCCAACTTCCTGCGCTGGAAGCCCTGACGTGGGACCCGGCCGCGTCGAGGTCAGCCGCGCGGCGGCAGGGTGAACCCGGCATTGACGAGCTTGCGCTCGAGGATGGGGATGGCGACCGCCGTATCGCCTTCCTTGCATTTGGCCAAGGCAACGCCGCCATTGACGTCGGGCCTCACCGGCGCGCTGGGGCCTGCTTCGGAACGCCCGACGTAGCGGATGTACAACTCGCTCAGCTTGGCGCAGTACCTGAGATCGGCCGCCCGACCGCCTTCCTGTGCCTGTACCGCGAGCGGCAAGGCCATCAACAGGGCAACAAGCAGAAGCTTCAGTGTTTTCGACATGAGGACGCTCCTTCGATCGAGCACCGAAGTGGACCCGAAAAGCGCCGAATCGAGGACGTTTCCGTTCATATCGGCGTGAACCACCGGGACCACGCCGGCCGCTTCTATCAGCCGGGACGCTGATCGTCGGTCGCTTTAGGGCGCGGTTTGACCGAAGGTCTTATTGCAGACATCCTGTTGCAACATAGGCGCATTATCGAATTCACTCGCAATCAAGGAGACGCATCAGCGTTCGCCGATAATGTCGCGTCCACGTGCCTCCAGCATCGCCTTCTTTGTGGCCCTTACGGCATCGGCGCTGATGCTCGGGCCCGCCTTGGCGCACGCCTTCGAATTGCCCGCCAAGATCAGGCTTCCGCGCGAAGAGTATTTCATCGTCCAACAAATCTACCGCGGCTGGGACGGATTCGCCGTGGTGTTGGTCGTGCAGCTCGTCGCCTTGCTGATGACGACTATCCTGGTGCGGCGCCAGCGGCGCGTGCTGGTGCCGACCGTTCTTGCCCTTCTTCTGGTGCTCGGGAGTCAGGCGTTGTTCTGGGCCTATACCTACCCCGCGAACGTGGCGACCGTGAACTGGACGATGCAGACCGCCAACTGGACCAGGTTGAGGCTTCAGTGGGAATACCCCAGGCTGCCGGTGCGGCCCTGCAGGTCCTCGCCATGAGTTGTCTCATCGTCGCCGCACTGTCCCGGCTGCCGTCAAGGCAGCGGAGCTACAACTACTTTTGAGCCGGCCCAGGTTAGGCAGCGGAGAGCGAGCGTGAAGGCAGCCTGAGGAATGCGTGGAGCGATCGCTCGATCAGGACGCGGTCGATGCCGTCGACGATGAAGACCAGGCGTGAACTTCGGTCCCGATCGGGCCACGCCGCCATATGCACCGGCGGGTGGACGAGATGCTGCACGCCATGGATGGCGACCGGCGCATCCGTGCCGGCGACGTTCAGGATGCCCTTCACGCGCAGCACCTTCTCGCCGTGACGGTTGAGCAGCATGGTCAGCCAGAGACCGAACAGGGTCCAGTCGAGTGCCCCGTCGAAGACGAGCGTGAAGGCGTGGATCGTGTCGTCGTGACGGTTGCGATCGTTCGCGACACCGGGCTCATGAGGCGCCATCTCCGCGGCGAACCAGCGCCGCGCAGCCTCGCTGCGGCCGGCGGTCGCGAACAGGTCGTGCGACAGCAGTGCCGCGGTGTCGAGCGCCGCGTCGGCTCGCCACAGCGGCGCCGAGGGATTGAGCCGGCGCAGCCGTGCCGTTAACGCCTGCACCGTGTCCCGGTCGGCGAGGTCGGTCTTGGTCAGCACCAGCCGGTCGGCCACGGCCACTTGCTTGGTGCATTCGGGCTGGCGCGCCAGCTGGGCCATGCCGTTCACGGCATCGACCGTGGTGATGACGTTGCCCCGCCGGAAATGGTGCCGCAGCACCGGATCGGCCTGCACCGTGGAAAGGATGGGGAACGGATCGGCGAGGCCCGTGCTCTCGACCACCAGCCGCCGGAAGGGCGGCACCTTCCCGCGCTCGCGCTTCGAATGCAGGTCCCTGATCGCCGCCGACAGCTCACCGCGGATGGTGCAGCACAGGCAGCCCGACTGCAGCAGCACCATGGTGTCGTCGATGCGCTCCAGCAGGTGATGGTCGAGCCCGACCTCGCCGAACTCGTTGATCAGCACGGCGGTGTCGGCGAGCGCCGGATCGGCCAGCAGGCGCTGCAGCAGCGTGGTCTTGCCCGAGCCCAGGAAGCCCGTGATCAGGTTGACCGGCGTGAAGACGGGCTCAGCCACCGTGAATCTCCAGACCGTGCCCCTCCAGCCGGACGATCAGATCGGGATCAAGCGGATCGCAGGGGCGGCCGAGAAGCTTTTCGGCGGCAGCCCAGAGATGGCCGAGATCCTCGACCAGCTCGGTCTTGCCGGTGGCGGTCGACAAGACGAAGGAACTCGCCTGCCAGTCGCTCAGCGTCAGCCCGTAGAGCCCGAGCACGCGGCTGGCGCAGGCAACGCGGTGCGCCCGCTCGCGCCGTCGCTGCAGGTCATCGACGTTGCGCGTGAACACGCCGGGGCGCGCCGCGGCATCGGTCCAGTGACCGGAGCCGCCCAGAACGCCGCACAGCGCACACATCTTGCCACCCCTCCGCGGCTACTTCTTCTTGCCCTTGCTGCCGCCCTTGCGCGGGAAGCGCTTGGCGAAATCGTCGGCCATCTCGTTCATGGTGACGAAGCGCACGCCGGGATGGCCGATCATGTGGTGGTAGAGCCGCTCCAGCATCATCAGCACGTGCGGCCGGCCCGACACGTCGGGATGGATGGTCATGGGAAACACCGCGTAGTCGTACTCGCGATAGACCCAGTCGAACTGGTCGCGCCACATCTCCTCGATGTCGCGCGGATTGACGAAGCCGTGGCTGTTGGGCGACTTCTTGATGAACATCATCGGCGGCAGGTCGTCGAGATACCAGCTCGCGGGAATCTCGATCAGGTCGGTCTCCTGGCCGCGCTTGAGCGGCACCATCCATTCGCGCGGCTTTTTGGCGTAGTCGATCTTGGTCCAGCTGTCGCCCACCCGCACGTAGTAGGGCTGGTGATCGTTGTGCATCAGCGAATGGTCGTACTTGATGCCGCGCTCGAGCAGCAGCTCGTTGGTGACGGGGGAGAACTCCCACCATGGCGCCACGTAGCCGGTCGGGCGCTTGCCCGAGAGCTTGGTGACGAGGCCGATGCACTTGTCGAGGATCTCGGTCTCCTGCTCGCGTGTCATGGCGATCGGGTTTTCATGACTGTAGCCGTGAATGCCGATCTCATGACCGGCGTCGGCGACGGCCTTCATCTCCTTGGGGAAGGTCTCGATCGAATGGCCGGGGATGAACCAGGTCGTCTTGATGCCCAGCCGCCCGAACATCTTCAGGAGCCGCGGACTGCCGACCTCGCCCGCAAACAGGCCGCGAGAAATATCGTCAGGCGAATCCTCGCCGCCGTAGCTGCCCAGCCAGCCTGCCACGGCATCGACATCGATGCCGAAACCACACAGAATTTCCTTGGCCATTGTCTCAGGCTCCTCCTGTTCCAGTTCGGATCAACGAGCAAGAAGCGTTCCGAAGCGCCTAAAATGACAGCCCGCCTGCAATTGGCCTAGGCGCAAGTCGTTCCTTCGGCGCGATCTTCCGGATTGTGACGATTGAGAGTAGAGACCGTCACATGTCTGCGTCGACGGGGAGGACCGGCCGCACGGCGGCCCGCCTTCTGGCATCGGCTGTCCTCGCGACCCGCCCTCAACTGACCGCGGCGGCAGCACCGGGATATGCGCGGCCCGACGGCAGCGGGCGGTTGGCGTTGCGTGCAGCGGCGTCCCACATCAGGCGCGGATCGAAGGACTCGGCGGCGAAGATGGTGACGAAGACCACGGCGCAGAAGGCGACGGCGCCGATGCCGGGTTCGATGGTGACGGCGCGGCCGAATTGGACCAGCGCGCCCAGCAGCGACTCCATGAAAATGTCGACCATCGACCAGCGGCCGATCCACGACACGACATAGTAGAGCTGCGTGCGTTGGCGCAGCAGGGTGCGCGCGGCCGTTTCGGGACTCATGAGCTGGATGGCCATCAGCATGCTGCCCAGCCCGAGCAGCTTGAACATCGGCACCAGGATGCTGGCGAAGAACACCAGCAGCGCCAGCGGATACATCTTCGAGGCGAGCAGCTCCTCGACGCCGCCCAGGATGGTGCTGGGCTGGCCGGCGCCGAGCTGCATCACGGTGAGCACGGGATAGACGTTGGCCGGGATGTAGAGCACGGCAGCGGCGATCGCCAGGGCCCAGGTGCGCGCAATGCTGTCGGGCTTGCGCTCGTGCACCCGCACGCCGCAGCGCGGGCACTTGCCGTCGCCCTCGGCCGGCACGCAGACCAGGCCGCAGCTCTCGCAGCCTGCCGCTCCGGGCACGGAAATCCAGCGGCGCCACCTCGGGCATCGGTGCGTGCGTCTGGCCGCGCCGCTCGATCTCCTCCCACACGGCCTGGGGATCGAACGCGACCTCCGCCCACACGACGACGACGGTGAGCACGCCCAGCGCATAGACGGCCGAGCCGAGCTCGATGGTCACCAGATCGCCGAGCTTGGTGTAGGCCACGAACACGCCCAGCAGCAGCACCTCGAGCATGGCCCAGGTGCCGAGCCGGCGCGCGATCAGGAAGACGCCGCGCAGGTTGGGCGGCAACCGTCGCATCTTGAGCCCGATCAGCACATAGAGCGTGCCGGCGAACTTGCCGAGGGGAGCGAGCGCCGTAGTGAAGGCGACCGCGAGGGCAAGCGGCCACAGGCCGCGATCGACCAGCTCGATCGGCCCGGAATCCAGTGTCGTCTCGTGCACGATGCCGGCGGTCGAGACCTTCATCAGCATGCCCAGCCAGACCACGGCGAACAGCGCCAGGCCGGCGAAGGTGAGCGCCAGATGATGGTTCAGCGGATCAGCGCGGGTCAGCCGCAGCACGGTGCCGCAGCGCACGCAGTTGGAACGCATGTTGGCGGCGAGGGCCGGCACGACCTGGAACTGGCCGCAGCCCGGGCACTCACGAAGCTGCGGCTTCGTTACCGGTGCAAGACCGGCGCCCGTCACGGCTGCAGCAGCGAGGCGATGCCGTCGGCGAGCTCGCCAAGGGCGTCGCTGATCGCCGCCACCAGGCCAGGAATGTCCTGCGTCGGCATCGGCCTGGAGATCGTGAAGTTGCGGGCCGCCGAGCGAAGCGGCCGGTTGAACTCGGCAGCCGCCTGGGCGATCAGGATCAGCGTGCCTGCCTTGTCGGCGTCGAGCCGCTGGATATTGACGCCCACCATGACATTGGGGTCCGAGGTGATGGCGCCGCTCTCGCTATAGACCTTGCTGCCGGGCAGGCGCTGGGAGAGCTCGACGACCAGCACGCGGCCCAGCATGGCGCCCAGCGGCTCGCCCCACCAGTCGTTCGACATGATGTCGAGCTTGTAGCCCTCGGAGGAGCGCACGATTTCCCGCCGGTCGAGATAGCTCGCCAGGCCGATATCCTTCAGCATCACGATCCTGGGCCCGGACGGGAAGGTGGGACCGGTCCGCGTCGCCACCGTGTAGTAGTTCGGCTTGGGTGAGGAACCGCAGGCGGCCAGGCCTGGAAGAGCAAAGGCCGGCAGCGCGAAGGCGGCGAGGCGACGGCGGCCGACCGTGAGTTGGGGGAACATTTCAGTCATTCCTTGCCCGTGTTGGTGCGGCCCTTGATCAGGGCCTCGGGATTGCGCGACAGCAGGTCGGTGAGCGCGCGGATCGAGCGTGCCGCGTCGGTGAGCTGCGGCAACAGGCGGTCGAGATCGCGGCGGAAGCGCGAATCATCACCGTAGCCCGTGTTGAGCGAGCCGAACAGGCGATTGGCCTGGGTGAGGGAATTCTGGAGCTGGGCAGCGATCTCGGGCAACCGCTTCAGCGCCGGCGAGGCGTCGGTGTCGAGCTTGTGGGCGATGTCCTGGACGTCGATCATCGCCTTCTCGAGCGCCGCCAGGGTCTTCCTCATCTGGGGGCCGTTGATCGTGTCGTCCAGCCCCGCCGCGGCGCCGCTGATGCTCTTGCCGATGCGATCGAAGTCGATGCGGTTGATCTTCGACAGGAGCTCGTTGGCCGAGCGGGTGATGCTGTCGAATCCGCCGACATCGGACGTCGGCACGACGAAGACGCCGCCCTCAATCGTCAGCTCCGCCGGAGGGGCATCGGGAATGACCTCCAGCGCGACGATCTTCTGGCCGCTGATCAGGCTTGGCGCCTGCAGCGTCGCGCGCAGCCCGCGCTTGACCATGTCGGCGGCCAGCCTGCCCGGAGGAAGGCCCTGTACGGCGGCAATGCCGGTGATGCGATCGGCCTCGATGCGATAGTGCACCGGCGCGACGATGCGCTGCTGCTTGGGATCGTAGTGAAGGCCGACATCAGTGACCTCGCCGACCTTCAGCCCGTACAGAGTCACATCGGCGCCGACCAGGAGACCGGAAACCGATCCCGTGAAGTTCGACAACAGCTCGAGTTGTCGGCCGAAGCCGGCCGATTTCGCAACTTCCTGGCTCGCATAGAGCGGAAAGTGAAAGTCCTGCGGAGCGACCGGCGACTTCGGATAGGTCGCGGTGTCGAAGGCTATGCCACCCAGCAGCAGGGCCCGGACAGACTCGAACTGTACTTCAACGCCGCTGGCGCCGAACTTGACCGCCAGGCCCGAGGCGTTCCAGAACGACGAATCTTCATGCACGTACTTGTCATACGGTTCGTGGACGAAGGCATGGATGGTGACGTCCTCGGCGAGGTCGCCAAGGGTCCAGCCTAGCACGGTGCCGACCTCGAGATCGCGGAAGAAGATCGGCGAGCCCAGGCTGATTGAGCCCAATCGCTTGGTCCGCAGCTTGTAGGTGGTGCCCTTGGCGTAGGCCTGCAGGATCGGCGGATCGTTTTTGCCGACGAAGTGTCGCTCCCGCTTGCCTTTTTCCACCGACGGCCGCATGCCGATATAGGAGCCCGACAGCAGGGTATCGAGGCCTGTGACGTTGCCGGCGAAGAGCTGCGGCTTGACCACCCAGAAGATCGTCTTGTCGGTCAGCAGATCCTCGGCCTCGCGCACGGTCTCGATCGTCACCAGCACCGACGACAGGTCGGGCGAGATGGCGATGGTCTTCACCGTGCCCATTACGACGTTCTTGTACTTGAGCTGCGACTGGCCGGCGGTGAGGCCGGCGCCCGAATTCGAAGCTGACAGTAATGGTGGGGCCGCGCTTGGAGAAGGTGTCCCAGGCCAGCCAGGCCGCGATCAGCGCGGTAAGCAGCGGCACGATCCAGATCAGCGGAATGCGCCGGCGGCGATGAACGCCCGCCGTTGGCAGTTGTATCGGGCCTCCGCTATCTGTCATCGCCGGTCAATTCCGCCTTCCTTGGCCGGAAGGTAACGTAAATCGACCGGCCCGTAACCATCGCCGCAGGCCTGGAAAACTGCGCAAGCCCCGATGCTGACGGTCAAAACGAGACAGCGATCAGGCGCTGACCGCGGCCGTCAAGCGTCGGGTCTCGGGTGCAACACCTGGGCTGCATAGACGTGGAGTGCGCTGAAATCGGCGCCGGCGCCGCGTGCGGCGACGACCTGATCGGGACGCACCAGCACCCAGCCCGGGTTGCGCATCCGATAGCGTTCGCGCACTTCGCCGCTGGGATCGCAACGGCCATCCAGACGGAGGACTTGGAGGCGGTCGCCGGCCTCGGGCACGGCGCCGTTGAGCGCGATCGGCTTGCCCTCCTCCTCGAAGATCAGCAGGCTGTGGCGCGGCGCCGAGAGATAGGGCCACAGGCTGGCGTTCTTGCCGGTTGCCGCATCGACGATCGAGGCTTCGCGGGCCCGCGTCCCCACTTCGGTGCGCTTGCCCCGGCGCTTGCCGCTGGCCAACGCGACCAGAGGCCCGTCGCGATAGACGAATTCGGTTTCCGACAACTCGACCTGCAACTTGCGATGCACCGCCGGAAGATTTCCGAAGATCGACACCGCCATGTTCCGGACGACGCTGGTGAGCTTGCTCGCCCCGAAGGAGAGATGCTGCTTTTGCGCTGCCGCCGCGATCACCGCGCGGGCGATCGGCCGCCGCTCGGCCTCGTAGCTGTCGAGCAGCACCTCGGTGTTGCCCGCGCCGCTCAGGGCGTAAGCCAGTTTCCAGCCGAGATTGACGGCTTCCTGGATGCCGGTGTTCATGCCCTGCCCGCCGGCCGGCGAATGAATGTGCGCGGCGTCGCCTGCCAGGAAGCAGCGTCCGACGCGGTACTTCGTCACCAGCCGCTCATTGATGCGGAAGATCGAGAGCCAGCTGGGGTCGTGGATGCGCAGGCCGCGCGGGCCATAGCGGTCGACGCAGTGCTGCATCTCCTCGAGGGTCACCGGCTCGTCGCCCTTGGGCGAGTCATCGCCGCGCATGGAGAAGATGCGCCACACCTCCTTTCCGAACGGAAACATCGCGACGGTGCCGCCGTTGTGCCACCAAAGATAGATGCTGCGATGATCGAGGTTGCCGCCCTCGACCTTCACGTCGGCGAGCAGGAAAGTCTGCGGCTCGGTGTAGCCCTCGAACACGATCTCCAGCGCCTGGCGCACGGGGCTGCGGGCGCCGTCGCAGCCGGCCAGGTACTTCGTCCGAACGGTCTCGTTGTGGCCTTCGGCGTGACGCAACGTGGCATTCACGCCGTCGGCGTCCTGCACTAGGCTGACCAGTTCGACGTTGCGCTCGATGACGACGCCCAATTCGGCCAGCCGCTCGGTCAACAGCGCCTCGGTGCGCGACTGGGGCAGCAGCAGCGGAAAGGGAAAGGCGCTGTCGATGCCTTCGCCGACAGCGAGTGTTGCCAGCCGGCGGTCGCCCTCGCCGACGCATAGCGCATTGAGTCGCTGTCCCTCGGCCACGAAACGATCGACCATGCCCATGCCTTGCAGGGCTTCCAGGCTGGCGCTCCACAGCGCCAGCGCCTTGGAGACGGAGGTCGGCTGGGCGTTGCGGTCGATGATGCGCACCGGAATGCCATAGCGGCGGAGCGTGATGGCGAGCGACAGGCCGGTTGGGCCGGCTCCCACGATCAGGACCTCGGCAGCATTGTCCACACTCATCGTTCTCTCCTCAAATCTTGTCGACGTGCGACGGTTACGGATTCAATGACAGGTCCAGGGCGTCCATCCGCCCGATCTGCATGTAGCTCTCGTAGACCTGGATCATGTCGGCCGGCACGACCTCGAGCAGGAAGCGGTTCTCGACCCACACTTCGATGACATGAAAGACCGGCGGCAGGCCGGGCGCGGCGCGGCTGAAGAACCTGGTGCGCCAGCCCGCCGCTTGGCCGATGCGTTCGATGGTGGCGCGGTCGTGAGGGACCGACAGAAGCGCATGGAAGGCGGCGTGAGGCCGTTCGGCCGGCGCGCTGCTGTAGGCGACAGGCCCCTCGCCCTCGCCCGGCGCCATCACAACGGTCTCGGGATAGATCTCGACCATCGTGCCGTGACGATCGCCGCTCACCGCCATGGCGGCACCAGGCAACGGGCCGGGAAAGCGATAAGCGCGGCCGCCGATAAGTTCGGCCAGCACCCGGGCGACCCGCGCCGGATCGCGGGCGGGAATGGAGAAATGATGGATCACCGCTTGCGCTCCTTGCGGCTGGCCTTTGCTGGAGGCTTGTCTTCGGGGGTATCGGCAAGGCCCGACGGATCGCGTTTGAGGGCATCGACCAGCGCACCGACCGCCCAGGACGCGACCTGCTCGGCCTCTGTTGGGGTGAAGCCGCAGGTGTCCATCAGCCAGCGCCAAACCGTCGGCGACCAGAAAGCGGAGACGACCATGGCGCCGCGCCTTCGCTGTTCGGGCGCCAGATCGGGCAGGGCCTCCCCCACCGCGGCGATCCAGCGGCCATGGCGTTGGCGGGCGTCGGCGCCGCGCTGGCGGTCCCAGGAGGGCTTGTTCATGAGATTGCGCAACAGCGCGCCGTAGGCCTGGTAGTTCGGGAAGAGCGCCTTCGGCAGCTCGGCGAAGTCGTCAAGGGGTGGCAATCCCTCTTGCAGGCCCAAGCGCGGCCTCAGCCACTGGAAGAAGGCCGCCACCAGGTCGTCGACGGTCGCGAAGTGGGCATAGACCGTCGGCGGCGAGACGCCGGCCAATTCGGCGAGCTGCCGCAGGCTCAGGGTCTCGATGTCGTTGTGTTCGAGATATTTCTTGGCCGCCATCAGGATGCGCTCGCGCGTGAGCGCGGCCTGCGCCTCGCGCAACGGGCTTTGATAGCTCCTTGAAGGGGCGGGATTTCTACTTTCCATGTGATAATTAACATTACATATGTAAAGTTAATTGGCAAGCGTCATTTCACCCAGATTCTCGAGGGCGATCCGATGCTTTCGGAGTCGTTGCGGCGAGGCCGCCCGGTCAGGCGATCGGCGGCTTCTTGGCCCAGTCGTAGCCGCGCCGCGCCCGCTGGTAGGCGTAGTCGAAGAGGGCGCGCATGTAGGCGGGGTCGAAGGCCGACGGCAGGACCTCGTTGAAGTCCCGGCCGATGAAAGCGAGGTTGTAGTCGATACCGTCGTGCTGGGTGATGTTGTAGATCCGGATCACGTCGTTGTAGCCGGCAGAGGCGATCATGGTGGAGATCGCCCGCCCGGCGATGCCCAGCGTGCGGCGTTCGACCGTCGCCCGCTCCGGATCGAGCCGGCCATTACGGATGATGAAGGCACGCGCTTCGACGATCGGCTGGCCCGTGCGTTTGCGCTGCGCGCGATTCCGGGTGAGCGCGGAGGGATACAGGAAGGTCTGGGCGAACGCGCCGCCGTCGACATGCATCTCCTGGTAGGTCTTGCCGCCCAGCGTTACCTCGATCATCGACGGCGGAAATGCGCCCGGGATCGCTGCGGACGCCAGCAGGATACGACGGATCGTGTCGGCCGCCCGCGGATGCCCGCTCTTGGCGATCGCGCCGATGTTCCAAATCACCGGCACCTGCGCGTCGAGATCGGTCGAGCCGATCAGCAGCAGGCGGCCCGCATCGTAGGCTTGGGCAATGCCGGCCAGCATGTGGTCGTCGACATAGCGCGAGATGGTCTTGAACAGCGGTTCGTTGTCGGCCATCGCATCGTCGAACAAGGCGGCCGTCAGCGCGCGCTTGGTCAGAATCTGATTGGGCGGCGTTTCGGTATAGACGGCGCGTAGTTGCGGATCGTAATCCGAGCCGAGAAACGCGAACGGAGCCGTGAGCGCGCCGGTGCTGATGCCGGTCACAAGGTCGAAGCTGGGGCGTGTGCCCTCGGCGCTCCAGCCGCACAGCAATCCCGCTCCGAAGGCGCCGTTTTCGCCGCCGCCCGACACGGCGAGAAGCTGCAGCTGCGGCAGGTCGGCAAGCGAGCGGAGGCCGCGGGCGCGGACTTGACGGTCCATGGCAGCCACGAATTCTGCTTCCATGGGACCGACCCCCTTGATCGGGAAGAACCGCTCGTTGGGAATGCCGAGTACCGTCGCCTCGCCGGTCCGGTCGAGCGGCACCGGTGGGCCGCGTTCCGGCAAGGCGCAGCCGGGCAGGCCGACCGCCAGAGCGCCACCGACAGCCAGCCGCAAGACATCTCGCCGCGCCTTGAAACCGCCCGCTGCTAAATGAATTGACACCCGCTTGCTCATCGCATCCCGGACCGGTGGGTCGCTCTATCAGAAAAACTCCGGGTTTCGCAACGGGTGTCGGAGAAATCAGCGCTCGCGATTGTCGATGTCGCGCGCCATGACCTCGCGCTTGCCGACATGGTTGGCCGGGCTGACGACGCCCTCGCGCTCCATGCGCTCGACGATGCGGGCGGCGCGGTTGTAGCCGATCTGCAGATAGCGCTGGATGAAGCTGGTGCTGCATTTGCGCTCGCGGGCGACCAGCGCGATCGCCTGGTCGTAGAGCTGGTCGCTCTCGGCATCCTCACCCTCGCCCGGCAGGCCGAGCCCGTCGGCGTCGGCATCGGGATCGTCGGTGACGGATTCGATGTAGGACGGCTGGCCCTGGGCGCGCAGATGGCGGACCACCTCCTCGACCTCGGTGTCGCTGACGAACGGGCCGTGCACGCGCGCGATCTTGCCGCCGCCGGCCATGTAGAGCATGTCGCCCTGGCCGAGCAGCTGCTCGCCGCCCTGCTCGCCCAGGATGGTGCGGCTGTCGATCTTCGAGGTGACCTGGAAGGAGATGCGGGTCGGGAAGTTGGCCTTGATGGTGCCGGTAATGACGTCGACCGAGGGCCGCTGGGTGGCCATGATGACGTGGATGCCGGCGGCGCGCGCCATCTGGGCGAGCCGCTGCACGGCCGCCTCGATCTCCTTGCCCGCCACCAGCATGAGGTCGGCCATCTCGTCGATGATGACCACGATGAAGGGCAGCGGCGTGAGGTCGATCTCCTCGTCCTCGAAGATGGGCCGGCGCGTCTCGGGATCGATACCGGTCTGCACCTTGCGCGTCAGCCCCTGGCCCTTGCGCGCCGCCTCGACCAGCCGCTCGTTGTAGCCCGCGATGTTGCGCACGCCGAGCGCGCTCATGGCGCGGTAGCGGTCCTCCATCTCGCGCACCACCCACTTCAGCGCCACGATCGCCTTGCGCGGCTCGGTGACGACGGGCGTGAGCAGATGGGGGATGTCCTGGTAGACGCTGAGCTCCAGCATCTTGGGATCGATCATGATGAAGCGGCAGCGATCCGGCGGCAGTCTGTAGAGCAGCGACAGGATCATGGTGTTGACCGCCACCGACTTGCCCGAGCCGGTGGTGCCGCCGATCAGCAGATGCGGCATGCGGGCAAGATCGGCGATTACCGGATCGCCGCCGATATCCTTGCCGAGCGCCAGTGGCAGGCCGAGGCGGTTGTCCTCGTAGTGCCGGGTCGACAGCAGTTCGCGCAGGAACACCGTCTCGCGCCGCGCATTGGGCAGCTCGATGCCGATGACATTGCGGCCCGGCACGGTGGCGACGCGCGCCGAGACGGCGCTCATCGAGCGGGCGATGTCGTCGGCCAGGCCGATGACGCGGCTCGACTTGGTGCCCGGCGCAGGTTCGAGCTCGTAGAGCGTCACGACCGGGCCGGGCCGCACCTTCACGATCTGGCCTTTCACGCCAAAGTCGTCGAGCACGGTCTCCAGAAGGCGCGCGTTCTGCTCGAGCGCCTCCTCGTCGATCTTGGTCTCGGTGCTGACCCGCGAGGGCAACGACAGGATGTCGAGCGGCGGCAGCTGGTATTCGCCGGTCACGAGATCGAGCTCGCGCTGGCCGGCCTTGGCGGCACGCTTGCCCTGCGCCGCAGCCGACTTGCGCGGAATGACCCTGATGCCGTTCGTCGGCACCACCGGCGGCGCGTCGGCCGGCAGGGTGTCCGGCGTGAAGGGATTGTCATCGAGGGTTTCGTCCACCGCTTCTACTGGCGATACCGGCGCGAAGGTCACGATCTCCTGCGGCAGTTCAGCATCGAACGGCGCCGCAGGCGGCGGGGGAGTGGGCCGCAGACGACCCAGGATCGGCTCGATGCGCAATCCGGCCAGGCGGTCGAACAGGGTGCGATCCTGAAGCAACTCGCGCATCGGTTCGGCAGCGTCGAGGTTGGTTGGCGCCTGTGGATGGAGCGACACGGGCGCCTCGGGAATCTCTCCCGCGGGCCGCTCGATCGGCGCGTAGGGTGCATCGACCATCAGCGAATCGCGCGACGGCAGCGGCGCGCCTTCTTCCGGAATCTGCTCGCGGCGCGTCTCGAACCGGGCCGGATCGTATTGGCTGGCGTCGATCTCGCCCGGGATTTCGGCATAACCAAAGGCCGGCGCCGGCAGGTCGGCGTCCTCATCGAGCGACTGCGGCTTGCCCCGCCACAGCCCCACACCGTCGCGCATCAGCCACACGCCCCACAGGAACGGCGCGCGCATGATGCGGAAGATCAGCGGCAGGTCGGTGCGGTTCATGCCGAGCGCGGGCGCCATGGCAATGAAGGCGAGCGCCGCGCAGCCCGGCTCGATCAGGGCCAGGCTACCGCCGCTCGAATGGGTCAGGACCAGCTCGCGGAAGCGGCCGACCAGCGCCAGACCGACCAGACCGCCGGGGCCGGCATGGGTGGCGGCTCCCCCCACGTCGCCCAGGCCGACGCAGGCCACGCTCATCATCAGCAGCGCCAACAGCATCAGCGAGAGGCGGAGCCCGAAGAAGCCGAGATGATAGGTGCGCACCATGCGCACGCCCCAGGTGATCAGCGCCACCGGCACGAGAATGATGGCGAGTCCGAAGGTCTGCAGCAGCAGGTCGGATATATAGGCGCCGGGGGTGCCGAGCATGTTGTGCGGCGCGCTGCCGGTCGCATGGTTGAGCGACGGATCGCCCGGACTGTAGGTGAACAGCGCCAGCAGGAGCAGCACGCCGGCCGCGGCGAAGCCCGAACCCACCAGCTCCATCATGCGCCGGCGCAGGAAATCGCGCCCACCTTCCGGCAGGATGGTCGTCTTGCGCGGGATGAGGGATGTGGCGCCCATAATGGCCATCAGTGCCTCTTCCCCTCCCCGGTCTTACGGGGAAGGGGGCCCGCAGGGCCGGAGGGGGAAGGCCCCAAAGAGGATTTCTGAAACGCCATGATCTGAAATGGGCGGGCACTTTTGCTGCTGCCCTCCCCCTCCGCCCCCTTGTATGGACCGGGGAGATAGTGAACAGGCGTTCGGAGACATGGTGAACACTCTAGAGGAGTGGACCCATGAGGTTTTCGATGCCGTTCCCAGGCAAGGAAGAAGCGCGAGAGGAGTTGTGCGGGCTGGCGTTGATGGAAGGGGCGAATCGGCGCGAGCTGTGTCGCCGGCACAAAGTGCGGCCGCGTATTCTGTACAAGTGGCTGGATCGTTATCAGCGAGAGGGTGCTGCCGGCCTGTCGGACCGCTCGCGCCGGCCGCATCGATCGCCGTCTCGGACGGAGCCTGAGATGGAAGCGGCGGTGCTGGCGGTGCGACGTGAGAACCCGGTGTGGGGTGGCCGCAAGATCGCTACCAGCCTGGAACGACAAGGCCTGTCGCCGCCGGTTGCTTCGACCATCACCGAGATCCTGCGCCGCCATGGACAGCCGATGGTGGCGCCTGGCCAGAAGGCGTGGAAACGCTTTGAGCATGCCGAGCCCAATGCGCTGTGGCAGATGGACTTCAAGGGCGATGTGGCTTTCGGCAGGGCCGACTGCACCCGCTGACCGTGGTCGACGATCATTCGCGTTTCGCGGTGGTGCTGCACGCGACCGACAACGAACGCCATCAGACCGTGCGGAATGCCGTACAGGCGGCGTTCGAGCGCTATGGCTTGCCCGAGATCATTCTGACCGACAACGGCAGTCCGTGGGGCGATCCAGGCGAACGCTCGCTCACCAAGCTCGGCGTGTGGCTGATTGAGCATGGCGTGGCACCCTGACACAGCCCGCCGTTCCATCCGCAAAACCATGGCAAGAACGAGCGCTTCAATCGCACGCTCAAGGCCTAACTGCTGGAAGGTCGCGTTTTCGACGATCTCAAGCACGCCCAACGCGCCTTTGACGCCTGGCGGCATCGCTACAACCACCAGCGCCCGCACGATATCTTGAAACTGGCCGTGCCGGCCGATCGCTATCAGTCCAGCCCGCGCTCGTTCAATCCCACGGTCGAGCCCTTCGAGTACGGCCCCGATGATACTGTGCGCCCGGTCGACACCGCCGCTCGCATCAGCTTCCGTGGTGGGCGCTGGAAGGCCTCCAAGGCGCTGATCGGCAAGCAGGTCGCCATCAGGCCGACCGAGCACGACGGCGTGTTCGACATCGTGTTCCGTCATGTCACCGTGAAGTCGATTGACTTCCATAACTCGGCCTAATGTGAAATGTATTCACCATGTCTCCCGACACCCGTTCACCATGTCTCCGATTCTAAACACCCCTTCGGGGGCACCTCCCCCGTATTACGAGGGAGGGAGATGAAATACCGGCGTGTCATCACAGCACCGCGGCGAGGCGGGTTATCGCCCCGCGGGTGGTCTTCTCGTCGTGCACCAGGGCCACGCGGATATAACGTTCCGCGGTGTTGACGCCCTCCGTTTCGCGGCAGACTCTCCCGGCAACACTTTCAGATGGGCCCCGGCCCACAACCGGCGCGTAGCATGTTCGCCGTCGCCGACATTGAGCCATAGGAAGAATCCGCTGCCCGGCGTGAAATAGCAGAAGCGGTTGTGCAGGATCTGCTCGGCGACGCGGAAGTTTTTGCGATACCACTCGCGTGTCTCGAGAGGATGCGTCTCCTCGCGCCACAGCGCCGCTGAGGCCTTCTGGACGGCAAACGGAATCTGAGGACCGCCGTAGGTCCGCCAGCGCAGCAGCATCGCCACCAGCCGCGGATCGCCCGCCATGAAGCTGGAGCGAAGACCGGCGGCGTTGGAGCGCTTAGAGAGCGAATGGAAGACCGCGATATTGCGGAACGGATCCTTGCCGCCCGTCGTGTCCGTCGCCAGCGCCGCTTCGAGGCCGCCGACCGGCGGCTGACCAATGTAGATCTCGGCGCAGCACTCGTCGACCGCCAGCGCGGCGTCGTGCTGCCGGCACTTGGCGATCAGCTTCTGCAGATAGTCGAGGCTCGCGATCGCCCCCCGCGGATTGGCGGGCGAGCAAAGATAGACGACAGCCATCCGCTTCCAGGCCGCCTCATCGATGTTCAAGAAGTCGGGCAGGAAGCCCGTCTCGGCTTTGGCATTGACGAGCAGCGGCTCGGCGCCCGACAGCACGGCGCCGCCGAGATAGGCCTGATAGAATGGGTTGGGCAGCGCCACGATCGGCTTGCCTCCCCCTTCTTCTGCGGCGTCGCCACCGTGGCGATGATGTAGACGCCTTCCTTGCTGCCCGCGGTCGGGATCACATGCTGCGCCGGATCGAGTAGGCCCTTCGGCAGCCGATAGCACCGGCCGAGCCATTCGACGATAGCGAGGTTGAGATCAGGAATGCCCTGGTTGAACGGGTACTTGTTCCAGCCGTCGGTCTCCTTCGCCACGATCTGGCGCGCAAAGGCCGGCATTGCCCCCTGCGGCTCGCCGACCGAGAGGTTGACCATCGACAGATGGGCGGGCGGCGGGGCGATGAGGGCATTCAGCCGCGCGAACGGAAAGTCGGTCAGAAGTCTCCGTCAGGCGCGGATTGAACATCGAGATCATCCAATGGGCCGGGTCAGGCCGAAGCAAAGCAACGACGCCAGCGGGTGGGGACCTGCTGGACCTAACTATTGGCCCATTGTATGAAACAAATTTACCAATAACAACAATGGAATAGACTGCTTTCTTCATACCTAAGAAGGGTTTGGGCCTGTCAATCGGCCAGTCACACAAGCTCTAGGAGGCTGTTGCAGAAGTGTGTCGGGAGCGATGAAGGGGATGTCGTCCCCGTTGTGCAGGCAGATCTCGCCTTCGAGAGAGCCGTCTTGCTGCAGCTCGGCCCAGCCGTTGCCGCCGGCAGGGTCCATTTCGTCGTTTCCCTCCCAGCTGAACTCGACGGCATCGCCTTCGCCGGTACCGTAGATGGAGCCAGTGAGGCAATCGAAGGCGAACTCGCCGCCGTCTTTATCGAGCAGAATGTAGGCTCCAGCCACGGCCATGTCGTAGCCCGGCGTCTCGACGACGTCCCATCTGCCCCGAACGCTCACGTCGCCCCTGCCAGGAGCTTTGGTAACCGGATCAGGTTGTAAGCCGCCAGGGCCAGGGTGAAGGTCGCATCGACACGGTTGCGCCCGCACACCTTGACCTTGGCCGGCGGCATTCTTGATCCGGCCGAACACCTCCTCGATGCGCTTGCCGCGTCGCCGTCGCGCGTGGCTTGCCGGTCTTGCTGAGATGGCCAATGTGCGCACTCACCGACCGGGTTCGCAGCGCGGCGATGAACGAGGCTACGTCATAGGCCTTGTCGCCCCCGACTGTAATCCGCCACCGCGATCGACGGTGCCGGTCGAGCGAGGCAAGGGCGGCCTCTCGTTCGGCTGTGCCAGTGGCCTGCGTCGCAAAGCCGCCGACCACCAGGCCATGGCGGTTCTCCATGAGGGCGTGTCCGATGTAACACAGCTTGGCGGGCTGGCCGTCGCCCTTCTTGTACAGCCGGGCCTCCGGATCTGTCGTGCTGCGATGGCTCTCGTTGGATCGCACTCGCCGTGGAAGTTCCGTTCGGCGTTGCGGCTAGGCCCCGCCGCGTCGTTGTCATCGCCATCCTTGCGCCGGAAGCTCTTGATCGACGCCCAGGCCTCCAGCAGCGTACCGTGTCTGTCGTCAGAACATTTGAGACAGATCGGGTCTATGTAGAAGAGAGGATGCGGCGCATCTGTTGAACAGGTTAGGCAGCTATTGTGGTGTGCATTAAGCGTCTGCTTTGGATGGTCTGTCGTCTGATCCTTTCTCGTTCCAGCAGGATGGTGTTGCCTCGGCCGAAGTAGACAGCGGCAGGTGTCAGATTGCCGATGGCCTCGTGGTAACGATGGTTGTTGTAGTGATCGACGAAGGCGTTGATCTGGGCCTCGAGATCGCCCGGCAGATAGTAGTTCTCGAGCAGAATGCGGTTCTTCAACGTCTGGTGCCAGCGCTCGATCTTGCCCTGGGTCTGGGGATGGAAGGGAGCGCCCCGGATGTGCCTGATGCCGCGGTCCCTGAGCCATTCCGCCAGATCGCCGGCGATGTAAGAGGAACCGTTGTCGCTCAGCAGCCGTGGTCGCTGTGCGACCTTGGCGCTCTCGCAGCCTGATGCCGTGAGCGCGAGTTCCAGGGTCTCCGTCACATCCTGGGCTTTTATCGTCGTGCACAGCTTCCAGGCGATGATGTAACGCGAGAAGTCGTCGAGGATCGTCGACAGGTAGAACCAACCCCAGCCGATCACCTTGAGATAAGTGAAGTCGGTCTGCCAAAGCTGGTTGGACGCCGTCGTCTTGTCCTTGAACTCGTCAGCAGCTTTCACGACGATGAAGGCCGGGCTCGTGATCAGGTCGTGAGCCTTGAGCAGCCGATAAACCGATGCCTCCGACATAAAGTACTTATTCACATCGGTGAAGCGCGTCGCCACTTCCCGCGGCGACAGTTCCGGCTCGTCCAGGGCCAGTTCGACGATCTGTTCCCGAACGTCCTCCGGGATCTTGTTCCACACCCGCCTGGGCCGAGAGGGCTTGTCTTCCAGTGCCTCGGGCCCGCCCGCCTGCAGGCGGGCATACCAGCGGTAAAATGTCATCGGCAAGATACCGAGCGTGGCCAGGGTTCGTCGGACCGGCAGGTGAGAGTGCTCGACCAGGCCGATGATCTCCAGTTTCTCGGAACCAGGGTATCTCATTCCCCGTCTCCCCCATCCGCGATCATGCTTTTTTTGAGCAGACGCAGTTCCAGTGCCTGCTCGGCAACGACCTCCTTCAGCGCCCGCGCCTCACGGCGAAGGTCCGTCACCTCGCCGCTCGTGGCCGCTCGTGCCGTGTCGCCCGCCAGCCGACGCTTGCCGGCCTCCAGGAACTCCTTCGACCAGCTGTAATAAAGACCCTCGGCGATACCCTCCCGACGGCACAGCTCGGCAATGCTGGATTCGCCCCGAAGGCCGTCCAGGACAATCCGGATCTTCTCTTCAGCCGAATACTGCTTGCGCGTCGCCCGCCGGATGTTCTTCACAAGACGCTCGGACGGTGAGTTGGGCGTAGCGGATTTCTGTCTCATCTCGTTCCCCCCAGGATGACGATGAGACGGAAATCTTCCCTTCCTCAAGACGCCAATTCTGTATCACTGGCGCTGACGCCGGACAGGGAATCCCAAAACGAAATTGCAAGGCATGTCCGTCCGAAGCGCCTGAACCTTGCAATCTAAAACCTGCTGCCGCGCCGAAAACCAATTCCTACTCAGCAGCTTAGGCGTTGTTCACGAACGACGAATGAACTGTGGCTTCAGCTTGCCGAGGATGGCCGCCGTCTATTAGGGGGTCAGATGTCGTTGGGTTTCGAAGGGATCGTGCGGAGCGAACGCTTGTTCGAGCATGACGGCACCCAGGATGGACCAATTCACGGCTCGCAGGCGTTGGCGAAAAGGTGAAGATATCTCCCGCATAGAGCCGGTGGCGTCGTTCCTCATCGGACATTGGAGAACCAAAGAAACCGAGATGTTGGGCATCAAAGTCTCCGATCATCTTTGTCGACTACTCATTGCTTGGCTGACCGCCGGACAAGATCGGCATTTGCTGCCAGGTCTGCCGCGATCGCGAGCTGTCCATAGGGGACTCCGGAGCGGTCTGCGATATCTAACAGCGACTGACGGCCATCCGCCTGGTTCAAGAGCCAGAGAAGAGCCATCTGGGCTTCCGCCTTGTCCTTCTGTCCGCTGATCGCCCGATATAGACCGCGTCGGCCAAGTTGCGGCTCCCCGCGCCCGTCAACCCGCTCATACACAACATTCCGCTCCAGTACGCCGACCACATCGATCAGAATTTCAAAGCTCTGCTCAAGAGATTCGGGAGTAACGAAGTCGAGGTTGTCGGCGGACGTGTGATATTCAGGAAAAGTTCCGTTGGGAGACCGCATGAAGCATCCGACCGGCAGATTGTAACCGGGCGAACAATATTGCCTCTCATCGTAGCCATACGGCGTGAACGGCATTATCTCGTGCGGTACGTGGCGACATCCAAGAACGTGCGCCACGATGCGGTCGATGGCGGCGTCGCCCCGGCGGCTCCGCTTATAGTGAAACGAGCCGCTGTCACCTACGCACGTCAATACCAGACCGTGTGAGATGTGCGGCAAAACGCTTTCATTGCGTGCAAGCCACGTCAACGAACCAATCGTGGCGGGTATGAACAACAGGCGATAGCTCAGGCGATTGTCTTGTCCAAGAAGGTGGCGGGCAATCTCGGTTGCAACTGCGATCCCAGAAAGATTGTCGTTTGCTAAGCTTGGATGGCAGCAATGGATAGAGAACAGCACTTCGTCCTTTTCCTTGCCGGGGATCAGCAGTTCTCCATAAGTCAATGAGCCGGGCGCCAACCTGCTGTCGATAAGAACCCGATAGCAGGAATCGCCCATTCCCTCCCAGATACGGTGCGCCAGGCAAAAACCCCACTCCTCCGCATAATACCCGGTGCGGTAAGGCACGAGATCGGGCTGATCAGGAAGCGTGTGCACATGAACCGACAGCTCGCCACGAGATACGATGCGGTCGATCGACTTGCTGTAGCTGACGACGTGAAGGTTACAATCGTCAAAATCCGCAATAACCTGGCCATCCAACGTCTCGATACGGGCAGAGCTGATATTCCATTCCGGTGGCACCTGCCAATCCAATGCCGGTGTTCCAGTTGGGACCTCATGCAGAACGAGCGGGATATGACGTTGGATTTCCCTAAGCGTATCGCGAAGACCATCGCCCGTTATGCTGCGGCACAAAGGGAAAAGCTTGCGCACCAGCCTATGCAATCGGTCGCCCGTACTCTCGCAACCAAGCGGAGCATTCCCTTCAGTCTGGTGCAAGCTTTCGGGCAATCGGGAACTCCCAGTCCTCACGGTTCAACTGAAGCGGTCGCGAATGCCCGGCTGTTCCGGAATTGGCAGAATGAAGCGGCCTCCCAAGGCAGCATAGTCCTGATTTTGCTGAATGATTTCCGTGGCGAAATTCCATGCTAACAGCAACACGTAGTCCGGTAGGTCGCTGGTCAGCGTTTCAACCGGACGAATGGGAACTTTGACGCCCGGAAGGTACTTTCCGACTTTGACTGGATTTCTATCGACGACGTACTCGACCACGCCGGGCTCGAAATTCATGTAGTTCAGGAGGGTCGCACCCTTGGCGGCGGCGCCATATGCGGCGAGTTCTGGCCCCCTGGGAGCGGATTTGCCTAACCAACTCATGCAGAGCGTGCCGCAGTTGTTCAACACGCGCGGCAAAGGACAGATAGTAGGAAAGATCATCCATTCCCAATGCTGCCTCTTCCTGCAGCAGCTGAGCGAGGCGTACGCTCTGGCCCTGCGTTTTGCTCGTCGTGATGCGCAGAGAACCTCCATGAATGGAGAGGCGCTCCGCGTCATTGAGATAGAGGCCGCTACGAGACAGCAGTCGCTGAAACGCCCCGATCGACCAGTAGAATAGATGCTCATGGTAGACTGTGTCGAATTCACACTTCTCAATCAGATCGCGAACATAGGCTACTTCCAGGCGAGCGAACCCATCCGGCTTCAGCAGGATCGCAAAGCCCTCAATGAAGTCGTTTATCGAATCGACATGGGCGGCGACGTTGTTGGCGATGATCACGTCGGCCAGCTGCCCTTTAGCAACCAGCTCCCGGGCGAGTGCTGTTCCGAAGAAGGCTTGAATTGTTGGTATGCCACGCTTGCGCGCAGCTGCAACAGGTCCCGCGGCAGGGTCTATGCCAAGCACCGGGATTCCCAATTCGATGAAATTGCCGAGGAGGTAGCCATCGTTACTCGCCACTTCGACGACTAGGCTGTCGCCATCAAATGCGCGCTCGGCCAGTATCCTCTGAACGTGCTCGCGACTATGCGCAAGCAGAGCCGGCGAAAACGACGAATAGTAAGGATAGTCGCGTTCGAACAGGACTTCCGGTGCAATCGTTTCGGTAACCTGGACGAGAGTGCAGTCGTGACAGAACGCGAGCTCCAGTGGAAAGCGCGGCTCTGTGTCGGCAAGCTGCCGCTCGTCGAGCAAGGCATTCGCAATCGGCTGTGACCCGAGATCGAGGAAGGTCGTCAGATGCGGTCCGGAACACGAGCGGCACTGGGCCAGTCCTGACGGTCCGAGCAGTCGACGCGGCGGGTGCGATACTGAAACGTCCAAGGTTGTCATTCTCCAGCCCATTGCTAACAGTTAGCTGCGGACTTTAGCTGGCCAGCTGTACTCTGTCAGTGATCAAGAAATGACAGCGTTGGCGCCCAGCCCGAGGCGTTGGCGCATCTGCATTTGGCGTTTGCCGATTTGAACTTGAAAGATACAGTCTGGTCTCAAGGCCCGCCCGCGATGGATTCAAATGCAAATTGACAAACGGTCCGCGATCCCTAGGCCCACCGACAAGTCAGCCGTGACCCGATGAGCGGCGGCCACAGACCAGGGGTCGGAGTGATAGGCGCAGAGAACCGCCTTTGCCGAGGCTTGCCATGTTACCGGTTTACCGGTCTGTTGGGCCATCCGCTGGCTGAAGTGGTGATGATTTACGGCCGCTAGCGACAGCGGACCGGCTCGCTGGCAGCCCGATTCGGAATTCCCTCGTTCACCTTGTAGTCATTATGTATGCTAGATATTTACCATGTATGCCAGCGTCGATTGTGTTAAAGAATGACTGCTCATTGTAGGTGTTCGGGGCGTAGATTAACTTGCCCCTTCGCGGAGATTTAGCAGCGGCGCGATTGCGGCCCCCGCCGAGCCGGCACCAAAACCTGACACCGCCCTCCTGACAAGGGCGGTAGCAACCAGTCCTTCCCTCATCGCGCGAGTGCCGAAAGAGGAGCTATCGCGAAATCTTGGTGACGGCCTGATCGGTCAGGCGGCGGCGGTTTCGGGCTGACGGCGGCTTTCTTGGCGACGACCTCCAGCCCGTCGGCGAACTTCACACCCAGGATGAGTTTTGGCAACTGGGCGTGGCCGTCGAGACGGCGCCAGCTTTTCTGCGCGCCCTCGACCAGCTTGAAGACCATGGCGAGCGCGGTCTTGTTCGAGAGGCAGCCCTTCGATCGGATCGTGCGGTGGCGGACAGTCGCGAAAGTGCTCTCGATCGGGTTCGTCGTCCGCAGATGCTTCCAGTGCTCGGCGGGGAAGTCGTAGAAGGCGAGCAGCGCGTCGCGATCCTTGGCCAGGCAATCGGCGGCCTTCTCGTACTTCGAGCGAATAGCTTTCGATGAAGGCGTCGAACGCGGTCTCGGCGTCGGCCTTGGTCTCGGCCATCCAGATCTCCTGCAACGCGCGCTTGGCTTTCGGCTGCTGGCTTTTCGGCAGCTTGGCCAGCACGTTGGCGGTCTTGTGCACCCAGCAGCGTTGCTCGCGCGTTGTCGGCCAGACCTCGCCGGCCGCCTTCCAGAAGCCGAGCGCACCGTCGGCGATCATCAGCTCGGGCTGTGACGTCGAGCCCGCGCCGCTTCAGATCGAGCAGCAGGTCGCGCCAGTCGTGCGCACTTTCCCTTGCGCCATCGGTGAAACCGACGAGTTCCTTCTTGCCCTCCGGCGTCGCGCCGATGATGACGAGGATGCATTGCTTGTCGTCTTCGAGGCGGGCTTGCAGGTGAATGCCGTCCGCCCAGACGTAGACGTAGCGCTTGGCCGAGAGGTCGCGCTTGTGCCACAGCGCATGATCGTCCTGCCAGCCGTCCTTCAGCCGCCGATCGCAGACGCCGACAGCCCTGCCGCGTCCTTGCCGAGCAGCGCCGCCAGCGCCTCGGAGAAATCGCCGGTCGAGATGCCCTTGAGGTACAGGATCGGCAACAGCGTCTCGATCGACTTCGAGCGGCGCATGTAGGGCGGCAGGATCGTCGGCGAGAAGCGGATGCGGCCGGGATCATCGGCAGCGGCCTCGCGATCGCGCACGCGCGGTTGGCGAACAGCGACCGGGCCGATGCCGGTCATCACCTCGCGCTCGGGCAGGTGGCCGTGGCGGACGACGCGGCGGTGGCCATCTTCGGTCTTGAGGTCGCCATGCTTGCCGAGGAAATCAGCGACCTCCGCCTCGACCGCCTGGGCGAGCAGGGCACGCGCCCCGTTGCGCAAGACTTCGGTGAGTTGGTCGCTGAAGGTTCCTGGCTGAATCAGTTGGACGACGTTATCGTTGGCCACGGCATATCGCTCCTTTGGTGGAGAAGTGGAGGCGTCAAGCACCCCCACGATATGCCGCCTTCCCGATCCCCGCCGTCACCAACTTCCGGCCATAGCTCCGAAAGAGGTATGCTGGCCGTTCTGATGGGTGATGATCCCGATCCACAATTGCACTGAGGGGTATCTCCGCGAGACGTTGCAAAGCGTGCTCTGCCAGGATCCTGGCAGCAAAACGATGCAGATCGAAGTGATCGACAATTGCTCGACCATCGGCGATCCCGAAGCCCTCGTGCGGGATATCGGGGCGGGGCGCATCGACTTCCATCGTCAGCACGAAAACTGCGCCGCCACCTGATCGACGAGCAGCTCGGAATATTCGACAGCGCTCTCCCAGACATAGTGAACGGCATCGGCGTGCACCAGCGACACGTCGGCCACCTGTGATCCGCTGATGAAAAGCGTCGACGGCGTTTTGAGAGCCGAATGAATGCGCGCTTCGAATGATCTGACGAGATCTCTATCGGGGCTGTACTTGGCCCGCCAATCCGGTTGAAGCGGAAAGGTCGCCACGACAGGTGCGGCGCTATCGGCGGCGACCACCTTCTCGAGACCGGTGAGAGCGTCGAAGCACATGTCGGCATACACCGGCTCGGGGCAGCCATTGCCCGCGCGTGTGCAGCGCGCCGTTGCCATAGCCTTCCATACCATCGTCAACGGATGGTCGGGGTCGGTCTACATGTGCTCGATGCGGAAGACATCCCCGATGAAGTGTAACCCTCCGGTGAAGGCCGCGGTTGAGGCGGTGCGCTTGCGCTTGACGGCGGGCTTTCGCAACCATTGTTTGGCGAACGCCTCGACGGCGTGTCCGAGGATGTCGAAATCGACGACGTACGAGTTAAAGGTATCGGGGATGATATATTTGGCGACCTCGGCATGGCGTTCGTGTTTGGGATCGTCGTGGGCGGCCAGGAACTCCTGATAGCCCCACGGGCCACCGAAGTCTAGCCCGACGGTGTCACAGCTTGATCACTCGCAGGAGCAGGGCAACGTCTGAACTAATGGGGTCTCTCATCGGAGGTTCGTTCCTGGCAGCCGGTGTGGGGGAGTATACTTGTGCGGAGCCCGCTGCCGGGCATACATCCAAGCCGTGTGCTCTAAGGGGGCGCGCTATGAAGGTGGTCATTCTCGCCGGCGGTTACGGAACTCGCATCAGCGAGGAGAGCGGGATCAGGCCGAAGCCCTTAGTGGAGATCGGCGGCCAACCGATCCTCTGGCACATCATGAAGATGTACTCGGCCTACGGGTTCAACGACTTCGTCGTGTGCTGTGGCTACAAGGGCCATATGATCAAGCAGTACTTCCGCGATTACGCCCTCGCGCGGTCGGACATCACCTTCGACTTGCACGACTACAGGATGCAGACGCACCGCAACGGAGTCGAACCGTGGCGCGTGACGCTGGTCGACACCGGCGAGAAAACCATGACCGGCGGGCGCATCAAGCGGGTCCGGCCCTATCTCGACGAGAAGCCGTTCTGCCTCACCTACGGCGACGGCGTCGCCGACATCAACATCACCGACCTTGTAGATTTCCACCATCGGTCGGGCGGGCTCGTCACGGTGTCGGCCGTGCGGCCGCCGGGGCGTTTCGGCGTCCTTCGCCTCATGCCGGGCGAGGATCGCGTGGCCGGCTTCCGGGAGAAGTCGAACGACGACAGCGACTTCATCAACGGCGGCTTCTTCGTCGTCGAGCCCCAGGCCATCGACTATATCGACGGCGACGACACGGTATGGGAGCGCGAGCCACTCGAAGCGCTGGTGGGCGAAGGACGCGTCGCAGCCTACCGGCACCGCGGCTTCTGGCAAAACATGGATACCTTGCACGACAAGAACGTCCTCGAGAACTACTGGCAAAGCGGGAACCCTCAATGGAAGAATTGGTAACGTCGGAGCAGCCGTCATGGTCCCCTGACGCGGCGCCCGGCACGGGGCCGAGCCGGATACTCGTGACGGGCGCCGATGGCTTCATCGGCGCCGTCCTGACGCCGCTGCTGGTCGAGCGGGGATTCGAGGTCGTGGGGCTGGACACGGGGTTCTATCGCGCGGGCCTGCTCTATCACGACGGCAAGGATCGCCCGGCGACGTTGACCCGCGACATACGCACCCTGTCGCCGCGCGATCTCGAGGGCTTCGACGCGGTGGTCCATCTCGCCGAATTGTCCAACGATCCGCTCTGCCAGCACGATCCCAAGAAGACCTACGAGATCAATCATCTCGGCTCTGTAGCCCTCGCCAAGGCGGCCAAAGATGCCGGGATTTCGCGTTTCGTCTACGCCTCGTCCTGCAGCATCTACGGCGCCGCGGCCGACGGTACGAGGAGCGAGGAGTCCGAGCCCGACCCGCAGACCGCCTACGCGCACTGCAAGATGCTGGTCGAACGCGACGTGCAGGCACTGGCCGACGACGGATTTAGCCCGACTTTCCTGCGCAACGCCACGGCATTCGGCGCATCGCCGCGCATTCGCTTCGACGTCGTGTTGAACAACCTGGCCGGCCTCGCCTGGACGACCGGCCGGATCACCATGACGAGCGACGGCATGCCGTGGCGTCCGCTCGTGCATGTGCAGGACATCGGCAGCGCCGTCGCCGCGACCCTGGAAGCGCCGCGCGAGACGGTCGCCAACCAAGTCCTGAATGTCGGCGACAACGACAACAACTATCGCGTCCGTGAGATCGCCGAGGCGATCGGCGAAGCATTTCCAAACTGCAAGATCGAGTTCGGCAGTAGCGGCGGCGACACGCGCAGCTACCGCGTCTCGTTCGACAAGATTTCGGCGCCTCCTGCCGGGCTTTCGCTGCGAATGGAACGCCGGACGCGGGGCCCGTCAGATGCGGGCCCTGTTCGAGCACATTGCGATGGCCGAGCGGGATTTCAACGCCCCGCCCTTCACGCGCCTGCGCCAGCTCCAGTATCTGCTCGAGAGCCGGCAAATCGACGCCGACTTCTATTGGCGGGCCCATGATTTTCAATGAGATGGCACTCAAGGGCGCCTACGTGGTCCAGCTCGAACCCCATACCGACGACCGCGGCCAGTTCGCCCGGACGTGGTGCCGCGAGGAGTTCGCGCGTCATGGCCTGGATGTCGAAGTCGCCCAGGGCAATCTCTCCGTCAATCCAACAGGCGGCACGCTACGCGGCCTGCACTGGCAGGTTGCGCCCCATGGCGAAATCAAGCTGGTGCGCTGCGTGCGCGGGGCGATTTACGACGTCATCGTCGACGTAGACCCGCGGTCGCCGAGCTTCGGCCGCTGGATGGGCGTGACGTTGACACCGGCTTCACAGAGAATGCTGTACGTACCGCAGGGCTTTGCCCACGGCTTTCAGACTCTCGCCGACGACACCGAGGTCGACTATCTACTGTCCTCGCCCTACGCCGCGGGAGCCGGCCGTGGGCTGCGCTACGACGATCCGGCGCTGGCGATTGCGTGGCCGCTGCCGGTCACGCGCATCTCCGATCAGGACAAGTCGTGGCCGCTTTTCGAGGGAACCGGCGCGCGCGGGATGGCGTCAGGGTCGAGGGCAACACTCGCGACGTCGCCTGATCGTCAGTCCCCCTAACTTCTGACACGGCGGTCGAACATCACCAGGCAGCCGGCCCGCACAGCTGCCCCGGCGAGGATCTCAAGCGGCCAGAAGCGGTCGAGCGAGGCCGGCAGGGCGACGGTGGCGTCGCCGCCGGCGGACGGAGTTGGCAATCGCCCGATACATGGGCTTCGGCTTCAGGAGTAGTCGAACGGAAGCCCCCGATTCACCCCGGGGTGGAGCCGTCTTTCCAGGCATTGGGATAGCGCGCCAGATCGTCCTGGGTGACCTGCAGCCAGGAATGCCGGTCACTCAATCCCCAGGTAATCATTCCTCGGACGGCGGGTTGACCCAACGCAATATCCAGGTAGCGCTTCGTTTCGTCCGCCACACGACCATCACGCTGCTCGACGGGCAGGATGTACTCATGTTCCTTGACGTCGAGTTCACTGATCACAATGAACAGGCCAAGATCTGCGATCTCCTTGAGAAACCGGCCCAACACGTCGGCTAAAAGGGCGCCCTTCGAGAGATCCAGATGCGCCTGCAAGCCTATTGCCGGCTCGTTTGAGCCGTTCGGGAAGCTTGATGAAATGGTAGCGTCGATCGTGTTCGAGGTCGTGCCCCGAGATCTGGTGTAGCTGGCCGTCGCTCACGACGACATCCGGGCAGAGCCGGATCTGTCAGTCTGCCGCGATGGGCAGGCTGACGATGGGATCATCGCCGACGGGGCGATGCTTTCCAGCGTGATGTATCAGGCGCGCTGGACGGCCCACTCATCGTTCTGTTCGAGCAAGATGGCGCGGACGAGGCGGGTGATGGCAGCCTCGTTGGGGAAGATGCCGACGACCTCGGTGCGGCGCTTGATCTCGCCGTTGAGCCGTTCCAGTGGGTTGGTGGAGTGAAGCTTTGCGCGGTGCTGAGGCGGCAAGCTCATGTAGGCCAGCACGTCGGGCTCGGCCTGATCCATCAGGACGGCGAGCTTGGGGACCTTCGGTCTGAGCTGGTCGGCGACGCGGCACCATTGGGCCTTGGCCTGCCCGGCATCGTCCTGGGCGAAGGCGGTGGCGATGAAGGCCGAGACCACGCGTCGGCCGCTCCTGCCGGCATGCGCCAGGGCGTATCCATGCCAAGCACTTCGCGCCGGCCGGCGGCATTTACACCGACCGCGACGATGACGGCGACCGAGACGATGCGACCGGCCTGGCGGGCCTTCACGTAGGTCGCGTCGATCCACAGATACGGCCAGTTACCCTCGATCGGCCGGTTCAGGAAGCTCTGAACCCGCTCGTCGATCTTGCCGCACAGCCGCGAGACCTGGCTCTTGCTGATCCCCTCCATGCCCATCGCCTTGACCAGATCGTCGACCGAGCGCGTCGAGATGCCCTGGATGTAGGCCTCCTGGATCACCACCGTGAGCGCCTTCTCGGCCATCCGGCGCGGCTCAAGGAAGCCGGGGAAGTAGCTGCCTTTGCGCAGCCTGGGGAGGCACAGCTCTACCGTGCCGACCCGCGTCTCCCAGTCGCGATCGCGATAGTCGTTACGCTGCACGAGTTCGCATCGGGCTCTTCTCGCCGTGGCCCGCGCCGGTCAGCGCCCCTACCTCGATCTCCATCAGTCGCTCAGCAGCAAAGGTGATCATATCCACAAGGACGACCACGTCGCCCCCCGCCAAAGTGAGGTTGCGGCCCTTCAGGCCGCCGAACTGCCCGGTGACCCGTCCGCAGGCGATGCCCAGCGTCTCGTGGGTCGCTGCATAGAAATGCAGGAAGTCGTAGACGCCGTCGCGCCACGAATCTTGCCAAAGTAGCAAGCCGGTTGCCACCAGTGCCGGCACGACCAAGCAGACGCCGAATAATAGAAGATAAGGTCGAAAGCCGCCAGCCGCTGCCCGGACGCAGGAAATCTCTTCATGGTGCCCCAGCTCGCCGAAGCGTGTGCGACGGGCGCCGAGCATGCAACTGGCCGGGCATTCCGGGATAGTCGCCCGCTAAGAAGCCGGATGGAGTGCTGGGCGAGCTGCCAAGGCGACCCTCAAGATTGACAGGATTAGGCGCAAAAGTGCCCTGAGCCGGACGAGGATGCGCCTGAAGGTATCTGGCGGCGGTGAGGATGGCGTTTGCGGCATCGCCGGTATGGCCCTTGAGGTAACAGCGGCCGAGGTGACCTTGCTCCTTCATATGGCCGATGAGAGGCTCGATGGCGAAGCGCCGACGCAGCTCTCGCTTGATGATGCTGAAGACGCCGCGCTTCTGGCCGGAGATGAACACCCTTCGCGGCTTGGGCGCGTCGTGACCGCGGTATCCCTTGTCGACGTAGGGCCGTTCGATCTCGCGTCCGGTGAGGCGCTGGGTGTCCTCGCGGGCGGCGCGCAAGGTGTGGCCGTCATAGGGATTGCCCGGCAACGCCTTGGCCTGCAGCACGAACTGGCCGCCCGGGGCACAGGCGTTGGTGGTGACGACCGAGACCTTGACGCCGAACTCGTAGGGCGCACGGGCCTTGCCCTTGCCGATGCACTCGCCCTCAGGGGCGTGGAAGGAATAGAGCTTCCAGTCGCGCTGGCGCTGGTGTTGGGAGCGGATCTGGGAGGCCCGCGAGTGTGGGCTCTCGAAGGCCGCCTCGACGGGCTCGTGGCCTGCGATCCTACGCCGGATATCGCGGATCAGCCGACCCAGGCGGGTGCGCAGGAAGCGCACTTGTCGATGGTGGCGGTTGAATCCCAAAGCGAAATCGCAAGGTTCTGCAGCTTCGGACCGCCAAACCTTGCAACCCTAAACCTGCTAATGCGCCGAAACCTAATCCGTCTTCAATCACCTAGATGTTGTTCACCGACGACGGGATACGCATCGCCGCCGGCGGGCCATCTTCCGCGCGCGGCTACCATAGGTGCCGCCTACATTTCCTCCGTTGTGGCGCTCTCGCGATCGGTGGCCTTACCCTCGCTCGCGGCGTCGTAGCTGGTCCAGAGCACGCCGGCGCGCGCGTAGCAGTTCGTGGCTGACAGGACGCTGCTGCAGACGCTCTACGAGTTGTTCATCGAGCAAGTGTTGCTACTTTATGCCGATACCCTGGCGACCGACAAAGCCGACATGTCCTGCTAACGAATAGGCAACCAACGATGTGACATTGAGCCCGCTTGAGGCGATGCTGCGCATTCCAAGGCGCCGTCCGCCGTCGGGAACTCCTCGCATCGGATGTTTTGCTATGCGAAAATTAAACTGGGCAGGCCAATTGTAACGGAGTAAATGCGGTTGGGTGTCGCCGGCAGGGCCAAGTCGGAGAATTCAGGTCCCGTCTAGTTCCGAGCGTGAATTGCACAATCGTCTTGGTTGGGGAAAACCTTGAAGCGACTACTAGGTCTCGCATTGTTGACGATGACTGCGTGCGATCAGGCTTCCCTGTCCAACGAAATTGCGGGATCGCGAACTGTTGTCGCTGGCTGGGATATTGTGGCCTACGATCACAATGGCAAATTTTCATATTGCGCCATGGCCACCCCGTACGAGAGCGGAATCACGATGATTTTTTCGATGTCGGCAGACTACTCCTGGAGAGTGGCCTGGAGACACGATGCATGGGCCTTCAAGAAAGGACAAAGCGTCGACCTTGTTCTATTCGTTGATGACGCTCGACCTTTGTACTTGCGCGCCGAGGCCGCCACGAAGGATATGGCACTTACGGAGTTGCCCGCAAACGCAACCTCGTTTGATCTGATACGAAAAGGCCATCGGATGACGGTGCGAGTTGCGAGTACTGCCTACGCGTTCGATTTGGATGGCACTTACGATGCTCTTCCAGAAGTCGTAGCCTGTATACGTCGGTACTCAGGCGTCGCAGCGTCGCCGGGTGCCTTGCCTCTTGGCCAGACCATACCGGTGAAACCGAACATCAAGTCGAAAGAGAATATCCCGGCCAAGCAACATCCTGGGCTCCCGAGCGCGCTGCTCGGGCCGTTGTGAAAAGGCGGAGCCGTTCTGTGGTAAGGGAATGTTACAAACCTCAGGGCCGCCGGCCTGCGCCCGAGACTGCTGCTCGCGACGAGGAGGTGCCGGCGCGGTCGGGGCAACCCCCCACTATTACTGCTCCGACAAGAGCTCAGGCTTCGGGCCCGAGCCTAGTGGCATTGCGATCGACGGTGACGATGTCCAGGACTAACCGCATGTAGGTCTGCCGCAATTCCGGCGGTCCCTCGGTCAGCCGCCGGTGCATTTCGAGCGACAGGATGCCGAGCTTTTCGGGGCGTCACGTCGATCTCGCCGCTCTGAAGCGTCTCCTGCAGACGCGCGGTGTCATGCTCCAATTCGGATTTTTGAAGCCGCAGGCCGACCAGACGCTCCTTCAGCGCTGGATCGCCGGGATCCATCGCGCCGGCTTCAACCAGGGCAAGTAGGCGAGTGCGCCTTTGCGCGCGATCGCCAGCCTGAAATGGTCGGCGTCGGAGGCGGCATCGGCGATGACGATATCGGCAGGCATGCCCTCGATGAGAGGCCCGGCCTGCGGAGCGTCACCGGCTCGGCTGGCCGTGAGGACGAAGCGCACCGGACATCCCAGGCCGCGGACGGCGAGATGGATCTTGGTGGTCAGGCCGCCGCGCGAGCGTCCGATGGCCTGATTGCGAGCCCCCCTTTTGCGCCGCTGGAGTGCTGGTGGGCACGCACGATCGTGGAGTGGACGATCAGATATTCGAAGTCAGGATCGTCCGACATCGCCTCGAAGATACGCCGCCAGACACCCTTCTCGCTCCACCGGCTGAAGCGCCGGAAGACGCTGTTCCACTCGCCGAACACCTCGGGCAGGTCGCGCCACGGCGAGCCGGTGCGCACGATCCACAAGACGCCTTCCACGAACGTCCGGTTGTCGCGACCCGTCGAGCCGCACTGATCGGGCCGGCCGATGATCAGGCCCGACATCGCCTCCCACTGATTCGTCGTTCAACACCAGCCGATCCATGACACCCAAGACTGCCTCCCAAAAGCAGTCTTGAATAACAACTCCCGACAAATGGGAATCCTAAAAGCCCACAGAACCTAGTTGGTCTTCCAACAACGGGGCCTTCCGAGGGCTGGCACCCTTGGCGGCGAGCCTGAGCCGCCTGGCCCGGATGGCTGCGCCGCGCGACCTGCAAACAAAGTCCGCTGCGCTTTATCGAGCGCCAATACCTCATGTTTCATCAGCGTCGACGGACTGTTCAGGAAAACGACAGGCGCGTGGATGCCTCGCTGGCGCATCTCGACCATCACGTCGAGGCCAGAGGAGTTCGGCAGGCCCTAGTCAATGACGACCGCGTCGGCATTACCGGCGTCAGCGAGCGCGCCCGGCAATGATGCCCTGTCACTAAAGACCTCAACGACCAAACCCTCATCGGACAGCTTGTTCGTCAGGCTCTCGCGATGTCTGACGTCTACGACGAGAAGAACGCGGATGGCGATCGCCTTGCTCAAAGAGTTAAGCAACGCCGCGCTGGTCGCACCCGATGAGGGCAGGATGTTTTGCTCAAAACCGATAGTCATGGGATTTTATGCCCTTCGCAAGAAATGGTTGATTGATCGTAAGAGGCAAATACATCGCGCTCTCAAGCGTCCGGTTTCACGACCCCACCCTTGTCGCAATCGAGCGACAAGCGAGCACCGCAGCCTAGGGGCGTGTCGACGGTGCCACCTCTGCCTTGAAACGCAAAGCACTGCCAGTCGTTGGACCGGCAATGCCCCGTCACCGCTCTGCTTCCAAACATTCCGGTCGCCCGCCGCTGACTTCGCCGCACGAATGGGCTGGATCAACAAGCAAGTGCGCAGCCTCACCCTCCTGAGGCCGGGCGGCAGATGCTGATGTGGCAAGCGGCACACGGTACTGCGTCATAACGACCCAGAATGATGGACGTCGTCGGAACGAGCAGGGGCGTCTGGCGCCCTCCGCGAACGTAGGGCAAGGCCATTACCCATGTGGGCTCGGAGCGCTAGCACTGCGGGCAGAGCGGCCCTATCGACGGACAATGCGAGAGTTTTCGAGCGGGCTAGGTCCTGTTGACAGTCATCGGAGCCACAGAGCGATAGCGGCGAGAGTGATGATGGCGAGGAAAGTTCCTGGCAGTCTTCTCGTATCGGGTTGCCCCCCGACGGAAGTGCTTGAGCTTGTTGAAGCAGCATTCAACCAGATGCCTTTCCTTGTAGATGGTCTCGTCGAGAGGCAGTTTTTGGGCCCGCGAGCGATGGGAAGGGATGACGGGCTGGGCGTCGATGGCAGCGCGGAAGTGATCGGCGTCGAAGGCGGTATCGCCAAGAACCCATTGCGCCGGCAGGCCGTCGATCAGTGCCTTGGCGTCGTTGCGCTGGCCTGGCGTTAGGATGAGGCGTACCGGCAGGCCGAGCCCGCGTACAGCGAGGTGGATCTTGCTGGTCAGGCCACCGCGACTGCGTCCGATCGCCTGATCCTGAGGCCCCCTTTTGCGCCAGCCGCATGCTGGTGAGCCCGCACGATGGTCGAATCCACGATCAGGTATTCGAAGTCCGGATCGTCCGACAGCGCGGCGAAGATGCGCTGCCAGACACCGCCTTCACTCCACCGGTTGAAGCGGACGAAGACGCTGTTCCACTTGACCTGAGCCCCAGAAACTCCTCCAGGTTGAGGTAGAATCCGTCTTCGAGAGGAGACGGCGATGAAGAAGGCGCGGTTCACGGAAGAGCAGATCATCGGGATCTTGCGGGAGCACGAGGCTGGTACGGCGACATTGGATGTCTGCCGCAAGCACGGGATCAGCAGCGCGACGTTCTACAAGTGGAAGGCCAAGTACGGCGGGCTTGAGGTGTCGGAGGCCAAGCGGCTGCGGTCGCTGGAGGACGAGAACCGCCGGCTGAAGAAGCTGCTGGCCGAGGCAATGCTGGACAACGCGATGCTGAAGGATATCGCGACAAAAAAATGGTGACGCCCGCAGCCAGGCGGGAGGCCGTGGCGCACCTGTGTAGCGTGCATGGGGTGAGCCAGCGGCGGGCGTGCCGAACGATCGGGGCGGAACGAACCTCGATCCGCTATCGGCATCGGCGTGTGGACGATGGCGCGATGCGGTCGCGTCTGCGGGAACTGGCAGCGGTACGCCGCCGCTTCGGCTGGCGACGGCTGCATGTGCTGCTGTCGCGCGAGGGTGTGCGCGTGAACCACAAGAAGCTGCGGCGGCTTTACAACGGCTGCAGGTTCGCCGGCGTGGCGGACGCAAGCGGGCCTTGGGCACCCGGGCGCCGATGGTGCTGCCGCAGGGTCCGAACCAACGCTGGTCACTCGACTTCGTCAGCGACACGCTGACCGACGGCAGGCGGTTCCGCATCCTGGCGATGGTCGACGACTATACCCGGGAGTACCTCTGCCTGGTGGCTGACACTTCCTTGTCCGGGCTGCGGGTCGTGCGCGAGCTGGATGCGCTGATTGCCCGGCGCGGTCGACCTCTGGGCTGCGTCTCCGACAACGGAACTGAGCTGACCAGCATGGCGATCCTGCGTTGGTCGCAGACGAGCGGCGTGGACTGGTACTACATCGCACCTGGCAAGCCGACGCAGAACGCCTTCATCGAGAGCTTCAACGGTCGGCTACGCGACGAGCTGTTGAACGAGACGCTGTTCACCTCGCTTGCTCACGCACGCGCTGCCCTCGAGGAATGGCGCCGCGACTACAACACCGAACGACCGCACAGCGCGCTCGGCAATCTGACGCCGGTCGCCTACGCGGCTCGCAACGCCTCTGTTCCGCAACAGCCTGGGACGCTGCGCTCAACCACGGGCTTTGCGCCCCAGGCTGTTGCAACACCGGGCCGGACAGGCCCAAATGACGAACGGATTCTGCTGCCGGCTGGATGAAACTTGGGGCGCAGGTCACACTTGCCAAAGGTCTCCAGTAGATCGCGCCACGGCGAGCCGGTGCGGGCGATCCACAGCACCGCTTCGACGAACATTCTGTTGTTGGCCCCCGTCCCGCCGGGGTCCTCGGCCTTGCCAACACACAGCTTCTCGATCCGCTTCCACTGCTGCCCGCTTAGAACCAGCCGTACTTTCTGCGCCAAGACTGCTCCTCCGAATTTGCAGTCTTGAATCACAAGTCGAGTTGAGCTGTGATTCCCCTGACTGTCAACAGAACCTAGATCGAAGCGGCACTAGATAATCGCCACTAGCTTCTGGATTACAACTTGGAAGATCCGCACCCAAACCACACCGCATGCGGCCGTAATAAGCACTACGGCAAACAACTTAATCGCACGCACGGGTGTGCTAGCTTCAGAGATTACGATACCGGCGACCATCGCGGCTGTTGCCCAAAGAGGGAAAAAAAGCAACCGTAGCAGCAGGGGCACATTCCTGATGTAAACGCGCATAGTCGCAGTCTTCTCGTTTCTCCAAGTTTGTTCGAGATATTTCTCTCTCCGGATCGATGCTTCAAAGGCACGGGATGGCGATGGACGGTCATTCTTTCTGCTAGCTCTGTCGGCTCGTCCTGCTTCGCCGGGCATGCTGGTCTCGCTGCGCTCTTGGCTGGGACCACGCCACTGCACAACATCATGCCAGCTCAGCTTGTGTTGTTTGAGCATGTCGTTGCACTTGCGGATTGCAGCCAAGGCCTCGCCATTGCTGCTGCTGGATGTCATTTTCAGTAGCTTGACGAACCGCTCTCGCTCCATGCGCTGTTCCCCATTTTCATTCAAATAACAGTCCGGCGCTGGGTGCACCTAAGTGCTCGCATTGCGAAGATCAGCGGCGCGACGGTGCCGTTGCTGCCGTTGCGTCGGGCGATGGCAGCGGAGACCGCAGGATGCCCAGGAAAATGCATACCCGGCATACAGGGCGGCGCCAATGGCGAACCCCAGCACCAATGTGTATTAGCGACGAAGGAGATACCCGTCGGCACGGAATGGCTCGCTTTCGAATCCTCTGGCAACCGTCTCTGGGCGTTCCACTAACCTAGCCAGTCTCGCTGAAGCTTAGCGAAATGGATTGCCAATATGGGTCGACGCCGTTCCTTGCGGATAATGGTTCGCCAACGCCTTGACCTTCAGTTGGAGACAGCCCCCTGGATGATTTGTCATTGTTGTACAGGCTGCTTCCCTGTTGATGAGTCCATGCCTTGAGTTGCCTCCGTCACGCGATGTGGATGCGACAGGAGGATGCCCGACCGTGCTGTCGATATAAACAAAGGGCATGCGACGACACAGAAAGGTCATGGGGGCATTGTCACGTTGGCGCGTCGGAGACGTTTTTGGACTCTGAAGGAGCCTGCTAAGTGATTGAAAATGCTAAAGCACCATGGATCGAAACAACCCGAGTCTGAAGGCAAACTCCGGTAACGTGACAATGCCCATCGGCAATATGACGCCTGCCGATGTCTACTGCGGCCGTGGGAACACCATCTTGCTGCAACGAGAAAAGATCAAACGACAGACCACCAAAACCAGACGCTTGATGCATACCCGAAAAGCCGCTTAACGCGTTCAACAGATGCGCCAGATCCTCTCTTCTAAATAGAACCGAGCCATATCAATTAATCTGACGACGGACGGTCAGTCATCCCCCGCGCTTCCCACCCGGATCATATTGTTTCAGTTGGTAGTTCTCCATCACCCACTTGAGGGTGGTGCCATATTGCGGGTCAGTTGCGTAGACGCCAGTGAGTGCGTCGGCAAATTGATCGGGATCTTGAGCAAGCCCCATAGCCATCCGATAGGGCGCTGCCGTCGATAGCAATTGGCCGTGAAGCTCAAAGGCTTCGGACAAGTTTGCGAAACGCCGAAAACGCGCCATAATGATGACCACCTTCCCTTCGATCACTTCACGAGTTCTCGCTTTCAACCGCCGCCTGTGTCTCCAGCGCTTTGATCCCAAAGGGGTTGTTGCTATCGGGCGGCATTGCCGAGCCCCAGGCGCTCTCGACGATCCATTGCGCCAGGGTAATCGAGGCCGGGATGTTCCAGCGGCGCTGAGAGGCCTTGGCCGCGTCGATCACGTCGGGAGGAATAATGCCAATGTGGCCGAAGGGTGTCGGCGGCGGCGGCTTCTGGTCCACCAGCGGGCGCGCGGCCAAGGCGTAATAGGTCGGGCTCCCAGGCGCGACGTAGCCGTTCGGCGGATTCATGTTCATCATCACGGCCTGGAACGCCTTGATCGCCAGAATGGTACCGGGATCCATGATGCCCGTGACAGGTAAGTCGGTGTGAGGCTGCGGCAACCGCTTGTTCAGCAGCGATTGGATAACGAAAACGTCGCCCGGGCCGTTCACGGCATCCTGTCCGACGGAGGTAAAGATGGGCGGCGCGACGCTGCCCACCTCATCCGTGCTCAGGATGGTCGGTGACGGGGCAAGGCACATGGCGACAGATTCTTTCGAATCCCGAGTGACTTTCGAATAGGATGGCCGTTACCCTTCAAGTCGTCAACCGGTCCATCGGGCTGCGCATCAAAAAATTGTACCGTGGCGTAAATCTGCAACCGTTGGTATAAATAACGCCAACTTCTAGTGGATTCGGGAGAATATAGCCCAATCGCCAACAAATCCAAATACGATTGCCCTGCCGAGGGTTCCCCGACTAGAATTTTCGGTGATCGGTGCCTGCCGGTCGGACGGTGACGTCCCGTCACAGGAGTGCGCCCTCACGTGACCCTAAAGCTCGTAGTGATTCGCTGTCCCGACAACGTGGCACCCGAGAGACGTGAGGTCCGCGGCGGTGAATTTTCTATAGGCCGGGGCCAGGACAATGAATGGGTCGTCCCCGATCCTGAGCGCCATCTGTCGAAGCGGCACTGTCGATTGGTCTACAGTGTCGGCGATTGGCAACTGCATGATCTCAGCTCCAACGGCACGTTCCTCAACCGGGCCAGTGAACCGGTCGGCAAAGGCTCGTCTGCCAAGCTACGTCATGGTGACCGCATCAAGTTCGGCCTCTATGAGCTCGAAGTAATCATCGACGAGGACGAGGAGGGGGCGGCGCGCGACCGCGAGGGCTCCCTGTCCGGCCTTCGTCGCGACGACTTTGCCATGCGCGATCCCCCGCCGTCGCGTTCCGATCTTCGCCACTACGACGATGCCGGCCACGATGCCAGGTTGCCCGAGTCGCGTTCGGTATTGGACGTGTCCAATTCTCCGATCCTGCCGGCGGACTTCGATCCCCTGGCGCCCAATCAAGAGCCGTTCGCCGGCACGCAACCGGACCATGCCCCCGCGCTTGAAAGCGCCTTCCGTCCACCCCACCCGGTGGCGATCATTCCCGACGACTGGGATGTCGCAGCGCCGGCCGGATTGCGCCCGCAAACGGCGCGACCGCCGCCGCCGCCCCGCCCGCATGAAGACGCGGCCGCCGCGCCGGCACCCCGGCAGGACACGCCGCCGCGCCCGCCGGCGGCAGACGATACCGGCCTTGCGGCCGCCTTTCTGCGCGGCGTTGGAATGGGCGAGGCCGTGCTACCGAATCCGGAGACGGCGTTCGAGCGAACTCGGAGCCGCCACGCGGGCAACCGTCAGCGGCCTTCGGCAAACCCTGATGGCGCGCGCCAGCATCAAGGATGAGTTCCGGATCGAGCAAACGATGATCCGCGCCAGCGGCAACAACCCGCTCAAGTTCTCGCTGGATGACGACGATGCTCTGGCGACCCTTCTCGGCACCGGCCGGCGTACCGGCATGGGGGCGGCGGAGGCCATTGGCGAAGCCTTTGATGATCTGCGCATGCATGAGCTGGCGACCGTCTCGGCCATGCAGGCGGCAGTGCGCGTCCTGCTCGCCCAATTCGAGCCCGACGCCGTGGAGCGCAAGGCCGAGGGCGGTGCGTTGCAGATTCACCCGGCGCAAAAGAAGGCGCGAGCTTGGGACGCTTTCGTGCGCCTGCACAAGGGCGTGACTCAAGCTCTTTCAGACGATTTCGACAGCGTGTTTGGCAAGGCATTCGCCCGTGCCTACGAAGAGGCGATCGACAAGCTGACCGCAGACAGGAAATCGGAATGATCGCCCGCCGCCTGTTTCTGGTGGGGCCGGCGCTCTTGTCGGTGGCGAGCTGCGGTGGTCCGCCCGCGCCCGCGGTAGTCGAGCTGTCGATCAGGACGAGCCCTGATGTGAACCCGAATCCGGCGGGAACGCCGGTCTCTGTTGCGGTCCGTCTCTATTCGCTCACGGCCAAGGGACGATTTATGTCGGCCGATGCCTACGCTTTGATGGACCGTGATAAGACGACGCTCGGCGACGAAAGTGCTAGTTCCGAGGAAGTCGTGGTGCGTCCGGGCGAGAATCGCAAAATGACGTTGGCGCCGAAGCCCGGCGTGCGATACCTCGGTGCTGCGGTTCTGTTTCGCGAAATCGACCGTGCTCAATGGCGAGCAATAGCCCCGATCGCCGCGGTCGGACTGACTAGGCTTGCGCTCACCATTAGCCGAAACAGAGCTGTGCTGGAGTCCGCATGACTTGGTCCAACCGCGTCGTCTGGCTGGAAGGAATGTTCCTGCGGGCGCAGCACTTCCAGCAACAGGACCGCTGGCTCGAGGCACTTGTGCGCGACCGCACGGCCTCCTTGCGTCCGCATGGCTGGGGCCTGACGGAGGCGGCGATCAATCGCAACCTGCTCGGCACCGGCCAGTTCGCCCTCGCAAGCGGCAGCGGCGTGTTCGAGGACGGCACGCCCTTCGGCCTGCCGGGCGAGACCGACCAGCCGGTACCGCTCGACCTGCCGGAGACGACGCGCAACGCCGTCGTCTATCTCGTACTGCCGATGCGACAGGCCGGATCGGTGGAGGTCTCGGCCAACGGCGGCACCGAAGGCCGCTATGAGCAGCGTGGGTTCGAGGCCTACGACACCCATTCCGGCTCGCCCCAACCAGCCGACGTGCAGATCGGCAGACTGCGCCTGCGCTACATGCTCGAGACCGAAAACCGCGCCGGCTATCACGGCATCGGTCTCGCCCGCGTCGTCGAGGTGGGCGCCGATCGCCGGGTGGTCCTCGACGATCAATGGATCCCACCGGCGCTCGCCTGTTCGGCGGCGGCGCCGCTGACCGGCGTGCTCGCGGAGTTCGCCGGCATGCTGAACCAGCGCGGCGAGGCACTGGCGGCGCGGCTCACCGCGCCGGGCTCGCGTGGCGTGGCGGACGTTTCGGACTTCCTGCTGCTGCAATCCGTCAATCGCGCGCAGAAGCTGTTGTCCCATTGGGCGAGCGACGGCAGCGTCCATCCTGTCGATCTCTATGCCGCCCTCGTGCAGATGGCCGGCGATTTCTCGACCTTCACCGAGGCGACCCGCCGTCCTTCGGAATATCCGCCGTATCGACATGCCGACCTGCAGCGCAGCTTTGCGCCGGTCGTCGCCGATCTGCGCCGTTCGCTGTCTTCCGTCATCGAGCAGACCGCCATCCAGATCCCCCTGCAGAAGCGTGCCTATGGCGTACAGGTCGGTCCCATCGTCGATCGCGGCATCCTGCGTTCTTCGAGCTTCGTGCTGGCTGTTCAGGCCGATGTGCCGACCGAAACCATGCGTCGGCTGTTCCCCTCGCAGGTCAAGATCGGCGCGGTCGAGCATATCCGAGAACTGGTGAACGTCGCCTTGCCGGGAATCGCCGTGCGGCCATTGCCGGTCGCCCCGCGGCAGCTGCCGTTTTACGCAGGTGCCACTTACTTCGAGCTCGACCGCAATTCGACTCATTGGAAAGAACTTCAATCCTCCGGCGGCTTCGCAGTGCATGTCTCCGGCGATTTCCCGAATCTCAACATCGAACTCTGGGCGATCCGCGGCTAGCGACAGTGATGTGAGGCGATATGATCGACAACCCCTTCGCCGAGCCTGAAGATGACAACCGAACGATCATTCGGCCAACTCCCGGAAGGCGCCAATCGCAACCGGCTGAACCGCCGGCCAAAGCCGGAGGTGAGCGGACAGTGCGGCCGGACGTGCCGCCCGCGCGGCCCGTCACCATGGCGGAGGGGACGGAGAATACCTTCATCGGCGAAGACGCGCTCGCCGCCGCCGCCGCGCCGCTGCTGCAGCTCATGGCGCGGCTGCGCAACACCGCAAGTCCGCCCGATTCCGGGGACCTGCGCGAGCGGACGGTCCGCGAGGTCAGGTCTTTCGAGCAGGAGGCGCGCGACAAGGGCCTGCCGCTGGAGCAGCTGCGCCCGGCTCACTATGCGTTGTGCGCCGGCCTCGACGACGTGGTGCTGAACACGCCATGGGGCAGCAGCGGAACCTGGAGCGAGCACTCGTTGGTCTCGACCTTCCACCAGGAAGTACGCAGCGGCGAACGCTTCTTCGACGTGCTGAAGCAGATGTGCGCCAATCCCGGCAAGTACCTGCCGGTCATCAAGCTGATGTACCTCTGCCTGTCGCTGGGCTTCATCGGCCAGTACCGCCTGTCGCGCCGCGGCGTCGGCGACATCAACCGAATTCGCGAAGAGACCTATGCTGTCATCGTCCGCCAGCAGAAGGCGGCGGAGCCGGATCTGGCGCCGCATACCAAGGGCATCGACGCGCCCTACCGGCCGGCGCGCTTTCGCCTGCCGCTGTGGGTCGCCGCCAGCGCGGGCCTGGGAATCGTCGCCGGCCTGTTTCTCTGGTTCTCGATTGGCCTCAATGCGACGTCCGACGATCTCTATGCGCGTCTGCAGACCGCGCCGCCGTCGCGCATGCCGACCATCACGCGCACCCCGGTCGTCGAGCCGACGCCGGCGCCGACGCCACCTCTGCCGCCGGAACCGACGGTGCTCGACCGGCTGCGGAAATTCCTACAGCCGGAGATCGAACAGGGTCTTGTCGAGGTGACTGGCACGGTTGGCCAGCCGCTCGTGCGGATAACCGGGCGCGGCATGTTTCCGTCGGGCAGCGCCACGGTAAACCCCAGCTTCAAGCCATTGCTGGATCGCATCGGGCTCGCGTTGAAGGAAGAGCCCGGTTCGGTCCGGGTGATCGGCTATACCGACGACCAGCCGATCCGCACCATCGCCTTCCCGTCGAATTTTCAGCTCTCGACGGCGCGCGCGAAGGAAGCCAGCGCGATCATCGGCGCCAGCGTCGGCGATCCATCCCGGCTGAGCGCGGAGGGCCGTGCGGATGCCGATCCGATCGCCACCAACTCCACGCCGGAGGGCCGCGAACGCAACAGGCGCATCGAAGTCGTGCTCAACCGGCATGGCGCCTAGCCATGCAAGCATTGCGATTCCTGCTCTCCCGTTGGATGCTGAGTTTTGTCGGCATCGCTATTCTGGCGTTGCTGGTCTGGCTGTTCGGACCGCTGATCCCTTCTTTCGGAAGCTGGGTGCCGCGACTGGCCTTCGTGATCGGCCTGCTGCTGACCTGGGCGACGTCGAACCTGTCGCTCGATCTCCTTCATCGGCACCGCGAGCAAAAGCTGGAAAGCGGAGTCGCCGAGAAAACGCCTGACAAGGTCGATGACGGCACGGGCGAAGAAGCAGCCGCCCTCCGGAAACGCATGTCCACGGCCCTGGCGCTCCTCAAGAAAGCGCGCGGCACGCGCGGCTACCTCTACGAGCAACCGTGGTACGCCATCATCGGGCCGCCGGGCGCCGGCAAGACGACGGCCCTGCTGAACAGCGGCCTGAAATTCCCGCTGGCCGCCGAGATGGGCCAGGGGGCGGTGTCGGGCGTCGGCGGTACCCGGCTTTGCGACTGGTGGTTCACCGAGAACGCCGTGCTGATCGACACGGCCGGCCGCTATACCACCCAGGATTCCAACGCCGCCGTCGATCGCGCGGGCTGGGATTCGTTTCTCGATCTGCTGCGCCGGACGCGGCCGCGCCAGCCCTTGAACGGCGTCATCGTGGCGATCGCGCTCAGCGACATCGCCGACGCACCGCCGGCCGAACGAGCGGCCCATGCCGCGGCGATCCGGCGACGCATCAAGGAGCTCGAGACTCGCCTGGGCATTCGCATTCCGGTCTATGCGCTGTTCACCAAGGCCGATCTCATCGCGGGTTTCACCGAATTCTTCGACGACCTCGACCGCGAGCGTCGCAATCAGGTATGGGGTGTCACGTTCCCGCTGGCGAAGGCGGACGCCGGTCCCGTGGGCCAATTCCCTGAAGAGCTGCAGCTCCTGGTCGCCAGCCTCAACGATCGCCTGTTCGATCGCCTGCAGGCCGAGCAAAGCCCGGAACGCCGTGTCCTCATCGCCGGGTTTCCGACGCAGATCGCCACCCTCGCGCAGCCCCTGCAGAGCTTCCTCACCGAGGCCTTCGGCGGCTCCCGCCTCGATCCGGCGCCCCTGCTGCGCGGCGTCTATTTCACCTCGGGCACGCAGGAAGGCACGCCGATCGACCGGCTGACCGGGGTCATGGCGCGCGCCTTCGGGCTCGACCAGCGGCGTGCGGCCGCGCTACGGCCGCAGCAGGGCCGCAGCTATTTCCTCGGGCAGCTCGTCTCCCAGGTGATCCTGGGCGAGGCCATGCTGGTGAGCGAACCGCCCGCCGCCCGGGCGCGACGCATCGCGCTTCGGGCGGCTTCGTATGCCGCCGTGGGTTTGCTGACCTTGGGCGCCGCAGGCTGGCTCGTCGCCGGCCACTCGGCCGGTCAACGCGAGATCGCGGACATGTCGTCGGCGTTTGCCGCCTATGAGGCCATCGCCAAGGAGACGACCTTCAACCCGGTGAACGATTCCGATCTTCCCCGCCTGCTGCCGTTGCTGGATGCCGCCCGGAACCTGGGGCAGGCCACGGGCTCACGCGGCAGAATCCTGGCAGGCATCGACCTCTCGCAGGCCGCCAAGTTGCGCGCCGGCGCGGACGCAGTCTATCGCCATGCCTTGGGCTATGCGTTGCTGCCGCGTCTCGTCTGGCGGCTGGAAGCCCAGATGCGCGGCTATTTCACCCAGCCTGACTTTCTTTATGAGGCGACGCGCGTCTATCTGATGCTCGGCGGTCAGGGACCGCTCGACGCGGCTTTGGTGAAGGAATGGATGACGTACGATTGGCAGACGCAATATTTCGGCGCCGCCAACCTGGCGGTGGTGGACGCGCTGCAGGGCCATCTCGATGCGCTCCTGGCGCAACCCCTGCCGCCGGTGCCGCTCGACGATGCGCTTGTCGCGCAAGCGCGCACCACGTTCAGCCGCGTCTCATTGGCCTCCCGCGCCTATTCCCGCATCAAGCCTTCCGCGGCCGCGCAGAGCCTACCGCCCTGGAAGCCGAGCGATGTGCTGGGGCCGGCGGGCGTGCGCGTCTTCACAAGAGCGTCGGGCAAGAAGCTGAGCGACGGCGTACCGGGCTTCTTCACCGTCGATGGCTTTCACAAGGTACTGCTGCCGGCATTGCCGGCGGCGACGCGCGAGGTCGCCTCGGAAAGCTGGGTGATGGGACAGAAAGTGCCCGTCAGTCTCGACAATGCCCAGCAGACCGAACTCGCCAACAGCGTGGTGAAGCTGTACCTCGACGACTACGCCAAGGCGTGGGATGGCCTGTTGCAGGACCTCGAGATCGTGCCGTTGCGCAGCCTGCCGCAGGCGGCTCAGGATCTATATGTCCTGGCGTCACCGCAATCGCCGCTGAAGGACCTGCTGACGGCGATCGCTCGCCAGGTCACGCTGTCGGAGCCGCCGAAGCCTTCGGCTGCGGAGGCGGCCGAAGCGGCGGCAAAGAAGGCGACGACCGCCGCCTCGCCGTCAACGACGAGAGGCGCCGCCGCCCTTTCATCGATCCTTGGGGGCCAGCCGGGTGCGGCGGCCGTGCAGCCGCCCGGCCATGAGATCGACGAACGCTACAAGCAACTGCGCGACCTCGTCGCCGCCGCCGGCGGCGCCCCGATCGACCAGGTGTTGAAACTTCTCAACGATCTACAGCAACAGCTGGCGAAGATGAACGCCGCCGGTGTCGGTGCGCCCGTCGCGCCGGTTGGCATCGATCCCTCGCTCGCGCTCAGGGCGGAGTCCCAGCGGCAGCCTCAGCCGTTGGGTCGCTGGCTGGCCGCCATGTCCGAATCGAGCACGGCACTGCGCGGCGGTGGTGCCCGCCAGCAGGTGATTGCAGCCTATAACGGTTCAGGCGGCCCGGCGGCGCTTTGTCCGCTCGCCGTGAACGGACGCTTTCCGTTCGTGCCGGGCAGTTCGCTCGAAACGCCTCTGGACGACTTTGCCAAGCTGTTTGCGCCGGGCGGCCTGATCGACGGCTTTTTCAACACCCAGCTGCGACCCTATGTCAACACGACCGGAAAGGTCTGGAAACCGCAGGCCGTGGATGGCGTGGCGGCCCCGGTGTCCCAGGCGGACATCGCCCAGTTCCAGCGTGCCGCCGTCATTCGCGACCTGTTCTTTGCGCCCGGTTCCACGACGATCGCCGTGCGCTTCGACATCATGCCCGTCGACCTCGACCCGGGGGCTTCACAGGTCAGCCTCGAATTCGACGGCACGTCGGTCACCTACGCGCACGGACCGTCGCGGTCGACCCAGATCACCTGGCCGGGCCCGAACCACATGACGAACGTCCGGCTGGTGTTCGATCCGCCGCCGCCCGGCGGCACCGGCGTGCTGGCGCAGACCGGCCCGTGGGCGATGTTCCGACTCTTCGGGCAGGGAACGCTCCAGCAGGCCGGCTCGCCCGAACGCTACACGCTGTCCTTCTCGCTCGGTGGTCGCAGCGCGACCTTCGAACTTCGCGCTGGTTCGGTCATGAATCCGTTTGCACCGGGCGTCTTGCAGGACTTCCGATGCCCGTCGGTGCGTGACTAGGCAGGCCATGCCAGCCCTTCCCTCCGATGCGCGCGCTGGCCTGTTCGGCAAGTTGCCGGCACGCGGTGATTTCGTGCGCGAGAACCTGCCGCGCGATTTCACGGATAGCTGGGATGCCTGGTGGCAGCGCGGCCTCGGCGAAACGCAGCGTCGGCCGCGCGATGAATGGATCGCCGCCTGGCTCGAGGCGCCGGTCTGGCGCTTCGTGCTGCCGCCCGGACTGTGCGGCAGAAATGGCGTGCTCGGCATCTGGCTGCCAAGCGTCGACAAGGCCGGGCGCTATTCTCCGCTGACGATCGCCGCCACGGCGCCGCGCGATTGGGCGCCGTCGGTGGGAGCAATGATGTCGTTCCTGGCGGCGGCGGAAGAAGCGAGCCGCGATGCACTCGAACATGATCTCGCTCCCACCGAGCTGCTGCAGCGCATCCAACATGATCTCATCGCCGCCGACGCCCCGGCTCCGGCTCCGGATCTCGCACCAGGCCGGGCAGCCTGGTGGACCGGGGGCAGCCCCCGCGTCGCCCCGCGCCTGGAGACCGGAACCGCCCTGCCGGTGGGCAGCCGCTTCGCTGCCCTCATCGACGATGGGTGGGCCCCGGCCGATCCGCCGGCCGAGCTGGCGATTGCCCGCGCGGATCCTTCGTGATGTCCGAAAACGGCATCGATCAGAACACCGCCCGCTCCGGCAGCTTCCGCTCCGGCGCGGCGACGCATGCCGGCGCGGCGAACCGGCTCAATGAGGATGCCTACGTCAACCGTCCCGATCTCGGCCTTTGGGCGGTGGCCGACGGCGCCGGCGGCCACAAGTCCGGTGAAATCGCATCGGCCGAGGTCGCGGGCCTCCTACAGACCATCGACTCGGGCCTCTCGGCGGCCGAGGTGCTCGTGGAGGTCAGGTCCCGCCTCGAGGCAGCGCATACGCGCCTGCACGCCGAGGCATCACGGCACGGCGACGGCGCGATGGTGGCGACGACCGTGGTCGTCTTCCTGGCGCGAGACGACCATTTCGCCTGCCTGTGGGCGGGCGATTCACGCGCCTACCTGTTGCGCGATCATACCCTCACCCAGATCACGCGCGACCACAGCCTTGTGCAGGCGCTGGTCGAAAGCGGCACCATCAGCGAAGCCGAAGCGATCGGCCATCCGCAAGCCAATGTCATCACGCGCGCCGTGGGCGCCGACAGCGATGTCCTCGAACTGGAAAAGCGGACCGGGCAGCTCGTGGCCGGCGACCGCCTGTTGCTGTGCAGCGACGGCCTGAGCAAGACCCTTCCCGAAGAGCGGCTTGCGGAGCTGCTTGCCGATGACGACGCCACCGGCGCGGCGCGCCTCGTCATGGCCGCCCTCTCTGCCCAGGCGATGGACAACATCACCGCTGTCACGATCGATTTCAGCGCCGGCGACGGATCGGCGGTTGCGGAAGCCAAGCCGGTCGGCGCTGCTGCCTCGACCCCGGCAGAGGCTACGGCAGAATTCCACCCATCAACTGATTAGGACCGTCGGACAGCCGACGACGACGGCGCCGCCATGGGCGCACATGCTGCCCAACTGCGCCGCCGGCATGCCGCCGATCAGCACCGAGAACGAGCCCATCGCGATCACGTCGGGCGGTCCGACGCAGACAAGCATGTCGCCGACGCGGGCGGCCGGCATGCCGCCGATCAATACGGTCGGGCAGCCGGGACCGGCAATCGGGCCGCCGACATGGGGGACGAGGACCGTGACCATCGGGCAGACATGCATGTCGCCCAGGCGTGCGGCGGGCAAGCCCATCAGTCCGACTCCGCGTCGATACGGCCCACGCCGCCTGAGGCGATATCCTTGGCCGAAGCGAGGAAGCGCTGGAGTCTTGCCTCGCGCCGCGTTGCCGGACCGCGAGCGGCGGCCAGGGCGACGGCGCCCGCGACCGCGAGCCCGGCGAAATGCGGCTGCGGCGGCACTTTCGGGGCTTCCGGCGGCGCCATCGAATCGCCGCTCCAGAAGGCGGCGACGGCGGCCCAGGCCTCGGCGCTGGCAAAATCCGTCGTCTCCGCCTGCTTCATCGCCGCACGCCGATGTTCGTCGGTCGGCCGGCGCACCCATTCCTCCGCCGCGTCGCGCAGCGTCGTCTCGGCCGCCGGATCCGCGCCGGACGGGGCGGTGTGGCGCGAACAGGCGCATGCCCACCACACCGCCTCGCGCGCCGGCATGGCGTGGGCGACCAAGCGCGTCGCCTCGATCAGAAATCCGGCCTGTTCGAGCCGAGCCAGCGCCTCGAGGGCATCGACGCAGCCGCCGATTTCGGTCGTGGCCTCGGCATCGAGTTGCAGGTGCGGCAGCGCGCGCGCGAAGTCGCCGCTCAGTTTGTTCGTCTTGCCGGAGGCTTGAGAAGACATGGTTGGAATGGCCTCATCCGATCATGGTGATGCCGCCCGAGAGGGTCAGCATGGCGTCACCTTTGACGGTCGTCATCGTGCCCTGCACCGTCGTCATGACCTGCCCCTCGATCTTGATCATCATGCCGCTTATCGTGACGCCCATCTGGTCGATCTTTACCGAGCTCTGGCCGACCTTGAGCGTGATCGACTGCATCGCCTCCATCGTGATGGAACCGACATCCACCTTCACCGAAATGTCGCCAAGCTTCACTTCCGTGCTCTGATCACCCTGCTCTATCGTCACCTTCTCGTTGCCCTTGATGGTGACGGTACGGTCGTTGTCGACCTTGAGCGTCTGATCGTTCTCGACCTCGGTCTTCATGTCTTTCTGCGCATGCAGAAAGACCACTTCGCTGCCCTTCTTGTCGTCGAACGAGAATTCGTTGAAGTCGTCCGTGCTGCCCTTGGTCACGGATCGTGAGCGAAAGCCCAGCTTGGTCTTCTCGGCCACCGGGAAGATTGGCTTGTCGTTGCCGTTATAGAAGCCGCCGACGACGATGGGGCGGTCGGGGTCGGCATCCATGAAGGCGACAGCGACCTCCGTGCCGACCCGTGGGATGAACTGGCCGCCCCACTGGTTGCCGGCCCACGGCTGCACCACACGCACCCAGTCGCTGCTGTCGGCTGTCGCATCTTCGCGCCAATCCCAGAAGAAGCGGATCTTGATACGGCCCTGGTCGTCGGTGTGGATCTCCTCACCGGATGGACCCAGGACGATGGCTGTATGCAGCCCTTCCATGCGCGGCCGCGCAGTGGCCATCGGTTGCCGCCACGGCACCGTGTTGGCAAAGGCCGTGAAACTGTTCGAGTAGGTGCTGGCGCTTCCACCGCGCCGGGAGCCGCTGTCGTCCTCGGCGAAATGGGTGATTTCCCGCACCACGTGAAGCGTTTCCGCACCCGCCTGGTTGCGCAGCTTGAACTTCCCGCCGGCGACCAGGCTCGCTAAGTCGCCGCCCGCGCCGACCAGGGACACCGCCGCTTCGGCTGCTTCCATCCGCCACTTGGCGCGATGCTTGGCCTGTGAGGTCTCCCGGGTCAGCGCCGGCCAGTGAAACACGCCGCGGTTGCCCGTGCCGCCATGTTTGAGGATCGTATTCTGTTCGACCTTGAGGTTTTTACTGGGCGAGTCGTGGTCGTAGTCGCGCAGGCTGACCTTGCCGGGGGCAAAAGCCTCGGACTTGCGGAATTCGGTCAACTGGTCGGCCGTCGTGCCTACGCCGAGATGGACGGCGGCCCCGGGAATGGTCGTGAAGCCGTTGTTGTCGTTGGTCACAACGAGCGTGTGGCCGTTGGCATCATGCTCGAAGAAGTAAAACCACCCTTCTTCCTCCATCAGCCGGGTCACGAAATGCAACGATGTCTCGTTGTACTGTGCCGTGGCCTTGCGAGGCGTCGGCTGGGAATAAAGACGAAACGCGGTCTTGGTCACGCCGGAGTTCGTTGAAGATCGTCTTGAGAATATCCTCGGCGGTCTTGTTGAAGAACAGCCGGCAGTCGCTGCGAATGTTGGCTTGGGCAAGCTGCGGCACGAGGACCACGCGATAGAGCGAGTCCACTACGCCGCTTGTTTCGATAGGACCGAACTCGGCGACGATGCCATGGAAATACCGTGTCGCCTTGTCGCCATGATTGACGCTGAGGCAAGCCGGCTTGCTGAGCATGGCACGCGCGTCGATTGTGCCGGTCGCGACCGCCTCGATGTCAAAGCGGAACAGTCCGCTGATCGTCTCATGTGCCACCAGCCGAACCGGCAACAGCTCGTGTTCGGCCGTGCTCGTGAGGTCCAGCAACCCCTTTTTTTCACTGGGCATGGGGTGCCGCGCAGCGTTTGGTGTGATGCCCCCGAGGCCAAGTCACGATCGGTTCTCCTGCGAGCTGTAACGGTAACCCAGCCTGCTGAGCATTTCCATGTCTGTTACCGGGCAATTTTGTCAGTAGGATGTATTTTGTAAGGATTATTCTATTTTAAGTAGAGATTGTCCTAGGCGGGCACCATCTGGAGCTGGCGCAGGATGGGAACGCGCTGCTCGATGGCCGCGTGCACGACCGATCGCACCTTATCGTGCTTCTCCGGCACGATGTCCGCGCTCAGCATTTCTATCCACGCGTCGGCGGCGTCTTCGCGTTCGCCACTGAGAAGGCGGGCGGCGATGAACTGCACGAGCGGCGAGGCCGAGAGGCCGGTGCCGAGCCATGCGGACGCCAGGCCGCCGGAAGTCGTGGCCTCGGCAATCGTCCGCACGCGCCCACCGAACACGCGGTTGAGACGGTTGGCGGAATCGGGCTGCATGCCGTGCGGTTTCGTCGCGATCTGACATTGATTGGTACCCACCAAGATGCTCACCAGCTCCGCCGGGTTGCTTCGCCCCTGCTCGAGAGCGAGCAGATCGCCGATCGTCGTCGGCCCGCGCATCGCTGCGGCCATCATCCTCTTCAGGGGTTCGCCGACCTCGGCCAGGCCCGGGGGCACCCGTATCTGCGTCTGCAGTTCGCCGGGACTGACGACCGGCACCACTGCAAGGCGCGCGAGCGCCGCGTCGCGCTCGCTGTTGCTCAGGCGCCGTGCACCACGGACGAAAACGTCATGGCGCAACTGGCGCGGCAGGCAGGTGTCCTTGATCAATTCACGCATGGTCGGATCCTTGTAGCGATCCACCAAGGCGCGCTGCTCCGGCGTCAGCATCAATTCGGGAAAATTCTCCAACGGATTGGCCGACGCCACCCAGTCCAGCTTGGCCTGCGCCATCGCCGCAGACGACGTCGGCATGGAAGGCCGGCGCCCAATGCGCGCTCATATATTCGTGCGACAGGTATTCCCGCGACATGCGGTGGTGGTGTCGATGAGGTCGCTGACGAAGGAACTCTCGGTGAGATATTTACCGCCGGCCGCCTTGATCTCGCGCGTCAGGGCCAGTCCTGCCTGGGCTTGCAGGTCGCTGCGGCCGGCGGAGCGGATGCCGGCTTCGTAGATCGAGTCGTTGCATCCCGATGGCACCCTGCCAGGCCGGCAGGGCGTTGTAGCTCAGATGCACCAGCCGCCGGGCACGCGTCTTGGCGGCCAGCAACCGGACAATGCCGGCCCGCACTTCGCTGCTGACCCATGACCACATGCCGTGCATGCTGACGAAGTCCGCCGCCGGAATCGCCGCGACCTCGGCGGCTTCCAGCCAGCTGCGAGAGGTCGGCTTCCAGGAAACGAATATTGTCGAGCCGTGCTGCCCGGGCGAGGCCGGTGCCGATCGCGATATGAGCCGGATTGTAGTCGATGGCTGACGACCTGCCATCCCGGGTTGGACGCGGCGATCAGCAGCGCGCCGATGCCGACGCCGCAACCCAGCTCCATATAGCAGGCGTCGATCGTCCGGCTCCGGCAAATCGACCGCGACGTTGCCGCTCAGACAGGCAAGCGCCATGCGTGCCGGAGACTGCTGGATGTAGAAGCCTTCGATATAGGCAATGTCGGCGACGTAGCCGCTGGTCCACGACTGGCTCATGCTCGTCCTTCACCAATCTCATCCTCGAAAACCGCGTCGCTTGCATCCGTTCGTCGGGGCGCGACCGCGGATGTCGGCAGCCAGGTGTTCCAGCCCAGCAAAGGCCCCGCCGCCGCGGCGCCCGGCTGAGACAGCACGAGTCGGCGGGACAGCGTCGCGGGCCAGCACAGGATTGACGGCGAAGCCGACCTCGAAGCCGACAAAGGCCCGTACCAGCGAGGCCAGTTCGCGCAACAGCGGCCGATGCGGCAGCAATCGCTCGAAATAGGCAAGGTCGAGCGGCCCGATCCGGAGCACGATTCGCGCCTGCTGGTCCCAGGCACGCACGCCGGCAGCCGCATCGAGGCCCAACTGCCCAGAAGCGCACCGGGAGACACACCGATCGGCAGGCGCGTGCGCTGGTCGAGCGGCAAGGCCAGCCAGGCGCCGGCAAATTGCTCGACTTTGACCGGCCGCCCCAGCCAGTCGGAAGCCAACGCTTCCAGGCGATCCGCCGAACGCGGATGGGCCGAGAAAAAGCCGGCGTAGTGGCGCAGCGGTGCCGCGCCGGCGCGCAGGCAGTCGGCAAGGCCGCGGGGTCGCGTAGCCGGTCAATGCCAGCAGTACCTCGGCGATGGGATCGGCACGCTGCCGGACCGGTGTCAGCACTCCGGCATCGGCGGCGCGATGAGGCCGGTATTTTGCGCCGGCAGCCGCAAAGGCCGCCGACCATGCGATGCGAAATCAGATCGAGGAAGTCGGTGAGCGAGAACGACCGCGACCGCTGATCGGCAACAACCGCGTCGGAATAATGCCGCGGCAGCACGCCGACCGGCCCGGTCAGGCCGATAAGGCCGACCTTCATCCGCGGCGGCGACGTGTCGGTAGCGGCCTGCACGTCCGTGACTTCCGCGCCAGGGAATGAAGATCCGGCGACGCTCGTGAAGCGCGCAGCACCCGCCGGGTCAGCCCGGCGACGATGGAAAGTCAGGAGCCTGACCATCGGCATCAAAGGTGAAGCGCTGCGGCTCTGCCTGCCAGCCGCGCCATCGGGGTGCCGCGGCGTCGATCGGAGGATTGGGTCCTGGTCACAGCAGCACCTGGCTGCCAGCCCGCGCGGGCCAGCTGGCGGCGGCCTCGGTGCGCCCACGCAGCACCACCTGTGTGCGTACGAACGAATTCACGGTGGCATGCAGGGCCAGGAAGCGATCGAGCACCGACGCCAGCACGTACAGGCCACCGGTCGTCCAAACCTGCTCATCGAAGGTCAAGGTGACATCGAGGCCGCGACAGAACCCGCCGCGTGCGCGCACCCGGACCGCGCAACCCCGGAATGCGCGCAGCGCCGGGCCGTGACGTGACATCGAGCAGGGCGCGGATCGCGGCGCGCGATTCGGTAGAGTTCGCGGCAGTCATAGAGCCGCAGCACCTCGCGCAAAGCCTCGGCCGCCGCCTCGCCGCCGACGACGCTCAGATGGCCGAGCGACAGATGGGAGATCAGCCGCCAGAATCCACGCTCCTGCAAAGGCATGCGCAGGGTCGGCGTCGGCGCGGTCAGGCAGGTAAGACCGGTGACGGCAGCGGCCCCTTCCACGAGCCGAAGCACCGGACGGCCGCCGCCGAACGGCAGCGCGGCGGGCAGATCGCGGTTGCAACACAGCGCGTCGATCGACAGGACGCCGCCGCTCTCCCGATCGGGATCGAAGCCCGCATCGTGTGGCAGCAGGAAGACTTCGGTGCCGCGCATGCCGCCCGTGGTCTCGCGGCGGGCCGTGCCGTAGAAGCCGCCGCCTTCGTCGTTCGCGAGTCTCGCCGGCGTGGCTGCGCGTCAAGCGGTGGAACGGCTCCCAGGCCGGAACTCGCCGCCCGGCAGGCTTTCGCGCACGCGTTCGACGGACCAGATCTCGAGGCTTGCCGGGCCGCCGCACGTCGGGCTCGATGCGATACTCGATCCGCGTATGGTCGAGCGCGATCGGCTCGCAACGTTGCTCGAAGAGGTTGACGATCGGCGTGCAGCCGAGGGCCAGGCTGCTCGCCTGAACGGACCGTTCGAGTTCCGGCAACGCACGGTCGAGATAGACGAAAATATCCATGCGATTGCCGGCCGAGACCAGCGTCTTGGCATCGAGCCGGCAGAAATCGATGAACAGGAATTTCTCGCGCGCGGAGAAATATTCGCTGAGCAGGCGAAAGCCGGAGAACGAGCGCGCGGGCCAGGGGAAAAGCGCCTCTTCGGGCGCAAAACCAACCGCCTGCAACGCGTCCGGCGGCAGGATCACCGGGCGTGCGTCGGCCTGATCGTCGGCCAGGGCGACCGAGAGGGTATGGGCCAGCAACAGCTCCAACAGCGCCGAGCCCCGTTCGCCGCCCAGGAAGAAGCGCAGCCGGTCGAGGCCAAGCTGCGTGAACGTCATGGCGGGATTGGCGCAACGCAAGCTGATGCGCAGGCACGAGACCGCGCCTGCGGCCGCCGGATTCGGAGGCGCCGGCAGCGGCATGCCCGAAAGCCGGACCGCGTCGATCTCCACCGGCCAGAGCGTCAGGGGATAGGCGGTGCGGAACTGGCAGGCCTCGCCGCCGACCGGTTCCGTTTCGATCGCCAAGCCGGCCGGCAGCTGGGCGGGGCCCGGCATTCCCGGGTCCGCAGCAAATCGGGTGATCGCCACCGAGGGCATGGGCGCGAGATAGTGCGGATAGAGCACCGAGAGCAGGCCATCGGTGAGCTCGGGGAACTCGTCGTCGAGCCGGTGCTGCACGCGGGCGCCCAGAAAGGCGACGCCTTCGAGCAGGCGGCCGACATGCGGATCGTCGACGGTATCCTTCGTCAGGCGCAGGCGACCGGCGATCTTGGGATGACGTTCCGCGAATTCGCCGGCCAGCCCGCGCAATGCTTCGAGTTCACGATTGAAATAGGCAAGCAGGGATTCGGACACCGGCTACGTTTCCTTTTCGAGGACCGTCACGTTCTTGGCGACGACATCGACGACGGTGTCGAAGGCGATCGGTTCCGGCGCAGGGTCCGCCCGAAGCAGCGCATCGACGCGTAACCGGAGCGTTCCGCTCACCTTGTCGGTTGCCTCGATCAGCGTGACCTTGAGGCTGACAATGCGCGGCTCGAAGCGGCCAATGCAGGCCTCGATGAGCAGTCGGAGCTCCTCGCGGCGGCTTGGATCGTTGAAGGCGCCGGAGGCGAAATCGGGCAGGCCAAAGCCGACCAGGGAGCGCTCGAGCTCCGCCAGATGCGGGTCCCAGGAGCGCCACCGCCGGCGGGTGTTCAGCAATTCCTCGAGGTCGCTGCAGATGCTGGCCCGCAGCGCACCCATCGCGGCCGCCGCGGAGAGAGGTCGATCCGAGGGTTCCGAGGGATCGGCATCCATGAGCCGGTCGAGCAGCGGAAGCTGTGCCCGTCCGGCCCGCGTGAGGCCGGTACCTTCCGGAGCGGCGCGGCTTCGGCTGTCGCTCATGCCGCCACCTGGAAACTGACCTTGTCCATCTCGGCCCAAGTCAGGCTCTCCTCGCCGACCAGGAGCGTCACGGCGCCAAGACCGCGCGTTGGCCCGCCTTCGCCGGCTTGGGTCCAGTCGGTGGCGCGGCCCAGCCGCAGGGCGTCTGTCAGCGCGTCAGCCGCGCTCGCCATGGGGGGATAGATCATAGGCAGGTAAACGTCGCCGTCGGGCCCGCCGGCGACCTGCATCGAGCGCACGACGCCAGTAGAGGTCGCGCGGCCGCTTCATGGGATGAAATTCAATCAGCATCACCCGTTGCGGCGCGATCCAGAAATACTTGCCCGTCGTGGTGATGACCTCGAAACACGACGCCAGCAGATCGTCGCCGTCGCGCATATCGTCGAATGTCTCGCCGCGCACGGCGCCATTGGCATGACCACGCACCTCTTCCGCTTGCGCGGCGAGCTTTCCGGCTTCCTGCGTGTCGCCGCCGCGCAGCGCCACCACGGCGGCCAGTGACAAGCGCTGGGCAGCGGTGGGTTCGCCCAGAAACTCCGGCACCCGTCCCTCGCCGAACAATTGCCGCCGGGCGGTCTCGCCGCGCAGCAGCTGGCGGAACTCCGCCACCACGAGGGCAGCCGTGGGGTCGAGATCGGCACAGGCATCGAGAACGACGTCGGCACGTTCGATGTTGCCGGCGAAAACCAGCAGCTCGGCCAGAAGAACCCGCGCCCCGATATCGGTCGGCGTCTTGCGCACCGCGGCATTGGCCGCCGTCAGCGCGTCGGCCAGATTGCCTTCCCGGAACAGACGGCCGGCCTCGCCGGGGCTTGGAGACGAAAGTGACATCGATCCTCCTCGTATGCACCGCCGGACGCCGCGAGTTCGGTCACAAGATGGAAGGCGGCGGCGACGTCGTCGAGCTGGTAGTGCGGCCGCAGGTGAATGGTGCAGCCGAACGAGCCCGGCTTTCCCGACCGCTCGCGGACCTGCACATTGCCTTCGACCAGGGGGAAGCGCGCGCGCGATTCGCCGTGCTGTTGATGTTGGTATTGACGTAGTCCTGGAGCCATCGATTGAGCTGTCGCTCGATCTCGTCGGCGGTGCGGAAGGATCCCACCATGTCCCGGCCCATCACCTTGAGAAGGTGGGCGAAACGGGCGGCACAAAGCATCGAATTGAGCTGCGCGGAAAGCCGGGCATTTGCCTCGGCCGAGGCGGCGGAGGCTCCCGAATAGCTGGCCGGCGCCTGCATGCTGCGCGACGCGCCGAACACCATGTCGGGGCCGAACGGCAGGGCGCCGACCGGCATCATGCCGACCTCGACCAGCGCGTGCTCCTGGCGATGGCTGAACTGGTATTCGACGGCGCGGCGCGGCCAGACATTGGGAGGTCCGCTGGCAAACGGCTCGGCGGCAAGGTTGGTAATGAGCCCACCGCCGACCCTGTCGATCTCCACACCGCGCACATCGGCCGGCCAATTGTTTTCGGCGAACGCGCGGACAGCGCAGGCGGCAAACGCGTAGGCCGAGCTCATCCACACGCGGTTGGCTGCGTCGGGGGCATACTCGCAATAGCGAAAGCCGTCCACGCGACCGGGATCATCCGTCCAGGGGTGGCGCGCCAGCAGGCGCGGCAAGGTGACCGCCACGAAGCGCATGTCGGCACGGCCGGCGAGGCCACGCCAGCGCACATGCTCGGGACCGCGCAGCGCCGCGGTGATGTCCCGCACGCCTTCAAGATCGGAGAATTCGTCGACTTCGAGGGCTCGCGGATCGAGCGACAGGACGACCGGCATGAAGGCGGCCGCGGCGACAGCGGAGAGCTGGGCCAGGGCACCCACATCGTCGGTGGTCGCCCCGGGTCCCGCACGATGTCGGACGGCGCGGTCGATGACCATCAGCCCATAAGGCTCGCCGCCCGGCATGCCAAACTCGTCCTCGTAGATCCGCCGGAAGGTCACGCTCTGGTCGAACTCGAGCGCCCGCTCGAGGTCTCGGCACAGCTCGACCCAGGAAATCGGCAGCAATCGCACCTTGATGCGTCGTCCCGGCTCGATGCCGGAGATCAGCCAGGCAAGGCCTCGCCAGCGTCCCTCGAGGTTGAGAAATCGCGGCGCGTGCAGCACGGCGTCGAGTTGCTCGCTCATGGCCGCATCGATCTCGGCGATGTCGCGGTCAAGCGCCGCCCGCAGCCCGCCGGCGGCGAAGAGACCTGCGAGGGCCTCACCGAACCACGCCTGCAGCGCGCTTACGGCGTCGAGACCGCCGTGCAGGAACGCCGCCAATTCGGCGGCCGCACCGGCGTGCCGTTCACCGAAGAACTGGCCGGCTAGAACCTGATCCCGCAGGGACCAAGCTGGCTCGACAGCCGTCGCGCTCTGTTCGACCGCCGTCGCGGAGGCGCCTGCTATAGTCACTTCGTTACCCATGATGTCGTCGGTCCCGCCTTGTGACGGCGGCGGGTGCAAGCCAAGTGGTCCGCGCGGTCAGGCCATCTGAGGTATGCTCGCCACCATCCGCAGACTCGTGGTCAGCTCCTCCATCTGCAGCCAGGGCCGCAGATAGGCAACGGCATTGTAGGAACCCGGCTTGCCGGGAATTTCCTTCACCTCGACCTTCGCCTCGCGCAACGGGAAGCGGGCCTTCATGTCCTGCCCGGCATCGACGTTGGGATTGACGTAGTTCTGGATCCAGCGATTGAGCCACGTTTCGACGTTGCTCGCTTCCATGAAGCTGCCGATCTTGTCGCGCGCCATCACCTTCAGGTAGTGGGCGAAACGGCTGGTCGCCATGATGTAGGGAAGCCGCGCCGATATGGCGGCGTTGGCCGTGGCTTCGGGGCGGTCGTACTTCTTCGGCTTCTGCGCGGTCTGGCCGCCGAAGAAGACCGCGTAGTCGGTGTTCTTGTAGTGGCAAAGCGGCAGGAAGCCCTGATTCGACAATTCGAACTCGCGCCGGTCGGTGATGCCGATCTCAGTCGGGCATTTCGTGTCGATGTCGCCGTCGTCGGAGGTGAAGACATGGGTCGGCAGGTTCTCGACCTTGCCGCCGCCCTCGGCGCCGCGGATGGCCGTGCAAAAGCCATTGCGGGCGAAGGCATCAGTCAGCCGCGCTCCCATCACGTAGGCGGCATTGGACCAGCAATAGAATTCGTGGTCCATCGCCTGCGCCTTGCCGCGCTTGTCCATCGGCGCTTCTTCGTATTCGAACTCGTCGATCGGCTTGGTCGCCTTGCCGTAGGGGAGGCGGGAGATGACGCGTGGCATGACAAGGTTGACGAAGCGCGAGTCCTCGCTGTCGCGGAAGCTCCGCCACTTCGTGTACTCCACCGTATCGAAGATCTTGGCGAGGTCGCGCGGCTTGGACAATTCAGTCCACGAGTCGAAGCCGAACATGCCGGCTCCCGCCGCAGTGATAAAGGGCGCGAAGGCACCAGCGGAGATATTGGACATCAGTCGCAACGTCTCGATATCATCCGGATGGTTTGTCCATTCGTAGTCGCCGATCATCGCTCCGTAGGGCTCGCCGCCCGGCGTGCCGAACTCGTTCTCGTAGATCTTCTTGAAGAGCTGGCTCTGGTCGAACTCGATGGCCCGGCTCAGATCACGGCCCAGTTCGCGCTTGCTGATGTTCAAGACCCGGAGCTTGAGCGAAGTGCCGGTCTCGGAATTCTGCACCAGATAATGCAGCCCCCGCCAACTGCCCTCCAGCTTGAGGAATTTGGGGTCGTGCATGATGGCATTGAGTTGCGCCGACATCTTGGCGTCGATCGCTGCGACCGCCTTGTCGAAGGTGCGCGTGAGATTGCGGTCGAATGTGACCGTGCCGGCCAAAGCCTGCTCGACAAGGTTCTTGACGAGATCCTGGGCGCGGTCGGGCTGCGTCTGCTTCGTGTTGCTGATGATCTGTTCAAGCAGACCGGGCGCCGCCGTCTCGGTCGACGTGGCCGCACCTGGCTGGCGGGCGCTCTCAGCCATCTGTTAGCCCTCCGTCTTTTTGCTACTGAGTTCGCCTGACAGCGACTTGAGATCGTCCTGCGAGCGCAACACCTGCTCCAGCAAGGTTTCGAGTTCCTGGGAGCGGTCGGCCTTGCTCATGAGATCGCGCAGCTTCTCGCGGGTCTCCAGCAGCGCGGCGAGGGCCGGAACCTGGGCGACGACCCGCGCCGGCTCGAAATCTTCGATCGAGCTGAATTTGAGGTCGACGGCCATCTGCGTGCCGTCGTCGGCAAGCTTGTTGTCGACCTTCAGCTTCAGGCCAGGCGCCATGTTGGCCATTACGTCGTTGAAGTTATCGCGGTCGATTTGCGTGAACTTGCGATCCGCCAAAGGCTTCAGCGGCGTCGTGGGGTCGCCTGAAAAATCGCCCATGACACCGACCACAAAGGGCAGCTCGCGCTCGATTTGCGCGCCTTCGGTCTCGACGTCATAGGTGATGTGCACCCGGGGCTTGCGCACCCGATCCAAGCTTATCGTGGATACTGGAGCTCATCGCACAGACCCTCCTGTTCAAAGACTACCCTAGACGGTAGGTACAGTCCACGGTTCAACTCTGCAACTTGTGGCTGCAAAGTAGCTCGCTTATCCGATGCGCGCCAGCTAGACTCGGCGCCCAGGTGGAATCGTACACCACCGCACTATCCTCCAGAGCCTCCGCCCGTGCACGGCTTGGGCTTTGCCGATATCCTGACAGAAGTACGCTCCGCCGCGTTTGGCCCTTCAACACGACGGGATGAATTGTATCATAACCGACCAGTCCGCAGGTGCCTTCACAATGATTCCGGAACTTGAGACAGCCGACTTCGAGGCGATCCTGGCACCGCTTGCGGGGGAGCAGCCGACCGGCGTCGATCTTCGAGAAGACTACGCGCCGAACTCGATCTACTTTCGTCTTCGCGACGCGCGCGCCAGCGCGCGCGACGCCGAGCGGCAGGCCGAAACCGAAGGCGGTGACGAGGGCCTGCCGGCGCTCTGGCGCCCGGTTGCCACGCTGGCGATCAGCGCCTTGAAGGCGAATTCCAAGGATCTCGAGGTTGCGACCTGGCTCACCGAAGCGCTGGTCCGTATTGCCGGGCTGCGCGGCCTGATGGCAGGTGCCGCGGTCATCGGCGGGCTCGTGCAGCAATACTGGGATGGCGTGTTTCCGATGCCCGACGAACACGGCATGGAGACCCGGATTGCAGCCGTGGCCGGCCTTTCCGGCCAGGGTGCCGACGGAACGTTGATGCAGCCCTTGCGGAAATCCATCGTGTTCCGCCGACCGGACGGCTCTCCGTTCAGTTTCTGGCAGTACCAGGCAGCGCTCGAACTGTCCGGCATTTCCGATCCGGCCCGACGCGCCCAGCGGATCGACGCGGGCGTTCTGCCCTTCGAAGAAGTCGAGAAGGAAGCGCGCCTGGCGGGCGCCGCCCATTGGTCGGCGCAACGCGACTCGCTCGCCGAGGTCATCGCCGCCTGGAAGGCAATGGAGAGCGCGCTCGATGAGAAAGCAGGCCCGGCAAGTCCCTCGGGCAATCGGGTGCGAGAGGTGCTGGAACTCATGTTGAATATCAGCAAGCGGTTTGCGCCGAGCGCGCCGGAGACGGCAACCGCCGGCGGCGAGCCTGCCGCCGGCGAAGCTGCGGGCAGCCCGGCGCCAACAGGCGGCGTGACAGGACGCGAGCAGGCGCTGCGCCGGCTCGCAGAGGTTGCCGAGTGGTTCAAGCGCAACGAGCCCAACTCGCCCATCGGGTTCACTCTGGACGAGGCGGCGCGGCGGGCTCGGCTGGCATGGCCGGACCTCGTTGCGGAGCTCGTCTCCGACGAGGCCGCCCGTCAATCTATGCTGACGAGCGCCGGCATGAAGCGGCCCGTCGCCGAACAGTGAGTTGGCGACGGCCGCCGATGGTTTTGGGCGCAACGACATCAGATGCGACTTGCCCCGGCCTTGTGCAGCCGAAGTAAAAACGATCGTCGCCTACTGCGCCTTCATTGCCAGCAGATCATAGCTGACAACATCACCCTTCTTGATCTGGCCCGACTTGTCGAGCGGCGTGGGTGTCAGCATGACCTTGACGAAATTCAGCGAGAGGCTCTCGACCGGAGCGTCACCGCCTGAACTTTGCGAATAGCTGCTGACGCCGCAATCCGTAAGTTCATAGGTCAGGAACGTTTCGACCTTGCTCTTTGTCGTCGTGGTCATCTTGATCTCGACCTTGCTGTCGAAGGCTCCGGCCAGCGAGTCCTGGTAAAGCTTGGGGGACGAGGCGTCCAGATACTTGCTGACGACGATCTCGCTAATGCTGGGTGCTGAACTCTCGCGCGTCGCGCCGCCAGCACCGCTGCTGACTCCTCGAGAAACACCGAACTGAAACGAGTTCAACTCGATCCAGTTCTTGAAGCCATCAGTCGTCACGTCTCCGTTGATGTCGCCGAACTTCATGTAGATTGCCACAGTCGACCTCCATGATCACGAGCGGGAAAAACTACCAACACTTTATGATTTGTTGATGGCGAAGAATAACAACCCATCCGATTTGATTCCGGCGTGCACGCTGCGGATCGTCTCGCCATCGGCAAGGCGCGCGAGCACCTCACCGGAGAGCTCGGGCAACAGCGTGCGCGTCAGGATGTTCTCGACGTTGCGCGCGCCTGAACTGCTTTCGGTGCAGCGCGCGGCGATCATCTCGACCAGTCCCGCAGTCCACTCGAACGTCGCGCGATACCTCTCGAGCACGCGCGCGCGGATTCGTTCGAGCTGCGTCACCACGATCTGCCGGATGATTGCATCGGAAAGGGGAAAATACGGCACCAACGTTACACGGCCGAGAAAGGCGGGCTTGAAAAATTTCGCGAGTTCAGGCCGCAATGCTTCGGCGAGTCCCGCGGCATCCGGCGCCGTCTCGGCATCGGCGAACAGCTTCGAGATCAGATCCGTACCCGCATTGCTCGTCATGATGATGACAGTGTTCTTGAAATCGATATCGCGGCCTTCGCCGTCCTTCATGTTGCCCTTGTCGAACACCGAGAAGAACACATCCTGGACACCGGGATGGGCCTTCTCCATCTCGTCCAGGAGGACTACGCTATACGGCCGCCGCCGCACGGCTTCGGTCAGAACGCCACCCTCGCCATAGCCGACATAGCCGGGCGGGCTGCCCATCAGCAGGCTGACTTTGTGCTCTTCCTTGAACTCCGCCATGTTGATCGTCGTCACGTTCTGCTCGCCGCCATAGAGCAGCTGCGCGAGGCTGAGCGCTGTCTCGGTCTTGCCGACGCCTGACGTGCCCACCAGCAGGAAGACGCCGATCGGCCGGCGCGGATCGGTCAGGCCGGCCCGGCTGGTGCGGATGGCTTGTGCGACGGCTTCCATGGCATGGCTCTGGCCGATGACGCGGCGCTCCATTGACTTCGCGCAGATTGAGCACGGTGCGGATCTCGTCCGACTGCATGCGGCGGGCGGGAATGCCGGTCCAGCTCTCGACGATCTCGGCAATCGCCTGGCCGTCGACCACGGGGAAGATCAGCGGCTGTTCGCCCTGCAGCGCACGCAGGCGCGTCGAGAGCTCCGCGAGCTTGGCGCGATCGGCTTGGCCGTCGCTGCTTGCAGCGCCGGTTTCGGCGCCGTCGCCCGAGCTAGTCTTGGTCGCCAGGGCAGCCTCGATGCTGCCGCGCACCGCGTCGATCTCGGTCACGATGGCGCGCTCGGCCTCCCATTGCTTCTGCAGGCCGGCCAGCTCTTCACTGGTGCGCTGGCGATCGGCGTTGAGCTCGTCGCGCCGCGCCGCATGATCGGCACCCGACGACATTTCGCGCTCGATGATCTTGAGCTCGGTGTCGATCAGGCCGATGCGGCGCTGGCGATCGTCGATCGGCGCCGGGATGGCATTCTGGCTCATCGCCACGCGGGCACAGGCGGTATCGATCAGGCTGACCGCCTTGTCCGGCAGCTGGCGGGCGGGAATGTAGCGCGCCGACAGGCGCACGGCTTCGCTCACCGCTTCGTCGAGGATGCGCACCTTGTGATGCAGCTCAAGCGATGCCGACGAGGCCGCGGATCATGGCGGTCGCCATTTTTTCGCTCGGCTCCTCGATCTTGACCGGCTGGAAGCGACGGGTGAGGGCGGCGTCCTTCTCGAAATATTTCTTGTATTCGGCCCAGGTGGTCGCGGCGATCGTCCGCAGCTCGCCGCGGGCCAGCGCCGGCTTCAGCAGATTAGCGGCATCGTTCTGTCCCGCCGCGCCGCCGGCGCCGATCAGCGTGTGCGCCTCGTCGATGAACAGAATGATCGGCTTGGGGCTGGCCTTGGTCTCTTCGATAACCGATTTCAGGCGGTTCTCGAATTCGCCCTTCACGCCCGCGCCGGCCTGCAGCAGGCCGAGATCGAGGGTGCGCAAGGTGACGTCGCGCAGCGCCGGCGGCACGTCGCCCGCGGCGATGCGCAGCGCAAGACCCTCGACGACGGCGGTCTTGCCGACGCCCGCTTCGCCGGTGAGGATCGGATTGTTCTGTCGGCGACGCGTCAGGATGTCGACCATCTGGCGGATCTCGAAGTCGCGGCCGAGGATCGGGTCGATCTTGCCGGCCTTGGCCTGCGCCGTCAGGTCGATCGTGAACTGGTCGAGGGCGCCGGAGCCGCCCGGCCGCACTTCGCCCGAACCGGTGCCGGCCGCTTCGGAGCCGACCGCCTGGCTTGTCGCCTGCGCAGCCTCGGCGGTGTTCGTCGCAGATCGTGACATAGTCACTCTTGAGCGTGTCGGGTGGGATCTGCGGCCAAGCGACCCGACGCTTCGCGCACATGGCGCGCCAGCATTTCGTCGGCGAGCAATGCCCAGAGCAGATGACCCGAGCGAACGCGGCTTGCGCCTTGCTCGACGGAGGCCAGCAGCCAGGCCTGCTTGACCATCTCCACGATATCGGGCGAGAGCGCAGGGGCGCGGGCGTTGCCGGTCTTCATCCGGTCGAGCGAGCGGTTGAGGTCGGCCAGCAAGCGCGCCGGTTCGACTTCCCATTTGCGCAGGATCGCGGCGAGGTCGGTATCGGTCCGATCGAGCAGGCCGATCAGCATGATGCTCGATCTCGACGTTGTAGTGGGTGCGCAGAGCCGTAACGCCAGCCGCTGCCTTCGAGGCCGCGGCGGCAGACATCGTTCAGTCGTCCGATCAGTGGCTTGAGCTCAATTGCGCGCACGTGCTTCTCGTTTCCTCCTGGGACGTCATCCCGGCGGACGGCGCGCATCGCACGGCGAACTATCCTGCAACGTCCGTCCAGTCGACAAGAGAATATTCGATTGCCGATGACGATCAGTGTATTTCGTCACGTTGACGACAATGCAATCGGCCGGCACGAAGCGCGGCGATGCATCAGGTGATGCCTTTATAGGTGTTTGTACCTAGGGTAGCCTGAGGCCGATCGCGGTCGGGCGCCCAAATCTTGACGCTTTATGAAATCACAGCATAAGGTTAGGTTGGCCGACAGCGTAACCTCGACGCCCGGGGCAGTCATGGCGGCCGATACCAAGGCAGACGCCAAGCCGAATGAACTCCGCGGCACGCTCCCGGCCGGAGACGCGGCTGCGGAACTACGAGCTGATTTCCGTTCTCGGCCACGGCGGCTTTGGCATCACCTACTACGCCCGCGACATCACGCTCGGCCGCGAAGTCGCGATAAAGGAATATCTGCCGACGTCGTTGGCGCTGCGCGAAAACGGCACGACGGTCGTGCCTCGCTCGACGCAGCTTGCAGAGGATTTCATCTGGGGCCGCGAGCGCTTTCTCGAGGAAGCCCGCATTCTCGCGACGCTCGAGGGCGTGCCCGGTCGATCGTCCGCGTCTACGACTTCCTCGAGGCCAACGGCACCGCGTACATGATCATGGGGCTGGCGCGCGGCGAGACGCTCGAGCAGCGTCTGAAGCGCGACAAGCAGTTGCCGCCGGCGATCATCGAGCGCTTGTTCGACAGGCTGCTCGGCGGGTTCGAGGAGGTTCACAAGGCGGGCTTCCTCCATCGCGACATCAAGCCCGCCAACATCATCCTCGATGCCAAGGACAATCCGACGCTGATCGACTTCGGCGCGTCGCGGGCGGCGATGGCGGATCGCACGGCGGCGCTGACGGCGATCTTCACGCCGCGCTATGCCGCCGCCGAACAGCTGACATCGGACAAGCAGGGACCGTGGACGGATATCTACAGCGTGTCGGCGACGCTCTATCATGCGATCACCGGGCGGCCGCCGCCCAGTTCGCTGGAGCGGGCGCTCAACGATAGCTACGAGTCTTTGACGAAACTTTTGCCGGCGGGCTTTTCGGCCGACATGCTGCAACGGATCGATGCGGGCCTGGCGCTGCGGGCAAAGGACCGGCCGCAGTCGATTGCCGTCTGGCGTGACGGTCCTTCGTCGCCGGAAGCGTCAGACGGTGACGGTGATGGTGACGTAACGGTGGTCGAGCACGCGAAGCGCAGCCCCGCACCGGGGACGCCCGCCCGTCCCATACCGCCACCCGCCCGTACTGAACCGTCGCCGCCGGCGGTGGCTGCCGGAACGTCACTGGTTTCTGCGCTCGGATTTGCCGCTGCCGGGAAGAATCGCATCAAACTGTTGGCCGGGGTGACGGCGGCGGTCCTCGGCTTGGCAGTGGGCGGCTATCTGGTGTTCGCACCAAGTTCGGCGCCTCCGCCCGCCCCATTTGGCGATCGGAAGGCCGACGACGTCCACGCTGCTGCGGCCAAAGCGCAGGCGGAGCGGCAACGGGCGGACGAGGAAGCGGCAAAGCAAATAGCGGCGGCCGAAGCCAAGCAAAAGGCAGCGGCCGAGGCCCAGCAGAAGGCAGCGGCCGAAGCGCAGCAGAAGGCGGCAGCCGAGGCCCAGCAGAAGGCAGCGGCCGAAGCGCAGCAGAAGGCGGCAGCCGAGGCCCAGCAGAAGGCAGCGGCCGAAGCGCAGCAGAAGGCGGCAGCCGAGGCCCAGCAGAAGGCAGCGGCCGAGGCCCAGCAGAAGGCAGCGGCCGAAGCGCAGCAGAAGGCGGCAGCCGAGGCCCAGCAGAAGGCAGCGGCCGAGGCCCAGCAGAAGGCAGCGGCCGAAGCGCAGCAGAAGGCGGCAGCCGAGGCCCAGCAGAAGGCAGCGGCCGAAGCCAAGCAAAAGGCGGAGGCGGAAGCCAAGCAGCAAGCGGAAGCCGAGGCCGCGGCTCAGAAGTCAGCGGAGGCCGCCGAGACTGCGCTGCGACTCGCTCCAGCCGACCGCCAGCGGATCCAGGTGGCGTTGACGTCGCTAGGCTTCGACACGCATGGCGCCGACGGTGTCTTCGGGCCGCATTCGCGCGAGATGATCCAGGGCTGGCAGCGCGCACGCAATCAGCCGACGACAGGCTTCCTGACGGCTGCACAACAACAGGCATTGCTGGGCGAGGCAGCACCGGCACTTTCAAAGTATGATGATGACCAGAAAAAGGCCGAAGAGGCGCGGCGCAAGGAAGAGGCAGCAGCGAGGGCTCGCACTGCAGCGTCGCCAGCTGCGCCTGCTCCCAGTCGGTCAAGTAATTCATACGGTGGAGTTGCATGCCAGGATACATCCGGGCGGCGCATTGAATTTCCAGGTGCCACGTCTTGCCCGTATGGCCTGACACAGGCGCGTTGAGCTTCTTGCGTCTTGCCGCGCCTCACAATTAAAGCAAGATTACTGAAGCTAAGGATCTATGTGATGATTTTCCTGCTGTGTGAACCGGTTGGGGGCTTGCCGACTTGAGGCAAAAAGAACTTTCCTTCAAGTTGTTGGCGAGCACGCTTGCCTGCTTGGTTCTAGCCGGCAGCTTTAAAGCGGCTTTCGCCCAGGACGCTTGGAATTTTGCCAATGAGATTCCATGCGCCACCGCGCCCGTCTATGGTGTGCCATTCAACAGGTGCTGGACTTCAAATGTCCGTACGTTTCGGGTTGGCAAAGTCCAGAGCTGGCGACTCACCTACACCGATTCGAAAAGCGAAGTTGCAATCGGCTTGTATCGGCTCGTCGAAGCGCACGGCGTAGGCGGGATGAGTCCCGTCGCGAGCTCGGCTGCCATCGATTGGATACGAACCGCAGATGCTCTCAAGAACGTCACGGCAGGTGGGGGAGGCTGGGCATTGAGCGGCAGTCAGGCGGGCGATCACTATCTGACGTTCAAAAAATCCCAGCGACAGTGCGTCGCGTTTGTACGCAATGGGCGCGCGGTCAATGGACAGCTCAACTGGATCCTGGGCGCCGCATTCTGCCGCGAGTCTGCATCGCCCATACCCAACGGTGAGTTGCAGTTCATCGCCGATGCCGTCCAGGTAAGAGAATAGGCGCCCCGGGAAGATCACCCGAGGCGCCGCGATCTGCGAACGACGGCTGTCGCGCAGTCGAATGACCGCCTAGAGTGTGATGAGTTAAATCTGAGTCGGTTTGGGATTCCCAAGGAGGTCATCTTCTGAATCAAGATGCTGGCTGGGTAGGAGGCCAGCATCGATGGCAAGACCCTGTTCCTCGGATCTTCGCGAGCGGGTGGTTGAGGCGGTCGAGCCGGAGGGCTTGTCTCGGCGACAGGCGGCGGCGGCTTTGGCGTCGGCATCAAGACGGCGATCGACTGGGTCCGGCGGTTCCGGGAGACCGGCAGCGTGGCGGCCCTGCCGATGGGTGGGCAGCGGCCGAAGAAGATTGCCGGTGAGTATCGTGATTGGTTGGTGCGGCGATGCCGGGCCGGCGACTTCACCCTGCGCAGCCTGGTCGCCGAGCTGGGCGATCGAGGGCTGCAGGTCGACTATCATACCATGTGGACGTTCGTGCACGCCGAGGGGCTCAGTCATAAAAAAAGACGCTGATCGCCAGCGAGCGTGATCAGCCCGACGTCGCCTGGCGCCGCGCCCAGTGGAAAGCCTATCAGGGCCGCATCGATCCCGCCCGGTTGGTGTTCATCGACGAGACCTGGACCAAGACCAATATGGCGACGTTGTTCGGGTGGGCGCCCCGCGGCCAGCGCCTCGCGGCCATGGTGCCCCATCGTCCCCTCCCTCGCCGCTCTGCGGCATGACCGCTTCACCGCACCATGGCTCATCGACGGCCCAATCAACGGCCACAGCCTCCTGACCTACATCGACCAGGTCCTCGCCCCGACCCTCCAGCCGGGCGACATCTCGTCATGGACAATCTGGGTTCGCACAAGGGCAAAGCCGTACGGCGCGCACTTAGTCCTTGAGCCGACAGAACATGCGCTCGATGAGATTGCGCCGCTTGTAGATGTCGGCATCGAAGGGATGGAAGCGCTTGCGGGTCGGGTTGTTGGGGATCACCGGCTGGGTACCGCGCTCGCTCAAGAACTGGCGTAGCCCATTGCTGTCGTAGGCTGTGTCGGCGATGCACAATCGAGCGGCCGGCATGGGCGCCAACAGCGACCCGGCGACGCGCACATCGCCGAGCTGGCCCGGGGTTATTTCGAAGGCGATGAGCCTGCCGAGACAGTCGACAACGGCGTGGATTTTCGTCGTCCGCCCGCCGCGCGAGCGACCGATCGCCTGCGCCAAGGCCCCCCTTTTCCACCCCCGGCAGAGCGATGGGCCTTGGCCGTCGTGCTGCCGATGATCTGCGTGTCGGCCGCATCGGTTGTAACCAGGGCATCGAACAGGCGCTGCCAAAGCCCGCGTCGAGACCATCGGTTGAAGCGATTGTAGACCGTCGTCGACGGCCCGTAGAGCGCAGGGCAGTCGTCCCAGCGGCAGCCCACTTTCAGCACATGAACGATGCCGCTGATCACCCGTCGGTCGTCGACCCGACGCGCTCCCGGTTGATTGCGTGGCAGCAGTGGTTCGATCGTCGACCATTGCCGATCGTTGAGCCAGAACTCGTTCGCCATCTTCAACGCTCCGTCGTTTCAGAGCTTGAATCACCACCAGCAAACAAATTCAATGCTTTGATTGAGTTTTGACCCTAGAGCGTTTTCCGTTCTGAAGGACTCGGGAGGGGATTCCGTTTGAGCTTGAGATGTGATTCAAGCTTAGGGCTGGACGGAGGAGGCCAGCCTGGATGGCACGACCACTTTCCCTGGATTTACGAGAACGGATAGTCGCGGCAGTTGAAGGCGGCCTATCCCGGCGAGCGGCCGCCAGCCGGTTCGCGGTGAGCGAGAGCTGTGCGATCAAGCTGGTAAGGCGTTGGAAGCACAGTGGCAGCGTTGAGCCCGGGGCGATGGGCGGCCACAAGCCGTTTGCGCTGGCCCGACATGAGAAGCTGGTGCGCGATCTGGTGGCGGCCCAGTCCGACCTGACGCTCGAAGAACTGCGCGATCGGTTGGCGGCCGCTGGTGTGGTGGTGGGCCGGACCTCGATCCATCGCTATCTGGAGGCGTTGGGACTGACGCTCAAAAAAAGACACTCCATGCCGCCGAGCAGGATCGCCCGGATGTCGCCGCTGCGCGCACGGCGTGGCGCGAGGACCAGCCGCGACTGAACCCTCATCGCCTGGTCTTCATCGACGAGACCTGGATCAAGACCAACATGGCACGGACCTATGGTCGTGCGCCGCTCGGCCAGCGAGCGATCGGCGCCGTGCCGCACGGCCATTGGCAAACCAGCACCTTCCTGGCCGCCCTGCGCTGCGACGCCGTCACTGCTCCCTGCGTGATCGACGGCCCGATCAACGGGCTGACGTTCCAGGCCTACATCGAGCAGTTCCTTGTCCCGACCTTGGTGGCCGGCGACGTCGTCATCATGGACAATCTCGGCTCCCACAAGGGTGGCCCGGTGCGCGCCGCCATCGAACGGGCCGGCGCAACACTCCTCTACCTGCCGCCCTACAGTCCCGATCTCAATCCAATCGAGCAGCTCTTCGCCAAGCTCAAGGCCTTGCTCCGCAAAGCTGCTGCCCGATCTCTCGACGCCTTGTGGCACGCCGTCGGCGAGCTCCTAACTCGATTCAAACCAAGCGAATGCGCAAACTACTTCCGTAACTCAGGTTATAGTCAACCTAATCGGAATCTGCTCTAGGGTCTGTTGGGAATCAGGATTTCCAAAGTTGGTTTGTTGTGATTCAAGCTAGGGATGGACCGACTTGTATTGAGCGACACCCAATGGGCGAGGATGGAGCCGCTGTGCCTTGGTAAACCGGGCGATCCCGGGCGCAGAGGCAAGGACAACCGGCTGTTTGTCGAGGCGGTGCTTTGGATTGTCCGTACGGGCAGTCCCTGGCGCGACCTGCCGCCGTCATTTGGCCACTGGAACAGCACCTTCACGCGTTTCCGCGATTGGGCCAACGCCGGCGTGTTCAAACGGCTGTTCGATGCCGGATGACCCGGACATGGAATACGCCATGGTTGATGCCACCATCGTCAAGGTCCATCGCCATGGACAAGGCGCAAAAGGCGGACTTCGAGCCAAGCGATCGGCCGCTCCAAGGGCGGTATGACGACTAAAATCCTGGCCCTCACCGATGCGCTGGGCAACCTCGTGCGCTTTGTGCTCCTGCCGGGACAGCGGTTCGATACAGTCGGTGTTCCGCCGCTGCTCGACGGCATCGAGTTCGATGCTCTGATCGCCGACACGGCATTCGACTCCAATGCGATTATCGCCGATCTCGACGCGCGCGGCGCAAAGGTCGTCATCTCCCAGCACCCGCGCCGAACTTCGTCGCGCAGGATGGATGAGGAGATGTACAAGTGGCGCCATCTGATCGAAAACTTCTTCGGAAAGCTCAAGGAATTCAAACGCATCGCCATGCGAGCCGATAAAACAGATCAGAGCTTCGCCGCCATGATCCACATCGCCGCCGCCGTGATAGCTTCAAGATGAATCCAAACAGACACTAGTCGATGACGATCTCGACGCGACGGTTCTGCGGCTCGCGAACGCCGTCGGCGGTCTTGACCAGCAGACCCAATTCGCCGCGACCGATGACCGTGATCGCGGCAGCCGGCACGCCGTCGCGGACCAACGCGTCCTTGACCGCATTCGCACGACGCAGCGACAGAGCCATGTTGTAGGACTCGGGACCTGACGTATCGGTGTGGCCGGTCGCCCTGATGCGGGCGCTGCCCTTGCTCTTGAACGCGCTCGACGCCTGACGCACGACATTCAGCGAGGCCTCAGACAAGCTTGAGCTGTCCCAGTCGAAGAACACCATGAAGGATGGCGGCGCGGCGGCTTGCGGCGAGGGTGGCGGCGCCGCGACTGCCGGCGGAGCGAACTTGTACTGCCCGTACAGCATTGCAACGATGTTGGAATTATTGACCGCCACGTTAACGCTGTTGATGACCACGTTCGCGTTCGTCGTGCCCACGTAGCGGCCTTCGAGGGCGACGCGCCACTGGCTGTCGATGTTGTAGCCTAGGCCGACGATGCCCTCATAGGCGAACACCGTGTTGCCAAGGAAGGCGTTGCTGTCAACGAAGGCGATGCCCGCGCCCGCCCCGATATAAGGTGTGATCGTCGACGCCGGAATGAAGTCGTAGAGTACTTTGCCCATCACGTGTAGCTGATGGGCAATACCGCTGAAGTTCGATTGCGCCGCGGTTCCAGCCAGATTCGCCGTGAACGGAATGAAGCCGAAACCGACTTCAAGTTCGACGCGGGGGCCGACGAAGTCATAGCCTGCAACAACGTCGGCCAACAAACCCGTCGTGCTGGAAAACGATCCGCCAACGCTTGTCGTGCTCGTGAGGTACCACACGCCGCCGGCGCCGGCTCCAATATAGAAGCCAGTAAGCGGCGCAAATTCCTGCGCTTGGCCTATCGAAGGCAGCAACACCAGCGCTCCCGCAACGCACAGAGCCTTTTTCATCTGCGAACCCTCCGTGAGGCATACACCTTATCTTGCAGTTTACACGCTGTGAGAGCAATTGGCTTTAAGGTTTCCTCTTGCTGATTGCGACCTCAACTCCAGTGTGGCTAGAAAGCCACACGACGCAACCGCAGGAGGCCATTTGGGAAACTCAGCGGACGCAGCATGCAATGGCGCTACCGGCGCTCTCGGGCGTGCCGCGCCGTGCCACCGTCAGAGCATCCCACTTCATCCCACACGCGCGCCCCAAATGTTGTTGCTGCAGTCCATGGTTGTCCATCCGGCCCTGACCGAGGTGTCCGTCGTTAGATAAACAGAGTCAGGACTGGTCTATATGGAAAAGAGGATCTGGCGGCGCATCTGTTGATTGATGTTAGGCGGCGATTGCACGGTGGTTCAAGTGTCAGTTCTGGATGGTCTGTCGTTTGATCCTTTCTCGTTCCAGCAGGATAGTGTTGCCACGGCCGAAGTAGACATCGGCCGGTGTCAGGTTGCCGATGGCCTCGTGGTAACGCCGGTGGTTGCAGTGATCGACGAAGGCATCGATCTGGGCCTCGAGATCGCCGGGCAGATAGTAGTTTTCGAGCAGGATGTGGTTCTTCAGCGTCTGGTGCCAGCGCTCGATCTTGCCCTGGGTCTGGGGATGGAAGGGAGCGCCACGAATGTGCCTGATGCCGCGGTCGCCGAGCCATTGCGCCAGATCGCAGGCGATGTAACTGGCCCCGTTGTCGCTCAACAGCCGTGGCCGATGTGCGACCTGGGCGTTCTCGCAGCCTGATGCACTGAACGCGAGTTCCCGTGTGTCCGTCACATCCTCGGCTTTCATCGTCGTGCACAGCTTCCAGGCGATGATGTAACGCGAGAAGTCGTCGAGGATGGTCGACAGGTAGAACCAGCTCCAGCCGATCACCTTGAGATAGGTGAAGTCGGTTTGCCACAGCTGGTTCGGCGCCGTCGTCTTGTCCTTGAACTCGTCAGCAGCTTTCACGACGATGAAGGCCGGGCTCGTGATCAGGTCGTGCGCCTTGAGCAGCCGATAAACCGATGCCTCCGACACAAAGTATTCTTTCACATCGGTGAGGCGCGTCGCCACCTCCCGCGGCGACAGCTCCGGCTCGTCCAGTGCCAGTTCGACGATCTGCTCCCGAACGTCCTCCGGGATCCGGTTCCACACCCGCCTGGGCCGCAACGGCTTGTCTTCCAGCGCCTCCGGCCCGCCTGCCTGCAAGCGGCCATACCATCGGTAAAACGTCATCGGCAAGATGCCGAGCTTGGCCAGCGTCCGTCTGACCGGCAGGTGCGATTGCTCGACCAGGCGGATAATCTCCAGCTTCTCGGAACCGGGGGTATCTCCTTCCCCGTCTCCCCCATCCGCGATCATGCTTTTTTTGAGCAGACGCAGTTCCAGAGCCTGCTCGGCGACAACCTCCTTCAGCGTCCGCGCCTCACGCCGGAGGTCCGTCACCTCGCTGCTCGTCGCCGCCCGCGCCGTGTCGCCCGCCAGACGACGTTTGCCGGCCTCGAGGAACTCCTTCGACCAACTGTAATAAAGCCCCTCGGCGATCTCCGGCACAGCTCGAACTCGCCGCGCAGCCCGTCCAGGACAATCCGGATCTTCTCTTCGGCCGAATACTGCTTGCGGGTTGCCCAGCGGATGTTCCTAACAAGCCGTTCCGACGGTGAGCTGCGCGTAGCGGATTCCTGTCTCATATCGTTCCCCTCACGGTGACGATGAGCCCGAAATCCTCTCTTCCTCAAGACGCCAATTCTGTATCACTGACCCTGACGCCGGACAAGCGAGACACCTCCAAACATAGCGGCTGCAGTGCGGCAACGGCAGGCGTCAATGTTATGTCTGCCTGCCGTCTTGCTGCCCCTGCTCGCGCCGACCCGGTGGGCGACTTTCTAGTCCGCCCCAAACAACTCCCAAGTCGGCCGTACCGTGGTCGGCTTGCACTTTGTCACTTCGCCAGCTCCCAGGGCAGGCAGACGCCCGGCGGAATCCGCGCGCGCTTCCAATTCGCAATCCCGGGTTCGCAGGAGTGTCGCACAGACCATTGCGGCACTCGGCGCAGACTGACCGCCTATCACTCCTGTCACTTGCCGCGCAGGATCAGGAGCGCAAGACCCACGCCCAGGACAAGTACCGCGAGCAGGCCGATCGCCATCGCGACATAGCCGGTGCCGGTCAGGCTGAAGCCGGCATTGCCGGCGAAGGAACCCATCCGACATAGAGCGCGACTACGCCCAGGCACAGCAGCAGTGTCAGGCCGCTGACCGCGATCAGGGGGCCGATATGCGACCTGGTTCGCCTCGCCATCTTGTGACCTCCCGCCCGTCGGCCGCGACACGTCTGCCGACAGCCTGAGTGTCGGCGCTTCACTCCCCATCCTCTGAGACCAATCGTTGGCAACTGGCGCAGCATGCCGACAAGATCGTGCCGCCCGTTCCGTCGGTTGTGCCCCTGGTGGTGGTGTAGCTGGTCGGAGCAAGGCCGTGAGCGAGCGCGCTCCCTGCTAGCGCCGGAGCGAGGGAGCGGGCTTGCGGCGGTCATCGACGATTTCCGGTTTAGGGTCGGGTTGAGAGCTCCAAGCAGCAACCTAGGAACCACCGATGACCACTGAGATGATGAACCTGCGTTCGCTCGTCGAGAAGACCCCCGACGCCGATGTCTTCCGGCCGGCACCGGCCATCGCCGCATTCGCGCCAGCGCCGACCTCGCCTACCCCGCGGGCGGCCGCTACAACGAGCTGCGGCCTGACGAGGTCGGTCATTGCCGAGGCGCTGGCATCGATCGCCAAGGTGAAGCGGCCGCTCGAAAAACTCGGTCCATGGCGATGAAGCCCCACTCATCGGCCTCTAGAAAGAAGCCCATGTCGGCGCGACGCAAAGTCCGTCGCTGTTGGCGGTCCGTACGGACTTCGCGAATCTGGCGCTGTAGGATGGCGGCGAAGTCATTGATGTTGGTCACGTCCGCCATGCCGGCCGCCCTGGGCAGCGCCCGATAGCGTCGCCGTCCCAGTCGGTGAGAGCCAAGCCGCCATCCTTGTCTTCGACCAGGGAATGCCCGATCAGATAGGCGATATCGCGCACCGGCAGATCCTTTGCCGTGGAGATACCGAGCGTGACGCGGCGCAGGGTTGTTTCCTCGTTGGGGCTGAGCGACGCAAGCAAACCGCGTTCGATGTGTGCCTCCTCGCTAGCGACGGTCTTGCTAGTGGAATGAATCTAACACTTGGTGCCCGCGCCGGACAGTGGCGATGATCTTGTTTGGGTCGGCGGTCCAGATGAAGAGATTTGGATCATTGTTGGTCTCGGAGACGAAGCGATTGATGGCGGCCTGAAGATCGGGGAGGGAGCGGAAGACGCCGCGTTTGAGACGCCGACGTGAGAGCTTTGCGAAGAAGCCGTCGACGGCGTTGAGCCATGACGCCGAGGTTGACGTGAAGTGGAAGGTCCAGCGGGGATGGCGGGCCAGCCATTGGCGCACCTTGGGATGCTTGTGGGTGGCGTAGTTGTCGACAATGGCGTGGATCGCCGTTCGGGTCGACACGCTGGCCTCGACGGTATTGAGGAAGCGGATGAACTCCTGGTGTCGATGGCGTTGCATGTTACGACCGATGGCAGTGCCGTCGAGGACGTTGAGGGCAGCAAACAGCGTCGTCGTGCCGTGACGCTTGTAGTCGTGGGTCATCGTCCCGGCGCGGCCCGGCTTCATGGGCAAGCCCGGTTGAGTGCGGTCGAGTGCCTGGATCTGGCTCTTCTCGTCGACGGAGAGGACGACGGCATGCGCGAGTGGATCGACGTAGAGACTGACGATGTCGCGCAGCTTGGCGACGAACCGCGGATCAGTGGAGAGCTTGAACTGCTTGACCCGGTGCGGCTGAAGGCGGTGCGCGCGCCAGATGCGGTGGACGGAACTGGCGCTGATGTCGACGGCCTTCGCCATCATGGCAGCGGTCCAGTGGGTCGCTTCGGCGGCAGGCTCGGTCTGGCTGAGCGCGACGACGCGCTCGGCGGCATCCGGTCCCAGGGGTGGGATGCGCGACGGCCGCGTCTTGTCGCGCAGCAGCCCGTCGTGGCCTTCCTGCATGAAGCGTTCCTGCCAGCGCCAGACGCAGGTCTTGGACTTGCCGGTCCGGCGCATGATCTCATTGGTGCCAACACCGTCTGCACTCAGCAGCACGATCTCTGCCCGCCATACGTGCTTGTGGGCGGCGTTGCGGTGCCCTGCCAGCGCCTCGAGGCGACGCCGGCCAGTCGGCTTGAGAGTGATGGAAATTCCAGTTCGCATGCGACAGACTCGCATACGCCCCAGCCGGTGGGAATCACAGCGGGATTCAAATGTCAGACGCCATTCAGTCGCAGTCCGCTGAAGAACCTGGCCAGATGGCGTGGATGTTGATTCCATAGCGTAACTGCCGCTGTGGAGTATCGGGCGATGCGGGGTCAAGGTGTGCGGGCGCAACCGTGTCGATGCGACCTTCACCCTGGCCCTGGCGGCTTACAACCTGATCCGGTTACCAAAGCTCCTGGCAGGGGCGACGTGAGCGTTCGGGGCAGATGGGACGTCGTCGAGACGCCGGGCTACGACATGGCCGTGGCTGGAGCCTACATTCTGCTCGATAAAGACGGCGGCGAGTTCGCCTTCGATTGCCTCACTGGCTCCATCTACGGTACCGGCGAAGGCGATGCCGTCGAGTTCAGCTGGGAGGGAAACGACGAAATGGACCCTGCCGGCGGCAACGGCTGGGCCGAGCTGCAGCAAGACGGCTCTCTCGAAGGCGAGATCTGCCTGCACAACGGGGACGACATCCCCTTCATCGCTCGCCGACACACTTCTGCAACAGCCTCCTAGAGCGTGATGAGTTAAATCTAAGTCGGTTTGGGATTCCCAAGGAGGTCATCTTCTGATTCAAGATGCTGGCTGGGTAGGAGGCCAGCATCGATGGCAGGACCCTATTCCTCGGATCTTCGCGAGCGGGTGGTTGAGGCGGTCGAGCGGGAGGGCTTGTCTCGGCGACAGGCGGCGGCGCGCTTTGGCGTCGGCATCAAGACGGCGATCGACTGGGTCCGGCGGTTCCGGGAGACCGGCAGCGTGGCGGCCCTGCCGATGGGTGGGCAGCGGCCGAAGAAGATTGCCGGTGAGTATCGTGATTGGTTGGTGCGGCGATGCCGGGCCGGCGACTTCACCCTGCGCAGCCTGGTCGCCGAGCTGGGCGATCGAGGGCTGCAGGTCGACTATCATACCATGTGGACGTTCGTGCACGCCGAGGGGCTCAGTCATAAAAAAAGACGCTGATCGCCAGCGAGCGTGATCAGCCCGACGTCGCCTGGCGCCGCGCCCAGTGGAAAGCCTATCAGGGCCGCATCGATCCCGCCCGGTTGGTGTTCATCGACGAGACCTGGACCAAGACCAATATGGCGCCGTTGTTCGGGTGGGCGCCCCGCGGCCAGCGCCTCGCGGCCATGGTGCCCCATCGTCCCCTCCCTCGCCGCTCTGCGGCATGACCGCTTCACCGCACCATGGCTCATCGACGGCCCAATCAACGGCCACAGCCTCCTGACCTACATCGACCAGGTCCTCGCCCCGACCCTCCAGCCGGGCGACATCTCGTCATGGACAATCTGGGTTCGCACAAGGGCAAAGCCGTACGGCGCGCACTTCGCGCCGTCGGCGCAAAGCTCTTCTTCTTGCCCAAATACTCGCCCGATCTGAACCCCATCGAGATGTTCTTCGCCAAACTCAAGCACTGGCTGCGAAAAGCCGCCAGAAGAACACCCGACGCCATCTAGCACGCCATCACTCGAATCTTGCCAGACGTCTCACCTCACGAATGCGCAAACTCCTTCGCTCACGCAAACTACGGCAGACATCATCCCATCACGCTCTAGGGTCCGTTGACAGTCAGGGGAATCACAGCTGAGCTCGACTTGTGATTCAAGACTGCAGATTCGGAGGAGCAGTCTTGGCGCAGAAAGTACGGCTGGTTCTAAGCGGGCAGCAGTGGAAGCGGATCGAGAAGCTGTGTGTTGGCAAGGCCGGGGACCCCGGCGGGACGGGGGCCAACAACAGAATGTTCGTCGAAGCGGTGCTGTGGATCGCCCGCACCGGCTCGCCGTGGCGCGATCTACTGGAGACCTTTGGCAAGTGGAACAGCGTCTTCGTCCGCTTCAACCGGTGGAGTGAAGGCGGTGTCTGGCAGCGCATCTTCGCCGCGCTGTCGGACGATCCGGACTTCGAATACCTGATCGTGGATTCGACCATCGTGCGGGCTCACCAGCATGCGGCTGGCGCAAAAGGGGGGGCCTCGGGATCAGGCGATCGGACGCAGTCGCGGTGGCCTGACCAGCAAGATCCACCTCGCTGTACGCGGGCTCGGCCTGCCGGTACGCCTCATCCTAACGCCAGGCCAGCGCAACGACGCCAAGGCACTGATCGACGGCCTGCCGGCGCAATGGGTTCTTGGCGATACCGCCTTCGACGCCGATCACTTCCGCGCTGCCATCGACGCCCAGCCCGTCATCCCTTCCCATCGCTCGCGGGCCCAAAAATTGCCTCTCGACGAGACCATCTACAAGGAAAGGCATCTGGTTGAATGCTGCTTCAACAAGCTCAAGCACTTCCGTCGGGGGGCAACCCGATACGAGAAGACTGCCAGGAACTTCCTCGCCATCATCACTCTCGCCGCTATCGCTCTGTGGCTCCGATGACTGTCAACAGGACCTAGGGGACAACGGTCTTGACGAGCGGTCGGCGAGTGAGGTCGGCCGGGCTGTCGACGCCGTTCAGAATGAGCAGCCGTTCCATTCTGAAGTCGTCATAGGGCAGGCGCGCGGCGAGCCCGGCCGCAGTGCTGCCGGCGGGCGGAACGACACGCAGCCGATAGGGGCGGAGGGATGCTGCTTCGGCAGTCGACAGCGTGCGGAAGCTGCGCGCGGCGTTGACCAGAACGTCGATCCGCCGGTCGCGGTCGGGTCCCTCGCTCAAAAGGTTGAAATAGCAGATCTTATCGCCGTGCCGCACCATCACGTAGCGAACCTGGCCGAGTCCCGTATCGGAGCCGCGTGGCCTTGCGCCGATCGCCGCCTCAGCGCCGCCGATTTCGGTCGCCTGAATGTCGGTCGGAGTCGGCTTCAGCTTGTTGCGCATCCACTCGGTGAGGCTGCCGGGCATCTGCTCGTTGGTGCAGGAGAAGAACAGCAGCGAGTGGTCACGGCCGACGCCCAGCACGCCGTCCTGGTCATTGAACAGGCGGAAGTCGTGCGGCGCCTCGAAACCCAGCTTCAGCACCGGATGCAGGAACTTGTTGCCGCGGACAAAACCTTCCTGGGGCGCATCGTCGACCGACATGCCGTCGATCGCCGTGAGATAGACCGTGTGGCCGGCTTCTCCCGGCGCCGTGGCTTCGGCAATGCCTCGCAGGGCGGCCTCCCGCTCGAGCGGAGCAGGGTGCGTCGAGGTCGCGCTGCGCCGGTCGACCGAATCAGGGGCTTCGCCCATGAGCTGCAGCTCGAACTGGCCCTGACGGCGCAGCTTCTCGATCAGGTTCGCCATGGCGTCGCCGCGATAGCCAGCACGCACCAGGAAGGAGAGGCCGACCTTGTCGGCTTCGAGTTCCTGATCGCGCGAATAACGCCTGAGCGCCAGCAGGCCGTCGCGCGCCACGGAGCGGCCGACCGTGATCGAACCGGTCGCCGTCGCCGCCTCGACCGCGGCATCAAGCGCTCCCTGGCGGGCGCGGGCGCGCTGGGCGGCATGACGCTGCACGAGGTGGCCCACCTCGTGGCCGAGCGCGGCGGCGAGCTCGGCCTCGTCGTCGAGCAGGGCGAGAAGCCCGCGGGTCACGAACACGTAGCCGGTCACGGCATGGGCGTTGGCAATCGGCAGGTCGAGCACGACGAAGCGGTAATTGCCGGCGACGTTCGACTGGCTGATGAGCTTCTGTCCAACTCGGTCGACATAGGCCTGCAGCGCCGGATCGGGATAGGCCGTGCCGACATCCCGCTCGATCTCGCGCGACAGGACCGGGACGCCGGCGCGGGTGGCCGCATGGCCGGCGGCCGCCGTCGTCTGCGGCGGATTGCTCTGCAGCGTGCAGGCGCCGGCGCCGACAAGAAGCGCGAGAAGTGCCAAAAAACGGCGGAAAACCACTAACCCTCCTGGGCGCGGCTCGACCTTAGACGCAGGGCCAAGCCGGCCGCAATCGCCACGAGGCTGGAACCAAAACCATCTCTATGGCAGTGATGCCATTGGATACCCGCATGCCGCGTTCAGAGACCCCTCTTCGTTCCGACCTCTTTCCGGAGATCTCGCCGTACGCCAGCGGCATGCTGGCCGTCGATAGCCGGCATACGATCTATTGGGAGCAGAGCGGCAATCCCGACGGCGTGCCTGTGGTGTTCCTGCATGGCGGCCCGGGGGCGGGCTCTGCGCCGGTGCATCGCCGCTTCTTCGACCCGCAGTTCTACCGCATCGTGGTGTTCGACCAGCGCGGCTGCGGCCGCTCGATGCCGCTCGGCGAGCTGCACGACAACACCACCGGACATCTCGTCGCCGATATGGAGAAGCTCAGGGCCCATCTCGGCATCGCACAGTGGCTGCTGTTCGGCGGCTCTTGGGGCAGCACGCTCGCTCTGGCCTACGGATTGCGTTTCCCCGATCGCGTCACGGGCTTCATCCTGCGCGGCATCTTCCTCGGCGCCCGCTCGGAGATCGAATGGTTCCTCCACGGCATGCGCGCCGTCTTCCCCGAGGCGTGGCGCGACTTCGTCGAGCACTTGCCGGAGAACGAGCGCGGCGACCTTTTAGGCAACTACTATCGCCGCCTGACCGACCGCAATCCCGACCAGCATCGTCCGGCAGCGCGGGCGTGGAGCCGCTATGAGGCGGCCTGCTCGACCCTCTACCCGACGGCGCGCGCGCCCTTCGAATCGGACCATGGCGGCTTCGCGCTCGCCCTGTCGCGCATCGAGGCGCACTACTTCGCCCACGGCACGTTCGTGCCCGAGGGCTGGCCGTGGGCCGACCTCGACCGCATCCGCACTCTGGCCTGCACCATCGTGCAGGGTCGCTACGACATCGTCTGCCCGCCGGTGACCGCCGACGCGCTGGCACGGGCCTGGCCCGAGGCGCGCTATGTCGTGGTGCCCGATGCCGGCCACAGTGCCCTGGAGCCCGGCATCCGGGCAGCGCTGGTCAATGCCACCGAGAGCTTCCGGCTCTCCAGCAGCGACGTCGACCTCTTCGCCCCGCGCTTTCCCTGGGAAGCGTGATGTCGTTCGACCTCCCGCCCGAGCAGACCGGCGCCGCCGCCTGGTACGGCCCCGACATGTCCCGGCGCGACGAATGGCTGATGCCCCTCGGCCCGGCCGAGATCGCCGAGGTCGAGGGCGCGACCCGGGCGCTGGCCGCCCGGCAAACCGACATCGCGACGATCGCGGCGCGCGATTTCCCGCTGCCGACCCTCGGACCCAGGCTGAAGGCACGCGTGCAGGACGAAGTGTTGGCCGGTCGCGGCTTTCTCCTGATGCGCGGCCTGCCGGTCGAGCGCTGGTCGATGCGCGAGGCGGCGACGGCGTTCTTCGGGCTGGGCGCTCATCTCGGCAGCGCGCGTTCGCAGAACGGCAAGGGCCACGTGCTGGGTCACGTTCAGGACCTCGGCCTCGACGTCGCCGATCCCAATGTGCGCATCTACCAGACGAATGAACGTCAGACCTATCACACGGATTCCTGCGACATCGTCGGGCTCTTGTGCCTGAAGACGGCGCAATCCGGCGGCCTGTCGGCGCTGGTGAGTTCGACCACGATCTTCAACGAAATGCGCCGCCGCCGGCCCGATCTCCTGAAGCTCTTGTTCCAGCCGCTGGCCACTGACCGGCGCGGTGAAGTGCCGGAGGGCAAGAAGCCTTATTTCGAGATTCCGGTTTTCAACTGGCACAAGGGCTTTCTCTCGGCGATCTATCAGCGTCAATACATCGACTCCGCCCAGCGCTTCGCCGAGGCGCCGCGGCTCTCGGCCGCCCATGTCGAGGCGCTCGACCTGTTCGATTCGCTGGCCAACGATCCCGCGCTGCACATGTTCATGGAGTTCAAGCCGGGCGACGTGCAGCTCGTGCACAACCACACCATGCTGCACGACCGCACCGGATTCGTGGACTGGGCCGAGCCCGAGCGGCGGCGCCATCTGCTGCGCCTGTGGCTCGCGGCCTCGCACGCGCGGCCGTTGCCCGAAATCTTCGCCCAGCGCTACGGCACGGTCACGGTGGGCGACCGCGGTGGCATCATCGTTCGCGGCACCAGGCTGCACGCGCCGCTGGAGGCGGTCTAAAGACGGGCACCCGGAGGTGGTTGACCGGAGGCACTGTCGTCCCTAAGTGAAGGCCGCCGAAAGAAACCACTGAGACTAGGGATAACGTATGGCCAGCGATCGAACCGCGGGCGGCGCCCCGGACGAGATGCCGGTCGAGACGCCCGACGCCAATCTCGATATTCCGTCCAAGCCGGAAGGCTCTGGCGGAACTGCAGCAGCTGCAGGCCGAGAAGGCCGATCTGCAGGACAAGCTCTTGCGCGCTCTGGCCGAGGCCCAGAACGTGCGCCGCCGGGCCCAGCAGGACGTCGAGCGCGAGCGCAAGTTCGGCGTCGAGCGCTTCGCCAAGGACGTGCTTTCGGTCGCCGACAATCTCGGCCGTGCGCTCTCGGCGCTGCCTGGCGAGGAAGAGATGGATCCCGCGCTGCGCAACGTGATCGTGGGCGTGCAGGCCACCGAGCGCGAGTTGCAGTCGGTCCTGGAGCGGCACGGCGTCACTCGCGTGGAAGCGCTGGGCAAGCCGTTCAACGCCGAGTTCCATCAGGCCGTGATGGAGGTCGAGGACCCCTCGCTACCCGCCGGCACCGTCGTGCAGGAGCTCATTCCGGGCTACCTGATCGCGGGCCGCCTGCTGCGCGCCGCCATGGTCGCGGTGTCCAAGGGCGGACCGGCAGTCCGGCCTCCGCACAACGAAAACTAGGGCCCGCCGGCCCGGAGTCGGCGTTCCTGACCTGCATTCCGCTGAAAGGCCCTGGCTGCGGCAAATTCCGCACTTTTAGCCCGTCTGATCCATTGCAGCCGGCCCTATAGGACCTATATAGCCCCTGTCCTGACCCGGTTTTTCCGGCAGGTAACACAATCGGGGGTCGCCCCGGCGCCTTTGGGGCCGGACCGACCTGCCTAGGGAAGAGAGAACAGTCATGGCGAAAGTCATTGGTATCGACTTGGGCACGACCAATTCGTGCGTCGCGGTCATGGAAGGCGGCGACACCAAGGTTATCGAGAATTCCGAGGGCGCGCGGACGACGCCGTCCATGGTCGCCTTCACCGACGGTGGCGAGCGTCTGGTCGGCCAGGCCGCCAAGCGCCAGGCCGTCACCAATCCGATGAAGACCCTTTATTCGGTCAAGCGCCTGATCGGCCGCCGCTTCGACGACCCGATGGTCGCGAAAGAGATGTCGCTGGTCCCCTTCAAGATCGTGAAGGCCGGCAACGGCGACGCCTGGGTCGAAGCCAATGGCCAGCAGTACAGCCCGAGCCAGATCTCGGCTTTCATCCTCGGCAAGATGAAGGAGACTGCCGAGTCCTATCTCGGCGAGAAGGTCGAGCAGGCGGTCATCACCGTGCCGGCCTACTTCAACGATGCCCAGCGCCAGGCGACCAAGGACGCCGGCCGCATCGCCGGCCTCGACGTGCTGCGCATCATCAACGAGCCGACGGCGGCAGCCCTTGCCTACGGCATGGACAAGCGCAAGAGCGGCACCATCGCGGTCTATGACCTGGGCGGCGGCACCTTCGACGTGTCGATCCTCGAGATCGGCGACGGCGTGTTCGAGGTGAAGGCCACCAACGGCGACACCTTCCTGGGCGGCGAGGACTTCGACCTCAGGGTCATCAGTTACCTGGCGGACGAGTTCAAGAAGGAGCAGGGCATCGACCTGCGCAACGACAAGCTCGCCCTGCAGCGCCTCAAGGAAGCGGCCGAGAAGGCCAAGATCGAGCTCTCCAACGCCAAGGAGACGGAGATCAACCTGCCGTTCATCACGGCGGATGCCAGCGGTCCCAAGCATCTCGTGATCAAGCTGTCGCGCGCCAAGCTCGAATCGCTGGTCGACGAGCTGATCCAGCGCACGCTCGAGCCCTGCAAGGCGGCCCTCAAGGACGCCGGCCTCCAGGCCGGCCAGATCGACGAGGTCATCCTGGTCGGCGGCATGACGCGCATGCCGAAGGTCATCGAGGCCGTTAAGCAGTTCTTCGGCAAGGAGCCGGCCCGCAACGTCAACCCCGACGAAGTCGTCGCGGTCGGTGCGGCGGTCCAGGCGGCCGTGCTGAAGGGCGAGGTCAAGGACGTCCTGCTGCTCGACGTGACGCCGCTGTCGCTCGGCATCGAGACGCTGGGCGGCGTGTTCACCCGGCTGATCGAGCGCAACACGACGATCCCGACCAAGAAGAGCCAGACCTTCTCGACGGCCGACGACAACCAGACCGCGGTGACCATCCGCGTGTTCCAGGGCGAGCGCGAGATCGCTTCGCAGAACAAGATGCTGGGTCAGTTCGACCTGGTCGGCCTGCCGCCGGCACCTCGCGGCATGCCGCAAGTCGAGGTCACGTTCGACATCGACGCCAACGGCATCGTGCAGGTCTCGGCCAAGGACAAGGCGACCGGCAAGGAACAGCAGATCCGCATCCAGGCTTCGGGCGGGCTGAGCGAGGCCGACATCCAGAAGATGGTGAAGGATGCCGAGCTGCATGCCGAGGAAGACAAGAAGAAGCGCGAGCTGATCGATGCCCGCAACCAGGGCGAGGCGCTGGCCCATTCGACGGACAAGAACCTGAAGGAATACGGCGAGAAGGTGGGACCCACCGAGAAGGCCTCGATCGAGGGTGCGCTCGAGGCGCTGAAGTCGGCGCTCGCGGGTGAAGACGTCGAGGCGATCAAGACCAAGACGAACGACCTTACCCAGGCGGCGATGAAGCTCGGCGAGGCGATGTACAAGGCCCAGCAGGCCGAGGCGCAAGCCGGCGCAGGGCCGGGTGCGGCAGGCGGTCCGGGCGGCGGCGCCGCGAACGAGGCGAAGGACGACAAGGTCGTCGACGCCGAGTTCGAGGACGTCACCGACAAGAACAAGAAGACGGGCTCCGGCTGAGCCGGAGCAGGAACCAGGTAAGACCGGCCTCCCGCGCAAGCGGGAGGCCGACCTGTAAGAGGCAAGTGGGGGCTGCGTAGGGCGTATGTCGCAGGACTATTACGATCTGCTGGGCGTCGACCGCTCGGCGAGCGCCGACGACATCAAAAAGGCGTTTCGCAAGCTCGCCATGAAGCATCACCCGGATCGCAATCAGGGTGACGACGCCTCCGAGAAGCAGTTCAAGAGCATCAATCACGCCTACGACATCCTGAAGGATCCCGAGAAGCGCGCGGCCTACGACCGCTACGGCCCGGCGGCCTTCGAGGGCGGCATGGGTCCGGGCGGTCCGGGCGGCCCCTTCCAGGGTGGCCAGGGCTTCGATTTCGGCTCGGTGTTCGGCGACATCTTCGAGGAGATGTTCGGCGCCGGCGGGGCGCGCGGCCGCGCTGGACGCGCCGACACGCGCGGCCAGGACCTGCGCTTCAATCTCGAGATCACGCTGGAACAGGCCTATGGCGGCACGGAAGCCACGGTGCGCGTGCCGAGCTCCGTCGCCTGCGAGGTCTGCCATGGCAGCGGCGCGGAGGCCGGCTCCAAGCCGCAACAGTGCCCGACCTGCCAGGGCCGCGGCCGGCTGCGCGCCCAGCAAGGCTTCTTCACCGTCGAGCGGGCCTGCCATACCTGTCACGGCGCCGGCCAGGTGATCGACAAGCCGTGCCGCAGCTGCGCCGGCCAGGGTCGCGTGCGTCGCGAGAAGACGCTCAAGGTCAATATCCCGGCCGGCGTCGAGGATGGCACGCGCATCCGCCTCTCCGGCGAAGGCGAGGCCGGCGCGCGCGGCGGTCCGGCGGGCGATCTCTACGTGTTCCTGTCGGTGCGCCGCCACCAGCTGTTCGAGCGCGAGGGCGCCGACATCCATTGCCGCGTGCCGATCTCGATGGTGCAGGCGACGCTGGGCGGCAACATCGAGGTGCCGACGCTCGACGCCAAGATGGCCCGCATCAACATCCCGGCCGGCGCCCAGGGCGGCCACCAGTTCCGCCTGCGCGGCAAGGGCATGCCGATCGTGCGCTCCAGCCAGCGCGGCGACATGTACATCGAAATCAACGTCGAGACGCCCACCAACCTCACCGCCAAGCAGAAGGACCTGCTCAAGGAATTCGAGAAGGCCGGCAAGACCAGCCCCGAATCCGAGGGCTTCTTCAGCAAGGTGAAGGAGATGTTCGGCGGCGATTAGGCTGGGAGCTCAGCTGCCAGCACGCAGCGCACCAGATGGCTGTCGCCGGTCGGGCGCAGATTAGGCGGCGCGGCCGTGCAATCGGGCCTCACGAACTTGCAGCGCGGCGCGAAGCTGCAGCCCGTCGGCACCTCGCCGAGGTCGGGCGGCGCGCCCGGGATGGCCTCCAGCCGCTGGCCGCGCATGCCGTCATGCACCGTCGAGGCGAGCAGGCCGCGGCTGTAGGGATGCTGGGGCGCATCGACCATCTGCTCGACGCCGGCCAGCTCGACGATCTTGCCGGCATACATGACGCCAATGCGGTCGGAGACCTCGACCGCCACGCCGATATCGTGGGTCACGAAGATCACGCCGAGGTCGAACTCGCGCTGCAGCTCGCGAATCAGCAGGAGAACCTGGATCTGCACAGTCGCGTCGAGCGCCGTGGTCGGTTCGTCGGCCAGCAGCAGGCTGGGATTGCAGGAGAGCGCCAGCGCGATCATGGCGCGCTGGCGCATGCCGCCCGACATCTCGTGCGGATAGGCCTTCAGCCGCTGCGCCGGCGAGGGGATGCGCACCATCTCGAGAAGCTCGCGGGCACGCTTGTAGGCGTCGGCCTCGCTCTTGCCGGTATGGCGCTGCACCGTCTCGGCAATCTGGTGGCCGATGGTGAAGACGGGGTCGAACGCCGTGGCCGGCTCCTGGAAGATCATGGCGACCCGCTGGCCGCGCAGGTCGCCCAGGGCGCGCGGGCCCATGTCGAGGACCTCGTCACCCTCCACCTTGATGCTGCCCGACCAGCGCGTGCGGTGCTCGGGATGGAGCCGCAGGATCGAGCGCAGGGTGACGCTCTTGCCCGAGCCCGACTCGCCCAGGATACCCAGAGTCTCGCCACGCCTGACGTCGAAGCTGACGCCGTTCACCGCATGCACGGTGCGATCGGGCGTGACGAAGGTCACGTGGAGATCGCGGACCTGCAGGAGATCGCTCATGTCAGGCCACCGCCCCCGATCGAACTGCTTTGGAGTGACCGGACCCGGCCACCCGCATGTGGCAGGCCACCGCCTGCCGGCCGGTGTCGGCGAGCAGCGGCTCGACCCGGGCGCAGACATCCTCGGCGAAGGGGCAGCGCGTGCGGAAGCGGCAGCCCGACGGCGGGTCGATGGGATTGGGCGGATCGCCCTGGATGGGCGCCTCGTGGGTGCGCTTGCGCGGATCCATCGACGGCCGCGCCGACAGGAGCGCCCGCGTATAGGGATGCTGCGGGTCGCCGTAGATCGCCTCGACCGAGCCGAGCTCGACGATCTTGCCGAGATACATCACCAGCACACGGTCGCTGAGATACTGCACGACGTTGAGGTCGTGGCTGATGAAGAGGTAGGTGAGGCCGAGCTCGATCTTGAGATCGACCAGCATGTTCAGGACCTGCGCCTCGACCGACTTGTCCAGTGCCGACACCGCCTCGTCGAGGATGACAAGCCGCGGCCGCAGTGCCAGGGCGCGCGCAATGTTGACCCGCTGGCGCTGGCCGCCCGACAGCTCGTGCGGGTAGCGGTCGGCGTAGCTGGCGGGATCGAGACCTACCTTGGCCAGCAGATCGCGCACCCGCTCGCGCGCCTCGTTGGCGGGCAGGCCGTGCGCCTTGGGCGCGAAGGCCAGCGTCTCGGCGATGGTGAGCCGGGGATTGAGCGAGGCGTATGAGTTCCTGGAACACCATCTGCACCTGGCGGCGCAGCTCGCTCACGGTGATGCCGTGCGGCTCGTCGACCGGATCGCCGTCCAGCACCATGGTGCCGCTGTCCGGGCGGATGAGTCGGATCAGCAGTCGCGCCACCGTCGACTTGCCGCAGCCCGATTCGCCGACCACGCCCAGGGTCTCACCCTTGGCCACCGACAGCGTGAGGTCGTCGACGGCGCGCACCACCTTGCGGCCACGCCCCAGCAACCCGCCGCCCACCGGGAAATGCTTGCGCAGGCCGCTGGCCAGCAGGAGCGGCTGGGCCGGTCCGCCGCGATCCTCGAGGGCGACCACGTGGTCCATGTCAGGCCTTCACGTCCATGGCGGCGCGCAATCCGTCGCTCATGAGGTTGAAGCAGATCGAGGTGATGAAGATCATCACGCCGGGCAGGGCGGCCAGCACAGGATTGACGTAGATGGCCTGGCGCAGCGTGTTCAGCATCAGGCCCCATTCCGGCTCGGGCGGCTTGACGCCCAGGCCAAGGAAGCTGAGGCCGGCCGCCAGAATGATCGCCACGGAGATCAGTGACGTGGCGTAGACCAGGATCGGACCCAGCACGTTGCCCAGCACATGGACGCGCACGATGGTGAGCATCCCGGCGCCGCTTGCCCGTGCGGCATCGACGAAATCGAAGCCGCGCACCTGGGTGGTCACGCTTTCCGAGACGCGGCAGATCGGCGGGATGAAGACCAGGGTGAGCGACAGCAGGGTGTTCTCCGTGCCGGCCCCCATGGCGCCCGACAGCGAGATGGCCAGCAGGACGGAAGGAAAGGCATAGAACACGTCCATGACGCGCATGATCGCCATGTTGACCCGGCCGCCCAGGAAACCTGCGGTGATGCCGAGCAAGCCGCCGATCAGCAGAGCGCAGAGCACCGGCGTCACGCCCATGAAGAGCGACAGGCGGCCGCCATAGATCAGTCGGGAAAGCATGTCGCGGCCGAGCTCGTCGGTGCCCAGCAGGTGACCGGGTGAGCCCAGCGGATAAAGTCGGCGGATCATCGAGGTCTTGTAGGGGTCGGCCAGTCCCAGCCACGGCGCGGCCAGCGCGGAAACGACGAGCAGGACGAGGACGGCTGCACAAATCAGCGTCACCGGATCGCGCCGCAAACGACGGCGCACCGACTGCCAGTAGCCGCGCCCGCCCGAGGTCGCGATCGGCTGCACCAGGGAAGCGCCGAGTTCCAGCGAAGGACTCTGGATGGTCATGATCGTCAGTTCCGCTTGATGCGCGGATCGACCATGGTCTGGATCACATCCACGGTGAGGTTGAGCAGCATGAAGAAGCCGGCCAGCACCAGGGTGGTGCCCTGCAGGATCGGCAGGTCGCGGCGAAAGATGGCGCTGTTCAGCAGGAAGCCGGTGCCCGGCCAGGCGAACACCGTCTCGATCAGGATCGAGCCGCCGATCAGGTTGCCCGCCTGCAGGCCCATGACAGCGAGGCAGGTCGGCGCGGCGTTCTTCAGCACATGACGCAGGATCTGGTCGTCGCGCATGCCCTTGGCCTGCAACGCGGTGACGAACTCCATGCTGAGCGTTTCCTTGATCGTCGAGCGCACGGTGCGCGTGACGACGCCGAGGGGGATCACCGACAGCGCGATGGTCGGCAGCACCATATGGGCGAGATGCGGACCATCGAGACGCCAGCCGGTCGAATTCTCCGGCCCGATTCCCATCGGCGGCAGGGCGCCGAGCTCGACCGAGAAGATGATGACCAGCACGATCGCCAGCCAGAAATGCGGCACGCTGACGCCGACCAGCGAGATCAGGGTGACCAGCCGGTCGACGATGCGCGACTTGGCGTAAGCCGCCGCGGTGCCGAGGATCACGGCCAGGCTGAAGGCCAGCAGCGTGGCGGCGATGGCCAGGATAATGGTGTTGCCGAAGGCCGACGCGACCTCGGTCGCCACCGGCCGCCCCGTGCCGATCGACGTTCCGAGGTCTCCGGTCAAGGTCACCGCCAGCCAGCGCAGGTACTGGACCGGCAACGGCTTGTCGAAGCCGTAATACTCCTTGAGCTTGTCGACGACCTCCTGGGGCGCGTCCGGCGGCACGATGGCCGAGATCGGATCGCCCGGCGCCAGGTGCACCAGCGCGAAGACAAGCAGCGAGACGCCGAAGGCGACCGGCACCAGGTAGATCAGTCGCCTCAGCGCGTAGAGCAGCATCGCCGCCCGCCTTTCGCCGTCACTTCATCTCGACGGGCGTGAGATCCTGGAACCAGCTCTGGGCCTGCACGAAGCCCTTTACCTTGGGGCTCATGGCGCGCGGATTGAGGTCGTGGGCGATGTAGACCCAGTAGGCCTGGTCGACGATGTAGGTGTGCACCGCCGCCAGCGCCTTGGTCTGCTCGGCGCGGTCGAAGGTGGTGTGCGCCTTGTTGATCATCTCGTCGATCTTGGGGTCCTTCAGGATGCCCCAGTTGGCGCCCGCCGGCGGCACGAAGCTGGAGTGATAGAGCCGCATGAAAGCCGAGTAGGGATCGACCGTGGCGCGGCTGATGTTGATGGCGTTGACGCCGGCCTTGGTGGCGGCGTCGCCGGTCACGGCCTGGAACGAGAAGTTCACCAGCGCATTCCACTCCATGACCTCGAATTGCGCGTCGAAGCCGACAGCGTTCAGGTTCTCCTGGACGTACTCGTTCATCGGCAGCGGCAGCATCTGGCCCGAGCCCGAGGTCGAGATGGCGATCTTGATCTTGGGCTTCTTGGTCGCGCTGTAACCTGCCTCGGCCAGCAGCTTCCTGGCCGCCTCGGGATCGTACTTGATGTCGAAGCTGGGCGAACCGAACCAGGGATGGCCGGGATAGACCACGCCCTTGGCCTCGATCATCAGGCCACCCAGCAACTTGCTGAGGCCGGCACGGTCAATCGCGAGATTGGCCGCCTTGCGCACGCGGATGTCGGTCCACGGCGAGCCCTCGACCATGCTGGGCTGGTAGGCCCAGTTGTGCGGGTACTTGTTGGTGACGATGGTCATGCCGCCCTGCTTCAGGCGGGGAATGGCGTCGGGCGCCGGCACTTCGATCCAGTCGACCTGGCCGGCGAGGAGTGCCGCAGTGCGCGTCGCCGCCTCGGGCATGGGGAACAGGATCACCTTGTCGAGCTTGGGAACGCGTGCCTTGTCCCAGTAGTCGGCGTTGCGCGACAGCTCCAGTCGCTCACGCGGCACGACACGGTCGACCTTGAACGGACCGGTACCCGAGGGTTGCAGCGCAAACTTGTTCCAGTCCCGGCCGACCTTCTCCCACTGGGCGGGGCTGGAATAGAAGATGTAGGACATGTCGTACGGAAACAGCGAGTTCACCACCCGCGTCGTGAGTTCGACCGTGTATTTGTCGATCGCCTTGTAGCCGACAAGCGTCGGGATACGGGCGCGCGCCTGCGCCATCTGCTTGCGGTCGAACTGAGGAGACTTGTCGTTCAATACCTTGTCGAGATTCCAGATGACGGCGTCGGCGTCGAAGTCCGATCCGTCGTGGAACCTCACGCCCTGACGCAGTTTGAAGACCCATTTCGTCGGTTCGCCTTCAACCGGCGCCCACTCGGTCGCCAGGCCGGGACGGATATCGGCAATGGTGTCCGCCTTGGAAAGATCCCAGCTCACCAGCGGGTCGTAGATCGTGTAGCCCGCGAACCGGAAACCTTCGAAACCCTGGTCGGGTTGGCCCGTCGTCTGGGGAATGTCGGCCGCTGTCATGCCGATGCGCAGAGTGCCCTGCGCGAAGGCAGGCATTGCAGTCGCTGCGAAGAGACCCAGGCCAACGGCGGCAACGCGAAGACGCTTGAACATTCATGGCTCCGTAGTTTGGCGTTCCCGAAGGGAGGCGCCCGGCCAATGTCATGCAAGCGCCAAGCCAAGGCAGTGCGGCTCGTTCCTTAGACAGTGGCGGCATGTCGATTGCATGTTGTCGGATACGGGAGGGCCGAATGACATCGTCGAAACCAACGCCAACGCTCGAGGAATTTCGTGCACGCGCCGCGCTGAGCGGCCTGCCGCTGACCGCGGAGGACATCGAGCATCTTCACAAGGGCTATGTCGGATTGCTCGCCTTGATGGAGCGTATCCCCACCCGTTGGGCCTGGGCCGCCGAACCGCCGCACGTGTTCCGCGCCGATGAGTAAGCCCACCACGGTCGAGCTGACCACTCTCAGCATCGCCGAAGCCGGCAGCCTGCTGGCGCGGGGCGAGCTTACCTCGACGGCGCTCACCGACGCCTTCCTCGCGCGAATCGATGCCGTGGATCACAAGATCGCGAGCTTCGTCACCCTCACCGCCGACAAGGCACGTAACGCCGCCCGTCAAGCCGACATGGAACTGGGCCAGGGTTTTCGGCGCGGACCGCTGCACGGCATTCCGGTTGGACTGAAGGATATCTACGAGACCGAGGGCGTGCTGACGACAGGCCACTCGCACCTGCGTGCCGACCATGTGCCCGCCGTCGATGCCGAGACCGTGCGCCGGCTGAAGGCGGGCGGCGCGGTCATCCTGGGCAAGCTGGCCACGCACGAATTCGCCAACGGGGCGATGACGCCCGACCAGCCGTTCCCCGCGGCCCGCAATCCGTGGAACACCGACTACCAGCCCGGCGGCTCGTCGAGCGGCTCAGGCGCAGCCGTCGCGGCCGCGCTCTGCATGGGCGCTATGGGCTCCGATACCGGCGGATCGATCCGCAATCCGGCGGGCTTCTGCGGCACCGCCGGCATCAAGCCGACCTACGGCCTGGTCAGCCGCTGCGGCATCTTCCCCCTCTCGTTCAGTCTCGATACCGCAGGACCGCTTACCTGGACGGTCGAGGACAGCGCGCTGATGCTCGACGTGCTGGCCGGCTACGATCCCAACGACCAAGGCTCGGCCCAAGCGCCCAAGGTCGACTACGGCGCCGCCGCGCACCGACCGATCAAGGGCATGCGCATCGCGCTCGCCCGGAGCTGGTACGAAAGCTCGGAGGGGGGTGTCACGCCCGACATGGCAAAGGGCATCGACGAGGCGGTGCGCGTTCTGCGCGACCAGGGCGCGATCGTCGAGGACGTCGTCTTCCCCGACATCTGGGATTATCACATCTGCGGCCGCGTCATCATCACCGCCGAGGCACATGCCATCCATCGCCAGGACGTGATCGAGCGGCCCGAGAAGTTCGGCTACACCACGCGCCGCCGCTTCCAGCTCGGCGCCTTTCTGACAGCCGAGCAGTATCTCTCCGCGGTGCGCTTCCGCCGCAAGCTGCAGCTGGACACGCGCGCCGCCATGCGCGGCTACGACCTGGTGATGACCGCCAATCATTGGGGTGCTCCGGAGATCTTCAAGGAGCCCCAATCGATTTTCCACTTCCTCGACAAGGCCTCGCTCACCATGCCGTTCAACGTCACCGGCCAGCCCGCGCTCACCGTGTGCTGCGGCTTCGGCGGCGACGGTTTCCCGCTCAGCTTCCAGCTCGCCGGCCGGCCGTTCGACGAGGCCAGCGTCTTCGCGGCCGGGGCCGCCTACGAACGTGCCACGCCGTGGCGGCTGCGCCGCCCCACGCTCTGACCCTTCTCGAGATCCTCATGATCAAGGCCAGATTTTCACGCCGCTCGATTCTGGGCCGGCGGCGTGCGCGTCGAGCAGAATGTGACGCCGCACATCTGGAACTAGCATCCCTCAACGCTGCCGGGCTCGCCGTGGACCACCATCCGGCTGCGCAAGGCCGCCAACCTCGCGATCGACCGCGACGCCATCGTCAAGCTGCAGAACGGCTCGCACGACGCCAACCCGCATGCACTGTCGCCCAAGTCGTATGTGCAGGCCCAGCACTGGTTTCAGGATTTGACGACGATTGGTACCTAACCGTCATCCCGACCGGAGCGAAGCGGAGTGGAGGGACCTCGTCTTTGTCGGACGTATGAATAGGTCCCTCGCTTCGCTCGGGATTAAGACCCGATCTTCTTCGCCACCTCGATGATCGAATTGCCGACGGCGTCCCAGTCGCCGTCGGCCTTGAGGTCGGTCTTCTGGTTGGGGCCGTGTTCCTTGGGGCGGTGGACGAAGCCGGTGGAGAGACCGCACTTCTGCGCCGCCTTCAGGTCGCCGTTGTGGGCGGCGACCAGCATCACCTGGTGCGGCTTGAGATACATGCTGTCGACCACGCCGAGATAGGATTCGGGATCGGGCTTGTAGTGGTGGAAGGTCTCGCCCGAGAAGCAGTGGTCCCACGGAATGCCGCTGTTTTTGGCCATGTTGATCAGGAGCGCCACGTTGCCGTTGCTGAGCGTGGCCACGACATATTTCTTCTTCATCAGGCCGATGCCCTCGACGGAGTCGGGCCACGGCCTGAGCTTGTGCCAGAGATGCGTGAACTCCCACGAACCCTCTTCGCCGGGATGCTTCAAGCCGCGCTTCTTCAGCAGCATCTCGAAGGCTTCCTTGTGCAGGTCGTCGATGCGGGTCCACGGCAGCTCGCCTTTGCGCACACGGGCCATCTGCGGCTGGTAGAGGCCGCGCCAGTCGTCGGCGAAGCTGGTCCAGTCCGTGTCGAGGCCGTATTTCCTGCCGAGCTTGGGCAGGTCATCGATCAGGCTGCCGCGCCAATCGACCACCGTGCCGAACACGTCGAAGATGCAGACTTTCAGGTCCGCGGGAACTTGAGCCATGGATGTTTCCTCCGTCACCCGCAGTGTGGCGTCGGATGAGGCACTTGGGTAGGGTCCGCGCATGGCCACCAGACCAAGCACCGTAAAAGGCACCGATGGCAAGCCGCGATGCGGCTGGGCATCGGCCGATCCCCTCTACGAGAAATACCACGACAGCGAATGGGGACGTCCGCTCAAGGACGACCGGGCGCTGTTCGAGCTGCTGACGCTCGAAGGCTGCCAGGCCGGCCTGTCGTGGATCACGGTGCTGCGCAAGCGCGAGCACTATCGCAAGGTCTATGACGGCTTCGATCCTGCGAAGATCGCGCGCTACACGCCGGCCAAGCTCGCGAAGCTGCTCGCCGATCCCGGCATCATCCGCCACAAGGGCAAGATCGACGCCAGCGTCGGCAACGCAAAGGCCTATCCTCGCGCTGGTCGAGCGCGAAGGCTCGTTCGCCAAATTCCTGTGGCGCTTCGTCGACGGCAAGCCCAGGAAGAACCGGCCGAAGAGCCTCAAGGACGTGCCGGCCAGGTCGCCCGAAAGCGACGCCATGGCCAAGGCGCTGCAGAAGGCCGGCTTCAAGTTCGTCGGCTCGACCATCTGCTACGCCTTCATGCAGGCCTCGGGCATGGTCGACGACCATGTCGTGGGCTGCCATCGCCACCGGGATTGACGATCGGGAGTGACTTTGACCAAACGCGTTTTCATTGCGGCGCTGGGCACCGAGACCAACCAGTTCGTGCCCTTCCCGACCGGCCGCCGCGCCTACGAGGAGCACGGCGTATGGCGCGGCGACGCCACGAAGCACGAGCCGACCAACTTCACCGCGCCATTGCATGTCTGGCGCAAGGCGGCCGAGGCGCGCGGCTGGACCGTGATCGAGGGGCTGGCGACCTTCGCCGCGCCCTCGGGCACCACCGTCCGCTCGGTATACGAGGGCTTTCGCGACGAGATCCTGGCCGGCGTGAAGGCCGCCTTGCCGCTCGACGCCGTGCTGATCAACGTGCACGGCGCGATGGTCGCGGACGGCTACGACGACTGCGAAGGCGATCTCTTGGCCAAAGTGCGCGCCGTCGTCGGCCCCACGGTGGCGATCGGCGCGGAGTTCGACCTGCACTGCCACCTGAGCGCCCTGATGCTCGACAGCGCCGACGTGCTGGTGGGCTACAAGGAATATCCGCACACCGACACGATGGAGCGCGCTGCCGAGCTGTTCGCCATCATCGCCGACACCGTCGACGGCAAGGTGAGGCCGGTGATGGCGCGCCACGACTGCCGCATGATCGCGCAGTACCGCACCTCCGTGCCGCCGATCAACGAGTTCGTGACGCGCATGAAATCGCTCGAGGGCAAGGACGGCATCCTGTCGGTATCGCTGAGCCACGGCTTTTCCTTCGCCGACGTCGAGGATGTCGGCACGCGCACCCTGGTCGTCGCCGACCGCGACACGGCCAAGGCCGAGAAGCTTGCCCAGAAGCTCGGCGAGGAGCTGTGGGCCAACCGCGAGCGCTACGCCACCAGGTACCTGTCGATCCCCGAGGCGATGGAGCGCGCGGCCTCGCACAACCAGGGACCGCTGGTGCTGGCCGACCGCGCCGACAATCCCGGCTCGGGCGCGCCGGGCGATTCGACCTTCGTGCTGAGGGCGCTGGTCGATCGCCAGATCGGCCCGGCGCTGTTCGGCGTGATGTGGGATCCGATGGCCTTTCGCGTCGCCGAGGAGGCGGGCGAGGGCGCGCGGCTCCGGATGCGGCTGGGCGGCAAGTCGGGCGAGGTGAGCGGCCAGCCGGTCGATCTCGACGTCACGGTGAAGAAGATCGCCCGCGGCGTGCGCCAGCCCTACGGCCCGGTGATGGTCCCGCTGGGCGACATGGCAGCTGCTGTCATCCGAGCATGTCGACATCGCGATCTGCACCCTGCGCACCCAGACCTTCCACGCCGACGCCTTCAGGGCCGTCGGCGCCGATCCGGCCGACTATCGCGTCGTCGTGGTGAAGTCGGCGCAGCATTTCTACAACGGCTTCGCGGGCCTGGCGAAAGAGATCCTCTACGTCGCCTCGCCCGGCGCCGCCGATCCCGACGTCACGCGCCTGCCCTACACCAAGCGCAAGACGCCGTTCTGGCCCAAGACCGCGGATCCCTGGAAGGAATAAGTGCGCACCAGTGGGGCCCCCTGGCTTTTCTGGAATCGTTTGTTTTCAAGGACATAGGGCAACGGCCTAGAGCATTGGCGCCAGCGCCTCGCGCGTGCTCTTGCCCTCGACCACGGGCACGACCTCGAATTCGACGACCTCCTGCCAGTCGGCGATCCAGCGCTGGAAGAGCGTGACGTCGTCGGTCTCCATGAGCTGGAAGCAGCGCCCGAGATCGGCGCTGACGTAGCTCGAGACGAATTTCAGCCCGTCGGGCAGGGCGCGCCCCGCGTCGCGCAGCTTGCGATAGACGGCCTTGCCGTCCTGGTTGCGGAACTTTTCGACTACCATGAAGAGCATGTGCGACCCCCTGCGAGTTCGCGTAGTCTAGCGCGACCAATCGCAGGGGAACGAGATGAAGATCGCTATTGCCGGCGCCGCCGGGCGCATGGGCCAGATGCTCATCCGGCAAATCGAACACACCGCGGGCTGCAGCCTGGCCGGCGCCATCGAAGGCAGTGGCAGCAACGCCCTCGGCCGCGATGCCGGCGAGGTGGCGGGCCTGGGCGCCAAGGGCGTGAAGATCATGGCCGATGCGGCCGCCGCCATCGGCGCTGCCCAGGTGGTGATCGACTTCACCGTGCCGGCCGCCACGGTGGCGCACGCCCGGATCGCCGCCGACAAGGGCGTGGCGATGGTGATCGGCACGACCGGCCTCAATCCGGAGCAGACCGCGCTGATCCACGAGGCGGCGAAGAAGGTGCCGATCATGTGGGCGGCCAACATGGCGCTGGGCGTCAATATCCTGCTGGCCCTGGTCGAGAAGACCGCCGCGATGCTCGATCCCAGCTACGACATCGAAGTGGTGGAGATGCACCACCGCCACAAGATCGACGCGCCGTCCGGCACGGCGCTGGCGCTGGGCCGCGCCGCCGCCGCCGGCCGCCAGGTCAAGCTCGAGGAGGTCTGGCGCAAGAGCCGCGACGGCCACACCGGCGCGCGGCCAGCCGGCGAGATCGGCTTCGCCGCCCTGCGCGGCGGCGAGGAAGTGGGCGTGCACACGGTGATGTTCGCCGCCGCCGGCGAACGGCTGGAGCTCAGCCACCGCGCCTTCAGCCGCGAGACCTATGCCGCGGGCGCGGTGCGCGCCGCGCAATGGCTCGAGGGCAAGAAGCCCGGCCTCTACGGCATGAAGGACGTGCTGGGGCTCTAATCCCAGTCGTGCGCGTAGCGCGGCGCGCGCATGTCGGCGAGGGCCGCCTTCAGCTGCTCGGCGACCGGCCGGCGCTCGGCGGGTGCGAGAAAGCGGCCGATCACCACGCGATTGCCGCGCGAGACCAGGACCAGCCGCTCGGACTCCTTGCCCACGAGCTCGATCCGCAGCCAATAGGCGTCGAGCCGATGCTGCTCGCGCTCGCCGTCGGGCGCCACGCGATCGACGATCAATTCCCGGTCGGTCAGCAGCAGGGTCTCGCTGCGCCGTGCGTCGAGGTAACTGCGCTTGAACAGGAACCACAGCAGCCAGACGTCGAGCCCCATGAAGCCCAGCGACCGGCCAGGCGCCGAGCAGCATCATCGGCAGGCCGATCAGCAGGTTGGCCGCGATCGCGCCCCGGATCAGCCACTTGAAGCCTTGCGGCGACAGGCTGCGATGGGGCACCAGCGAGGTGGCGAAATGGACGGCCGGCGTTTCAGTCATGCTATGAAGTTATATGGCCCTGATGAAGCAAGCCGTCATCCCGGAATTCTTCGCCCGCCTCAAGAAGGCGATGCCTGAGCCCAGGACCGAGCTGGAATACGACAATGTCTACCAGTTGCTGGTGTCGGTCGTGCTCTCGGCGCAGGCCACCGACATCGGCGTCAACCGGGCCACGACGCCGCTCTTCAAGATCATCAAGACCCCGGCCCAGATGGTGGCGCTGGGCGAGAAGAAGCTCATAGGCTACATCAAGACGATCGGCCTGTTCCGCATGAAGGCCAAGAACGTCATCAGCGCTGAGCCAGCTCCTGATCGAGCGGCACGGCGGCGAGGTGCCGCACACCCATGAGGAGCTGCAGGCCCTGCCCGGTGTCGGGCGCAAGACCGCCAACGTGGTGATGAACGTGGCGTTCGGCGAGGCCACCATCGCCGTCGACACCCACATCTTCCGCGTCGGCAACCGCACCGGCCTCGCGCCCGGCAAGAACCCGCTCCAGGTCGAGCTGAAGTTACTGAAGCGCGTGCCCGAGGAATATCGTCTGCACGCCCACCACTGGCTGATCCTGCACGGCCGCTACACCTGCAAGGCGCGCAAGCCCGAATGCCCGAGCTGCGTGGTGAACGATCTTTGCCTGTTTAAGGGAAAAACGGTGGTGGTTTAGGCCTTGCCACAATGTATCCTATAGGATACGTAGACTTCGCACCGTGATCGAAGTTCGTCAGACCGCCGAATTCGCCAAATGGATGAACCGTCTGCGTGATGGTCGAGGCCGGGCGAAGATCGCCGCTCGTATCGACCGTTTATCGATGGGTCATGCAGGCGACGCTCGGCCGGTCGGCGAAGGGATTAGCGAACTACGTATCCATTTCGGACCAGGCTATCGCATTTACTACGCGCAACGCGGGGCAGTGCTCATCGTGCTTTTGTGCGGCGGCGACAAAAGCAGCCAGAGCCGTGACATCAGGACCGCCAAGAAGCTGGCGGCCGAGTTATGAGGAAGAAGATGCCCAAGAAGACCACCCGATTCGATTCAGCCGTCCACCTCGATAGCGACGAAGCGATCGGCGCCTATTTGGAAGAGGCGATGGAGACCAATGATCCGGCTTTCATCGCCTATGCGCTCGGCCAAGTCGCGCGCGCGCGGGGCATGACGGAAATCGCCAAGGAGGCCGGCCTTTCCCGTGAAAGCCTATACAAAGCGCTAAGCGTCGATGGAAATCCTGAGTTCGGCACCATCTTGAAGGTAATGCACGCGCTCGGCCTCAAGCTCTCCGTCGGCCCTTCAGCAGGCCACTAGGCCGCGTCGGCCAAAATCTTGTCGCTCTCGTTGTCGACCACGACCGAGGTCTCGAAATAGCGGATGTCCGGCGGCGCGCCATAGCGCTCGGCGATGTAGGCCTTCCATTGCGGCGTATAGACCGCGTCGGCGTCGGCCCGGCTCTTCCACAGATAGACGCCGCCGCCGATCCGGCTCAGCTGGTCGAACAGGTAGTACTTGCGCACCAGGCCCTTCATGCCGCGGTACTTGGGGGCGGAGCTCTTGAACAGGTCGGCGGCCTTCCTGGCGTCGACCTCAACCGGCAGCTTGAAGTTCACGATGGCGGTGATCATTTGGCCCTCCGTCAGACTTTGGCGCGCTCCTCGCGCACCCGCCAGAGCAGGATGAACCCCAGCACCAGGAAGAACAGCACGCACGCCACGCCCAGCCGGTTGGAGCCCGTCGCCGTGGTGATGATGCCGATGGCAAGCGGCGCCATCCAGGCCGTCGCCCGGCCGGAGAGGGCGAACAGGCCGAAGAACTCGCCGCTCATGCCTTCCGGCGCGAGGCGCCCGATCAGCGTCCGGCTGGCGGCCTGCATCGGGCCCATGCAGAAGCCCAGCAGCAGGGCGAAGCCCATGAACACTTTCTCCTGCACCGAGCCGAACAGGCCGCGGGTCGGCAGCAGCTCGGCGGCCGGGACGACGAACAGCACGCGATCGGCGCTCACGCCCACGATGCCGAGCGTCGCCACGATCACGCCCAGCGATGGCGATCTGCACCGTGCGCTTGCTGCCGATGAGGTCGTCGAACCGGCCGCCCAGGAAGGCGCCGGGAATGGCGAACACCGTCAGGATGATGCCGAAGATGCCGAGCGTCACCGTGCTCCACTCGAAGGTCGCGGCGGCGTAGACGCCGCCGAAGGCGATGATGGCGGCCAGCCCGTCATTGTAGAGCATGAAGGCGATGAGATAGAGCAGCGCGTTCCTGAAGTGGCCGAGGCGCTTGACCGTGTCGAGCAGCGACCAGCCGCCCCGCCGGGCCGCCGCCAGGAGCGAGATCCGGCGGCTCGCCGTGTCGGGCGTGAACAGGAACATCGGGATCACGAACAGCGCCAGCCACAGCGCCGAGGCGGGGCCGACCAGGCGCTCGACCTCGTGCGTCTGCGGATCCAGCCCGAACAGCGGATGGTCGTTGCTGGCGGCAAGCCCGAACAGCGCCGGCATGCTGACGGCCAGCACGGCGAACAGCGCGATCAGGCCGCCGCAATAGCCCAGCCCCCAGCCGAAGCCGCTCAGCCTGCCCATGCGCTCGGGGCGCACGATGTTGGGGAGCTGCGCGTTGTTGAACACGATCGACATCTCGGCGCCGATGGTGGCGAGCACGACCGCCCAGCTGATCGGCACGACCAGGTCGGGCCGGCCGGGATAGGCCCACCACAAGGCGGCGCAGCCCAGCCCGAGCAGGAGCTGGAAGATGAAGATGTAGGGTTTGCGCGGACCGCCGGCGTCGGCCATGGCGCCGAGGAAAGGGCTCATCAGCGCGATCAGGATGCCCGACGTCGATTGCGTGAAGGCCCACGCCGCCTGGCCCTTCACCGGATCGCCCACCATGACGTTGGCGAAGTAGGGCGCGAAGATGAAGGTGGTGACGATGGTGAAGAAGGGCTGGTTGGCCCAGTCGAACAGCGCCCAGCTGAATTGGCCGAGTTTCGACGCTTCGCGGTGAGGCTCGGTCATGGCGGCCCAGTATGCCCGAGAACCCGCTGCGGCAATTGGCGGATCGCGTCGCGGTTTGTGGGCGAAAACACCTTGGTCATCGCCTCCTGCCAGGGCAGCCAGAGCTGGGCCGTGTGCTCGGCGGGATCGAGGGTGGCGACGGTCGGGCTGTCGACCCGGAAGCCGAAGACATGCTCGGTATTGTGCGTGACATCGGGCGCATAGCGGGCGCGCCATTGCGGCCAGATCTCGTAGCGGTTGGTGAGCTGCCAGTCGGTGAGGGTGCCCAGCGTCAGGCCGGTCTCCTCCCGCAGCTCCCGGCGCGCCGTCGCCTCGAGATCGGGATCGTCCGGCTCGCGCGAGCCGGTCACCGACTGCCACAGGCCGGGCTGCGCCGCCCGCTCCAGCAGCAGCACGTCGAGCCGGGCTGTGTGGACCACGACCAGCACCGATTCGGGGATCTTGAAGGCCATCGCGCCAGCATAGCCCGAAGATTAACTCGCCGCCGCCCAACGCTAAGGTCCGGCGGGATTTTTCGAAGGGGAGTTATGAGCAAGGAGCTTCAGATCGCCATCGATGCGGCGTGGGAAAAGCGCGATGGCATCAGCAGCGCGACCAAGGGCGAGGTCCGCGATGCGGTCGAGGCGGCGATCGCCGGCCTGGACGACGGCAGCTTCCGCACCGCCGAGAAGTTCGGCGACGAATGGGTCGTGAACCAGTGGCTGAAGAAGGCCGTGCTGCTCTCCTTCCGGCTCTACGATTCCGTGCCGATGGATGGCGGCGCATCGTTCCCCGGCCTGGGTTCGGCGCCGTGGTTCGACAAGGTGCCGCTCAAGACCACCGGCTGGGACGCCAAGCGCTTCGCCAAGGCCGGCTTCCGCTCGGTGCCGGGCTCGGTCATCCGTCGCGGCTCCTATGTGGCGCCCTCCGTCGTGGTCATGCCGTCCTTCATCAATCTCGGCGCCTACGTCGACACCGGCACCATGGTCGACACCTGGGCGACGGTCGGTTCCTGCGCCCAGATCGGCAAGAACTGCCATCTCTCGGGCGGCGTCGGCATCGGCGGCGTGCTCGAGCCCCTGCAGGCCAACCCGGTGATCGTCGAGGACAACTGCTTCATCGGCGCGCGCTCGGAGGTCGTCGAGGGCGTGATCGTGGGCACCGGTTCAGTGCTGTCGATGGGCGTCTTCATCTCGGCCACCACCAGGATCGTCGATCGCGCGACCGGCCAGATCCATGTCGGCAAAGTGCCGCCTTATTCCGTGGTCCATCCTGGCAACATCGGCGGCAGCGCCGATCGGCCGCTCGACCTATTGCGTGATCATCACAAAGACCGTCGACGAGCGCACGCGCTCCAAGACGTCGATCAACGAGCTGCTGCGCGACTGAGCCATGCCCGACGTCGCAGATCTCTCCGTGCCGCTGCCGCAACGCCTGCTGTGGCGCGGTGAGGATCTGCCCGCCGGCGCGGGCCGCCTGCGCTTCCCGCCGCTGTCGAGCGGGAACTCGACCGCATCGCCGCCGCGCTCGATCGCGACCCGCTGCCGCTGCTGGTGCTGCGGCCGGAGGACTTCGCGCTCGACGCCTCGCGCGCCTTCATGCGCGAGGTGAAGCGGAGCCTCGACGAGGGGCCGGGCTTCGCCATCGTCGATCGCCTGCCGGTCGAACGCTGGTCGCCGAGCCGGCGCGCGGGCCGTGTGGTGGCTGCTCGCCTCGCTGGTCGCGCGCCCGGTGGCGCAGAAGTGGGACGGCACGTCGATCTACGACGTCTGCGATCTCGGCCGGCCGCCCGGCAACGGCGTGCGCCCCGACGTCACCAACGCCGAGCAGAACTTCCATACCGACAACAGCTACAACAACGTGCCGCCGCACTATGTCGGCCTGATGTGCCTGCGCACGGCGATGGAAGGCGGGGTGAGCGGCATCGTGAGCTTCGCCACCGCGCACGAGGAGATGCGCCAGCGTCATCCCGACCTGCTGCCGCGGCTCTACCAGCCGTTCCATTTCGACCGGCAGCGCGAGCACGCGCCGGACGACGTCATGACGACCTACCATCCGATGTTCGAACGCGCGGAGGGCCGCCTGATCGCCCGCCTGTCGCACTTCCAGGTGAAGAACGGCCACAAGCTGGCCGGCGTGGAACTCGATCCGCGAAGGTGCCGCCGCCCTCGCGGCCTTCGAGGCGATCCTCAACGCGCCGGGCATGGCCGCCCGCTTCCACTTCGAGCCGGGCCAGATGCAGCTCATCGACAACCGCGCGCTCGGCCACAAGCGCACGGCGTTCCGCGACTGGCCCGAGGCCGAGCGCAAGCGCCTGCTGGTGCGCCTGTGGCTGCGCGATCCCGGCAGCCGCGCCTACAACGGCTGATCTAGGCGAGATGCCGCTGCCATTCCGGCTGCTTCTTGAGATGCGCGCCTTCCTTGGCGAGGATCTTGGCGATCCGCTCGGGCGCGAAGCCGATCTCGAGCAGGCCGAGGCTTGAGTTGGCGACCTCGCGATACTCGGCGATCATGCCGTCGCGCAGGCTCATGATCGACACGCCGTCGAAGCCCACCCTCTTGCCCTTGGCCTCCGGTAGCGTCGAGACGTAGCTGAACGTGTAGTAGGCGTAGAGCGTCCTGCCGTCGCTCACCGGCCGGAACATCTCCCAGCGGAAGTCGCGCGCCGTGCGATGGAACCAGTCGTCCACCATCTCGGCGATCTTTTCACGGCCCTTGAAAGCACCGTAGAACACGTCGTGATAGACGCCGTCCTCGGTGAACAGGCTGGCAAAGGCCTTGCCGTCGCGGCGTTCGACGGCCGAGCAGAATTCCTTCAGCAGCGCGGCAGTTTCCATGATTAATCCTCCCGGAGTTGCCGCAATCATGACTAAACTATGCGCGCGGCCAAGGCAGCAGCACGGGAGGCACGGACATGGGTTTCTGGATCGTCGTCGGCATCTTGGTCGTGGTCGCGCTGTGGGCGATCGCCGTCTACAACGGCCTGGTCGGCGGCCGCAACCAGGCGCAGACCGCCTGGAGCCAGATCGACGTGCAGCTCAAGCGCCGCCACGATCTCATTCCCAACCTGGTGCAGGTGGTGAAGGACGCCATGGGCTACGAGCAGGAGACGCTCACCAAGGTGGTCCAGGCGCGCAACAACGCCGTCGCCGCGTCGGGGCCCGCCCAGTCCGGCGTCGCCGAGGCGGCTCTGACGCAGGCCACGCGCGGCCTGTTTGCCCTGGTCGAGTCCTATCCGCAGCTCAAGGCCAACGACAACGTCAAGCAGCTGCAGGAAGAGCTGACGACGACGGAGAACAAGATCGCCTTCGCTCGCCAGTTCTACAACGACTCGGTCAACGCCTATAACAACCGCCGCCAGAGCTTTCCGGCAGTGCTGGCGGCGGCCTCGCTGGGCTTCGGGCCGATCGAGCTCTTCAACATGCCCGAGACCGAGCGCGAAGTGCCCAAGGTCGCCCTGCGCTGAGTCGGCCGCGCAGGAACGGCGCATGACCGCCACCACCGACTTCGTCGCCGCCCAGAAGGTCAACCGGCGCAACACGATGCTGCTGCTGGTCGCCCTGACGGCGCTGGCCGCGATCGTGGGCTACGTGATCGGCTGGCTCCTCGAAGGCGAGGCTTCCGACACGGTCCCGCTGCTCAGCCAGGCGGGGCTGGTCGGGGCCGTGCTGATGGCCGTGGTCAGCGTCGGCTGGAGCACGATCTCGCTCGCCTTCGGCGACAAGCTCGTGCTCTCCATGGCGAACGCCAAGGAAATCGACAAGGCCCAGGCGCCGCAGCTCTACAACGTGGTCGAGGAGATGGCGATCGCCGCCGGCGTGCCGATGCCCCGGGTCATGGTGCTGGAGACCGACGCGCTCAACGCCTTCGCCACGGGCAACCGGGTCGGGCATGGCACCATCGTCGTCACCCGCGGCCTGCTCGACACGCTCACCCGCGACGAGCTGCAGGGCGTGGTGGCGCACGAGATGTCCCATCTCGCCAATCTCGACACGCGCTACATGGTCGTGGTCGGCGTGACGGTGGGCCTGATCGCCCTGGTCTGCGACATGCTGCTGCGCACGACCATGTGGGGCGGATCGGGCCGCAGCAGCAGCGACAAGAAGGGCAACTCGGGCGGCTTGCTCATCATCCTGCTGATCGTCGTGGCGATCTTCGCGCCGCTTGCCGCCAAGGCCGTGCAGATGGCGGTGTCGCGCCAGCGCGAGTACCTTGCCGACGCCACGTCGGTGCAGTTCACCCGCAATCCCAATGGTCTGATCTCGGCCCTCGGCAAGCTCGCCGACAAGGCCGCCCCTTTTCCCGGAGTGAGTCGTGCCACGCAGCATCTCTTCATCGTCAATCCGGTGCAGACCTTCACCAGCAGGTCGTCGGCGCTGCTGGCCACCCATCCCGACATTGCGGACCGCATCGCTCGCCTGCGCAATCTGGGCGGCTAGCCTCGTATCCGCCGCCGCCTTCGACCTGCAGGGCCATCGCGGCACGCGGGGCCACGCGCCGGAGAACACGCTGGCGGCCTTCCGCGCCGCCGTCGATCTCGGCGTCACCACGCTCGAGACCGACCTCGCCATCACCAAGGACGATGTCGTGGTGATCAGCCACGACCCGCTGCTCAATCCCGACCTGGTGCGCGGGCCCGACGGCAAATGGATCACCGCCGGTCGGCCGATCCATTCGCTCACCCTGGCCGAGCTCAAGCGCTACGACATCGGCCGGATCAATCCGGCGACCAAGTACGCGCAGCAGTTCCCCGAGCAGAAGCCGGTCGACGGCGAACGCTTTCCCACGCTGGCGGAGCTCTTTGCGGCGGCGGGCCCGAACGTGCGCTTCAACATCGAGATCAAGACCGACCCGACCAAGCCCGACCTCACGGTCGATCCCGGGCGATTTGCCGAGCTGGCCGTCGCGGCGATCCGTCTCGGCAAGGCAGGCGGGCGCAGCACGATCCAGTCGTTCGACTGGCGCGGCCTGATCGAGGCCCGCCGCCTCGCGCCCGAGATCGCCACCGGCTGCCTGTCGATCGAGAGCGGCACCTTCGACACGGTCGGCCGCGCCGGCGGCCAGCCCTCGCCCTGGCTCGCCGGCCTCGACCTCGCGGCCCAGGGCGGCTCCGTCCCGCGCCTGGCCAAGCAGGCGGGCTGCGCCGTGTGGTCGCCCTTCTGGCGCAACGTCACGGCCGGAGAACGTCAAGGAAGCCCAGGCGCTTGGCCTGAAGGTCCTGCCATGGACCGTGAACAATCCAGCCGAGATGGCCCGGCTGATCGACATGGGCGTCGACGGCCTGATCACCGACTATCCGGACCGCGCCCAGCCGGTTCTGGCCGCCAAGGGCCTGAAATCCCGCTAGACGGTTGACTCGCCGCGCACTGTGTTCTGTATACAGACCATGCGCCCCTTCCTGCCCGAACCCGACCTCAGCGAACGCGTCCACGACGCCGTCCTCGATGCCATCTGCTCCGGCGAGCTGAAATCGGGCGCCCGCATCACCCAGGAAGAACTCGCCCAGCGGTTCGGCGTGTCGCGCCAGCCGGTGCTGCAGGCGATGATGCTGCTGCGGCGCGAGGGGTTCCTGGTCGAATCCGGCCGCAAGGGCGTCTGCGTGGCGCCGCTCGACGTCCAGCAGGCGCGCAACCTCTATGTCGTGCGCGGCGCGCTCGATGGCGCCGCGGCACGGCTGGCCGCGGCGAACTACACGCCGCACCTCGTGCAGCGCGGCCGGCTGCTGCTCGATGTCGGCCGGCGGGCCGTGGCGAGCGGCTACGTGCCCTCGGTCATCGAGGCCGACATCGACTTCCATCTCTTCGTCTACGAAGCGTCGGGCAATCCGCTGATCGGCGAGACCGCCCAGCCGCACTGGCAGCATCTGCGCCGCGTCATGGCCGCCGCGCTGAGCGAGGGCGACCTGCGCATCAGCGTGTGGGACGAGCATGAAGGCATCCTGCGCGCGCTCGAGGCCGGCCAGGCGAGCGAGGCCGAAGCGCTCTGCCGCGGCCATGCCGAGCAGATGGCCGATATTCTCACCGGACGCCTGAAAGTCGTGATTTCCCGCGCGGCCTGAGAGCGGCGTCAAGACAAGGCAGGAGGAACCGCCATGAAGCTCACGCCCGAGCAGCTCAAGCGCTTCGACGACGAAGGCTACCTGTTCTTTCCCGACTACTTCTCGCCCGCTGAAACGCAGATCCTGAAGAACGCGATCCCCGAGGTCTTCGCCCAGCGCCGCGAAGAGAACGTGCGCGAGAAGACGGGCGACGTGGTGCGCACCGCCTTCGCCGTGCACACATACCATCCGGTGTTCGAGGCGCTGGTCCATCATCCGCGCTTCGTCGAGCCGGCCGAGCAGCTCCTGCGCGACCGAACCTACATCCACCAGTTCAAGATCAACGGAAAGGCCGCCTTCGACGGCGACGTCTGGCAGTGGCATCAGGACTACGGCACCTGGAAAGCCGACGACGACATGCCCGAGGCGCGCGCCATGAACCTCGCGGTGTTCGTCGACGAGGTGAACGAGTTCAACGGCCCGCTGTGGTTCATCCCGCAGAGCCACAAGAAGGGCGCGATCGAGGCCAAGCACGACCTCACCACGACGTCCTATCCGCTGTGGGTGATCGACAACGACACGATCGCCAAGCTGGTCAAGCAGGGCGGCATCGTGGCGCCCAAGGGCGGGCCGGGCTCGGCGATCTTCTTCCACGGCACCCTGGTGCACGGCAGCCCGCCCAACATGTCGCCGTGGGACCGCCAGATCATCTATGTGACCTACAATGCCGTCTCCAACGCCATCCGCCGCTTCAAGCGGCCGGACTACATCGCCCATCGCGACTTCACGCCGGTCGATGCCTGGGAGGACGACGCCGTGCTGCGCGCCGCCCGGCGCAAGCAGGCGGCGGAATAGCGACATCAACGGGAGGAAACAACAATGAGTCTCCATCGCATGCTGCTGGCGCGCGCGGCCGAAGACAAGCCGCTGCGCATCGGCGTGATCGGCGCCGGCAAGTTCGGCTCGATGTATCTGTCGCAGATCCCGACCACGCCGGGCATCCATCTCCTGGGCATCGCCGACCTCTCGCCGCCCCGCGCCCGCGAGAACCTGGCGCGGCTGGGCTGGAAGCCCGAGGTCACCGCGGCCGGCTCGTTCGCCGAGGCGCGCCGTCACGGCAACACCCATCTGTCCGACGACTGGCGCGCCCTGGTCAGCCATCCCGAGATCGACATCATCGTCGAATCGACCGGCGATCCGATCGCCGCCGTCGAGCACGCGCTGGCAGCCTTCGAGCACGGCAAGAGCGTGGTCATGGTCACGGTCGAGGCCGACGCCTTCTGCGGCCCGCTGCTGGCCAGGCGCGCGGCCGCGGCCGGCGTGATCTACAGCCTCGCCTATGGCGACCAGCCGGCGCTGATCTGCGAGCTGGTCGACTGGGCGCGCACCTCGGGCTTCGAGGTGACGGCGGCGGGCCGTGGCCACAAGTGGCTGCCGCACTACGCGCAGTCGACGCCCGAGACGGTGTGGAAGTACTGGGGCCTCAACGAGGAGCAGGCCAAGCGCGGCGGGCTGAACCCCAAGATGTTCAACTCCTTCCTCGACGGCTCCAAGCCCGCCATCGAGAGCACGGCCGTGGCCAACGCCACCGGCCTCACGCCGGCGCCGGATGGGCTCGCCTTCCCGCCCTGCTCCGTCGACGACCTGCCGTTCGTCATGCGTCCGGCCTCCGAGGGCGGCCAGCTGCACCACAAGGGCCAGGTCGAGTGTGCCAGCTCGCTCGAGCGCGACGGCCGCGCCATCCCCTACGAGATCCGCAAGGGCGTGTGGGTCGTGTTCGAGGCGGCCACCGACTACCAGAAGAACTGCTTCGAGGAGTACATGCTCTGCACCGACCCGTCGGGCCGCTACTCGGTGATGTACAAGCGCTGGCACCTGATCGGGCTGGAGGTCGGCATGTCGGTGGCCTCGATCGGCCTGCGCAAGGAGCCGACCGGCTGCGCCATCGGCTTCCATGCCGACGTGATCGCCACCGCCAAGCGCGACCTCAAGCAGGGCGAGATGCTGGACGGCGAGGGCGGCTACACGGTCTACGGCAAGCTGTTCCCGGCCGAGAAGTCGACCGGGCTGGGCAGCCTGCCGCTCGGCCTCGCCCACAACGTAAAGCTCCTGAAGCCGATCAAGGCCGGCCAGTCGCTGACCTACGCCGACGTGGCGATGGACGAGACGCTGACGGCGGTGAAGCTCCGCCGCGAGATGGAGCAGGCCTTCGCGCCGGCGGCGAGCAAGATCGCGGCGCAGTAGCTATCTCAGACGTCCAACGAACTCAGACCTCTCCTTTTCATGCTCCTCTCCCCCTTGGGGGAGAGGTCGCGCGAAGCAACCTTCGCGCTGGGGTGAGGGGGTGATGCAGGAGGCAACCTTCGCGTTGACCCCCTCACCTAACCTCTCCCCCAGGGGGAGAGGAACATGAGCTTCAAGCCGCCGTCATCACCCCGGCGAGCGCCGTATAGGTCTCGGTCCACGCCATCTTCACCTCCGGGGTGAAATCGGGCCCGAGCCCCTTCTCCAGGGTCCACAGCAGGGCGGCGCCGACCGGTGCGTAGTGCGCCGCGGTCACGCCGTAGCCCTTGTGGCGCTTGCCGAGGTCCTGCACGGCGGGAAGGATCGTGTCGAGCTTGTGCAGGCTGCCGACGGCGGTGCCCAGCATGCCCATCAGCTTCTTCTTCTGCTCGCTGAGATCCTGCGGGAACATCGAGCGCACCTCGGGTGCGATCTCGAAAAGGCGGTCATAGAACAGGTCCGCCGCGGTGCCGGCGATGGGCACGACCTTCTTGAAGCTCGATTGAACCAGTTCGATCTGCTGCGGTGTCACGACACTCTCCCCCGGTTGAGCCGGGGTGTACGCCGCAACTTCCATGCCACCGCCTAGAGGGTGTGGGCGCGATCCGTCGCCTCGAGCTCGGCCGCCGGCTTGCCCTCGGCCTCGTCGCGCTCCTTCTCCTTCCGCGCCTTCAGCAGCTTGCGCAGGATCATGTTGCGCTTGAGCGCCGAGATGTGATCGATGAACAGCACGCCGTCGAGATGGTCGATCTCGTGCTGCACGCAGGTCGCCAGCAGGCCCTCGCAGGCCATTTCCTGTTGGGCGCCGTCGCGGTCGAGGTAGCGCACCGCACCTTGGCCGGGCGCGACGACGTCGGAATAGTGCTCCGGCACCGAGAGGCAGCCCTCCTCGTAGGTCACATCCTCGTCCGAGGCCTCGACGATCTCGGGATTGGCCATGAACAGCGGGCCGGTCTTGATCTCCTCGCGGTCGATGTCGAGCACGATCGACCCGGCTTGAGCTGGCCGACCTGCGGCGCCGCGAGGCCAATGCCGGGCGCGGCGTACATCGTCTCCAGCATGTCGTCCATGAGCTGGCGCACGTCCGCGTCGACCGAGGCGACCGGCTTGGACTTCTTCTTCAGGCGCGGATCGGGCGCCGTGAGGATGGGCAGGAGGGCCATGTCGTCTAAATATGCAATGAAATCAGGCGTTTCAAGCCCTCAGGCGGCGGCCAAAGGCCGCTCAGTTGCGCTTGACCATGGTGCCGACGCCGGTCTCGGTGAAGACCTCGAGCAGCAGGGCGTGCGGCACCCGTCCGTCCATGATGACGGCGGCCTCGACGCCCGAGTTCACCGCATCGATGCAGTTCTCGACCTTGGGGATCATGCCGCCGGAGATCGTGCCGTCGGCGATCAGGGCGCGCGCCTGTTCGACCGACATTTCCGCGATGAGCTGGCCGTTCTTGTCGAGCACGCCCGGCACGTCGGTCAGGAACAGCAGGCGCTTGGCCCGCATGGCGCCGGCGATCGCGCCGGCCGAGGTGTCGGCGTTGATGTTGTAGGTGAGCTCGTCGTCGACGCCGAAGCCGATCGGCGCCACCACCGGGATGACGTCGGCGCGGCGCAGCTGCTCGAGCACCATGACGTTGATCTTGGCCGGCTCGCCGACCTGCTTGAGGTCGACCTTCAGGAGCTCGCCGGTCTTGGGGTCGCGCATCTCGGTGACCTTGCGGGCCAGGATCAGGTTGCCGTCCTTGCCGCAGATGCCGACGGCGATGCCGCCGCATTCGTTGATGTCGGCCACGATCGCCTTGTTGATCGAGCCGGCCAGCACCATCTCGACGATTTCCATGGTCGCGGCATCGGTGACGCGCAGGCCGTTCACGAAGGTGCTCTTGATGCCGACCCGCTCCAGCATCTTGTTGATCTGCGGGCCGCCGCCATGGACCACGATCGGGTTCATGCCGACCTGCTTCATCAGCACGACGTCGCGCGCCACCAGGTCGCCCAGCTTGGGGTCGGTCATGGCGTGGCCGCCATACTTCACGACGAAGGTCGCGTCGTTGTGCCGGCGCATGTAGGGCAGCGCCTTGGAGATGGTCTCCGCCATGCGGATGAGCCGCTTCTGCTCCTTGTCGGTCTGAACCGGCTCGGCCATTTCTTTGGACCCTGAGTTGGCAAAAGCCCTCTCCGGGCGGGAGAGGGCCAAGGCGGCATCATATATCAGGCGGGCGGCGGATAGAAGAAGAGGCCGCGGCGCGGCAGGATGTCCCCGATGACTCAAACCCTCGACAGCGACTCCCTGGCCGAACGCGGCTACACCGTGGCGCCGGGCCTGATCGGGCCCGAGGAGTGCCGCGCGCTGGCCGCCCTGTGGCCCGAACAGGCCCGTTTCCGCAGCCACGTCGTCATGCAGCGCCACGGCTACGGGCAGGGCGAATACCAGTATTTCGCCTATCCGCTGCCCGAGCCGGTGGAGAAGCTGCGCCAGGCGCTCTATCCCGAGCTGGCCGCCGTGGCCAACCGCTGGAACGAGCAGCTTGGCCGAGACAAGCGCTTCCCGCCCACCCTGGAGGGCTGGCTGAAGCAATGCCATGCCGGCGGCCAGAAGCGGCCGACGCCGCTGCTGCTGCGCTACGGGCCGGGCGACTACAACTGCCTGCACCGCGACCTCTACGGCGAGCTGGTGTTCCCGCTGCAGGCGACCGTGCTGCTGAGCGAGCCCGGGCACGGACTTCTCGGGCGGCGAGTTCATGCTGGTCGAGCAGCGGCCGCGCATGCAGTCGCGCGGCGAGGTCGTGCCGCTTGAATCAGGGCGACGCGGTGATCTTCGCCGTCAACGAACGGCCGGTGCAGGGAACCCGCGGCTTCCACCGCACCGCGATGCGCCACGGCGTGTCGAGCCTGCGCCAGCGGTGAGCGCTTCACGCTGGGCATCATCTTCCACGACGCGGCGTAACTGCGACGGCCTCCGGCGCTGTACCGCAGCGGATCTGCAACCGCGATCGCGCTCATGGCGGCCTGCCCGCGCACGAGTGGCGAGTTTGCGGGTTAGCCTAGTGCGCAGCGAGGTGAGCGAGATTCATGAACAATCGTTCTTCTGTGCTTGCTTGCTTTTCCGGGCCGGCGTTCGCGCAGGCAGCCGCCGCCTCGCGCACCGACCACGCCGCCGGTGCCGTCCCCTGCCGCAGTGGTTCGTCGACATCGACACCGCCAAGAAAGGCGAGGTCTCTCGTGCCGACTTCCTGAAGCACCGCATGAAAGTGCGTCGAGGAGCTCGACGCCAACAAGGACGGCAAGCTGTCACTCGACGAGTTCCTGAAGATCGCCGAGCCACCCTTCTCCGCCGAGGTCCCGGGCGGGCCGACGCTCGAGGAGCGCCGCAGCCGGGCGCGCGCCGAGTTCCAGAGCCTGGACACGAACGGCAACGGCTTCATCGATCGGGCCGAGGCCGAAGCGCCGATGCAGGCCGAGTTCAACACGTATGACACCGACCGCGACAACAAGATCAGCGAGCCCGAGATCCGGATGATCGTGCAGCGCGCTCAGCAGCGGCAGCAGGCCGAGCATCAGCAGATCGAGGCGCAGCGCCGCAAGGGCCTGATGACGCTGAACGACCTGATCGACCTGCAGCTGCGCGACGCCGACCAGCTCGACAAGAACAGCGACGGCAAGATCAGCCGCAGGAGTACCTCGTGGTGGCCGGCCCGGCCGAGGGACCGCGAGCCCAGGGCATGCTGCCCTACGATATCCGCAAGCAGCTCGTGCTGCGCAAGTTCCAGGAGATCGACACCAACAACGACGGCATGATCGACCGGGTCGAACTGACCGCCTACGCGGTCAGGGAATTCCTCAGGACCGACCTCAACAAGGACCGCTTTCTGGATGCGGAGGAGATCAAGAAGTCCCAGGAAGCCGAAGCCGCCAGGACGCGCGAGATCGTCCACAAGCTGTTACCGGCACCGTCCCGGCCCGCGCCGCCTGCGCCTCCCGGCCTACCGCAACGCACGCGATGAAAGAGCCCTTGGAGGGCGTCGTGAAGCCTGGGATCGGGCAAGAGCACGGATGAAGCCGTCCTGGGTTTCCAGGCGGGCCACTCGATTTTCCGGTCTCTGATCGTTCTGATTCACACATGACTGGGGCTCATGTCCAAGCGCCCCGCTTTCATTTGTTCACTTCCATCTGCCGTGTTGAAATCCTCCTCGGTCTTCCAAGTTCGAGTGATGGAAGGCGAGAAAGGAAAATGGCCGGCATCCGGCACAGTCGGAGTTCAGAATCCAATGCAATGGATCCGGCTGGGCCCTGCCGCCATCGCGATGGATAAATCTCGCAGCGTGGATCTCACTGGCGCGAAGCGATGCGATCGCACAGCGCTTCAGGCGAGCTGAACCACAGAAACCTCACGCTTAAAATGCGTGCCGCGGTCCTCGCTGTCCTGAAAAACTAATCCCGACAAATTTTAAATCGACCCGAGCAGCAGGCTCGAAGTCGCGGCGCATATGCAACTGAAGGAGGCTACAATGGCCACGATAGACAATGACAAGCTCAATGCCCTGGTCGGCAAGATGCTGGGCGACCTCGGTGGGGCCTTCAGCGTGCCCACGACGAGGATCGGCTTCCGGCTGGGCCTGTTCGACGCGCTCCATGACAAGGGGCCCGCGACCGCCACCGAACTCGCCAACAGGACCGGGCTGACGGAACGCTATGTGCGGGAATGGGCGCTCGCCCAGGCTGCCAACGGCTACGTCACCTATGAGCGCGGGGCAGAGCGTTTCAGCCTGAGCCCCGAGCAGGCGATGGTCTTCGCGGTCAAGGACAGCCCGGTCTATCTCGCCGGCGCCTTCGACCTCGGCGCCGCCATGGTCGAGGGCCAGCCCAAGGTCGAGGCCGCCTTCCGCAACGGCGGCGGCGTCGCCTGGGGCGACAGCAGCGGCTGCCTGTTCTGCGCCGTCGGGGCGTTCTTCCGGCCCGGCTACGTCAACGCGGTTGCGCAGGCCTGGCTGCCGGCGCTCGAGGGCATGCTGCCGCGCCTGCAGGCGGGCGCCAAGGTGGCCGACGTCGGCTGCGGCGTCGGTTTCTCCACCCTGCTGATGGCCAAGGCTTTCCCCAACAGCCGCTTCGTGGGCTACGACTTCCACGCCCCGTCCATCGCCCAGGCGAAAGCCCACGCCCTGGCGCACGGCCTCGCCGACCGGGTCGGCTTCGAGACCGCCGCGGCCAAGGACATCGCCCAGCGCGACTTCGATCTCATCACCATGTTCGATTGCCTGCACGACATGGGCGATCCCAGGCGGATGCGCCAGCCAGATGCGCAAGCTCCTGAAGCCGGACGGCGCCTGGATGATCGTCGAACCCATCGCGGCCGACCAGCCGGGCGACAATGTCGCCAACCCGGTCAGCCGGCTCTACTACAACGCCTCGACGATGATTTGTGTCCCCACCTCCCTCGCCCAGGAAGTCGGCGAAGCATTGGGTGCTCAGGCAGGCGAGGCGAAACTCACTGATGTGCTGACCGGCGCCGGCTTCACTCGCGTGCGGCGCGCCACCGAGGGACCGTTCAACATGGTGCTGGAAGCCCGGCCCTAGGCGCGCCCTCGACAAGTTCAATGTCGCCAAAGACGGGACGCTGGCCGCGCACAGCGAATATCTTGAAGTGAACGTCACTACGGCATGACGCCGAAGGGGTCGGCAGCAAATTGGCAGGGGGTGTTGTGTTACTCGGTATGCCGTTGTCGACCTTCACCGCCGTGCATGTGGCCATAAGCCTGATCGGAATTGCGAGCGGCGTGTTCGCCGTTCTGGACATGCTCCACTCGCGACGGGCAGCAGGGCTCACTGCCCTCTTCCTGCTGAGCACGATTGCCACCAACCTGACCGGCTTCCTTTTTCCCTTCACCCGCCTTGGACCGGGTCACGTGATCGGCGCCGTGTCGATGATCGTGCTGGTGCCGACACTGCTGGCGCTCTATCGGTACCGGCTGGCCGGACCGTGGCGCTGGATCTACGTGACCGGCGCCACGACGGCGCTCTACCTCAATGTCGTCATTGGAGTCTGGCAGGTTTTCGGAAAGATCGCCTTCCTCCACTCACTGGCGCCAAGTCTGACGGCTCCGCCGCTCATCGGGACGCAGTTGGCCGTCCTGGCGGTTTTCGTGGCACTCGGCGCGCTCGCCGTCAGTCGCTTTCACCCCGAATTTGTAGCAGGCAAGGCCCCTCGGCTTCGCCTGGAGCGACGGGTCAACCCGTCGCGGCCGCCGCGAGCTCCGCCCTGAGCTCGGCAATGCCGAAGCCCGTCTCGCTGCTGGTCGGCAGGGCCTCGGGATGGGCGGCGCCATGCTTGCGCGCGGCGGCCTCGGCTGACGCCAAGGCGCGCGGGATGTCCGCCGCCTTGAGCCGGTCGACCTTGGTGAGGACGAGCTGGTAGGAGACGGCGGCCCGGTCGAGGTTCTTCATGGTCTCGCGGTCGCTGTCCTTCACGCCGTGGCGCGAATCGATCAGCAGGCAGACACGCTTGAGAGTGGGCCGGCCGCGCAGGTAGGAGGAGGCGAGATCCTGCCAGGTCTCCTTCATCGATTTCGACACCGCGGCAAAACCGTAGCCCGGCAGGTCGACCAGGCAGAGCCGGCCGGCGAGGTCGAAGAAATTGACCTGCCGCGTGCGGCCGGGGCTGGCGGAGACCCGGGCCAGGGTGCCGCGCCCGGTCAGCGCATTGACCAGACTCGACTTGCCAACGTTGGAGCGGCCGGCGAAGGCCACCTCGGGCAGCGCGAAGGCCGGCAGCGAGTTCGAACGAGGCGGCGCCGGCAATGAATTCGCAGGGACCGGCGAAGAGGCGGCGCGCCGCCTCGAGCTCTTCGGGCGTGCGCCCCTCCAGCGCCTGGTCGTCCATCAGCGCTTCTTGCCGGAGCCCTTGCCGCCCTTCTTGCCGCTGCCACCACCACTATCGCCACCACCCGTGCCATCGGCAGGCGCCGGCAGCCGCACGGCGGCGACCGCTGCGGCGGCGGCCGCGGCCTTCTTTCCGACCGGCGCGCCGTGGCGGCGCATGATCGTATATTGCTGGGCGATCGACAGCGTGTTGCTCCACGCCCAGTAGATCACCAGGCCGGCCGAGAACGGCGCCATCATGAAGGTGAACAGGATCGGCAGGAACTGGAACACGCGCGCCTGGACCGGATCGGTCGGCGCCGGGTTCAGCCTCTGCTGCAGGAACATGGTCACGCCCATGATCAGGGGCCACACGCCGATATTGAAGAAATGCAGCATCGGCGGCACGTCCCAATGGAACAGGCCGAAGCCGGTCAGGATGGTGAGCGGATCGGGTGCGCTCAGATCCTTGATCCAGCCGAAGAACGGCTGATGGCGCATCTCGATGGTGGTGTAGAGCACCTTGTAGAGCGCGAAGAACACCGGGATCTGCACCACGATCGGCAGGCAGCCCGCCGCCGGGTTCACCTTCTCGCGGCGATAGAGCTGCATCAGCTCCTGGTTCATGCGCTGGCGGTCCTCGCCGTAGCGCTGCTTCAGCTTCTCCATCTCCGGCTGGAGCCGCTTCATCTTGCTCATCGCCGCATAGGACTTGTTGGCCAGCGGGAAGAACACGGCCTTCACGATCACGGTCAGCACGAGGATCGACACGCCGAAATTGCCGAGCTGCATGTAGAGCCACTCGAGCAGCCAGAACAGCGGCTTGGTGAAGAACCAGAACCAGCCCCAGTCGATCGTGAGGTCGAATTTCTCGATGCCGTACTTCTTCTCGTAGGCATCGATCACGCGCACGATCTTGGCGCCGGCGAACAGGCGCCCGTCGACGCCGCCGCTGGCGCCCGGCGCGATCGTGACGCCGGCGCCGACATAGTCGAGCTGGTATTTGGGATCGGCGGTCGTGCCGGTCTGCTTGATCACGACGTCGACCTTCGACTTCTGGTCGGGCACCAGGATCGTCATCCAGTATTTGTCGGTGATGCCGGCCCAGCCGCCGGTGGTGGTGAGCTTCTGCTGCTGCTTGTTGTCCTTGAAGTCGGAGTAGCTGAATTCCTTCAGGCTGCCATTGAAGACGCCGTAGGGGCCCTCGTGCAGGATGTAGTTGCCCTCGGCCTTGTGCTCGCCGACGCGCACGATCAGGCTCCAGGGGAACAAGGTCACCGGCTTGTCGGACTTGTTCTCGACGCTCTGCTTGATGTCGAACATGAAGAAGTCGTCGATGGCGATGTCGAGCGCGAAGATCAGGCCCTGGCCGTTGTCCCAGGTGAGGCGCACCGGCTTGCCCGGCGCGACGGTCGTCTTGTCGGCCGTCCACAAGGCGTCGGGCCCGGGCGTCTTGACCGACGCCGTATCCGACGTCGCCCAGCCGAACTCGGCATAGTAGGGATGCTCGCTGCCCAGCGGCGAGAGCACCGGCACTGGAGGGCTCTTGGGATCGATGGTCTCGCGATACTTGGCGAGCTGGACATCATCGATGCGCGCGCCCTTGAGCGCGATCGAGCCGATCAGCTCGGGCGTGTCGAAGGTCACGCGCGGCGAACGATCGAGCGCCTCCTTGCGGCTCATGACCTGCGTCGCGGCGCCGGTCGCTCCCGGCGTTCCGGCGCCGCAGGGCAGTGGCTGACCGGACGCTTGCGGCGCCGTGGGGTTGGCCGGATTGGCCGTCTGCTGCTGGACGGTGTTGGTGACCGGCGGCTTGGCGGCCGGAAAGAAATGCTGCCAGCCGACGATGATCAGCACCGAGAACACGATGGCGACGATGAAATTCTTCTGGTCCATTGCGGGCGAACTCTGGGCGCCTTCAGGCGCGCTCGACGGGTTGGCAGGAAAGCGAAGCGCCGCCGGGCGGGACGGGATCGAAGCCGCGGCCGCCCCACGGACCGCAACGGCACAGGCGATGGGCTGCCAGCCAGCTGCCGCGCAGCGCGCCATGGCGGGCCACCGCCTCGGCGGCGTAGGCCGAGCACGAGGGGTCGTAGCGGCAGGCGCCGACGAAAAAATAGGCGAGCGTCAGCTGATAGAGGCGGATCGCGCCGCGCAGCGCCGCGGAGGTGAGACGAGACATCATGCGGCCCGGAAACTGGCGATTTGCCGGGTCCGGCGCAAGCCATGGTTGGCAGGTCATGGCGTCGCGACGGAGAGGGCTTTTAGCCGCTTCAGGGCGTCGAAAAGCTCCTGCCGCAGGGCGGCAAAGTCGCGGGCGAGGGCGCCCTGACGGCCGACCAGGACATAGTCGAGATCGGCCCGGGCCTGCCCCGGGATCACCAGGCGGGCCACTTCGCGCAGCCGGCGGCGGACCCGGTTACGGACCACGGCATTGCCGACCCTGCGGCTGACGGTGAAACCGACCCGAATCGCCGGCGACCCGAGCTCAGCGGGCACCGGTGCGACCTGGAGCACGAAACCGGGCATAGCGCAGCGTCGTCCGGCCTGGATGCGCAGGAAATCTCGCCGGTTCGGCAGACGCCCGAGGCGTGCCGCGGCCAATTTTGCTAGGCCGCCGGGATCAAGCCGAGAGCCGCTTGCGGCCCGACCTGCGGCGGCTGGCGATGACCTTGCGGCCACCCACCGTCGCCATCCGCGATCGAAAGCCGTGCCGGCGCTTGCGCACCAGCTTGCTCGGCTGATAGGTGCGTTTCATCACGCAACTCCTTCAAACACAACGCCCCCGCGCGGAGCGTCGGGGGCAAATTCCGTGGGCGAGGGTAATAAGCGTGGCGGCGCTTCGAGTCAACGACAGGCTAGGATGCCCCTATGTCCCTGGTCCTGCACGGTTATCGCTACAGCGTCTATCTCCGCATCGTCCGCCTCGCCCTGGCCGAGAAAGGGGTGGGCTACGACCGGGTCGAGGTCAACCCCTTCGCCCCCGAGGTGCCCGCCGGCTACCTGGCCCTGCATCCGTTCGGCCGCGTGCCGACCTTGGTCCACGACGATTTCGTCCTCTACGAGACCGGCGCCATCACCCGCTATGTCGACCGGGCCTTTGCCGCGCCCGCCCTTCAGCCCCCATCGCCGCACGCCCTGGCCCGGATGGACCAGATCATCTCCATCGTCGATTCCTACGCTTATTGGCCGCTGGTGCGGCAGGTCTTCTCGCATCGCGTCTTCCGGCCCGCGGCCGGCCAGCCGGGCGACGAGGCGGAGGTCGAGAGAGGGCTGGCCGGCGCTGCCAAGGCGCTGACGGCGCTCGAGGGGTTGGCGGGCCCCGAGGCCTTTCTGGCGGGGTCTGCCTTGTCGCTTGCCGATCTCCATCTCGGGGCGATGATCGCCTACTTCGCCGCGGCGCCCGAAGGCGCTGCCCTGCTGCAAAAGCATCCGCGGCTCGCATCGTGGTGGGAAAACCTTCGCCGGCGTCCGAGCTTCGCCGCCACCGATCCCGGCCTGCCGATCTCCCAGGGGCCAATCACCCGGGAGCCAATCACCCCGGCGTGAGCGCATTTGCTTTGAGGCGGCGACGATGAGGGCCAATATCGATGGCGAGTCACGCGAAAGGCGACATGAGCTCCCAAACGTGGCGCCGGCTGATTCCCGCGGCGATTCTCCTGCTCGGGCTGGCGCTCTTCCTGCTGCTCGATCTGGAGCGCTATTTCTCCTTCGAGATGCTGAGCCGCAATCATGCGGCGCTCACCTCCTGGGTCGCGGGCCACGTCGTGCTCGCCGCCCTCCTCTTCGTGCTGGCCTACGCGCTGGTGGTGGCCTTCTCGCTGCCCATCGCCATCCTGGTCACGCCGGTCGGCGGCTTCCTGTTCGGCGTCTGGCTGGGTGCGACGCTGTCGGTGATCGGCGCGACCGTGGGATCGGTGGCCGTGTTCCTGGCGGCGCGCACCGCGTTCTACGATCTCTTCCATGCCCGCGCCGGCGCGGCACTTGCCAAGCTCGAGGAAGGCTTTCGCCGCGATGGTTTCAGCTACCTCCTCTTCCTGCGGCTGGTCCCGGTCTTTCCCTTCTGGCTGATCAACATCGTGCCGGCGCTGCTCGGCGTCCGGCTGGGTCCCTACACGCTCGCGACCTTGATCGGCATCATTCCGGGCGCGATCGTCTATTCGAGCGTCGGCGCCGGCTTCGGCCTTCTGATCGATCGCGGCGAAATGCCGGACCTCAGCGTCATCTTCCAATGGCGCATCCTGCTGCCCTTGCTGGGCCTCGCCATCCTGTCATTGGTGCCGGTGCTTTACGCACGCCTGCGTCGCGGCAAGACAACGCCGTGAGAGAGGCAAAGGGAAAATGAGCGAGACCCTGACGCCTGACGTCTGCGTCGTGGGGGCAGGCTCGGCCGGCCTCGTCGCCGCCGCCGGCGCCGTCCAGCTCGGCCTCGACGTCGTGCTGGTCGAACGCGCGGAGATGGGCGGCGACTGTCTCAATTTCGGCTGCGTGCCGTCGAAGGCGCTGATCGCCGCCGCCAAGGCCGCCCAGGCGCAACGCAGCGGCGCCCGCTTCGGCATCGCGCCGGTCGAGCCCAGGATCGATTTCGGCCGGGTCATGGATCATGTGGCCAGCGTGATCGCAGCCATCGCGCCCAACGATTCGGTCGAGCGCTTCGAGAAGCTCGGCGTGCGGGTGCTGAAGGAGGAGGCGCGCTTCGTCGGCCGCACCGAGCTCCTGGCCGGCGCGCACCGCATCAAATGCCGCCGCATCGTGCTGGCGACCGGCTCGCGGCCGACCGCGCCGCCGATCCCCGGCCTGGCCGAGGTGCCCTACCTCACCAACGAGACGATCTTCGCCAACCGCACCTTGCCCGACCATCTGGTCGTGATCGGCGGCGGGCCGATCGGCCTCGAAATGGCCCAGGCGCACCGCCGGCTGGGCGCCAGGGTGACGGTGCTGGAAGCCGCCGGTTTCCTCGCCAAGGACGATCCCGAGCTTTCGGCCGTCGTCGTGGCGCGCCTCAAGGCCGAGGGCGTCGATCTGCGTTCTGGCGTCAAGATCGCCAGGGTCGAACGGACCGGCGCCGGCATCGCCGTGATCCTCGATGGCGGCCGAGCGACTCGAGGGCTCGCATCTGCTGGTCGCCGCCGGCCGGGCGCCGATCATCGAGGGGCTCGACCTCGAGACGGCGGGGGTCGCCCATACCAAACGCGGAATCACGGTCGACGCCTCGCTGCGGACCTCCAACCGCAACGTCTGGGCGATCGGCGACTGCAACGGCCTCTACGCCTTCACTCACATGGCCGGCTACGAGGCCTCGCTGTTCATTCGCGGCGCGTTGTTTCGCGCGCCGGCCCGGCTTGATGCCGCGATCGTGCCCTGGGCGACCTACACCGATCCCGAGCTGGCGCAGGTCGGCCTCGGCGAGCGCGAGGCGCGCGACAAGCACGGCGAGACGATCAAGGTGCTGCGCTGGAAGCTCGCCGAGAACGACCGCGCCCAGACCGACCGCGAGACGGAGGGAATGGTGAAGGCGATCACCGACCGGCACGGCCGCATCCTGGGTGCCGCGATCGTGGCGCCGCATGCCGGCGAGCTGATCCAGCCGTGGTGCCTGGCCCTTTCCAAGCGACTGAAGATCTCGGCCCTGGCGAGCTTCGTGCCGCCCTATCCGACTCTGGGCGAAGCAAGCAAGCGCGCCGCCGGCAGCTATTTCACCGAGACTTTGTTCAGCGCCCGCACCCGCAAGCTGGTGCGTTTCCTGGCGCGCCTGCCGGTCTGGTGACGCCGCTCCGGCGAGGCGCGATAGCGTCGGCGCATGGATCCCATAGGGAGTCGATATTTCAGGCAATGACGGGACCCCGGCATGGTGCGGCCACCCGAAAGGGACACCATTGGACCAGGAGTTTCCTCATGAAGACCACGCTCACCATCGCCGCCGCCCTCAGCACCGCGCTGTTGCTCGGCGCCGCCGCGCAGGCGCAGGGCACCATCGAGAAGTGCTACGGCGTCGCCAAGGCCGGCAAGAACGACTGCCAGACCGCCTCTTCCTCATGCGCCGGCACGTCCAAGAAGGACGCACAGGCCGACTCCTGGATCAGCGTGCCCAAGGGCACCTGCGAGAAGATCAGCGGCGGCAGGCTGAGCTGACGCCATCGGACGCCGCGCTCCGGCACTTCCGCCGGCGTTCCCCCGCCCCATCTTGCGCCGGGCGGTGCCGAGCCGGCGTCCGAACCCTATCGGAGGACAAAGCCATGACCACCGCTTCCTATTCATCCGACCTGCACGAGTCGGCCTTCGTCACCCGCCTCGAGTCGTTGCGGACGGCGACCAAACGCTTTCCGCTGTCGGTGCTCGAGCTCGGCATGCGGCTTGCCGTCGGCGCCACCTTCTTCAAGTCGGGCATGATCAAGCTTCAGAGCTTCGATACCGCCATCGCCCTGTTCCGCGAGGAATACCGATTGCCCCTGCTGCCGCCCGAGATCGCGGCCTATCTGGGCACGACGGTCGAACTCAGCGCACCGGTCCTGCTGGTGCTGGGCCTGTTTGCCCGCCTGGGTGCGGCCGCCCTGCTGGCCATGACGCTGGTCATCCAGTTCCTGGTCTATCCCGCCAACTGGCCCGAGCACTTGATGTGGGCATCGATCCTGGCCTATGTGCTGACCCGCGGCCCGGGCGCGCTGTCGATCGATCGCCTCATCGCCTTCAACCTGTTCGGCCGCGCCTGAAAGGGGAACCCGCCATGGCCCGGCCACGCATCGTCATCGTCGGCGCGGGCTTCGGCGGATTGAGCGCCGCGCACGGTCTGGCCGGCGCGGACGCCGACGTCACCGTCATCGACCGGCGCAACTACCACCTCTTCCAGCCGCTGCTCTACCAGGTGGCGACGGCCGGCCTGTCGCCGGCGCAGATCGCCTCGCCCATCCGCGCGCATCCTGCGCGACGCGCGACAACGTGCGCGTGATCCTGGGCAAGGTATCTGGCGTCGACCGGCAACGCCGCACCGTGCAGCTCGACGACCGCGCGATCGACTACGACGTGCTGGTGCTGGCGACCGGCGCGCGGCATGCCTATTTCGGCCACGACGACTGGGAGAGCGTGGCGCCCGGCCTGAAGAAGATCGACGACGCCACCGGCATCCGCCGCCGCATCCTGTCGGCCTTCGAGCAGGCCGAGCAGGGCACCGACCCGCAGGCGCGGCGACGCCTGCTGACCTTCGTCGTGATCGGCGGCGGCCCGACCGGCGTGGAGATGGCGGGCGCCATTGCCGAGCTCGCCCATGTCGCGCTGCGCCGCGACTTCCGCACCATCAACCCGCGCGAGGCGCGCATCGTGCTGGTCGAAGCCGGCCCGCGCGTGCTGCCGGCCTTTCCGGCGGTGTTGAGCGAGGCGGCGCGCCGCTCGCTCGAGAGGCTGCATGTCGAGGTACGCCTCGGCCGGCCGGTATCGCATTGCGACGAGGCGGGCGTGATCATCGGCGAGGAGCGGCTCGACGGCCGCCACCATCGTCTGGGCCGCCGGCGTCGCCTCCTCGCCGGCTGCGCAGTGGCTGGCGATCGACAAGCGACCGGGTGGGCCGCGTGATGGTCGGTCCCGATCTCACCGTGCCGGGCCATCCCGAGATCTTCGTCATCGGCGACACCGCCCATGCGCTGGGCGCCGGATGGCAAGCCGCTGCCCGGCCTCGCACCGGTCGCCAAGCAGCAGGGAGCCTATGTCGCGCGCGTGCTGCGCGCCCGGCTTGCCGGCAGGCCGCCGCCCAAACCGTTCCGCTACCGCAACTACGGCACCATGGCGACCATCGGCCGGCGCGCCGCGGTCGCCGACTTCGGCTGGCTGAAGCTCGACGGCACGCTTGCCTGGCTGATGTGGGGCCTGATCCACGTCTCGTTCCTGATCGGCTTCAGGAATCGCCTGGTCGTCATGCTCGACTGGATGTGGTCCTACTTCACCTTCCAGTCGGGCGCGCGCCTGATCACCGGACCCGGCTCGCACTAGCCAAGTCGGTGCCGCTCCGTCGCCGGAATCATGGTCAGGTTGGCCAGGATCTTGTGCTGAGGGTCGGCGCTCGCCGCGAGCTTGGGCTGCAGCGCCAGGAGCGCCTTGGCGAACTTCGTTTCATCCCAGAACCACGCCTTGCGCGTCTTCGGCGACCCGGGATCGGGGAACGCCGGCGGCGGCTTCGAGGTAATAGGCCTTCAGATCGTCGATCGCCTGCTTGAGCGCCTGCGCTTCGGGCAGGGCACCGTCGAGCGCCGTCGTCACCAGGCCGCCGGCCGCCGGCATGTCGAGACCCGACACACCGACCGTGGTGCGGTCCTGCGTCGCGACGGCACGGTCATACCAAACGGCGAGACGATCGATCTCCGCGGCCAGCGAATCGACCTGGCTGGGCGCGAGATTGATCGGGCAGGCCCAGCCGGTGAAATCCGTGTCCTCGGCGACATGCTCGGGATAGTCGGCGATCAGCGGGCCGTCGGTGCAGGCCAGCAGGTCGAGCGCGGCCTTCACCACGCGGCGCTGGAACGGCGGATCGTCGGGAATGCCGAGCGGCCGGCCGAGCTCGAACGTCACCCACAGCGCGCGCGGCGGACGGACGGTCTCGGTATGCTCGCGCACCAGGCTGATGCCGACGGTGGGAATGCCCTGGCGCTCGAGGAAGTGGCCCAGCGCGCCCACGGCGCGCGTGCAGGCGGGTCAAACCGGAACGAGCAGGGCGGCGTCGACCTTGTCCTGTTTCAACAGTCCCGCGAGATGCCGGGCGTGCGGCTCGGCCGCCGCGGGCGGGAAGGCGCCCATGAAGGAATAGTGCACCGCCGCCATCGAACCGACGGCGCCGTCGGCCACGAGCTCGCGCAGGCGGTCGATCGGGAAGACGACGTTGTGGTCCTGCTGGAAGCCGGTGCGGTCGAAATTGACCGAGATGTGGCTCATCACCAGATCGCCCGCCGGCGTCTCGCCGGGGATGACGCGGTAGCTGCCGTCGCCGGGCTGGAACGGCCGGTCGCCGCGCCGATGCAGCCCGGCCGTCGAGATCAGCACCACGCGACGCTGGGCGAGCGGCTTGCCCGCCAGCAGCGGCGTGTCGTCGTAGGTCGGACACTCGATGCGGGCGAGATGACGGGCCTCGACGTCCGGCATCTCGCTCAGAAGCTTGACCATGGTGCGTTCTCCTCGTCAGCCCGTAGCCACTCTTGCGCAACGCCTCCAGCGTTGTTTCCGGCTCGGGCCGGAAGCGATAGTCGGGATCGGCCTCGACCGAGCGGACGATTCCCTTGCCGTCGATCACGAACCGGGCCGGCACCGGCAGGCGCCACGACGGGTCGCCGTTGCGGACCGCGAGGTCGTTGCCGAACCCGCGATAAACCTCCTGCAGGTCGTCCGGCAGGACAAAGGCGAGGCCGAACGCTTCGGCCACCTTCGACATCTCGTCCCACACGATCGGGTAGGTGAGCTTCTGTTTGGCGGCCATGTCTGCCGTGCGGTCCGGCAGTTCGGGCGAGATCACGATCAGCGAGGCCCCGAGGGCCATGATGTCGGCGTAAACGGTTTGCAGAGCATCCAGCTCATGCCGGCAGTAGGGTCACCAGGATCCTCGGAAGAAGGACACGACCATCGGTCCGCCGGCGAGCATGTCGGCCGAGGAAATGTGGCGACCGTCGTAGCTGGCGAGATCGAAGGCGGGCGCCGGCTCGCCGACCGCCACGATGCGGTCGAGGATTCCGGACTTGCGCAGATCCTCGGTCGCCCGTTCCATGATGGCCTGCCGCTCCGGGCGGGATGCGGCCGGCGGACGCCGCGCGTGTCGCGGCCAGCTTTTCTGCCAATGACATGGTCTACTCCTTGGTCGGGGGACGGGGTTTGCGATAGGTCTCTCGGGTCGCGACGATGGCGTGATCGGCACAGCCATTCTCGCGCTCGACGTTGGCGACGGCATATTGCGGCGAGGTCATCATTGCGATGAAGGCCGCGCGCGAAGGATAGCGGACCAGCGCGACGTAATCCCAGCGATGCCGCTCCGGCACGCCCAGCGCCACCGCTTCGGCGTCGCCCGTCCAGATGATGGTGCCGCCCTGAGCCTTGATCTCCTTGATGGCGAGCGCGCTGTAGCGCAGGTACGCGTCCCAGCCGCTGCCGTTGCCGTCGAGAGACCGTTCGCGAAAGCGCATCAGGTTCAGCATCGTCACCGGCGCGTCGTCCGGCACCGCCTTCAGCGCCTCGATGTTGAGATGATCGATCATCGCGGCACGTCCAGCAGATCGAGCGCCGGCTGGGCGACGCCTTCCAGGAGCTTGCGCCGGGCGCCCGTGCGCGCCAGCACGCGGATGCCCAGAAGCACGCCCAACAGATGGCCCGAGACTTCCTCGGCATCGATCTTTCGCGGCGTCTGGCCCGCCTTGCGCGCGGCCTCGATGTTGCGGTGGAAGAAGGCGCGGATCTCGTCGAGATAGCCGCCGACGACCTTGCCGATCGCAGCGTCGTGCGGCGCCACGTCGAGGGCGGAGTTGACCAGGAGGCAGCCCTTGCGGTCGCGGTCCTTCAGCGAGCGCTCGATGATCTCGGCGAGAAAAGCGCGGATCGCCTCCTTGGGCCGGTGGCCGGCCTCGAGCCGGGCGATCCGCTCGCGCATCGAGCGCTCGGCGTAGCGTTCGAGCGACCTGGCGAACAGGGCGCGCTTGTCGCCGTAGGCGTTGTAGAGGCTGGTGCCGCCGATCCCCATCGACTGGGCGAGATCGCGCACCGACGTCGCCTCGTAGCCGCGCATCCAGAAGCAATCGACGGCGGCGTCGAGCGCGCGATCCTCGTCGAAGGCTTTGAGGCGGGCCATGGCGCCATCAAAGCCGCATTTTGGAACGAGCGCTACAAAATTCTTGGGTCGTTGGCCCGCGTCCGTGCTAGCGCCAACGCATGACCGATGCGGCCGTCGACACACTGCGCGCAGCGAAACGCGTGCGCTGGGGCCTTTTCTCCGGCGCGATCATGGCGCTGGGCGCGTCGCTTTCCTTCGCCGCCGCGCGCGCAGGCATCCTGGGCGGACTGCAAGCCGTCGACCTGATCTTCGCGCGCTTCATCGTCGCCGGCGCGATCATGCTGCCGCTGCTGCTGCGCTTCGGTGTGCGCGATCTCGCCGGCATCGGCTGTCAGGCGCGCCCTGATTCTGACGGCCCTGGGCGGGGCGCCCTTCGCGCTCATGCAGACCGGTGGCTATGGTTTCGCGCCGCTGGCGCACGGCGCGGTCATCGCGCCCTCGACCGTGACCATCGTCAGCACCATCGGCGCGACGCTGTTCCTGCGCGAACGGCTGGGCCGCAACCACCTGATGGGCGCCGCCATCGTGCTGGGCGGCATCGTGCTGATCGGCTGGGATGGTCTCGTCCAATCGGCCGGCGAGCGCGCCTGGCTGGGCGACCTGCTGTTCTTCGCCTCGAGCATGCTGTGGGCGGGCTTCACCCTGCTGCTGCGTCATTGGCGCGTGCCGGCGTTGCGTGCCACCGCCGTCGTCGCCGTCCTGTCGCTGCTCGTCACGACGCCCGTCTATCTTCTGTGCATGGGCCCCGCCCATCTGCAGGCCCTGCCGCTGGGCGCACTCGCCTTCCAGGGCGTGGTGCAGGGCGGCTTGCAAGGTGCGGTCACCATGGTCGCGTACAGCCAGGCGGTGTTGCTTCTGGGGGTCAGCCGGGCGGTGCTGTTTCCCGCCATCGTGCCGGCCCTGACGGTGCTGCTCGGCATCCCGATCGTGGGCGAGACGCCGAGCCTGCTGCAGATCGCCGGGCTTGGTCTGGTCACGCTGGGCCTGCTGACGACGGTCGGCGTGTTTCGTCCCCTGTGGTCGCCGCGGCGCCTGCCTTGACGGCGGCCGTGCGGATCTCCAGCCGCATGGCCAGGGCGGCGCCCAGCACGAGCGACGCGCCGATGCCGGTCACGCAGGCCGTCCAGCCCAGGCGGTCGAAGACCTGGCCCAGCACGGCGCTGCCGACCAGACCGCCCAGAAAGTAGCTGGCGAGGTAGAGACCGCTCGCCGAGCCGCGATCGCTCGTGGCGGCGCGGCCGACGAAGCCGGTGGCGGTCGCCTGGGCAAAGAAGGTGCCGACCGCGACCAGCGCCAGGCCGGCGAGCAGGGTGGGCAGGCTCGTGCTGACCATCAGCGGCAGGCCGGCCACGGCAAGCGCGAACGATGCCCACAGGGTGGGGCGCGTGCCAAGCCGCGCGACGATCCGGCCGGCGAGCGGCGTCGTGACGATCGAGGGCAGGAAGACGAAGTAAACGGCGCCCAGCATCATCATGCCGATGCCGAACGGGGCGCGCACCAGCACGAAATTCACGTAGGTGAAGGTGCCGATGAAGGCGAACAGGATCAGGAAGCCGATGGCAAAGGCCGCCCGCAGCGCCGGGTTGGCGAGATGGCCGAGCCAGCTCTTGAAGCGGCGGGACGTGGCGTCATGTCGGTCTGCCGCATCGGCGGCGTGCGCTCGACGGTGAACCAGACCAGCACCGCGCCGCAGAGATTGAGGCCGGCGAAACACCCAGAAGTTGGCGGCCAGGCCGAGATGATCGACGATCGCCCGCGGCAAGCAGGCGGCCGAACAGGTTGGAGGCGACGTTGCCGGTGATGTAGGCGGCGAAGGCGCTGGCCGTGTCGGCGGCGCTGGTGTGCTCGCCGAGATAGGCCAGGGTGAGCGCAAAGGCGGTCGACATGCAGATGCCCTGGACGATGCGCAGCAGCGTGAACAGCGGCAGGTCGGGCATGCTGGCCAGCAGCGCGGTCGGCAATCGACAGCAGCGTCAGGCTGACGAGGATGCCGCGCCGGCGATCGATCGTGCGGCCGAACAGGGCGACGGCGAGGCCGCCTGCAGCCATGCCGATGGTGCTGGCATTGACCGCGAACCCCATCGCCGCCGGCGTGACGCCGTAGGCCGCGTGAGCGCCGGCAGGATGGCCTGCGTCGCGAACAGATCGACGACGGTCAGAAAGGCCGTGAGGCCGATCGTGAACGCGCGCAGGACACCCGACATGACTCGCCCTCCCGCGATTACATGTTGTGGTCGTTGGGATCGGCGATGGATGTCGAACGACAGCAGCATGACCGCCGCCTTGCCGTTGTTCTTCCACCAGTGGACGTGGCATGGGTTTCGCGCGCCACTTCGCCGGCCTTGTGCAGGATCGGCACGGCGCAGTTGCTGTTGTTCTCGACGATCTCGCCCGACACGACGTAGATCAGCGCCGGACGGTCGGCGTGGCTGTGCCAGGGCACGATGCCGCCCGGCTGCACTTCCAGCCGGCGCACGCGCATTCAGTGGCCCTTGAGCGCGACCTTCTCGCTCGCCGAGGTCGATCTGCGACAGGACCTTGTCGGTCACGCCCTTGGGGCCGTGGGTCACCGGCTTTGCCGAATCGGCGCGCATCTTGTCGGCCGGGCATTCGCCGGCGAAGGCGGGCGCCGCCACGGCCGAAGCCCGCGGCAAAGAGCGTTGAGAGCGACAAGAGTGCGGACGAACATGAGTTATCTCCGTGCGGTTGTGCCGCGACCGGAGGGTCGCGGCGATGGCGGCAGCATCGGAGCCGGCGCGGCCGAACGAAAATGCCGGGTGCGAATGGTTTCGATAGCCGTGGCGCGATCCTGCCCTAGCGCCGGCGTTGACCCAGGGAAAGGCCAGGACCTCGCGCACGAAGGCGCCGACCGAGGGCAGGTGTGGGCGGCCGCGCACCGTCACGACCTGGATGGTGCGCACGATCTCGGGTTCGATCAGCGGCCGCACGCAGAGGCCCGGCACGGTCACGGCATATTCGGGAATGAAGGTGAAGCCCAGGCCGGCCAGCGCCATGCTCTGCACCCAGTCGTCGCGGTCGCTGCGGAACACCATCGACACCTTGGCGCCCTGCTCGCGCCACAACCGGCCGGCATGGCCGAAGAACTCGCACTCGCTGCGATTGACGTAGGCCTGGCCGTCGAGGTCGGCGGACCCGCACCGCGTTCTGCTTTTCGAAGGCGATGGCCCGGACAGACGCCAATGACGAAGCGCTCGTCGTAAAGGCGCCGCGCGTGGAAGCGGTCGTCGATGTCCTCGGGCTGGCCGTAGATCGGCGACGTCGAGCGCCGCCTGCGGCCAGCCGCTCCTGCAGCTCGCCCGGCCGAGCCGTCCTGCACCGACCAGCCGCACCTTGGGATGGCGCTCGCGGAAGGCCTGCAGGAACGGCACGAAGCGGTGCGGCCCGATGGTGCACATCATGCCGAGCTTGAGCTCGACGTCCTCGAGGCGGCCGAAACTTCTGGCCCGTTCCTTGGCCGTCTCGGTCTCGATCAGGACCTGGCTCAGGTGCGGGCGCATCATCTCGCCCAGCCCGGTCAGGTGCGTGTTGTTGCGCTCGCGGCGGAACAGCGGGCCGCCCAGCTCGTCCTCCAGCCCCTTGATGGCGCGCGTCAGCGACGGCTGCGAGACGTGGCACGCCTCGGCCGCACGGGTGAAGTTGAGCGTCTCGCAGACCGCGAGAAAGTAGCGAATCTGATGCATTTCCACGGCGGCGATCCTCTGGAAGCGCGGCCATATTGCCCGAGACCACCATAGCCTGCGGCTATCGATCGTCCTACCGGAAGGTATTTCCGGCCCCCTGCAAGAGCGATCAGACTTCCCCTGCATGTCGCTCACGGAAACTCTCCTCGAGCTCAGCCGCCACCATATGGCAGCCCTCTCGCCAAGCGACCGGGCCACCTTCGAGGACGAACTGGACCGGCTGCGCATGCTGCGCGTCGCCGAGGACGGGTTGGGCGTCGGCGACTATCTGCCGGACTTCGCCCTCGAGGATGCCGCCGGCCGGACCTGGACCTCGGGCGAGTTGCTCGACCGCGGTCCGCTGGTCCTGGCGCTGTTCCGCGGCGATTGGTGCCCCTATTGCGACCTCACCATGACGGCGCTCGAGGAAGCCCGGCCGGCCATCGAGGCGCTGGGTGCCACGGCCGTCGGCGTCATGCCGGACCGGCGCGAGCACATCGCGCGCACCGCGGCGCGGCGCAACGTCGGCTACCTGCTGCTGAGCGACCCGGCCAACGCCTTCGCGCGCACCTGCGGGCTGGCGTACGATCTCTCGCCCGGCCATATCCGCCTCCACAAGGACCGCGGCCGCGATTTCCCCGCCCAGCACGGCGACATACTGTGGCGGTTGCCGGTGCCGGCCGTGTTCGTCGTCGAGCCGAGCGCGCGCGTGGCTTATGCCTTCACCGACGTCGATCCCGCGCGTTGGGCCGATCCCGAGGAGCTGCTGGCGTCGCTCGCCCGGCTGCGCGATGCCCACGCGCTATTGAATCGGTAGGCACTCGGCATTTCAGGCGCGCGCTCGCGGCGCGCAAGGTGCGATCACCAGACCGCGGAAGACCGCACAAAGGGAGATCGCACATGCTTCAGGGCAAGACTGCCATCGTCACCGGCTCCACGAGCGGCATCGGACTCGGCATCGCCGAGGCCTTCGCCCGCGCCGGTGCCAATGTCGTGCTGAACGGCTTCGGCGACGCGACGCAGATCGAGAAGACGCGCGCCGACCTCGCCCAGCGCACCAACGCCATGATCGTCTATTCGCCGGCCGACATGAGCAAGCCCAAGGCGATCGATCAGATGGTCCGCCAGACCACGGACGCCTTCGGCGCCGTCGACATCATGGTGAACAATGCCGGCATCCAGCACGTCGCGCCGATCGAGGAATTTCCCGACGAGAAGTGGGACGCGATCCTGGCCATCAACCTCTCCTCGGCCTTCCATGCCACCAAGCTCGTCCTGCCGCAGATGCGCCGGAAGGGCTGGGGCCGGGTCATCAACGTCGCCTCGGCACATGCCCTGGTCGCCTCGCCCTACAAGGCAGCCTATGTCGCGGCCAAGCACGGCGTGCTCGGCCTCACCAAGGTGACGGCGCTCGAGACCGCCGAGGACGGCATCACCTGCAATGCGATCTGCCCCGGCTATGTGCGTACGCCCCTGGTCGAGAAGCAGATCGACGACACGGCCAAGGCGCACGGCATCGACCGCGACAAGGTGATCACCGACGTGCTGCTCAAGAACCAGCCCAACAAGCGCTTCGTCGAGGTGGCCGAGCTGGCCGCCCTCGCTCTGTTCCTGTGCACCGACAACGGCGCCTCGGTGACCGGCGCGGCGCTGCCCATGGATGGCGGCTGGACAGCCCATTGAGTCGAGCGGCTCCGAGGAGAGCATCATGCAAATCAAGCGCATCAATCTTGCCCTGCAGGGCGGCGGCGCCCACGGCGCCTATACCTGGGGCGTGCTCGACCGCCTGCTCGACGACGAGCGCCTCGAGGTCGAGGCGATCTCGGGCACGTCGGCCGGCGCCATGAACGCCGCGGTGTTCGCCGACGGCATGGGTCGCGGCGGTCGCGCCGAGGCAAAGCGCGCGCTCGAGATGTTCTGGCGCAACATCAGCCGGGCCTCGCAGGTCGGCCCGCTGCAGCCGACGCCCTTCGACCGGCTGGGCAGCGGCTGGAACCTCGATCATTCGGCCGCCTTCGTGGCCTTCGACATGCTGACCCGCATGCTGTCGCCCTACCAGTTCAATCCGATGAACTTCAATCCGCTGCGCCGCGTGCTCGACAAATCGGTCGATTTCAAGCGGCTGGAGGGATGCCGGGCGGTAAAGCTGTTCATCAGCGCAAGCAACGTGAAGACCGGCAAGGTGCGCGTCTTCAAGTCGGGCGAGATCACGCCCGACGTGCTCCTGGCCTCGGCCTGCCTGCCGTTCCTGTTCCAGGCCGTCACCATCGACGGCGATCCTTACTGGGACGGCGGCTACATGGGCAATCCGGCGATCTTCCCGCTGATCTACGGCGCCGAGGCGGGCGACGTGGTGATCGTGCAGATCAATCCGCTCGGCTGCGATCGCGTGCCGACGACGGCGACGGAGATCATGAACCGGCTGAACGAGATCAGCTTCAACTCATCGCTGATGCGCGAGATGCGGGCGATTTCCTTCGTCACCGACCTGATCGACGCCGGCAAGCTCGACTCCAACCAGTACAAGCGGGTCAACGTCCATTGGATCGAGGCCGAGCAGCAGATGAAGGGACTGGGCGTCTCGAGCAAGCTCAATGCCCGCATGGATTTCCTGCTGCACCTGAAGGAAATCGGCCGCCAGGTAGCCAATGACTGGATCGCCAGCCATTTCGATGCCATCGGCCAGCGCTCGACCATCGATATCAAGGAGAAATTCCTCTGACGCATGCATCCGGCGACAAATTGCCTACACAAGGCCGTGCGCTGACCTAGGCCGCGGGGGCCGGGTCCGATAGAGTTCGGCGGCATGACTGCCGACGTCACCGTTCCGGCCGAGTCCGTCCGGCCCCTGCGCCGCCGCTTCCTTCGCTTCGGCCTGTCATGGCGCATCCTGGGGCTCGTCGTCGTCGCGGTGATGACGGCGGAGATCCTGATCTTCCTGCCCTCGATCGCCCGCTTCCGCATGGTCTACCTCGAGCAGCTGATCGAAAGCGGCACCCTGGCGGCGCTGGCGCTCGATGCCACGCCCGACAACATGGTGACCGAGGAGGTCAAGCGCGCGCTGCTCAACAACGCCCGCGTCGATACCGTGGTGCTGGTCGAGCCCAACAAGCCCAAGCGCGCCCTGATGAACATCGAGCCGCGCCCCACCATGCCGAGCTACAACCTCAAGGAGGAGGGCGTGTTCCCCCTGATCTGGGACGCGCTGGCGGCGATGGTGCATGACGGCCCGCGCTATGTCCGCGTCGGCGGTGAATCGATGCGCCTGCCCAGCGCCATGGTGTGGATCGTGGTCGACGAGCTGCCGATGCGGATCGCGATGTACGGCTACGCCAGCCGCATCCTCGTGCTGTCGATCATCATCGCGCTGTTCACCGCGGCCCTGCTCTACCTCGCGCTGCGCTGGCTGGTGGTCCGGCCGTTGCAGGATCTGTCGGCCGACATGGTGGCGTTCCGGCGCGCGCCGGAGGAAGCCGGCACCGAGCGGCCGCCGACCAGGCGCCGCGACGAGATCGGCGTGGTCGACCGCGAGTTCCAGAACCTGCAGCGCGAGCTGCGCGCCTCGCTCCGGCAAAAGTCGCGGCTCGCCGAGGTCGGCGCCGCGACCAACAAGATCAACCACGACCTGCGCAACATGCTGTCGACGGCGCGGCTGCTGTCGGACCGGCTGGCGCGCAGCGACGACGAGCGCACGCGCGCGCTGGCGCCGACCATCCTCAACACCATCGACCGCGCGGCGCGGCTGGCCAGCGACGCCATCGAGTATGTCCGCGACCGCCCCACGCCGCGCCTCGCCGAGGTCGATCTCGCCGACCTGGTCGACGAAGTCGGCGTGGCGCTGCAGGAGCAGGGCGAGGACAGCACTCCCAACATGGTGCGTCACTGGGGGAACGCGGTCGGCGCCGACCACCCTGTGCGCGCCGATCGCGATCTGCTCTACCGCGTCTTCGTCAATCTCGGCCGCAATGCCTTCGAGGCCGGCGCCACCACCGTGACCGTGCGCTCGCGCCTCAACGGCGGCTATTTCCTGATCGACGTTGCCGACAACGGTCCCGGCGTGCCCCAGGCCGTTGCCGCCCAGATCTTCCGGCCCTTCAATACCGGCGGGCGGGCCGGCGGCGCGGGACTCGGGCTGGCCATCGCCCGCGACCTGGTGCGCGTCCATGGCGGCGATATCGCGGTCACCGAGACCGGCGCGGCCGGCACGACGTTCCGCTTCACGCTGCCGGTCTAATTCTCCGCCTTGAGCCGGGCGATGAAGTCGCGGATGCGCTTGGCATTGACGCCGAGATCGGACTCGCCGACCCGGCTCTTGGAGCGGATGTCGACTTTGCTGCCGGCGCCGTCGGGGCGGATGCGCACCACGATGTCGTCCTGAAAGCCGAACCATTCGCTGGTGGCGACGGCTTCGAGGCGGCCGTCGGCGGGCGCGCGCGCGACGACGTCCCAGCCCATCGCGGTAGCGACCCTGTCGGCGCGCTTGAAGGCCTCGGCCGGCGGCACGGCCAGCACGACCGGCACGATGTCGGGATAGGCGGCGCGCTGCAGGACGCCGGCGCTGGCGCCCGGATAGGCCGGCGGGTTGGCCGCGCCGTGGCGCAGCTGCAGGGTGACGACCAGGGGCGGCGGATTGGTGACGTCGGTCGTGATGTCGTTCAGCTCCGGCGATTGCTGGGCGCGCAGGAACCAGCTGAGCGGCACGTAGGCGGCGGCCGCGCCGATCACGACGGCGAGCAGCGCCGCCACGAAGCCGCGCCGGCGATCGCCCGGCCGCGTCGGCACGATCGTGGCCAGACCCAGGGCGACGCCGGCCACGGCGACATAGAAGCCGTAGCGGAAGACGGCGATGGTCGCCTCGACGTCGAGACCGAGATAGCGATGCAGCGGACCGGCGGAAGCGATGACCAGCGCCGCCACGCAGGCCGTGATGAAGGCCATGCGCGCCAGACGATGACTTGCCGGATTGGTCGGACGAACGAACATGCTGTCTCCGCTGCAACGTCATCGTAACTCGAACGGCAACGGACGCACCCGCCCACCGCGCGCTGCTCGACAAAGCCGGTGGCTTTCTCTATGCGGCGACCATGAAAATTGTCGACGCCGACCGACGCCGTGCGATGGCTGCAGGCTTCGCCGCCATCGCGCTGTGGGGCGCCCTGGCGACGCTCTCGGTCGTGGCCGGCCCGATCCCGCCCTTCCAGATGGTTGCCATGACGTTCGCGGTGGGCGCGTCGCTCGGCATCGTGCGCGCCCGCGCGCGCGGCATCGGCTGGGCCGCGCTCGTGGGCTGGCCGGCGCGCGTCTGGCTGCTCGGGGTCGGCGGCCTGTTCGGCTACCACGCGCTCTACTTCGCCGCCCTGCAGCTCGCACCGCCGGCCGAGGCCAACCTCGTGAACTATCTGTGGCCGCTGCTGATCGTGCTGCTGTCGGCGCCGCTGGCCGGCGAGCGGCTGGGCTGGCAGCATCTGGTGGGCGCGGCGCTGGGCTTCGCCGGTGTCGCCGTGCTCGCCTTCAGCCGCGGCCTTACCTTCACGGGCACCTACGCGCTGGGTTATGCGCTGGCGCTGGGCTGCGCCTTCACCTGGTCGCTCTACTCCGTGCTGTCGCGCCGCTTCGGCGAGACGCCGACCGATGCCATCGCCTCCTTCTGCACGGCGGCGGCGGCCCTGTCGCTCGTCTGCCATCTCCTGTTCGAGCAGACGGTGTGGCCGGCCTCGACGATCGCCTGGCTTGCCGTGCTGGCGCTCGGCCTGGGTCCCGCGGGCGCTGCCTTCTATCTCTGGGATCACGCCGTCAAGCGCGGCGACATCCGCGCCCTGGGCGCTCTGTCCTACGCCACGCCGATCCTCTCGACCGCGCTCCTGATCGCCTGTGGCCTCGCCCAGCCCACCGGCACGCTGCTGGTCGCGGCCCTGCTGGTCACCGTCGGCGCCGTGCTGGCGTCGCGCGAGCTGTGGCGGCGCTGATCGTTTCCTTACTGCGGGCGCTAGCCTGGTTCCCAGCCCGGCGGTGCCAGCTCGAAGCCTGAGAACTGGAAGGCGGGCGCCACCGTGCAGCCGACCAGGGTCCAGGCGCCGAGCGAACGGGCGGCCTGCCAGACATGGCGCGGCACCACGGCCTGCGGCTGCTCGCCGAGGCCGAAGTCGGTGCCGAGCCGGAGATGCCGCACGCGGCGGCCGTCGTCGCTCATCGAGAGCTCGAGCGGCGCGCCGGCATAGTGATGCCAGGTCTCGTCGGCATCGACCCTGTGCCAGTGCGAGCGCTCGCCGGCCTTGAGCAGGAAGTAGATCGCCGTGCTCTCGGCCGACGCCGGAAGGTCTCGACGAAGTGGCCGCCCTCGGGATGCGGCTGCAACCCGAGGCGGGCGATGATCTCGTCCGCGGTCATGGCGCGTCGCCCCTAGGCCGGCGGCGGCACCGTCGCCTTCATCGAGGGCAGCTTGGAGAAGGTGGCGAACCACTTGGCGAGCTTGGGCCGCTTGCCGCGCCAGTCGTGGCTGGCGAAGCGGAAGTCGAGATAGCCCAGCGCGCAGCCGACCGAGATCGTGCCCAGCGTCGGCTTGCCCCGCAGCGACTTGACCTCGGCTTCGAGCTGGTCGAGCACGCCGTCGATCTTCTTCATCTGGCCCTTGCTCCAGTCGGGCCAGCGCTTCTCCTCGGGCCGCAGGAAGCCCTCGTAGCGCGCCAGCAGGGCGGCATCGAGCAGCCCGTCGGCCATCGCCTGCTGGCGCAGCGCCACCCAGCGGTCGCGGCCCTTGCGCGGCAGGAGCTTGCGCCCCTTGTGCTGGCTGTCGAGATACTCGCAGATCACCGGCAAGTCGAAGAGATCCATGCCCTTGACCGACAGCGCCGGGATCTTGCCGATCGGATTGTGCTTGTCGACGTCGGCATTGGCCGCGACCGGCGAGACCGCGACGTTGACCATCTCGATCTTCTTGTCGAGCCTGGTCTCGATCGCCATCACCCGGACCTTGCGCGCATAGGGCGACGCCGGCGAGTAGTAGAGCTTCATCTTGGCCATGGTCGGTCTCCTGTCGTCAGTCGGCCGCTTCAGGCGCCGGCCATTTGGGGAATCTCGGTGTCGTTCAGCCGCACCTTGCGCGCCACCTCGAGGAGCTGCTGCCAGGTGGTGCCGTCGATCGGCACGCCGTTCTTCTCGCGGTCGACGCGCCGCGCGCGCTCGGGCTCGCCCGGAGCCAGCACTTCGGCCACGCCGGGCTGCGGCTTGGCCGACTTCACCCAGGTGATGAAGGTCTCGACCTCGTCCTCGAACTGCGCGGGGTCGCCCATCGACGCCGGATCGATGATGATCGACAGCATGTTGTTGATGATGTCGGTGCCGTCCTTCTTGATGGTGCGCGGGCTGTGGGTGCGCCCGCCGGTCAGCGCGCCGGCCAGCAGGTCGCAGATCACCGCCAGGCCGCCGCCCTTGTGCAGGCCGAACGGCAGGATGGCGCCGTAGGGCGGATTGTACATCACGCCGGGATCGGTGGTCGGCTTGCCCGCCGCGTCGATCAGCAGGCCGGGCTCCATCTGCACCTTCTTGTTGTTGGCGACCCGGACCTTGCCCATCGCCACCTGGCTGGTGGCGAAGTCGAGCACGATCGGCTCCTTGCCCTTGCGCGGCACGGCGGTGCAGTAGGGGTTGGTGGTGAAGCGCGGCTCGGCGCCGCCGAACGGCGCCACCAGCGACTTGTGGCCGTGCACGTTCACCCAGTGCGTGCTCACCATGCCGGCGCGCGCGCACTGCTCGGCCCAATGGCCGATGCGCCCGATATGGTGCGCATTGATCAGGCCGACGACGCAGACGCCGTGCTTCTTCGCCCGCTCGATGCCGATTTCCATCGCCTCCTTGGCGACGACCTGGCCGTAGCCCGCGCCGCCGTCGACCACGATCACCGCGCCATTATCGCGCGCGATCTTTGCATGATGGTTACGCACGCAGGCGCCGGTCGTGGTGTTCTGGATGTAGGCCGGCATCATGCCGACGCCGTGGCTGTCGTGGCCGAACAGGTTGGCCAGCACCAGGTGGTCGGCGACCAGCCTGGCCTCGGCGTCCGAGCTGCCGTCGGCCCGGCAAATCGCCATCGTGAATGCGTGCAAACGGTCGGGCTTGACCCGTACCTCGCCCACCGAGCCCCCATCGGCCATGCCGTTCTCTCCCCCGCGATTTCTCTTGCGGCGCGCAAGGTTCCGCGTCGGCGGGGGCCTGTCAACTTGCCGCGCAAAAGCCGCGGAAATCCGCCCTGATTTGGCCCTCGAACCCGGGCAAAGCACCCCGTATCTGGCCCCCTGCCCACCCCCAGCCCGGCGATGGCCTGCCGCGCGCCCGACATGGTACTGAACCGCATGCGGCTTCTCTTCCGTCTGGCCTGTCTCGCGCTGTTGCTCGCGGGCAGCGCAGCCCTTGCCCAGACCGCGCCGCCGCCGCAGCGGCCGTTCGGCCAGCTCGTCGATCTGTGGACGCGCCAGCTCGACCGCATCGCCACGCGTGCCGAACAGGCGAGCCTGCTGCCCGCCGAGATCGATGCCCTGCGCGAGCAGACGGCCGACGTGCGCACCGCCGCCGAGCGCCGCCGCCGCCATCGCCCGCAACGACCTGGCCGACACCAAGAAGCTTTTGGCGCCGCTCGAGGTCAAGCCGGGAACCGACTCGGCGCCTGAATCGGACGCCGTGAAGGCCGATCGCGCCCGCCTGTCCGACCAGGCGGCGGTGAGCGAGAGCCAGATCAAGCAGTGCGAAGTGGTGATCGCCCGCGCCGACCAGCTCATCGAGCGCCTGACCAAGCTGCGCGGCCAGGTCATGCTCGACACCCTGCTGCGCCGCGACGCCTCGCCGCTGTCGCGCGAGATCTGGAGCAGGCTGGGGCCGCAATTCGCCGCGGCGGTCAAGACGCTCGGCACGGCGATGGCCGCGTGGAGCCGCGAGGGTCTGAGCCGGCTGCATTTCGACAACCAGGATCTCACCTCCCTGGCGGCCTGGGCCGCCCTGACCGTCGCGCTGTGGGGGCTGGGGCACTTCCTGCGCCGCCGCTTCGGGCGCGGCGATACGACCGGACCCGGCAAGCGCGACCGCACCCTGGCCGTGGCCATCGACGGCGTCGGCCTGGTGCTGGTGCCGATCCTCGCCATCTGGCTGATCGGCAAGCTTCTGGCCGCGACCGCGCCGCCCGCGCCCATCGACATCCTGCTGCCGGAACTGATCGTGCGCGTGATCGCCTTCCTGCTGGTGGTCGGCCTCACCGCCACGGCGCTGGCGCCGCACCGGCCGGCCTGGCGGGTGCTGCCCTTCACCAACGACAGCGCGGCGGCCCTGTCGTTTGCCCTGCGCCGCCTGATGGCGGTGGGCCTCAGCGGTGGACTTCATCTATGTCGCCCTGACCCGGAGCGGCGGCGAGCACGATGCCCTGTCGGCGGTCGGCGCCCTGGTGCTGGCCACCGTCATCTCGCTGCTCACCCTGCCGACGCTCGCCAACCGCGCCTGGCGCGCCACGCCGCGCCAGGCGCGCAAATGCAGGATCGGCCGAAGCTGCGGCCTCCTCGGCGATGATCGGCGGCACCTGGTGGTCGATCGCCCGCCTGGCGCTCAGCCTGGCGGTGCTGTCGTCGATCGGCTTCGCCCTGGTGGGCTACGCCACCCTGGCCGCCCACCTCCACAACGCGATCTACACGACCTGCCTGCTGATCGCGGTCGCCCTGCTGCTGCACCGCCTGGTCGGCGACCTGCTCGAGGAAGCCGCCGCGCCCGACACGCCGTCGGGCCGGTGGGTGCGCCAGCGCCTCGGCCTGCCGCCCGAAGCGACCCTGCGCGGCCAGCATCTCTTCATGCTGCTGGTCGACGCCTTCCTCGTCCTGCTGCTGGCGGTCGGCCTTCCCGCCGGCCTGGGGCGTCGACACCGACGCCATCCTCGACGGGGCGGGCCAGCTGATGCGCGGCGTGAAGGTCGGCGGCGTCACCATCTCGCTCGGCAACATCGGCATGGCCATCCTGGCCTTCGTCGTCTGCCTGGCGCTCGCCCGCCTGACGCGCGGCCATCGTGCGCGACCGCGTGCTGCCGACGCTCGACGCGCCGCTGCCGCTGCGCCAGTCGATCGACGCCGGCCTCAACTACGCCGGCGTCATCATCGCCGTGCTGATCGGCATCGGCTCGCTCGGCATCGACTTCACCAATCTCGCCATCGTGCTGGGCGCCCTGTCGGTCGGCATCGGCCTCGGCCTGCAGAACATCGCCAACAACGTGATCTCCGGCGTCATCCTGCTGGTCGAGCGGCCGATCAAGGCCGGCGACTGGGTCGTCGTCGACGGCCACGAGGGCTTCGTGCGGCGCATCAACATCCGCGCCACCGAGATCGAGACCTTCCAGCGCACCTCGGTGATCGTGCCCAACAGCATGTTCCTGCAGAGCGCCGTCATCAACCGGACCTATGCCGACACCTCGAGCCGGGTCGACGATCGCGCTCACCGTGGGCTACGGCAGCGACGCCGCCAAGGTCGAGGCCATCCTGCGCGAGGCGGCCCTCGGCCATGCCCGCGTCCTGCGCGTGCCCGCGCCGATCGTGCGCTTCGCCCGCCTGGGCGCCGACGGGCTGGAATTCGACCTCTTCGCCTTCGTCGACCGCCTCGAGGATCGGCTTGTCGTCGGCAACGACCTCAACCGGGCGATCCTTCAGAAGCTGCGCGAAGCGGAGATCGAAATTCCGTTCCGGACCGTCGACCTTCACCTGCGCGACATCGATCGGCTGGTCCAGGCGATTCGGCGGCGCGGCCGGCAGCGACGCCCGCCGGCGGCGAGCCCAAGACGGAGGAGACCGGCGATGGCGCCGCGCCGCCGACCCGGTGACGCGCCGCCGCCGGCGCTGGCCGCTCGCCCTCCTGTTCGCGCTGGGCGTGCTGGCGGGCGTGGCCTTGTGGGCCTATGCGCCCGACCTGCCGCCCGAGTTGCTGATCGCGCGCTACGCCAACGACCGCTCGAAGTTCATCGATGTCGGCGGCGTGCGCGCCCATGTCCGCGACCAGGGCAACCCCGACGGCATTCCGATGGTGCTGATCCACGGCTCGGGCGGCTCGCTGCACGTATGGGAGGGCTGGGTCGCGCGAGCTGGGCAAGCAGGCGCGGCTGATCTCGGTCGACCTGCCGGGCCATGGCCTGACCGGCGCCTGGCCGCGCGACGAATACACGATCGAGGCCTACGCCGACTTCGTCGAAGTGCTGGTCGACACGCTCAACCTCGACCGTTTCGTGCTGGTCGGCCATTCGCTGGGCGGCGCCGTCGCCTGGAGCTTCGCCGCGACCCGGCCCGATCGCGTGAGCCAGCTCATCCTGGTCGATGCCGCGGGCTATCCGCGCGAGGAGGGCGAGACGCCGCTGCGCACGCGGCTCGCCCGCCTGCCGATGCTGGGCGACATCGGCATCTACTTCAAGCCCGAGAGCCTGGTGCGCCGCGCGCTCCTCGAAGACCTACGCCGATCCGGCGATGGCCACGCCCGCGCGCGTCCGGCGCACCGCCGAGCTGCAGCGCTTCCCCGGCAACCGCGAGGCCACCCTGTCGCGCGCCCGCACCCAGGAGCCGCTCGACCCGACGCCGCTCAAGCGCCTCGACGTGCCGACCCTGATCCTGTGGGGCGGCCGCGACCGCTGGGTGCCGGTCGCCGATGCCTTCCGCTTCCAGACCGACATCAAGGGCGCCCAGCTCGAGGTCTTCGAGGCGCTCGGCCACAACCCGATGGAAGAGGACCCCAAGCGCACCGCCGCAGCCGTCGCCGCCTTCCTGCAGCCGATCGGACCCGCGCTCCCGCCGCCGCCCGAACCGCCCGTGGTGATGGACCCGACCGTCCAGCCCGCCGTGGTGCCGGAGAAGGATTGATCGTCAGCCCGCACCGTGAAGCCGCGAGAAGGAGTTGACGAGCGGCACGCTGCAGCAGCCGCCATCACCTGGGCGAAGGCCTCGTCGGCGATCGCCTCGATCTCTTCCCTGGTGCGGTTCTGGATGGGATGCGGGACGTAGACGACGGCCGGCTCGAAGCCCAGCGAATCGCTTTGCGCGGCGACGCCGTCGACGTAAAGCCCGTGGTCACGATGTTGACGCCGGGCAGGCCGCGGCTGTCGAGATTATGAAGGTCGTGCAGACTGCACGATGTGCAGGAGCCTCAATCGCTTAAGGCGATCACCGCGAGCTGCGCCTCCGCCGCGATCTTCTGCATCAGCGCGACCGGCGCCACCTTGGTGTTGGTCGGCTTGCGGTAGCGTCTGGTCGCCACGCCGGCCTTCTTGAAGTGGCCTTCGAGGCGGTCGATGAACTCGTCGCCGCGCGACTTGCCGATATCCATCAGCGCCACGATCTTGCCGTCGAGCGAGGCCGGCGGCGCCAGGCGGGCGCGGCGCACCGGCGAGGTCTCCGCCGTGGGATCGCGCAGTTTGACGGTCGTGTTCATGGCATGATCTCCTCTGGTGACGGCCTGGCATTCATCGCGCACCGATTGGCCCGGCCAGCCGCCGATGATGGCCGAGAATAGCCCGGCCTCGCCGCCGGCGCGAACGATCAGCAGCCCGTCGGGCTGGAACTTGTCGACCATCTGGTCGGCCATCTTGGCCGGCAGCCCCTCGGCCACGCCGTGCGCGCCCTGGATCAGGTCGCGGCCCGGCCGCTTCAGCGCCTGGTAGAGCGCCTCCTCGATCGCCGGCGGTCCCAGCCGGCGTCCTTGAAGATCCTGTAGTGCTCGGGCGCCAGCACCAGCACGGCATTGCCGGCCAGGCAGAGCTTGGGATGGCCGACGCCGAACAGGCCCATGGCCAGCGAGCGCACCAGCTCCTCCGGCGTGCGCGACTTCTGGTCGATGAAGCCGTTCACGCCCTCGCCATGGAACAGCGTGACGGCGCTCTTGCCCGCGGCAATGCCGCGCCGCACCGACAGCGGCTCCCAGTCGGGATCGGACTCGTCCTCGGCGAAGCAGAAGGTGTACTTGCCGGGATTGCCCAGGGTCGCGCGGTCGATCGCGCCGGGCAGGCCGCCGCCGACATTGCGCACGATGAGCTGCAGCGCGCGGCCGATCGTGGCGTTGGCGCGGTTGCCCTGGCCCAGCGCATTGACGCCGCTGTTCATGCCGATCGCCTTCGCGGCCGGCCCGTTGATGATGACCAGCGGCCCCGAGAAATGCGTGGTGCACGAGCAGGCCATGCAGCACGAACAGCGGATCGAGCGCGGCCTCGAGCACGCCCAGCACCACCGGCATGTATTCCGGCTTGCAGCCCGCCATCACCGCGTTGATCGCCACCTTCTCGACGCGTGCACGGCGCGAGGTTGGGCGGGATCAGCCCGACGATCTCGTCGGGCTTGCGCTCGGTGCCGCCCAGCATGCGCAGGATGCGCTCGTCGGTCGGCGGCACGACCGGCAGCCCGTCGCTCCAGCCGCGCTCGAAGCAGGCCTCGATCGGATCGTCCCAGTTGCCGACCGCGATCTCGCGCGACTTCAGGCCGGGATCGCCGTAGCGCGCGATCAGCGCCTCGTGCACGCCGGGCTCGACGCTCTTGGAGCCGCAGCCCGGCTGCCACGCCGGCAGGCCCTCGCCCGCCGCCGCGTCGCCGGCCAGCCGCGTCCATTCGCTGCGATCCCAGCCCACCGTGCGCTCGACCTCGCGCCCGCCCTTGAAGCGGATCAGCGTCGGCACGGTCTCGACATTGAGACGGAACGAGCGTTCGAGCGCCTGGTCGTCGATGCACGGAGCGCACGCCGGCGGGAAACGTCGGATCGTCCTGGCTGACCACGGCGAGCGGGCCGGCGCGGTCGAGGCTCTGCATCACCGGCTCGACCAGCACGCAGGTCGGGCAGTCGCGCTTGGCGACGATGACGAGGCCGTCGTTGGGGAGAAGGGAGTCCAGGCATGGGCTGGCAGCATACCTTTCAAGTGGGCCAAAGCCAAACCTCACCCTGTAGGAGCCGCGCGCAGCGACGGCGTACTCGAAGGGTGGGCCGTAGACTCGGTCTATGTACGCCTCTTTGCGAGGATTTGAATTGTCGCGTAGTCACCGCGAATCAATGCTTCCTTCTTGGCCCGAGACCATCCTTTGATTTGCCGTATCCACGGCGATAGCGTCGGTGATGTCGGGAAAATGCTGCGACCACACCAGTTCGACGGTGCAAACGCTTGGACGTAGAGCCGGCATAAACCCCCTGTTTGTGCTCCGACATTCGCCGGTCGAGTCCGCGGCGCGCCGATCCGACGTAGTAGCTGCCATCGGCGCAGCGTAGCATGCAGAGATAGGCACCAGGCTCGTCGTCCATTGGCCGATGAGACTATCCATGAAGTCCTGCTATTGCCCACCCTTCGAGACGGCCGCTGCGCGGCCTCCTCAGAGGTGAGGTCTGCTTTGGTGACGTCGTGCGCTTCACTCATTCAACAACGCCTCGACCTGCTTGTCGATGAAGGCCGCGTCCTCGGGATTGGCGAGCGGGTTGCCGGCGCGATGGCCCCAGACCGAGGGGATCTCGGCCAGCCTGCCGTGCGCGAGATGGGGCAGCTCGGCGCGGTTGTCGTCGGTCTGGAAATAGAGGTCGGTGGCCGAGGGCATCAGCAGCACCTTGGCCTTGATGCCGGCCAGCGCCATCTCGAGGTCGCCGCGGTAGAGGTCGTTGGCCGAGATGTCGCCGTTCTGCCAGGTCCAGAGCTGGGCCATCAGGTCGGGCGCGTCGCGGCGCACGAAGTTGGCCTCCCACGAGCGCACCAGGAAATCCTCCAGGCTGGCGAAGCCCAGCCCGCGCCACATCTCGCGGCGATAGAAGGTCTGGCTGAGCGCCCAGCCGGCATAGATGCGGCCCATGGCGCGCAGGCCGTGCTCCGGCGTGCGGGCCGCCGGCACCGCCGTGCGCACGCCCTCGAGGAAGACGAAATTGTGCGGCGCCGTCCGGGCCGAGCCGCAATTGACCACGATGCGCTCGACCGCCTCGCCGAACAGGGCCGCCCAGTGATAGGCCTGCTGCGCGCCCATCGACCAGCCATAGACCATCTTCACCCGATCGACGCCGAACAGCTCGTTCAGCAGGCGGCGCTGCTGGGTGACGTTGTCGTAGGTCGTCACCTTGGGGAAATCGCCTGTGCGTGTTCGACGGCGAGGACGACAGGCCGTTGGTGAACATGTTGGGGATGACGATGAAATAGCGGCTGGGATCGAGGCAGTGCTCGACGCTCACCAGCCATTCGATGTCGGTGTGCTGCGCCGAATAGCTCGTCGGATAGACGATGACGTTGTCGCGCCCGGCCGCCAGCGTGCCGAAGGTCTTGTAGACGATGCGCGCGCCCTTGAGCGTGCCGCCGCGCTGCAGCGGAAGGTCGCCGCACTCGAAGACGCCTTCGCTGGTTCTCACGCCGGACGCCGCCCCAGGCTCCGCACGATCTCGCGCTGCACCTGGACGTAGCCCTTGGCGACGTACTTCAGATGCGGCCGCAGATGGCGATGCGCCTCGGGCAAATGATGGAAGGCGATGTTGGGGAACAGATGATGCTCGGCGTGGTAGGGCAGGTTCCACATCAGGAAGCGCACGAGCGGATTGCTGAGCGTCGTGCGCGTGTTGGCGAAGCCGTCGTCGGAGTTGGGGCAGAGCGTGTGCTCGCACAGCAGATAGAGCCGCAGGAACGGCAGGCCGACCAGCAGCGGGATGAACCACACCCACAGCACCGCGTCGGTCTGCAGCAGCGAGCGAGCCCACGAGCAGCACGCGCATAGAGGGCGAGCAGCCAGCGCCCCCAGCGCCGCACCTCGGGCCAGGCCGAGGGATGGATGTAGTCGACGTCGCCGCGGAAGCCGAACGGGAACAGGAAGATGTCGCGCGCCCGCAGCATCAGGAACGGGAGCGAGCTCACGCGGAACAGGTACTGGCCCCAGGTCCGGGGCGTGCCCGAGGTGACGAGCTCGGGATCGCGCGCCGGGTCCTGGGTGTAGCGGTGATGGGCCATGTGATAGTGCCGGTAGAAGCCGGCATTGTTCAGGATCGCCGCGCCGGAGAAGAAGGCCAGCAGGTCGGCCATCCAGCGCGTCCTGAACGAGCCGTAATGCACCGACTCGTGCATGGCGCCGAACAGCGAGTTGACAAGATGCCCCTGCACCAGCAGCGCCGGCACCACCCACCAGGTCCCGCGCGTCGCCAGCACCAGCCAGCCGCCGGCGACCAGCAGCGCGAGATGCGCCGCCGTCTGCACCAGCCCGTGCCGGTCGGACCGGGCATAGAGGCGCTTCAGCACCTCGGCCGGCACGACCCGCATCTGGCGGGCGCGCTGGCCGGTTACGATATAGGCGCCCACAGCCCGTCCCTGTAGGCCCGCTCGGTCCGCGCCTCGGCCACCTTCTTCTCCTCCTCGCTGAGGCCGATCTGGTCGCCGATCATGCGGCTGATCACGGGAAGGTGCCCTTGGGCTGGGCGTACTCGCCGGTCCACAGCCGCGAGCGCAGCAGCGCCTTGGCGCAGTGCAGGTAGGCCTGGCGCACCGACACCACGATGGCGCATTTCGGCTCCTTGCCCTGCACCGCCATCGAGGCCAGCAGCTCGGCATCGACCGAGAGCCGCGCCGTGCCCGCGACCCGCACCGTCTCGTTGGTGCCGGGCAGCAGGAAGATCAGCGCGATCTCCGGATTCTCCAGGAGGTTCCGCAGCGTATCGAGCCGGTTGTTGCCCGGCCGGTCGGCGAGCGCGATCGTGTGCTCGTCGAGCACCTTGAAGGCGCCCGGCGGATCGCCGCGCGGCGTCACGTCCTGCTTGCCCGCGGCGTCGGCGGTGGCGACCAGGCACATCGGCGAGAGCGCGATGAAGCGGCCCATATGGACGTCGATGCGGCCGATATCCTTCAGCGCCGCGCCCTTGGCGACGGGCGCGTAGGACGGGATCAGCGCCGCGGCGCCTTCGGCATCGAGCAGGCGGGGCGAACGGGGCAAAGCGGAGTTGGGCATGCAACCTCCTGGGGCGTGGCGAAGCCTAGCACGATTCGGACCGAAGGCCCGGTCCCGGCCCGTCAAGCCCTTGAGGCAACAGGCGGAATCGCAAATGGCAACGCCTTGCGCCCGGCGCCGTTCTTAGCGGTGCCCAGGACGGAAAGGAGAAATCCATGAGCGACTATATTCCCAATTTCCCCAACCCCGACCGCGACCCGCGCGATTATCGCCGCGACCATCGCAACGCCTACGACCCGACCTACCAGCCGAGCGGCGGCCGCGGCCTCACCCTGCTCGTCGGCATCCTCGTGGCCATCGCGCTGGCCGCCGGCGTGATGTTCTTCACCGGCCCGCGCGACCGCAGCGCGGACATCGCCCAGCAGCCGGCCCAGATCGACCGCCGCGCCGGCGCCGGCGCCGGCCACCCCGGCGATCCCGCCTCGGCCGGCCCCGCCGCGGCAATAGTCACAAAAAAAGCCCGACCGCGTTTTCACGTGGTCGGGCACACAGGCCTTTTTGGTTAGAGAAAAATTCTTAGCACGGGCCCGGTCCGGCGAGTAGCCGGATCGGGCGTCGCGGCGTGCAGAGCTGGTGTGCATCGATGACTCGCCTCGAGCTGCACGGGCTATGCTGCCGGCCGTGCCCCGGCAATGCACGCCAGGCGGGAGACAGCTCTGGGTACCGCACCGACCGAAGACCGCCCCAGCGAGCCTCTTACGGGCTTCGTTGTCGTCCGTCTCGCGCCCGCCCTCGCGGCGGTGCAGGGCGAGAGCCTGAGCCGCGCCGCCCACGCCGGAAAACTCGTGGCGCTGGCCGCCGTCCTCAGGGACTTCGGCGCGCCGCCGTCGCAGCGCCTCGTGCAGAGCCTAAGCGTCGAAGACATCCTCGGACTGGAGGCGAAAGCGGCGCGCTCGCGCCTGCCGCCGCCGTTCAGCCTCGCGTCCTTTTGGCGGATCGATTTCCGCCGGCGGCCCGGTCGCGTCGCAGACTTCCTCGCCCGCCTGCGCGAGGTGCCGGAGGTGGCGGAGGCCTATCTCGACAGCGACGTCGTGCCGGCGGCGGTCACGCCGGGCAACAATCCGCTCTTCGTCGACCAGAAGTATCTCACCGCCGCCCCGGTCGGCATCGACGCCCAGTTCGCCTGGCTCCAGCACGGCGGCGACGGCGCCGGCGTTTCCGTCGTCGACCTCGAGGAAGGCTGGGATTTCACGCACGAGGACCTCGCATCCCGCAACCCCGTGTTGCTGTGGGGCGACCAGGCCACTGACGAGACCAACCAGAACCACGGCACGGCGGTGCTCGGCGTCATGGTGGCGGCGGACAACGCCCTGGGCGGCATCGGCATCGCGCCCGCGGCCGGCCCGGTGCGGACGGTGTCGCACTTCAATGCCGCCTCGCACACGCCTGGCCACGTCGCCGACGCCGTGCTGCAGGCGATGGCGGCGATGGCGGTCGGCGACATCCTGGTGCTCGAGGTCGAGACCGGCCGCGGCAACGTCACGGGCTGGCCGGACCATCATCCCATCGAGATCAAGGACGCCGAGTTCGCCGCCATCCGCCTCGCCGTGTCGCAGGGCTTCGTCGTGGTCGAAGCGGCGGGCAACGGCGGGCGTGACCTCGACGCCTATGTCAGCCCGCAGGGTTCTGCCATAGGCAAGTACGTGCTGAAGCGCGGCGATCCCGACTTCCGCGAAGTTCGGCGCCATCATGGTCTCGGCGGCGACTGCCGCGACGCTGCACCAGCGTCCCTACTTTGCCAACTACGGCTCCAGGTCGATTGCCACGCCTGGGCGAACTCGGTCGCTACAGCGGGCGGCGGCGGCTTCGGCACGCCACCCGACCATGCCTACACCCACGACTTCAACGGCACGAGCTCGGCCACGGCCATCATCGGCGGCGCGTCGATCGTCGTGCAGGCCGTGGCCCAGGCAGCGACGGGCCAGCGTCTCTCCCCGCTCGAGATGCAGGCGAAGCTGAGCGATCCCGCTACGGGAACGCTGCCGGTCGATCCACCGTCGGCCCGGATCGGCCCGATGCCGGACCTGCGCCGGATCCTCAGCAAGGCGAGCTTCGTGCCCGACGTCTACCTGCGCTGTTCCCTCGGCGACGATGGCACGGTGCCCGCGGCGGGCGCGGTCGGCGCCAGTCCGGACATCATCCTGGTGCACCAGCATCTGGCCGATCCCGACGCCGCGTTCGGCCAGGGCAGCGGCCAGGAGAATCGCGTACGATCTCGGGACCGCGGCATCGGCCAGCACCGACAACTACATCCATCTCCGCATCAGCAACCGCGGCACGCCCTCCGCGCCCGGCACGACCGCCACCGTGTATTGGAGCGAATTGGCCACCCTCGTCATGCCGGGCGACTGGACGGCCATCGGCACCACCACCCCGATCGACGTGCCGCAAGGCAACACGTTGGCCGTGACCCCGGCGCTTGCGTGGCCGGCCGCGTTCGTGCCGGCCGCCGGGCATTATTGCCTGGCCGCCGTGCTTGATTCGCCCCACGATCCCGCGCCGGCGCTGCCCAATGCGATGGACTGGATGGGCTTCCTCGATTTCATCCGGAACCAGAACAACACCGCCTGGCGCAACATCAACGTCATCGACGTCGCGGCCAGGGTGCCGCCCCGGCGGCTCGGGCCGCTTGCCTTCGCCATCCCCGGCGCGCCGGACGCCGAGCGCCTGTTCGAGTTCGAGGTGATCCAGCATCTGCCGGCCGGGGCAAGGGTTGCCCTGGAGCTCCCCGAGACCCTCGCGATCCGGCTCGTCCCCGACGGCTGGCGGATGCTGCACGACATGGAACGGCGGGTCGCGCGCGTGGCCGTGCCGACGGCGCCCCGCTTCCGGCTGCCGCCCGTGACCCTGGCCGGCGCGGCGCGCTACCCCGCTTCCCTCGTCCTCGAGATGGACAAGGGTGTCCGGCTCTACGGACACAGCGTGATCATACGGCAGCTCTACGAAGGCATCGAAGTCGGGCGTATCGCTTGGCGCTTCGTTGCCGGCCAGCACATCCTGGGCGCGGCGTGACCGCGCCGGTTTTCTTCCCCACTGTGGCGAATGCCACCGAACACCGGGCCTGAGCCGGCGCCCAATGCCGCCGGGCCGTATGGCCGGCCGGCACGTGTTTCGCTAGGCTGGCCGCGGGGGGTGCAATGACGGAGCCGGTCAAGCGACGACTTGCCGTGATCCTCGCCTTCGATATGGTCGGCTACAGCCGTCTCATGGAGGAGGACGAGGAAGGCACGCACCAGCGCATGAAGGACGTCACGCAGGACGTCATGCAGCCGCTGCTTGCCCGAGCACGAAGGTCGGCTGGTGAAGCGAACCGGGGATGGCGGGCTCGTTGAGTTCGCGAGCGTCGTCGAGGCGGCGCGCTGGGCGCTCGCCATGCAGCGCCGGATGGCGCAGCGCAATGCCCCCGAAGACCCGTCGCACCGCATCGAGTTCCGCATCGGCATCAGCCTGGGCGATGTCATCATCGATGCCGACGACATCTACGGCGAAGGCGTCAATATCGCCGCACGCCTGGAGGAGCTCGCCGACCCGGGCGGCATCTGCGTCACCCACACCGTGGTCGAGCACCTCCACGGCCGGGTCGACGCCCGCTTCGTCGATCTCGGCGAGCCCAAGCTCAAGAACATGAGCCGGGCGCTGCGTGTCTACCGGCTGGTCGACGCCGAACCCGGCGTCCCCCACAGCGCCTATTCCCCCGCTATCCTGTCGCCCATCGTTTCCGGCTTCGGCAGCCGTCCGGTGATCGCCGTCATGCCGCTCGACACCTTCAGCAACACCCAGAACGAGGAGTATTTCGCCGACGGCCTGACCGAGGACATCACCACGGCGCTGGCCAACTGGCGCAGCTTCCCGGTGATCTCGCGCAACTCGGCCTTCAGCTTCAAGGGCCGCAAGATCGAGCTCAAGGCCGTCGGCCGCGAGCTCGGCGCGCGTTACCTCGTCGAGGGCAGCGTGCGCCGCCAGGCCTCCCAGGTGCGCATGAACATCCAGCTCGTCGAGGCCGAGGCCGGCCACCAGCTCTACGCCGAGCACTACGACCGCGACATCAGCGACGTGCTGGGCGTGCAGGACGAGATCGCCACCAGCATCGTGGGCGTGCTCGAGCCCGAGCTGCTGCGCGTCGAGCGCGACCGCGCCTCCGCCATGCCGGTGAGCGTCGCCGCCTACGACCTGCTGCAGCGCGGCCTGTGGCACCACTACCGCCGGACCAAGGAAGACGCCGCCTCGGCGCAGGAATTCTTCCACAAGGCAATCGCCGCCGATCCCAACTACGCCCAGGCCGTGGCCGCGCTGTCGATCTGCCTGTCGCAGTCGATGCTGAGCGGCTGGATGGAGGATCGGCAGCGGGCCATCGTCGAGGCCTTCGAACTGGCCCAGCGCGCCGTCTTCCTCGACGCCCGCGATCCGCTGCCGCATTACGCTCTGGGCCTCGCCTGCCTGCACAGCAAACGCATCCCGCTCGGCGTGCGCGAGATGGAGGAGGCGGTGCGCCTCAATCCCAGCTATGCCGCGGCCCACGCCAACCTGGGCAATTTCTACAACTACCTGGGTCGCCCCGACGAGGCGCTCGAGCTCGTCACCCGCGCGCTCAGGCTCAGCCCCAACGATCCGCGCCTCTTCCTGTGGATCCCGCCCCTGGCCGGCGCCCATTACCTGGCGGGCCGCTACGACCAGGCCATCGACGCCGGGCGCTACGGCCTTGCGATCAAGCCCGACTATCTCCATTGCCTTCGCTATGTCGTGGCCGCCCTCGGCCAGCTCGGCCGCCGCGACGAAGCCGCCGCCGCGGTCGCCCAGCTGCGCACGCTCGATGGCCGGCTGGCCAACACCGCGACCTTCCTCGGCTCCTACTACATCGACCACAAGTCGCTCGAGCACATCCTCGAAGGCCTCCGCAAGGCGGGCTTCAGCTAGGGATCTTCGCCTCCCTCGTTTGACGGGAGAGGGATGATTTTATGATCGCACCGAGCTTTTCGGAATCTGCTCAGGAGTTGATGATCGTTCAGCAGAGCGGCGTGACCAGCATCCAGGGAAGCCGCTGGTAGCGCGCCGCGCTGAGCTCGGCGACGCCGAAGCCGGCCGGCTCGCCGAACGTCGCACCCCGCCGCGCCGTGCCGAACACGCGGTCCCATAGCGACAGCACCGTGCCGAAGTTGGTCTCCGAATCCGCGCGCTCCAGCGAGTGATGGAGGCGATGGAAGGTGGGCGTCACGACCAGCGCGCCGACCCATCGCTCGATCCCGCCGGGAAGGCGGACGTTGGCATGCTGCAGCATCTGCGCCGCCAGCGCGATCGAGCCATAGAAGGCGACGGTCGCGGACGGGATCCCGACGGCGGCGGCCAGCGCCGCCGTCGCGGCGAAGATCGCCGCGAATTCCAGCGGATGATGGCGCACGGCCGTCGTCACATCGACGTCGATGTCGGTGTGGTGCACCGAATGAAGCCGCCACAGCGGCGGCACCGCGTGGAACAGCCGGTGCGCGGCGTAGGACAGGAGGTCGAGGAACAGCAGCCCGCCGATCGCTTCGAGCCAGCCCCAAGGGAGCGGGTCTAGGAGCGGGTCTGGGAGCGGGTCCGGCAGCGCCTCGACGGCGGCCGGCGCGAGCCACAGGACGAGCGCACCGTTGGCGATGAACAGGCCCATGTTGCCGATCCAGCGCGCGCCGGTCGGACCCGCCGGCACGCGGCGCGGCAGGCCGAGCTCCGCTGCGACCAGCAGGCTGAAGACGATCGCCGGAAGCAGGCCGACCAGCCCGCCCATGCGACCTACTTCTTGAGAACCCGGCCGATGATGAAGCCGATGATGAGAGCGACGACGATGATGACGATGCCCACCGGCGTGCCAACTCCCGGGCCGCCGCCGCCCGCCAGGACAGGGGTCGGAAGCAAAGCCAGAGCCGCCAACACCAGTGCGAAATCTTTGCGCATTGTCGAACTCCCCCGTTGGTTGCGCCTTGAGGATCAACCAACGGGGGAACGAAGGCAAGGTCTGTGCATCCTCCCGGCAAAAAGTGCTGAGGGTGGAATTGGGATTCACCCCGGCATCTTGTCGATGAACCCCACGATCACGCCAGCTTGCCGTCGGGCGCCAGCGTGGCGAAATCGACGCCCTCGACCACCGACGGCCCGGCCGCCGGCCCGAGCGACCAGGCGAAGCGCACGGCGCCGTTGTGGCTGTCGACCTTGGAGATGCGCTTCAGCACGAAGCCCGGGAACTTGGCCTGGACGCCGGCCAGCATGGCGTCCATCCCGGCATGGCCGTCGCTGGTCATCACCGGATCGCGGTAGCGCGCCCCCGCGGCGCAGGCTGCGGCCAGCGCCGACTGGCGCCGGGCCGGGTCGGTCTCGTTCCAGCTCGTGACGTAGCTCTCGACGACGGATTCGATATTCGACATGACACTCTCCTTCGCGGGTTGAGACACGCGCAGAAAAGCGCACCGCCGCCCCGCAGGCGATTTCCTGGGAGGTAATGATTAGAATCGCTCTACACCGCCTCATCCTGAGCGCAGCGAAGGATCTCATCGCGCGCTTGAAGACGGGCATGAGCATGCCTGTCGCTTCGCTCCAGGGCGGAGGTTACTCCGCCGCGATGACGGAAGGGCTGCGCGCCTCCGCAGGGCCACCAAGGCCCCGCCGTTCAGCCGCCCCGCTTCCCCGCCCTTGCCCGGCCTGACCGTCGCAGGGCAGCATCCTGCCATGAACGACAACGACCAGAGCACCACCGGACACCGCATCAAGGAGCTGGAGGGCGCGGCGCGCAAGGCGCGCCTGGAGGCGATGCAGGTCGGCGCCACGCTCCTGGCGAAGGAGAATGCCCTGCTGGCCGGATCGGTCGGCAATCACCCCAACCACAAGGGCGACCTCGCCGCGCTGCGCGCCCGCTACGAGGGGCTGGTGAGGAAGGCCGAGGATGCCCAGGCCCTCATCGATAAGATGCAGGCCGAAGAGTACGACAAGAAATATCGTTGAAGGTCAGGTAATCAACGGCGAATGCCGATCGCGGTTGGCGGCGCTATGATGTCCGGGCATGAAGACCACGCGCTATTTTGACGAACAAGTGCTGCGCAAACGGCCCTACATCGAGCGGCAATGGTGTACCGAAGTCGTCGCCCGCCCGATCCGGCGCGAAGTCCAGCCTGACGGACGCGTGCGGTTTTGGGGTATAGTCGCCCGGTCAGACGAAGCGGAACCGCGCTACCTGCGGGTCGTCACCCTGGCCGACGGCGAGACCGTGCATAACGCCTTCTTCGACCGCGGTTTTCGCGAGGACAAACCATGAAGCTCCACTACTACGCCGACACCGATTCGCTCTATATCGAGCTCAAGGAAACCCCGGGAACCGAGACCCGCGAGGTTGCGGCCGGGCTTGTGGTCGACCTCGATGCCAAAGGCGATGTCGTGGGCTTCGATATCGACGGCGCCTCCCGCCGCTTCGATCTTTCGACGCTGGAAACGATCGCCTTGCCTTTCAAGACGACCAAGGCAGCCTGACCCTCGATTTCACGTGAAAAGCCGGCGGATCAGCCGGCCCACTAATCAGCGGAACGTCAGCACGGGTTGCCGGCGGGCGCTGCGGGCGCCCCTTGCTTCTTGGCAAGGGCCGCCGCCACGTCCTGCGCCTGCTGGGCGCCGGACAACACGGCGATCTCCTGCTGCGTGGCGGACTTGGCGACGAAGCATTTGCCGTTCGGCTGGTGCTGATGGTTGGCGAACCGGGCGCCGAGCCCGCTCACGTCCTTCTGCAGCGCCGCGATCGCCGCCGCCTGCTGCTTGGTCTCCGCCTGCAGCGCCGCGATCTGCTTGTGCAGCTCGACGATGTAGGGCGGCAGCACGTTGGGGTCGACATGCGTCGAGCCCGCCGCCGGCGAGCCGGATGTCCCCGGCGGCGCCGCGGCGGGCGGCGGGACGCGCTGCTGGGCGGCGGCAATGGCCGGCAACCCCAGGGTCACCAGCAAAAAAAGCGCGATCGACTTCAGCATGTCGGCCTCCCGCCCGGCTTCGTCAGGCGATGAGTCGCCTGACGGCGGATCATCCTTTCAGGATGCCGGGCCCAGTCAACGCTGGTTCAAGGCCTTGAAGGCCGGCCGCATGAAGAGCGGATAGCCGACGCCTTTCAGGGTGCCGGTCCCGGCCGTCGTCTCACCGCTTCGCCGCCGCGCGCGCGATCGACGCCGCGACCTCGTTCGCCATCTTGATCTGCGCCGGCAGGCCGGCAATGCCGTGACGCCGGGCGACCCAGGTGAAATCGCTCCAGGCGATCATCACTTTGCCCGGCGCCTCGAGATAGACCAGCATCCGCACCGGCCAGTCGAGGCCGGCCTGCGGGTTGGCGCCGACGAACTGCGTGCCGAGCGGCGGGTTGCCGAACACCAGCAGCACCGAGGGCTTGACGCCCGGCACGCCGGCGACCGCGGCGAGCCCGCCCTGGTCGACTTCGGAGAAGAACACGATGCCCTTGGCGGCGATGTCCTTCTTCAGGCGCTCGACGGTCTCGACCATGCCGTAGGACGAGGGCACGGCGATGATGCCGGCCGCGTTGGCCGCCGGCAGCGCCATCGCGCCCTCGGCGCGGGCCGAGGCGGCGGGGCCGGCGAGGGCGAGGGTGAAGGCGAGCAGGGCGGCCGAGCAGATCTGGGCGAGGCAGTTGGGCATGGGTGTTCTCCAGGAAATGTTGCTGGAGCCACCCTGCCGCGCCCGGCCGGCGGCCTGAAATGCCGATCGGGCATCGAGTCCATAGCGGTCTTCTTCGCCGGCGGCGCGCTCCGCCTCCGCCCGCTCCAGCATCCGCGCGAGCGCCAAGGCAAAGGATCGCTTGGGATCGTGTCATTGCCGTGAAGCCGGGAGCGCGCTCATGCTCTTGCCGGACCGCGGACCTCCAGGTCCGCTCATGTCGTCGTATCGACGATGAAGATGCGGGCCTGGAGGCCCGCGCGATCCGGCAAGACGCGCGCTACAAATACCGCCTCAACGTCGGCAACGCCTGCTCGACGCACGCGCGCCCCTCGGCGATCGCCTCCTCGGCGCGGTTGAACTCCATCAGGCCGATGCTGCGCAGCCGCGGGACCAGCATCACATGCGGCGGCTCGCCGGCCAGGCGCGTGCGCGTGATGTGGTCCTGCATGATGTTGAGCGAGGTGGCCAGCACGTCGAAATAGCCCGGCGGCGTTTCCCGCGGCGCCGCGGCACCGACGCGTCCGCCGCCGCGCCCTCCGCCGACCGCCGGCCCCGCGCCCCGGGCAGCCGGCCCGCCACGCGGCGCAGGAAGGCGCGCGACGCGCCCGGCTGCTCGTTCGAGTTGGACGAGTTGGACGGATCGAGCTCGACGGCGAAGCGTCGCGCCAGCAGGTCGCCGTTGAGATTGACCGCGATGATCACGTCGGCCCCCAGCGCCCGGCAGACCGAGACGGGAATCGGATTGCTGAGGCCGCCATCGACCAGCCAGCGGCCGTCGATGCGGGCCGGGCTCAGGATCCCGGGCAGGGCGATCGAGGCGCGCACCACCTCGTGGATCGGCCCGGACTGCAGCCAGATCTCGCGCCCGGTCGCGAGATCGGTGGCGACGGCGGCGTAGGGCCGGCCGTAGCTTTCGATCGGCTGGTCGATGCCCAGCCCGTGCAGGAAGGCCACCACCTGGCGGCCGCTGATAAGCCCGCCGCCCGTCAGCCGGACATCGGTCAACCGGAAGATCTTGCGCCAGGTCGCCGTCTCCGCCCATTTGCGCAAGCCGTCGAGCTGGCCGGCGACATAGGCGGCGCCGACCAGCGCGCCGATCGACGTGCCGCAGACGACGTCAGGCTCGATGCCGGCCTCGATCAGGGAATCGATGACGCCGATATGCGCGGCGAGAAGCTTGGTCCGTAACCGCGGGATTCCACTCAGGGGTATAGTGAATCACATGATTGGCCGAGGTGATATTTAAGCCTACACCTGCCGCCTTTGGATTCAGAACCAGAATTCCAAAACCCCTACGCTGTCGCAAGTTTCCGTGACATGCGCAGTGCTTCGGGAATTTCAATGAAAGGAGGCAGATCGGTTGCGACTTCTGATACGCGACGTCGGAGTATTATCGGGGCAACAACAGCACCAAGTCGTTCAGCATCACTAACGTCATCAGCGAACTCCTGTTGGAAACTTTCGACGCCACCCAACAAGCCTGGCAGGGAAAAGTCGCAAATTGACCAGAGGTCTTCGAGGCGATTCTCCACCGGCGTTCCAGTGACCGCTATCGATACCCTTCGCTTCAAAGTTTTTACTGCCATAGTGCGTTGTGCAGACGGGTTCTTGATTCCTTGAGCCTCATCCAAAGCGACTACATTCCACAATATGCTCATCAATCAACTGAAATGGCGCATCCGGGGCTTGTCTCAAAACGACAATGTCGCCGATAGTTATTGGGACATCCGTGCGGATATTTCGATCCGAAAGCCATTGCTGAGCGAGGGAAAGATCATCTGAGCTAATCGGGTACCAATGGTGTTGACTAACTATAGAATCATCGTGTTCACCGACGGGTGAAAAGCCGTTGTCTGTGAGAACACCAAGCTCAGCACCTATGTGACCAACCGAGACTTCTCTAACTCGTACAGCGACAGGTGCCGGAAGTCTGGAAAAGGACAGTTCGGGCAACGCCTCCAGAGGATTTGTCACCGGTAGTCCGCCGATTTGCGGCAGTTCACGAAATGCGGCACCAAAGACGTCGATTGCGGCAGGCTGAACTACCTCGCCGCTTGCGGATACAAGCGCTAGCTTTCCATCACGTACGATCCAAGTCGCGACAGTCATATCGACTGGACTCCGGTGGCATCTTAGTTTCTCTCATATATATACCTTCACACGTCGAAAGGCCGCCACGGCCGCGCTCACGAGCGTTGGGAACTGCTCGCGCACTCTCGAGTAGGGAGGATTTCGGGGATGCGGCTGCCGTTCGGCCGAAGCCGGTGCAGGCACCGCGCCTGCGGTGATGCCAAAAGAGCACACCCCCGATCATCTCCACCACCACCCACTCCCTCCGCCCCATTTTCGCCTTCGATCGCGACCAGCGTCCCCGTCGGAGGCCATCCCGCACCAGCGGTCGAGCCGCCTCCTGTGACTTAAACAAAGCAGCCCCGGTCCCCGAACATGAATGTGAGATTGAACACAGAGCGCCGGCCCCCCGGCGCCCCATCGTCGCCCGCAGCCGGCCCGTGCGCGCTTCCCGCGCCGGGCCGCTCCGGGTCCGTCGCGGCGCCGTTCGGCGCCGCCGGCATCCTGCCCGACCCGGCCGATCTCCGACGCGCGAAGGATTTGACCATGGCCCGCATGCGCCCGCCGGCTGCCGCCGACCCCGAGCCCCCCGCCAACCGGCGGCTGGTCGTGGTCGCCGCCTTCGACGTGGTGAATTTCAGCGCCCTGGTCGAGGCCGACGAGGAGCGCGTGCTGGCGGCGTGGCGGGCGCTGCGCCGCGCCGTCGATCCGCTGATCGCCGCAGGGCGGCGGCCGCATCTTCAAGTCGCTGGGCGACGGGCTGCTGGTCGAGTTCACCAGCCCGGTCGAGGCGACGCGCACCGCGCTCGCCGTCCAGGCCGCGTCCAACCGCGGCTGGCCGACGCCGCCGCGTCGACGGGGGCGTCGAGGCGGCGTCGAGGAGGACGGCGTGCGGCTGCAGATGCGCTGCGCCATCCACATGGGCGAGGTGACGGTCGAAGGCACCGACCTGCTGGGCGACGGCATCAACATCGTGTCGCGCCTGCAGGAGCATGCCCCGATCGGCGGCGTGCTGGTCTCGGCCGCGGTCATGGACCTGATCAGCGGCCGCCTCTCCCAGCCGATCGAGGAGCTGGGCGCGCTCCGGCTGCGCAACATCAGCCGGCCGGTGCAGGCCTATGCGGTGGGCCCGGGGATGGGGCTGGGCGTGCAGCCGGCGACGGCGCCGCCCATCGACAGCTTCCAGGGCGCGCGGGGCCCATCGCCGGGCCTCGATCGCCGTGCTGCCCTTCGTCGATTCCTCCGCCGCGACGGCGGATGCGTCGGGCGAGTCGGCAAGCTCGTGGCTGAGCGACGGCCTGGTCGAGGACATCATCGCCGCCCTCTCCTGCCTGCCCGAGCTGATCGTGATCTCGCGCGCCTCGGTGCTGCGCTATCGCGGCTCGGTGCCCGATCCGGCCGTCATCCGCCGCGAGCTGAACGTGCGCTACATGCTGACCGGCAGCGTGCGCCGCGCCGGCCGCAAGGTGCGGCTGTCGGCCGAGCTCAGCGACTGCGAAAGCGGCCGGGCGATCTGGAGCGACCGCTTCTCGGGCGAGGCCGAGGACCTGTTCCTGCTGCAGGACGAGCTCTCGGCCCGGGTGGTGGCGACGCTCGCGCCCCAGGTCCAGGCATCGGAGCTGCAGGCGCGTGCTGCGCAAGCATCCCGAGAGCCTCGACGCCTACGAATGCGTGCTGCGCGGGCTCGACCTGCTCTACCGCTTCGAGTCGGCCGAGTCCGAGCAGGCGCTGCCCCTGTTCCAGCGCGCCATCGCGCTCGATCCCGCCTACGCCACGGCCTATGCGCTGGCCGCGACCTGCTACGGCGAGCGCTTCTACCGCGGCGCATCGCCCGACCCCGACGGCGACAACCGCGAGATCGTGCGGCTGAGCCGGCTCGCGCTCGGCGCTCGACCGCTTCGATCCGCTGGCGCTGTCGCTGGTCGGCCACATCCGGTCGTGGCTGTTCCGCGACTACGACCAGGCGATCGAGCTGTTCGACCGCGCCCTCGCGGCCAACCCCAGCTCGGCCATCGCCTGGCTGCGCAGCAGCGCCACCTTCAGCTACATCGGCGAGACGCGCGAGGCGCGGCGCCGGGTCGATATCGGGCTCCGCCTCTCGCCCTACGACGCCCACGTCTTCTTCAGCTACGGGCTGGTCGGCGTGTCGAGCTACGCCGCCGGCGACTGGGCCGACGCGGTCCACTGGGGGCGCCGCGCGATGGCGGCCAATCCGCGCTTCGTCGGCAACCTGCGCTTCCTCGCCGCCAGCCTGGCGGCAAACGGCCAGGGCGAGGAGGCGCGCGCCGTCGGCCGCATGCTGCTGCAGCTCAACCCGAACTTCCGCGTCCGCCCCTTCGCCGAGGGCCACGCCTTCAAGGATCCCGACCAGCGCCGCCTGTTCGGCGAGCATTTGGTGATGGCCGGGCTGCCGGAGTAGAGGCTGCGGAGCGCACCACTGCTCGTTCCCATCCTTCGGGACGCGCAGCCTACGGGCGCTCACTCAGGAGAGGCCGCGCGTCCCACCAGATTCACCTCACCCTGAGGAGGCGCGAAGCGCCGTCTCGAAGGGCGGTTGCAACACGGTGCTGATCCCACCCTTCGAGACGCGGCGCTGCGGGCCGCTCCTCAGGGTGAGGCCGTGCTCTCGCCGCCGCCCTCTGCAACATACGCGAGAATCCTTGTAGAGATACTCGCATTACGTGTATGCTCCCCCGGTCTTTCGGGGGAGAGCCGAGCCGATGCCGGGCAACACCAGCTTCTATTACGCCATCTTCAAGAAATTCCAGGCCGCGGCCGGCAACATCTTCGCCTTCGGCCAGGAGCATTTCGCGCCCGAAGCCTCGAACGACGTCGCCGGCGGCTTCAGCCTGCGCGCGGCCGACGATCCCGACGGCGTCACGGGCGCGCTGTCGTCGCAGGCGACCATGTTCGGCCTCACGCCGGGCTGGCATCCGGTCAATCCCAACAGCACCGTGCCCGCCCAGAGCCCGCTCTACAGGATGCTGCAGACCTCGCTCGGCCCGGTGCCGGTGCCCTCGAACGTCGTGGTCAACGGCCAGACCTGGCCGGTCATGCCGCCGCCCGACATCAACGGCACCATGGCCAACCATCCCGACTGGGTCGAGTTCAACAACGCCGCCGCCCAGCCCAAGCTGATCGACGCCTTCGCCGACTGGATCACCAACGGCAAGCACAACGACTATCCCAAGACCGCGCCGCTCACCGCGGCGGCGCTGGCGGCCAGCCCGCCCAAGGCGTGGCCCAACCTCGGCAACAAGGTCGAGCCCATCCTGTTCGTCGCCAGCATGGCGGGCGACGACGGCCGGCGGCACAAGGACGGCGGCAACCCCGACGTGGTGCTCGACCACGTGCCGGCCAATTTCTGGGCGACGTCGCAGATCTTCCTGACCGACGACACCGGCGTCATCGTGAACCCGGCCCATCTCGCTGCCGGCCAGGAATATTACGTGGCGGCGATCATCGGCAATGCCGGCAATGGCGGCGCCGGCCGCACCGCCCAGGGGCCCAAGATCCACGTGCTGGGCGATGCGCTCGCCTATAACACCTTCCTGAGCCCGGGCACGCCGCTGCCGGCGCTCTGCAACCTCGACCCGGCCGAGCACCAACCCGACCTACGAGCAGTACCTGCTGCGCGCCAAGAGCAGCGACGTCGTGGGCTTCCGCTTCACCGTCGACACGGTGTTCAGCGGCCTGAAGCAGGCGCTGATCGACAATGCCGTCGACCTGAACGGCGCCCTGCCGGAGGACTGGCTGAAGCAGAGCCATGCCTGCGTCAAGATCAGGCTCACCGCCGGCGAGGCGCCCAACACCTTCCCGCCCGACGGCGGCGCGCCGCTCACCCTCGAGTCCGATCCGCGCAAGGACCGCCACATCGCCCAGCGCAACCTGGCGCCGTTCGACACCTCGCTGATGGGCGCCAAGAAGATCCTGTGGAAGAACTTCATCGTCGCCCAGGCCGGCGCCGGGCTGAACGGGCTCACCCTGCAGCACGGCCTGCCGTCCGCCGCCTTCCAGCTCTACGTCGCCGTCCCGCGGCGGGTCTACGATCTCTACATCGATCCCCGAAAGGCAGCAAGGGCGCCGGCGCGGTGCGCGGCTTCGAGCCGGTGCGCGAGGCGCCCGGCCCGAAACCTTTCCCCGGCGACACGGTGATCCTGCGCCAGACCAGCCCGGCCGCCTCGATCCACCTGGCCGAGCACCGCCGCGAACGCTTCCTCGGCCTGTCGCTCGGCATCGAAGGCGACCCGGCCAAGCTCCGCGGCGTCCGCCTCACCGACGTATCGATGTCCCATGCCACGCACGACGGCACCATCATGGGCGGCTTCACCCTGCGCCCGAGCGCGCCGCGTTAGCTGGGGGCGCGCCACTCCAGTGGCGCGTCATGTGTCAGACCGCGAAAGATCGCGCCACTGGAGTGGCGCGCCCCCAGCGAAAGAGAACAATTCATGGCAACCGACCCCAGCTTCTTCTACGCGATCTTCAAGAAATTCCAGGCGTCGTGCGGCAGCGACCTGACGTTCGGCTGGGGCCATCTCTCCGCCGACGACGATCCCGAGCTGGCCGGCGGCTTCAGCCTGGCCGACCCGCAGGACCAGTACGGGATCAACCAGCATCTCAGCCCGCACGCGTCGGACTATCATGTCGACGCCAACACCACGCTCGACAGCACCATGCAGCCGCTCAACCCGATGAGCAGCGACCCGATGCAGAACCCGCTCTACGTGATGCTGCAGACCTCGCTGACGCCGGGCGGCGTGCCGGGCCCCGGGCCGTATTACTTCGTGACCGTGAACAACCAGAAATGGCCGGTCATGCCGCCGCCCGACAACACCGGCAGCATCGCCAACCACAAGGACTGGCTGGAGTTCAACGCCGGCAGCGTCAAGGTGATCGACGCCTTCGGCGCCTGGATCGGCAACGGCAAGATCGACGATTTGCCCAAGGATGCGCCGATCAGTTCGACGGCGCTGGCCGCCACGACGCTGAAGCCGTTCGGCTTCCCCAAGGGCACCGACATCGCCCCCATCCTGTTCATGGCCAGCATGCCGGCCGATGACGGGCGGCGGCCGGGCGACAAGGGCGTGCCGGCCGTCACGATCGACCATGTGCCGCCGCACTACTGGGAAACCTCGCAGATCTTCCTGACCTACCCGGCGGGCGTGCCCGGCCATGCGCCGGGCAAGATCGCCCATCCCGGCCATCTCAAGCCCGGCGACCAGTATTACGTGGCGGCGATCATCGGCAATGCCGGCAACGCGGCGACCGGCCGGGTCGCCGGCAACAACAAGATCCTCGTGGTGGCCGAGGCGCAGGCCTTCAACTCGGGCTGGGGCCCCGCCACGCCGCCCTTGCCGGCGCTCGCCAACCTCGACGTGCAAAGCACCTGGCCGGTCTACGAGCAGTATGGCCTGGGCAAGGAGCGCTACGACGTCGTCGGCTTCCGCTTCGACGTCGACTGGGTGATCGCCGGCCTGAAGCAGGCGCTGATCGACGACGGCACCTATCTCGGCGGCATCTCGCCCGAGGAATGGCTCGACGACAGCCATCCCTGCGTGAAGGTGCTGATCAATGCCGGCGAGCCGGCGGGGCCCTTCGCGCCCAACTCCAATGCCCCGCCCAACTTCGGCTCCGATCCGCGCAGCGAGCGCCATGTCGCGCAGCGCAACCTGGCGCCCTTCCTCATCCCCATCCCGATGAGCGCCAAGAAGGTCGGCTGGAAGAACTTCATCACGGGCCAGCTCGGCAGCGGCACCAACCAGCTCCTGCTGCAGCACGCGCTGCCGGCCGACGCGTTCCATTTCTACCTGGCGATCCCGACGCGGAGCTACGAGCGCTACGTGGCCAAAGGCGGCCTGCGCGGCTTCGAGGTGGTGCGCAGCGTCGCCAACAAGCCGTTCCCCGACGCGGTGATCCTGCGCCAGACCGCCGCCGGTGCCGCCCTCCAGGTCGCCGACCATACCAAGGAGCGCTTCCTCGGCCTGTCGCTCGGCATCGAATGCGACCCGGCCAAGATCGGCACGGCGCGGCTCGGCAACGTGTCGATGGTCCAGACCCGCCACGACGGCACGATCGGCGGCGGCTTCACGCTGCAGCTCGCAGGCGGTGAAGCCGTAGATGTGTTTTTTATCCGTCGTCCCGAGCGAAGCCGAGCGCAGCGCCTGCCCAGGAGGCGGAGACATTGGGGGTGGGATTGAAAACCCGGCCGCAAAGCGTACGTTATTGTCCATGAACAAGGCCGCCCTCTTCGACGAATTGGAGCAGCTCACGTCGCGCGAACGGCTGGAACTGGCCTATGGTCTGCTCGACAGCGTCCTGCACGACGCGACGGCCCCGCCGCTCAGCGACGCACAGCGGCAGGAGCTGCGGGCGCGGCTGGCCCATCATCGCGCCAATCCGGACGAAGCCGGCGTCACCCTGGACGACATCCGCCGGAAGCTGATCGCCGGCTAGGCGCGATGGCCGCGCGTGTCGTCTTCAAGGCGGCCGCCGAGGCCGAGATCGAACAGGCATTCGCGACCTACGAGGCGGAGCGACGAGGGCTCGGCCTGGAATTCCTCGACGAACTGGCGCGCATCGAAGGCCATCTGCAGGCGAACCCGGCGCTCTATCAGCGTGTCGACGGCGAGATGCGACGCGCCGTCCTGCGGCGCTTTCCGTATGGACTATTCTACATCGTCGACGATGGGCAAGTGAACGTCGTCGGCTGCCTTCATCTGCATCGCGACCCTCGGTCGATCGAGGGTCTGCAGACGCGGTAACACTCGCACTTCAGCATGGCACGGCAAGGCCCTGCACCGTCCCCCCGGCTTTTGACATGGATCAAGACGCCGGCGGTGCAGCCGCGCGATGCTGGGCTTGCGATGCACAATTTTCTGTTCCGCTGCCCGATGACCGGCCTCACCGTGCAAGGGCATCTGAAAGCGCAAGAGCTTCCGACGCGGACCTACGTGAGCCAGCACTGCCCGGCCTGCGGCAGCATCCACCTGGTCAATCCCCACACCGGCAAGCTGATGAGCGAGGAAACCGGCAAGCCGCAGGGCACGCCGCGACTTGGTTTGACTCCCGTCATCCCGAGCGAAGCCTAGAGCAATATGCGTTCGGATCGAATCACCTCACCCTGCGGAGCGGCCGCAGGCCGCGTCTCGTCGGGCGGAGTAACCTCCGCCCTGGGGTGGGCAACACCATGACTGCATCCCACCCTTCGAGACGGGCGCGGAGTTTACCCCGAGGTATTCGAGGGGCGCCCTCCTCAGGGTGAGGTCGTATGGGTTTACCATTTCGGAATCCGCTCTAGTCCCGCGGACGACGGTCGGATGTGTGAGTTGTTTTTCGCCAGCAACGGCGCGCTCCATATGGCACGCAAGTATTCCGTGATCTGTCGTCCTCTACGCGGTGCGAAAAAACTTAACTTGCCTCGCGCTTGACAACCGCGCGCAATGTTGTGGCCTATGCCTGCCGACACTCATTCGAGAGAATCGGCACCATGGTCGGGCTACTTGCCCTCCGCTTCCCTGATGCGCTGCTCCAGCAGCTCGCGGATCGGCGCGTCGGCCGGCAGCAGCGCCAGCAGCGTCTTCCAGCGCTCGCGCGGCGGCCGCCTTGTCGCCGGCGGCGAACGACGCCGCGCCGAGATAGAAGAGCGCCAGCGCATTGCGCGGCTCGGCCTTCTCCAGGCGCTGCAGCACGGCCACCGCCTCGGGCGAGGGCGCAGCGCCGGGCGCCAGGCCGCGGACATGGGCCTCGGCCCAGTCGGCCAGCAGGCGGGCATCGACCGGCTCCAGCGCATCGGCATGGGCATAGGCGTCGGCCGCCTTGGCGTTCTCGCCCAGCACCTTCCAGGCGTTGGCGAGCCGCAGCCAGCCGGCGCGATCGCCGGGATTGTCCTTCAGGCGGCGCCGCCAGCCCCTCGACCATGCCGCGGATCGCCTGCTGGCGTTCGGCGGCCGGCAGGTTCTGCATGGCCTCGACCTGCTCGCGCGACGGCTTGGGCATGTCGATGCCGGCGGCCTTGGCGACCCGCTCGATCTCGGCGCGCAGCATGGGCAGGTAGGGCGCGTTGGGCGGGACTCTTGGCCTCGAGGTCGCGCCAGCGCTCGAGCGCCGCCCGGCTGTCGCCGCTCTGCGCCTCGTGCAGGCCGAGATAGTAGAGCGCGCGCGGATCGTCGGGCCGGGCCGCGCCAGCGCCTTCCGGAAGGCCTCGACGGCGGGCTGGCTGACCGTGCCGTCGGCCTCCAGGGTCAAGCGCCTCGCCCAGCGCCGACTGCGCGTCGGGATCGTCGGGCTGCTCGGCCGCCCGCTTGCGGGCGGTGGCGACCAGGCGCGGTATGTCCATCGGCTCGCCCGCCGCCGGCGCGGCCGGACGGGCGACGAAGGGCGCGGCCGGCAGGCCGGGCCGGCCGACCTGCAGATAGAGGCCGAGCGCCAGCAGCGGCAGCGCGAGCGCCAGCGCCGGCGGCAGGAACTTGTGCAGCGCGGGCGAGGCAGCGGGCGCCGTGGTCTTCGCCGAGTTCGGCGGCCGTGAGAAGGCGCCGCTCGATCTCGGTGCGCGCGGCGGCGGCCTCGCCCTCGGCGAGCGTGCCGGCGGCGCGCTCGCGCTCGAGCTCGGCCAGCTGGTCGCGATAGATCGCCAGCTCGCCGTCGAGCCGGTCGTGCGAGCCACCTTGGCGCGCAGCAGCGGCATCAGCAGCGCGCCGACCGTCGCGGTGGTGAGCAGTGCGAGGAGGAATTCCAGCACTAGCGTCTCTCAGCAGCGCAGCATGACGCGCAGGCGCTCGCGCTCCTCGTCGCTGAGGGGCGCCGGCGCGGCCATCGGCACGTGACGGCGACGCCGCGGCCGCGCAGCAGCAGCGCGCCGCCCGCCACCAGCAGCACCAGCGGCGCGCCGAGCCAGAGCACCAGCGTGCCGGCCTTGAAGGGCGGCTTCAGCAGCACGTAGTCGCCGTAGCGCTGCACCATGAAGTCGAACACCTGGGGGTCGCTGTCGCCGGCCACCAGCCGCTCGCGCACCGCGCGGCGCATGTCGTGCGCCACCTCGGCCGCCGAATCGTCGATCGACTGGTTCTGGCAGACGACGCAGCGCAGCGCCTGCCCGATGGTGCGCGCGCGCGCTTCGAGCGCGGGGTCGGGCAGCATCTCGGAGGGCTCGACGGCCGAGCCGGCAGCGCGAGCAGCAGGCGACCACAAGACAATCGCGCCAGCTCGAAGGCCCTCTCCGCCCGCGAGCGAGGGAGGGGACCCGCGCGGAGCGCGGGGAGGGAGAGGTGGGTCTTCGCTTCAAAAATCGACGGCCCGTCGTCGTATCCGACACACCTCACCTCCAGCTTCGCAATGGCCGCTTCCGCTGCGCGGCGGAGGGAGTTGAGCGTCGGCACGGGAACGACATCACTTCGCCCCCTTCAGGAACGGCAGGATGCTGTCGTTCAAATCGCGTTCGGTGAGCGGCCCGCGGAAATGAAGGCGCACGATGCCGTTGCCGTCGATGACGTAGGTCTCGGGCACGCCGGACAGGCCCCAGTCGAGGCCCGCCTTGCCGTCGAGATCGAGGCCGGCGACCTTGAACGGATCGCCCAGCCGCTTCAGCCAGGCGGCCGCGTCCTCGCGCTTGTTCTTCCAGGCGATGCCGATGATGGTCGGCGCCCTCGCGTTCCTTGAGCCGCGTGAACAGCGGATGCTCGGCGAGGCAGGGCGCGCACCAGCTGGCGAAGAAATTGACCAGCACCGGCTTGCCCGTCCTGAGCAGCGCGTCGGTGAGGGGCGGCTCGCCCTCGCGCAGCGCCGGCAGGTCGAGCCGCGGCGCGGGCCGGCCGACCAGCACCGAGCCGATCGACGCGGGATCGCGGCCGGCCAGCAGCGACCAGGCGAAGAAGCCCGCCATCAGGGCGAGGGTCAGCAGCGGCAGGAGGAAGAGGAGGCGGCGGCTCATGGCTGGGAGCGCGCCACTCCAGTGGCGCTCATGCTCATGAGAAGACGCGCAACTGGAGTTGCGCGCTCCCAGCGAAGACACCCCCGCTCATGTCACTCCGCCGCCTGCACGACCGTGCGGCGCGACGGCGCGCCGATGCGGAGGCGGCGGTCGCTCAAGGACACGAAGCCGCCCAGCGCGCAGAACGCCGCGCCCAGCCAGATCCAGGGCGCCAGCGGATTGAGATAGAGGCGGATCACCCAGCCGGCCTTGGCATCGCCCTCGCCCAGGGTGGCGTAGAAATCGCGCAGCAGGTTGGTGTGGATCGCGGTCTCGGCGACCTGGCGGCGCTGCACCGTGAACAGCCGGCGCTCGGGCCGCAGGATCGTGTAGGGCTTGCCGCCGTCGGTAACGGCGAGCGTCGCGCGCTCGGCGACGTAGTTGGGGCCCTGCACGTTGTCGACCCGCTGCAGCGCCACCTCGTAGCCCGCGAAGCTGCACCGTCTCGCCGGGCTTCAGGGTGCGGATCAGCTCGAGATGCCAGGCGGCGGTCGCGACCGCGCCCAGCACGACGAACGCCCAAGGCGGTGTGCGCGATGGTCATGCCGAGCGCGGAGCGCGGCGTGGCGCGCAGGCGGCGCAGCGATTCCGCCAGCGGCGCGCGGCCCAGTTTCAGGCGGCCGGCGAACTCGACCAGGCTGCCCGCGATCAGCCAGACGCCGAAGCCGAAGGCGACGGCGGCCAGCGTGGCGCGGCCGTCGACGGCGGCGGCCGCGACGATCGCGGCGATCACCGCGACGATGAAGGCGGTGCGCAGGTGGACCAGCGCGGGCCACAGCTCGGCGCGCTTCCAGCCCAGGAACGGGCCGACGCAGAGCGCGGCGAACAGGGGCGCGCAGATCGGCACGAAGGTGGCGTTGAAGAAGGGCGGGCCGACCGAGACCTTGTTGCCGGTCAGGAGGTCGAGGAACAGCGGATAGAGCGTGCCCAGCAGCACCGTGGCGGCCAGCGTGCAGAGCAGCAGGTTGTTCAGGATCAGCGCGCCTTCGCGGCTGACCGGCTGGAACAGGCCGCTCGGACTGCGAGCCTGGGCGCCCGCCAGGCATAGAGCGCCAGGCCGCCGCCGGTGACGGCGAGCAGGAAGCCCAGGATGAACATGCCGCGCGCCGGATCCTGGGCGAAGGCATGCACCGAGGTGAGCACGCCGGAGCGCACCAGGAAGGTGCCGAGCAGCGACAGCGAGAAGGCGAGGATGGCGAGCAGCACGGTCCAGCTCTTGAGCGCATCGCGCTTCTCGACGACGATGGCCGAGTGCAGGAGCGCGGTGCCGGCGAGCCACGGCATCAGCGAGGCGTTCTCGACCGGATCCCAGAACCAGAAGCCGCCCCAGCCGAGGATGTAGTAGGCCCACCAGCTAGCCCAGCGCGATGCCCAGCGTGAGGAAGCACCAGGCGGCGAGCGTCCACGGCCGCACCCAGCGCGCCCAGGCGGCATCGACGCGGCCTTCGAGCAGCGCGGCGATGGCGAAGGCATAGGTCACCGAGAAGCCGACATAGCCGAGATAGAGCAGCGGCGGATGGAAGGCGAGGCCGGGATCCTGCAGCAGCGGGTTGAGGCCGTTGCCGTCGAGCGGCGCGGGCGAGACGCGCTCGAAGGGATTCGAGGTGAACAGCAGGAAGGCGAGGAAGCCGACGCCGATCAGCGCCTGGATCGCGAGCACGCGGCTGCGCAGGGTGTCGGGCAGGTTGGCGCCGAAGATCGCGACCGCGGCGCCGAACAGCGACAGGATCAGCGCCCACAGCAGCATCGATCCCTCGTGGTTGCCCCACACGCCGCGAGATTTTGTAGAGCAGCGGCTTGGCCGAATGCGAGTTGGCGACGACGTTGGCGACGGAGAAATCCGACGTCACGTAGGCCTGCGTCAGCGCGCCGAAGGCCACGATCACCAGGAACGCCTGCGTCAGCGCCGCGGTGCGGCCGAGCGCCATCAGCCGGACATCGCCGCGCGACGCGCCCGAGCAGCGGCAGCGTGCCCTGCACCAGCGCGACGAGCGAGCGCGAGGATCAGCGCGAAGTGGCCGAGCTCAGGAATCATGTGGCGCCTGCAGCGAACGAATGGCAGTCGCCGGCGCGGCAGGCGCTGCAGCGAGCAGCGAGAGCGCGCGGTTCGCATGCTGCAACGCCGCCTGCAAGGCTCCACTGCAGCGGGCGACTCGCGCCTTCGCTACGCTCCAGGCGCTGCCGCCCGCCAGCGCAAATGACGCGCTCGCGTCATTTGCGTTCCTTCCACTGCCCGGCCTCCTTGAGCGCCTTGGCGACCTCGGGCGGCATGTAGTTCTCGTCATGCTTGGCCAGCACCTCGCGCGCCACGAACACGCCGTCGGCGCCCAGCGTGCCTTCGGCCACCACGCCCTGGCCCTCGCGGAACAGGTCGGGCAGCAGGCCGCGATAGACGACGTCGACGGTCTTGTGCGTGTCGGTCACGCGGAAGCGGATCTCCTGGCCGTTCTTCTGCACGCTGCCGGCCTCGACCAGGCCGCCAATACGAAAGTGCCGCTCGGGCGCGATCTTCTTCTCGGCAAGCTGGGTCGGCGAATAGAAGAACACGATATTGTCGTTCAGCGCCGAGAGCACCAGCGCCGCGGCGACGCCGAGCACGCCCAGCGAGCCCACGAGCAGCCACAGGCGGCGGCGCTTGGGACGTCATCGCCGTTTCCGCTCCAGGCCGCGCGCGGCCAGCTCGCGGCGCACCTTGTTGCGCGCGCCGAGCGAGGCGATGGTGAGCCCGCCCAGGATGACGAACACCGCGAGATAGGCCGACAGGATGAAGACGGCGTAGCTGTTCATGCCCCCTCCGGCGCCTGCATGTCCGCGATCTCGAGACGGCGGCGGTCGATCTCGGTCTCGGTGCGCACCAGCACCAGCAGGATGAACAGCAGCAGGAACGCGCCCGCCATCCACAGCAGCGGCACCAGGATGGTGGGATGGATCGACGGCCCGCCCAGGCGCGCGACCGAGGCCGGCTGATGCAGCGTGTTCCACCAGTCGACCGAGAACTTGATGATCGGCAGGTTGATGACGCCGATCAGCGCCAGGATCGCCGCGGCGCGGTCGCCGCGCTCGGGATCGTCGTAGGCGCGGCTCAAGGCGATGTGGCCGAGATAGAGGAAGAACAGCAGCAGCATGGAGGTGAGCCGCGCATCCCACACCCAGTAGGTGCCCCACATCGGCCGGCCCCACAGCGAGCCGGTGATCAGGCAGACCAGCGCGAAGCAGGCGCCGACCGGCGCCGCGGCCCGCGCCATCAGCGCGGCCAGCGGATGGCGCCACACCAGGAGCGCGGCGCCCAGCCGGCCAGCAGGCCGTAGCCCGCCATCGACAGCCAGGCGGACGGCACATGCACGAACATGATGCGCACGGTCTCGCCCTGCTGGTAGTCGGGCGGCGCCTGCAGGAGCGCGAGCCAGAGGCCGACGCCCAGCGCCAGCACGGTGGCGAGCGAGAGGGCGGGCAGCACGCGCTCGCTGAAGCGCCGGAAGCGCGCCGGGTTGGCGAGGAAATGCAGGTCGGCCATTGGCAGGTCTTGTTTCCGTCCCGGATGGGCTTTTGTCTACTCGCCGGCTTGCCGCAAGGCGGCGGCCATGGCCCACGGGGTGGTCGCCAGGGCGACCAGGGCGAGGGCCGCCAGGATGGCCAGATGGGTGGTGAAAGCCTCGCCCCCCGGCGTTCCCAGGGCACTCGTCTCGATGGCGCCGGCGCCGAAAATCAGGGTCGGGACACAGAGCGGCAGGGCCAGCAGGGCCAGCAATGCGCCGCTGCGTCGCGCCCCCAGGGTGAGCGCCGCGGCCAGCCCGCCGATCAGGGAGAGGGTGGGCGTGCCGACCAGGAGGGTCGCCGCCAGGGCCAGCAGGCTCGGCCGATCGAGCCCGAAGGCCACGCCCAGGAAGGGCGCCAGCACGACCAGCGGCAGGCCGGTCACGATCCAGTGAGAGGTGCATTTGGCCAGCGCCGCCAGCTCGAGCGGCCAGGGCGCCAGCAGCAGCAGGTCGAGCGTGCCGTCCTCGTAGTCGGCGGCGAACAGGCGGTCGAGCGAGAGCAGCGAGGCGAAGAGCGCGGCGCACCACAGCACGCCGGCGGCGATGCGCGCCAGCACGTTGCTCTCCGGCCCGATGCCCAGCGGAAAGAGCACGGTCGCCACGACGAAGAAGGCGAGCACGACGGCGGCGTCGCCCGGCCGGCGCCAGGCCAGGCGCAGGTCGCGCGCGATCAGGGCGACGAAGCTGCTGCTCATGCCTGCAGCTCCAGGCGATCTCGCGCCGGCGACGCCGAGATCGGCGTGGGTCGCGGCAACCGCCAGGCCACCGGCGGCGAGATGGGTCTGCAAGGCCGTCCGGAACGCCGCCTGTGCCGGCCCGTCGAGCGCGCTCAGCGGCTCGTCGAGCAGCCATAGCGGCGCCTGCGACAGCGCCACGCGGGCAAGCGCGGTGCGGCGGCGCTGGCCGGCCGACAGGGTGCGCACGGGCCGCGCCGCGAGGCCGGGGAGGTCGAAGGCGATGAGGGCGCCGTCCAGCCGGTCCTCGGCCGGCGGCGCGCCGCGCAGGCGCTCGGCGGCCAAAAGGTTCTCGGTCACCGAAAGGTCGCCCTTCAGGCCGTCGAGATGGCCGAGCCAGGCCAGCCGGCCGCGCCAGGTCTCGGGCTCGGCGGCGACGTCGGCGCCCTGCCAGCGGATGGTCCCGGCGTCGGGCCGCACCAGCAGGGCCAGCGCCCGCAGCAGGGTGGTCTTGCCGCTGCCGTTGCGGCCGGTCAGCGCCAGAAGCTCGCCGGCGCCCAGGGCAAAGGACAGGCGCGCGAACACCTGCCTGCCGCCGCGGCGGCAGGCAAGATCCCTCACATCCAGGACGGCGGGCGCCATCAGGCGCCGTCGTAGCATGCGGGCTGTGAGCCAAGAGGAGGAAAAGAAAAGGCCGTCCTCTCGGGGGAGAATGAGAGGACGGCCTAAGCGCCTCCGAAGAGGCTGGAACGTGGCTTTGGGGGGACCACGTTCGGGGGAGATACAGACTGGAAAGGTGGAAAGCCGCGGTGGCGGGCGCTAGACCCAAATGGGGCATTAGTGTGATTTCTGGATCACATCTGGTGAAGCAGGCGAATTCAGGAAAAATCCGGCGAATCAATCGATTGCCGGACGCGAGTCGATCTCACGCGTAGGGATCGGCGGCGTCGCGCATCCCATCGCCCATGAACTGGTAGGCGAGGATCACCAGGATCACCGGCACGACCGGCAGCATCAGCCACCAGTTGACCGCCACGACGTTGATGTCGGTCGCCTCGTTCAGCAGAACGCCCCACGAGGTGATCGGCGGCCGCAGGCCGAGGCCCAGGAAGCTGAGCGCCGTCTCGGCCAGGATCATCGACGGGATCGACAGCGTGGCCGAGGCGATGAGATGGCTCATGAAGCCCGGCAGCAGATGGCGGCCGATGATGCGCCCCGGCTTGGCCCCCATCATCTGCGCGGCGGAGGCGTAGTCCTCCTCGCGCAGCGACAGGAGCTTGGAGCGCACGGCGCGGCCGAGGCCCGGCCAGTCGAGCAGGGCCAGGATGAGGGTGATGCCGAAATAGACCACCAGCGGCGACCAGGTGACGGGCAGCGCCGCAGAGAGCGCCAGCCACAGCGGCAGATGCGGGAAGCTCTTGATGATCTCGGTGAGGCGCTGGACGACCATGTCGACCCAGCCGCCGTAGTAGCCGGCCAGCCCGCCCAGGACGAGCGCCAGGGTGAACGACAGGGTGATGCCGATGAGACCGATGGTGAGCGAGACGCGCGCGGCATAGACGATGCGGCTGAACATGTCGCGTCCCAGCCGGTCGGTGCCGAGCCAGAAGAAGTGCCCGCCCTCGGGCGGACAGACGAAATGGAAGCTGCCCTCGATCATGCCCCAGAACTCGTAGGGATCGCCCAGGCAGAAGAAGCGCAGCGGCCGCGGCTTGGTCTTGTCCTCGGTGTAGACGCGCTGCAGGGTCTCCATGTCGCGCGTGGTCTTGTGGGCATAGACGAACGGGCCGAGGAACTCGCCGTCGTGGAACAGGTGGACGGGCTGCGGCGGCGCGAAGATGTAGGCCGAGCTGCGGCTGTGCAGGTCGTAGGGCGCGATGAATTCGCTGAACACGGTCGAGAGGTACATCAGCGCCAGGAAGATCATCGACACGACGGCCGGCCGGTGGCGGCGGAAGCGCCACCACATCAGCTTCCATTGGCCCGCCATGTAGTACTTTTCCTGATCGCTGGTCAGGCGCTCGGCGACGTAGGGATCCCACGGCTCGCGATTGACGAAATGCTCGGCGCGGCGGCGGGGAGGGTTGGTCGGGGGCGTGGTCGTCTGGTCGGTCATGACGGTCTCACTTCTCCGACGAGGCGCCGAAGCGGATGCGCGGATCGAGCGCGGCGAGCGCCAGGTCGGAGACCAGCATGCCGACCACCGTGAGCGTCGCCACGAACAGCAGGAAGGTGGCGGCGAGATTGACGTCCTGGGTCTTGAGCGCGCCCAGCAGCATCGGCCCGGTGGTCGGCAGCGAGAGCACGACCGAGACGATGACCGAGCCCGAGATCACCTCGGGCAGGAGGCCGCCGATGTCGGCCACGAAGGGGTTGATGGCGTGACGCAGCGGATACTTGATCAGCAGGCGCAAGGGCGGCAGGCCCTTGGCGCGGCCGGTCACGACGTACTGCTTCTGCAGCTCGTCGAGCAGGTTGGCGCGCAGCCGGCGGATCATGCCGGCGGTGCCGGACATGCCGATCACGATCACCGGAATGACCAGATGCTGCATCACCGACAGGGTCTTGCCCCAGCTGATCGGCTGCTCGATGTATTCGGGATCCATCAGGCCGCCGATCGACAGGCCGAAATAGACCTTGCCGACATAGAGCAGCACCAGCGCCAGCAGGAAGTTGGGAATGGAGAGTCCGACGAAACCGATGAAGGAGGCGACGTAGTCGCCCAGCCTGTATTGGTGGGTGGCGGCATAGACGCCGATGACGAACGACACGATCCAGATGAAGGCGATGGTCGCCGTTTCCATCACGATGGTGAGCGCCAGCCGCTCGCCGATCAGGTCGGCGACAGGCACGGTGTCCTGGCAGCTGAGGCCGAAATCCCAGCGGAAGATGCCGGCGACCCAATGCAGGTAGCGCAGCCACAGCGCCTGGTCGAGGCCGTACATCTGGCGCAGCTCGTCGGCGCGGTGCAGCGCGTCGGGATCGCCGCGCGCCAGCAGTTCGTCGATCTGCGAGGTCACGCAATCGCCGGGCGGCAGGTCGATGATGAAGTAGACCAGCGCGCTGATGATGAACAGCGTCGGGATCATCAGCAGAATGCGACGAGCGACGTAGCGCAGCATGGTCAGGCCCCTTCCCGCGCGATGCGGACATAGTGCCCCGGCGACGTCTCGGTCCAGAAGACCGGATTCCTGCCGGTGTCGCGGAACGGCTCGGCCCAGGCGCCCGGATCGGAAGCCTTGCCCTCCATCAGCGCGCCGAGATCGAGACGGGCGTCGGGATCGGGCATCGGCACCGCCGACAGCAGCGCCTTGGTGTAGGGATGCAGGGGGTTGCGGAACAGCTCGCCGGCCGGCGCCAGCTCGACCAGGCGGCCGGCGCACATCACGGCAATGCGGTCGGCGATGTAGTCGACCACGGCGAGGTTGTGCGAGATGAACAGATAGGTGAGGCCGAGCTGCTTCTGCAGGTCCTTCAGCAGGTTCAGGATCTGCGCCTGGATCGAGACATCGAGCGCCGAGACCGGCTCGTCGCAGATCACCATGTCGGGCCTGAGCGCGAGCGCGCGGGCGATGCCGATCCGCTGGCGCTGGCCGCCCGAGAAGGAGTGCGGATAGCGGCTCAGGTGACGGCGGTCGAGACCGACCATCTCCATCAGCTCGCTCACCATCTCGCGGCGGTAGGCGCCGTCGCCGATGCCGTGGATCACCAGCGGCTCGACCAGGATGTCGTAGACGGTCATGCGCGGATTGAGCGAGCCGAACGGGTCCTGGAAGATGAACTGCAGCTTGGTGCGGAAGCGGTCGAGCTCGTCGCCCTCCAGCGCCAGCACGTCGATCTTGCGGCCCCAGTCGTCGAACACGATGCGGCCGGTTTCCTCGTTGGGATCGGCCGAGATGCCGCGCATCAAAATCTTGCTGAGCGTGGTCTTGCCGCAGCCCGACTCGCCCACCAGCCCCAGGCATTCGCCGCGCTCGACGTCGAAGCTGACGTCATTGACGGCGCGGATCGTGCGCGTCGAGCCGCCGCCCAGAAGCTGCTCGACCAGGGTGTCGGCCTTGCGAATGCGGAAGGTCTTGGAGAGGTGGCGCACCTTGAGCACCGGCGCATCGGCATTGAACGAGTCGGTGGGCTTGGAGACTTCCTTTTCCTTCAGGAGATGGCCGGTCGCCGCGGTGATCTCGCGGATCGGCACCAGCCGCTCGCCCGGCGCCATGTCGAAGCGCGGCACGGCGTGCAGCAGCGCCTTGAGATAGGGATGCTGCGGGTCGCGGAAGATGTCGTGCAGGTCGCCTGCTTCGACCACCTTGCCGCGATACATCACCACCACGTCGTCGGCGACATTGGCGACCACGCCGAGATCGTGGGTGATCATCAGCAGCGCCATGCCGAGCTCGGCCTGCAGGTCCTTCATGAGGCGCAGGATCTGGGCCTGGATGGTGACGTCGAGCGCGGTGGTCGGCTCGTCGGCGATCAGCAGCGCCGGCCGGCAGACCAGCGCCATGGCGATCATGGCGCGCTGGCGCAGGCCGCCCGACAATTCGAACGGATAGGTGCGCAGCGCCCGCTTGGGATCGGGAAAGCCGACCATGCGCAGCATGTCGCGCGTGACTTCCTCGATCTCGGGCCGCGAAAGCTTGCGGCCGGAGAATTGCGCCGCCTCGTTGATCTGATCGCCCAACCGATGGATTTCGCTGAGACGGCCGCCGCCATGCAGCTGGACCGCCTCGCCGATCTGGTCGCCCACGGTGTGCAGCGCCGACAGCGAGGTCATCGGCTCCTGGAAGATGATCGAGATGGCGCCGCCGCGGATGGCCCGCATCTCGGGGCCGGCGCGCTCGAGGCGGGCGATGTCGATCGAGCCCGCCTGGCTTCGCGGATCCTCGAACAGGATCGACCCGGAGGCGACGGTGGCCGTGCGCGGCAGCAGGCCCATGATGGCCTGGCTGCACACCGACTTGCCGGATCCCGATTCGCCGACCAGGGCCAGGGTTCCACCGGGCGGGATCGAGAAGGACACGTGGTCGACGGCGCGCAACACGCCCTCGTGCACGCCAAAGTCGACAGTCAGGTCTTCGACGCGCAGCAGGTCGTTCATGCCGTTGCTTCCTGACCCGCCACAGTGATTCCCATCGCCCTGAGATTGGCGCGCGTCGCCTCGCTCAACGTCAAACCCGTCTCCCCGGCTGCCTGCGCCGCCCGCTCGACCACATCATGGAAGCCGTCGAGAGAAGAATCGATCTTTACCGTGCGCCCGCCGGCCGATCCGACCGTGAGTTGCATCCAGCCGTCGGAGCGGTCGCGCTTGGTCGAGAAATAGCTGAGCTTCAGCCGATCGAGCCGGTTCCACTCCACGACCCTGCCGACCGGACCGTCGGCACAAAGCGTGTCCGGCCCCAGCAGGTAGCGGGTATGGTGGCGCAGCGCGGTGCGTATGAGGAACAGCGCGAAAAGCACGAAGCCCGCCGCCAGAATGAGCGCCAGCCAGTGATTGACCTCGAGCAGCAGCAACGGCGCCCCGCACAGCGCAACGCCGGCCGCGGCGCGACTGTAGTCGGCCCACAGCGTCTGACGCGGATAGCGCAGATCGGCTGAAGTCAAGCGCGCATCCCCCGTTGTGCCGCAATGTTGGCCGCGAATAGCTCGCGGGCCGGGCGAATTCGCATACCCGGCATTTTTGTTGTTCGCCCACACAGCGACCTTAGGAAATCCCACGCCCCGGCGTCCATCACAAGATGATGACTGAGGAGCCCCACGGGCTCGTCCACAACCGTGCGGGCGCGGGCGAGGGCAGCGACCAGGGCGGCAAGCGCCGCCGGCTCGCCGACGAAGCCGCCACCGCCCTTCCAATCGACCGGGTCGACATGCGTGTTGATCTCGACCAGCCCGCTCACCGGCCGGGCCCGCCGGCGCGGACCGAAGGTCGACAGGCCGGTGAAACCGATCTCCGGCAGGGTCGGGACCAGGGCGGGCGCGATGCGGTTCCACGGCGGCACCATCACGGCAAGCGCGCGGCGGCCGAACAGCCGCTCCAGCGCCAGCCATCCCGTGCCGAGTTCGCCCAGCACGATCATGGCCGGCCGATGCGGCCCGAGCTCGATCTTCTTCTCGCCCGCCGGGGCATGATTGACGTGCGCATAGCCGTGCTGGAGCAGGTCGACGCCGGTCTCCGCAGCGAGGCGATCCGCCAGCGCCCGGGTGGCGCTTGCCGGCACGACCGCGAGGGCAAGCGGCGCTCCTGTCTCGCGATGGATCGCGAGCAGGCGATCGAGAGCCGGCCCCGCGTCGGCGGCATCGTCGTCGCGCCACCACAGATCGGCGCTGCGGCCGGCCTCGTGCCAGCGCGCGGCCTCCTCTTCGAGCGCCTGCCAGCTACTCATGACTCCGTCCGTGATTGCCGGCCGGCAAGCAGACGGCGGAGCGCGGCGACCGTCGCCGGACCGCCATTGGCATCGATCGGCGGGAAGCTGCGGATCGACGGACCGGCCGCGGCCCGGGCGATCGCGTCGGCGAGGCTTTGGGGCGAGAGCGTGCCGGGCGGCACGACCGCCACCATGCCGCGCTCGGCCAGGACTTGCGCGCGGTCGGCCTGCTCGGTCTCGCGCTCGGTGCCGAAGGGCACGAGCACGGCACGATCGGCATGGCAGATGGTTTCGATCACGGTGTTGTATCCGGCCTGGGAGATCGACAGCACTGCATTATGCAGCAAGATCGGGAAATCCCCCCGCGCCGGCTCGATAGTGACGCCGCTGGCACCCGCCCCGAGCCCGGCGCGATCGGCGGCGGGCACATCGGCACCGACCAGCAGCCGCCAGGACCGGTTCGAATGCACGCTGAGCGGACGGGCTGCCAGCGCGGCTTTCAACAACGGCGCTCCGACCGCGCCACCTCCCGTCGAGACGATGACTTCGCCGGTTCCGGCCTCGTTGCCCTGCGCCGGCGCCCGATTCGCCTCGGCGACATAGCCGGTATAGATGGCCCGCTCCTTCACGTCCGCCCAGGCAGAAAAGCTCTGTTCGAATCCTACGAGGCGAGGATCGGCGTGGATCAGCAGCGCGTCGAATAGTTCAAAGGTCTTTACCGACTCGGCGATCCTCTCGGCCGAAGCCGAGCGGCGCACCACGTCGCGCACCGAGGAGACGATCAGCGGCCGTGGGCGCAATGCCCGCGCCGTCTCGATGAGCGGCATCAGCTCGAAGCGCAGCCGCGTGCGGCCGAAGGGAAACTGCTCGGTCATCAGGATGTCGGGCGTCTCGGCGCGCAAAAGGGCGAGCAGGCTCTCGGCGCGTTTGGCCTCAAAGGCGTCGTCGATCGGCGTGCCGTCGAGCTGCGACAGCTCCTTGAGCCGGGCATCGGCCGCGCGCAGCGGGGGCAATTGATGGAAGCGCGCGCCGTCCAGAGCGAGACCGGGGAGCGGCGCGCCGCCCGACACCAGCAGCACGTCGAAGCCGCCGATCGCCAGCGCGCGCGCAAGCGTGGCGGCGCGGCGCAGATGGCCGATGCCCAGCAGGTGCTGCACATAGAAGAAGACGCGCGCGCTCACGACGCCCCCTCAAGAGGCACATTGAGGCGATCGACGGCCACACTGCCGTCGATGCGGGCCGTGAAGAAGTGGACGCACCGCCAGTCGAGCTTGTGCGGTGGCCGGCCGGTCATGTCCCAGCCGGTGGCCAGCGCCAGCAGGGCGCGAATCGCGGCCTTGTGCGAGACCGCCACGACCGGCGCCCCCGACTCGGCGATCCTCGTGGCCCAGCGGCCGATGCGCGCCATGACCGCCCGCGGCGATTCGCCGCCGGGCGGCTGGAAGTCGAGGCCCCTGCGCTCGGCGGCGAGGAAGCGCTCGCCGACCCTTTCACGCAGTTCGGCGATGGTATGGCCCTCCCACGAACCAAAGCTCATCTCGCGCAGCGCAGGATCGATGGTGACGGCGGCGGAGGGGTTCAGCAGCTCGGCGGTACGCCGTGCGCGCTGCAGGGGGCTGCTCATGCGCCGCCAGCCGTCGGCTGGCGGCGGCAGGCGCCAGTGCCGAGCCTCGCTCTCGCCGGCTTCGCTCAGCATCGTGTCGGTGAGGCCCTGCAGCCGCCGCTCGGCGTTCCAGGCCGTGGCGGCGTGGCGCAGGACAGCAAAGGGCACGCTGCTCATCGCAGCGTACGGAGTGCGGCGGCCAGCGCGCGGGCGGCGGCGCGCTCGTCGTGATGGGCGGCGATGCGTTCCCGGGCGCCGACCGCCAGGCGCGCGCGCTCGGCCGGTGCGTCGAGCAAGCGGGCCACGGCGGCGGCGAAAGCCGGCGCGTCGCCGACAGGCGTCAGCAATCCGCTGACGCCGTGCGCCACTACCGCCGGCACGCCGCCGGTGCGGCCGGCGACCACGGGCAGACCGGCTGCCTGGGCTTCGAGAAAGGCCATGCCGTAGGCTTCGTTGATCGCGGGCCAAAGGTAAAGGTCGGCGCCGGCATAGAGTGCCGGCAAGGCCTCGTGCGGCACAGCGCCGCCAAAGCGTACGCGATCTCCCAGCGGCGCCATCAGCGCCTCGATCTCAGCCCGCGCCGGGCCGTCGCCCACCAGCAGCGCCTGCCACGGCCTGTCCTTCAGCAGGGCCAGCGCCTGGGCCAGCACGCGGTAGGACTCGAGCTTGTCGCGCGTGCGCATCATGCCGACGCTCAGCAAAAGCGGTTGATCGTTGGCCGGACGGTCACGCGTTGCGGCGGCACGGAACGGCGCGGTATCGATGAAAGGCGGCAGCCAGACCTGATGGGCACCCGGGCGCAGCCGGGCCTTCACGCCCGCGACGTCGCGCGGGTTCACCGTCAGCACCAGGTCGGCCGCGGCCAGAGCGCGCTCGACGGCCCGATGGCCGAGCCGCGTCGGGCCCTGGGCGCGACGCGGCGCATGAGAGGCCTCGACGATCACGTAGGGTAAGCCCAGCGCCTTGCTGACGATCGGGCCCAGCCAATCCGGCTTGCGGTAGTAGCAGTGATAGGTGAACCAGAGATCGAACCGCTCGGGATGGCGGCTGGGCAGCGCCTGCCAGCGGGCGATCAGGTGGGCCGCCTGCCGCCGCGCGCGGCGCTCCAGGGCGAGATGGGCGTCGGATGCCGGCACCCCTGGCGCCACCCGGCTCAGCGTCGGCATCACCACCGTATGGCCGAGGCGGCGCAACAGGCGCACGAGACCGCGCGCCATTTCACGATCGCCCGAGGGGGTGGAGCTGTCCGGCGGCTTCAGCGGCGTGTGCAGCAGCACGCGCATGTCGGTCACTCCGCGGCTCTTACCTCGGATACCGGGGCCTCGAGTGCCGGGGCTTCCTCAACAACCGTCTGGCCAAGCGCCGCGGCGATCCAGTCGACGCCGGCATCGAAGGAGAAACGCGTGCGCACGATCTCCCCGGCACGCTGCGCCAGACGCTGCCGCAGATCGGGCCCCGCGATCATGCGGGCGAGCGCGGCACCAAGCTCGTCGGGCGCACCGGGTGTCACCAGCAATCCGCTGTCGCCGTCGGTGATGAACTCGCCGATGGCCGCGGCGTGGGTCGAGACGATGGCAAGGCCCTGGTGTGCCGCTTCCATCAGCACGTTGGGCAATCCGTCCTGATCGCCGTCGGCCGCCTTCTTGCTCGCCAGCACGAACAGGTCGGCGCGCGCCAAGGCGGCGAACACCGCCTTCTGCGGCTGGGCGCCATGCCACAGGCAGCGATCGGCGATGCCGAGCGACGCCGCCTCGGCTTTCAGCGCATCGGACAACTCGCCCGCGCCGACATGCTCGAACCGCCAGTTGAGCGTAAGCGGCAGCTTGGCGAGCGCCTTCAATAGATCCTCGTAGCCCTTCTTCTCGACCTTGCGCCCGATCGACAGGATGACGACGGGATCGCCGGGATCCGCACCGTCGCGCCGCGGACGCAGCGGAGGGGATGGCGGCAGATGTGCAAAATCGAGCCCATGATAGACGAGCTTCAACCGCTCCGGGTGCGCATCGGGCCGGGGCGCCAGGTCGCGCAGCCGTTGCAGGCCGACCCCGGTGCAGGTCACCAGCCAGGAACAGTCGGCGAGCTTTTCCGTCACGTCCCACGGCGCGCTGGTCCAGATGTCCTTGGCGTGCGCCGACACGCTCCAGGGCAGGCCGCGGATCGCCGCGGCATAGCGCGTCACCGAGGACGGCGTGTGCAGGAAGTGGGCGTAGAGCCGCTCGATAGAAGCCGGCAACTCGGCCGCCAGCACCAGCGCCTGGCCCCATCGCCTGACCCGGTTGGGCGTCGGGTCGCGCTGCAGATCGGCGAGAAATTTTCTCCGCGCGGCCGGATAGCCGGCAAGCTGACGGGCCTTGCGCCAGCCTGCGAGCACGCGACGGGGATCGTCCTTGAGATACTCCGGCAGGTAGACCGTGCGGGCGGCGACGCGGTCGTGCACGGGATGATGGGCCTTGTCGGTTGGCCGGCGCAGCGACCAGATCTCGAGCGCCACGCCGCGCGCCTCCAGCCCCGCGATCTCCTGGGCGATGAAAGTCTCGGACAGGCGCGGCCAGCCCTTCAAGACGACGGCAACGCGCGCCGCTCTCAGCTCGGTCATGGCCGCTGCGACATCAAACGTCCGATGGTCAGGTCCTGGCGCGCGCCGGCAAAACCGCCGGATCGACCGCCGAGGAACTCGGCACCGTCCGTCGCGTCCAGCGCCGACGGGCCGCGGTGCGGATGGGCGAGCTGCTTGGCGACCAGGCGCCAGACATTGCCCAGCCCGTCGAGCAGGCCCGGCACGACGACATCGCTCGGCAGGCCCTGCTGCGGCAGCTGGCGCAGCGCCGTGGCCATGGCGTGCGGATCGCGGCCGCGGTCGGCGTCGAGCATCTCGATCAGCCCGAGGTTGCGCGCGGCGCGGGCGCGGATGAACTGCTCCAGCCTCGGCCTGGTGCGCGGCACGATGATCGCCTTCTTGTCGAACGACAGGATCTCGCAGAACGTGTTGTAGCCGCCCATCGCGACCACGCCCGCCGCACGCTGCATCAGCGCGCCGAGATTGTTGGTGAAAGTAAGCGTGCGGATGTTGCGGAACTTGCCGGCACGCTCTTTGAAGGCCTCGCGCTCGGTCGCCGACATGAACGGACCGAACACGATCACCGCGCCGTAGGGAATGTGCGGGTCGCTTTCGTAGGCTGCCAGCACCCAGTCGATCAGGTCGGCCCCGTCGCCGCCGCCGCCGGCGGTGACCAGGATGAACGGGCCGTCGATCTCCTCGATCTCGTGCGGGATGTCGCTGTGCAGCGGCAGGTCGCGATAAAGGTAGCCGGTGTAGACCGTCTTGTGCCGCACCGAGGGCGGCACCGCGATGCCGGTCAGCGGCTTGTTGATCTGCGGCAGACCGTAGATCCAGATCTCGTCGTAGAGATCGATCAGCGCGGGCACGACGTGCTTGCGCTCCCACTCCTGCGCCAGCGCCGCCGGATCGTCCATGACGTCGCGCAGGCCGAGCACCAGCGGCGTGCCGCGGTCCTTCAACAGCCGCAGCGTCGGACCGACCTCGCCGCGCAGGCCGAGCGGCTCCTTGTCGACGATGAACAGGTCGGGGCGATAGATGTCGGCGGTGTCGCGGATGATGCGGGTGCGCATCTCGAGCGTATGTTCGACACCGACCCGGAGGTTGGCGGAGTCGTATTCGCCGTTCAGCTGCTTGACCACGCCGGGCACGCGCACGAAGTCGATGCCGGAACGGAACTCGTAGGAGCCGATCATCGGCGAGCCCGAGATGATCAGCACCGACACCGACTGGTCGGCCTCGACGAGGGCGTTGGCGATGGTGCGGCAGCGGCTCACATGGCCGAGACCGAAGGAGTCGTGGCTGTAGAGCAGCACACGCTTGGACCGGCTGCTTGCGGGCATGCGATGCGTCCCCCGTTGCCGAAGCGCCTCCTGCCCCGACCGGTGAAATTCGGCCGGACTATGCCATATCGGGTGGAAGACGCGAAACCCTGCCCCCGACACAAAATATCGAATGTAATCAACGTACTGATCGCATATAGGGTAGGATCAGGTCCGCGGCAGCACGGATTCCAATGCAACGCAATTTGTTCTCTTACATCTGGCGCCATAGCCGACACGAGCAGCTTGTCATCCTGAGCCTCGTCGTGCTGGCGCAGGTCTTCTATTTCCTGTCGCTCACGGTCCCGAAATCGATCGTCAACAACGGCATCCAGGGCAACGCCTTCAAGGACCATCCGAAGATCCCGTTCCTGGTCTGGGAACTCGACCTCTCGGCCATTCTGCCCGGCAAGGTCATCCGCATTTTCGACGGCTTCCAAGTCGACCAACTCTCGTACCTGGTCGTCATGAGCTTCGTCTTCCTGGCCGCGGTGGTCATCAACGGCCAGTTCAAGAAGAGCATCAACACCCAGAAGGGCCGCATGGGCGAGCGCATGCTGCGCCGCCTGCGCTACGAGCTCTACGACCGGATCCTGCGTTTCCCGCCAGCGCACTTCCGCAAGGTCAAGCAGGCCGAGCTCGCCACCATGGTCAAGGACGAGGTCGAGCCGCTCGGCGGCTTCATCGGCGACGCCTACGTGCAGCCGATGTTCCTCGGCGGCCAGGCGCTGACCGCGGTCATCTTCATCGTGATGCAGAACTGGCTGCTGGGAATCATCGTGGTCGCGCTGCTGGCGCTGCAGATGGTGATCATCCCGAGGCTGCGCAAACCGGTGCTGGTCCTCGGCCGCCTGCGCCAGCTCTCGGCGCGCCAGCTCGCCGGCCGCATCGCCGAGACGGCCGACGGTGTCCATGAGATCCATATCCACGGCGCGGCCAACTACGAGCGCGCCGACATCTCCGAGCGGCTCGGCCGCATCTTCAAGATCCGCTTCGATCTCTACCAGAAGAAGTTCGTCGCCAAGTTCTGGAACAACATCCTCTCCCAGGCGACGCCGTTCGCCATCTACCTGGTCGGCGGTTACTTCGCCATCACCGGCCACATGAATGTCGGCGCCGTGGTCGGCGTGCTGCTGGCCTACAAGGACCTGCCGGGGCCGATCAAGGAGCTGATCGACTGGGACCAGCAGCGTCAGGACGTGCAGATCAAGTACGAGCAGGTGATCGACCAATTCCAGCCCGAGGGCATGATGCCGGAGGCGCTGCAGGCGATACCCGACGGCCCGCCGCCGCCGCTCGGCAAGGAGCTGGCGCTTTCCGGCGTGACGGTGTCCGAGGACGGCCGGGTGAAACAGCTCGACAACATATCGCTTACGCTTCCGACCAGCGCCACGATGGCGGTGATCGGCGGCGCCAGCTCGGGCAAGGAGGTGCTGGGCCAAGTGCTCGCGCGCCTCACGCTGCCGACCGGCGGCTCGATCAAGCTCGACGGCAACGACTTCTTCCAGGTGCCCGAATACGTGCTGGGCGCCCGCGCCGCTTATGTCGGCCAGGAAACCTACCTGTTCCCGCTGTCAGTGCGCGACAACCTGCTGTTCGGCCTGAAGATCCGTCCGATCACGCCGGCCATCTACGATGACGCCACGCGCCTCGTGCGCGAGGCATTCTGGAAGGAGGCCGTGCGCGCCGGCAATCCTGCGTTCGATCCCAACGCCGACTGGGTCGACTACGAGCTGGCCGGCGCCACCGGCCCGGCTGACCTGCTGCCGCGCATGGTCGACGCCCTGAAGCAGGTCGAGCTCGACGAGGACATCTATTCGCTCGGCCTGCGCGGCACGATCGACACGGCGCTGCGGCCCGACCTCGCCGAGAAGATCCTGAAGGCGCGCCACTCCCTGCACGGCCACCTGCAGGATCCGACCTATGCCGGCCTGGTCGAGACGTTCAATGCCGAACGCTACAACCGCAACCTGTCGGTCGCCGAGAACCTGCTGTTCGGCACGGCGGTCGGCAAGCAGTTCGATGGCGACAACATCGCGGCCGATCCCTACGTCCGGTCGGTGCTGAAGACGACCGGCCTCGACCTCGACCTGCAGCGCATGGGTCTCACCATCGCCGAGACCATGGTCGAGCTGTTCTCGGGCCTGTCGCCCGACAATCCGCTGTTCGAGCAGTACAGCTTCATTTCCGCCGACGAACTGCCCAACGTCCGGCTGCTGCTGCAGCGCCTGGGCGGCAAGGGCATCGAGGCCGTACCGGACGCCGACCGGCCGCGCCTGATGACCCTGCCCTTTCGCTACATCGAGGCGCGCCATCGCCTGGGCCTGATCGACGCCGCGATGGAGGAGCGCCTCCTGGGGGCGCGGCGCGCCTTCGCCGCCGGCCTGCCTGCCAATTTGCGCGGCGCTGTCGAATTCTACGACTTCCAGCGCTACAACGGCGCCGCCACCTTGCAGGACAACATCCTGTTCGGCCGTCTGGTCTACGGCCAAGCCGAGGCGGAGCAGCGCATCGGCACCCTTATCGCTGAGGTTCTGGACGAACTCGGGCTGCGCAATTCGGTGGTCGAGGTCGGGCTGGAGTACAATGTCGGCGTCGGCGGCAAACGCCTGCCGGCCACGCAGCGCCAGAAGCTCGGCATTGCCCGTGCCGTGATCAAGCGACCCCAGCTCCTGATCGTGAACGAGGCGGTCGCCGCGTTCGATGGGCGCACGCAGGATCGCATCCGGGACAACATCCTGGCGGCGGCGAAGAAGGACGGGCACGGCGTGGTCTGGATCGCCAGCCGGCCGGCGCAGGCCGAACCGTTCGAGCAAATCGTGGTCATGCAGGGCGGCAAAGTCGCCGCCCACGGAGCGCCGTCGGACTTGGCGGCGCGAGGCGGGCTTTACGCCGAGTTGATGGCGTCGGCATGAGGAAATTCAGGAGGACGCGATGAACCTCAATGAGGAAGTCGAACTTCTCAAGGGCGTGCCGATCTTCTCGAAGGTCGAGCAAGCCAAACTGAAACTGCTGGCCTTCACCAGCGAGCGAGTGAACTTCGCCGCCGGACAGGAGGTTTGCCACCAGGGTGATCAGGGCGACACGATGTACGTCATCCTGGGCGGCACGGCCGACGTGTTGATCGACACGCCGAGCGGCCAGATCGCCGTGGCCGAGATGAAAAGGAACAGCTTCTTTGGCGAGATCGCCATCCTGTGCGACGTGCCGCGCACCGCCACCATCAAGGCGCGCGAGCCGCTCTCCACGCTCAAGATCACCAAGGACATGTTCTATCGGCTGGTCGCGGAGTTCCCGCAGATGGCGGTGGAGATCATGCGCGAGCTGGCGCATCGCCTGGAGGATACCAACGAGAAGCTGCGCATCGCCACCAAGGTCGCCTAGTCCAGCCGCATGAGCCGTCTCGACAGTTTCATCGCGCGCATGCAGGCGCAGCGCGACTGTCTCAATTTCCTCAAGCCGGCCATCGACGCCCTCCCGGGGCCGATCCTCGAAGTGGGCTTGGGCAACGGCCGGACCTACGACCATCTGCGCGATCTCTTCCCCGGACGCGACATCTACGTGTTCGAGCGCAAGGTCGCGGCCCATCCCGACTGCATCCCGCCCGACGACCGCCTCTTCCTGGGCGATGCGCGCAAGTCGATTCCCGAGGCGACCCGCAGGCTCGGCGCCACGGCGGCGCTGATCCACACCGATCTCGGCACTGGCGATCACGCGGCCAACATGGCGATGGGCAAGTGGCTGGGCCCGGCGCTCGATGCGCTGGTGGCGCCCGGCGGCTACGTGCTCGCCAACCAGCCGCTCGAGGTGCCGCGCTGGCAAGCGCCTGCCCGAACCGCCGGACGTGCCGGCGGGGCGGTATTTTCTGTATCGGGTCGCTTGAATTTCAGCCTCTTATTCCTCTCCCCCCGCTAGAGCGAGAGGAGGATGACAAAGAGACAGTGGAAGAGGTCAGCGGCTGAACAGCCGCAGCAGCACCAGCAACACCACGGCACCGATCACCGAGCCGATGAAGCCTGCGGGCTCGCCGTATTGATAGAGGCCGAGCGCCTGACCGCCGTAGGTCGCGAGCACCGCGCCGACGATGCCGATCACGATGGTGACGATGATGCCGCGCGGATTCGGGCCGGGCGTGATGAAGCGGGCGAGCAGGCCGATGAGCAGGCCGATGACGAGAACTCCGATGATGGACATGACGCTTCCCCCTTAGGCCTCAAACGTTGCAAGCACCGGCACGTGATCCGAGGCCTTCGCCCAGTCGCGCAAGTCGGCGTCGATATGGTGGCCGCGGATGGCGCCCGAGAGCGCCGGCGTCGCCAGGATGTGGTCGAGCCGCCGGCCGCGGTTGGACAGGCGCCAGTCGTTGTTGCGATAGCTCCACCACGAATAGAGCTTCTGGTCGGCCGGCACAAAGCGGCGCGGCACGTCGATCCAGTCGAGCGAGGCCTGCAGCCGGCCGAACAGGTCGACCTCGACCGGCGTGTGCGAGACGATCTTGAGGAGCTGCTTGTGGCTCCACACGTCGTGCTCCAGCGGCGCCACGTTGAGGTCGCCCACGGCGATGCGGCGCAGGCCCTTGCGGGCGCGCGGCGCGGGCTTGCGCGCGGCGAACCAGCCCGCCATCTCGCGGTAGAAATCGAGCTTGTGCGCGAACTTGGCGTTCTCGTCAGGATCGGGAACGTCGCCGCCGGCCGGGATATAGAGATTGTCGAGCAGGATCGGATCGCCGCCGGTGTCGAGGGCCGCCTCGATATGCCGGCAATCCTCCTTGCCGCAGCGATGGTGAATGTTGGTGGCCGTGAACGGCACCTTCGAGACGATCGCAACGCCATTGTAGGACTTCATGCCCTGGACCAGCCGGTGCTTGTAGCCCAGCGCCTCGAACGCCATGTGCGGGAAGAACTCGTCCGGGCATTTGGTTTCCTGCAGGCAAAGAACGTCGGGCTTACGCAGCCTCAGGAAGCGTTCGACGTTACCAATCCTGAGGCGGACCGAGTTGATGTTCCAGGTGGCAATGGTGAGACTCATTGCCCGGCACTATAGACGATCTCGGGACGATCTCGATCCAGGAGAGCTGCGATGCAGATGGATGGCGACGAGAGCAGCAATATCGAGGACCGCCGCGGCGAAGGCGGCTTCGGCGGCGGACTTGGCGGCGGCGGCGGGTTTGGCGGGATGGGCGGCATCCCCGTCGGCGGCGGCGGCGGGCTGTTCAAGGGCGGCCTGGGTGTCGTGGCCTTCATCGTGATCGCCCTGATCTTCGGCGCCGATCCGATGGCCCTGCTGAGCGGCGTGGGCGGCGGCGATACGTCGAGCTACACGCCGCCCGCCCAGACCAGCCGGTCGGCGCGCGCGCCCTCGTCGACACCGGCTGCCGATCCCGAGACCCAGTTCGTGTCGCGCGTGCTTAAAAGCACCGAGGATGTCTGGACGGGGCTCTTCCGCGACATGGGCCGGCAATATCAGGATCCCAAGCTGGTGCTGTACCGCGACGCCACGCGCACCGAGTGCGGCGTCGGCCAGTCGGCGATGGGGCCGTTTTATTGTCCGGCCGACCAGCGCGTCTATCTCGACCTCGCCTTCTTCGACGACCTGGCGAGCCGCTTCCACTCGCCCGGGCAGTTCCCGCAGGCCTACGTCATCGCCCATGAGGTCGGCCATCACGTGCAGAACCAGTTGGGCATCTCCGCCAAGGTGGAGCAGATGCGCCAGAGCATGAGCAAGCGCGACGCCAACGCGCTCTCCGTGCGCACCGAGCTGCAGGCCGATTGCTTCGCCGGCGTCTGGGCCAACCGAGCCGACCGCAAGAGCGGCGGCAAATTGATCGACGACAAGGATGTCGATCAGGCACTGGCGGCTGCATCGGCGATCGGCGACGACCGGCTGCAGCGCCAGGCGCAGGGACGGGTCGTTCCCGACAGCTTCACCCATGGCAGCAGTGCGCAGCGGACGCGCTGGTTCCGCGCCGGGCTCGACAGCGGCGACCCCAATAAATGCGATACCTTCCGGGCGCAGCAGCTTTAGCCTCACACTGATCCACCGGGGAATGCGGAGGTGGTCGATGAAGATCGCAATCAGCGGCGCTGGCGTCGCCGGCCCCGCTCTCGCCTACTGGCTGCTTCGCACTGGCCACGAGCCGACACTGATCGAACAGGCTCCGCGCCTGCGCACCGGCGGCTACATGATCGATTTTTGGGGCGTCGGCTATACGGTGGCCGAACGCATGGGAATCCTGCCGGCCATACGGGAGGCGGGCTATGCCGTCGATGAGGTGCGCATCGTCGATAGCCATGGCCGCAAGGCAGGCGGGTTCTCGACCCGCCCTCTTCGGCACATGCTGGACGGCCGCTTCACCAGCCTGCCGCGCGGAGATCTGGCCGCCGAAGTCCATCGTACCATCGAGGGACGCGTCGAAACGATGTTCGGCAACAGCATTTCCAGAGTCGAAGAGCATGGCCGGGGCTTGCGGGTCGCCTTCGACAGGAGCTCCGAACGCGACTTCGACCTGGTGATCGGCGCCGACGGCCTGCATTCGGCGGTGCGGGCGCTGGTCTTCGGTCCCCAACGAAACTTCGAGCGGCAGATCGGCTACTTCGTCGCGGCCTTCGACGCCCAGGCCTACCGTCCCCGTGACGAGCTCGCCTATGTCAGTCATGCGGCACCGGGACGGCAGATTGCCCGGTTCGCCAAGCGCGCTGATCGCACATTGTTTCTCTTCGTCTTCACGGCCGAGTGCCTGCCAGGTCCCGAGCCGCACGACCTCGCTGGTCGCAAGGCGGCGCTGCACCGGGTCTTCGACGATGTCGGCTGGGAGTGTCCGCAGATCCTGCGCGCCCTGGACCAGGCGGACGAAGTCTATTTCGACCGCGTGAGCCAGATCGCAATGGATACCTGGTCGAAGGGTCGAGTCTGCCTAATCGGTGACGCGGGGGCCTGCGTGTCCCTGCTGGCGGGCGAGGGAACCGGGCTTGCCTTGGCCGAGGCCTATATTCTGGCCGGCGAACTGAAGCGCGCCGGCAATGACTACCGGCAGGCCTTCCAAGGCTACGAGCAGCGCTTGCGACCGCTTATCCTGAGCAAACAAAGGGCGGCACGAAAATTCGCCAGCTCGTTCGCACCGAGAACGCCGTTCGGCATATGGTTTCGCAATCAGGCAACCAAGCTGATGGCGATCCCGATGGTCGCCGACCTGCTGATCGGCCGAACCCTGCATGACGATCTGGATCTGCCGGACTATGGCATCTGACGATCAGACCAGTGTGCACGTCACCGTGCCGCAGCCGTCGACGAAGCCCGCGAGCGTGTCGCCCTTGACCACGGCGGCCACGCCATCGGGCGTGCCGGTGTAGATCAGGTCGCCGGCGGCCAGCGCCACCAGGCCGGAGAGGTAGGAGATCGTCTCCGGCACGCTCCAGATCAGGGCGTTGAGGTCGGACTTCTGGCGGGTCTTGCCGTTGACGTCGAGCTGGATGGTGCCCTTGGCCGGATGGCCGATCTTCGCGGCGGGATAGATCTCGCCGATCGGAGCGGACTGGTCGAAGCCCTTGCCCATGTCCCACGGGCGGCCCATGTCCTTGGCTTGGTTCTGCAGATCGCGGCGGGTCATGTCGAGGCCGACGCCGTAGCCGAAAACGTGCTCGAGCGCCTTGTCGACCGGGATGTTGGTGCCGCCCGACTTCAGGGCCACAACCAGCTCCATCTCGTGGTGCAGATTCTTGGTGGACGAGGGATAGGCGACCTTGGCCGGGTTCTTGGGGTCGGCGCAGACGACGATGGCGTCGGCCGGCTTGGTGAAGAAAAAGGGCGGCTCGCGGTCGGGATCGTGGCCCATCTCGCGGGCATGGGCGGCATAGTTGCGGCCGACGCAGAAAATACGGCGAACCGGGAACAGATCGCCGGTTCCATGGACCGGCACGCCGACGGTAGCCGGCGGCGGCACGACATAAGCCATCGCTTTCTCCCTCAAGGGCGAGCCTTTATGAAGGGCACCGGAGTTTCAGGCAATGTCCGACGAAGAGCTTCTGACCGTTCAGGCCGATTCGGCCGACACCTCCCTGGGCTGGGCCACGCTGGGCGGGCGGCGCTGGCGTTGCACGGTCGGTGCAGGCGGGGTGCGTGAGGACAAGGTCGAGGGCGACGCCGCCACCCCGGCGGGCCGCTTCCCGCTGCGCCGTCTCTATTTCCGCAACGACCGACTGGTCCTGCCCAAGGTCCGCCTGCCGGCCCGGTCGATCAACGAGCACGACGGCTGGTGCGACGACCCGCTGGCGCCCACCTACAACCGCCTGGTCCGCATTCCCAACGAATGGAGCCACGAGAAGATGTGGCGCGAGGACGGGCTCTACGACCTCGTGGTGATCGTGGGCTACAACGACGATCCGCCGGAGGGTGAATGGGGCAGCGCGATCTTCCTTCACATCGCCCGCGACGATTATGCGCCGACGCGGGGCTGCGTGGCCTTCGCGCGCGACGATCTTCTGGAGCTGGTGAGCCTGATCGGGCCCGAGACGCGGCTCAACGTGCTGTCGATCCCCGCCGCCGAAGGAGTCGAAGCGTCTGAAGAGATGAAGCTGGTCGAGGATTTCGACGAAAAGGACTGGTAAGCGTCGTCTCTCCTCCCCAGAGGAGCTGGGGCGGTGGCGCCGTCATGACGGCGGCGGAGGGGTCGATAGGTGCAGACATGATCCTTTCGAGCTAATGACCCCTCCGCCCGCTTCGCGAGGCACCTCCGCGCGCTTCGCGCAGGGAGGAAGGCTTTCTGCTAGCCGACCATCCGCCCGATGGCCCGCGCGGTGTAGTCGACCAGCGGGAATGATGCGCGCGTAGTTGAGCCGCGTCGGGCCGATCACGCCGATCGCGCCCAGGATCCGTTCCTGCGAATCGCGGAACGGCGCTACCACCATCGAGCAGCCGGTGTTGGCGAACAGCGGATTGTCGGCGCCGATGAAGATCTGCACGCCCGAGGCGCCGTTGGCGAGCTCGAGCAGGCGCACGAAACCCTCGCCACGTTCCAGCGCATCGAACAGGATGCGCACGCGCTCGAGATCCTCGATGGCGGTGATGTCCTCGAGCAGCCGCGCCTGGCCGCGCACGATCAGCGCGCTGCCCGGCTCGCCGGCCCACGTCGCCAGCCCCAATTCGATCACCCGTGCGGTGAGGTCGTTCAGCTCGGCGCGCTGCAGCTTCAGATCCTCGAGGATGAGGCGGCGCGCATCCTCGAAGGTGCGGCCACTCAGCCGCGCATTGAGATAGTTGGTGGCCTCGATCAGGGCCGAGGGCGGCAGGCCGAGCGGCGTGTCGATCACCCGGTTCTCGACATGGCCCGACTGGGTCACCGTCACGACCAGCGCTCGGCCGGGGCCGAGATTGACGAACTCGATATGCTTCAGCGGCTGCTCGGTCTTGGGCGCCATCACCAGGCCGGCGCAACGCGACAGGCCCGACAGCAGGGTGGTCGCCTGCTCCAGCGCCTCCGTGACGCTGCGGCCGACCGAGGCGCAGCGCGCCTCGATGCTCTCGCGCTCGTACTCGGAGAGGTTGCCGACCTCGAGCAGCCCGTTGACGAACAGTCTCAGCCCGGCGTCGGTCGGCAACCGGCCAGCCGACGTGTGCGGCGCGTAGAGCAGGCCGAGATCCTGCAGGTCGGCCATGATGTTACGGATGGTGGCGGGCGAGAGCGTCTCGGAAAGCTTGCGGGTGAGCGCCCGCGAGCCAACCGGCTCGCCGGTCTCGACATAGCCCTCGACCACCAGGCGCAGGACCTCGCGCGCGCGCTCGTTCAACTCGGCGACCGAGGCCGCCTGTCGCTGGGGAGCGTCCCCCAGGCCGGCGCCGGGGATACCGATACGGTGAATCGCCATGGAAAAAATGTAGGTAGTGCAACGGGGCGGGTCAACGCGGGCGGGTTGGGCGGCTGGATTTAGACCCGTCCCGGCGCTACACCGGCCGCCCGCCATTCGGGCGAGGTATCAGGAGAAATGAATGCGCCCTTCCGGCCGCGCCCCCGACCAGCTTCGCCCCGTCTCCCTGGAACCGGGCTTTTCCCGCCATGCCGAGGGTTCCTGCCTGGTCAAGTTCGGCGATACCCATGTGCTCTGCACCGCGTCGATCGACGAGCAAGTGCCGCCCTGGATGCGCAATACGGGTCGCGGCTGGGTCACCGCCGAATACGGCATGCTGCCGCGCTCGACCCATACCCGCACGGATCGTGAGGCGGCCCGCGGCAAGCAGTCGGGCCGCACCCAGGAGATCCAGCGCCTGATCGGCCGCGCGCTGCGCGCCGTCGTCAATCTGCCGGGCATGGGCGAGCGGCAGATAAATATCGACTGCGACGTCCTGCAGGCCGACGGCGGCACCCGCACCGCCGCCATCACCGGCTCCTGGGTGGCACTGCATTTCGCCTTCGAGCGCCTGATCAAGGACGGCAAGCTCGCGGCCAACCCGATGACCGGCCAGGTCGCCGCCGTCTCCTGCGGCCTGTGGGAGGGCACGCCCGTTCTTGATCTCGACTATCCCGAGGACTCGACGGCCCAGGCCGATGCCAACTTCGTGCTGACCGGCGATGGCGGCATCGTCGAGGTCCAGGGCACGGCCGAGGAGAAGCCGTTCAGCGAGGCGCAGTTCCTGGGCCTGCTCGAGCCTCGCCAAGAAAGGCGTGCGCGAGCTCGCGCGTCTGCAGCGGCTGGCGATCGGCAAATCGTAATGGCGCGTCGCTTCACCTGTCCCAAGCTGGTCGTGGCCACCCACAACCGCGGCAAGGCGGGTGAGATCCGAACGATGCTGTCGCCTTTCGGCGTCGAGATCGTTTCGGCCGGCGAGCTCGGCCTGCCCGCGCCCGAAGAGACCGGCAAGACCTTCGAGGACAACGCCACGCTGAAGGCGCTGGCCGCCACCCGCGCCAGCGGCCTGCCCGCCCTCGCCGACGATTCGGGCCTGAGCGTGCACGCGCTCGACGGCCAGCCGGGGCTCTATACCGCCGACTGGGAAGGCCCGACGCGTGACGCCATGGTCGGCATGCGACGCATCCAGGACGAGCTGGCCGCGCGCAAGGTGGCGGACACCGACGCCGCCCGCGCCGCCACCTTCCATTGCGTGCTGGCGCTCGCCTGGCCCGACGAGCATCTCGAGCTGGTGCACGGCACGCTCGACGGCCGAATCGTCTGGCCGCCGCGCGGCACGGGCGGCCATGGCTACGACCCCTGCTTCCAGCCCTTCGAACAAAGGAGCGGCGACACGCGCACCACGGCAGAGATGACGGACGCCGAAAAGAACGCCATCAGCCATCGCGGCCGCGCTTTCCGCCTGCTGGTCGAGGCCTGCTTCCGATGAGCCCGCCGACCCAGGGACCTTTGGGCGTCTATGTTCATTGGCCGTTCTGCAAATCGAAGTGCCCCTACTGCGATTTCAATTCCCATGTCCGCGACGGCGTCGAACAGGCGCGCTGGCGCGCGGCGCTCCTGACGGAGCTGGAGCACGCCGCGCGCGAGGCGCCGGATCGCCGGGTCGAGACGATCTTCTTCGGCGGCGGCACGCCCTCGCTGATGGAGCCCGCGACGGTGGGCGCCGTGATCGCGCGGGTGAAAGCCCTGTGGGACACCGCGCCCGAGGTCGAGATCACCCTGGAGGCCAACCCAACCTCGGTCGAGGCCAGCCGTTTTGCCGCCTTGGCCGAGGCTGGCGTCAATCGGGTGTCGCTCGGCGTGCAGGCGCTCGACGCTGCCTCGCTGCGCTTTCTCGGCCGCGAGCATTCGGCCGACGAGGCTATCGCCGCCATCGCCACGGCCCGCCGGCATTTCGCGCGCTATTCCTTCGACCTGATCTACGCCCGGCCGGGCCAAACAGCCGAGGCCTGGGCGACCGAGCTCGAGCAGGCGCTCGGCCTCGCCGGCGAACATCTTTCGCTCTACCAGCTCACCATCGAGCGCGGCACGCGCTTCTTCACCGACCATGCGCGCGGCGCCTTCATCCTGCCGGATGAGGACGAGGCCGCGGCGATGTTCGAACTCACCCAGGCGCGGCTCACGGCGGCCGGCCTGCCGGCCTACGAGATTTCCAACCACGCCCGGCCGGGGGCTGCCTGCCGCCATAATTTGATCTATTGGCGGTATCAGGATTACGTCGGCATCGGGCCGGGCGCGCACGGCCGTTTCGCCGAGGACGCCAATCAAGGCCCGGGAAAGCGCGCGACGCGGCGGACGAGCGGGCCGGAAGCCTGGCTGGAGGCTGTCGAGCGCGCGGGCCACGGCACGGCGGAGACGTCGCTGGTCGTGGGCCAGGATCTGGTGGAGGAGGCGTTGATGATGGGACTGCGGCTGGCCTCGGGCATCGACCGTGCAACGTTCGCGTCCATGGCCGGCGTCGATCCCGTGGCGGCGCTCGGCGAGCGTCGCCTCGCGCCGCTGGTCGGAGCGGGTTTCCTCGACGTCGATGCCACGCATCTCAGAGCCACGCCGGCTGGCCGCCAGCGCCTCAACGCCCTGCTGGAGCGGCTGATCGCATGAGGCTGGCGGCTCTCTTCCTGGCGCTGCTCGCGATGGCGGGGACGGCGTTCGCGCAGCAGCGGCGCGCCGGCCAAGCCCGCGCAGCCGGCGGCAAAACCCGCGCCCAAGTCGCCTTTCACGCCGCCCGCCTTCAAGATCACCATCGCCACCGAAGCCGCCTTCCCGCCTTTCAACTATCTCGACCGCAAGGGCATACCGGCCGGCTTCGAGATGGAGCTGGCGCAGGAGGCATGCCAGCGCATCAAGGCGGAGTGCGAGTTCGCCGCCTTCAAGTGGAACGACCTGATCCCCGGCCTGATCGACAAGAAGTTCGACGTCATCATGTCGTCGATGGAGATAACCAGCGAACGGCGCAAGCGGATGGGCCTGTCGCGCCGCTACTACCTCTCGCCCGGCGCCTTCATTGCCGCCAAGGGCGCGCCGTTCGATGGGCCGCCTTCGCTGCTGCGCAACAAGCGGATCGGCGTGCAGCGCGATTCGACCCACTCCGACTGGGTCGACAAGAGCTTCCGCCGCTCCGCCCAGATCAAGCGCTATAACACCGTCGCCGAGGCGCTGACGGCGCTTGCCAACGACGAGGTCGACGCGGTGTTCGGCGACAAGGTGCAGCTCTGGCTATGGAGCCAGAAGGCCGATGGCAAATGCTGCGAGCTGGTCGGCCAGGACATCAAGGACAACCAGACGCTCGGCATCGGCGTCGCCGCCGGCCTGCGCAAGGAAGACGCCAAGCTGCGCGAGGCGCTCAACAAGGCGTTCGGCGAGATGATGAGCGACGGCACCTACAAGAAGATCAACGAGAAGTATTTCCCGTTTGCATTGAACTAACTGCCCGTCGTCCCGAGCGAAGCCGCCCGGCGGCGCAGTCGAGGGACCTTCTCTCGACAATAAGTGGCTTAGGGTCGAGAGAAGGTCCGTCCACGCGGCCCTTCGGGCCTTGGTCGGGACGACGTAAACTTTGGAGGGAGAGAAATGGATATTAAGGACCAAAAGAAACTGTTCGACGCGCTGCGCGCCGTCGATACGCCGACGATCTGCAACGCGCTGGAAGAGGCACGCGGTTTTCGCACCGCGTCGGGTTTCACGACCCAGCACATGCACCCGACCGAACCGGACGCGCCGCCAATGGTCGGCTTCGCCCGCACCGGCATCATCCGCGCCGCCCAGCCCGCCGTCGGCTCGGCCGCCGAGAAGAAGGCGAGAAGGGTCGGCTGGTACGAATATGTGGTGAGCGGCGAAGGCCCGACCGTCGCCGTGATCCAGGATCTCGATTCCAATCCCGGCACCGGCGCGATGTGGGGCGAGGTCAACAGCACGGTGCATCGCGGGCTGGGCGTGCTGGGTTGCGTCACCAACGGTTCGGTGCGCGACCTCACCGTGCTCGCCAAGGGCTTCCCCATTCTCGCCGGCAAGGTCGGACCGAGCCATGCCCACGTCCATGTCGAGGGCTGGGGCATGCCGGTCGACATCTTCGGCATGACCGTCGTGCACGGCGACCTGATCCACGCCGACCGTCATGGCGCGGTGGTGATCCCGCACGACCTCGCGGCAAAGCTGCCGGCGGCGATCGATCTTCTGGCGCGCAAGGAGAAGGTGATCCTCGACGCGGCCAAAAAGAAGGGCTTCGGGATCGACGTACTGCGCCAGGCCTTCGCGGCCTCCGAGGACATCCACTAGGAGAACAATTACCTCCCTCGCCTCGTCTTACGAGGGGAGGTGCCCGCGGCGCCTGCCCTGAACGAAGTCGAAGGCCCATCTCCCCAGCTGCGCTGGGAAGGAATCTGACTAATGCAGGGCGCGGTCGCGCGACACGTAGTGACCGCGCTTCAGTTCCTTGAAGAAGTGCGGCACCTGCGGATGCGACACCGGCTTGCCCGTCTCGTCGGGCAGCAGATTCTGCTCGGAGACGTAGGCCACGTAAGTGGTCTGCGAATTCTCGGCCAGCAGATGGTAGAAGGGCTGGTCGCGGCGCGGGCGGACATCTTCGGGGATCGAGGTCAACCATTCCTCGGTATTGGCGAACACCGGGTCGACGTCGAAGATGACGCCGCGGAACGGATGGATGCGGTGCTTCACCACCTGTCCGATGGCGAACTTCGCCTTGCGCATCGGCGGCTGGACGATCACGGCTCGGGCAGCTTGGTTTTCGATTTCCATGGCGAAAGTATCACTCCGAACAGGCCGGCAGGCAACGCACAGAGACCAGCGAATTAACGGGTCGCGTGCAAGAATGCCCGAAAAATCCGCATGCCGCATGCATACGCAAGAACACGCCCAGAATTGCGGCGCTCCCCGCCGGCCCGGCCTCGGTTGACGCGAGCGGCCAGCCCGTGGACTCTGCCGCCGGAAGGCGAAGGTGGCTTTGGCGGATGGTCTAAAAGTCCGGTTCTGGGGGGTGCGAGGTTCGATTTCGTGCTCCGGCGCCGAATATGCGCGCTATGGCGGCAACACCTCTTGCTTGGAGGTCACCGCCGGCGGCCGCCGTCTGATTTTCGACGCGGGCACCGGCATCCGGACGCTCGGCCTCGAACTCGCGCGCCAGGCACCGATCGACATCGACATCTACTTCACGCACACCCACCTCGACCACATCTCGGGCCTCACCTTCTTCGCTCCCCTGTTCGGCAAGGACAATTCGGTGCGCATGTGGGCGGGACATCTCGAGGCGCCCTATACGCTGAAGAAGGTCGTGAGCAGCCTGATGCGGGCACCGCTCTACCCGGTGTCGCTCGAGGTCTTCCAGGCGCGGGTCGATTTCAAGGAGTTCAAGAGCGGCCAGCAGCTCGCCTGCGGCGACATTGCGATGCGCACTGCGCCGCTCAACCATCCCAACGGCGCCACCGGCTATCGCGTCGAGTTCGGCGGCAAGTCGATCTGCTACATCACCGACACCGAGCATCGCGGCGACGGCCCCGACAAGACCATCGTCGAGCTGTGCCGCGGCGCCGACGTGATGATCTACGATTCGAGCTACACCGATGCCGAGTACCCGCGCTACCGCGGCTGGGGCCATTCGACCTGGCAGGAGGGCGTACGGGTGGCCGATGCGGCGGGCGTCGGCACGCTGGCCATCTTCCATCACGATCCGAGCCACGACGACGCCTTCATGGATGGCGTGGCGCGCGAGGCGGCGTTGGCGCGTCCCGGCACCGTGCCGGGCGGCCTGCCGCGCGTGCTCGTCGTCCACGAAGGGCTGACGCTCGCGCCGTGAGCAGCGCCCCATGAGCGCGACATCGAGCTTGCGCGGTCGCTGGCGACGGCTGGCGCTGGGATTGCCGACGGTACTGGGACTGACGCCGCGCGGCTGGTTCATCCCGCACCGCTATGCGCCGCTCCTGCCGCCGCCCGGCGCGCAGCCGCCTTATCCGGCGATCGAGCGGCTGTTCGAGGACAACGAAGCCGCCTTCACCGGCCTGCTCGATGCTGTCGATGCGCTGGCGAGCACGCTCGAAGGCCTCCAGAGCCTGTTCGACCAGTCGTGGTTTCCCTCGCTCGACGCCGCCGTTGCCTACGCCCTGGTGCGCGAGCGCAAGCCGCAGCGCATCGTCGAGGTCGGCTCCGGCCATTCGACCCGCGTGCTGTCGCGCGCCCAGGGCGGCGTCGGCGAGATCGTGGCCATCGATCCCTCGCCGCGCGCCGACATCCTGGGCCTGCCAGGCGTGCGGGTCGTGCCTTCGACCTTGCAGGCCGCCCCGCTCGAGCTGTTCGACGGGCTGCGGGCCGGCGATGCGCTGTTCATCGATTCCAGCCACATCCTGATGCCGGGCAGCGACGTCGACATCCTGCTGAACCGCGTCCTGCCGATGCTGCCGGCCGGCGCGCTGGTGCACATCCACGACATCTTCCTGCCTTTCGACTATCCGCCGATATGGGGCTGGCGCGCCTACAACGAACAGCAGGGCGTCGTGCCGCTGCTGGTGACCGGCGCCTACCGGCCGCTGTTCTCCAGCGCCTGGGCGGAACGGCGGCTGGCCGATCGCCTGTCCGCCTCGGTCGTCGCCCGCCTGCCGCGGCCGGCCGACGCGATCGCCGCCAGCCTGTGGCTCGAGAAGCGCTGATGCTGGGCCGCGTGCACGACTGGCTGTTCGACGGCGGCGGGCCGGAGAGCCTGCCCGACCGGGTGCGCGACGCCATCCGCCGCCAGCAGGAGCGCAGCGAGATCCTGATCGGCTGGATCCAGCTTTCCATCACCATCCTGGTCGGCCTTCTCTACGAGGGCACCAGCATGGCCGAGGGGCTGGTCCAGGCCGACTATTCGCGCGAAGGCGAGGTGCTGCTGATCTATGGGGCGATCTGCATTCTGCGGCTGGCGCTGGCCTATCTGCGCCTGCTTAAGCCGTGGATGCTCTATCTGTCGGTGATTGCCGACATCACCCTGCTGATGGGGCTGATCTATTCCTTTCATCTCAAGTACGCCCAGCCGGCGGCCTTCTACCTGAAGGTTCCGACGCTGCTCTACGTCTTCCTGTTCATCGCCCTGCGCGCGCTGCGCTTCGAGGCGCGCCTCGTCGCCTTCACCGGCGTGGCGGCTGCCGTCGGCTGGGCCTGGCTCACCTACTATGTCGCCTCGGGGCAGGGCGGGCCGCCCAACCGGACGCACAATTTCGTCGAGTACATGACCTCCAATGCGCTGCTGGTCGGCGCCGAGGTCGACAAGATCATCGCCATCCTGCTGGCGACGGCTGTGCTGGCGTTGGCCATCGCGCGCGCGCGTCACCTGCTGGTGCAGTCGGTCACCGAAGGAGCGGCGGCACGCGACCTGTCGCGCTTCTTCGATCCAGGCGTAGCCGCCCGCATCCGCGGGGCGGCGATGTCGATCAAGGCGGGCGAAGGCGAATTGCGCGACGTGGCCATCCTGAACGTCGATCTGCGTGGCTTCACGCGGCTGTCGACCGAACTTGCACCAGGCGAGGTCATGAAGGTGCTGCAGGATTACCAGGGGCGCGTCTGCCCGCTGATCGCGAGCAACGGCGGCAGCATCGACAAGTTCCTGGGCGACGGCATCCTGGCGTCGTTCGGCGCGGTCGAGCCCTCGAATACGGCCGCCGCCGACGCCCTGCGCGCGGCCGACGCCGTGATCGAGGCGGCCGATCGGTGGACCGCCGAACGCCGCGCCGCCGGCTTGCCGCCGCTGTCGATCGGACTGGCGGCAGCATCGGGTCGCGTCGTGTTCGGCGCCGTGGGCGATGCCGAGCGGCTCGAATTTACAGTCATCGGCGACGCTGTAAATTTCGCGGCGAAACTCGAAAAGCACAACAAAGACGAGAAAACCCGGGCGCTGGTCGATGGCAATACCTATGCACTGGCCGAGCGACAAGGTTACGTGCCGCCGGCAGTGCGCGAACGCCGGCCGGGCCGGACGGTGGGCGGCGTGGCCGATTTGGTCGATATCGTGGTTCTGTCGAAGTGACGGCCGGCCAATCTTCCGTCGTGCCGTTGCCTTGCCCTTTCCCCATTCGGGGCTTATGTAATTTGGAACGAGTTGGGAACGTGTTGGCGGAGCGCCATCGTGGGTAACAACTACGACATCATCCTCATCGGACTGGTCGCGGTCTTCTTGATCCTGCGGCTGCGTTCCGTGCTGGGCAAGCGCACCGGCGGCGAGCGTCCGCCGGCGCGCGATCCGTTCACGCCGCCCGCGCCGCCACCGGCTTCGCCGCGCGTCGGCGATGCACCTGCCGCAGGGCAAACCGGCAATGACAATGTCGTGCCCCTGCCGGGCGCCACTGCGCCGGCGCCGCGCCCCTCGCTGGCGACCACCGGGCCCGGCGGCATTCGCGCCACGGTCCTGCCCTCCGCCTCTGCCGGGGTCGCCGCCATTCGCGCCGCCGATCCGGCCTTCGAGCCCATTGGCTTCAGCGCCGGCGCGCGCGCCGCCTTCACGACCATTGTCGAGGCCTTCGCCAAGGGCGATACGGGGTCGTTGCGCCCACTGCTCGACGGGCCGACCTACGCGAGCTTCGAAATGGCCATCCGCGGCCGCGCCGAGCGCAAGGAGAAGGCCGAGACCACGCTGATCGGCTTCGAGGCCTCCGACATCTCTGCTGCCGAACTGCAGGGCACGCAGGCCGTGGTCACCGTCCGCTTCGTCAGTGAACAGATCAACGTGCTACGCAATGCCGATGGGCAGATCATCGACGGCAATCCCAACGAAGTGCAGAGGGTCGTCGATCTCTGGACGTTTCGCCGCGACACCAAGTCGGGCGATCCCAACTGGCTACTGATAAAGACTGAAAGCGAAGGCTAGGGGAGGCTTTCCTAAGATGCGCTGGACTGTCTTGTCCGGTGGCGCGGCTTGGCTTGCCGCTGCCGGCCTTTTGGCCGCATGCGCCGGCAGCAGCGGCGGGCCTACCGAGCAGCGGGTCGCCATGACGCCGATCTCGTTCAACGAGATCGCCGGCTGGGGCGAAGACAAGCATGGCGAGGCGCTCTCAGCCTTCCGTCGTTCCTGTTCCAAACTGACCGCCGGGCCCGACACCAAGATCGCCACCGATGGCGGCACCAAGACCATCACCGCCGCGGAATGGAAGCGGATCTGCGAGTCGGCCAGTGCGGTCAAGGCCGGCGACGAGCGCGGCGCGCGGGCCTTTTTCGAGGAGAATTTCCGGCCGCTGGTGGTCAAGGCGCCGGGCAAGTTCACGGGCTATTTCGAACCCGAAATGCGCGGCAGTCGCGCTCCCTCCCGGCTGTTCACGGTGCCGGTCTATCGGCGGCCACCCGACCTTACCGACAAGCCCTATTACACGCGCGCCGAAATCGAGCAGGGTGTTCTCAAGGGCAAAGGGCTGGAGATCGCCTGGGTGCAGGATACGGTCGGGCTGTTCGAGGTCCAGGTGCAGGGCAGCGGACGCATCCATCTCGCCGAAGGCGGCGTGCTCAGCATCGGCTTCGACGGCTCCAACAACCGGCCCTATACGGCGATCGGCACGGTGCTGGTCGAGATGGGCGTGATGCCCAAGGACGCTGCGACCTGGCCCGCCATCCGCGACTGGCTGAAACGCAATCCGCGGCGGGCGCGCGAGGTGATGCGCAAGAACGAGCGCTACATCTTCTTCAAGGATACCAAGAGCGCGAGCGCCACCGGCGCCGAGGGCGTACCGCTCACCGCCCAGCGCAGCCTGGCGGTCGACGTCACCCTCACGCCCTACGGCACGCCGATCTGGATCGACACGCAGCGGCCGGTGGCGCGCAAGCCGGGCGCCACTGAACCCTACCGACGGCTGATGATCGCGCAGGACACCGGCGCCGCCATCCAGGGGCCGGCGCGCGGCGACGTGTTCTTCGGCGGCGGCACACGAGCCGCCGACTGGGCCGGCCGCATGGTGAGTGAGGGCCGGGCCATCGTGCTGGTGCCGAACAAGGGCTGATCCGCGCGCGGCGGGCGGAGGCGTCGTCGCTCCAGACGTCCGTCCCCGGCGGCTGGCCGGCCGCGGACAGGCCGGACCAGAGGATGCACCATCTTTGGTTAGAATCGTTATAAACAGGGTCCCATTGCACCCCATTTTGGCCGCTGCCAATCTGCCCAGGTGTCAAAGTCATCGCCTTCCAGGTCGAGTCCTCGCCCGCGCCGCGTCGCGCTTTTCGTCACCTGCCTGGTCGATCTGGTCCGGCCCTCGGTCGGTTTCGCCGCCGTAAAGCTCCTCGAGGATGCCGGCTGCACGGTCGAGGTGCCGCCGCTTCAGGTCTGCTGCGGCCAGCCGGCTTACAATTCCGGCGACCGCGCCACGACGCGTGCCATCGCCGCCCAGGTCATCGAGGCCTTCGAGGGCTACGATGCCGTGGTGGCGCCGTCGGGCTCGTGCGGCGGGATGCTCTCCCACCATTATCCCGGCCTGTTCGACGACGATCCGGCGATGAAGGCGCGGGCGGAGGCCTTGGCCGGGCGCAGCTACGAGCTGATGGCCTTCCTGGTCGATGTCCTGGGCGTGACCAGCGTGGCGGCGCGTTATGACGGCGTCGTCACCTATCACGATTCCTGCTCCGGCCTGCGCGAGCTCGGCGTCAAGGACCAGCCGCGCCGCCTGCTCGGATCGGTCGACGGCCTCAAGCTGAGGGAAATGAAAACGCCGGAAGTTTGCTGCGGCTTCGGCGGCACCTTTTGCGTGAAATATCCGGAAATATCGAATGCCATGGTTGGCGAGAAGTCGGACGATGTGACCGCCACCGGCGCCGACACGCTGCTCGCCGGCGACCTCGGCTGCCTGATGAACATGGCGGGCAAGCTGCAACGCGAGGGCAGCCCGGTGCGGGTGCGCCATGTCGCCGAAGTGCTGGCCGACATGGGCGACATGGCATCGATTGGTGAACCCGAGGCGGGCAAAAGCTGATGGAATCCACCGCCCACGACTTCAACGACAATGTCGACGCCGCCCTGGCCGACCCCAACCTGCAGGACTCGCTCTCCAAGCTGAAGCTGGGCTTCTCCGAGCGCCGCCGCCAGGCCGCCGAGCGCCTGCCCGAGTTCGAGGCATTGCGCGACAGCGCGCGCGACATCAAGAACCACGCGCTGGCCAACCTCGATTTCTACCTCGAGGAGTTCGAACGCAAGGTGACGGCGCTGGGCGGCCACGTTCATTGGGCGCCGACCGCCGCCGACGCGCGCCGCATCATCGCCGAGCTGTGCCAGAGGATGGGCGCCAGGACCGTCGCCAAATCGAAGTCGATGGTGGCCGAGGAGATTGCCCTCAACGAACACCTCGAGGCGCTGGGCATCGCGCCGATCGAGACCGACCTCGGCGAATACATCATCCAGCTGCGCCACGAGCCACCCAGCCACATCATCGCGCCCGCCGTCCATCTCACCAAGGACCAGGTCGCCGACACCTTCCTCGAGCATCACGGCAAGCTGGGCTTCACCAAGCGGCTCACCGAGCGCAACGACCTCGTCGCTGAAGCCCGCCACGTGTTGCGGCAAAAATTCCTCGATGCCGATGTCGGCCTGACCGGCGCCAACTTCCTGGTGGCCGAGACCGGATCGTCGATGCTGGTGACCAACGAGGGCAATGCGGATCTCTCCAACACCCTGCCGCGCATGCACATCGTGCTGGCCAGCATCGAGAAGGTGATCCCCACGCTCGAGGATGCCGCGGTCCTGCTGCGCGTGCTGGCGCGCTCGGCGACGGGCCAGGAATCCTCGGCCTACACAACGCTCAACACCGGGCCGAAGCGGCCGGGCGATCTCGACGGGCCGGAGCATTATCACGTCGTCATCCTCGACAATGGCCGCTCCGCGGTGCTGGGCACCGAGATGCAGGACATGCTGCGCTGCATCCGCTGCGGCGCCTGCATGAACCATTGCCCGGTCTACGGCGCCATCGGCGGCCATGCCTATGGCTGGGTCTATCCCGGCCCGATCGGCGCGGTGCTGACGCCGCAGCTGATCGGCGTCGAGGAGGCGGGCAACCTGCCCAACGCCTCGACCTTCTGCGGACGCTGCGAAAGCGTCTGTCCCGTGCGCATCCCGCTGCCCAGCCTGATGCGCCACTGGCGCGAGCGCGAGTTCGAGCGCCACCTGACACCCCGACCGGTGCGCCAGGGTCTGGCCTTGTGGAGCTTCGTGGCCCGGCGGCCGCGCCTTTATCGCCTTCTTACGGCGTTCGCCAACCGCGCGTTGGCGCTGTTCGGCCGCGCCGAGGGCCGCTATCACGTCCTGCCGCTGGCCAGCGGCTGGACGCGTTTTCGCGACTTCCCCGCGCCCCCGCCGGGAGGCACATTCCATGCCCAGTGGAGCCGCAGGCGAGCATGAGCGACGCCCCGGACAGCCCCAGCAGGGCCCTGATCCTGAACGGCATCCGCCGCTCTCTGCGCCGCGGCGAGCTGTCCGGCGCCGCACGCGAGGCCGTAGCGGCGAGGCTCGCCCAGCCGCCGCGCGGCCCCGCCGTCGCCCGCGCGGCGCTGGCCCAGCCGGAGAAGGTCGCCCTGTTCTGCCAGTGGGCCGAAGCCAACAACGCCACCGTGGCGCGCGTGGCACCGGCCGACGTGCCGGCCGAAGTCGCGGGCTTTCTCGCGCGCAACAACCTGCCGGCCGAAGCCGTCATGGCACCCTCGCCCCAGCTCGAAGGTTTCGACTGGGCCAGCCAGAAAATGCTGGCGCTGCATCGCGGCCGCGGCGAAGGCAGCGACCCCGTCTCGATCACCGGCGCCTTCGCCGCCATCGCCGAGACCGGCACACTGGTGATGGCGTCCGGTCCCGATCATCCGGTGACGCTCAACCTTCTGCCCGACACCCACATCGTCGTGCTGCGCGAAAGCGACATCGTCGGCGGCTACGAGGATGTGTGGGCCAGGCTGCGCGCCCGCTACGGCAAGGACCGCATGCCGCGCACCGTCAACACCATCACCGGCCCGTCGCGCACCGGCGACATCGAGCAGGCCATGGAGCTCGGCGCCCACGGCCCGCGCCGCATGCACATCCTGGTGGTGCGCGAATGAAGCCGGCCGGCGACGCCTCTCCTTCCGAGCCCAAGGGGGAACTGCACGTCGTCGGCACGAGCGTCACCCGCGAGGTCGAGCTGCTGCTCGACCGCGTGGCCGACCAGGTTGGCCGGCGCGCGCCGCGCGTCCTGCAGGTCGGCTCGCGCAGCCTCGTCTCCGACCGCAACGAGCGCAACTGGCGCAACCTGATGGTCAAGCGCTTCGGCAACCGCGCCGCCTTCCTCGGCATCGATCTCCTCGAGGGAAGCAACGTCGACAGCGTGCTCGATATCTGCAGCCCGCTCAGGACCTTGAAGGCCGCGCTGGGCGAGGAGACGTTCGACCTGGTGATCTGCTGCCACGTGCTGGAGCACACGCGCGATCCCAGGCGGGCCGCACGCAACATCGAAAGCGTGCTGAAGCCCGGCGGGCTGGCCTACATCGCCACGCCGTGGTCGCAGGCCTTCCACGCCACGCCTGACGATTATTGGCGCTTCTCGGTGCGCGGCCTGATGCTGATGTTCGAGCGGCTCGAGATCGTCTCGTCGTTCTACAGCGGCGGCGACGTCGGCCTGGACGTCGCCTATCGCATGGTGCGCGACGGCAAGCCCGAGCTCGATCCCCGGGCCGGCGCGGTCGAGCAGGGCCTGTTCCAGCTCGTGCTCGACCACGAGGACAACCGCGCCGTGCTGGCCCGCCAGGCCACCGAGCGGCTGCCGGTGTCGCGCACCTACCTGCCCACCCTGTTCGTCAACATCGTCGGCCAGCGAGCAACCTAGGGCATCGCTCTGTCTGCGCAGGAATCGATGCACGCGATGCCAGACGAGATGCTCGATCGCCGGGTATGCCAACGCATGGGAGCCGTAGGAGAAGTCCTCCCCCAGTTCCCATACCGCTTCAGAAAGCGGTTCATGTAGAGGTTGGCCACAAGCGGACTGATCAATCCCTCCCTGTGCTCACAAATTTGTCCGCACCATGCAGCCGCTTCGAGAGAAAGGTTGCCTGCTCGAGCTGCTTGTTCATAGATTGTGCCCATGGTCCGTTCGCAAGCCCCAGTGCCTGAGGGTGTCAGGCGCAGCATCGCCTGTGGCCGCTACGGCGAAGCGGCCGACGCCCTGCGAAGCCTGGTGCGGCGGGAGCCTTCGGTGGCCATTCTCCTGGCCTTGGCGGACATGAACTTCCAGTTGGGGGACCTCACCGAAGCAAAAGAGAATGCGCTCAAGGCCGTGGACGCAGATCCTCGGGAACATGCGGCGCGCGTGCTGCTGGCCCGCGTGCGGGCGGCGCTGGATGAACGCGATGCGGCGCTGGCCGATTTCTGCGCGGCGCTCGAGCTTGCCCGGCCGCGAACGGCGCCCGACGGCGGGCCGATCTCTGTTCCCGCACATCAGGCACTGCACAACCTCGAACAGCTCATCTATCTGGAACAGGTCGACAATCTTGCGCCCGGCACGCTGCTGCCGGTAACTGCCGATTTGAGAGAGGTGGCGCAGCGCAAGCTCAACCAGGTGCTCGATGGCGCCGGCAGCGAGATCCCCGCGCTTCCCATGGGCGGCCAATACGGTCGGATGCTGGCCGATCCGCCGCTTGTGATGCACGATGAACCACCGCCAGCGCTCTGCCTCAATCCGCGAGACGATTGGAGCGATGTCGTACAAGCCTTCAAGGGAGAGGGCAAAGGGATCGCCTGCGTCGACCACCTGCTGACACCGGAAGCGCTCGCCCAGTTGCAGCGCTTCTGCCTGCGATCGACTGTCTGGCGCCGCCCGTACCCACCTGGCTATATCGGGGCAAATCCCGAATCGGGCTTCTTCAGCGCACTGCTGCTGCAGATCGCAGCAGAGTTGCAGCAGGCCCTACCGGAGCTGCTGGGCGGGCATCACCTGAATTACTGGTGGTCGTTCGTCTGCCAGCATCAGCGACCAGGCATCGACATCCATGCCGACCAGTCCGACATCAGCCTCAATTTCTGGATCACGCCTGACTCGGCCAACCTGCAGCCGGGTACCGGAGGGCTGGACGTATGGGACGTCGCAGCTCCTGCCGACTGGACCTTCGACGATTACAACAGGGGCATCAGAGACATTCGCGCCTTCCTCGAGCAGGTGGGAGCGCGGCAGACCCTGTTCGCCTACGCCGAGAACAGGGCGTTGGTGTTCAGAGGTTCGATCTTCCACCAGACGGCAGCCACCCGGTTCGCCGAGGGCTTCGAGAATCGCCGGCGCAACGTGACCATGTTGTTCCGCCGCACGCACAGCTAGACTAGGTTCACGGCCGGATGGGCAAAAAGAAAGAGCGGGCTTTCGCCCGCTCTTCCCATTCGTCACGTTTGAACTGCGACTAGAAGCGCAGGTCCATGCCCATGAGGATGACCCACGAGTTGCCGGAGACGGCGTTGGTCGGGCCGCCAGCCTGGTACAGCATCGCGCCGCCAGTCAGCTTGACGCCCGGTCCAAGCGCGTAGTTGGCGCCGACTTCCCACTTGTTGATGGTGTTCGAGCCGAACGCCAGCGACGTCGCGGGGTTGCCGTTGAAGCACGTGCTGTTGCTTCCGGGCACGCCGGCGCACGAGGTGAGCGTCTGGGCATTGGTGCCCGTGGCAATCGTCGCGACGTTCGCGTTGCCGTTGCCGTTGGTGTTGTAGAAGCCGGCCCACATGAACGACATCTGCCAGGGGCCGGTTTCGTACATGACGCCCGCGGTGTAGAAGCGGGTGTCGTTGTCGACGTTGGTGAAGTAGTTCGCACCGATGCCGTTGTTGTCGTAGCCGATGGCGCCACCGACCGTGAACCCGGCGAAGCCGAACTGGGCACCGCCCACCCACTGCTTCCACGCGGTCAGGTTGGCACCTGTCGACATGTTGGCAGAGCCCGCAAACGGCGAGAAGCCCGGCACGAACGACGCATAGGCGAACGCACCGTACAGAGCGACAGTGAAGTCACCGAACTTGTTCAGGTAGTTGGCGCCAACGTCGAACAGGTCCTGCCAAGCATAGTCGGCGGTCGGGCAGTTGTTGATGTTGGTGGCGTTGTTGTAGCCGCAAATGCCGGCCGGGTTGCCCGGGCCGGAAGCGCCCTGACCGCTTGCGGCGGCGGCGTTCAACTTGGGCGCGTAGCCGACACCGATCTGCAGGCCCTGGAAGCGCGGCGTGAAGTAGTTGATGCGGTTCACGTCCTGCCACGTCGGCGTGATCGTCGTCGCCATCGTACGGGCGTAGCCCTTGTTGTTGGCAATGACGGAGTTGTTCGCCCAGTTGTGGTTGTGCTGGATAGCGCCCCAGCCGATCAGGGCCGACGGCGTGCCGTAGTACATGCGGTAGGTCGCCGCGTCACGGGAGCCTACCTCGACACGGCCCCAGTCGCCGAAGGAGAACAGGAAGGCTTCGTCGATCTGCGCGTTGGCACCAGCCGAGCTCGGGTTCCAAGCTTCAAGTTCGACGTTCAGGCCGACCGACGTGCCGTTGTCCAGCTTGGTCTGACCGATGAAGTGGATTTCACCTTCCTGCGTGAAGGCAAAGCCCTTGTAGCTGGTGAAGGTGCCGTCGAACGCGTAGGTCGAGTCGATGCTGCCGGCCATCGCATAGAAGGTGTAGTAGCCACCCACGCCGATCTTGATCGGGTCGGCTGCCATGGCCGGAGCGGCCATCAACCCGCCGACGACCAAGGCGGTCGAGCCGAGTAGAAGCTTTTTCATCATTCTCCCTCTCTCATTGATCAGAGACTGGTACTTACCAAAAGACCTGTCCGACCGGCGGAAAGTGGAAGCCCCAAACTCGACAACTCACGGCCTCCGCCAGTGCGGCTAATATATAAAAACACTTCGGCCCAACGAGGGTCAAGAAATGGACGCGGCGCTGCACGATTCTTCCCGCACCTGTGGCGTCTTTGTCACAATTTGACCTACTATCGGGACTTCTTGCTGCGCAGGAAGCGCCACGGCTGCCGCGGCCGACACTAGATTGGTTTATTTATGAAACTGCCATTTTCACATAAGTCTTTTTATAGGACTTGTTGCTGGTGCGCCATTCGGCCCCTTGCAGTTCATCGGACGGGTCCGTATGGTCCGGCCGCCGCTGTGATTGCCGTGGCCAAGAGAAACAGGGACGCCACCGATGCCGGGCTCGCCTAACGCCATCAGCCTTATTGTGATTGTCGTCGGGGCTTTGAGCCTCGGTCTGAGCGCCTGCGGTAATCCCGACAGCGTCAAGGAAGGACGCAATGGCGCTTCGGGCGATCGCAACACGCGCGACATGATCCAGGGCCTGGGCGGCCAGAACCGCGAGCAAGGCACCCTGTTCGGGCCCGGTGGCCTGTTCGGCTCCAAGGCCGAGAGGAAAGACGACAGCGGCACCGGCGTGGCGGTGAACGCCTATCTGTGGCGTGCCTCGCTCGACACCATCAACTTCATCCCGCTGGTCTCGGCCGATCCGTTCGGCGGAGTCATCATCACCGACTGGTACACCCCGGCCGAGACGCCGAACGAGCGCATGAAGGTCCAGGTCACGATCCTCGACCGCGAGCTCCGGGCCGACGGCGTTCGGGTCTCGGTGTTCAAGCAGCAGACCGGGCCGAAGGGCGGCAACTGGGTCGATGCCCAGGTCGATCCGCGCACCAATATCGACATCGAGAACGCCATCCTGACGCGCGCGCGCCAGCTGCGCATCGCTGGCGGCTCCTGATCTCGCTCGCGGAGCTTGACGATTGAGGCCGCAGCGGGCATCCGCTGCGGCCTCCGTCTTTTTGGGGATTGCATCCGTGTCGTCTACGCCAGCGCGCTACAATTTCCGCGAAACCGAGGCCAAGTGGCAGAAGGCCTGGGACGAGCGCCAGACCTTCCGCGCCCGGATGGACCGCGCGCGCCCCAAATACTACGTGCTGGAGATGTTCCCCTACCCGTCGGGGCGCATCCATATGGGCCACGTGCGCAACTACACCCAGGGCGACGTGATCGCCCGCTACAAGCGCGCCCGCGGTTTCAACGTGCTCCATCCGATGGGCTGGGACGCCTTCGGCCTGCCGGCCGAGAACGCGGCCATGGAGAAGAAGGTCCATCCCAAGAAGTGGGTCTACGAGAACATCGCGACCATGAAGGCACAGCTCAAGTCGATGGGCCTGTCGCTCGACTGGAGCCGCGAACTCGCGTCCTGCGATCCGTCCTACTATCGCCACCAGCAGAAGATGTTCCTCGACTTCTGGCAGGCGGGGCTGGCCTACCGCAAGGAGGCGTGGGTCAACTGGGATCCCGTCGACAATACTGTGCTGGCCAACGAACAGGTGATCGAGGGCAAGGGCTGGCGCACCGGCGCGCCGGTCGAGCGGCGCAAGCTCACCCAGTGGAACCTCAAGATCACGAAGTTCGCCGATGAACTGCTGAGCCGCCTCGACACGCTCGACCGCTGGCCGGAGAAGGTCCGCCTGATGCAGGCCAACTGGATCGGCAAGAGCCGCGGCGCGCGCGTCTTCTGGCAGCTCACCGATGCCACGGGCGCAGCCCTCAAAAAAGGATCGGGGCAAGCTCGAGATCTTCACCACGCGCCCGGACACGCTCTACGGCGCCTCCTTCGCCGCGCTGTCGCCCGAACATCCGCTGGTCACCGAGCTGGCCGAGAAGGATCCGGGCCTGCAGCGCTTCGTCGCCGAATGCCGCAAGACCGGCACGGCGGCGGCCGAGATCGAGACCGCTGAGAAGATCGGCTACAAGCTGCCGCTGCTCGCCAGGCATCCCTTGATGCCGGGCAAGACCATGCCGGTCTATGCCGCCAACTTCGTGCTGATGGAATACGGCACGGGGGCCATCTTCGGCTGCCCCGGCCACGACGAACGCGACCACGAATTCGCGACCAAGTACGGCCTGCCGATCATTCCGGTGGTGATGCCCGCGGACGCCGATCCCAGGAGCTTCAGCGTCGCCGACGAACCGTTCGTCGAGGACGGCGTGATCATCAACTCCGATTTCCTGAACGGGCTGTCGGTCGAGGACGCCAAGGCCCGGGTGATCGCCCGCCTGGAGGAGATGGGCGTCGGCAAGGGCACGACGCAATACCGCCTGCGCGACTGGCTGGTCTCGCGCCAGCGCTACTGGGGCTGCCCGATCCCGGCGATCCATTGCGAGACGTGCGGCGTCGTGCCGGTGCCGGAGAAGGACCTGCCGGTCGAGCTGCCCGAGGATGTCGAGTTCGACAAGCCGGGCAATCCGCTCGACCGCCACCCGACCTGGAAGCATGTTGCCTGTCCGACCTGCGGCGGCAAGGCTGAACGCGAGACCGATACGTTCGACACCTTCATCGATTCGAGCTGGTACTTCGACCGGTTCACCTCGCCGCAGCTCGAGACGGCGCCGTTCGACCGCGAGGAGGACAATTACTGGATGCCGGTCGATCAATATATCGGCGGCATCGAGCATGCGATCCTGCACCTGCTCTATTCGCGCTTCTGGACCCGCGCCATGCGCGAAGTCCAGATGACCAGCCGCGACGAGCCGTTCGACGGCCTGTTCACCCAGGGCATGGTTCTGCACGAGACCTACCGCGCCACCGACGGCACCTGGCTGCTGCCGGAAGAAGTTGAGCGCACGCCGGCCGACAAGGGCGGCGGCGGCAAGATCGTGCGTGCCTCCGACAAGAGCCCGGTCGAGGTCGGCCGTTCGGAGAAGATGTCCAAGTCGAAGAAGAACGTCGTCGACCCGGACCAGATCATCCACGACTACGGCGCCGATACCGCGCGCTGGTTCATGCTTTCGGATTCCCCGCCGGAGCGCGACCTCGAATGGACCGAGGCCGGCGTCACCGGCGCCTGGCGCTTCCAGCAGCGCCTGTTCCGCATCGCCAGCACCGCGCTCGCCCTGCTGCCGCCCGCCGGCACACCCAGGCCGGCACAGCTTTCCGACGCCGCGACCGAGCTGCGCCGGGCTGCGCACAAGGCCATCGCCGGCGTCTCGGCTGACATCGAGGCCTTCCACTTCAACAAGGCCGTGGCGCGACTCTACGAGCTCGCCAACACCATCGATTCGACGAAGCCCGCGGACGACGGCGCCAGGTGGGCGCTGCGCGAGGCGCTCGAGATCTTCGTGCGCCTGGCCGGACCGATGACGCCGCACTTCGCCGAGGAACTGTGGCAGGCGCTGGGCCACAGCGCGCTGCTGGCCAATTCACCCTGGCCGCTGGCCGAGGATGCGCTCCTGGTCGACGACACGGTGACCGTGGCGGTACAGCTCAACGGCAAGCTGCGCGGCACCCTGCAATTGTCCAAGGATGCGCCCAAGGACGCCGCCGAAAAAGCCGCACTCGCCCTGCCCGAAGTCGTTCGCGTGCTCGACGGCAAGGCGCCGAAACGGGTAATCGTGGTGCCGAACAGGATCGTAAACGTGGTGGTATGAAGCCACGTCGAAGCAAGGACCACAGGACCAGGAGGCCATGACCATGGCACGCAAGCCGAACTATCAATTCGAACGCCGCGAGCGCGATCGGCTCAAGGCCATCAAGGTGGCCGAGAAGGCCCAGGCCAAGAAAGAGGCCCGCGAACGCGCCAAGCTGGAGAACGCCGGCGAGGCGCCGCCGGCCGACGTCGAGCCCGATCCGGAGAAGATCTGACGCCCTCACGCCGGGGAGGTCTCTGTGAAGATCGAGGCGCGCCAGGTCGAAGCGTTTCTCAAGAAGCCGGATCCCCGGATCCGCGGCGTGGTGATCTACGGCAATGACGATGGCCTGATCGCCGAGCGTGCGGTCGCCCTGGCCAGGACGGTGTGCGAGGATCTCAACGACCCGTTCCGCGTCGTCGACATCGCGGGCGACGTGCTGAAGAACGATCCGGCGCGGCTGGCCGATGAATTCTCGGCCCTGTCGATGATGGGCGGCCGCCGCGTGATCCGCGTGCGGCCGGCCGGCGAGGAATCGGCGGCGGCGCTCGAGAACCTGGCCGCTGCCCCGGCCGGTGACGCGCTGGTGGTGATCGAGGGCGGCAACCTCACGCCGCGCTCCGGCCTGCGCGCCTTGGCCGAGACCGAGGCCTGCCTGGCGGCATTGCCCTGCTACATGGACAGCGAGGCCGCCCTCGAAGGCCTGGTCGAAAGCGCCGCGCGCGCCCAGGGACTCGGTGTCGACCCCGAGGCACTCGACTGGATCGTCGAGCGGCTGGGTGGCGATCGCGGCCAGACCCGCAGCGAGATCGACAAGCTGCTGCTCTACAAGGCAAACGACGACACCAAGACCGTGTCGCTGGCGGACGCGCTGGCCGTGCTGGGCGATACCGCCGCGGTCGGCATCGACGACGTGATCGCCGCCACCTTCGACGGCGAGCTGGTGGCGCTCGATCGCGCCCTGGACCGCGTATTCGCCGAGGGCGGCAACGCCGTGCAGCTCGTGCGCTCGCTGCAGCGCCATGCCGACCAGCTCCATCTCGTCGCCGGACACGCCGCAAAGGACGGCAATCTCGACGGCGCGATGTTCAAGGCGCGCGGCCTGCCCCGCGGCGGACCGGTTCGCCAGCGCTTCGAGCGCCACGTGCGCGCTTGGCCGCTACCGCGGCTCGGCGCGGCGCTGCAGGTGATCCTCGAGGCGGAAATCCAGTGCAAGACCACGGGTCTGCCCGGACGAAGCGATCGCCCGTCGGCTGTGCCAGCGGCTCGCCCAGGCCGGCGCCGGTCCGCGCCGGCGGCAAGCCAGGGCGTAGACCGCCAACACAATCGCTTGCGAGCGCTGCCGGTCGCGGATCCTGCGGAAATCCCCCTGATCGACCGGCTGAAGCGCGCGCTCGCCAGTCGCAATTAGGCTATAATCCCCAGCATGAAGGTAAAGCAGCAAGTCCAGGAACTTTTTCCCACACCGCTCTGGGTCCTGGACATTCTCCCAGCGGATGCCGCGGCCTTCAACAACAAGCTCAAAACCGAAATCGAAAACATCATCTCGCCGCGCCCCACGGTACCCAGCGGCAACAACTGGCAGACGCCGCATGATCTGCACACGCGTCCGGCCTTCGCCGACTTCACCAAGCTGGTAGAGATTGCGGCGCAGAGCGTCGCGCAGTACCTGGAGGTCGAGCGTTTTCCGATGATGATCACGGGCTGCTGGGCAAACATCAATCCGCCCGGCGCTTACCACCCCACCCACAATCACCCGAACAATTACTTGAGCGGTGTCTACTACGTCGCCGTACCCGAGGGCGGCCCGGCACTGGTTTTCCAGGACCCGCGACCGGTCCTTATGATGCCCTGGACCGGCAAGCTCAGCCGCATTACCGCCAACGCCTCGGTCGCCCAACCGCAGCCGGGACGCATGGTGATATTCCCGGCCTGGCTCCGGCACCACGTTCCCTCCAACCAGGGCACGACCGAGCGCATCAGCATCTCGTTCAATCTCATGTTCACCAACTTCGCCGAGACGCTGGCCGCGCCACGGTGGAAGCCGACGGCAGGCAAGGACTAGTTAGCGCCGCTTGCCTCCGCCCGTCAGCGGGATGGCGGCCTGCTGCGAGAGGATCAGGAAGGTGAAGCTCTCCTCGATGTAAAGCCGCACGCGCTCGGCGTTATGGTCGAGGTAGCCGATCGAGAAATCCTGTCCGACCGACAGCTCGAAGTCGCCGCCGCGCCGCGAGATCACCAGCCCGCCCTCCAGGCCGGGCGCCCAGACGATGTCGCCGTCGACCAGGCGCTGGACGTGGCTCAGGATCGGATAGCCCTCGTCGGTGCGCGAGGCGAGATCCTTGTAGAGCTGTTCGTTCAGCACGACGGCGAATGGACCTTCGATGCCCTCGTCGCGCAGCTTGGTGAGGGCGGTCGACACCGCGCCCGGATAGTCGGCATGGCTGGCGCCGAGCGGCACCGCCGAACGCGCCTGCGCCTGGCAGATGCCGGTGATCTGGGCAGCCGCGTAGCCGTGGAAGATCGCGCGATCCTCGGCGATGGCGATCTCGCGCGCCGCCGCCGATCACCGAATCGAGGTCGGGGTCGCGCGCGCCGCGGTCGATCGCGTCGAGTTCGGCGCGGGTCACCTCGAAGGGGATGCGCAGCTCGACCAGCGGCTGGATGCGGCGCAGGCGCGCCTGCACGGCCTTGGCGCCGGGTGGCGAGGCGATCGGGTCGGCGCGGCCCAGCTCGACGTCGGAGGCGCCCCAGCCCAGCGGGCCCCTGAAATCGACGACGCGGCGCGCCGCAAGCATGCCGCGCAGCGTGCGCTTGGCTTCCTTCTCGATTTCTTCCCAGCCGGCTTCGGTGATCGGCGCGCGATCGCGGAAAAGATGGTTCTTCATTTGACGTCCTGCGCGTTTGCCGGCCGCAGGCTGCCGATGCCCAGGCTGCCGTCGGAACCGCCGCTGCCGGCTCTCCTCGCCGCCGCCGTCCGATCGTGGCCTTCTCGATCCCGGTGATCGGGCCCTCGGTGAACAGGAAGGTCTTGAGATGCTGGGCGAATTTCGGATCGCTGCGGCGCAGCCATTCAAGCGCCATCGAGGCATGCTCCTTCTCCTCGTCTCGATTGTGCTCGAGGATGGCGCGCAGCTCGGGATTGCTCGTCGCCTTGGCGCGCTGGTTGTACCAGTCGACAGCCTCGAGCTCTTCCATCAGGGAAACGATGGCGCGGTGCTGGTCGATGACCTCCGCCCCGAGCTTGTTGGCGTCTTCGTGCAGCAATTCACTCGACATGCGTCCGCCCTCCAGTATTCGGGCGAACACTAGTCCGACCGGTCGCGACCGGTAAACGCACGAGAGCGCGTGCCGAAGGATTCCTCGCGGTCAGCGCCGCGTGAGCTTGTCGACGACCGCATCGAGCTGATCGAAGTCGCGGATCTCCAGGGTGAGCAGGCTCTGCTCGCCCGGCCCGCGCAGCTTGAGGCTGGCCTTGAGGCCCAGCGCCTCCTCGATGCGTTTCTCCAGGGCGCGCGTGTCGGCGCTCTTGGCCGCCTCCGGTTTCGGCTTGCCGCCCTTGGCCTTGCGCTTGAGGCTGCCGCCCAGCCGCTCGAGGTCGCGCACCGTGAGCTTCTCCTCGGCGGCGCGCTGCGCCATGGCGAGCGGATCGGGCACACCCACCAGCGAGCGCGCCTGGCCGGCCGAGAGCTGGCCGCGCTGGACCATGTCCTGCACGGCGACGGAGGTCGAGCAGCCGCAAGGTGTTGGCGACGTGCGGGCGGCTCTTGCCCACCGTTCGCGCGATCTCGTCCTGTGTCTGGGCAAAATCCTCGGTCAGGCGACGATAGGCTTGGGCCTCGTCGATCGCCGTCAGGTCGGCGCGCTGCAGGTTCTCGATCAGGCCGAGCTGCAGGGCATCCATGTCGCCCAGGCTGCGGATGACGACCGGCACGTCGTGCAGCTGCGCCTTCTGCGCCGCGCGCCAGCGCCGCTCGCCGGCAACGATTTCGTAAGCCTCGGGCTGGCTCGCGATCGGCCGCACCAGGATGGGCTGCAGCAGGCCGAACTCCTTCACCGATTCGACCAGGGGTTCGAGGCCTTCGAACGTGGTGCGCGGCTGCATCTTGCCGGGCTTGAGGTGACCGATCGGCAAAGTGAATGGTGCGCGGTTTGGCGCGACGGCAGTTGTTCCTTCCCTGTCGGGCAGCGGCGGTGCCGCGGCCGGCGTCGGAGCGACCGCGGCGGCGACATCCTCGTCGCCCAGCAAGGCGGAGAGGCCGCGGCCGAGGCCGCGCAATTTAGGCGACTGGCTCATGATTTGTCCCGGTCTGGGCCGCTTCCGCGGCGGTGCGCCGGCGGCGGATGAATTCGCTCGCCAGCAGTATGTAGGCCTGCGCGCCGGCGCAGGCATTGTCGTAGATCAGTACCGGCAGGCCGTGCGAGGGCGCCTCGGCAATGCGCACGTTGCGCGGGATCGTGGTGCCGAAAACAAGATCGCCGAAATGCTGGCGCACGTCGGCCTCGACCTGCTGGCTCAAGGTCATGCGGCGATCGACCATGGTCAGGATGACCCCGGCGATATGCAACCTTGGGTTGAGGCGCTTCTTGATCCTCTCCACGGTATTGGCCAGGGCGCCGATACCTTCGAGCGCCAGGAACTCGGTCTGCAGCGGCACCAGCACGGCGTCGACGGCGACCAGCGCGTTCAGTGTCACCAGGCCGAGCGACGGCGGACAGTCGACCAGGATGGTGTCCCAGCGCTCGCGGGCATCGCCGCCGGGGGCGCTCAGCGCCTCGTCGAGCCGGTGTTCGCGACGCTCCAGATCGATGAGTTCGATCTCGGCGCCGGCCAGCGACACCGAGGCCGGCATCACCGCCAGGCCCGGGATCTGCGAGGGCCGCACGCAGTCGGTCAGTGGCGAAAGGCCGAGCAGGAACTCATAAGAACCAGGTGAGCGCTCACTTTTTGGCACCCCCAGGCCGGTCGAGGCATTGCCTTGGGGGTCGAGGTCGATCAGCAGCACCTTGCTGCCCGACCGCGGCCAAGGCGGTCGCGAGGTTAATCGCCGTCGTGGTCTTGCCGACGCCGCCCTTTTGGTTGGCGATCGCGAACACCCGCGGGGGCAATACCGGCGGGAGTGTAGTGGCCAATTCGGAGGATGACGGCGTCACGGTCGGTCACGCTGGTGAAGGGCTTACAGGCAATGTCCCAGTCCTTCATGGCCTCGCTCAGTTCAGCCTGCCAGCCCTTCCCCTTGTGGAAAAGGCAAATAGCGGTAGCGGTCCGGTGCCGATCGGCCCATGCCAGCAGTTGCCCGAGAGGCGCCAGGGCCCGCGCCGTGACGATGTCAGCCTGGGCGGGCGCCACGTCTTCGATGCGTCCAACAACGGTTTTAGGCAGCTTTTGCAGGCCCATGCGCCGGGCCGCTTCGCCCAGGAAGGCCGCTTTGCGGGCATCCAATTCGATCAGGGTGACCTCGAGATCCGGCCGCATGGCCGCCACGACCAGACCCGGAAACCCCGCACCGCTGCCAAGATCGGCCAGGGATCTGGCGCTGTCGGGGATCAGCCCTTTAAGTTGCGCCGAATCCAGGACATGGCGGATCCAGACATCCTCAATGGTGGCCCGTCCCACCAGGTTGATAGCCTTTTGCCAGCGAATCAGCGTATTGACCAAGGCCTCGAGCTGATCGCGCGTTTCACGTGAAACATCGAGCCCGAGCTGGTGCATTTCCCCCAGAAATAGCTCCCGGCCGGCATGGATGTGGCTCACGCCGCAAGCCCTAGGCAGCCCGACGGACGTATTTCAGCAAGGCCACCAAAGCCGCCGGCGTGACGCCGGAGATCCGTGCCGCCTGGCCGAGGGTCGCTGGCCTGTGGGCCAGGAGCTTCTGGCGGACTTCATTGGACAGGCTCCCGACGGCCCCGTAGTCCAGATCGGTCGGCAACGCCAAGGCTTCATCCCGCCGGTAGGCGGCGATGTCCTGGCGCTGGCGGGCCAGATACCCGGAATAGCGGGCGTCTATGGTCAGCTGTTCGGCAATATCCGGTGATGTCGCACCGAGTTCTGGCCAAAGACCCACGAGACGGTCCCAGCCGATTTCAGGATAGGCCAACAGATCCTGCGCCGAGCGCAGTACGCCATCCTGGTTGATGGCAACTCCGCGCTTCGCCAGAACCGACGGGCTGATCTTCAGCCCGGCGGCCAAATCGCGGGCTTCCCCCAGCATGCGATGTTTCACGTGAAACGCCCGGGCGCGAGCGGGCCCGACGCAGCCGATGTCGAGGCCACGCGGAGTCAGGCGTTGATCGGCATTGTCGGCCCGCAGCCAGAGGCGATATTCGGCGCGCGATGTAAACATGCGATAGGGCTCGGTGATTCCGAGGCTGACCAAATCGTCAATTAGAACACCTAGATAGCCATCGGCACGATCGATAATGAAAGGCTTGGAAAGCGCCGCGTTGAGACCCGCGATGAGGCCTTGGGCCGCGGCTTCCTCGTAGCCGGTCGTCCCATTGATCTGGCCAGCCATGTAAAGACCGGGCACGCGGCGCGTCTCGAGCGTGGGATGGAGTTCCCGCGGGTCGATATGATCGTATTCGATGGCATACCCAGGTCGCAGCATAGCTGCATGCTCAAGCCCTGGGATGGTCTGCAACATTGAGAGCTGCACATCGCGTGGCAGGGAGGTCGAGATCCCATTCGGATAGACCGTCGGATCGTCCAGCCCCTCCGGCTCCAGGAAGATCTGGTGTCGGTCGCGATGGCCGAAGCGGACCACCTTGTCCTCGATCGACGGGCAATAGCGCGGCCCCACGCCGTCGATCTGTCCGGAATACATCGGCGCCCGGTGCAGGTTGGCGCGGATGATCTCGTGGGTGGCAGCCGTCGTCGTCGTGATGTGGCAGGCGATTTGCGGGGTCGTGATCTTGCCGGTGAGATATGAAAACGGCACCGGCGGATCGTCACCGTCCTGGCGCTCGAGCCCGGCGTAATCGATCGTGCGGCCATCGAGCCGGGCCGGGGTGCCGGTCTTGAGGCGTCCCAGGGCGAAGCCAAATCGTTGCAACGTCTGCGCGAGTCTCGTCGAAGGTTGCTCAACCAAATCGGCCGAGAGATCCGCCGGCACGCCATCGCGCTGGCCCAGCGCCCGACCGGCCGGGAGCTTTATTTCACCGAGATGAATCAGCCCGCGCAAGAACGTGCCCGTCGTCAGGACGACACGGCTGGCGCCGATTTCAGCCCCCGATTCGGTGAGAACGCCTGCACATCTTCCGGTTTCATCAATGATTATATCTGCAACCGCGTCGGCGTGGATATCGAGTCCAGGCTGCTCGGCCAGCAGCGCCTGCATGGCCTGGCGATAGAGCCTGCGATCGGCCTGCGCGCGGGGGCCGCGCACGGCAGGTCCCTTGGAAAGATTGAGGGTGCGGAATTGGATGCCGGCCCGGTCGGCAGCCCGGCCCATGACGCCGTCCAGGGCATCGATCTCGCGCACCAGATGGCCCTTGCCCAACCCGCCGATGGCCGGATTGCAGGACATCTCGCCGATCGTTTCGACCCGGTGGGTGAGAAGCAGCGTGCGGGCGCCCAGCCGTGCGGCCGCAGCCGCGGCTTCGCAGCCGGCATGGCCGCCGCCCACCACGATCACGTCATATGAAAAGGCCCGCTGCATGCGGGCCTTAAGTCGGGGAAGACCGGCCTCAGGTCAAGAGATGGCTGGTGTCGTTGATTCGCAGGATCCGCACCTCGCCGCCCGCGAACACCTCGATCTCGTTCAGCGCAGCGGGGTCCTGGGTCAGCCGCCAGTAGGCCGAGAGCGGCGTGTCGAGGAGCTGCAACAGCAGCAGACGATTGACGCTGTCGTGGCCGACCAGCACCACCGTGTCCGTGGCATGGCGCTCGAGCATCGAGCGCAGGACATCGGCCGTGCGCGCCATCAGGTCCTGCAGCAATTCGCCGCCCGGAAAGCGCGTGAGCTGCGGCGCGGAGCGCCACTGCTGATAGGCATCCGGCGTCTCGGCGCAGACCTCCTCATGGGTGCGCATCTGCCAGGCGCCGTAATCGATGTCGGCGAGGCCATCGCGCGAGGAGGACTCGACGCCGCAGGCCTTGGCGATCCTGGCGCCCGTCACGACGCAGCGTTGCAGCGGACTGGTATAGACGGCGGCCGGCTTCCAGGTCGCCGCGATGCGGCGGGCCAGCGCATCGGCCTGTGCAAGACCTTGCTCGGTAAGCGCCAGCTCGGCGCGCCCGCGAAAACGCGCAGGATGAATGCCGTCGACGTGGCCATGGCGCGTGAGCAGGATTCTGGTCATGGCGCACTGTAGCAGCCGCCCGTAACGCGTCACGCCGAGCGGTCAGCCGGCAGCGGCCATCGGCAGGGCATCGGCGTAGATGCCGGACATGAACTGCGTCTTCGCGCGCGACCGGCTGAGCTTGCCCGACGAGGTGAGTGGCAGCCCGAGTTTCCGCGAGATCAGGACGATCTTGCAGGCGACGCCTGCGGTCTCGCGCACGATCTGATGAATGCTTCCCTCGAGCGCCGCGCGATCGACGGTATCGACGGGAAGGTTCTGCACCACCACCACAACGGCCTCGACGCCAGCATCCTGGATGGAGAAAGCACAGGCATCGCCGCGGCGGAGTTGCGGCAGGCCTTCGACGGCCCATTCGATGTCCTGCGGCCAGATGTTGCGGCCGTTGACGATGATCAGGTCCTTGGCGCGCCCGGTCACCACGATCTCACCGTCGCACCAGTAGCCGAGGTCGCCGGTATCGAGCCAGCCATGATGCAGTACCGCCGCGCTTTCCGCGGGCTTTCCGAAATAGCCCGGCATCACGCTTGGTCCCTGGACGAAGATCCGGCCGACCTGACGCTCGGCCAGCGGCACGCCCGTGCGCGCCCTGATCTCGACCCTGTGTCCGGCCATGACCCGTCCACACATCACGAACGCGCGCTGCGTCGATGACTGCCGCACCGGTCAGGCGGTCCACCTTGAAGCCTGTGAAGCGGCGCCCGAAGCTCAAGCCGACGCAGAGCTCGGCCATGCCATAGCTCGGCATGAAAGCGCGCGCATCGAAGCCTGCGGCCGCGAATGTCGCGGTGAAACGCTCCAGCACGGGTGGCTGGATCATGTCGGCGCCAATGCCGGCCAGCTTCAGGCAAGAGAGGTCGAGGTCGGCCGGCATCTTGATCTGGGCGCGCCGCGCGACCAGATCGTAGCCGAAGCTCGGGCTGTAGGTGATGGTGGCCCGTCGGCGCGAGATCAGCGACAGCCACTGCAGCGGCCGGCGCGCGAACTCGCCTGGCGCCAGGAGATCGACGCTGCGCTGCCCGCAGATCGGCGCCAGCACGAAGCCGATCAGGCCCATGTCGTGATAGAGCGGCAGCCAGCTCACGCCGGAATCGTCTTCGTTCAATTCCTGGGCTGCTATCGAGCCGTCGATATTCGCCATCAACCGGTCCTGCCGGATCTCGATCCCGAGCGGCTCGCGCGTGCTGCCGGACGAAAACTGCACGTAGCATTGTTCGCCCGCCGACAACGGGCGCAAATCGACGTTCGCTTCAGGCAGGGCCGCCTCGAATGTCGACATCGATCCCGCCAGGCGCGCGCTGGTCCCCTCGGCGGCAGTCGTGACATAGGCAGCGAGTTCGTCGGGCGCCAGGACGCCGATCGCGCCGCACGCCACGATGCTGCGCTTGACCTGGTCGATGTAGCTCACCTTGGCACCGAGGCCGACCGGCACCGCGACGGGCACCGGCAGGATGCCGGCATACTGCGCCCCGAAGAAGGCGACGCAGAATCCCGGCCAGGTATCGGCCACGATCAGGAGCCGCTCGCCGCGCGCGATCCCGCCGCCGATCAGCCGACGCGCGAAGGCTTGCGCCTGCGCCTGCAGCACGCCGTAAGGCAGGCTGCTCAACAGTTTGCCGCGGGCATCGAAGAAGTTGAGGCCGGTCTCGCCATCGGCTGCGTAGTCGAGCGCCTGGCAGAGGCTGGTGAAGCCGCCGCGACGGAACGGCAGGTGCGCATTGTGGGTCGGGGTCGGAGTCGGGGTCGTCGGACGCCGCAAGCCCTGCGGCACCGTTCGGCCGAGCGTGGCCGTGTATCGCTGCAGGCGATCCGGCGGGGACGACGGCGCCCAGGACAGACTGGGCGCAGGCACGCTGCGAAGGGGCACGGGTCGACTTTCTGGGGTTCGAGGGGGCGGCGGCTTGATCGTGCGGGTGGGTTTGGCGCCACCGCCACCTTGCTCCCGTCGCTTGTATTCGACCGGTGCAGTCCGCGATGTCCAATAACGGACAAATCCCTAAAATAGCGGGTACGAGCGGACGGCCGGCACCATACTGGCGAAGCCCGCGGATGACCACACGAAGATGCGAAAGGCCTTTGCCGGAGTAAGGCTACGGCCTGTCTATTCCAAGGCTCAATCGTGCAGGGCCAGCGGTAACGGATTGCGGATGGATCGAAGGACAAGGCTCACATGCGCAGGATCTTGATCATCGGCATGGGAGCCGGAGACCCCGACTACATGACCGTCCAGGCGATCGATGCGCTCAACCGGGTCGATGTCTTCTTCATTCCGGACAAGGGCGCGGAAAAGGCCGCCCTGCACGAACGCCGCCGGGAGATTTGCGAACGCTTCATAAAGGACAGGAACTACCGCTTCGTCGGCATCAAATCGCCGGAGCGCGCCAAGGCGTTTACCGACTACCGGGCGAATGTCGCGGAATGGCACGCGCTGATCGAGAAGAACTACGAAACTCTCCTGACCGAGGCGTTGGCCGAGGACGAGTGCGGCGCGTTTCTCATCTGGGGCGATCCAACGCTCTACGACAGCACGCTGCGGATCATCGAGTCACTTCACGCCAAGGGCGTCGTCTTCGAGTACGAGGTGATCCCGGGGATCAGCAGCATCCAGGCGCTGGCCGCGAAACACCGCGTCGCCCTCAATCGCATCGGCGAACCCGTGCTCATCGCGCCCGCCCGCAAGATCGCTTCAGGCATCCCCCAGGACGCCGACAGCGTCGTCGTCGTCCTCGACGGCGAACAGACCTTCAAGCGCCTCGATGGCGAGGCCTTCGATATCTACTGGGGCGCCTATCTCGGGACCGAGCAGGAAATCCTGGTCGCCGGCAAGCTCGCCGACGTGAAAGGCGAGATCGAGGCCCGCCGCGACCGTGCCCGGCGCGAGAACGGCTGGATCATGGACACCTACCTGCTGCGCAAGCGTGAGGTCCAGTGACCCGGCCCCGGGGCGCGCCAGCCCCGCTTAGCGCCAGAACAGCGCCAGGAGGATGATGATCGGGATCGGCACGCCGACCAGCCAGAGCAGAATAGAACGACCCATAACACTCTCCGTTGGTTAAGAACGACCGTCACGCGCCGCACCGCCTTCGGTGGCGGCGAGGCTTGCTGCCAGGGCGCCCAGGAACATCGAGGCGACCAGCCAGAAGGAAAGATGCATGCCGATCCGGCGGGCATTGTCCGCCGCGGCGCGCGCGTCGGCTTCTACCGCGGCGACCCTGCGTTGAGCCTCCTCGGGGGTAAGGCCGGTACGAGCCGAGACCATCTGCGCGAGATACTGGCGGTCTTCGCCCGCGATCTCGACATGGCTGGGATCGCGAAAAGCCGAAAGGACGCGGGCAGCGGCCTCGCGGTCGGCGGCGAGATCGCGCCCGCCGGCGAACACGCCGGCCGCGCGCTGCCCGGTTCCTTCTGTCAGGGCGCGATAGTCCGGCCGGAAAAGACGGTCGAGCAGGGGCGCCGTGAACCTGGTCGCGGCGGCGGCGGGATCCTGGCTCGCCCCGGCGGCGATGCCGCCGCTAACGATGGTCGCGGCGGAGGCGAGAAATGCTGCCCCCAGCACGGTGGCGAAGGCCCAGCACAGCAGACCGTGCGCGGTGTCGCGGAAATAGATCTCGTTGACGGGCGACTGCGCCCAACGGGTGCGCAGCCGGCCCGTGAGGTAACCACCCAGGGCCGACGCCATCACCGCGGTGACCGCCATGTAGACGCCGGCCACCGTTGCCGCCTTGGCGGTGGTGACGCCGTGGCTCGCCGACCAGGGCGAGACGACGCTGAAGCCCAGCCCGGCACCCAGGGCAAGCAGGACCAGCGTGAAGGCCGCGGCAACAAAACCACCGGCGATGATCGCGGGCCACGAGACCGCGGAAACCGGTGCGGTGTCGGTTTCGACGATGACAGTATCGACCATTTGCATGTTCCCCAATGAGACCAAGCAACGGCCGATGGGAGCGCTGGTTGCACCACGGTCTACGGAACTGTCGCGACGGACGAGGCGTTGGCCTGCCACAAACCCCAACCAGGAGCCGCCGCCATGCCGACCAAGCCGAAACTCGACGCGATCGCCCTTCTCAAGGCTGACCACCGCAAGGTCGAGAAGCTTTTCGAAAGTTTCGAGAAGGCGCGCGATGTCGAGCAAGAAGCAGGACTTGGTGCGCGAGATCTGCACCGAGCTCTGCATCCATGCCACGATCGAGGAAGAGATTTTCTATCCGGCCTGCAAGGACCACATCAAGGAAGAGGACCTGCTCGACGAAAGCTATGTCGAGCATGACGGCGCCAAGGTGCTGATCTCCGAGCTGCTGAACAGCGACCCCGACGCCGAGTTCTACGACGCCAAGGTCACGGTGCTGTCCGAGATGATCAAGCACCACGTCAAGGAGGAGGAGCGCCCGGCCGAGGGTCTGTTCGCCCAGGCCAAGAAGGCGGGCCTCGACATCGAAGCGCTGGGCGAGCGCCTGACGGCGCGCAAGCAGGCCTTGATGGCCGAATTCAAGGACGGCGCCGACCTGCCGCCGCCGGAGACGCGCAGCTTCACCGGTCACGAGCTGGTGCAGGGCGAGCCGGTCGAGGCCGGCGCGGCCGACTAGCGATCAGACCTGTCGGAACCAGGGCGACGCCGGCGGCATTGAACGCCGGCGTCGCCCGCGGCTCCCAGATTTATGTCATGCCGGACCGCGGGCCTCCTGTTGGCCCGCCTCTTTGTCTTCGCTCCCAGCTATGAGCGGGCCTGGAGGCCCGCGGTCCGATGCTCGAGCATTGCGGCGATGCGAGGAAGACGAAGGCGGGCGCGATCTCCTCGGGTTGGGCTGGCTGCTTCATTGGCACGTCGGCGCCGAACTTCGCGACCTCCGCGGCCTCCCGGTCGGCTGGGTTGAGCGGTGTACAGACCGGTCCCGGCGCCACGGCATTAAAGCGGATACCGCGCGGCACGAGATGGCCGCCAGCGAGCGGGTGAAGGCATGGATGCCACCTTGGTCATGGAATAGTCGAGCAGGAACTTGCTGCCTGCGAGCCGGTCACCGACCCGTTGTTGACGATGGCCGAGCCGAGCTTGAGGTGCGGCACCGCCGCCTGCGCCATGTGAAAGTAGCCGTAGAGGTTGGTCTTGAGCGTACGGTCGAACTGTTCCTCGCCGAGATCCTCGAAGCGCGAGACATGGAGCTGGAAGGCGGCGTTGTTGACCAGCACGTCGAGGCCGCCCAGTTCCTTCACCGTCTCGCACAACGGCATCGAAGCAGAAGGCGCGTTTGGATGACACTTGATCGGAATCGGCTCTACGCCGCGCGTTTGCGCGGGGCCGTCTTCTTCTTCACCTTGGTCGCCTTCCCCCGCGCTTCCATGAAGCGGTCGGCCTTGTCGCGCGACGGTCCACCGCCGCCCTTGAGGCTCTTCTTCAGCGCCTCCATCAGGTCGACCACCTTGTCCTCTTCCTCGGGCGCCTCGCTGCTGACCAGCTTCTCGCCCTTCTTCTTGCGGGCGATCAGGTCGCGCAGCGCGTCCTCGTAGCGGTCCTTGAATTCCGTCGGATCGAACTTGGCTTCCTGCTGCTCGATGATCTTCTCGGCGATCTGCAGCATGCGCGGGTCGGGCTTGGGCAGGTTGCGGTCGAACACCTCGTCGGTGGCGCGGATCTCGTCGTGGGTACGAAGCGTGGTAAGCAGGATGCCGCTGTCGCGCGGCTCGAGTGCGCAGGCATGCTCGCGCTGGTGCAGCACCAGCCGGCCCAGCGCCACCTTGCTCTTCTTCGCCATGGCGGCCCGGATGACCGCGAACGCTTCGATGCCGGTCTTGCCCGAGGGGGCGAGGTAATAGGGCTCGTCCCAGTAGATGCGGTCGATCGCGTCGGCGTCGACGAACTCCTCGATGTCGATGATGCGTGTCGATTCGAGCTTCACCGCGTCGAGCTCGTCCTTGTCGAACAGCACGTACTTGTTCTTGGCGACCTCGAAGCCCCGCACCAGGTCGGAACGCTCGACCACGTCGCCGGTGCCGGCATCGACGGTCTGCATGCGGATGCGGTTGTTGGTCTTGGGATTGATCATGTTGAAATGCACGTCGGCGGTGCGCTCGGTGGCGGTGTAGAGCGCCACCGGGCAGGTCACCAGCGAGAGCCGCAGATGGCCCTCCCATGTCGGCCGCATGGCCTTGTGCTGCGTGCTCTTACTCTTGGCTTTAGCCATGGTGCATCCTCACGACTTGGTTTTGATCAGGCGTTCGATGGCCGCGCGCAGCGGCCTGGCCGCCTTGGCGTAGCCGGCCCACGGCTTGTTCTTCTTCAGGAGCGCCGGCGCGGTGCGGACGGTGAATTTCTTGGGATCGAGGCCCGACTTCACCTGCGGCCAGTCGATCGGCATCGAGACCGTGGCGCCGGCCCGCGCGCGCGGCGACAGCGGCGCCACCGCGGTCGCCGTGCGGTCGTTGCGCAGATAGTCGAGGAAGATGCGGCCGCCGCGTTCCTTCTTCGCCATGTTGATGACGTAGAGATCGGGCGCAGCGTCGGCCAGTCGCCGGCAGATCTCCTTGGCGAACAATCTTGGCGGTGTCCCAGTCGGGACTCTTGGGATCGGACGTGAGCGGCACGACGACATGCAGGCCCTTGCCGCCGGTGGTCTTGCAGAAGGTGTTGAGGCCCAGCGCCTCGAGCCGCTCGCTGACCGCGCAGCGCACCCTTGATCACCTCGGCGAAGCCCAGGTCGGGCGCGGGATCGAGATCGAACACCAGCCGGCCCGGCAATTCGGGCTCGCCGGGCTGGCAATTCCAGGGATGGAGCTCGGTCGCGCCGATCTGGGCCGTCGCCGCCAGGCCCTCGACCTGGTCGATCTGCAGGTAGGGCTTCTTGTCGCCTTTGACCTTCACCTGCTCCAGCAGATGGGAACTGCCCGGCATGGCATGGCGCTGGAAGAAGGTCTGGCCGCCGATGCCGTCGGGCGTGCGCACGAGCGAGCAGGGCCGGCCCTTGATGTGGTCGATCATCCAGTCGCCGATCGCCTCGTAGTACTGCGCCAGTTCGAGCTTGGTGACCGGCGGCTTCTCGTCCGGCCACAGCGGCTTGTCGGGATGGGAGATCGACACGCCCATGACGACGGACGGGCCCGATGCCTTTGCCGTCGCCGCGGATCTTTTCGCGGGCTTGGCAGCCGCCTTCGGAGCAGGCTTGGCGATCTTCGCCTCCGTCGCTTTGACGGGCTTCTCCGCCTCGACCTCGTCGGCCGGCTTGTCGGCGCGCAGCCCCTTGAAGGCAGCCTGGCGCACATTGCCGTCGCCGGTAAAGCCGGCGAACTCGATCTCCGCCACCAGCTCGGGGCGCGCCCAGTGCATGTTGCTTTCCTTGGGCGGGCTCGCGCCCGCGGCGAAGGGGCTGGTCTTGCTCTCGACCGTCACGCAGGCGCGGCACCAGCTTGCGCGCGGTGGCCTCGCCGAAACCGGTGCCGACCCGGCCGACATAGACCAGCTTCTGGCCGCCCGACTTGTGATCGCGATACACGCCAGCCAGCAGTGAGCGCAGCTTGCTGCCTGTCATGCGCCCAGCCGCCGATCACCACCTCCTGGCCGGCGCGGCACTTGGCCTTCACCCAGCTGCCGCCGCGGCCCGACTGGTAGGGCGCGGCGAGCTCCTTGGAGACGATGCCTTCGAGATGCATGCGGCAGGCCGACTGCAGCACGGCATCGCCCGGCGTCTCGAAATGATCGACATAGCGCAGCGCCGGGTGCTTGCCCTTGAGGCCGTCTAGCAGATCCTCCAGCCGCGTCTTGCGCTCGCGTAGCGGCAGGCTCCGCAAATCCTCGCCGTCGGCGAAAAGCAGGTCGAAGGCGAAGAAGATCAGGCTGTCGGACTTGCCGTCCGAGAGCGCCGCCTGCAGCGCCGCGAAATCCGGCGCGCCATGCTGATCCAGCGCCACCGCTTCGCCGTCGATCAGGCAATCCGGCAGGCCCGTCGCCTGCTCGGCGATGGCGGAGAATTTCTCGGTCCAGTCCAGCCCCTTGCGGGTGCGCAGGACGGCCTTGCCGTCCTCGACGCGCAGCTGCAGGCGATAGCCGTCGAACTTGACCTCGTGCGCCCAGCCCGGCTCGGACGGCGCGCGCTCGACCAGCTTGGCGAGCTGCGGCTCGACGAAGCGCGGCATCGCCGAGATTTTCTTCGGCTTGGCGGTCTTGGCCGGCGCGGGCTCCTCGCCGCCGCCCTTCTCCTTGCTGTTCCACACCGCACCCGAGCTGCGCTTCTTGCCGGTCATGAAGGGCGTCGGCGCGCGCCCGGTGCCGAGCGCGATCTCCTTCAAGGTGCGGCCCGAGGCGATCGACTTGGGATCCTTCAGGAGCTTGTCGTCGTCGCCTTCCTGGGCCGCCTCGTCGCGGTGCTTGATCAGCAGCCAGTTGGTGCGCTTGCCGCCTTTACGGTCCCATTTCATCCGCACCAGCACCCAGCTGCCATGCAGCCGCTCGCCCTCGAGGACGAACTTGAAGTCGCCCTTCTTCAGGCCCTCATGCGGGTCGCCCTGCGGCGCCCAGTAGCCGCGGTCCCAGAGCTGCACCGTGCCGCCGCCATACTGGCCCTCGGGAATGGTGCCTTCGAAGTCGCCGTAGTCGAGCGGATGGTCCTCGACCTCGACCGCCAGCCGCTTGACGGTGGGATCGAGCGAGGGACCTTTGGTCACCGCCCACGACTTGAACACGCCGTCGAGCTCGAGGCGGAGATCGTAGTGCAGGCGCGTCGCATCATGGCGCTGGATGATGAAACGCAACTGCTTGCCCGCGGCGATGGCCGCCTTACCGGACGGCTCCTCCGTCCGGCTGAAGTCGCGTTTGGCGCGATAGGGGGCGAGACTGTCCTTGCGCATGGATTACCGCGGCGGGTTCACCAATTTCTCCCGGTCCCAGATTTTGTGCTTCTTCGCGGTGGCGATAAAGCCCTCGACGCCGCCCGCGCCGTCCAGCGACACGACACCCAGCTTGGCGTCGGGCTTGACGGCGGCCTTGTCGAACAACGGCTTGGACGCCTCGTTGAAGCCGATGGCCTTGAGGTGGCCGAAGGCGTCGCGCAGCCAGTTGACGGCCGCCGCCATGCCCAGAAGCTCCTGGGCGCCGGCCTCCGACGGCATCAGCACGACGCCGTCGAACAGCACCGAGGGGCCACCCTCGATCGTCTGGTCGGGCACCAGCCCGTTGCCCTTGAGCTTGCCGATCCTGGGCGCGATCAGCTTGAGGTTGGCGCCTTCCTTCTTCAGCGCCGCCTGCAGCCGCTTCGACCGCCGCGCCGTCGCTGCCGTCGGTGACCAGGGCGGCCATGGTGCGGCCCTTCACCGTGGCGGGCGCCTTGCCGACGATGCTGAGCGCCGGCGAGGGCGGCAGGTCGTCGCGCGGCCGCACGGCCGGCGTGATCTTCTCCGCCTGGCCTTCCATGCCCATCGCCTTGGCCACGCGCTGGCCGAGCTCGGGGGCGAGCAGGTCGAGATGGCCCAGCATGCGCTGGCGGATCGCCACCGTCTCCACCTTGCTGAGCTCGAAGGTGAAGGCGCTCACGATGTGGCCCTGCTCGGGCGCCGTCATCGACTTCCAGAACTGGCGTCCCTGCGAGTAATGGTCGGCGAAGGATTCCGGCCGCAGGCGCTGTTTCGGTCCGGCGTTGGGATCGGGGAAGCTGGCGAACCCGCGCCCCGGATTCTCCTTCGGGCTGGCGGGATCGAGCGAGTTGGGCTCGTAGCTCACGCGCCCCGGCACCGCCTGCATGCGCATGTGGCCGTCGCGCTGGAAGTTGCGCATCGGGCAGACCGGCCGGTTGATGGGGATCTCGTGGAAGTTGGGCCCGCCCAGGCGGATGAGCTGGGTGTCGATGTAGGAGAACAGCCGGCCCTGCAGCAGCGGATCGGCCGTGAAATCGATGCCCGGCACGATGCTGCCGGGATGGAAGGCGATCTGCTCGGTCTCGGCGAAGAAATTGACCGGGTTCTGGTTCAGCACCATGCGGCCGATCGGCGTCAGCGGAATGATCTCCTCGGGGATGATCTTGGTCGGGTCGAGGATGTCGAAATCGAGCTTGTCGGCCGTCGCCTGGTCGAAGGCCTGGATGTTGAGCGTCCATTCGGGGAAGTCGCCGTTGTCGATCGATTCCCACAAGTCGCGCCGCGTGTAGTCGGGATCGGCGCCGGCGATCTTCACCGCCTCGTCCCACAGCGTGGAGGCTGCGCCGACGCTGGGCCGCCAGTGGAACTTCACGAAGGTCGAGTCGCCCCGGGCGTTGACGAAGCGGAAGGTATGGATGCCGAAGCCTTCGATGTGGCGCAAGGAGCGCGGGATGGCGCGATCCGACATCGCCCACATCAGCATGTGCATGCTCTCGGGCATCAGCGAGACGAAGTCCCAGAACGTGTCGTGCGCCGACGCCGCCTGCGGAAAGCCGCGGTCGGGCTCCATCTTCACGGCATGGATGAGATCGGGGAACTTCATCGCATCCTGGATGAAGAACACCGGGATGTTGTTGCCGACCAGGTCGTAGTTTCCTTCGTCGGTATAGAACCTCACGGCAAAGCCGCGCACGTCGCGCGGCGTGTCGACCGAGCCGGCGCCGCCCGCCACCGTCGAGAAGCGCGCGAAGACCTTTATTCTTTTGCTCGGATCCTGCAGGAACGAGGCCTTGGTCAGCCGCGACATGTTCTTGAGGGGCTGGAAGTAGCCGTGGGCGCCCGAGCCGCGGGCATGGACGACGCGCTCGGGAATGCGCTCATGGTCGAAATGGGTGATCTTCTCGCGGAGGACGAAATCCTCCAGCAGCGTCGGCCCGCGCGCGCCGCTCGTGAGCGAATTCTGGTTGTCGGAGATCGCCGTGCCCTGGTTGGTGGTGAGCGTGTTGTCGGCGGAGGTCGTCGTCTGGTGGAGTTCACCGCCGCTCGCCGCGGCCTGGTTCCTGGTGCGGTTCGACGTCTTTGGGCTTTTTCACGAAACGATCCCCTCGCCCGACGACCGGCGGCGCAACCGGTAGCGTTCCATGGCGTAAAGCGGTCAAAATAGCTGCGAACGATCGCGCGCGCTCTTCTCGCGACCGTGGAATCAGAACGGGAGGGCGGCGACCGGGTTCCGCCGCGTGACAAATCTCGCCGCCCTGCAACGCGCGGTGATGCTCGACGAGTTCGAGCAGGCTAGACAACACTGTCGTCCTGAGCGAAGCGAAGGACCTCATCGCCGCCTGCCATGAGCTCCTTCGCTTCGCTCAAGATGACAATGTGCGTTGACGTAAGCGTCACTTGCCGATGCAGAAGTCGCGGAAGATGACGTCCAAAAGCTCGTCGATCCGCACCGTGCCGGTGATGCGGCCCAGCGCGCGCAGCGCCAGGCGCAGATCCTCGGCGGCGAGCGCGATCTCGGCGGCGCCGAGGGCGCGTGCCAGCGCTTCCTGACACTCGACCAGCGCCTCGCGGTGGCGCGCCCGTGTAAGCGGCGGCGCGCCGGCGCCTTCCTCCATCAACGCCTCGGCCGACTGTTCCAATCGCGATAACAAGTCGGGCAGACCCGCGCCGGATGTCGCCGACAGCGGCGCGACGTCCGAAGCATCGACGGTCGCGAGATCGACCTTGTTCACGACGACGATGTCGCGCCCGTCATTCCAGCGTTCGCTCGCCGCCGTCAAAACCTGCCTCTGCCTTTGCCAGTCCGCCGACGCATCGAGCACCAGCAGGCGCAGATCGGCCGACGCCGCGCGCGCCTTGGCGCGGCGCACGCCCTCCTGCTCGATGGCGTCGCCGGCCTCGCGCAGGCCCGCGGTGTCGGCCAGCACCACCGGCCAGCCGCCGAGGTCGAGATGGACCTCGATCACGTCGCGCGTGGTACCGGCGGTCTCCGACACGATGGCGGCGTCGCGCCGCGCCAGAAGATTGAGCAGCGAGGATTTGCCGGCGTTGGGCGGACCGATGATGGCGATGTGCAAGCCCTCGCGCAGACGCTCGCCGCGGCGATCGTCGAGATGCGCCGTGATTTCCGACCGCAGGCGCTCGATGCCGGTGCGCACCTCGTCGGCCAGACCAGGCGGCAGGTCCTCGTCGGGAAAATCGATCGCCGCCTCGAGATGGGCCAGGGTGCGCAGGCCGAGCGTGCGCCAGTCCTCGTAGAGGCGATGCAGCGCGCCCTCCATCTGCTGCAGCGCCTGCTTGCGCTGCTGCTCGGTCTCGGCGGCGACCAGGTCGGCGATCGCCTCGGCCTGGGTGAGGTCGAGCTTGCCGTGCTCGAAGGCGCGGCGCGTGAACTCGCCGGGCTCGGCCAGGCGGCAGAAGCCCAGCCGGCGGATCGCCTCCAGGGCCGCGCTCCGACCACGGCGCGGCCGCCATGCAGGTGCAGCTCGGCCATGGTCTCGCCGGTCTCGGTGTTGGGCGCCTCGAACCACACGACCAGGCCGCGGTCGATCGCCTCGCCGCTCAGCGGATCGAGGACGGTGCGCACTGCCATGCGCCGCTGTTCGGGCAGCGCCGGATCGCGCGCCGAGTGGCCGCGCTCGAAGGCCCGCGGCTCGGTGAGGAAGATCAGCGCGTCGGCGGCGCGCGGACCGCTGAGGCGAATGACCGAGATCGCCCCGGGATGCGCACGCGACGGGGTGGGCGTGCCGAGCGCGTAGATCGTCGCGTCCTCCGCGGCGCTGTCCATCAGCGCCTATCCGTCGTCTCGATCGAGGACCGAAGGCGAAGAGATATTTTTGCCAGCATAACTACGATCGCTTCTGCGCCGGCGGCCGCGTCGCCGGCGTCGGCGCTGCGCCGGGCACCGGCCGGGCCATCACCTTGTCGGCGATCTTGTCGTACAGCGCTTCGGGGATCAGCCGGCGCTCGACCAGGTCGGTCTTGGCCTTGAAGGGCCGCGACCGGATGATGGCGTCGGCGCGCACCTCGCCGATGCCGTCGAGCGTCATCAGATCGTCGCGGCTGGCGCTGTTGAGGTCGATCAGGCTGGAGGCCGGCGGCGCCGCCCGCGATTGGGCAAGAACATCGGTTGCGCCGAGAGCGAGTGCCAGTCCGATCAGCAGGGCGAGACGCTTCATTTGTCGGCCACGCTACACCGGCCGCACGACATCTTCCCACGCCATCAGCGGACGCGCCTCGAACGGCACCTGCCAGGCGCGATGGTTCGTGCGGTCGATCAGCACCGCGGGAATCATGATCTGCGCCGGCACCGCCTCGCCACCGAGATGTCTGAGAGCGGCCCGGGCGGCGATGGCGGCGATATTGAAGGCGCTGAAGTCGACGCTGGCCAGCATCGTGCCCCGCTCGATGCGCTCGATGGCGCCGGGCAGCCCGTTGATGCCCACCACCTGGGCGCTGCGGCCGGCCGCGGCCAGCGCGTCGAGCGCACCGAAGGCCATGAGATCGTTGCCGGTCCACACGCCGTCGATGTGGGGATGCTCGGCAAGCAGCCTGGCCATCGCCTGCCGGGCCGGCGGCTCCAGGAAGGCGCCGTAACCGGAGCCCAGAACGCGGACCGCCGGCGCCTCGGCAAGGGCCTGGTGCAAGCCCACGGCACGGTCGCGGGCCGTCGGCGCGCCCTGCGAGCCCTCGATGACGACGATATCGCCTTTGCCGCCCAGCCCGTCGATCAGGGCGCGGGCCGCGGTATGGCCCACGGCCACGTCGTCCGAGCCGACGAAGGCCACGAACCGGCCCTCCATCCGGTTGACGCAGTTGACGACCGGGATGCCGGCGGCCTCGAACCGCCGGACATCCTCGACCATGGCGCTGTCGTCGGTGGGCACGAACACCACCGCGTCGGGCCGTTGGGCCAGGGCCTCGCCCACCAGTACCTTCTGCTGGCCGACGTCGTCGGGCGTCTCGGGCACGTAGTGGATCGTCCGCGCACCGGCCTCGGCCGCCACCCGGTCGGCGGCCAGCCGGGCCGCGACATAGGCCGGATTGACCCGGTTCTTGGTGAAGACGGCAAGCGTTGGAGGACTGCTCATGGATGCCATTCTAGCCACACTCGCGGGCGCTTTCCCGAGATCGCTTGACAACCGCGCGCAATGTTGTGGCCTATGCCTGCCGACACTCGCACGGGAGGATCGGCATCCTGTTCATTCACTTCGACGATTTGTGGCAAGCAAAACGGCGGGCGGAAAGGGCGGAAAGGGCGGAAACCCTCATTGGTGGCCCGTCGCCGACGACCAACGTTTCGGCCACCATCGTTTCAGTGCCTGGCTCAATGCCCGGCGGCGAGGCCGACGACGATGTCCCGACGCGTTTCCCGGCTTCCTTACGGTGCGAAAAAACTACGGCGCGCGCCTCGGCGCGGCCGGACAGGACCGCTGGATGGATAGCGGGAATGGCGGAAAGCCCGAAACCGAAGGTCCAAGGGGTGGCGCAAATGCCGGAAATACCGGAAATTCGGGATTGCGCTCGGCAATGGGACGCCTCACGTGGGGGGCGTTCCCGCCTCCCCGCTCCTGGGCCGGGCGCCGCCCTCTAGCATCCCGCTCCCGGTAACCCGCCGCCAATGGCCAAGCCCTACGACCAAATCCCCGACCGCCGCGCCATCGTGCGTCGGCGTGCGCTGGAAGAGACGCTGGCGAAGCTGGTCGAGGACCTGCCGTCGGGCGGCGAGCCGCCGCGTCCGGCGGTCCTGGCGCTGCTGCGCGAGGCGCTGGCCACGGGCCGGGCCGAGATCCGCCGCCGCTTCGAGGAACCCGGGCCGCTGCGCAACGATGGCGACATGGTGCTGGCCGGCACCTCGTTCCTGATGGACCAGCTGATCCGCGTGATCTTCGACTTCGCCGACCAGCGCATCTATCCCGCCGCCAATCCCAGCGCCGCCGAGCGGCTGGGCGTCGTGGCGACGGGCGGCTACGGCCGCGGCGAGCTGGCGCCGCTATCCGACATCGATCTCCTCTTCCTGCGTCCCTACAAGCAGACGCCGCGCGGCGAGCAGATCGTCGAGTTCATGCTCTACCTGCTGTGGGACATGGGGCTGAAGGTCGGCCACGCCACCCGCACCGTCGAGGAGAGCCTGCGCTACGCCGATCGCGACCAGACCATCCGCACCGCGCTTCTCGAGGCACGCTACGTGTGGGGCGACCGCGAATTGTTCGACGAGCTGACCAGGGGCTTCACCCAGAAGTTCCTGACCGGCGACGGCCGCGACTTCGTCGAGGCCAAGCTTGCCGAGCGCGACCAGCGGCACCAGCGCATGGGCGATTCGCGCTACGTCGTGGAGCCCAACGTCAAGGAGGGCAAGGGCGGGTTGCGCGACCTCCACCTGCTGTTCTGGATCGCCGAATATCTCTATCGCGTGAGCGAGCCGGGCGAGCTGGTGGCCAAGGGCGTGCTCACCCAGGAGGAGGCGCGCCATTTCGTGCGCTCCGAGCGTTTCCTCACCACGGTGCGCTGCCATATCCACTATCTCACGGGCCGTGCCGACGACCGGCTGTCGTTCGACCTGCAGCGCGAGATCGCCGCCCGCCTCGGCTACCAGGACCGGCCGGGCAGCAGCGGCGTCGAGCGCTTCACCAAGCACTACTACCTGCACGCCAAGACGGTGGGCGACCTCACGCGCATCTTCGTGGCGGCGCTCGAGGACAGCCGCCGGCGCAAGCCCAAGCTCGCGGCGCTGTGGCAGACCCTGCGGCCGCGCGAGCTCGACGGCTTCCGCCTCGACGGCGAGCGGCTGGCCGTCGCCTCGCCCGACACCTTCACCAAGGATCCGGTGGCGATCCTGCGGCTGTTCCACGTGGCGCAGGAGAACGATCTCGACATCCATCCTGCAAGCTTGCGGCTGATCACCCAGAACATCCGCCTGGTCGACAAGCTCAGGGCCGACCCCGAGGCCAATCGCCTGTTCATGGAGATGATGACGTCGCGGCACGATCCGGAGACGACGCTCAGGCGTCTCAACGAGGCCGGCGTGTTCGGCCGCTTCGTGCCCGACTTCGGCAGGGTCGTCGCGCAGACGCAGCACGACATGTATCACACCTATACTGTCGACGAGCACACGATCCGCGCCATCGGCATCCTGGCCAAGATCGAAGCGGGTGAGCTGAAGGAAGACCATCCGCTGGCGTCCGATGTGGTCCACAAGATCCTGTCGCGGCCGGTGCTCTATCTTTCAATCCTGCTGCACGACATCGCCAAGGGTCGCGGCGGCGATCACTCCGTTCTGGGCGCCGACGTCGCCCTGCAGCTCGGACCGCGCCTGGGGCTGAGCGCCGCCGAGACCGAGACCGTGGCCTGGCTGGTGCGCTATCACCTCGCCATGTCCAACACGGCCTTCCAGCGCGACCTGATGGATCCCAAGACCATCGACACCTTCGCCGCCCTGGTGCAGTCGCCGGAGCGGCTGCGGCTCCTGCTGGTGTTGACCATATGCGACATCCGCGCCGTTGGCCCCAATGTGTGGAACGGCTGGAAGGCCGCGCTATTGCGCCAGCTTTACAACGCGACCGAGCGCGTCCTGTCCGGCGGCACCCTGGCGGGCGGTCGCGCCGAACGCATCAAGCAGATCCAGGCCGAAGTCGCCCAGCGGCTCACCGGCTGGAGCGAGCAGGACAAGGAGGAGCATTTCGCGCGCGGCTATGCGCCCTATTGGCTCTCCTTCCCGCCCGACACGCTGGCCCGCCAGGCCGAGCTGGTGCGCCGCGCCGAGCGCGACCGCCAGCCGCTCGCCATCGAGCACCGGATCGATGGCGCGCGCGCGGTCACCGAGGTGACGATCTACACCCTCGACACGCATGGCCTGTTCGCGCGGCTGGCCGGCGCCATGGCGATCAGCGGCGCCAACATCGTCGATGCCAAGATCTTCACCCTCGCCAACGGCATGGCCCTCGACACGTTCTGGCTGCAGGACCTCGAAGGCAAGCCGTTCGACGGCCCGCAGCGGCTGGCGCGGCTCGCCGCGCGGGTCGAGCTGGCGCTCAGCAACCGGCTCGACATTCCGCGCGAGCTCGACAGCCAGCGCTCGACGTGGCCCAAGCGCGACCGCGTCTTCACCGTCGAGCCGCGCGTGCTGATCGACAACAACGCGTCGGACACCTTCACGGTGATCGAGGTCAACGGCCGCGACCGGCCGGGCTTCCTGCATGTCGTCACGCGCGCCCTGACGCGGCTCAACCTGCAGATCGCCTCGGCCCACATCACGACCTACGGCGAGCGCGCCGTCGACGTCTTCTACGTCAAGGACCTGTTCGGCCTGAAGGTCGTCAACCAGGACAAGCTCAAGCAGGTCGCCGACACCGTCGAGAAATCCATCCGCAACTTCGACGCGCGCTTCGAACCGGTGGCGAAAGCGGCGGAATGACGGCCCGTGGCCGTCATCCCGAGCCTTTGCGAGGGATCTGATCCAAAAGATCCTTCGCTTCGCTCAGGATGACAGCTTCGCTGTCACTCCGGCTTGTAGCCCGCGTCCCTCAGCAGCGCCGTGTTGGTCTCGACCTCGCTCTTGATGAAGGCGGCGAAATCCTTCGGGCCGCGGGCGGTCGGCACGATGCCGAGCGAGGTCGTCGTGGCGATGAAGGCCGGGTCCTTGGAGACCTCCGCCATGGCCGAGGCGAGCCTGTCGACGACCGGCTGAGGCGTGTCCTTGGGCGCCCATACGCCGTACCAGGAGCTGAGGTTGAAGTCCTTCAGCCCGACTTCGTCGGCGGTCGGGAGGTTGGGTGCGAGCTTGGTGCGCTCCTTGGAGGTGACGAACAGCCCGCGCGCCTTGCCCGAGGTGGCCAGCGGCAGCAGCGCCGTCCACGGATCCATGAAGAGCTGCACGCTGCCGCTCAGCAGGTCGGCATTGGCCGGCGCCGTGCCCTTGTAGAGGATCGTGTCGAGCGGCAGGCCGGTGCGCTTCAGGAAGGCCAGCGTGGCGATATGGCCGGCCGAGCCGCCCGAGGAGAGCGCGAAGAAGTACTTCTTCGGCTCCTTGGCGATCGCCGCCATGGTGCTCGCATAGTCGGTGCCCGGCACGCCGAGATTGACCAGCAGCACCAGCGGCGCCTCGCCCGCCTGGGCGATCGCCCGGAAGTCGGTCTGCGGATCGTAGGGGCAGGTCGGCATGATGGTCTTGCCGAGCACGAAGAGGCTGGCATTGAACAGGATCGTGTAGCCGTCGGGATCGGCGCGGCGCACGGTTTCGGAGCCTACGGTGCTCGAGGCGCCGCCGATATTCTGGACGATGATCGACTGGCCGAGCTTTTCCGCAAGCCGCTCGGCGGTGATGCGGCCGAGCCCGTCGGTGCCGCCGCCCGGCGGATAGGGCACGACCATCTTGAGCTGCTTGCTGGGATAGGCTTGAGCGAGGGCAGGTGCCGCGAGCAGGGACGCGCCCGCGGCGCCGACGAATGTCCGGCGTTTGATCACGGCTGCACCGAGACCGAGGAAGCGCATTCCTTGCCGCCGGCCGCTTCGCAGATCGTGCGCACGACCTTGCGTGCCTTGACGTCGCCGCAGGCGACGCCCAGGGCCATGGATGTATCGAGATGCTGCTTCAAGGTCGCCTTCCCTCCGGGAGCAATCGGATAGAGCACACCCTCACGGTAGGCCGACTTCAACTCGACGGTGCGTTCCTGGCCGTTGCCCAGGGCCACGACGACATCGACCTGCAGATAGTCGATGGTCTCCGCCGACTTGTTCTCGACCACCAGGCTCGGCACGCAGTTGCCGATAGACCGTGGAGTCCGCGCCGCGCTTGACGTCGATGCCATTCGCGGCGTGTGCCGGGGAACCAGCAAAAATCAGACCAACTGCAACTGCAATGCACCGATGAGGATGACGAAACGCCATGATCGCCTCCCGAGTGTGGTTGCCTACTGACTTGTCTGCAGGCGCTGGGCGCGACGCGTCGCCAGCATCTGCAGGATGGCCGCCGCCGTCTCTTCGATCGACCGGCGCGTGACGTCGATGGTCGCCCACTTGCGACGGGCATAGAGGCGGCGCGCATCCTGGATCTCGCGCTGCACCTGTTCCATGTCGGTGTATTCGGTCTCGGTCTCCTGCTGCAGGAGGCGCAGGCGGTTGACCCGGATCTGCACCAGCCGTTCGGGATCGGTGATCAGCCCGACGATCAGCGGCCGCTTCGACTCCTCGAGCGCGGGCGGCGGCGGGACCAGCCGGCACCAGCGGCACGTTGGCGGCCCGCACGCCGCGATTGGCGAGATAGACGCAGGTCGGCGTCTTGGAGGTGCGCGACGGGCCGACCAGGATGACGTCGGCATCGTCGAGATCGTGCGTCGACTGGCCGTCGTCGTGCGCCAGCGTGTAGTGCATCGCATCGATGCGGTCGAAATAGCCCTCGTCGAGCTGGTGCTGGCGGCCGGGCCACTGCTCGCTCTTGGAATGGAAATGGACCGCGAGCACGCTCATCGCCTGGTCGAGCACGCCGACACAGGGCAGTTGCAGACGCCGGCAATGATCGCGTACCAGGTCGCGCAGGTCCGGATCGACCAGCGTATAGAGCACGGGGCCGCGGTCGCGCTCGACCGCCTGCATGACCTTCTCCATCTGGCCCGGCGTACGCACCAGCGACCAGACATGCTCCTGCACGAAGATGCCCTCATATTGCACGAGGCAGGCACGCGCCACGCTCGACACGGTCTCGCCGGTGGAATCGGATACGAGATGAACATGGAAATTGCGGTTGGCCACGGCCCAACTTACCCCACAGCACCCCGAGGAGAAACGCGGTATTGGCCATGGCAGAACAGGGACAGACGAGGGGCACGGACCAAAACGTCCGAATTCGGAACACGACTCGCCCGGGCGCTCCCGCTATTCGTCCCTTGCGGACAGTCCGGGAGGAAAGGCCTGCGAATCGGGAATCCGACGCTGGAATCGCGTGGAATCGACCTCAGGCGGTCCACAGCGGGCTGGGGAGCGAAAGCCAATAGGGCGCATCCCCATGTGCCACAGCCCCTACTACTCCTACTACCTATTATGAATAGAGTAAGAGGAAGCATGAGGGACAAGACTTGAGCGCCGGGAAAGTCACCGGGAAATTCATGGCGACGCTGGCCGGGACGCGCTTTCCGACGCCGCCGATCTGGCTGATGCGGCAGGCCGGGCGCTATCTGCCGGAGTATCGCGCCGTCCGCGCGACGACCAAGTCGTTTCTCGAATTCTGCTACACGCCGGACAAGGCGGTCGAGGTGACCTTGCAGCCGATCCGGCGCTTCGGGTTCGATGCGGCGATCATCTTTTCCGACATCCTGGTGATCCCCGACGCGCTCGGCCAGAAAGTCTGGTTCGAGGAGGGCGAGGGACCGAAGCTCGACGCGCTGACCGATCCGGTCCAGTTCGGCCAGCTGTCGCGGGCGCGGCTGCCCGAGCGCCTGGCGCCGGTCTACCAGGCAATCCGCCAGGTACGCGCAGCGCTGCCGAAGGAGACCGCCCTGCTGGGCTTCGCCGGCGCGCCCTTCACGCTTGCCTGCTACATGATCGAGGGCGGCGGCAGCCGCGACTTCGCCAAGGTCAAGGGCTGGGCCTATAGCCATCCTCGACTCCTTCGGCCTGCTGATCGACCTCCTGGTCGACGCCGTCGTCGATCATCTTACCTGCCAGATCGAAGCCGGCGCCGATGCCGTTCAGCTCTTCAATTCCTGGGCGGGCGTCCTGCCGGAGGAGCAGCTATTCGGCTGGTCGCTGGAGCCGATGGTGCGCATTGCCCATGCGGTGCATGCGCGCCATCCCAAGACTCCCATCATCGCCTTTCCGCGCGCGGTCGGTCCGGCGACACTGATGTATCGCCGGCCGGATGCCTTCGCCGCCCTGTCGATCGACACCGGCATCGGCGCGCATTGGGCAGCGCGGGAGCTGCAGCCTCACATCTGCGTGCAGGGCAATCTCGACCCGCTGATGCTGGTGGCCGGCGGCGCGGCGCTGGAGCGCGAGGCCACCCGCATCCTCGACAAGCTCGGCCCGGGTTCCTTCGTCTTCAATCTCGGCCACGGCGTGGTGCCGCAGACGCCGCCGGAACATGTCGCCCAGCTCGTCGAGGTCGTGCGCAACTGGAAACCGGCGACATCGTGAAGGTCGCGATCATCCTGTTCAATCTCGGGGGTCCCGATTCGCTCGATGCCGTGCAGCCGTTCCTGCGCAACCTGTTCGGCGATCCCGCCATCCTGCGCCTGCCGTCGCTGATCCGCCGGCCATTGGCGAGCCTTCTTGCCCGCCGGCGCACCCCAAAGGCGCGCGACATCTATGCGAAGATCGGCGGCTCTTCGCCGATCCTCGGCCAGACCGAGGCGCAGGCGCGCGCGCTGGAGGAAGCGCTGGGCACCGAGAACGAATGGCGTGGCTATGTCTGCATGCGCTACTGGCATCCCATGACCGAGGCGGTCGTGCGCTCGGTCGAGCGCTTTGCGCCCGATCGCATCGTGCTGCTGCCGCTCTATCCGCAGTTCTCGACCACGACCACGGCCTCGTCCTTCAAGGCGTGGAACGACACCGCGACGTTCAAGGTGCCGACCACGGTGGTGAAGGATTATCCGACCGAGCCGGGCTTCATTGCCGCGTCGGTCGAGCTGGTGAAGCAGGGACTGGCCGAGGCCGGCGCCGGGCCCAAGCGTGTGCTGTTCTCCGCGCACGGCCTGCCTGAAAGGATCGTGGCGGCGGGCGATCCCTATCAGACGCAGGTCGAGCAGACGGCGCATGCCATCGGCCAGTGCCTCGATGGCGTGGACTGGTCGGTGTGTTACCAAAGCCGTGTCGGCCCGCTGAAGTGGATCGGTCCTTCGACCGAGGACGAGATCCAGCGCGCCGGCGCCGACAAGGTGGGAATCGTGCTCTATCCGGTCTCCTTCGTGTCGGAACATTCCGAGACCCTGGTCGAGCTCGACATCGACTATCGCCGTCTTGCCGAAATGGACGGCGTGCCGATTTACGTTCGCGTGCCGACGGTCGGTACGCATCCCCTGTTCATCGCCGGACTCGCGAGGCTGGTGCGCGATGCTCTATGAGGTCCTGAAGGCGCTGCACATCATCGCCGTCATCGCCTGGATGGCAGGGCTGCTCTACCTGCCGCGCCTGTTCGTCTATCACGCCGATGCCGAGGCGGGCTCCAAGCAGAGCGAGACCTTCAAGGTCATGGAGCGCCGCTTGCTGCGCGGCATCATGAACCCGGCGATGGTCCTGGTCTGGATCCTGGGCCTGCTGCTCGCGCTGGCAGGGAGATTGGTGGCATGCCGGCTGGTGGCAAATGAAATTCTCGCTGGTGGTCGGCCTGACCTTGATCCATCACCTGTTCGGCCGCTGGCGCAAGGATTTCGAGGCAGACCGAAATACCCGGCCTGCCCGCTATTATCGCTGGTGGAACGAGGTGCCGACGGTGCTGATGATCGCTATCGTGTTCCTTGCAGTGCTGAAGCCGTTTTGACGGGAGAAACATGAACGCCGAGACGAGTATCAAAGCGGGCGCCGACTGGCGCGACCAGATCTTCGACGTGCTGCAGGCGCACGACGTCAAGCAGGTCTATCACGTGCCCGATGCCGGCCATTCGCGGCTGATCGAGCACTGCCAGAAGTCGAACTCGATCCGCACCGTGCCGCTCACGACGGAGGAGGAAGGCATCGCGCTGGCCGCCGGCGCCTGGCTGGGCGGCCAGCGTTCGGTGCTGCTGATGCAGAGCTCGGGCGTCGGCAACACCATCAACCTGATGGGGCTCACCAAGACGCTGCGCTTTCCGTTCCTCACCCTGATCACCATGCGTGGCGACTATGGCGAGTTCAATTCCTGGCAGTATCCGATGGGCCAGGGCACGCCCAAGGTGCTCGAGGCGATGGGCGTGCTGCTCTACTCGGTCGACAAGGCCGACGAGGTGAAGGCCACGGTCGACGCCGCGGCGCGTGCGGCCTTCAACGGCGGCCAGGCGGTCGCCGTCCTGCTGCGCCAGAAGCTGATCGGCATCAAGGATTTCGGGAAGAAGTGACGATGAGCAAGGCAACGCTGCAGCGCCGGCCGCTGGTCCGCAAGATCCTGGAAGGCGCCGACGACAATCTCCTGGTGATCGCGGGCCTGGGCTCGTCCAACTGGGACATCACCGAGGCGGGTGACCGGCCGCTTAACATGCCCTTGTGGGGCGCCATGGGTGCGCCCGTCAGCATGGGGCTGGGGCTTGCCCTGGCCCAGCCCAGGAAGCGCGTGCTGGTGATCACGGGCGACGCCGACCTGATGATGAGCCTGGGTTCGCTCGCCACGGTGGCGACGCAGCAGCCCGACAACCTCGCCATCGTCGTGCTCGACAACGAGAAGTTCGGCGAGACCGGCAACCAGGCCTCCCATACCAGCCCGCGCAACAACGGCCCGACCGATTCGGGCGCCGGCACGGATCTGAGCGTGATCGCCCGGGGCTGCGGCATCGCCGATAGCGCCGTCGTGCGCGAGGCGGGCGAGGTGGCCGGGCTCGTCAAGGCGGCGCGGACCACCAAGGGCCCTGTCTTCCGCGTCGTGAAGGTGATGGTCGAGAAACTCGAATTCGTCATGCCGCCTCAGGACGGCGCCCACCTGAAGGACCGCTTCCGCCAGGCGCTGCTGGGGCAGCCATGACCGACTACGCACCCTTCCCGCTGATCGACCTGTCCGGCAGCCCGCGCGAGCGCGGCCGCACCCACGGCAAGGCGAAGCGGCCGACCGGCTGCGGCGCGGCGCCGGGATGTACACCGAGTCGCTCTTGAAGAGCGGCGTCGACTGGAAGGAGCTGGAGCGCCGTGCCGAGGCGATGGTGCCCACGATCGAGAAGTTCGATCCGGCCTACGTCGAGGAAATGCGCGGCATCGCCGAGGGCGCGGGCGAGCCCTTCGCCGCCGTGATGCTGATGAATGCCCGCACCGAGATGGTCGCCGCGGCGCGCAAGAGCCACGCCGAAAAGCACGTCCCGGACGGCTGCACCGCGGCCCTCGCGCTGCCCGAAGCCAGCGCCGACGGCACCCTGCTGCACGGCCAGAACTGGGACTGGCGCGCCGAGTGCGCCGAGACCGGCGTGGTGCTGCGCATCCGCCGCGACGACGGCCCCGATATCCTGACTTTCACCGAAGCCGGCGGCCTCGCCCGTTCGGGCCTCAACTCGGCCGGCATCGGCCTCACCGCCAACGCGCTGGAATGCGACCGCGACTATCGGTGCGGGCCGGGCGTGCCGCTACCCTTCATCCGCCGCAAGGTGTTGGAGAGCGCCCATCTCGCCCAGGCCGTCCAGACCATCGTCGCCACGCCCAAGCCCGGCTCCAATCACATGGCGGTGAGCCGCGCCACGGTCGATGGCGGCGGCGAGGCTTTCGGCTTCGAATGCGCGCCCGACGAGACCTTCTGGCTGGCGCCCGAGCGTGGGCTCTACGTGCATGCCAATCACTGGATCGCGCCCTCGGCGCGCGCCAAGGTGAAGGACACCGGCCTGGCCGAGACGCCCTGCTCGATCTACCGCGACAAGCGCGTGCGCGAGCAGCTTTCCTCACGCCTCGGCAAGCTCACGCTCGAGGATTTGCGCCAGGCCTTCTTCGACGATTGGGGGTCGCCCTGGTCGGTGTGCCGGCCGCCGCGGCCCAATACGCGCGGCGTCATGACCGCGACCACGGCAATGATCCTGATGCGCCCCGGGGAGGGCCATCTCGAGGCCTGTCCGATGCCGGCGCTCAACCGGCGCTTCACGACTTACACACTCACGCCCGACCACACGGCGCAGCGCCGGGCGGCGGAGTAGGATTGGGCGGGACGCGCCCCGCGCTCGTCCTGCTGATCCTGGCCGCGCTGCTGCTGGCGCCGTCGCTGGCGATCGGTACCCTCATCTCGCACAGCTCATCGCAGAATCTCACCTGGACGGCGCAATTCGCCGATCAATTTCGGGCCGGGATTTTGTATCCCCGCGGGCTTCCCAACTCCTTCGACGGTCTGGGGAGCCCGACCTTCTACTTTTATCCGCCAATTGCCTTCTGGGTCGATGCGCTGCTGAGCGTCGCGACATTCGACGCGCTTTCCGTGTCGTATCGCCTGTCGCTCTCGTCATTGCTGCTGCTGTGGGCCTCGGGGATCGCCATGCATGCCTGGCTCAAGCCGCAAGCCGCATCGCCCCGTGCGGCGCTCTATGGCGCGATGGCCTACATGGCGGCACCCTATCATCTGCTCGATCACTACTATCGCGGCGCCTATGCCGAGTGCGCGGCCTATGTTTTCTTGCCGCTTGTCGCGCTGTCGGTACGCCAGATCGCAGACCGTCGGCGCTTTGGCACCGTCCTGTTCGCGTGCGCCTATGCGGCGCTGACGATGGCACACCTGCCGGCGGCGTTGCTCATCTCGCTGACGGCGCTCCCGCTGTACATGCTGTATCTCGGCTGGCGGCTCGGCGCGGCGAAGCCGGCGGCAGTTTTTTTTGCCCGTTGCGCGCTGAGCGGAGCGCTCGGGCTCGGGCTCGCGGCGATCTACCTGGTCCCGGCACTCACCTTGCAGGACTGGGTACCGGCCGAGACGTTCTGGACGGGCGGCTATCGCGTCGAATTATGGTTCTTGCTGTCGCCCGACCATTGGCCCCGGCCGATCGATATGATGTTGCTCATCGCGTCGTTTGCCGCGGCTTATGGCATCGCCGCCATCGGCGTCGTGGTGGTCCAGGCCCAGAGCGGCCGGCCGCAGGGGTGGCGGTCCGAGGCGGTATTTTGGGCGTCCGTCTGCCTGGTGTGCCTGCTGCTCATTGCCGGTGTCCTGCCGTGGTTCTGGCAGGTACCGTTCATCGCCAAGGTGCAGTTTCCCTGGCGGCTCATGATCGTCGTGGAGTTCGCCGCCCTGACCGCACTCTGCCTGGCCCCATGGCCCGCCCGGTCCCGTGCAGCATCGTACATCTTCATCGCCGCCCTCTTTGCGCTTGGTCCGGGCGTCGGCGGCATGGGGGCGGGCATTCTCCGACGCATAGACGCGCCCTTGAGCGCGCAGGGCCCGCCGCAAGATCTCAACCAGTTCCTGCCCGCGGGCTTCACGCAAAAACCGGAGTTGGCCTATGCGGATCTTGGTCTGGAGCCGCTCAAGGACGTGCCGACGATCGCTTGCACGCCCGAGCCGCGCATCTGTCGCGCCATCGCCGAAGCGTTCGGCGAGTTGCGCATCGAGATCGACGCCGATGAGCCGACCGCGATCGTCCTGCGTCGTTTCTTTTTTCCCTTCTGGCGGCTTGATCCGGCGCTACCCGTCATGGCAACCGATCAACTGCGCCTTGTCTCGTTCACCGCGCCCGCCGGACGCAACATCTACCGGCTGGAACGCATTGCTGTGCCCGAGGAGAAGACCGGCTGGGCGATCTCCGGCCTGTCGCTCGTTCTGCTCCTGGCTTGGGCCGTCGCGGTCAGGCGGGGTATAAGGTTTGCATGACCGACGCGACATGGACCAGGACTTGGCGCCCAGCCGCGCTGCCTTGATTCTGGCGCCTGTCGCCGTCCTTCTGCTGGCGCCGTCGCTGCTGTTCGACACGATGAACGGCCACAGCGCGCCGCACAATCTCACTTGGGCGGCGCAATTCTCCGCCCAGTTCCGCGACTTCATCCTCTATCCGCGCTGGATGCCGGATTCATTCGATGGTTTGGGCAGCCCCGCCTTCTACTTCTATCCGCCGCTGGCCTTCTGGCTCGATGGCTTGCTGAGCGTTGTGACTTTCAACGCCCTGTCGGTATCGCATCGGCTGTTGCTGACCTGGGCAGTGATTTTATGGGCCTCGGGCATGGCCATGTATGCCTGGCTTCGGCGGGAGACCGGCAATGGCAAGATCGCGCTATGGGGCGCCATCGTCTACATCGCCGCGCCGTACCATTTGTTCGATTACTTCGTGCGCGGCGCCCTCGCCGAGTTCACGGCCTACCTCTTCCTGCCGCTGGTGTTCCTGTCGATCCGCCGGCCGGTACTGCTGGGGCTGTCCTATGCGGGCTTGATCGTCTCCCATCTCCCGGTGGCGTTGCTGGTGTCGGCGACGGTGTTGCCCGCCTATCTGCTGTTCCGGATGCGAAAGCCGCTGGAGTTGGCCCGCGCGGCCGTGGGCGGGACGCTCGGTCTGGGGCTGGCCGCGATCTATCTCCTGCCGGCGCTTTCCCTGCAGGGCTGGATCTCGGCCGCCAGCTTCTGGACGCGGTATTTTCATATCGAGAACTGGTACCTGCTGGCCCCCGACCGTTGGCCCGAGCCGACCGTCATGTACGTCGTGATCTCGTGTACCGTTGCGTGGACGTTTCTGGCGGCCGGGATTTGCCTATTCTTTCGCAAACGCGGAGATGCGTTCTTCTGGGCTGCTGTCGCGCTCGCCTGCCTGGTGCTGATGACGGGTCTCGTCCCCTGGTTCTGGCAATTGCCCGAACTGGCCAAGGTGCAGTTTCCGTGGCGGCTGCTTGTCGTGGTGGAATTCGCCGGTGTGACGGCACTCTGCCATATGCGGCCCACGCTGGAGCGCGGGACCTTCTATTTCCTCGCTGTGACTCTTGGCGCGGCGGGCGTCGGCCTGTGGTTCACTTACCTTATGGTGCTCGGCGGCATCGACTACACGGCGCGCCATGGCGCCGCGGTCGAGCATGATGCGAGGGAATACGAACCAAGCGGCTTTCCGCAAGCCGAGAGCCATCTGGAGATGAATCTCGGGCCGGTGCAAGGGTTACCGGAGATTGCCTGCTCGCCTGTGCCGCAGCTTTGTCGTGCCGAGAGCGACCGCTTCGGAACGATGCGGATCGAGATCATGGCCGATGCGCCGACCGTCGTGACACTGCGCCGCTTCTTCTTTCCAGCCTGGCGTCTCGATGTCGGCCTGCCGTTGGTGCCGACCGAACCGTTGCGGCTGGTATCCTTCACAGCACCGGCGGGCCACACCTCGGCCACCTTGCTGCGCGTCGCCTTGCCCGCCGAGCAATGGGGTTGGGCGATCTCCGGCCTGTCGCTGGCCTTGCTTCTCGGTATCGCAGCGGTCAGCGCACGCAATAGCGCTCGCTGAGGAAGCGCAGGAAGCGACGATCGATATCGTCGCGTGCATCGGCAAGCGCCCGATCGACGGGCAGGCATTCGAAGGGCACCCATTCGCCCGTCAAATCGAGCGCGCGATAGAGAACGCCTCGGCGGGCGGAGTGGAAGTAGCTGTAGAAAGCGAGTGTCATGCGATCGCCGCCATAGTCCGGGATGACGACGTCGCGCAGGTAATCTTCGGCCGCCAGCCACTTGAAATAACCGCGCAGGAACGGTCGCGACACGGGTTGCGAATCCCAGGGCGCCGTGCCCGGGCCAGCGATTTCGGCGAAGACCGGCGGCGGTTCGGCGCGCTGGATGAGCGGCGCCATGCGGGCCTCCACGGTGCGGTCGAACAGCGCCAGGTCGAGACCGTAGGACAACGACGCCATCGCCATCACGCCGGCAAACAGCATGAGGGGGCGCCGCGCCGCCGCGAGCCATTGCGCCGCCGGCAATGCGAGGGCGAGCACCAGTGAGACCACGAGGACATAAGGGCCCGTCCGGCGGGCAAAGATCCAGGTCACGACGTCGACGCCGTTGGCGGCAAACCACAGGCCAAGGGCGCCGATCGCCAGCACAAGGATCGACGACAGGCGCCGGTGCGCGACGGCAGCGCCGAAACCGGGCGCCAGCAACAGAAGCCAAAGAGCTATCAGCACCGGATAGAGGATCACCGTCGCCAGCATCTGTCCAAGGTCGAGGTAGGTGTAGCGCGCCTTGTCGAGCCAGGCGTTGCCGGTGGGATTGCCGCCCGCCAGCCAGGCGTCGGCAAGAAAGAAGGCGCCGAGCAGCAAGACGGTCATGATTGCCGCGGCGACCAGAGCGTGCCGCGGAAACGGCCGGCCGGTCGCTGCAAGCAGGCCGCCCGCGAGCAGGTAGAGCAGGCTCAACAAGGCGGTCAGTGCGTGGGTGAAGGCGATCGGCGCGGCGAAGCCCACCGTGGCGAGCACCGTGAACGCCAGCGAGCGGCCGGGCCGTGCGACGATTGCCGCCCAGATGAGCCAGAGGCCCATGGCCACGATCACCTCGGATGGGAAGAAGACGAGCGCGGTCGCGAGGCAGAGATAGAGCCGCGCGAAAGCCGGGTGCGGCTCGACACTACGGATCGCGAGCCACAGAAGCAGCGGCGCCGCGAAATAGAGGAGATGGGCCACGACGACATAGGTCTCCGCCGAGAGGTCCAAGGCGGAGCGCAGCGCCCAGGCCGGGCCAAACATCGCCAGCAATGAGACGGCGCGGGACGGGTTCTGCGACAGGCTGAGGTCCCAGACGTTGCCCAACCAGCCCGCGATGAGGAAGACCGCCCCGTCGTTGACCAGCAGGCAACGTTGCCAGGTGCCGATTGCCGCCACGACAGCGAACGCCGAGAGCAGGACGGCATCGCAGCGATCCAGCCGGGTCGGTGGCCGAGCGGGCGTTATTTCCATGGGACAACATGTTGTATCAGTCCAAGACCCAGCTCGCAGCATGCACCGGATTGCGCGCTTCTGGCCTGGGTCGCGGCATGGCGACGGGTAAATCCGCCCACCCTGATTTCGGCGCTCTTTGTACAGCCGACTTGGGCCACGGCGGCGCGGCGGGGTATAAGGCGGCCATGACCCAAGCACCTGAATTCCGCGGCCGTATCTACGGCGACATCACCGAAACCATGGGCGCTACCCCGCTGGTGCGCCTGAACCGCCTGCCCAAGCGCGACGGCGTCACGGCCGAGATCCTTGCCAAGCTCGAATTCTTCAATCCGATGTCGTCGGTCAAGGACCGCATCGGCGTGTCCATGATCGATGCCGCCGAGAAGGCGGGCAAGATCAAGCCCGGCGTCAGCACCATCATCGAGCCGACCTCGGGCAACACCGGCATCGGCCTGGCGTTCGTCGCCGCGGCGCGCGGCTACAAGATGATCTGCACCATGCCCGAATTCGATGTCGATCGAGCGGCGCAAGATGCTGCGCTTCCTGGGCGCCCGCCTCGAGCTCACGCCGCGCGAGAAGGGCATAACCGGCGCGATCGCCCGCGCCGAGGAGCTCCTGAAGGAGATACCCGACAGCTTCATGCCGCAGCAGTTCCAGAACCCGGCCAATCCGGCCGTCCATATACGCACCACGGCCGAGGAGATCTGGCGCGACACCGGGGGCAAGCTCGATATCTTCGTCGCCGGCGTCGGCACGGGCGGCACGGTCACCGGCGTCGGCCAGGCGCTGAAGCCGCGCCTGCCCGGCCTCAAGGTGGTCGCCGTCGAACCCGAAGCGAGCCCTGTCCTGTCGGGCGGCAAGCACACGCCGCATCCCATCCAGGGCATCGGCGCGGGCATCATCCCCGACATCCTCGACCGCAAGGTCCTCGACGAGATCTTCAAGGTGTCCAACGAGGCGGCCTTGAAGACGGCGAAGGACATGGCGAGCCTGGAAGGCATTCCCATCGGCATTTCCGGCGGTGCCGCGGTGGCGGCGGCGCTCGACGTCGGCAAGCGCAATCCCGGCAAGCGGATCGTGGTGATCGTCCCCGACTTCGCCGAACGCTATCTCTCGACGGCCCTGTTCGAAGGCCTCGACTAGCCCGCGCCTTGAGCACCGCGCCGATCGACAGCATCGTGCAGCTGGCGTCGCGGCTGGTGGCGACGCCTTCATGCGGGGGCATCGATTCGCCGCAAGCGGTGCTGGGCGTCATTCATTCCTGGCTCCATGAAAACGGCTTGGGGCCGCGCCTGCTGAACGACGCTGCGGGCAAGGAAGTGGCCGTGCTGGTCGAGATCGCGGGTCCGGCGCCCGGCCCCGTGCTTTGCCTCGATGCCTGCATCGACACCGCTCCGGCCGGCGACGTCATCCAGTGGACCGAGCCGCCCTTTTGCGGCGCCGTGCAGGGGGGCAGGCTTCTCGGTCGAGGCGCGGCCGATTCCAAATCGGGCGTCGCCATTCTTGCCCATGTCGCGCGCCATCTGGCCGGGACCAGGAATTCCACGCGGTGCGGTGCACGTGCTGTTCGATGCCGACGAACATACCGGCCGCTTCGGCGGCGTGCGGGCCTACCTCGAGTCCATACCGCGTCCGCCTGACGCCGTGTCGCTGGGCTATCCGGGCAACGACTGCATCGTCGCCGGGAGCCGCGGTTTTCGCCGGGCGAAGATTGCCTTTTCCGGCAGGGCGGCGCATTCGGGCGAGGCCGAGCGAACCGGCATCAACGCGCTGACCAAGGCGGCCGCCTTTGCGATCAAGGTGGCGGAGGCGGCCTTCCCGGAAACGCACGACGCGGCCTTCCCGTTCGGGCCCGCCGCCACGGTGACTCATATGCAAGGCGGCGAAGGCTTCAGCGTGGTGCCGGACCACGCGGTCTGTCACATCGACATCCGGCTGACCCGTGCCTTCGACGGGACAGCGGCCGCGCGCTGGCTGGAGGAGATCGTGCACGCAGTCGACGCGCAGGCGCGCATCGAAACGATCGATCATTGGCCCGCCTATCTGGTCGAGCCGGATGACCGGCTGGTCGAAAGCTTTGCCGAAGCGGCCGAAGGGGCGTTCCAGCGACGCATCGCGATCGACGTCTGCGGGCCATCGAACATCGGCAATCTCCTGGCGGCGCGCGGCGTGCCGACGATCTGCGCCCCGGGCGTGAGCTTCGCCAACATGCATGCGGCCAACGAATGGGCCGACATCAACTCGATGGCGCCGGTCTATGCGATGTATTGCGACGCGGCACTTCGCTTTCTGGCGCGTTAGCCGGGATACCAGCCAGGCTTGCGCTTCTCGCGGAAGCTCGCGAGGCCTTCGCTGGCTTCGTCCTGCTGGCGGGCGCGGGCATGCTCGTCGATCAGGTCGCGCAACTCGCCGTCGTCGATGAAGGCGCGTGCCGACGCGAGCGACCGGAGCTTGGTGGCCGTGGTGGCCCGCGGCGCGTTCATCAGCACCGCCTCGATGATCTTCTCGCCGGCCGCCGCGAGCCCGCCGGTCGGGCAAACCTCGTGCACCAGCCCGAGCCGCCGCGCCGCCTCGGCGCCGAAGCGCTCGCCGGTCAGCGCGTAGCGGCGGACCTGGCGCAGGCCGATCGCCTGGCAGAGCTGCGGCAGGATGATGCCCGCCATCAGGCCCCAGCGCGTCTCGCTGATCGAGAAGATCGCGTCCTCGGAGGCGACGACCACGTCGCAGGCCGCCGCAATGCCGGTGCCGCCGCCGAAGCAGCCGCCCTGGATCAGCGCCAGGGTCGGCACGGGGCAGGTATCGAGCCGGCGAATCGCCTCGGCGGTGAGACGGCTCACCGTCTCGTTCTCCGCCGGCGATTGCTTCGCCACGCCGCTGATCCAGGCGAGATCGGCGCCGGCCTGGAAATGCTTGCCGTTGCCGCGCAGCACGACGATGCGCAGCCCGGCCTCGCGACCGAGCGCATCCATCGCGTCGTGCAGGCCCTGGATCAGATCGCCGTTGTAGGCGTTGTTGACCTTGGGGCGGTTCAGCGTGACCGTCGCCACACCGCGCCGGTCGATGTTCCAGAGCACCGTGTCATTGGTCATCAGTCGGCTTTCAGATAGCTGTCCTTGAGCGCGATCTTGCCGTCCTTCACTTCATAGAGATCGATGCCGTAGCGGTCGAACGGCTTGCCGGCGTGATCGATCGCCGGTGACGCGGAAGGTGCCGAAGAGCTTGTCGCCGGCGCGATGGATGCGCGCCTCCGAATAGCGCGCCTCGCGGTGCGCCTTGCTCTTGTCGCCGAAATAGGCGCGCAGCCCATCCTTGCCTTTCAGCACCGTGCCGGACGGCGAGCCGCCGGCGTTCAGGCGCCATTCGAAATCGTCGGTCACGCAGGCGGCGATCTCCTCGGCATCGGCCTTGTTGAAGGCCTTGCCGAAGCGGCGGAACAGGTCGTCGATGGCGTCGGGCATGATTTCTCCGCAGGGATCAGGGACGAAGGCCGACACGCCGGGTCGGCCAACCGGTGATTTGCGTCGATCGTAGCATCACCCGACAGCTCAAATCTCCCACGGCGGCGGCGTGAACTTCTCGATCAGGAAGTTGACGAAAGCCGGGACCTTGGGCGCGAGATGCCTTCGGTGCGGGTAGACGGCGTGGATGGGCACCGGCTGGTCGGCCGAGAAGCCCTCCAGCAGCGACACCAGCCGCCCTTCACGGATCGCCTGCGCCACGGTGAGGCGGGTCAGGCGCACGATGCCGACGCCCTGCAGGGCGAGCTGCATCTGCGCCTCGCCTTCGTTGACGGCGACGCGGCCCGCGACCTCGACCTCGCCGATCTCGCCGTTCAGGCGGAATTCCCAGCGATTGAGGTAAGGCCGTTCGCGCGAGACGATGCAGGCATGCCGCCCGAGATCCTCCGGCCGCTGCGGCGTGCCGTGGCGCGCGAGATAGTCGGGCGCCGCGCAGATCAGCCGTTTGTCCTCGCCGATCTTGCGCGCCATGAAGCTGGTATCGGCGAGCCGGCCGATGCGGATGGCGACGTCGAGGCCCTCCTCGACCATGTCGATCACCCGGTCGGTCGGCAGCAGCTCGAGCTGCACCGCGGGATGGCGCGCCAGGAACTCCGACAGCACCGGCGCAAGCTGGTGGGTGGCGAAGGCGAGCGAGGTGGTGACCTTGAGCAGGCCGTGCGGCGTGCCGCGCTGGCCGGTGATCTGGTTCTCGAGCGTCTCGATCTCGCCCACGATGCGCCGCGCGGCGGCATAGAAAGCCTCGCCTTCCTCGGTGAGATGCAGCGCGCGGGTCGTGCGCTGCAGCAGCCGGATGCCGAGCCGCGTCTCCAGCCGCGTGACGAGCTTGCTCACGGCCGAGGCCGTGAGCCCCAAGGCCGGCGCGGCGGCGGAAAAGCCCTTGGAATCGACCACCTTGACGAAGGCGGCCATTTCGCTCGGCGTGATCGATCATTGCGGCATTAGTGAATTATCGTCATCAGTGCCGGTCAATAATGCAGGATTAACCGCATCTTCTAAAGGAATTAGGTTGTTTTCGATCGATATTGTGGAGATTTCAACAATGCGTCCGATCCCTTTCCCGATCCTTACCGGCGACCGTCAGGTCCACGTCGCCCGCGCCCACCGCCTGCGCAACGCCGCGATGGCCAACCTGATCCGCGACGTCGCCCGCTGGATTACCGCCGCCGCTCGCTAGGCCCCTGCTAAAACGTGCGGATGACGGCGATCTGGGCGCAGTACGCCCGCTACAACCGGCTGGCCAACGAGACGCTCTACGAGGCCTGCGCTGGCCTTTCCGACGAGGAGAGGCGGCGCGACCTCGGCGCGTTCTTCAAGAGCGTGCATGGCACGCTCAATCACCTGCTGCTGGGCGATCGCATCTGGATGACCCGCTTCGAAGGCGGCGTGCATCCCTCGACCGATCTCGGCGCCATCCTGTTCGATGAATTTGCCGCGTTGCGCGCCGCGCGCGCGGCAATGGACCGGCGCATCGAGGCGTTCTTCGCCGCCCTGCCGGAGGGTTTCCTCGAACGCTCGCTGGGCTATGTCAACAATGCCGGCTTCAAGTCAGACGATCCCGCCCAGGTGATCCTGCCGCATTTCTTCAATCACCAGACCCACCACCGTGCCCAGGTCCACACCCTGCTGTCGCAACTCGGCCGCGATCCGCCGGTGCTCGACCTGCACCGGGTGCTGCGGCCCAACCCGTCATAAAAGGCCCCGTCCTCAGGGGCCCAGCTTTGGCCAGGTGAGCTTCGCCTTGATCAGGCCGCCGCCGCGACCGGCCACGGCCTGAGACTTACATGCCTGTCTTGGCGACGAGCACGGGCTCGACCCGATATGAGTCGGCGAAGAGGCGCTTCAGATTGGCGACCTTCGGCAGGTCGTTGATGGCGATGTACGGCTGGTTGGGGTGCAGCGTCAGGTAATCCTGATGATAGGCCTCGGCCGGGTAGAAGGCGCGGCCGGGCTCGATCGTGGTGACGATCCTGGCGCCGAAGACGTGGGCTTGGTCGAGCTGGTCGATATAGGCCTTCGCCACCTTGCGCCTGCGTCGTCGCTGGTCGGGAAGATCGTCGAGCGATATTGCGTGCCGACGTCGGGCCCCTGGCGGTTCAGCTCGGTCGGATCGTGGGCGACCGAGAAATAGATCTGCAGCAGCTGCCGAAGCTCACCTTGCGCGGATCGTAGGTGATGCGCACCGATTCGGCGTGGCCGGTGCGGCCGCTGCCGACTCTTTTCGTAGGTCGCCGTTTGCCTTCGCGCCGCCGGCATAGCCGGACACCGCGCTGGTCACGCCCGTCGACATGCTGGAACACGCCCTGCACGCCCCAGAAGCAGCCGCCGGCAAGGACGACGTGGCTCGACGTCGCCTGTCCCACGGGCTCGTCGATCGCCGGCGCCGGAACCAGCCTGTGCGCTCTCGGCAGAAGACGGCAGGACTCCCAAGCTGCTCGCCGCCAGCGATCAGAAGCGTTCCGCCTGCCAGGCCAAGGACCATCCGTCGATCGAGTCATGAGGGAGACATGATCACTTCTCCGCCTGCAGGAATTGGTCGAACGCCTCTTTGTAGTCCGGATGCCAGCGCGAGAGCGGCGGCCGGTTCTGGGTGATGTCCTGCGCCGCCCACAGGATGCGGCGGTTGTCGATCTCGCGCGTCACTTCGTTGTCGGGACAGAGAATATAGAAATCGCCCTGGTTCATCCCGGCGATCAGCATGTCGATCACCTGGTCCGGCGTCCAGGCGCCGGCGGGCTTCTCGGTGCGGCCGCGGCTCGTCATGCCGGTGAAGGTCGAGCCCGGGATCAGCAGGTGCGCCGTGATCCGCGCGCCGTCTTCGTTGCGCAGGCTGTGGGCCAGCGCTTCGGTCAGCACCTTCACCCCGGCCTTGCTGACATTGTAGGCGGTATCGCCCGGCGGGCAGGTGATGCCCTGCTTGGAGCCGGTGTTGACGATGGCGCCGGCGGTCTTTTGCGCCAGCATGGCGGGGCTGAAGGTCTGCACGCCGTGGATGACGCCCCAGAGATTGACCTCCAGCACCCTTCGCCAGCGCTCGATATGGTCCCACGGGCCGCCGCCGGGCGCGGTGCCGGCATTGTTCATCAGCACGGCGACCTCGCCGAACCGGGCGTAGGCCGCTTCCTTGAGGGCCTGCACGCTCTCGAGCCGGCTGACATCGGTCGGCACGGCGAGAACCTGCTCTCGTCCCTTCGGCGCCGCGGCGATCACGTCAGACGCGGCGCGCTCTACCGCCTCCGCCGACAGGTCAGCCAGGCACACCTTCATGCCGATCGAGGCGAAGCGGCGCGCGGCAGCCAGGCCGATCCCGCTCGCCGCTCCGGTAATGACGGCGACACGCCCGGCGGCGAGGGCAGGGTGAAGGCTCATCGGCAGCTCCTGTCAGATTTGGTCCGGCTTGAACTCCGCCTGGACCTCCGGCTTGCGCCACCGGAAGCGTAGCTCGGAGAGCCCGGTACTGACGACGTAGAAGACCGGCGTGAAGACCAGACCGAAGAAGGTGACGCCCAGCATGCCGAAGAACACCGCGGTGCCGAGCGACTGGCGCATCTCGGCGCCGGCGCCGAAGCTCACTACCAGCGGCACCACGCCCAGGATGAAGGCGAGCGAGGTCATGAGGATGGGCCGCAGCCGCGTCTTGGCGGCGCTCACCGCCGCGTCGTAGCGGGTCATGCCGGCCTCGTGCGCCTGCTTGGCGAACTCGACGATCAGGATGGCGTTCTTGGCGGCGAGGCCCACCAGCACGATCAGGCCGATTTCGACCAGGATGTTGCGGTCGAGCCCGCGGATGTAGACGCCGAGCATGGCGGCCAGGACGCACATCGGCACGATCAGGATGACGGCGAGCGGCAGCAGCCAGCTTTCATAGAGCGCGGCCAGCAGCAGGAACACGAACACCACGGCGAGGCCGAAGGCCAGGATCGCAGTGTTGCCCGCGAGCTTTTCCTGCAGCGCGATCTCGGTCCATTCGAAGCCGAAGCCCGACGGCAGCACCTTGTCGGCCAGCCCTTCCATGGTGGCGATGCCCTGGCCCGAGGAGAAGCCGCGCTTCAGCGCCACCTGCACCTCCGCTGCCGGATAGAGGTTGTAGCGCGCCACGCGATAGGGCCCGGTCTTGTCGGAGAAGGTGGCAACCGAGCCGATCGGCACCATCTCGCCGCTGGACGACCGCGTCTTGAGGTTGCCGACGTCGCGCAAGGTGAGGCGATAGGGATCGTCGGCCTGGGCCGTCACGCGATAGGTACGGCCGAGGATGTTGAAGTCGTTGACGTAGGCCGAGCCCATGTAGACCGACAGGGCCTCGAACACGCGGGCGATCGGCACGCCGAGCTGCTCGGCCTTGGTGCGGTCGATATCGGCCCAGATCTGCGGCGTGCGCGTGCTGAAGAGGGTGAAAGCCTGGGTGAGCCCCGGCGCCTGGCCGGCCGCCCCGGCCAATGCCCAGGTGGCGCCCTCGAGCGCCGGCAGGCCGCGCGCTGCGCGATCCTGCACGTAGCCCTTCAGCCCGCCGCCGGTTCCGATGCCGGGCACCGAGGGCGGCTCGATCACGAACACGAAGGCCTCGCGCAGGGAGAACATCTTGCCGCGCAAGTCGGCCACGATCTTGTCCATCGGCAGGCTGCGACGCTCGGCGAACGGCTTCAGGGTGACGAAGACCACGCCGGTGTTGGGCGCGTTGGTGAAGGTGGCGCCGTCGAGGCCGACGAACGCCACGGCATGCTCGACGCCGGGCGTCGCCATGATCATCTCCGAGGCCTTCCGCACCAGCTTGTCGGTGCGCTCCAGCGTGGCGCCGGCGGGAAGCTGCATGACGGCGATCAGGTAGGAGCGGTCGAGCTGCGGGACGAGGCCGGTGGGCGTTTCCACCAGCCGCCAGCCGGCGAGTACCAGCAGGCCGGCATAGACAACGAGGACGACCGCCGCCATGCGGATCAGGCGCGCCGTGGCACGACCGTAGAAATTCGACAGCCCTTCGAAGGCCCGGTTGAACTGGCGGAAGAACCAGTTGAGCGGCCAGGCCACCCGCTCCATCAGCGTGGGCTTGGGCCTCTCGACAGGCGACAGCGCATGGGACTTGAGCAGCAGGGCCGCCAGGGCGGGCGACAGCGTCAGCGACACGAACGCCGAGATCGCCGTCGAGGCCGCGATGGTGATGGCGAACTGCTTGTAGAACGTGCCCTGCAGGCCGGTGATGAAAGCGGTCGGCAGGAACACCGCGATCAGCACCAGCGAGATGGCGATCAGCGCGCCGCCAACCTCGTCCATGGTCTTGTGCGCCGCGGCCTTGGGCGACATGCCCTGGGTCAGGTAGCGCTCGACGTTCTCGACGACGACGATGGCGTCGTCGACGACGATGCCGATGGCCAGCACCAGGCCGAACAGCGACAGCGTATTGAACGAGATGCCGACCGCGGCCATCACGGCGAACGAGCCGATCAGCGACACCGGGATGGCGAGCAGGGGGATGATCGCGGCCCGCCAGGTCTGCAGGAACACGATGACCACGATCACGACCAGCAGCAGCGCTTCGAACAGGGTCTCGATCACCGCATCGACCGAGGCCTGGATGAACTCGGTCGGGTTGTAGACCACCGAATAGTCGAGGCCGGTCGGGAAGTCCTTCTTCAGCCGCTCCATCGCCGCCTTCACCTGACCTGAGGTGGCGAGCGCATTGGAGCCGGGGCGCTGGAAAATGCCCAGCGCCGTGGCGTTCTTGTTGTCGAGATAGGCGTTCAGCGTGTAGTCCTGCGCGCCCAACTCGATGCGTGCCACGTCGCGCAGCCTTGTCACCGAGCCGTCGGTCTCGGCGCGCAACACGATGTTGCCGAACTCCTCGGGCGAGGTCAGCCGGCCCAGCGTCTGCACCGACAGTGTGAAGCCGCCGGGCGAGACGGCGGGCGCCTGGTTGATCGAGCCGGCGGCAACCTGCAGGTTGGCTGCCCGCATGGCCAGCATGACCTCGCCGGCCGTCAGGTTGTGGGCGGCGACGCGCGCCGGATCGAGCCACACGCGCATGGAATAGTCGCGCGCGCCGAACACCAGCACGTTGCCGACGCCGTCGATGCGGCCCAGCACGTCCTTCACGTAGAGCGTGGCGTAGTTGGAGATGTATTGCTGGTCGCGGCTGCCGTCGGGTGACGTCATGTGCACGACCATCATCAGGTCGGGCGAGGCCTTGCGCACCACGATGCCCAGCCGCTGCACGTCCTCGGGCAGGCGCGGCTGGGCGACGGCGACGCGGTTCTGCACGTTGACCTGGGCCTGGTCGATGTCGACGCCGGGCTTGAACACGACGTTGATCGACAGCCGCCCGTCGCCGGTCGCCTGCGAGACGATGTAGAGCATGTCGTCGACGCCGTTGATCTCGAGCTCGAGCGGCGTGGCGACGGTTTCGGCGATGACCTCGGCCGAGGCGCCGGGATAGGTCGCGGTGACATTGACCGTGGGCGGGGCGATCTCGGGGTACTCGGCAACCGGCAGGCCGCGCTGGGCGATAAAGCCCACGATCAGGATGATGATCGACAGGACCGAGGCGAAGATCGGCCGGTCGATGAAGAAATGGGAAAAACGCATGGGCCGATGCCGCCTTTACTTGGCTTTGGCGGTAGTGATTTCGCCCTTTTGCGGCACGACCTTGGCGCCCGGCCGCACCATCGGGTTGGCGAGGCCATCGAGCACGATCCGGTCGGTGGCAGCGAGGCCGTCGCGGACGACGCGCAGTCCGTCGACGAGCGGGCCCAGGGTTATCGGCTTGGCCTTGACCACGTTGTCGTCGCCCACCGTGAACACGATCTTGCGCGACTGGTCGGAGACCACCGCCGAATTGGGGATCAGGAGCGCGTCGTATTCGCCGCCGAACAGCTGCACGCGGCCGAAGATGTTGGGCGTCAGCAGCTGGTTCTTGTTGTCGACGACGGCGCGGGTGCGGATGGTGCCGGAACGGGCGCTCAGCGTGTTGTCGACGAAGTCGACCTTGCCGGCGCGCGTCCATTCGGTCTCGTCGGCGAGACGGATGCGCACCGGGATAAGGTCGCGCGAGGAGGCCAGCGCGCCCGACAGGAAGAGGCGCGTGTAGCGCAGGTAGTCGGCCTCCGAGACGTCGAACACGAAGCGGATGGGATCGAGCGTGACGATGGTGGCGAGCAGGGTGGCACCCTGCTGGCCGCCCTGGATCAGGTTGCCGGCATCGACCTTGCGGTCGGAGATGCGGCCGGCCACCGGCGCGCGCACGTCGGTCCAGTCGAGGTTGAGCTCGGCCGAGCGCACCGCCGCTTCGGCGGCCTTGAGCTGGGCGCGCGCGACGGCGAGGTTGGCCTTGCGCTGGTCGTTCTCGGCCTCGGTGATGGTCCTCGACTTGATCAGCGAGGCGCCGCGCTCGACCTGCAATTCGGCGAGATTGACCTGCGCCTTGTTGCGCAGCACCTCGGCCTCCGCGCTGTCGACGGCGATGTCAAACGGCCGCTTGTCGATGGTGAACAGAAGATCGCCGACCTCGACGAGCTGGCCGTCCTTGAAATGCAGCTTTTCGATGAAACCCGAGACGCGGGCGCGCACCTCGACCGAGGCCACTGCCTCGAACTTCCCGGAATACTCGTCCCATTGCGTGACGCGCTTGGCGATCGGCTGGGCGACGGTGACCGGCATGGCGGGCGGGCCGCCCTGGGCCAGCGCCGCCGTTGAAGTGAAGAGAAAAGCGAGGCCGGCAGCGGCCAGCAGGCGACGATAAAAGGGCAAACAGGAACTCCCCCGCGAACTACTTGCGGCGCAAGGGGGACATGTGGTTGTGCCGCCGGGCACTGTCAATTGCTGCGCCGGTAACCGCCCCGTGCGTAGAGTGAGTGAACGCCCGTTTTCAATCCGGCCGGATGCTTCGCGCCCGTCCAGCATGCTCTACTGGCCAAAAAGGGAGGAATGAATGAGTCCGCAGCGCCGTCGATTGCTCCAACTGGCCGCCGGCATCGGGGCGACGTGGTCATGAAAGTGGGCGTGCTGCAGTTCTTCAGCTGGCCCGGCCGTCACGGGCCGCTTCAGGACGTCTTCGCCCGCGCCCTCGAGCGCATCGAGATCATGGATCGCGGCGGCTTCGACGCGGTGTGGCTGGCCGAGCATCACTTCACCACCTTCAGCGTCTGCCCCTCGGTCCATATGCTGGGCACGCTGGCCGCGGCGCGCACCAGGCGGCTGCGCATCGGCACGGCGGTGTCGCTGGCGGCGCTTTATCATCCGCTGCGGCTCGCCGAGGAGGTGGCGCTGCTCGACATGCTGTCGGGCGGCCGGGTCAACTGGGGCGCCGGGCGCGGCTTCGCGCCGTCCGAGTTCGACGCCTTCGGCATACCGCCGGAAGAAAGCGCCGAGCGCTTCCGCGAGGCCGTCGACATCGTCCTCAAGGCCTGGACGCAGGAGCGGCTTTGCCACAAGGGCGCGCATTTCACCTTCGACGATGTCGAGGTGCTGCCCAAGCCCCTGCAGCAGCCGCATCCGCCGACCTGGATGGCGGCGACCTCGGAGCAGGCCATCGACTGGGCGGCGAGCCGCGGCTTTTCCATCCTGATGGACCCGCATGCCTCGACCCGGGAGCTGGGCGACAAGCGCCGCCGCTATGCCCGGAAGCTGGGCGAGGCGGGCTTCTCCGACCAGGGCCGCGACATTCCCATGGCACGCCTGATCGCCCTGGCGCCGACCACGAGCGAGGCCGAGGCGATCGCCCGGCGCGGCGCGCAATGGCTGGTCGATGCCTATGCCGGACCGCAACACGCCCATCGCAAGTCGATGCAGCGCACCTACGACGGCAAGGATCCGGTGCAGCATTATGTCGACAGCGTCATCCTGCATGGAACGCCGGCATCGGTTGTCGAACAGGTCGGCCGACTGAAGGAAGAGATCGGCCTGAACTATCTGATGTGCGCGCCGCTGAGCCGCGAGACGTTTCGTCTCCTGGCCGACGAGGTGCTGCCGAAGCTTTGAACATCGCCGCGGCGATGGTCGTCATGTCGGCGTCGCAGATCTCGATCAGGCCCTGGCGCAGCCGGTAGCCCCAGTTCGTCTCCTGCGTGAAGGCCAATTCTTCCTGCAGCAGCACGAGCGGCGCCGGCTCGGCGTCGTGCCAGGCGACGTCGCGCCGGAAGGGATGGAAGCCGAAACCCATGTCGGCCTGGTAGAGACCGCCCTGCCTGACGGTGCCGATGGCGGTGAAAGCCTGCAGGCGGTCCTTGCCGCGCAAGGCGTGGCTCGGCGAATAGATGCGATTGGGCGAATAGTAGACAACCCGGTCGCCGGGCTGCACGCGGCGCAGCGGCGTGGCCTTGCCGTGGCAGACCTGCATGAAGCCCGCACTGCGCCCGATCTCGACATGTTCGGCGGAAGCGACCGCCAGCCAGTTCCTGCTCATGGGGTTCTCCTTTCCAGGTGAACCCACCCTACAGGGGGTAACTGTCAGATTCTGGCAGCAGCCTTCAGGCCTCTTTGGTGGCCTCGCGCTCGCGCCATTCCTTGAGCATGGCCTGACGCCGCCGCGGATAGCGCTTGTCGGTGAGCGCCAGCGTGGTGATGCGGTCGGTGCGGAAGTGGCGAAAGTCCCGCCGCAGCTCGCACCATGCCACGACGACACGCGCCTTCTCGAAAAAGCCCACGGCGAACGGCCATATGGTGCGCCGGCTGGCCGCGCCGTCCTTGTCGCGATACGACAGGCCGATCTTGCGCTCGGTGCGGATGGCCTGGCGGATCTTGGGCAGTTGCGCGTCGCCTGCCGCGATGGGCTCGCCCGGCCCGATCAACAGGCCGGAATCGTCCAGCGTCTCGCGCAGGTCCTTGGGCAGCACGGCGCCGATCTTGGCCAGCACGTTGGCGGCGGCGTCGGCCAGCGCGCGGTCGGCGCGCTGGTGCACCCAGCGCGAACCGAGCACGAGCGCCTCGATCTCCTCCTCGCTGAACATCAGCGGCGGCAGCATGAAGCCCGGCCGCAGGACATAGCCGACGCCGGCCTCGCCATCGATGTGCGCGCCCTCGGCCTTCAGGGTGTCGATGTCGCGGTAGAGGGTGCGCAGCGATATGCCGGTCGCCTCGGCGAGCAGCGCGCCGCTCACGGGATGGCGGTGCCGGCGAAGCACCTGAATGAGGTCGAGGAGACGTTGCGCGCGCGACACGGTTGCTCCTTCATGGGGCCGGGAAGCCTACCATCATCTACTGTCAGTTTCTGGCAGCATAAGAGAAGGCATGAACGCTCGGCCGAAAGTCGCGGTGATCGTCAATCCCGCCGCCCACAAGGGTGGTGCGGCCGCGCGCTGGCCCGCGATCGAGGCCGAGCTGGCCAGGCGGCTGGGTGCCTTCGAGCCCCGCTTCACCGCGGCGCCGGGCCATGCGACGGCGCTGGCGCGCGCCGCCCTCGCAGAGGGTGTGCGGCGGTTCGTGGCGGTGGGCGGCGACGGCACGGTGAACGAGACCCTGAACGGCCTGCTCGAACCCTCGGGCCGGCTGAGCGCGCCCGACGCCGTGCTCTGTCCCGTGCCGGCCGGCACCGCCAATGAACTTTGCCGCGCCCTCGGCCATCTCGCCGATCCGGCGCGCGCCTTCGACGCGGCGGCGGGGCACAACACGCGGGCGATCGACCTGATGCGCGTGCGCTGCACCGGGCTCGACGGCCGGCCGGTCGATCGCTTCGGCTATCTCATCGTGTCCCTGGGGGCGGCCGCCACCATCAGCCATCGCACCTCGCAATCGCGCTGGCTGAAGAAGCTGGGCGAGATCGCCTACCTGCTGATGACCCCGCCCGTCACCCTGGGCTACCGCCATCGCGACGTCGCCATCGCCATCGACGGGATCGATGTCGGCACGCGGCGCCTGTTCACGGCCATGGTCGCCAACACCGAAAATGGCGGCGGTGGCATGAAGCTCATGCCTGGTGCAAAGTTCGACGACGGCGTCCTCGACCTGATCGAGATGGGCGACGTGTCCCGGCTCGGTGTATTGTTCGGCGTCATGCCCAAGCTCTATAGCGGTGCGCATATCCATCATCCCAAGGTGCGGACGAGTCGCGGCACGTCCTTCCGCTTTGCGTCGGACGTCGAGACCCTGGTCGACCTCGATGGCGAAACGGTGGGCCGCCTGCCGCTCGAGGTCACGGTCCTGCCGTGCGCCTTCCGCGTCGGCGCGACAGGCTGACCGGGTGAGCCGATGACCAGGCGGAACCGGCTCGGCTGGGCCATAGCGGCTTGCCTGATCGTGGTGCTGGTCGGTGGGGCCGCCTATTGGGGAACGCGGGCCCCGGCCCGGCCGGCAACCGCCGCGGCGCCGCCACCGCCCCAAGTCGGCGTCGTCCAGCTCGCGGCGGCGGATGTGCCTCTGCCTCTCGAATTCTCCGGCCGCGTCGCCGGCTTCCGCGTCGTCGAGATCCGCGCCCAGGTGAGCGGCATCCTGCTCAAGCGCGAGTACCTGGAAGGCGCCGTCGTCGATGTCGGCCAGGTCCTGTTCCGTATCGACCCGCGGACCTACGAGGCGGCGCTGTCCCGCGCCAGCGCACAGGCCGCGCAGGCCAGGGCGGCTCTGATCCAGGCCGAGGAGAATTACAAGCGCCAGGAGGGCCTGGCTGCCCAGAGGGTCGCCACCCAGAAGTCCCTCGAGGACGCCATCGCTGCCCGCGATCAGGCGCGCGCCGCAATTCAATCCACCGAGGCCGACGTCCAGACGGCGAAGCTCAACCTGGAATTCACCACCATCAAGGCGCCGGTGAAGGGGCCCACCAGCCTGGTGTCGCCAGCCGAAGGCACGCTGATCCAGGCGCAGCAGACCCTGCTCACCACGATCACCCAGCTCGATCCGGCCTACGTCAACTTCACCTTCACCGACAGCGAGCTGCGCTCCCTGCAGGAGATCGAAAGGTCGAGCGAGGCGCTGTTCGATCCCAAGCGCGTCAAGGTCGAGCTCCAGTTCGGCGACGGGGCGACCTATCCCGAGCCGGGCACGGTGGACACGCGCGCGCGGACGGTCGATCCGCGGACCGGGACCATCCTGACCCGCGCCATCTTCCCCAACCACGACGGCGGCCTGCTGCCGGGCCAGTTCGTGCGCGTGAAGATGACCGGCATCACCATGCCCGACGCCATCGTGGTGCCCAAGGCCGCGATCTCCCAGGGGCCGCTCGGGCCGTTCGTCTACCTCGTCGAGCCGGACAACGTGGCGCGGGTGCGGCAGGTCCGGCTGTACCGCGAGCTGGACGACGGCTGGATCGTGCGCAAGGGCCTGAAGACGGGCGACCGCATCGTGGTCGACGGCGTGATCCGCGTCCGCCCGGGCAACGTCGTCAAGCCGGTCCCGGTCGCGGCGCCTGCCGCCGCGAGCGGGCGGCCGGCGGGCGACGGCAAGCCGTGATCTCGAAATTCTTCATCGACCGGCCGGTCTTCGCCTCGGTCCTGTCGATCGTCATCGTGCTGGCCGGCCTGGTGGCGATGCGCGCGCTGCCGATCTCGCAGTACCCGCAGATCGTGCCGCCCGAGGTCGTGGTCTCGGCGACCTATCCCGGGGCCACGGCCGAGACCATCGCCGCCACCGTCGCCGCCCCGCTCGAGCAGCAGATCAACGGCGTCGAGCGCATGCTCTACATGCTGTCGACTTCGACCGGCTCGGGCACGATGAGCCTGACGGTCACCTTCGAGATCGGCACCAATCCCGACCAGAACGCCATCAACGTCAACAACCGCGTGCAGCGCGCCCTGCCGCTGCTGCCGGCCGAGGTCGCCCGCCAGGGGCTGGTCGTGCAGAAGCGCTCGACCTCGATCCTGCAGGTGCTGACCATGTCCTCGCCGGACGGGCGTTACGACACGATCTACATCAGCAACTACGCGCTGGTGAACGTGCTCGACGAATTGCGCCGCCTGCCGGGCGTGGGCGACGCCGCCTTGTTCGGCGCCTCGGATTATTCGATGCGGATCTGGCTCAGGCCCGACAAGCTCGCCCAGTACAATCTCACGCCGTCGGACATTGCCGCCGTGGTGCGCGAGCAGAACCAGCAGTTCGCCGCCGGCCGGTTCGGCGAGGAGCCGATGAACAAGCCGCAGGTCTTCACCTACTCGGTGACGACGCCGCCCCGGCTGACCGACCGCACCCAGTTCGAGGACATCATCATCCGCTCGGAGGAAAACGGTGGCGCACTTCGCCTGAAGGACGTGGCGCGCGTCGAGCTGGGCGCGCTCACCTACGGCTTCTCGGGCACCTTCAACGGCTCGCCCGCGGTGCCCATCGCCGTCTATCTCCAGCCGGACGCCAACGCGCTGCAGGTCGCGGCGGAGGTCAGGCAGACGATGGAGCGCATCGCCAAGCGCTTCCCGGTCGGGCTGCGCTACGACATCCCGTTCGACACCACGCGCTTCGTCGAAGTCTCGATCGAGGAGGTCGCCACCACCTTCGCCGAGGCGATCACCCTGGTCGTGCTGGTGGTCTTCCTGTTCCTGCAGAGCGTGCGGGCAATGATCATCCCGATCATCGCCATTCCGGTATCGATCATCGGCACCTTCGCCGGCATGTACGTGCTGGGCTTCTCGATCAATCTGCTGACGTTGTTCGGGCTCGTGCTGGCCATCGGCATCGTCGTCGACGACGCCATCGTCGTGCTCGAGAACGTCGAGCGCATCATGTCGACCCAGGGCAAGTCGCCGCGCGCCGCCGCCATCCAGGCCATGCAGGAGGTGACGGGCCCGATCATCGCCATCGTCCTGGTGCTGTGCGCGGTGTTCATCCCGGTGTCGTTCCTGGGCGGCCTTGCCGGCGAGCTCTACCGGCAGTTCGCCGTCACCATCGCGGTCTCGGTGGTGATCTCGGGCATCGTGGCGCTCACGCTCACGCCGGCACTGGCCGCGCTGATCCTGAAGCCGGCGCATGGCGCGCCGTGGGGACCGTTCGCGCGCTTCAACCGCTTCTTCGCCTGGGTGACGGCGCGCTACACCGGCGGGGTGGGCTTCCTGATGCGCCGCGCGGTGATCGGCATCGCGGGCTTCGTCGTCGTGCTGGGGCTGGTGGCCGTCCTGTTCGAGCGCATCCCCGGCAGCCTCGTGCCGGCCGAGGACCAGGGCTACGTCTTCATGGTGACGATCCTGCCGCCCGCCGCCGCGATCGCGCGCACCCGCGAGGTGTCCAAGGAGGCGACGGCGGCGCTCCTCAAGAACCCGGCCGTGGCCAATGTCGTGGCCTTCTCCGGCTTCGACCTGCTGTCGCGCGCGCTCAAGACCAATTCCGGCATTTCCTTCGTCACCCTGAAGGACTGGTCGCAGCGCAAGGACCCCAAGGAGGACGCGCGCAACCTGGCGCCCGCGCTCGCCGCGCTCAACGCCAACTTCAAGGACGGCATCGTCATCGGCTTCAATCCACCGCCGATCCTGGGAATCAGCGTCACCGGCGGCTTCGAGTTCTTCCTGCAGGACCGCTCGGGCGGCCCGCTGAGCGGCCTCAGCGAGGCCGTGAACAAGGTGGTGCAGGCGGCCAACAAGCGGCCCGAGCTGCGCGGCGTCTCCACCACCTTCACCACGGCGGTGCCGCAATACCGCGCCGATGTCGACCGCGACAAGGCGCGCGCGCTCGGCATCCCGATCAACACCATCTTCGACACCATGCAGAGCTCGTTCGGCAGCCTCTATGTCAACGACTTCTCGCTCTACGGCCGGACCTATCGCGTCAGCCTCTCGTCGGAGGCCGACTTCCGCGAGAAGCCCGATGACCTGCGCCATGTCTTCGTGCGCTCCGATAGCGGCGCCATGGTGCCGCTGAACGACCTGGTGACCTTCAAGCGCGTGCTGGGTCCCGACACGGTGGATCGCTTCAACATCTTCCCCGCGGCCAAGATCCTCGGCAGCCCGGCGCCGGGCTACTCCTCGGGCCAGGCGATCGCCGTCATGCAGCAGGTCGTGGCCACGACGCTCGGCAGCGACTTCTCGATCGGCTGGACCGGGTCGGCCTACCAGGAGCTGGCGACGGCGGGCTCGGGCTCGCTGGGCTTCGTCTTCGGCATGATCATGGTCTTCCTGATCCTGGCCGCGCAGTACGAGCGCTGGTCGCTGCCGCTGGCGGTCCTCACCGCGGTTCCCTTCGCCGTGCTGGGCGCCCTGCTCGCGATCTGGCTGCGCGGCCTCGACAACGACGTCTACTTCCAGATCGGGCTGGTGACGCTGATCGGGCTCGCGGCCAAGAACGCCATCCTGATCGTCGAGTTCGCCGCGCAGCGCCATCAGCAGGGGCTCTCGGTCTACGACGCCGCGATCGAAGCCGCCCGGCTGCGCTTCCGGCCGATCGTCATGACCTCGCTCGCCTTCGTGCTGGGCGTGCTGCCGCTCGCCATCAGCACCGGCGCCGGCTCCGCCAGCCGTCATTCGATCGGCACCGGCGTGATCGGCGGCATGCTGGCCGCGACCTTCGTCGCCATCCTGTTCGTGCCGCTGTTCTTCCGCCTGCTCACGCGCCGGCGCAAGGTCGAACCCCCCGCTGCGCTGCCCGACGACTAGAGGCCGCGGGAACCTTCGCTGTTTGCCCGCGTTCAGTTTAGTTGGAGGCAAATAGCCATGAAGATCATTCACCTGGTCGTTGCATCGGCGTTCTGCGCCGCCCTCGCTTCGCCTGCCTGGGCGGACAACGACAAGAACAAGGGCCAGGGTCACGGCCAAGGCCAAGGACACAAACAGGACAACGACCACGATAACGACCGTGGCCAAAATGGCAAAGTCGAAGGCGGCACCGTTGTCCAGACACCCAACGGGATCGTGGTGCTCGACCGCGACCGCAACACGATCCATTCCTTCTACAAGACTGACTTCGCGAACGGGAACTGTCCGCCGGGCCTCGCCAAAAAGGACAACGGCTGCCTGCCGCCGGGCCAGGCAAAGAAGCAGTGGAATGTCGGCCAGCCGCTGCCGCCGACCGTCCCTTATTACCCGCTGCCTCAGCCGCTGATGACGCAGTTGGCGCCGCCCCCGCCCGGCTACGACTATGTTCGCGTCGGTGACCAGGTGGTGCTGATGGACCGCAACACGCGGCTTGTGAACCAGATAATCACCAACCTCGGCGGCCTGATGAACTGACCGTGAAGCCGCTTCCGCCTTTCAATGGCGGAAGTGGCGCATGCCGGTGAAGACCATGGCGAGGCCCTTCTCGTCGGCGGCCTCGATCACTTCCTTGTCGCGCAACGAGCCGCCGGGCTGGATGACCGCCGTGGCGCCGGCTTCGGCGGCGGCCAGAAGGCCGTCGGCGAAGGGGAAGAAGGCGTCCGAGGCCACGACGCTGCCGATCGCCGGGCTCTCCTTCAGTCCCGCGAGCTCACCCGCTTCGGCGGCGCGGATCGCGGCGATGCGCGAGCTGTCCCGGCGGTTCATCTGGCCGGCGCCGACGCCCACCGTGGCGCCGTCCTTGGCATAGACGATGGCGTTCGACTTCACGTGCTTGCAGACCGTGAAGGCGAACAGCAGGTCGTCGAGTTCCTTGGCTGTCGGCGCGCGCTTGGTCACGACCTTGAGATCGCCTTTCTTCACGTGGCCGTTGTCGCGGCTCTGCAGGAGATAACCGCCGCCCACGCTCTTCAGGGTCATGCCGCCGGTCGTGGGATCGGGCAGGGTGCCGGCCAGCAGGACGCGCACGTCCTTCCTCCTGGCCAGGAGAGCCAGCGCCTCGGGCGTGGCGTCGGGCGCGATCACGACTTCGAGGAAGCGCTTCGCGAGATCCTCGGCCGTCCTGGCGTCGAGCGTCGTGTTGACGGCCACGATGCCGCCGTAGATCGACACGGGATCGCAGGCATAGGCCTTGAGATAGGCGCTGTACTGATCCTTGGCGATGGCCACGCCGCAGGGGTTGGCGTGCTTCACGACCACGACCGCGGGCTCCTTGAACTCGGCCACGCATTCATAGGCCGCTTCGGTGTCGCCGATGTTGTTGTAGGAAAGCTCCTTGCCCTGGACCATGCGCGCGGTGGCGATGCCCGGCCGCTTGCTGCCGTCGGAATAGAACGCGGCCTGTTGGTGCGGATTCTCGCCGTAGCGCAGCGTCTGCACCCGCTCGGCCGCGATGGTCAGCCGCTCGGGGAAAGTGTCGCCCTCCTGCCTGGCGAACCAGCTGGCGATCGCCGAATCGTAGGCGGCCGTGCGGGCATAGGCCTTGGCGGCGAGCTTGCGCCGCAGCGCGAGCGTCGTGGCGCCCTTGTTGGCGGCGAGCTCGTCGATCACCGCCGCGTAGTCGGCCGGCTCGACCACCACCGTCACGAAATCATGATTCTTGGCCGAGGCGCGGATCAGCGCCGGGCCGCCGATGTCGATGTTCTCCACGCAGGTCGGGAAATCGGCGCCGTGCGCCACCGTGGCCTCGAACGGGTAGAGGTTCACCACCACCAGATCGATGCCGGCGATCCTGTGGTCGCTCATCGCCTTCCTGTGGCCGGCGTCGGTGCGGCGCGCCAGGATGCCGCCATGGATCGCGGGCTGCAGAGTCTTCACGCGGCCGTCCATGATCTCGGGAAAGCCGGTGTGGTCGCTCACTTCGACCACCGTCAGCCCGGCCTCGCGCAACGCCTTGGCCGAGCCGCCGGTCGACAGGATCTCGATGCCGTGCCCGGCCAGCGCCTTGCCGAGCTCGATCAGGCCGGTCTTGTCGGAGACGGAGATCAGCGCCCGTTCGATGCGGGCAAGATCGGGGGTGGGCGAGGGAACGTAACGGGGGGCGGCGGACATGGCCGGTCTTTTAGCCCGCGGTCCGGTGGGTAGAAAGCGGCGGATTTACCCTTCGGCGCCCTCCAGCACCCGCACCTTGAACCCCTCGGCCGACAGGGCCGTCACCAGCTCGCGGGCATGGTCGCGGCCGCGGGTTTCGACGGTGACGTCGAGCTCGGTCGCCTTGGCGACCACGCTGCCGAACAGGCGCTGGTGCTGGACTTCGACGATGTTGCCGCCGGCCTTGCCGATCAGGCCGGCGACCCGGGCGAGCTGGCCCGGCAGGTCGCCGATCATCAGCCGCAGGCGGACGATGCGGCCGTCGCGCACCAGGCCGCGCAGCAGGACGGAGGCCAGCAGCCGGGTGTCGATGTTGCCGCCGCACAGCACCAGTCCGACCTTGCGGCCGGTGAAATGCTGCGGATGGGCGAGCAGGGCCGCCAGCCCGGCCGCGCCGGCGCCTTCGGCCACCGTCTTCTCGACCTCGAGGAAGAGGGCGATGGCGCGTTCGATCGCCACCTCGTCGACCGTCAGCACGCGGTCGACCAGCGCGCGGGCGATGGCGAGCGGCGGCCTTGCCGATGTCGCGCACGGCGATGCCTTCGGCGATGGTGTCGCCGCCCACCGTCACCGGCTCGCCGGCGAGGAGCTGGCGCATCGCCGAGTAGCCGGCCGTCTCCACGCCGATCACCTTGACCTCGGGCTTGAGCCCGCGCGCGGCGACGGCGCAGCCGGCGATCATGCCGCCGCCGCCCACCGGCACCACCAGGGTGTCGAGCTCCGGCACGTCCTGCAGCATCTCGAGCGCGATCGTGCCCTGGCCCGCGATGATGCGCGGATCGTCGTAGGGATGCACGAAGACGAGCTTCTCCGCCGCGGCCAGGCGATGCGCCTCGGCGCCGGCTTCGGCCAGCGTGTCGCCGTGCAGGACCACGCGCGGCGCCGTGGCCGCGCGTGTGCTCGACCTTCGTATTGGGCGTGAAGGACGGCATGACGATGGTGGCGGGAATGCCGAGGCGTCCGGCGTGATAGGCCACGCCCTGGGCATGGTTGCCGGCCGACATGGCGATCACGCCGCGCTTTCGTTCGTCGGGCGTGAGCTGCAGCAGCGTGTTGAGCGCGCCGCGTTCCTTGAACGAGGCGGTGAATTGCAGGTTCTCGAACTTGACCCAGATGTCGGCCTTGGCGATGCGCGACAGCGTCTCGCTCCTGAGGCAGGGCGTGTGCACCACGGCGCCGCCGATGCGCGCGGCGGCCAGTTGCACGTCCTCCAGGGTGACGGGCAGGGCGGACATCACGCCGCCAGGCGGCGGTCGATCCAGTCGCGCGTGCGGTACCAGGCGCCGATCATGGGCAGGAACCACGGCTCGCCGTTGTAGAGCGCGTGCTCGGGGAAGTCGCGGCCGTCGAGCGGGTTGATCGGCGCGTTGCTGCCGCCGGCGATCTTCTTGGCGGTCTGGGTGCCGAGATAGGTCATCATGGCGACGCCGTTGCCGTTGCAGCCCAGCAGGTAGTGCAGGCCCTGGTCGGTGCCCATGTGCGGCATGTAGTCGAGCGCGAAGGCGACGTTGCCCGTCCACACGTGGGTGATGCGGATGCCGTCGAGCTGCGGGAAGCGGTCGATCATGTACTGGTAGAGCGCGGGTGCGCTCACTTCCGGCGGCGCGGCGGTGAAGCGCGCGCGGCCGCCGAAGATCAGCCGCTTGCCGTCGGGCGAGGGCCGGTAATAGGTCAGCACCCGCTTGGTGTCGCCGACAGCGCGCAGCTCGGGGATCAGCGTCGCTGGCATGCTCGGGCAGGTCCTCGGTGGCGATGATGTGGCTCGCCACCGGCACCACCCGGCGCTTCAGCCGCGGCGTCAGGTCGCCGGTATAGCCGTTGGTGGCGACCACCACTTCGCGGCACTCGACCGGACCCTTCGAGGTCAGCACCCGCCAGCCCGTCGCGGTCTTCTCGAGTGCGCTCGGCCTCGACGTTGGCGCACAGGATCGCGCCGGCGCGATGTGCCGCCTCGAGCAGGCCCTTGTAGTAGAGCGCGGGATGGAGATGGCCGGCGCGCGTGGCATGCATGCCGCCATAGTAGTAGTCGGAGGCGATGAACTCGCGCTGGCGCTCGCGCGGCACCATCGAGCTGCCGGCATTGGCGTATTTGTTGTAGGTCTCGACCTTGGTCGCGAGGTCGTCGTAGTGCTTGCGGCGTCCAGGCGCCGACGAAGCGGCCGTTCCTGTGCAGGCCGCACTCGATCTTCTCGCGGGCGATGATGTCCTCCAGCACGGTGAGCGAATCCGCGCCCGCGCCCATCAGCTCGGCCTTGTTGCGCTCGAATTCCTCGGCGATCGGGCTCTTGCCGCCCAGGCCCTTGCCGAGATTGGTGCCGCCCGAGATCATGCCGCCGTTGCGCGTCGAGGCGCCGACGCCGAACTCGCCGCGCTCCAGCACGACGGCGCCGACGCCGTTGCGGCGCAGCTCCAGCGCCGTCGGCAGACCGCCATAGCCCGCGCCCACGATCGCGACATCGGTCCTGGCCGGCGGGTCCTGCGACAGCGCGTTGTTGGGCGTCCAGGCTTCCCACCACCAAGGCTGCGCCTTGAAGTCGGGATGGAAGATGTCTTTCTCATCGCGACCCTGCGCATCATCGCTGCGCGCAAGAGCACTAGAAGTCCGTCACCTTGCCGTTGAACTGCCAGTCGCCGTAGCGGGTCGGCTCGGGGCCGGGCGGGCCGCCGATCTCCTCGACCTTCTTGGGCTTCTCGGGCGGGACGGGCTTGGGCGGTTCGGGCTTTGCCGCCTCGGGCGACGGCCGGTTTCTTGTCGTCGGTCATGGCCTGCATGATGCCGCCGTCGCGTCTTGATTCGCCACAGTCCGGGACCATCTTTTCGCGCCATGAACTACTTTCGCACGGCTCTCCTCCTGGCGGCCCTGACCGGCTTCTTCCTGGTCGTCGGCTACCTGCTGGGCGGCCAGTCCGGCCTCATACTGGCGCTGGTCGTGGCGCTGGGCATGAACCTGTTCGCCTACTGGAACAGCGACAAGATGGTGCTGCGCATGAGCAACGCGCAGGAGGTCGGCCCCGACGAGGCGCCCGAGCTCTACGGCATCGTGCAGGGCCTCGCCCAGCGCGCCGGCCTGCCCATGCCGCGCGTCTACCTGATCGACGAGGAGCAGCCCAACGCCTTCGCCACCGGCCGCGACCCCGAGCATGCCGCGGTGGCGGCGACCACCGGCCTGCTGCGCCATCTCAGCCGCGAGGAGATCACCGGCGTCATGGCGCATGAGCTGAGCCACGTCCGCCATCGCGACACGCTCACCATGACCATCGCCGCCACCCTGTCGGGCGCCATCGGCATGCTGGCGAGCTTCGGCGGCCTGATGGGCGGCGGCCGCGACGAGAACGGCCGGCCGCTGGTCAGTCCGATCGTGGCCATCGCCGCCATGTTCCTGGCGCCGCTCGCCGCCTCGCTGGTGCAGATGGCGATCAGCCGCAGCCGCGAGTACGAGGCCGACCGCATGGGCGCGGAGATCTCCGGCCAGCCGCTGTGGCTCGCCTCGGCGCTGGCCAAGCTGCACGCCGGCACGCAGCAGATCCCCAACCGGGTCGCCGAGGCCAATCCGGCGACGGCGCATCTCTACATCGCCAATCCGCTGTCGGCCGGCGGGCATGCGCGGCCTGTTCTCGACCCATCCGCCGATGGAGGAGCGCATCGCACGCCTCGAGGCGATGGCGGGCGGCGGTTATCGCGCTCGCCATGGCGCGTCGCGCCGCCGTCGCCGACCAGTCCGTGGGGCAGCGCACCCCAGGCGCCGCGCCGCGGGCCCTGGGGCTAGGGCTTCGGCAGAGACGCCGGCTCTTCGCCGAGATCGACATCGAGGATGCGCTGGCCGCGCTTGGTGATGCGGTCGGCGGAGATGTCGACGTCGCGCAGGTCCTTCTCGGTCGCCGCGAAGTGGCTCTTCAGCTTCTCGACCCGCTCGTCGAGCCGCTTCACATCGTCGAGCAGCAGCCCGACCGTCTTCTGGATCTCGCCCGCCTGCTCGCGCATGCGCACGTCCTTCAGCACGGCGCGCACGGTGTTGAGGGTGGCCATCATGGTGGTGGGCGAGACGATCCAGACGCGGGCGCGGTAGGACTCCTCGACCAGGCCGGTGAAGTTGGCGTGCAGCTCGGCGTAGACCGCCTCCGAGGGCAGGAACATCAGCGCCGATTCGGCCGTCTCGCCCGGCACGATATATTTGTCGCGGATGTCGCCGATGTGCTTGCGGATCGCCTGCTGGAAGCCGCGCTGGGCGATCTGCAGGGCGGCGGTGTCGCCCGCCGGCACGGCGCGCAGCGCGCTGTAGCTCTCCAGCGGGAACTTGGCGTCGATGGCGATCGAGCCCGGCGGGTTGGGCAGATGCAGCAGGCAATCGACGCGCACGCCGGAGGAGAGCGTGCACTGGAATTCGTAGGCCTGCGGCGGCAGGGCGCTCTGCACCAGGTCGTTCAGCTGCACCTCGCCGAAGGCGCCGCGCGCCTGCTTGTTGGACAGCACTTCCTGCAGGCTCACGACCTGGGTCGAGAGCTCGCCGATCTTCTTCTGCGCCTCGTCGATGCGCACCAGCCGCTCGCGCAGGTCGGTGACGATCTGGCCGGTCGCCTTCTCGGTGCGGTCGAGCCGCTCGCCGACGACCTTCGAAAGCGCCTGTTCCTGCTCGCGCAGCGAACGCTCGACCCGCTGCACGGTCTCGGCCTGCTGGCTGAGCGCCAGGGCGAGCTGCTGGCGCATGGTCTCGGCCTCGCCGCCGCCGCGGCGGGTCAGCACGAGGACGAGGACCAGGCCGAGCAGCGCGACGGCTGCCAGCAATACGATCGTCAGGACATCCATTGGCGCCCTTATAAACCGCCGTCTCGACAAGCGCACGGATGGCCGCTAATTCAGGCCCCATGCCACCAAACAACAAAGCTCCCGGGCACGATCCCGACGTCTGGCTGTTCGACCTCGACAACACGCTCTATCCGGCGCGCTGCAACCTGTTCGCCCAGATCGACGTGCGCATCGGACGCTACATATCCGACTGGCTGAAGGTCGATGCCGAGGAAGCGCGGCGGGTGCAGAAGGCATACTGGCGCGACCACGGCACCTCGATGCGGGGCATGATGACCCTGCACGGCGTCGATCCGCGCCACTATCTCGACTACGTCCACGACATCGACTATTCGCCGGTCGCCGCCAGCCCGGAGCTGGAAGCCGCGCTCAAGGCGCTGCCCGGCCGCAAGATCATCTTCACCGCGGGTGACGTGCCGCATGCCGAGCGCGTGATGGAGCGGCTGGGCGTGGCGCATCATTTCGAGGCGATCTTCGACATCGTGGCCGGCGACTACTGGCCCAAGCCGCACCAGCAGATCTACGACAAGCTCGTCACGAAGCACGGCGTCGATCCGACGCGCGCCTGCCATGGCCGACGACATCGCCGTCAACCTCAAGCCGGCCAGCGACATGGGCATGCGCACGGTGTGGATCCGCACCGACGAGAGCGTGAAGCGCGCGGCCGATCTCAACCTCGACCATATCCACCACCAGACCGACGACCTCGCGACCTGGCTCGCCGACTGGGTGGCCGAACGGAGCGTCAAGAAGTGAAAATCCTGATTCTCGGCGCCGGCGCGGTCGGCGGCTACTGGGGCGCGCGCCTGCATCAGGCCGGCATCGACGTCACCTTCCTGCTGCGCGAGAAGCGCGCCGAGACGGTGCGGCGCGGCGGGCTGGTGGTGAAAAGCCCCAAGGGCGACGCCGTCGTGCCGGTCAAGGTGGTGACGCGCGGCGAGGAGGGTGGGCCCTACGACGTCGTGATCCTGGCCTGCAAGGCCTACGACCTCAATTCGGCGATCGCCGCGATCGCGCCGGCGGTCGGTCCCGACACGACCATCGTGCCGATGCTGAACGGCCACGCCCATTTCGCCACGCTCGACGCCAGCTTCGGCGCGGCGCGGGTGGCCGGCGGCCTGGCGCGCATCTCCGGCATGCTGGGGCCGAACGGCGAGATCCTGCACAGCGGCGCCTCGGGCGTGTCGTTCGGCGAGCGCGACGGCAAGCCGGCGCGCGCCGGCGCTGGTCGAGCTCGACGCGGCCTGCAGGAAGGCCGGCATCGACGGCGGCCTCAATCCCGACATCAACCAGGATCTCTGGGACAAGTGGGTGATGCTGGGGACCATCGCCACGATGTGCGCCGCCATGCGCGGCACGGTCGGCGACATCGTGGCCGCCGAGGACGGCGCCGCGCTGATGCGCGAGACGCTCGAAGAATGCTGCCGCGTCGCCGCCGCCGCCGGCCACGCGCCCGACGACAAGGTGCGTGCCGGCCTCGAGGCCGGCCTGACGCAGGCGGGTTCGAAGTCCGTGGCCTCGATCCTGGGCGACATGGAAAAGGGCGGTGCGGTCGAGGCCCGCTCGATCGTGGGCGACATGCTGGCGCGCGCCCGCACGGCGGGTCTGCCGGCGCCCAACCTGCGCTTCGCCTATGCCCATCTGCAGGCCTACGAGGCGCGCCGCGCCCGGGAAGCATTGAAATGAATCGAGCATTGAAATGAGAATTCTGATTCTGGGTGCTGGCGCGATCGGCGGCTATGTTGGCGGCCGCCTGCACCAGAGCGGCGCCGACGTCACTTTCCTGGTTCGTCCGGCGCGTCGCGAGCGTCTGGAGCGCGACGGCCTGGTGATCAAAAGCCCCAAGGGCGACATCACCCAGAAGGTGAAGACGGTGCTGAAGGGCGCCGACGGCGGCCCTTACGACGTCGTGCTGCTGACCTGCAAGGCCTATGACCTCAACTCGGCGATCGAGGCGATCGCACCGGCGGTCGGCCCGAGCACCACGGTCGTGCCGCTGCTGAACGGCATGCGCCACATCGATATCCTCGCCGCGAAATTCGGAGACGCGAAGATCGTGGGCGGATTGGCGCGCGTCGGCGTCGCCCTGTCGCCCGAGGGCGCGATCCTCCACACCAGCCCGTTCGCCGCGATCTCCTTCGGCGAGCGCGACGGCAAGCCTGCGCGCGAGGCGCTGGTCGAGCTCGATGCGGCGGTCAAGAAGACCGGCATCGATGGCGGCCTGCATCAGAACATCATCCAGGATCTCTGGGACAAGTGGATCATGCTCTGCTCGCTCGCCACGATGTGCTGCCTGATGCGCGGAACGTCAGGCGACATCCTCGAGGCCGACGAGGGCCAGGCGATCATGCTCGAGACGGTCGAGGAGTGCCGCAAGGTGGCGGCCGCCGCGGGCTGCGATCCGGGCGAGAAGGGCATGGCCAACGTGCGCTCGTTCCTCACGCAGAAAGGCTCGCGCTTTGCCGCCTCCATGCTGCACGACCTCGAGAAGGCATCGATGGTCGAGGCCGATCACGCCGTCGGCGACATGATCACGCGCGCCCGCAAGGCCGGCATCGCCACGCCCAACCTGCGCATCGCCTACGCGCACTTGCAGGTCTACCAGGCGCGGCGTGCGCGCGGCGGGATCGGCAAGCCCGCTCTCTAGGCTTGAAAGCCGGCTTTTTCATCCCTACGTCTTGCGGCATGAGGATTTCAGCCGCACATTCATTGGCGCCGCGACGGAACCCCCCGATCGCACAAGCGTAATCCCAAGCCCCGGCCCTTGCTGCGCCCGGTCTTGGGGCGCACGCTTTACCCCGGTAAGGCGGGCATAGATCCAGTTCCGACAATTCAGGCAGCGACACACCAGCGTGATTCTGCGTGCGCTTTCTACAGGAGAGATCGTCATGCGCGACGTCGTACGGACCCGTTCGGTTCCCCAGATCATCGTCAGTAATGCCGACTACGAGCGGCTGACCGACCTTGCCACTGCCTCGCTGGAGCGCCTGCCCGAGGTGGCGCAGGAACTGTTGTCGGAGATGGATCGCGCGCGCGTGGTCGAGCCGAGCGCCGTGCCGGCCGACGTGGTGCGCATGGGCTCGACCGTGACCTTCAAGTCCGACGACGGCCAGACGCGCACCATGACCCTGGTCTATCCGGCCGACGAAAGCCTCGACGAGCATCGCATCTCGGTGATGACGCCGGTCGGCGCGGCGCTGGTCGGCCTCGGCGTCGGCCAGTCGATCAGCTGGACGGCGCGCGACGGCAAGGACCATCGCCTCACCGTTACGGAGGTGGTGACGAAGGTAAAGCCTACTTGATCAGCCCGGCGGTGCGCGGCAGGAACAGCGAGAGCTGCGGGAACAGGATGATCAGCATCAGCCCGACCAGCAGCGCCGCGATATAGGGCAGGTAGGAGCGCCAGTGTTCGCCGACCGTGAGGTTGGCGAATTTCAGCGCCATCAGCAGGCCGACGCCCATCGGCGGCAGGAACAGCCCGATGCCGACGGACGCCGTCGTCACGATGTTGAAGTGGATGGGGTCGATGCCCATCTTTTCGGCGATCGGGAACACCACCGGGATCAGCACCACGGCCGCCGGCAGCCCTTCCAGCACCATGCCGAACATCATCGTGATCAGCGCCGTCGCCATCAGGAACAGCCAGGGCATGTCCTTGAGCGGCCCCAGCACGTCGGCCAGCAGCGTCGGCACGCCTGAGACGCCGAGCAGATATTGGAACACCGAGGCGACGGCGAGGAGGAACACCACCGCGGCCGTGAGGATCGCGCTTTCATAGGCGAGCTTGGCCATCTCGCGGAAGCTCACGTTCTTGTAGTAGAACAGCGCGGCGATGAAGGCGTAGCCTGCCACGACGGCGCCCGCCTCGGTGGCGGTGAAGACGCCGAGGAAGAAGCCGCCCAGGATCACGATCGGGATCACCAGCGGGCACGGCGGCGCGCTTGGCCGAGTCCCACAGGAACTGCCGGTTCGGCCGGACATCGACCGGCCAGTCGTATTTGCGGGCGCGGAACCAGACCAGCACCATCAGGCACACCATGATGGTGGCGGCCGGCACGAAGCCGGCAAGGAACAGCGCCACCGCCGAGGTGTTGGTGACCTGCGCGATCACGATCATGAAGATGGCGGGCGGCACCAGCATGCCCATCGCCGTGCCGGCGGCGATCAGCGAGGCCGAATCCTGGGGCTTGTAGCCGGCTTTGGTGAGCGGCGGCATCAGGGTCGAGCCCAGCGCGGAGACCTCGGCCATCTTCGAGCCGCAGATGTCGGAGAAGAAGTAGGCGACCACGATCACCGACATGCCGAGCCCGCCCTTGACCCAGCCGACCAGGGCGCGGGCGAAGTCGACGAGCGCATGGCTCATGCCGCATTTTTCCATCAGGCCGCCGGCGAAGACGAAGGCCGGGATGGCGAGCAGCACCCAGCTCTGCGAGCCCGATACCATGCTCGAGGACAGCACCTGCATGTCGTAGCCGCCGATCACGAGGCCGGCCACGGCCGAGACGCCGAGCGCGAACACGATCGGCATCGAGAAGACGATCAGGACGACGAAGATCGCCGCCACCACGAGAAGAATCATTCGGCCCTGACTTCCAGCGGTACGATGGCCTGATCGATGGGCGGCGGCGCCACGATCATGGAGACGGCGTAGATCGCCAGCAGGGCGCCGCCGACCACCACCGAGGCGTAGAGCACGGCGAGATTGATCTCCAGCCCGGGCGTGACCAGCGTGCGGTTGAGCAGGCAGAGCTTGACGCCATACCAGGCGGCGAGCCCGCCGAAGCCTGCGATCAGCACATGGTGGATGCGCTCGACCCGGGCCCGCGCCGCGGGCGACAGGTGCAGCACGTGCAGGGTGAAGTGGGTGCGCTCGCGCACGCCGATCGCCGCGCCGATCAAGGTGAGCCAGGCGAGCAACATCTCGCCCACCTCCTCGACCCAGGTGAAGCGGATCGGATCGAGGTCGAGCCAGTCCGTCACCTCGATCATGACGTAGCGCAGGAAGACGCCGATCAGCAGGTTGACGATGGCGGCAACCAGCAGGAAGGCGACGACGAACTTGGGAATGTCGCGGATGATCTTCGGCATCGGGACGACGCTGGCCCCTATGCCTTGAACTCCGCGATCTGGTCCCACAGGCCGGCATATTGCTGCTTGTAGGCCGGCCAGATCTTCTCCTGCGCCACCTTGCGGAAGGCCGGGACGTCGGCCTCGACCACCGTCATGCCCTTGGGCTCGAGCTCCCGCTTGGCGGCGGCGAAATTGTCGACCAACTCGGTGAGCTGCCGGATCTTGTCCTGCGCCTCGCGGCTGGTGTCGAGCATCAGTTTCTTCTGGGGCTCGCTCAGGCTTTCCCACACCGCCAGGTTCATGGTGTTGAGCGTGGGCCCGTAATTGTGGAAGGTCATCGAGCAGTATTTCGAGACCTCGTAGATCTTGAGCGCGATCTGGTTGACGATCGGCAGATCGCCGCCGTCGATCACGCCCGACTTGGCGGCCGAGATCACCTCGCCCCACGCCATCGGCACGGCATTGCCACCCAGCCCGCTGATGGTGTCGCCGAACACCTTGGCCTGCTGCACGCGGATCTTGGCGCCGCGCAGGTCCTTGGGCTCCTTGATGGGCTTCTTGGCCGTCCAGAAGTGGCGGAAGCCGTAGTCGAAGAAGCACAGCACCTTCAGCTTGTACTTTTCCTGGAACTGCTTATCGAGCGCGTCGCCGATCTTGCCGTTGAACATCTTGTAGGCCTGGTCGTAGCTCTGCACGAGGTACGGCACCAGGAACACCCCCATCTCGGGGAACACCGTAGCCGCCGCGCCGGCGGGATCGCCGATGGCAATGTTGCCCGACTTCACGGCGTTCATGATCTCCAGCTCCTTGCTGAGCAGCGTGCCGCCGAAGAACTGCATGTCGAGTTCGCCGCCCGAGCGCTTGCGCACTTCCTCGGCCTGCCAGCTGAAGCCGACCGCGCCCGATTCCGGCGGCGGGACGATATGGGCCATCACCAGCTTCTTGGCCTCGGCCCGCGCGAACGGTCGGGGCCAGGCCCGTCGCCAGGATTGCCGCCATGCCGCCCTTGACGAGGCTGCGGCGGCGGAGCGAAGGCAGATTCCGGCTGCTGATTTTCATGATCGTCGACATAGGGCGCCCTCCCAGGCGTGTCTTTGCGTTGACCGACTGTAGCCTTGGCGCAGGCGCGCCGTCGCCCTCGGAGAATGCAGTCGCTCTGCAATGCCAGCGGAACGGTGTATCGCGTAGGATGCATCCATGACTATGGATGTCTCCTCGACCACTTCATCGTGCTGACCTTCGGCGGCTACAAGGTGGGCTTCTTTGTCCCGCCTGGTCGTCCGTGGGACGAGCAGTGGCACGACCTGTTCGCCGTTGATATGCCCGGCCAGCCGGTCGTGTAGGGCGAATGGCGCAAGAAGTGGGCGAAGAACGGCAAGGGCTTCGACGCCCAGATCGTGGACTTCGGCTTGCTTGACGCGCAAATGGCCGGACATCCCGCCGCGTCTCGCCGCAGCTACAGCGCCGAAGAAGTCGTTGTCATCGAGGATCTGATCCGGAGGCTCTTCGCGAACATCGACGCCAGGTCCGGGATACCTGCCTTCTCGAGCCACAAGGCCGTATTCCTGGGTGGCGTCGCCTTCCTTCCTGGCTGGATTCGCCTGCATCCAACACTGTGAACTCGTTATTGCGCGGCGAGCGCGTGTGCCCTCCTTGCGAGGAGTTGAACCGGTCGAGCACGTGGCCCGGTCCCTTGGCGTGCTTCACGTAGTCCTTGCCGTCGAATGTCCTGACGCCGTTGCAGAACACGCCGTGCACGCCGGTCGGCCGGCGGATGGTGCGCCGGCCACCGCCTGGCAGGTCGGCGATCCGCTCGGCGGGACTGACGCCCACCGTGGCGGGATCGAACAGCAGCAGGTCGGCCTGGGCGCCGAGCGCGAGGCGGCCGCGGTTCTGGATGCCGTAGAGATCGGCCGGATGGCTGGTCAGGCGGCGGATGCCCTCGACCAGGTCGAAGTCGCCGCGCTCGCGCACCCAGTGCGCCAGGAAATGCAGGCCGAAGCCCGCATCGCACATGTAGATGAGATGCGCGCCGGCATCGCTCAGCGCCACCACGCCGGCCTCGTGCTTCAGGAGCCGCGCCACGCCGTCGTCGCCGACATTGAGGAAGCGGCCGAGGAAGGCGGTCTCGAGATTCTCGTCGAGGCTGAGGTCGAGCATGACATCGAGCGGATCGCGATGCTCGGTCTTGGCGATCTCGGCGGCGTAGCGGTTCACGTACTTGGCGTTCGACGGCTTCTGCGCCACCGCCACCATCACGCGGTCCCAGTTGCCCTGGAAGATCATGCCGGGCCGCGGGTTCTTGGCGTTCTCGCGGAACGTGGCGCGCCATGACGGATCGCGGAACACCGACTTGAGCTGCTCCGGCGTGTAGGCCTTGATCGGATCGAAGGCCGAGTGGCTGTAGAACGGATAGGCGTTGGCCATCGTGAAGTCGAACGACAGCGGCTGGCAGGGGATCTGGACGTAGAGCCCGATGCCGCGGCGGATGCGCGGCGGCGCAATCGTCGAAGATGCGGAGCGCCCGCGCCGGCTCCTGCTCGTTGTACATCGCCATGCCGGTGCCCTGGAAGAACGGCCGGCCGTATTTGGCCGCCATCGGCTCCAGTTCCTGCGGCGTCTTCACGCCCGAGGCGATGGCGATCACGCCGCGGCCGCGCGGGCCCATGGCGCCGACCAGCGCGTCGAGCTCGGACATCGGCGCGATGGTCGACGGCATCGGCACGCCGCCATAGCCCGAATGGTTGAGCGAATAGGAGGCGCCGCAGCCCGATCGCGCCCTGGTCCATGGCGTCGGCCACCATCGCCTTCATCCTCGCCAGCTCTTCGGGCGTGGCATCCTTGCGCTGCGAGGCGTCCTCGCCCATCACCGCGGTGCGGATGGTCGAATGGCCGGCCAGCACCGCGAGGTTGGCGTAGGCGCCGCGGCGGCGCAGCATCGCCATGTAGTCGCCGAAGCTCTCGAAATCCCAGGCGATGCCCGGGCGCAGCGCGTCGAGGTCCATGCCCTCGACGACCGAGAGGTTGCGGATCACCAGGTCGCGCACGGCGGGCGGCGCCGGCACGATGCCGAAGCCGCAATTGCCGATCACCGCCGTGGTGACGCCGAGCGAGGGCGAGGGCGAGAGCGTGGCGTCCCAGGTGACCTGCGCGTCGTAGTGGGTGTGGACGTCGACGATGCCGGGCGAGAGCACGAGCCCGTCGGCGTCGATCGTCTCGGCACCCTTGTCCTTGATCTCGCCGATGGCGGCGATGCGGCCGTCCTTGACCGCGAGATCGGCGCGCCTCGGCTCGTGGCCCAGCCCGTCGACGAGAGTGGCGCCGCGGATGACGAGATCGACCATCACTGCCTCCGTCCGTTGAGCGCGCCGTAGGCGGCGAGCGCGGCATGATTGACCAGGTCGCTGACCGTGGCGCCCATCTGCACGATCTGCATCGGCTTCTGCAGGCCGTCGATCACCGGCCCGATCACCGTGACGCCGCCCAGGCGCTGCATCAGGCGCGAGGAGATGTGGGCGGAGTGCAGGCCCGGCATCACCAGCACGTTGGCCGGTCCGGTCAGGCGGCAGAACGGATAGGTCTCGCGCAACAGTTCGTAGTCGAGCGCCATGTCGGCCTGCATCTCGCCGTCATACTCGAAGTCGACCTTTTCGGCGTCCAGCAGGCGGATCGCCTTGCGGATGCGGTCGATGCGCTCGATCTCGCGGCTGCCGAAGTTGGAGAAGGAGAGGAACGCCACGCGCGGCTCGTGGCCCATGGTGCGCGCGTTGCCGACCATCTGCTTGGCGATGGTGGCAAGCTGCTCGGGCGACGGCGTCTCGTTGATCGAGGTGTCGGCCAGGAACACCGTGCCGTGGCGCGCCACGACGATCGAATAGCCGATCGCCACCTTGTCGGAGCGCGCGTCGATCACGCGCTTGATGTCGCCGTAGCATTCGGGAAAGCGGCGCGTGATGCCGGTCACCATGCCGGCGGCGTCGCCCATGGCGACCATGCAGGCGCCGAACACGTTGCGGCCCTGGTTGACCATGCGCTGCACGTCGCGGCGCAGGTAGCCGTCGCGCTGCAGGCGCCTGTAGACCATGTCGGTATAGGGCGCGTTGCGCGTCGACAGCCGCGCATTGTGGATTTCCAGGCCCGAGGCATCGTTGATGCCGAGCGACTTCATGGTCTCGCGCACCTGCTCCTCGCGGCCGATCAGGATCGGCGTGCCGTAGCCGTTGTCGCGGAACACGACGGCGGCGCGGATGGTGCGCTCCTCCTCGCCCTCGGCGAACACGATGCGCTGCGGGTTGGCCTTGACCTGGTCGAACAGGCTCTGCAGCCAATGGCTGGTCGGGTCGAGGCGGCCGGAAAGCTCGCGGCGATACTCCGCCATGTCGGCGATCTTCTTGCGCGCCACGCCGGAATCCATGGCGGCCTGGGCGACCGCCGAGGACACCGCCGAGATCAGGCGCGGATCGAACGGCACCGGCACGACATATTCCGGCCCGTAGCGCAGGCGGCGGCCGGAATAGGCGCGGTCGACCTCGTCGGGCACGTCCTCGCGCGCCAGCTTGGCCAGCGCCTCGGCGGCGGCCACCTTCATCTCCTCGTTGATCGTCCTGGCGCGCACGTCGAGCGCGCCGCGGAAGATGTAGGGAAAGCCCAGCACGTTGTTGATCTGGTTGGCATAGTCGCTGCGGCCGGTGGCGATGATGGCGTCGCCGCGCACCGAGCGGACGTCCTCCGGCGTGATCTCGGGATCGGGATTGGCCATGGCGAAGATGATCGGCTTGGCCGCCATCGACTGGACCATCTCCTTGCTCACCGCGCCCTTGACCGACAGGCCGAAGAAGACGTCGGCGCCCTTCATGGCCTCTTCGAGCGTGCGCGCCTTGGTGCGCACGGCATGGGCGCTCTTCCACTGGTTCATGCCTTCGGTGCGGCCCTGGTAGATGACGCCCTTGGTGTCGCACAGGATGGCGTTCTCGTGCGGCATGCCCATCGCCTTCACCAGCTCGATGCAGGCGATCGAGGCGGCGCCCGCGCCGTTCACCACCATCTTGATGTCCTTGATGCTGCGCCCGGTGAGATGCAGCGCGTTGATCAGGCCGGCGGCCGAGACGATGGCGGTGCCGTGCTGGTCGTCATGGAAGATCGGGATGTCCATCAGCTCGCGCAGGCGCTGCTCGATGATGAAGCACTCCGGCGCCTTGATGTCCTCCAGGTTGATGCCGCCGAAGGTCGGCCCGAGATAGCGCACGCAGTTGACGAATTCGTCGACATCCTTGGTGTCGACCTCGAGGTCGATGCAGTCGACGTCGGCGAAGCGCTTGAAGAGGACCGCCTTGCCTTCCATCACCGGCTTGCTGGCCAGCGCACCGATGTCGCCCAGGCCCAGCACGGCGGTGCCGTTGGAGATCACGGCGACCAGGTTGCCGCGGACGGTGTAGTCGTAGGCGGTCGACGGATCCTTGGCGATCTCGAGGCAGGGCGCGGCGACGCCCGGGGAGTAGGCAAGCGCCAGGTCGCGCTGCGTGACCAGCGGCTTGGTGGCGATGATCTCGATCTTGCCCGGCCGGCCCTCGCGGTGCATGACCAGCGAATCGCCGTCGAGATCGCCCATCTGGCTGCTGACCATCGCTTCCGAGCTTTTGCTCGTCATCCGTTTCACTCCCGATTGAGAGCGCATATTGGCGGCAATCCCCAGCCGGGGCCAGCAGGCCATGCCGCGCTGCAATGCAGGTGCAAAGGACCACCCTCCCCCTGGGGTGGGAGCAGTCCTACTCCGGCGGCGGCAGCTTCAGCATGTCGTTGAACCGCTTGCGGGCATCTTCGTCGTTCATCTTGGTGTTGATCGACGGCGCGTCGGCGCCCTTGGGCTGGGCGAGGTGGGCGAGCTTCGGGATCATCACCACCAGGGCCAGCACCACGAGCTGGGCGCCGATATAAGGTGACAGGGCCCGGACGAGCGGCCGGATCGCCGTCTTCTGGGCCATGGCGCTCCTCGCCATCATCACGGCATAGCCGCTGGGCGGCACCAGGAAGCTCGCCTGCAGGGCGAGCAGGGCCAGCACCGATATCCAGACGGCGTCGGGCGCGCGGGTCAGGATCGACGGCATGATGATCGGTACGATCACGAACACGATCTCGAAGGCGTCGAGCACAAAGGCCGACAGGCCGAACACCACCAGCACCGCGATGGCCGCTCCCGTCGCGCCTCCCGGCACGAGCTTCACCCAGCTGTCGAGCAGGTGATCGGTGCCGAAGGTGCGGAACACCAGGGTGAAGGTGGTCGCTGCGACGAACAGGGCGAACAGCGCGCCGGTCACGGCCATGGTGTCGCGCAGCACGTGGGAAAAGACACCGGCGCGCAGGCCACCCGTGGCCCAGCCGAACAGCAGCAGCGCCGTGCCGCCCATGGCCGCCGCTTCGACCGCATAGAAATAGCCGACGGCGACACCGGCCAGCAGGCTGATCACGAACAGCGCAGCTATAGCGGCCGTCGCCCATTCGATCGCCGCCGGACGCTCGGCGGGCCCGCGGGCCGCCGTCTTGCGGCCGAGGAACCAGGCCACGAGCAGGCTGAGCGCGAGGAACATCGCCGCCGGCACCAGCGCGCCGCGGAAGATGTCCTGGGTGTTGACGATGCGCACCATCTCCTTGGTGACATTGGCCGCCTCGGTGTGGGCCCGCATCATGGCGTCGCCCAGCAGGATCAGGACCAGCGACGGCGGGATCACGACGCCCAGCGTGCTGGACACGCAGACCAGCGCCGTGCTTTCGGCCGCCGGCACGCCGCGCGCGGCGAGCTTGGGCGCGACGCTTCTCGACAGCATCGCGACGCTGGCGCCGACCGAGCCGTTCATCGGCGCCAGCAGCGCGCCCAGCCCCAGGGTGGCGAGCGCCGGCGCGCCGCCGCTATGGCCGCCCAGCGCCACGCCGCACCGGAACAGCCGGTCGGCCAGGGGCAGGCGGTTGAGCAGCGCGCCCATGAAGACGTAAAGCGGCAGCGCCTGCAGCAGATCGGTTTCCAGCAGCCCGATGATGCGGCTGGGCAGCGCCGTCAGCAGCGGATATTCGATGCCGCCGGCCAGCACGCCGATCGTGGCGAACAGGGCCGACACTCCCATCAGCACGGCAAAGGCGGGCAGCCCCGTCGCCAGCAGGGTGATCGCGACCGCGAGCAACATCCAGAGGCCGGCGCTCTCCACCTAGTGGTCTCGTTTCACGACGTCGAGCAGTGCCTGGCAAAGCGCCAGCACTGCCAGCAGCAGCGCCGCGAGCTTGATGATGAAATAGCCGGGATTGAAGGTATCGGGGAATTTCTCCAGGGCCAGCACCGAGCGCTGCACGGTTGGCTCGACCGTCCAGATCATGAAGATCGTCCAGGGCACGACGCAGGCGAAACCGCCCCATCGGCCGATGGCGGACCGCACGCGGGCAGGATAGCCGTGCGCGATGGCGTCGACGGCGAGATGGGCCCGTTCGCGGGTGGCGAAGGTCATGGCCAGGCTGACATAGAGCGCGAAGATCCACTGGCCGAGATCGTTGGCCTCGCGCGAGCCCCAGTGCACGAAATCACGCAGCGGCCATTGCAGGAACAGGATCAGGGCGACGGGCAGCACCAGCCAGCGCCCGGCCATGATCAGCCGCCCGATCGCCCGATCTGCGCTGTCGAGCCAGCCCATCGCGCGTTTCCCCCAATTGGCCCCCATCCGCCGGCGGCGCCGCCATGCTAGACCGGGGCCACACCGAGAGCCACCCTTGCCAGACAGCAGTCCCGCCCCTTCGTCGGTTCCGGCCGATGCCACGCCCATGATGCGCCAGTACCTGGCCATCAAGGCGGCGCATCCCGATCATCTGGTGTTCTACCGGATGGGCGATTTCTACGAGCTGTTCTTCGACGACGCGGTCAAAGCCTCGGCGGCACTCGACATCGCGCTGACCAAGCGCGGCCAGCATCTGGGCGAAGACATCAAGATGTGCGGCGTGCCGGTGCACAGCCACGAGGCCTATCTGTCGCGGCTGATCCGCCAGGGCTTCAAGGTCGCCGTCTGCGAGCAGGTCGAGGATCCGGCCGAGGCCAAGAAGCGCGGCGCCAAGTCGGTGGTCGAGCGCGCCGTCGTGCGGGTCATCACGCCCGGCACGCTGACCGAGGATTCGCTGCTCGACGCGCGCAGCCACAACTATCTCGCCGCGCTCGCCGAGGCGCAGGGCGAGCTGGCGCTGGCCTGGCTCGACCTGTCGACCGCCGACTTCGCCACCCAGCCGCTGGTCGCGGGCCAGCTCGCCGCCGCCCTGGCGCGGCTCGCGCCCGGCGAGCTGCTGGTGGCCGATCGCCTGCTGGCGCGCGAGCCGCTGAAGACGGTGCTGGAGGAATGGAACGCGGTGCTGACGCCGCTGCCCGGGGCGCGCTTCGACAGCGACAATGCGCGCAAGCGCCTGCAGGCCGCGTTCAATGTCGCCGCCCTGGAAAGCTTCGGCTCCTTCTCGCGCGCCGAGGTCGCGGCCTGCGGCGCGCTGCTCGACTATGTCGAGCTGACCCAGGCCGGCAAGCGGCCGGCGCTGGCGCCGCCGCGCCGCGAGCGCGCCGACGGCACGATGGAGATCGACCCGGCGACGCGGCGCAACCTCGAGCTGGTGCGCGGCCTCGACGGACGGCGCGACGGCAGCCTTCTGGCGGTCATCGACCGCACCCTGACCGGTCCCGGCGCCCGCCTTCTGGCCGAGCGGATCGCGGCCCCGCTCACCGAGCGGGCCGAGATCGAGCGCCGCCTCGACCTGGTGCAGCTCTTCGTCGAGCGGCCTGCCGTGCGCGAGCGGGTGCGCGAGGCGCTGCGCCGCACGCCCGACGTCGAGCGCGCGCTGCAGCGCCTGTCGGTCGGCCGCGGCGGCCCGCGCGATCTCATGGCGTTGCGCGACGGGCTCGAGTTCGGGCGAGGCCCTGGCCGCCATGCTGCGCGCCGAACCCGAGGCGCTGGCGCCGCCGCCCGCGCCGCTTGCCGGGATCGTCACGGCCTGCTCGAACCATCGCTCCCTGATCGATGCGCTGGCCGCGGCGCTCAGCGACGAGCCGCCATTGTTCGCCCGCGACGGCGGCTTCATCCGCGCCGGCTACCGCACCGAGCTCGACGAGCAGCGCACCTTGCGCGACGACAGCCGCAAGACCGTGGCGGCGCTGGAAGCCAGATACCGGACCTCGGCCGGCGTCCCGTCGCTGAAGATCCGGCACAACAACATGATCGGCTATCACATCGAGGTGACGGCGACGCACGCCGACAAGCTCGATCTGGCGGCGCTGGGCTTCACGCGCCGCCAGTCGATGTCCAATGCCACGCGCTTCAGCACCGCCGAGCTGGCCGACCTCGAGACCCGCATCGGCCGCGCCGCCGACCAGGCGCTGGCGCTGGAGCTCGCGATCTTCGACGAGTTGTCGGCCAAGGTGATGGCGGTGTCGGCCAACGTCGCCGCGGCGGGCCGCGCGCTCGCCGCGCTCGACGTGGCGGCGGCGCTGGCGGAGCTGGCCGCCAGCCAGAACTACGTGCGGCCTGTCCTGAGCGAGGAGCCCGCCTTCGCCATCTCCGGCGGCCGCCATCCCGTGGTCGAGGCGGCGCTGGCCCGTCAAGGCGGCACGGGCTTCGTGCCCAACGACTGCGACCTCGGGACCGAGCGCCGGCTGTGGCTGCTGACCGGCCCCAACATGGCCGGCAAGTCGACCTTCCTGCGCCAGAACGCCCTGATCGCCGTGATGGCCCAGGCCGGCTCCTTCGTGCCCGCGAAAGAGGCCACCATCGGCATCGTCGACCGCCTGTTCAGCCGCGTCGGCGCGGCCGACGACCTGGCGCGCGGCCGCTCGACCTTCATGGTCGAGATGGTCGAGACGGCGGCGATCCTGAACCAGGCGACGGCCAGGAGCCTGGTCATCCTGGACGAGATCGGCCGCGGCACGGCGACCTTCGATGGCCTCTCGATCGCCTGGGCGACGCTCGAGCATCTGCACGACGTCAACAAATGCCGCGCGCTGTTCGCCACCCACTTCCACGAGCTCGGCGCGCTCAAGGAGCGGCTGGCGGCGCTGGCGCCCTACACGATGCGCGTCAAGGAATGGCAGAACGAGGTCGTGTTCCTGCACGAGGTGGCGGCGGGCGCCGCCGACCGCTCCTACGGCATCCATGTCGCCCAGCTCGCCGGCCTGCCTTCAGCCGTCGTGGCGCGCGCCGAGGAGGTGCTGGCGGCACTGGAGAAGGGCGAGCAGTCGGGCGCGGTGAGCCGGCTCGCCGACGACCTGCCGCTGTTCGCGGCCGCCCCGGCGCGTCCGGCGGGCGGATCGGTGAAGCCGCAGGAGTCCGAAGTCGAAAAGGCGCTCGCCGCGGTCAATCCCGACGAGCTCTCGCCGCGCGAGGCGCTGGAGCTGCTCTACGCGCTGCGCCGGCGTTTGCCGCCACGATACGTCGTTCTGACGCGAACCTGAAGGCCCTCATCTTCTCTTGCCACCGATATGAGCGAGCCTGCAGCTCGCTCAGGATGACAGTCAGAAGCTCTTGCGCGCCAGCGCGGCTCCTTCGGCAAGCGCGCGCAGCTTGCCGTAGGCGACGCCGAGCGTCATCGGCGCCATGCCGCAATTGGTGCAGGCCTGGATGCGCTCGGGATCGACGAACTTGGTCGCGAGCTTCAGCGTCGCGGCGACTTCCTCCGGCGTCTCGATCTTGTCCGACGCGACGTCGATCGCGCCCACCAGCACCGTCTTGCTCTTCAGGAGCTTCATCAGCTCGGGCGGCACGTGGCTTTGGCGGCATTCGAGCGAGACCTGCTGGATCTTGCTGCGGTCGAGCGCCGGGAAGGTCTGCTCGTACTGGCGCCAGCTGTCGCCCAGCGCCTCCTTCCACTTGATGTTGGCCTCGATGCCGTAGCCGTAGCAGATGTGCACGGCGGTGGTGCATTTCAGGCCCTCGGCCGCCTTCTCGAGCGCCGGCACGCCCCACTCGACGGTCTCGCCGAGATAGACGTTGAAGGCGGGCTCGTCGAACTGCACGACATCGACGCCGATCTTCTCGAGGTCGCGCGCCTCCTGGTTCAGAAGCTCGGCGAAGGCGAAGGCCATCTTGACGCGATCGCCGTAATAGCCGTCGGCCAGCGTGTCGATCAGCGTCATCGGCCCGGGCAGGGTGAACTTGAGCTTGCGCGCTGGTGGCGGCGCGGGCGACCCGCGCCTCGCGCTCGTGCACGAACTTGCGGCGCACGAGCTTCGCGGTGACCGTCGGGCAATCGGCATCGTAGCGGTTGTTGCGGATGCCCATGCGCACCTTCTTGTCGAAGTCGACGCCGTCGACCTCGGCCAGGAAGCCGTGCACGAAATGCTGCCGCGCCTGCTCGCCGTCGCTCACGATGTCGATGCCGGCCTCTTCCTGGCGGCGGATGGCGAGCGCGTGGCGTCGTCCTTGGCCTCGAACAGCGGCTGGCCGGAAAGCGTCCACGGCGCCCACAGGACGTTGGGCGTTGCAAGCCACGAGGGCTTGGGCAGGCTGCCCGCCAGGGTCGTCTCGAACATGTTCTTGCATTCCTCTCTAAACTCTTAATTCTCTCAGGCTCCTCTCCCCCGTTAGGGGGAGAGGCTGGGAGAGGGGGTTGCGCACAATCTTCGATGCCCCCTCACCTAACCTCTCCCCCTAACGGGGGAGAGGAACATGAGGAGCGGTCGCGGCGGTAGCCGCGAACTCCAGCTCCGCCCGCGCCTCGGGCGGCAGGACCTGGCCGAAAGTGCCGGGCGCGCGCCAGTGCAGGGTGCCGAACGCGCCGCAGCTCTCGCATACCGGCCGCCAGCTCTCGTGATGGGCGCCGCAGGCCGAGCAGCGCCAGGCGCGATCGGCCGGCGCATCGGCGGCGCGCGCCAGCCATTCATGCACCTTGGCCTGGTCCGAATTGGCGCGCTCCTCGACCTCGGCCATCAGGCGGCAGACGCGGGCCGACGGGTTGGTGCCGCCGGCTGTCTCGAGATGGCGCCGCGCCTCGCCCCACAGGCTGGCATGGAGCGACGCCTGGGCGAGCGCCAGATGGCTCTCGATATCGTCGGGATTCTTCTCCGCCAGGCGGCGCACGATGCCCACTCTCTTCAGCGCCTCGGTCTCGCCCGACGCCTTGAGATAGAGCTCGGCAAGATCGGGATGCGGCGCCAGCGCCCAGCCGCGCTCGAGCGTCTTCATCGCGCGCCTGCCGTCGCCCGCCTTGATCTGCAGCTCGGCCAGCCGGCTGCTCGCGGCGATACGCTCGGGGGCCAGGCCGAACGCCTCGCGCGCCAGGGCCAGGGCATCGGCGGGGTTGCCGTCGCGCTCGGCGGCGCGGCTGCGCTCGACCAGCAGCAGTGCCTTCAAGGTGCGGCCCTTGTCCGGCGCCACGACCTTGCGGCGCAGGCCGCGTGTCCAGCGTGTCCTGGGCCGCCTTCCACTGGCCGACCTGCGCCTGCATGTCGAACAGCGAATGGACCACCCAGGGCGTCTGCGGCCGGAGCTGGAAGGCGCGCTCGGCATAGCCGAGCGCCTTGCCCTGGTCGCCGTCGCGCAACGCCTGGCCGATCAGGCCGCGCAGGCCGAGGAAGGCCATCTGCTCGTCGTCGAGCATGGCGGTGAAGGCACGATTGGCGCCCTCGCGATCGCCGGTGAGCTGGGCGGCCTGCGCCGACAGCAGCAGCGTGAGCGCCGGCTCGGCGAGGAGCTTCTCGGCCTTGCGCGCATGCTTCTGCGCTTCGCTGCCGTCGCCGGCCGCGACGGCGGCCAGTCCCTGGGTGAGCTCGCGATAGCCGCGCTGGCGCCGGCTCTCGCCCCAGCCTTCGAGCAACGCCCCCGGCGCGCCCATGATCCAGCGATAGAGCAGCCACAGGCCGATGCAGACCAGGATCAGCACGACGATGCCGACGAACAAGCGCGCCGACGCTGCTGTCCAGCCGCCAGCCCTGCCATTCGGCGGTGACCGTGCCCGGCCGTTCGGCGAGCCACACCGCGCCCAGCATGACGGCGACGGCAACGACGAACCAGAGAAGGGTGCGCAGGAGGGTCATGGGATCAGCGCGCCGCGCCGAGCAGGGCGACGGCGTGCGCCGCGAGCTGGTCGACCGCGCTCTTGGCCGCGAGGTGCGCCTCGGCCCGCGCCAGCCACGCCGACGTGGCCTTGGCGGTCTGCGGCGGCAGCGACTTCACCAGCTCGACCGCCTTGGCGAGGTTGCCGGCGTCGAGGGCGGCCTCGGCGCGCGCCAGCTTGGCCTCGGCCGAATCGCCCGGCACGTCGTCGCCGACCCGGCGCAGCGAGACGATGCCGCGCAGCTTGCCCAGCAGGCGCTCGCCGTAGGAATCGTCGGCGAGGTCGTCGGCCAGCGCTGCCTTGGCGACGGCGGGAAACTCCGCCGCCAGCGCCGCGCGCGAGGCGACGCCGGCCTGGGCGTAGGGCTGCAGCGCCGTCGCGATCTCGCCGAGCTTGGCGTCGCCCTGGATCAGCGGCGCCAGCAGGGCGAGATCGGTGGCGAAGGGCAGGCCCGAGTCGAGCGCCGCGCTGAGGCGCGCCGCGACGCCGATCACCGCCGAAGCGCGCGCCGCCACCAGCGCCTTCTGCTCGTCGGCATTGCGCGCGCCCATGGCGTCGGCCAGCGCCTTGGCCTGCTCGCGCTGCTTGGCGCTCTCGTCCTTCTGTCCGTCGACAGTCTGGTCGAGCGCTTGCAGGGCTGTCTGCAGGGTCGCGATCTCGCGATGCAGCGTGGCGATTTCCTTTTCGACCTCGGCGCTTGGCGGCGCAGCCTGGCTCGGGGGTTGCCCCGGCGCCGCCGATGCCCCTGGCTGCTTCTCCAGCGCGTCGACCCTGCCGCTCAGCTCGGCCAGCGCCGGATCGGCTCCGGCCGGCCGCTCGGCCGCGGTCGCCGACATCGCCCGCAGGCGCTTTTCGAGATCGTCGAGGCGGACAGTGAGATCGCGCTTGGCCGCATCGACGGCGGCGCTGGCGGCGGCGCCGGCCGCGGACTGCACGGCCTGCAGGTCGATGGCCGGCCCCGGCGCGGGCGGGACGACGGGCTCGCCGCGCCACAATGTTCGCGCCTCCGGCGGCCAGAACGGCAGCGAGATCACCGCGCCGGCCAGGACGATGACGGCGGCCACCAGCCCGGTGACGAAGGCGCCGATCACGCCGAGGCCGCGGCGGACCTGCACGCGGGTCGGGCTCGGGACGCGGCGATGCCGGAGGCGGGGGAGAAGGATGGTGTGTCGGTCATGGTCGCTTGTCCTTGTACGCCGGCTTCGGCCAGCCGGTCGATCTCATCCAGGACGGCCTGGCGGGTCGGACGCGCCGCCGCGAGGGAGGCCTTGAAGGGCAGGGCGGCCAGCGGCGCCAGGGCGGCCGGGCTGATGGCGATCGCCGTCACGGGACGGACCGCGTCCGCCAGGCCCGCTTCGCCGACGAGCCTGGCGAACAGCAGGCGCGGCGCGCGGCGAGAAGAAGGTGGCGGCATCGAGCGCGCGCGCCTCCAGCGCCGCCCGCGCCGAATCGGGCAAGGCGCTTTCCTCGCGCGCGTCGTAGAGCGCGAAGCGTTGCACCTCGAAGCCGTCGCCGCCCAGCGCCGCGCCGAGATCGAGCGCGACGTCGCTGCCCGACACATGGACAAGCGGCCCTGCCTTGGGGTCGAGGCGTTGGCGCACCAGGTCGGCCAGGGCCGCGCCGTCGCCCGCCGCCGATGTCGACGGCGCTGAAACCCAGCCCTTCGGCCGTCGCGGCCGTGGTGTCGCCCACCGCCAGGATCGGCTTGCCGCGCTGCTCGCTCGCTTCGGCCAGCGCGCGCGCGCCGTTGGCGCTGGTGAGCAGCACCGCCTGGCAGGCGGCGAGCGCCGCGGCGAAGTCGGCCGGCGGATGCAGGATCTCGAGCCGGAACAGCGGCGCGATGACCGGCACATGGCCGCGCTCGCTGAGCGCCTGTTGCCAGCGCCGTCGCCTCGCGTTCCGGCCGGGTGATCAGCACGCGCATGGGCTCTCCGTAGCGGGGCGTGGCGGGCGACGCAATGACCCACCTCATCCCGACCGGAGCGAAGCGCAGTGGAGGGAACTTGTCTTCTTGTCGTCGCATCGAAAGAAAAGGTCCCTCGACTGCGCTTCGCTCCGCTCGGGATGACGGCGGTTAAAGCAGAACGACGCCTTCCAGCGCCAGCAGTTGCCGCTTGGTCGGCAGGCCGCGGCCGCCCGAGAAGCCGCCTTCCTTGCCGCCGCTGCCCAGCACGCGATGGCAGGGCACGATGATGGGAATGGGATTGCGCGCGCACGCCATGCCGACCGGGCGTGGCCCCGAGCCCAGCGCCATCGCCATGCCGCCATAGGTCGCGGTCTCGCCGTAGGGGATCTCGCGCATCATCTCCCAGACGCGCTTCTGGAAATCGGTGCCGCGCGCGGCGAGCGGCAGGTCGAAGCGCTTGAGCTTGCGGCCGAAGTAGCGCTCGAGCTGGCGGGCGGCTTCCTTGAGGACCGGACCTGGCGTCTTGTCGCGGGTCCGCTCGCCGGGCTCGCCCAGCGCACGCCGGTCACGGCGTCGTCGATCCGCTTCGAGCGCGAGACGGCCGACCGGGCTATCGACGTAACAAATGGACATATGCCAAGCGTAGCGTCGGCCGCCGGTATTTGCCAACATGAGGTCCAATGTCTGGGGAGATAAAGTGAAGGCCTCGCGCCTCAAACGACGGGCCCTGCTGGGCGGCGCAGCGGCGCTGGTGCCCCTGTTTGCCCACGCGCAGCAGCAAGCGCCGCCGCGGCAGACGCCGCCCGCTCCGTCGCCCGGCTCGCCGCGGCGCCCGCCGGCCGCCGATGGCGGCCCGCCGCCGGTCGTGTTCGTGCACGGCAACGGCGATTCCGGCGCGCTGTGGATCAACAACATCTGGCGCTTCGAGGCCAACGGCTACAAGCGCAACCAGCTCTTCGCCATCGATTTCCCCTATCCCAACGCCCGGCGCGACGATTCCAGGCCCGAACCCTTCCGGTCCTCGACCGAGGACGAGATGAAGGAGCTGGCAGGCCTTCGTGGCCCAGGTGCTGAAGGCGACGCGCCGCCGCAAGGTGGCGCTGGTCGCCTCCTCGCGCGGCGGCAACGCGGTGCGCAACTACCTGAAGAACGGCGGCGGGGCCGAGTTCGTCAGTCACGCCGTGCTGGGCGGCGGCATCGTCCAGCGGCATCGTGATCTCCGACACGGTGCTGGTCGGCAGCGAGTTCAACGGCGCGGCGCCCTTCCTCAAGGGGCTGAACGACGGGCCGGACGACCGGATCGCCGGCGTCGAGATGATGGCGATCCGCTCCGACAAGAACGACAAGTATGCCCAGCCCGACGGCCGCTTCGTCGGCATGCCGGGCAAGCCGACCGGCGTGGGCTACGACGCCTCCGAACTGCGCGGCTGCAAGGCCGTCATGCTCGACGGGCTCGACCATCGCGAGGTGGCGTTCCACAAGCTGGCCTTCGCCGCCATGTACGAGTTCATCGCCGGCAAGCCGCCGGCCAGCATGTTCATCGCCCAGGAACCGCTGCCGGTGCTGAACGGCAAGGTCACCGGCATCGCCGACGGCGCCTACACCAACCTCGCGGTCGCCGGCGCCGAGGTCGAGATCTACGAGGTCGAGGGCAAGACCGGCGAGCGCAAGAGCGCGGTGCCGGTCGCACCGCAAGACGACCGGCGAGGATGGCGTGTGGGGGCCCTTCATCGCCCGCTCTGAAATGTACTACGAGTTCGTGCTCCACATGGCGGCGCAGCCGATCACCCACACCTACCGCTCGCCGTTCCTGCGCTCGAGCGACGTGGTCCATCTCCGGCCCGGCGTCTTCGCCAAGGGCGACGAGACGGCGGCGGCGATCGTTTCCATGAGCCGGCCGCGCGGCTATTTCGGCGTCGGCCGCGACAAGTTCAGCCTCGACGGCAAGGTGCCGCCCGGCATCAACGACGGCGTGCCCGGGCGTGTCGGTCGGCAAGCTTGCATTCGACGCCACGCCGCGCACCGTCATGGCGGTGTTCAACAACGAGACGATCCCGACCCGCACCTGGCCGGTGAAGGACAATCATCTCGTGATCGCCGAGTTCCTGAATTGACGCACCGTCGATGGCCGGCACCCGACAAGTCGCGGAAATAAAAAGACGAATCCCCCGTCAGGCGCGCGCCACCGACACGGTGGCGGCAATCCTCGAAGCCGCGGCTCAGATTCTGGAGGCGGGCGGCCTTGATGCCTTCACCACCAACGCGGTGGCCGAGCGCGCGGGCGTCAGCATCGGCACGCTCTACCAGTACTTCGCCAACAAGAATCTCGTGCTGATGGCGCTGGCGCAGCAGGAGATGACGCGCGGCCTGAGCGACATCGCCCGCGCGCTGCAGGGCGACAGCGACCGCGCGATCGAGACCGGTGTCGAGGCCAGTGTCGAGGCCAGTGTCGAGGCCAGTGTCGAGGCCAGGGTGCGCGCCGTGGTGCGGGCGATGATTCATGCCTTCCGCGGCCGGGCGCGGGCGCGCAAGGCGGTGATGCAGGCGATCCTGGCGCAAAACCTGGGGCTGGAGATGATGGCGCCGGTCGCCGCCTTCATCGCCCGGCGGCCGCACGCCCTGGCCCCGGCGCTCACGCGCGAGCAGCTCTTCGTGCTGTCGCGCGCGCTGATGGGCGCGGTCCGCGCCGCGGTGATGGAGGAACAGCCCTTCCTCCGAAGCAGCACCTTCGAGGATGAAGTCGTGCGGCTAATCGTGGCCTATCTCGACGCCTTGCCGCGCTGAAGCTCATACCGGTCGATGGGAATCGTCGCTGGGGGCGCGCCACTCCAGTGGCGCGTCATGATCTTCCGGACCGCGAGCGTCCCGCTCGCTTAGGCGCATTCACATGCGCTCATGATCATGAGCGAGCCGGAGGCTCGCGATCCACAAAGGCATGAAAAGACGCGCCACTGGAGTGGCGCGCCCCCTGCAAAGACGCGCTCTAGTCGCGCGCCCCACGGAGGAGCCGGCACCTCAACCCTCGTAGCGGTACTTGAAGTCGCAGTGGCTGGCGCCCTGCATGATGGTCTGGCGTGCGCTCGAGCTTGAGCTTGGGATCGTAGCCTTCGCAGAAGGCGCCGTCGCGGTTGCACGACAGGAGATGGCCGATCTCGCCCAGCCCCATCGCCTTGTAGGTCTCGGCGTAGCGGCAGCGCACGACGTTGAAGGCGAAGCTCGTGTCGCTCTGTTCCTTGACCTCGATCTCGAGCGCGCCGCCCTTGGTCCACAGCGGCATCACCTCCTGGAAGGCTTTCAGCGACGGGCCGCCCGGCGCGGCGGCAGCGAAGGCACGGGCCTGCTCGATGGCCGAGCGCCGCACCGATTCGGCGATGGTCTTCTTCGCCACGTCCTCGCCGTGGCTCTCCTTCAGGGTCTGGTAGACCTCTTTCAGGATCTCGGCCTCGATCTGCCGCTTTTCGAGCATCGACAGGCCTTCGGGGTGTGCGGCTTGGGTCACGGCAGCCTCCAGATCGGGATTTCCGGAGCCTAGCCCGTCCCTGGCATCTTGACATCGGGGGCCGCCGATGAAATATGCGCTCCCCATGATGCCGTTCGCCCTCCTCCGGTCGCGACGCCGCCGCTTTGAAAAGCGGTGTGAGAACGCGCGCGCCTGAAACGCGCCGTTTCGAGAAGCCGCTGGAGAGGATCAGGCGGCTTCCCATTTCCCTTCTTCTCCAGTCGGCCATCCCCCTAAGGCCCTTAATTTGCGAGAGAGAAGACCATGACCAGCAACAAGACCAAAATCTTCATCGACGGCCAGCACGGCACGACCGGCCTGCAGATCCACGACCGGCTGAAGGATCGGCCGGACATCGAGCTGCTCGAGCTGCCGATGGCCGACCGCAAGGACCTCGCCAGGCGGGTCGAGATCGCCGGGTCGGCCGATATCGCCGTGCTCTGCCTGCCCGATGCGGCGGCCAAGGAGCTGGTGGCCGCCCTGATAAGGCGGAGGGGGGCGATGCCGACACCTGCGTGATCGACGCCAGCACGGCCCACCGCGTCGCCGACGGCTGGATCTACGGCTTCCCCGAGCTCGACAAGGCGCAGCGCGGAAAGCTGCTCGCCTCCCGGCGCATCAGCAATCCCGGCTGCTATCCGACCGGCGCCATCGCCATCCTGCGGCCGCTGGTCGATGCCGGCATCGTGCGCGCCGAACTCCACGCCCGCCGTGTTCGGCGTGTCGGGCTACACCGGCGGCGGCAAGGAGCTGATCGCGGTCCACGAGCAGAATCCCGACGTCGAGCCGTTCGGCCTCTATGGCGTCGAGCTCACCCACAAGCACGTGCCGGAGATGAAGAAGTACTCGCATCTCCAGCACGCGCCGCTGTTCGTGCCGTCGGTCGGCCACTACGCCCAGGGCATGCTGGTCATGGTGCCGATCACGCGCGACATCGTGGCGAAGAAGGTGAACGCGGCCGACATCCAGAAGGTGCTGGCCGACTACTATGCCGGCGAGACCTTCGTGCCGGTGCGGCCGCTCGCCGACCGCAAGTGGCTGGAGCGCGACCGCTTCCTGCGCGCCGACCGGCTGATCGACACCAACTCCATGGAGCTCGCCGTCTACGGCAACGACGCCGAGCAGCAGATCCTGGCCGTGGCCTCGCTCGACAATCTCGGCAAGGGCGCCTCGGGCGCGGCGGTCCAGGTCATCAACCTCAAGACCGGCGTCGACGAGACGACGGGGCTGCCGGTGGCGGCGTAGCAGACCCTCTCCTCCCCATCGCGCAAAGCGCGATGGGGAGGTGGCCCGCAGTGCCGGAGGGGTCAAGGCTCGGGAGCGCGCCATTCCGTTGCGCCCAGACGCGCATGCGCGAGCCGGAGGCTCGCGGTCCGAAAGAACATGACATGAGCCCGGTCGGCGTCAGCCTGGTCGTGCGCAGCATCTTGGGCTTGGGGGCGATCGGTAGGTATCCTCAGGCGAAGCCCCAACCTTTACGAAATGCGCTTCCCCGTTTGCTTGTCTCGCACGAACAGCAATGGCTCATTGCGAATCGTAAATCGTTCAAGCTTACGTTTTGACAGCCGTTGCTTTACTTCGTTCTGAGCATGCTCAACATCGACTACAAACGCGAAGCTCCGTTGGCGGCTTGGCGCAAGCTCGACGAGCGATCCCTTACGGTCGTGGTAGTAGATGCGCTTTCCATCTGTTGCCAAAAGGTCAAACTGGCGCCCGTCCTTGGGCAACCAAGTCTGATCTTCGCTTAGTTGTTGAATAGCACTCTTAAGCCGTTGCAATTCCACGCCGCTGCTCAGCAGTTTTCGGACTATGCGGGCGACGACCAGGTCCCGGTAAGAATAGTAGCGAACATTGCCGCGCATGTCGCGCGATTGGAATTATCAGATGTCGAACCGCTTTGCCTGGGCGTGGAAGCTGACCGATCTCGGCGTACCGACGGTGCTGGTCTATCTCGGTTTTCTCAACGCCGGCGAGATGAGTGACAGGGGAAAGCCGATCCCCGATGCGACGGCCTGGGAAACTCTCGTCAAAGAGCACAGCCGAGCCTTGTTTCCGGCTGAAGTCTGGAACCGCGCGTGGAGCCTCAAAGGAAGCCCACTTGTTCCGCTGATTCGTTCGCTGGAAATGAAGCTCGAGAATCTGTCGCTGACCCAATAGGAGGCAGCACAGCTGGCACTGTGGGTTCCGTTGCCGGCTGGCATGAACGCGCTGCGTCGCCCTGACAGCAATGCTGGCATCGCCAGCGGCTTTACCAGCTATTGTGTCCCTTGCCGCGGGACCAACTTTCGCTGCTCCTCTACGGGGCGCAAAAAGTCCCGGATCGACCCCTCTGGATAAATAGTATAACTAAAGTTATTGCTTATTATCTTTAGTATTGCTATGTAGACGCCATGAGCATCACCGGCCGTCCCACCCATTACTCCCCCGACCTCTGCGAGCTGGCGCATAACTACTGCCTGCTCGGCGCGACCAACGACGAGCTGGCAGAATTCTTCGACGTATCGCCGCGCACCATCGACAACTGGATCGCCGGGCACCCCGAGTTCGAGACGGCCGTGAAGGCCGGCCGCGTCGTCGCCGACGCCAGGGTGGCGCGCGGCCTCTTTACCCGCGCGGTCGGCTACGACCGCAAGGTCGAGCGCGAGATCCTCCATCAGGGCGAGCTCAGGACCATCACCAACGTCACCCACTATCCGCCCAACCCCCAGGCCGGCATCTTCTGGCTGCGCAACCGCCGCGGGCGGACCTGGCGCAACGGGCCCAACGACCCGCCCTCAACCCCCATCGACGACATCGCCCTGCTCGATGCCGCCGGAGAAAGCGTGCGCCATCATGACGGTGATTGAGTTCCCCGCTGGTCAGACCGCGATCGCCGCGGCTTTCGGAGCAGCTCGGCCGCTTCCGCTTCGATCCCCTGGGCTTCGTGATGTTCGCCTTCCCCTGGGGTCGGCCGGGCGCGTCGCTCGCCGGCGAGAGCGGACCGGAACCCTGGCAACGCGAGGTGCTGGAAAGACTGGGCAATGGCCTCAGGCAACGCGACGCCGCGCCCGACGAAGCCGTGCGGATGGCCGTCGCCTCGGGCCACGGCATCGGCAAGTCGGCGCTGGTCGCCTGGATCATCCTGTGGGCGCTGTCGACGCTCTCGGACACGCGCGGCATCGTCACCGCCAACACCGAGGGCCAGCTCCGCACCAAGACCTGGCCCGAGCTCGCCAAGTGGCACGCGCTCTCGATCAACAAGGACTGGTTCACCTATACCGCGACCTCGCTGCATTATTCAGCGCAGCCCGGCCGCGACAAGACCTGGCGGGTCGATGCCATCACCTGGTCGGAGAACAACACCGAGGCCATCGCCGGCCTGCACAACAAGGGCAAGCGCGCCTTCGCCCTGTTCGACGAGGCCTCGTCGATCGCCGACGGCGTGTGGGAGACCATCGAGGGCGCGCTGACCGATGCCGGCACCGACCTGTTCTGGCTCGCTTTCGGCAATCCCACGCGCACCACCGGCCGCTTCCGCGAATGCTTCGCCGGCGGACGATTCGCCCATCGCTGGAGCCCGCAGCAGATCAATTCGCGCTCGGTGGCCATGACCAACAAGACGCAGATCGCGACCTGGGTGAAGGACTACGGCGAGGATTCCGATTTCGTGCGCGTGCGCGTCAAGGGCGTCTTCCCGCGCGCCGGCACCATGCAGTTCATCGACGGCGAGCGGGTCGACCAGGCAGTCGCGCGCGAGCTGTTCAAGGATCCCACCGCCGCGCTCGTCATGGGCGTCGACATCGCCCGCCACGGCGAGGACCAGACCGTCATCCGCTTCCGCCGCGGCCTCGATGCCCGCTCGATCCCGGCCGTGAAATTCCGCATCCCCGACCTGATGGCGGTGGCCGGCCGCGTCATGGAGCTGGTCAATTGCCTACGAACCCGACGCGGTGTTCGTCGACGGCACCGGCATCGGCTGGGGCGTCGTCGATCGCCTGGCCCAGCTCGGCTGCTCGACCGTGCGCGGCATCGATTTCGGCGCCGGCGCCGACCGCACCGACTTGAGCGATGCCGCGGCGCGCTACGCCAACAAGCGCGCCGAGATGTGGGGCCACATGAAGGAATGGTGCAAGGCGGGCTGCCTGCCCGACGACCGCGCGCTCGCCGCCGATCTCACCGCCGTCGACTACGGCTACGACGCCACCGATGCCATCCGGCTGGAGCGCAAGGACGACATGCGCAAGCGCGGCCTCGCCTCGCCCGACGACGGCGATGCGCTGGCCCTCACCTTCGCCTACCCGGTCGAGCGCCGCAGCTGGGAAGCGGAACGCCGCTTCGAGGAGAAGCTGGCGAACCTGCGGCGGAGGATCGTGTGAGCTCTTTTTCTTCCTTCCGTCATCCCGACCGGAGCCGAGCGCAGCGCCTGCCCTGAGCGAAGCCGAAGGGAGGCGCAGTGGAGGGACCTATTCTTGTTGCGGCATCGACAAGAACAGGTCCCTCGACTACGCCGCCCGTTGGGCGGCTTCGCTCGGGATGACGGTATAAATAATCATGCGATAGCCCAGCCCCAAGGGGGAGAGGAATCCGAGAGAGGCCTGCACATTTGATGTTTTCCTTTCGACCCCTTAAACCCGCAGCCTACTCCCCGGGAGGCGTCTTTCGGTCAATGGCCGGCGTCCGTCGAAATCTCTGGCTAGCCGTCCTGTTCGTGGCCGTCCTCGCGGTCGGCTGGGCGGTGCTGCCATCGGCGACATGGGCCTGCGCTCTGGCGGCCCTGCTGGGAGTTGCAGGCGTCGTGCTCTTTCATGGCAATCGCTGGCGCACCGGGTCGCTGCTGGCCGCGGCCCTGGCGCTCAGCCTCGCGCTGCTCGACGCCTTCGCCGGCCTGCTGTCGCCCACGCCGATGGGCTATGGCCTGGTGCGGACGACGGTGCCGCGATGGTGGCCGCCGGCCGACCCCATCCTGGGTTTCCGTCCGCTGCCCAACTCCGAGGCTCTCAATATCGCGACCTTCGGGCCGACGACGGTCTATCGCCGCACCTATCACTTCGACGCCGACGCCGCGCGCGTGACGCCGCAGGGGCCGGCCGGCGCCGACACCTACCTCTTCATCGGCAACTCGTTCATGTTCGGCCAGGGGCTGGCGGACGACGAAAGCCTCGCGGCCCAGTTCGCCAGGGCGAACAATCTGAAGGTGCGGGCGATCAACCTCGGCGTGCCGGGCTACGGTCCCAACCATCTCGTGCGCCTCTTCGAGGCGGGCCTGCTCGACCGCTATGCCGGGCAATCGGTCAAGGCGGTGGTGACCTGGATCATCCCGGCGCAGCTCGCGCGCATCACCGGCGAGGGATCCTGGCTCGGCTCCTCGCCGCGCTACGAGCTGGACAATGGCGTGCTGCACTACACCGGCTCGTTCAACGAGTATCGCCTGTTCCATCCCATCGCCGGCGCCCGGTATCTGCTGGACCAGCAGTTCGCCTTCATCGACGCAATCGGCATGAAGCAGCGCCAGGACGAGCAGATCGAGCTGTTCGTGGCCATGATGGCGCGCCTGCAGCAACTCGCCCGCGAGAAGTTCGGCGCGCCGCTGGTCGTGATCTATTCCTGGCCCGACGCGACTGACAAGCCGGGGCACGGGGAATCGGAATTCGCCCAGCCCGTGCTTGTCGGCGTCATCGCCCGCCTGCGCAAGCTCGGGATCGAGCTCGTGTCGGTCAATCAATTGACCAAGACGTATGACGTGTCGCGCCTCCTCATCCCGCACGACGGACATCCGAAGCCCTTCACCAACGAGCTGATTGCCGGAGAGCTTAAACGGCGCCTGCGGCCGCAATGAGCGCGTCCGCCCCAGCCGGGCTGGTGATCGACCAGCTGGCGCGTGCCGCCGAGCGGGCGCCCCGGGCGCCTCTCCTGCCGGAGCGCAGCGGGCAACGCTGGCAACGTCTGACCAACGGCCAGGCCTGGGCGCAAAGCGGAGCGGTCGCCTCGTGGCTGATTGCCCAGGGGTTCGGGCCGGCCGGCCGCGCGCTCGCCGTGCCGCCGGGCGACACGCCGGAGCGCGCCGTTCTCCTGCTCGGCGCCTTGCGCGCCGGCGCGCTTGTCGTCGCAGGCCCGAGCGCGGTGGAATTCGCCGTCCTCGCCCATTGCTCGATCGATGCGTCGGTGGCCGAACGCCGGCTGCACATCGACGCCCGCACACCGGCGCGCCAGGACGGCGAGCGCTTCCTCCGTCACGGCGATTTCGCCACGATCGCCCAGGCCGTGGGCGCCTGACGCCTTACATCTTGCCTGCCACGATGCGCGCGCCCAGCGCCCAGCGGTGGACCTCGGACGGGCCATCATAGATGCGGAAGGCGCGGGTGTCGCGGAAGATGCGTTCGATCACCGTGTCGCGCGTCATGCCCATGCCGCCCAGGATCTGCATGGAGCGGTCGGCCACCCGGGCGATGGCCTCCGAGCAGACGACCTTGGACATCGAGCTTTCATTGGAGGCGCGCTGGCCTTTGTCCAAGAGCCAGGCGGTGTGCCAGATCGACAGCCGCGCCTGATGGATATCCATGTGGTTGTCGGCCAGCATGAACGACACGCCCTCGTGCTCGCCCAGCGTCTTGCCGAAGGCTATCCGGGTGCGGGCATAGTCCGAGGCGATCTCCTGCGCGCGCACCGCCGAGCCCAACCAGCGCATGCAGTGGCTGAGCCGCGCCGGGGCGAGCCGCATCTGGGCGTAGCGAAAGCCCTTGCCGACTTCGCCCAGTACCGAGTCAGTCGGCAGGCGCAGGTCCTTGATCTCGATCACGGCATGGCCGCCCGTAAAGCTCGAATCGATCGTGTCGAGCGTGCGCTCGATCCGGATCGCGGTGTCCGGCAGGTCGACCAGGAACAGGGTGGCATGATCGTCCTGCGGACCGCCCTCGACCTTGGCCATGACGATGGCAAAGCCTGCGCCCGCGGCGCCGGTGATCAGCCACTTGCGCCCGTTGATCACCCATTCGTTGCCGTCGAGCCGGGCAGTGGCTTGCAGCATGCTGGGGTCCGAGCCCGCGCCGCCCGGCTCGGTCATGCAGAAGCAGGAGCGGATCTTGCCGGTCGACAGCGGCTTCAGGAAACGCTCGCGCTGGTCGGGCCGCGCTACGACGTCGAGCAGGTGGATGTTGCCCTCGTCGGGCGAGGCGCAATGGATCGCGGTCGGCCCCAGGATCGAATAGCCCGCCGCCTCGAAGACAAAGGCGCGGCCGATGAAGGAGAGGCCGGTCCCGCCATATTCCTCCGGCACGTGCGGAGCGAAGACGCCGGCTGCACGGGCGAGCCCGTTCAGCTCGATCCTGAGCGCGTCGGTCGGTCCGTGCGGCGTCCAGCGCGGATCCTTCTCGTAGGGGACGACTTTGTCTTTGACGAAGTCCGTGACCCGGTTGGCGAGGTCGGTCACCTCGGCGGGCGGCGCGAAATTGAGGTCCACGAAAGCTCTCTCCCTGTGCGCGCCACCTTATCATACGCCCGACGCGGCGGCGCGGCAGAAACGCAGAGCTAGACGAAGCTGGGCCGCGTCTTTAGCGATTCGCGGTCGAAGCCCGCCACCTTCTTGTAGCGTTCCGAGATCGCCTCGAGCTCGGCGGTCGAGATCACGTCCTCGATGCGCTCGAAGCGGTTGCCGCCCGAGCGCTGCCAGACCTCGCGCAGGATGGCGTCGGGCGGATCGCTGCGGTTGGTGAGCACGACCTTGGCCGTCGCCGGATTGCGCACCGTCTCATAGGCCGCCAGCGCTTCCGGCGTGGCGCCGAGCTGCTTGATCCGTCCGGTGAGGAAGCGCGCGTCGAGGATCGCCTGGCCCGCGCCGTTGGAGCCACGCGGATACATCGGATGGGCGGCATCGCCCAGCAGGGTGAGGCGGCCCAGGCTCCAGCGCGGCAGCGGGTCGCGATCGACCATGGGATATTCCAGGATCTCCGCGGTGCTCTCGATCATGGCGCTGATGTCGAGCCAGTCGAATTTGAGCCCGGCGAAGGCCGGCATCAGGTCGGCGAGCCTGCCGCGGCCGGTCCAGTCCTGGCGCACCGCCTCGGGCCGCTCGATCTCGGCCACCCAGTTGATCAGGGGCAGGCCGTTGGTCTCGGCCGTGCCCGGCCGGACGGGATAGATCACCGTCTTGCCGACCGTCATCCAGCCCGTCGAGACCATGGTGTCGCCGCCGAGATAGGCCGGCCAGCGCACCGCCCCGCGCCACATGTTGACCCCGGAATATTTCGGCGGGCCCTCGTCGGGCACGAGCTGGCGGCGCAGCGCCGAATGGATGCCGTCGCAGCCGACGGCCAGCTTGCCGTGCTGCGGCGGGGCAGCGTCGAAGTGGACCGTCACGCCCGCGCCGTCCTGGTCGACCCTGAGGCAGCGCCGGCCGAGCTGCACGGCGTCATCGCCCAGGCGCTGGCGCACCGCCTCGAGCATGACCCGGTGGAGGTCGGCGCGATGGATCGAAAGCTGCGGCCAGTCGTAGCCCGCGAAGCGCCCGCGCGGCTCCTTGTAGATGAACTGGCCGTGGCGGCTGTAGAAGGCGAGCTCGCGCGTCTCGATGGCGCACGCCGCCAGCGCCTCCTGCAGGCCGAGCTCGGCGAGCTCGCGCATGGCATGCGGCAAAAGGTTGATGCCGACGCCGAGCGGCCGCACGTCGGGCGCGGCCTCGAAGACGCGCGACGAGATCCCCGCCTGGTGCAGGCTGAGCGCCAGCGCCAGCCCGCCGATGCCGCCGCCCACGATCAGGATGTCGGGCTCGCTGTCGCTCACGCGACGAGGGGCAGGATCTGGCGGCGGCGCATGCGGCATTGAAGCAGTCGCCGGGCCATCCGTCGATTACAACTTATACGAGATTTACTTGTAGTTTTATTCGTTCTATAACTTTATTTTTTTTTTTTTTTTTTTTTTTTTTTTTTTTTTTTCTTTTCTCCTTCCTTTTCCTCCCCCCCCTCTCCCCCTCCCCCCCCCCCCCCCCCCCCCCCCCCCCCCCCCCCCCCCCCCCCCCCCCCCCCCCCCCCCCCCCCCCCCCCCCCCCCCCCCCCCCCCCCCCCCCCCCCCCCCCCCCCCCCCCCCCCCCCCCCCCCCCCCCCCCCCCCCCCCGCCGCCCGCGCCGCGCCCCGCGCCCGCCGCCCCCGCGCCGCCGGCGCCGCGCCCGCCCCCCCGCCCGCCCGCCCCCGCCCGTCGTACGCGCCGCCGCCTACGCCGCGGCGCGCGCACGCAGCGCCGCAGCGGTAGCGGACAACCGCAGTAGCGGTGCAGTGCCCCGCCGCGTAGAGCCGCCGCCGCGCACACGAGAGAGCGAGTGCGTGACCGCCCGCCCGCCGGACGCCTGGCGCGACCCGCCCCGTACGCGCTCCGGTGCGCCCTGGCACGTCCGCGCCGATCGCACGCGGCGGCGCCCCGCAAGACGAGCGAACCCGCCCCGCGCCCACCAACGAACGATGCCGCTGCCGGCCTCGCGTCCCGGTCGGAGCCTCGGCGCGGCCGAATAGCCCGGCCCACGACGCCAAACCCGAGCGGGCCGCGGCACGGCAGCGGCGAGCGATGGTGAGAGCCAAGCGCCATGGAGCCCGCAGCGCGCGAATGGCGGGCTGAGCCTCGCTGGGCACAGAGTGGACACCTGAAGCCACAGATGCAGCGCAAGGTGGCTGCCAAAGATGAGCAATACGACGTGAAGGCGCGGCAGGCGTAGCACTGCGCAGGGCGGTGGTGCTCAGCGGATCCCGCTCCGAATGCGGCAAACGGACGCGGAAGTGCGACTAAGAAGAAGAGAAAAGAAAAAAAAAGAAAAAGAAAAAAAAAAAAAAAAAAAAAAAAAATCTATGATTGTTCCCGGCGGAAGACTGGAGAACGACATGCAGGCAAGGGTCCGGACCGTGGCATTCCAGGGCATCGACGTCCTGCCGGTCGATGTGCAGGTGCTGGTCGCGCCGGGCAACCTCGCCTTCGCCATGGTCGGGCTGGCCGACAAGGCGGTGGGCGAAAGCCGCGAGCGGGTGCGCGCCGCGTTCCGGGCGCTGGGCCTGGCGCTGCCGCCGCAGCGCATCACCGTCAATCTGTCGCCGGCCGACCTCGCCAAGGAAGGCAGCCACTACGACCTGCCGATCGCCGCTCGGCCTGCTGGCCGCCATGGGCGTGATCCCGCGCGAGAGCATCGCGGGCTTCGTCGTGCTGGGCGAGCTGGCGCTCGACGGATCGCTGTCGCGCGTGCCCGGCGTGCTGCCGGCGGCGATCGCGGCCCAGGCGGCGGGGCGCGGCGTGATCTGCCCCGCGGTGTGCGGCGGCGAGGCGGCATGGGGTGGTTTCGACTCTGCCGACGAGACCGGCGACGGTGTCGAGCGGCCGCCGATCATCGCCGCGCCCTCGCTGCTGGCGCTGATCAACCATCTGCGCGGCCAGCAGGTCCTGCCCGCGCCGCAGGCGCTGATCGCCGAGGATCGCGCACGCTATCCCGACCTGGCCGAGATCAAGGGCCAGGAGAGCGCCAAGCGGGTGCTCGAACTGGCCGCCGCCGGCGGCCACAACCTGCTGATGATCGGCCCGCCCGGCTCGGGCAAGTCGATGCTGGCGGCGCGCCTGCCCGGCATCCTGCCGCCGCTCGAGCCGGAGGAGGCGCTCGAAGCCTCGATGGTGCGCTCGCTGGCGGGCGACCTCGGCGAGGGCAAGCTGAGCCGCCGGCGCAATTTCCGCGACCCGCACCATTCGGCGACCCTGCAGGCGCTGGTCGGCGGCGGCCTGCGCGCCAAGCCGGGCGAGGTCTCGCTCGCCCATCATGGCGTGCTGTTCCTGGACGAGCTGCCGGAATTCAACCGCGCCACCCTGGAAGCGCTGCGCCAGCCGCTCGAGATCGGGCCGCGTGACGGTGGCGCGCGCCAATGCCCACGTCACCTATCCCGCGCGCTTCCAGCTCGTGGCGGCGATGAATCCCTGCCGCTGCGGCCATCTCATGGAGCCCAACCGCGCCTGCGGCCGCGCCCCGCGCTGCGGGCTCGACTACCAGGGCAAGCTCTCGGGCCCGTTGCTCGACCGCATCGATCTCTGCATCGACGTGCCGCCGGTGAGCTCGGCCGACCTCGCCCTGCCGCCGCCGGCCGAAGGCTCGGCCGATGTCGCGGCCCGCGTCGCCGCGGCACGCGCCGTCCAGCGCGAGCGCCTGGCCGAGCTCGACCGCAAGGGCAAGCTTTTGGCCGTCGAGCCCGATCAAACGGCCGGCCTGCTGGCCGAGCGGGCGCGCGGCTGGCTGAAACCGCGCTGCAACGCCGACACCGACGGCGCGCTGCTGGCCGCCATCGCCGAGCCCGACGCCGAGGGCCGCGCCTTGCTCACCCGGGCGGCCGAACGCCTCGGCCTGTCGGCCCGTGCCTGGCACCGCACCTTGCGCGTGGCCCGCACCCTGGCCGACCTCGACGGCGCCGATGCCGTGCGCCGCCTGCACATCGCCGAGGCGCTGAGCTACCGCCGCCCGCAGCCGCGCCAGGCGATGGCGGCGTGAAGGTTGGTGAGATGTCGCTCGCCCCTACCACCGGAATCTATCGAAGCTTCTGCGGGCCTCGCGGAGTCGCCGGCGTCGCTCTTCCTGCTCGGGCGTGAGGGGGCGAATCCAATTCATGAGAAGCTCAAGCGCCGGGATACCCGCAACGAGGATGACAACGGCGCCGATAATCATGAAAAGCGTATACATCGCGCGCCTCTCGCAGCGGCAATGGACCTGATTGTGATCCATTCTCCGCCTCGCCGTCCGTGTGGCGCAAGGGCGATTCTCCGCGCAAACCTACAGGAAGGGAATGAAGGGCACGCGCTCGCGCCGCGTCACCCGCGGCAGCAGCTCCTTGACCGCCGTCTTGAAGTGGTCGGTCGCCTCGTGCGCCGCCCATCCGGCCTCGTTGACATAGAGCTCGAAGACGAAGAACAGCGAGCTGTTCGTCGGCGACCGGTAGGGCAGAAAGAGTTTGACCCCCGGCTCCGCCATCGTCGGCGCGGTCATGACCCGCAGGATGTCGGCAAGCGCCTCCGCCTCGCCCTCCTTTGCCTCGAGCATGATGGCAACGACGAAGCCGTCGTTCAGGTTGGCAAGAGAGTCGGGCGAGATCCAATTCGTCAGCATGCGAGCCTCCTGTCTGTCGCAAATCGCTTACGCTCCGCGCGCGGACGGTATCGCGAGCCTCCTGGGTTCCGTGCCGCTTGTCGGATTGGGAGCGTTGGACTGATCGTCAGCTGAACAGTGACTGGGGATGCTCGAGCATACCCGCAGGACGGAGCGGGATCATGACAGACCAGATCTTCGTCGGCGTCGACGTCGCGAAGGATTGGCTCGACATCCACCATGCCAGCCGCGGGGCGACACGGATCAACAACTCGCACGCGGCAGTACGTTCCTTCGGTGCCCGTTGCGCCAAGGAGGGAGCCTGGGTCGTGTTCGAGGCCAGTGGCGGCTACGATCACCAGTTGCGTGACGCGCTCGAATCCGCGCAGGTCCGCTTCAGTCGCATCAACCCGCGGCAGGCGCGCGACTTCGCCAGGGCGATGGGCGTCATCGGCAAGACCGACCGTGTCGATGCACGCATGCTCGCCGAACTGGGCGCCCGATTGACACCCGCTCCGACCCAGCCGCTGCCGCCAGAACGCCGCGCGCTCCAGGCGCAGGCGACCCGCCGGCGCCAGCTTGTCGAGATGCGTAAGCAGGAAGCCACCCGCCTCCAGCAGACCGCGGACCCAGTAGCGCACGCCGACATTCGCGGCGTCATCGCCATGTTCGATCGCCGGATTGCAAAGATCGAGGCGCGGATGACCGATCTCGTAACGGCCGACCCCGAGCTGGCTGCCATTGAACGGCGGCTCCGGACCGCGCCAGGCGTTGGTCCCATCGTTGCCGCTACCCTCATTGCCGAGTTGCCCGAGCTTGGCCAGATCGACCGGCGCAGCATCGCCGCACTTGCCGGCCTCGCTCCGATCGCGCGCGACAGTGGAAGGCGCTCAGGCCCTCGATCCATCGGCGGCGGCCGCCCGATCGTCAGGACCATCCTCTATCTCGCAGCCCTCCAGGCGTCGCGCCGGTCTCCGCAGTTCATCCACTTCCGGGAGCGCCTCCAAGCAGCAGGCAAATCCGTCAAGACCGCCATCATCGCCACCGCCAGGAAGCTCGTCGTCGTTCTCAATGCCATGCTCGCTTCAGGCACCGACTACCGCCACAGCAGTAGTGATAAGTGCCGTCAAGTCCGGTTGGCGCGGTGCTATAAACACTTCCTCCTGACAGCGTCGTGTCAGGAGCGATCACGGCAGGTCCTAAGGATCGATCAGCACGCCGGGATTCATCATCCCCTTGGGATCGAGCTCGCGCTTGGCGCCGCGCAGCGCGCGGGCGAACAGCTCGGGCCGCTGCTTGTCGTAGAACGGCCGGTGGAAGCGGCCGACGGCGTGGTGATGCGTGGTCGTGCCGCCGTTCGCCACGGTGGCCGCCGTGCACGTCGACAGCACCTCCATGAACTGCTCGAGCGCCTTGGACTTGTCGAGGATGCCGCCGAAGGTGAAGTAGAGGCAGGGCCCGTCGGGATAGACGTGGGTGAAGCGGCAGGTGACCGTGCCGTCGCGCCCCGTCACGCGCCTGATCGTGTCATGGGCGATCGCCGTGACCTTGCGATGGAAATCGGGGACGCGCTCCCAGGTCATCGCGGTCTCGAAGGTCGAGCTCAGGATGCCGCGCGCCGCGGCATGCTCGCCGTAGTGCGGCGCGCGGATGAACTTGTTGCGCCAGGCGCCGGCCGCGCCCGAGCGATGGGCGTTCTCGTCGTCGCCGGACTGCGTCGGCCACGCCGCCATGGTCGCGGCAGATCTCCAGCGCGCGCGCCATCCAGGCGTCGAGCGGATGGTCGGCCGATTCGAAGGCCAGCACGAGGACGGCCTCCTCGCTGCTCCACGGGATGCCGGGCAGCGCCTCGCGCGCCTCGAGCAGCCGGCAGTTGGCGGGATAGAGGCCGGCCTGGGTGATGTCGCGCACCGCGTCGGCGCCGTCGAAGAAGTTCTTGAAGCGCACCGAGGCCGAGGCGCGGAACGTCGGCTTCTTGCGCAGCCGCACCCAGGCTTCGGTGATGATGCCCAGGATTCCCTCGGAGCCGATGAACATGCGGTCCGGGCTGGGCCCGGCGCCGGAGCCCGGCAGGCGGCGCGATTCCAGCGTGCCGGCGGGCGTCACCACCCGCGTGCTTTCGACGAAATCGTCGATGTGGGTGTAGAGCGTGGCGTAGTGGCCGCCCGAGCGCGTGGCGATCCAGCCGCCCAGGGTCGAGCAGCGATAGGCCTGCATGTAATGGCGCATGGTGAAGGGCGTGTCGCGCAGCTGGTCCTCGATGGCCGGCCCATAGATGCCGCCCTGGATGCGCGCGGCGAGGCTCGTGGCGTCGACCTCCAGCACCTTGTCCATCTCGCGCATCGAGATGGTGACGACCTTCTCGAACGCCGCCGACGGTTCTATGCCTTTCACCACCGACGAGCCGCCGCCATAGGGGATCGCCTTGGCGCCGATCCGGTCGCACCAGTCGAGCACGCGCACGATGTCCTGCTCGTTCTCGGGAAAGGCCACCGCGTCGGGCGGATTGGGCACCGAGCGCATGAACATGCGGAGCGTGTCGAAGCCCGCCTTGCCGTAGCTGTGCTCGAGCCGCGTCAGGTGGTCGGTGCGCACGATCGACTGCAGCGCCTGCGGCACGGCAACGCGCGGCGCGCGCAGCGTGATCTCCTCGGGCTTGGGCGGCGGCGTGACGTCGAAGCCGTTCAAGCCGTAGCGTTGGGCGATCTCGGCCTCCCACGGCTTGATCTCTTCCGGCGACAGGTCCTCGTCGGCATAGCCCCAGGCATAGAACTTCTTCTGGCGCCGCATTGGTTCCTCCGGATTGTTCTTGTTGGTTCAGGCCGCGAAGGCCACCGGCTTCAGCGTACCCTTGATCTGGGTGCGATGCATGATGCGCCGCGCCTCGCCGTCGAACGGCTCGCGGCGGTGCATGGTCGAGCGATTGTCCCACATCACGAGGTCGCCCAGCTTCCAGACATGCTGGTAGAGGAAGCGCGGCTCGATCGTGTGCGCCCACAGCGCCGCCAGCAGCGCATCGGAGTCGTCGCGCGACAGGCCCTCGATGTAGGAATTGCGCCGCCGCCCGAGATAGAGCGTGGCGCGGCCGTTGCCCGGATGCTTCAGGATCGCCGGATGCCAGGCGCCGGGTGCGGCCATGGGATCGTCGCTGGGCGTCACGCCCTGGCGCAGGTAACCGCCCGAATTGTAGGTGCCGTCGTGCTTGATGCGCCGGCCCTCGATCTTGCGCCGGAGCTCGGCCGGCAGGGCATCGCAGGCGGCCTGCATGCCGCAGAACCAGGTGTTGCCGCCGCTCGGGGGAATCTCCAGCGAATAGAGCATCGACGCGTCGGGCGGCGTGTCGAGATAGCTCATGTCGGTGTGCCAGGCCGCCTCGCCCGCCCCCAGCGCGCCGATCGGATCGCCCTTGGCATCGAGCACGTTGGACACGACATAGACGTCCGGATAGCCCGGCGGGCTGATGCGGCCGCGCTCCTGGTTGGGCGGCGGGTCGAGCTCGCCGAAGCGCCGGCTGAAAGCCAGCAGGTCGTCGTCGCTGAGCTGCTGGCCGCGCAGCAGGATCATCGAATGGGCCGTCCAGGCGCGCTCGATCGCGGCGAAATCAGAATCGCTCAAGCGCCTGAGATCGACGCCGGAGATTTCGGCGCCGACCGAAGGCGTCACCGCGCGTACCGTCACGGCCATGTCGTTCCTCCGTTCATGGCGTGATGATCGGCCCGCTTCCGGGCCCGATCAAGCACCCAGCATCGGGACCAGCCAGCCCGTCGAGCTTGGCCGCGATCGCCGGCGCCAGCGGTCCGCCGAAACCGGGATCGGTCGGCCACGACACGAGCTTGAGATTGTGGCTGACGCCGGCGACGATCACCGCCTCGCCGGGGGCGCTGCGCTTGCGCAAGGCGTCGATCAGCGGCTGGACGTCCGCCATCGGCACGATCTGCCGGTCGGCGGCGCCCTGCAGGACCAGGCACGCCAGGTCGAGATCGAGCAGCGCCTGTGCCGGATCGAACGCCAGCAGGCGCTGCAGGAACGGGCCGCCATAGGCCGGAAACAGCGCCTCCAGCTCGCGCGGCGTGTCCGGCGGGACATGGCCCGTGGCCTGGATCGCGTTCATCGTGCGCTCGGCGCTTGCGAGAAGGTTGGGCGCGCCGCGGGCGATCTGGTTGGGCACGATCTCGCCGAGCTTCCGGCCGGGCGTCGCCGCCAGCACCAGGCCGTGCGGCCGGTTCCGCGTGATGGTTGGCGCGGCGGCCAGCGCCAGCAGTCCGCCCTCGCTGTGGCCCAACAGCGCCGTGGCGTAGGACTTGATCTCGTCGTGCTTAACCAGCTCGCCGTGCGCCGCGGCGACGTCGCCGACGAAATTGTCCCACGAGAAGAAGCGCTCCTGCTCGCCCAGCGTGCCGCGTGGGCGCGGCGTCGATTCGCCGATGCCGCGCTTGTCGTAGCGCAGGGTGGCGATCCCGGCCTCGGCCAGCACCTGGGCGATCTGCTTCAGGACGTCGATGCGCCCGGGCGCGAGCGGGTTGTTGCCGTCGCGGTCGGTCGGTCCGCTGCCCGCCACCAGCACCACGCCCGGCACCTTCTGCAGCTCGCTCTTGATCGGCAGCAGCAAGGTGCCGGCCAGCGTGGCCGCGTCGCCGCCGGCGAAGCGCACGGCGCGCTGCTTCGTGCCGCTGGCATAGAAGCCCTTGCCCTTGTCCTGGCCCTGCGCCTGCGCGGAGAGAGGCGCCAGGAGGCCGGCCGCCAGAAGCGCGCGGCGACCGATCATTCCTTGTCGCCCTCCTTGTCGCCGGGGCGCGGCATGTTGCCCATGCGATGGCTCATCGGCCGGCCGCCGAAGACATGGACATGGAAGTGGAACACCAGCTGGCCGCCGTTGGGGCCATGGTTGGCGACGATGCGATAGCCCTCGGGCTCGAGGCCGAGGTCCTGGGCGACCTTCGCCACCGCCCGCCAGAAGCCCGTGACCAGCTCGGCCGGCGCCTGGGCGCAGAAATCGGCCTGCGACACGTACTCGCCCTTGGGGATCACCAGCACATGCACCGGCGCCAGCGGATGGATGTCGTGGAAGGCGAGCGCGAACGCGTCCTCGTAGACCTTCTTGCACGGCAACTCGCCGCGCAGGATGCGCGCGAAGATGTTGTTGCGATCGTAGGCGGGCATGACGGACTCCGAACCGGACCGTCTTGGCTAGCCCAGGCGCGGCCGCTTGAAAAGCGTGCGCGCCGTCGCGGCCGTCACCGCCTGCGGGCGGCCTTCTCGGCGATGCCCGACAGGCCCTCGCGGCGCGCCAGCTCGGTCCATACCGCCTTGGGCTTCACGCCGAGCGAGGCCCACAGGGTCAGCAGGTGATAGAGCATGTCGGCGCTCTCGCCCACGAGCTTGGGCTTGTCGCCGCGAATGCCTTCGATCAGCGCTTCGACCGCTTCCTCGCCCAGCTTCTTGGCGATCTGCTGGCGGCCGCGGCTGAACAGGCGGGCGGTGTAGGAGGTTTCGGGATCGGCGCCCTTGCGGCTGTCGATCACGACATAAAGACGGTCGAGCACATGCTCGTCCGCGGTCGCGAGACCGTTCTGGCGCTGGTTCTTGCGCGCCTTGTTCTTGGCTTTCTTTTTCTTGGCCATCCGAGGGGAAACTCCGCCGCCCGGGGGACGGGCGATCGAAACGCGATCTTGAAAGCGCTTCTTGAACGAGCGCTGTAACAATTCTACGCCAAAATCACGGCGCGCGCGAGATTTGTCGGATAGGAACGCCGGCCAGGGCCAAACGTTCCTTCGCCTGGGCGATGGTGAATTCGCCGAAATGGAAGATCGAGGCGGCGAGCACGGCCGAGGCGCCGCCCCTGGTGATGCCCTCGACCAGGTGATCGAGCGTGCCGACGCCGCCCGAGGCCACTACCGGCACCGGCACGGCGTCCGATACCGCGCGGATGAGGGCGAGGTCGAAGCCCGACTTCGTGCCGTCGCGGTCCATCGAGGTGATCAGGATCTCGCCCGCGCCCGATTCCGTCATGCGACGTGCCCAGTCGATGGCGTCCAGCCCGGTGCCCTTGCGGCCGCCATGGGTGAAGACTTCCCATTTGCCGGGCATGGTCTGGCGAGCGTCGATCGATACCACGATGCACTGGTCGCCGTATTTCTTGGCGGCTTCGCGCACGAATTCGGGCCGCGCCACCGCGGCGGAATTGATCGCGACCTTGTCGGCGCCGGCCAGCAGCAGGCGGCGGATGTCCTCGACGGCGCGTACGCCGCCGCCCACGGTCAGCGGCATGAAGCATTGTTCCGCCGTTCGGCCGACCACGTCGAGGATGGTGTCGCGGTTCTCGTGGCTCGCCGTGATGTCGAGGAACGTGAGCTCGTCGGCGCCGGCCTGGTCGTAGACCCGCGCCTGCTCCACCGGATCGCCGGCGTCGCGCAGATCGACGAACTGCACGCCCTTCACCACGCGGCCATTGTGGACGTCGAGGCAGGGGATGATGCGGACCTTCAGCACGGCGCTCACTCGCCCTTCAGCACGCGGATGGCGTCCGGCACCGTCACCCGGCCGTCGTAGAGCGCGCGGCCGACGATGGCGCCCACGATGCCGTATTCCTCGGCCGGCCGGAGTTCCCGGAGGTCGTCGAGCGAGCTCACGCCGCCCGAGGCGATCACCGGCGTGGTGAGGTGCTGGGCGAGCGTGATCGTGGCGTCGACATTGACGCCGCCCATGGCGCCGTCGCGATCGATGTCGGTGTAGATGATGGCCGCGACGCCGGCATCCTCGAAGCGCAAGGCGAGGTCGAGCGCGCGCACCGTGCTCTGCTTGGTCCAGCCGTCGACCGCTACCATGCCCTCGCGGGCGTCGATGCCGACCGCGATCTGGCCCGGCCACTGCTTGCAGGCGGCCTTCACCAGCCCCGGCTCCTTGACCGCGACAGTGCCCAGGATCACCCGCTTGATGCCGGCATCGAACCACTGGGCGATGCTCTCGATGGTGCGGATGCCGCCGCCCAGCTGGGCAGGGACCGCGACTTCGGCGAGGATGCTCTGGACCGCCGCGCGGTTGACCGGATGGCCCTCGACGGCGCCGTTGAGGTCGACCAGGTGCAGCCATTCGCAGCCGGCATTGGCGAAGGCCTTGGCCTGGGCCGGCGGGCTGTCGTTGAACACCGTTGCGCGCTTCATGTCGCCGCGCAGCAGGCGCACGCACTTGCCGTCCTTGAGGTCGATCGCCGGAAATAAAATCATGGCGGCGCGGATTTAGCGCGTCGCGCCGCTGGGCGCTACTCCCGCGCCGCGGAGCGGCCTACTCCCGCCGCGCCGGCCGCTCGCGGCGGTCCAGGGTCGGCGCCTGGACTTCCAGCTCGTGGCCGCGCTTGCGCAGCGTGGCTTCGATCAGGCCGCGCTCGAGCCGCGTTTTGTCGTCGCCCTCGATCAGCCACGCCACGCCGCCCGCCCGGCCGACCTGGTTGGCCCGGCGCAGCGCATCGTCCAGGATCTCGTAGACGGCCGGCAGCAGGCGCGGCTTCGTGGCGAGGAACTGGCGCTCGGAAGTGCAGGTGTAGCCGACGGTCCACCATAGCCGGTAGGTCATGCGAAGTTCCCCTCTTTGCGACCCGCTGCGGACCGGGCCCCGGTATATAGCCCAGGCGTCGTTCAGGTGACAGGCGCTTCGCTGGCCCGGCGCCACCTCCTTCAGGGCCGGCCGCTCGACCCGGCAGCGCGGCAGGACGTGCGGGCAGGGCGCTTCGAGGCGCAGCTCAGCCTGTTAGATTGCTGATACCGGCTTTGCTCGACGCGCCCTCGGCTGGGCGGCTAGTCTTGCCTCCTACAGAAGGAAGACCATGACCCGCTTCACGCCCGATCTCTTGGCCGGCGACCACGCCCATCTCACCGCCATCCGCCGCGACATCCACCAACATCCGGAGACCGCCTTCGAGGAGGAGCGCACCTCCGAGATCGTGGCCGGCAAGCTGCAATCCTGGGGCATCGAGGTCCATCGCGGGCTGGCCAAGACCGGCGTGGTCGGCACGCTCAAGGGCACGCGGCCGGGCCAGAAGACGATCGGGCTGCGTGCCGACATGGATGCGCTGCACCTGCAGGAAAAGACCGAGTTGGCGTACGCCTCGGTGAACGCCAACAAGATGCATGCCTGTGGCCACGATGGGCACACCACCATGCTGCTGGGTGCGGCCAAGCATCTGGCGGCGGCGCCGGATTTCGCCGGCACCGTGCATTTCATCTTCCAGCCCGCCGAGGAAGGACTGGGCGGCGCGCGGGTGATGATCGAGGAGGGCCTGTTCGACAGGTTCAACTGCGACGTCGTCTACGGCATGCACAACATGCCGGGCATCCCGACCGGCCGCTTCGCCATCCGTTCCGGCGCCATGCTGGCCTCCTCCGACAGCTGGGAGGTCACCTTCAAGGGCACCGGCGGCCACGGCGCCATGCCCGACCGCGGCACCGATCCGACTTACGTCGCCGCGCAGTTCATTGTCGCGGTGCAGGGCATCATCGGGCGCAACGTGCCGCCCAGCCAGGCCGCGGTGCTGAGCGTCGGTCATATCGCGGGCGGTACCGCGGGCTCGCCCAACGTCATCCCGTCGGAGGTGCTGGTCAAAGGCACCGCGCGCAGCTTCTCTCCTGCGATACGCGCGCTGCTGGAGCGCCGCCTGGCCGAGCTGGCGGCGGGCATCGCGCAGGCCGGCGGCTGCACGGCGGAGAGCAAATATTTCCGGCGCTATCCCGCCCTGGTCAACGCCCTCGAGCAGACCTCGATCGCGGTCGAGGCGGCGGCGCTGACGGTGGGCCGCGAGAACGTCGAGCCCAACACGCCGCCGATCTCCGGTGCGGAGGACTTCGCTTTCATGCTGGAGAAGAAGCCCGGCGCCTACATCATGATCGGCAACGGCGGCACCGAGGAGGGCGGCTGCCACAACGTCCATTCGCCGCTCTACGATTTCAACGACGAGATCCTGACGACGGGCGCCGCCTACTGGGTGAACCTCGTGCAGCTCGAGCTGGGCGACGCCGCCTAGCCTTGCGACCGGAGGAGGCGCGACGTAAGGTCGAGGGGTAGTCGAACACGCGGGCGGGGTTCCGATGAGATGCCCGGTTGTCGTGATGGCGCTGATCTTGCTGCCGCTAACTGCCCTCGCCCAGACCAACCCAGCGCTGATCGCCAACGGTCGCGCCCTGTTCAACGACCCCCGATTGTCGGGCGGCGGCCAGCATTCCTGCGCTTCCTGCCATCCGGCCGGTCACACCGACAACAAAACCTATATCGGTCTCCAGGTCGTGGCCGCCGGCGATCCCGCGGGCCGCAAGACGCCCACTCTGTGGGGAGCAGGTGACCGCCAAGCCGGCTGGTCGTGGGCGGGCAACGTGTCGACGCTCGAGAACAGCATCCGCGACATGATCGTCAACCGCATGAAGGGCGCCGAGCCGACAAAGCAGACGATCGACGCGCTGGCTGGCTACACGCGCTCGCTGCCTTATGGACCTGCACCCTTCCTCGGCGACGACGGCGTCCCCAACGATACCGCGCCGCCTGCCGTCAAGCGCGGCTACGCGTTGTTCGCCGGCAAGGGCGGCTGCACGAATTGCCATGAGCCGCCTTCATACGACAGCAAGGGGGTCGAGGATGTCGGCAGTGGCGGCAACTTCAAGGCGCCCTCGTTGCGCTCGGCCTCCAAGACCGCGCCGTATTTTCACGACGGCCGCTTCAAGACTCTCGAGGAAGCCGTGAACGCGATGTCTTACGGCGCTGTACCCTTGATGACGGATGCCTATCGCAGGAAAGCCGGCGTCAGCGACACCCTCACCGATGCCGAGAAAAGCGACATCGTGGCGTTCCTCAAGGCGCTATAGAAGGCGGGACCGCGTGTGATTCCCGAAAGCGTTTGCGCTCAGGCGTGGAAGTCGAACGTCCAGTCGGTGCCGGCGATGTCCCAGCCAAAACCGTCGTGCAGATGGACCACGGCATGACCGACGGCATGGGAATCGCCGCCGATATCGAAGCCTGTTGCGATGTCCGGCGCCGCCGCCAGCTCCGAGCCTGGCAGGACCAGCCCGTCGGAGAGCGCGGCAAGCGCGACAAGCGGGTCCTCGCCCAGCATCGTCGTGATGGCGGCCTGTTGTTCCTCGCCGGGGATGCCATCGATGTGGATGTCACCCGGTTCGCCGAACACACGGTCGAGCGGCGCGCCATACGACGGCTCGTCGAAGCAGGCTTCGGCCCATCTCGTTTCGGGCGTCTGATAGATCGGCAGGTCGTGGCGATCGAATTCGACGAGGTCGGTGCCGACAAGGAAGGTTGTGTCGATGGCCGAGCTCTCGGAGGGGACCGAATGGCTCATGGAAATTAGACTTTCGTTCTTAAGAACTGAAATATTGGTTCAAGTATACTGAACAAACCCTTGAGAATAAAGAGAGAACATTCGACTTTCGGAATTCTCTAGGAATCGCAAAGACTTGGGTTCGCCGAGCGTCTGCCCTAGGGTGCCGCTCCTTAGATTCAAATAGCGTTCGGGGGCGGTGATGAACGGAGCGGAAAGTCTGGTTCGGACCTTGGTCAAAGGCGGCGTCGAGGTCTGTTTCGCCAATCCCGGCACGTCGGAGATGCACTTCGTCGGCGCGCTCGACCGGGTCGAAGGCATGCGCTGCGTGCTCGGCCTGTTCGAGGGCGTGTGCAGCGGCGCCGCCGACGGCTACTACCGCATGACCGACAAGCCGGCCTCGACCCTGCTGCATCTCGGTCCCGGCCTCGCCAATGCGGCGGCCAACCTGCACAACGCCAAGAAGGCGGGCTCGGGCATCGTCAATATCGTGGGCGAGCACGCGCTCTATCACATCAAGTACGACACGCCGCTCACCGCCGACATCGAAGGAATCGCGCGGCCCTTCTCGCACTGGGTGAAGACCTCGCCCACGGCCAAGACCGTGGCCACCGACGGCGCCGCCGCGATCCAGGCCGCGCGCGTGGCGCCGGGACAGATCGCGACCCTCATCCTTCCCGCCGACACCGCCTGGACCGAGGCCGAAGGCGCCGCCGAGACGCCCGACACGCCGCCGCCGCAGAAGCCCGCCAACGAGGCCGTGGTCGCGGCCGCCAAGGCGCTGAAGAGCGGCCAGTCGTCGATGCTGTTCATCGGCGGCCGCGCGCTGCGCGCCAGGGGACTGGAGCTTGCCGGCAAGATCGCCGCCAAGACCGGCTGCAAGGTGCAGGGCGCCGGCGGCACGGCGCGCATCGAGCGCGGTGCGGGCCGCGTGCCGGTGCTGCGTCTGCACTTCGTGATCGAGAACGCCCAGGCCCAGCTCAAGGGCACCAAGCAGATGGTGCTGTGCGGCGCCAAGGCGCCCTATGCCTTCTTCGCCTATCCCGGCAAGCCCTCCGTGCTGTCGCCGGAAGGGTGCGAGATCTCGACGCTCTGTCCGGTCGACGGCGATCCGCTGGCGTCGCTCGAGGCGCTGGCGGCCGAGCTCGGTGCGTTGAATGAAAAGCCGGCGGGTGTCGCGCAACCCAGCCGTCCCGATCGCCCGACCGGCAAGTTCACGCTCGATGGCCTCGGCCAGGCGCTCGGCGCCACGATGCCCGAAGGCGCGATCGTGGTCGACGAATCGGTGACGACGGGCCGTGGCTTCTTCCCGTTCAGCGCCGGCGCCCCGCCGCACGACTGGCTGAACAACATGGGTGGCTCGATCGGCTTCGGTGGACCCGTCGCCGTCGGCGCCGCGGTTGCCTGCCCCGATCGCAAGGTGATCGCCATGATCGGCGACGGCAGCGCGATGTACACGATCCAGTCGCTGTGGACGATGGCGCGCGAGAACCTCGATGTCTGCGTGATGATCTTTTCCAACCGCTCCTACAACATCCTCTACAGCCAGCTCGCCGATGTCGGCGCGGCCAATCCCGGCCCGCGTGCCATCGACATGCTGACGCTCGACCGTCCGACGCTCGACTTCTCGATGATGTCCAAGAGCATGGGCGTGCCGGGCGGCAAGGCGCACAATCTCGAGGAGCTCACCAAGCAGCTCACCTACGCCATGTCGCAAAAGGGCCCGTACCTGATCGACGTGATCATGTAAGGCCGGACGCCTATGGACGACGCCCGTCGACGGACGCTGCACGGTCGTCGCCGGGGCAAGAAATTGCGGGCCGGGCAGCAGTCGCTGCTCGACACGCTGCTGCCCCGCCTCGCGCTCGTGCTGCCGGCCGAGAATGCCAGCCAACCGGCCAAGATCGATCTCGCCGAGGCGTTCGGCGGCACACTGCCGGCCGACGGCGTGTGGCTGGAGATCGGCTTCGGGTCGGGCGAGCACCTCGTCTGGCAGGCCGAGCAGCATCCCGCGGTCGGGCTGATCGGCTGCGAGCCCTACATGAACGGCGTCGCCAAATGCCTCGCCCATATCGAGCGCGCCGGCCCGACCAACATCAGGCTGTTCACCGACGATGCCCGCTTCGTCATGGCCGCCCTGCCGGCCCGCTCGCTGTCGCGCGTCTTCGTGCTGTTTCCCGATCCGTGGCCCAAGACCCGCCATCACAAGCGCCGCTTCGTGCAGCGCGAGACCCTCGATGTGCTGGCCGATCTGATGATTCCCGGGGCGGAGCTCCGGCTTGCGACCGACGATCCGAGCTACCTGCCCTGGATGGTCGAGCATGCCTGCACCCATCCGGCCTTCGACTGGCTGGCCGAGCGCCCGTCCGACTGGCGCGGCCGGCCGGCAGACTGGCCCGCGACGCGTTACGAAAAAAAAATGCTGGCCGGCCGGCCGGCCTTCCTGCGCCTGCGCCGCCGCCCTGCAAGTATTTGAAATAGAAGGGATTTTCTCTTAAGTCGCCCACCAGGCTAAGAATATTTCGGGGGCCCTTTACCGGAGCGCAAGAATTATCTTGCGCGTCGCTGCCTTTGCACGGAAACGCGCCGGATTCTCTTGCCAGTTGGCAGGACTGCGCCTATATCCGCGCCATCCTCATCGGGTTCGCGGGACGAACCAAACAAAAGAGTGGGCCAAAAACCCGCTCTTTTCATTTGCATCATGCCCGCCGGCCCAAACTGTCGAGAAATCAGGCCCGCGTGACCGAATTGCTGCATCGAATCGAAGACATCGTCGCCCCGACCATCGTCGGCATGGGCTACGAGCTGGTTCGCGTCGCCATGAGCAAGGGCGGCGGCACGCTGCAGATCATGATCGAGCCGGCCGACGGCCGGCCGATGGACGTCGAGTCCTGTGCCCTGCTGTCGCGCGCGCTCTCGGCGGTGCTCGACGTCGAGGATCCGATTCCCGGCACCTATACCCTCGAGGTGAGCTCGCCCGGCATCGACCGGCCGCTGACCCGGCCCAAGGATTATGCCCGCTGGGCGGGTCACCTGGCCCGGCTCGAGACCGCCGAGCCGGTCGAGGGCCGCCGCCGCTTCAAGGGAACGCTCCTTGGTCTCGAGGGTGACGTGGTGAAGCTGCGCCTCGAAGACGGCAAGGAGACCGACGTGCCGCTGTCGTCGGTCTCCCGGGCCAAGCTCGAAATAACCGACGCGTTGATCGAAGAACACCGGCTCGCCCAGCAGGGCGCGAGCCAGGCCCACTAGACGAATCGCAAGAGAGGAACACAGAAATGGCAACGACTGCCGATATCCCGCGCCTGGAGATGCTGCAGGTCGCCGACATGGTCGCCCGCGAGAAGGGCATCGAACGCGAGGAAGTGCTCGAGGCGATGGAACAGGCCATCCAGAAGGCCGGCCGCGCCAAGTACGGACTGGAGCACGACATCCGCGCCGAGATCGACCGCAAGACGGGCGAGATCAAGCTCCTGCGCTACATGCAGGTCGCCGACCCGGTCGAGAACGAGAACACGCAGGTGCCGCTCGTCGAGGCGCAGCGCCGCAACCCCGAGGCCCAGGTCGGCGACTTCCTGACCGACGAGCTGCCGCCGATCGACTTCGGCCGCGTCGCCGCCCAGACCGCCAAGCAGGTCATCACCCAGCGCATGCGCGAGAGCGAGCGCAAGCGGCAGTACGAGGAATTCAAGGACCGCGTCGGCGAGATCGTGTCGGGCGTGGTGAAGAGGGTCGACTACGGCAACATCACCGTCGACCTGCAGCGTGCCGAAGGCGTGATCCGGCGCGACGAGACGATCCCGCGCGAAAGCCTGCGCGTGAACGACCGCGTGCGCGCCTACATCTTCGACGTGCGCGAGGAGCCGCGCGGCCCGCAGATCTTCCTGTCGCGCAGCCATCCGCAGTTCATGGCCAAGCTGTTCATGCAGGAAGTGCCGGAAATCTACGACAACATCATCGAGATCAAGGCCGTCGCCCGCGATCCGGGCAGCCGCGCCAAGATCGCCGTGCTGAGCCATGACAGCTCGATCGACCCGATCGGCGCCTGCGTCGGCATGCGCGGCAGCCGCGTGCAGGCCGTCGTGCAGGAGCTGCAGGGCGAGAAGGTCGACATCATCCCGTGGTCGAACGACACCGCCAACTTCATCGTCAATGCGCTCGCCCCGGCCGAGGTCAGCAAGGTGCTGATGGACGAGGAGAAGCACAAGACCGAGGTCGTCGTGCCCGACGATCAGCTGAGCCTCGCCATCGGCCGCCGCGGCCAGAACGTCAAGCTCGCCTCGCAGCTCACCGGCTGGGAAATCGACATCATGACCGAGACCGAGGAGAGCGAGCGCCGCCAGAAGGAAACGCGCGAGCGCACCGAGCTTTTCAAGGCTTCTCTTGATGTCGACGACGTCATCGCCCATCTCCTGGTGGCCGAAGGGTACGGCGCGGTCGAGGACATCGCCGAATTCAGCGGTCGAGGACCTGGCCGGCGTCGAGGGCTTCGACGAGGAGATCGCCACCGAGCTGCAGCGTCGCGCCCGCGAATATATCGAGAAGCGCGATGCCGAGCTCGCCAGCCGCCTCGAGGAGCTGGGCGTCGACGAGGATGTGCGCGGGACGGAGGGCCTCACCCTGCCGATGATCGTGGCGCTGGGCGAGAAGGGCGTGAAGACGCGCGACGACCTCGCCGATCTCGCCTCCGACGAACTGCGCGAGATCGTGGGCGAAGGCGCGATGGATAACGACACCGCCAACGCCATCATCATGAAGGCCCGCGAGCACTGGTTCGCGGCCGAGGATGCCGCGGCCGCCGAAGCGGCCAAGGCCTGAACGGAGACTGCAGCCCTTGGCCTTTGCCATCGCCATGACCCAGTCGAACCCACGGCACCCGCCGTACCCGGTCCGTTGCGCACCTGCATCGCGACCGGCGAGGAGGGCGCGCCGGAGCGGATGATCCGCTTCGTCGTCGGGCCGGAGGCAGACGTCGTGCCCGATCTGGCGCGCCGGCTGCCGGGGCGCGGCATGTGGGTGCAGGCGAGCCGGGCCGCGGTCGAGCGGGCGGTGGCCAAGAACCTGTTCGCCAAGGCGGCGCGCGCGTCGGCGAGGCCGGCGGCCGACCTGCCGGAGCGGGTCGAGCGGCTTCTGCTGGAACGGGCGCTCGCCGATCTCGGCCGGGCGCGCCGGGCGGGGCGGGCGGTGGCGGGCTTCGTCAAGGTCGAGCAGATGATCGGCCGGCAACGGGCCGGGCTGCTGATCGTGGCCGACGAGGCCCAGGGCGATGGCCTGGGCAAGCTCAAGGCAAGCGGCCTGCCGCTCGAGCGTCTGGCCGATGCCGAGGCGCTGGGCGGTCTCTTTGGCCGCGAGCAGGCGGTTTATGTGGCGGTTGCCCGCGACGACGCAGGTGGTGAGTTCATTCAACGAATTGCGGTCGGGGCGGCGCGCTGGCGCGCCTATCGACTGAACAGCGCCGGTTGACGGACCGGAGCGGACCAAGGACAACACTCGATATGACGGAACAAAAAGAAGAGACCAAGCCGACCAAGCCGCTGACCCTCTCGACCACGACGCGAGCCGGCGCCGCGGGCAAGAGCGATGCGACCCAGGTGCGCCAGAAGTTCTCGCACGGGCGCACGCGGGCGGTGACGGTCGAGGTCAAGAAGCCGGTCAAGCGCACCGGCGCTGGTCCCACGACTGGCGCCGCGCCGACAGCCGCGCCTGCGCCCGAAGCGCCGGCTGCGGCTCCGACCGCGCGCACTCTCAAGCTGGGCGGCAGCAGCGCGCCGGCGACCCGCGTGCTCACGCCGACGCGCCCGGCCCCGACCGACGGCACCGGGCCGACCCGCGGCATCGTGCTGAAGACGCTCACCGAGGAAGAGAAGGAAGCCCGCACGCGGGCCCTGGTCGACGCCAACCGCGATGCCGAGGCCGCGCGCCAGCGCGCCGCCGTGGATTCCGCCCGCCGCGCCGTCGAGGACGAGGCGCGCAAGAAGGCCGACGACGAGCACAAGAAGCGCCTGGTCGAAGAAGAGGCGCGCAAGAAGGCCGAGGAAGAGATCAAGCGCAAGGCCGACGCGCTGGTCCAGAAGCGCCTCGACCAGGCGGCCACCGCCTCGCCGCAGACCACGATCGCGCGCCAGGCCCAGGAGATCGAGACCGGCGCGCAGGCGGCCCCCGGCACGACGCCCGCTCCCATCCGCCGCCCGCCCGCACCGGGCGCCGGCCAGACGACCGAGCAGGCGCTGCGCCGGCCGCCGATGCGGCCGACCATCAACAAGCGCCTGCCGCAGCCGCCGGGCGCGCGTCGCGAGGGCCCCAAGCGCCGCTCCGACAAGATCGACGTCGGTCGCGCGGTCGAAGGCGAGAACGATTTCCGCAGCAGATCTGCGGCGCAGATGCGCCGCCGCCTGGAGCGCGACCGCCGCCGCGAGCACGGCGACGACGCCGCCCAGCAGAAGGTCTATCGCGAGGTCACGATCCCTGAATCCATCACGGTCCAGGAACTCGCCTCGCGCATGTCCGAGCGCAGCGCCGACGTCGTCAAGGCGCTGATGCGCATGGGCGTGATGGCGACCATCAACCAGGCGATCGATCCCGACACCGCCGAGCTCATCGTCACGGAAATGGGCCATCGGCCCAAGCGCGTCGCCGAAGGCGATGTGGAGACCGGCCTTGCCGAGGCGGCGGACGCCCCCGAGACGCTGGTGGCGCGGCCGCCGGTGGTCACGATCATGGGCCATGTCGATCACGGCAAGACGTCGCTGCTCGACGCCCTGCGCGCGACCGACGTGGCGGCGCACGAGGCGGGCGGCATCACCCAGCATATCGGCGCCTACCAGGTGACCCTGCCGTCGAGCCAGAAGATCACCTTCCTCGACACGCCGGGCCACGAGGCCTTCACCGCCATGCGCGCCCGCGGCGCCAAGGTGACGGACATCGTGGTCCTGGTGGTGGCGGCCGACGACGGCGTCATGCCCCAGACCAGGGAGGCGATCGCCCACGCCAAGGCTGCGGGCGCGCCGATGATCATCGCCATCAACAAGATCGACAAGGCCGGCGCCGATCCCGACAAGGTGCGTACCGAGCTGCTGCAGTACGAAGTGCAGGTCGAGCAGCTGGGCGGTGAAATCCAGTCGATCGAGGTGTCGGCGACCAAGAAGACCAACCTCGACAAGCTGGAGGAGGCGATCCTCCTGCAGGCCGAGGTGCTCGAGCTCAAGGCCAATCCGTCCCGGCCGGCCGACGGCGTCGTGATCGAAGCGCAGCTCGACCAGGGCCGCGGTGCGGTGGCGACGGTGCTGGTCCAGCGCGGCACGCTCAAGGTGGGCGACGTGCTGGTCGCCGGCGCCGTGTGGGGTCGCGTGCGTCGTCTCATGGACGATCGCGGCAACCAAACGGAGAGCGCCGGTCCCGCGGTTCCGGTCGAGGTCCTGGGTCTCGACGGCACGCCGCAGGCGGGCGACGAGTTCCACGTCGTCGAGAGCGAGACCCGCGCCCGCGAGATCGCCGACTTCCGCGCCCGTCGCGACCGGCAGAACCAGCTGGCCCGCGTCGCGGGCGGCCGCGGCACGCTCGAGGAGATGATCAAGGGCATCCGCGAGGGCACGGCCAAGGAACTGCCCGTCCTCATCAAGGCGGACGTGCAGGGCTCGGCCGAGGCGCTGGCCGGCGCGCTGCAGCGGCTTTCCACCGACAAGGTGGCGACCCGCGTGGTCTACAGCGGCGTGGGCGGCATCAGCGAGGCCGACATGACGCTGGCCAAGGCGTCGGGCGCGCTGATCATCGGCTTCAACGTGCGTGCCAACCCGCAGGCGCGCGAGATCGCCAAGCGCGACAAGGTCGACATCCGCTACTACAGCATCATCTACAAGGTGACCGAGGACATTCAGGCCCTGATGGTCGGTCTGCTCGATCCGACCTACAAGGAAACCTTCCTCGGCAACGCGCAGGTCCGCGAAGTCTTCCGCATCACCAAGACCGGCAACGTCGCCGGCTGCATGGTCACGGAAGGCATGGTCAAGCGCGGCGCCAAGGTGCGGCTGCTGCGCGACAACGTGGTGATCCACGAAGGCACGCTGAAGTCGCTGCGGCGCTTCAAGGACGAGGTCCGCGAGGTCCAGCACGGCTTCGAATGCGGCATGGCGTTCGAGAACTACGACGACCTCAAGGTCGGCGACGTGATCGAATGCTTCGACGTCGAGGAAGTCCAGGCGACCCTCTAAGCTGAGGGCGCGCGACTCCAGTCGCGCGTCTTTGTCGGCATCACAAAGGAAGATCGCGCCACTGGAGTGGCGCGCCCCCAGCGATGACCTGGGTCAATCGAGGACAAGACCATGCCACGGCGCCGCTCCTCCGAACGCGACACTCGCGGTCCCGGCCAGCGCCAGCTTCGTGTCGGCGAGGAGTTGCGCCATCTTCTGGCCGAGCTGCTCGAGCGCGGCGACATGCGCGACCCCGACCTGCGCGGCGCCTCGATCACCGTCACCGCCGTCGATGTCAGTCCCGATCTGCGCAATGCCACGGCTTTCGTGATGCCGCTCGGCGGCCAGGACGAGCCGCGCCTGCTCGCCGCCCTGCGCCGCGCCGCGCCCTGGTTCCGCGTCCGGGTCGGCGAACGCGCGGGCCTGCGCTATGCGCCGGAGATCCGCTTCGAGATCGACCGCACGTTCGACGAGGCCGACCGCATCGGCAACCTGCTGCGCCGGCCCGACGTGGCGCGTGACATCAAGGACGACTAGGCGCCGCAAGGCCGCGAAAGCGATGGGCCGGCGATGAGCCGCAGGAAAAAAGGCGACAAGATCGACGGCTGGGTCGTGCTCGACAAACCGGTCGGGCTGGGCTCGACACCGGCCGTCAGCCGCGTGCGCCGCCTGTTCGGCGCGCAGAAGGCGGGCCACGGCGGCACGCTCGATCCGCTGGCCAGCGGCGTGCTGCCGATCGCACTCGGCGAGGCGACCAAGACCGTGCCCTTCGTCATGGACGGCCGGAAGGAATACCGCTTCACGCTCCATTTCGGCGAAGCCCGCTCGACGGAGGATGCCGAGGGCGAAGTCATCGCCAGCAGCGACGTCCGGCCGACCGATTCGGAGATTGCGGGCGCCCTGCCGGCCTTCCTGGGCGAGACCGAACAGACCCCACCCGCCTTCTCGGCCCTCAAGGTCGAGGGCAAGCGCGCCTATGACCTGGCCCGCGCCGGGGAGCCCGTCGACCTCAAGCCGCGGCGCATCCTGATCGAGCGCCTGGAGCTTGTCGGCCGGCCCGACACGGACCACGCAGATTTCGTGGTTTCCTGCGGAAAAGGCACCTACATCCGGTCTCTCGGACGCGATCTGGCGCTGCGGCTCGGCACCGTCGGGCACCTGTCGGCGCTGCGTCGGACGGCCGCCGGGCCGTTCCGCGAAGAGGGGTCCATTTCGCTTCCCAAACTGGAGGCCCTCGGGCATATTCCCGCGCTTCTCGGGGCCCTGGCCCCCGTCGCGACCGCGCTGGACGACATCCCGGCGCTGGCCCTGACGGAGGCCCAAGCGGACCGGCTGCGCCAAGGCCAGCCGGTGCTCTTGACCCGGGACGCACCGCCGTCCGGCGCGCTTCGTTCGCGCCGAGTGCGGCAGCAGGCTGGTGGCGCTGGTCCGTTCGGACGGCACTTCTCTAAAGCCGGTGCGCGTTTTCAACCTTTAAGTCATGGAGACACCCGATGTCGATTACGACCGCGCGCAAGGCGGAGCTGATCAAGTCGTATGCCCAGGGCAATGACGACACCGGCTCGCCGGAGGTTCAGGTCGCCATCCTGACCGAACGCATCTCCAATCTCACCGAGCACTTCAAGGGTCACGCCAAGGATCACCATTCGCGTCGCGGCCTGCTCAAGATGGTCGGCCAGCGCCGCCGTCTGCTCGACTATCTCAAGTCGAGGGACAGCAAGCGCTACGATTCATTGATCGAGCGCTTGGGTCTGCGTCGTTGAGTTCACGGCCCTGTCCTCCATCGAACCCGATGGGGCAGGGCCTTTTCGCGTCGCGTCGTCGGTTCCCGTGAGTTCGGCCGGCTGACGCGACATCGCAGTAACCGGGAAGGCAGGGGCGAGAGCAAAGGCCTGACCCGGTCCTGCCGGCGCAAGGGCGTCGGTGGGCGGTCGCAGCCAAACGGGGGCAGCGACCGTGTAGGAAAGGAAGATGGATATGTCCGATATGTTCAAGGTTTTTCGCAAGGAAGTTGAGTGGGCGGGGCGCAAGCTGGTGCTCGAAACCGGCAAGATCGCGCGCCAGGCCGATGGCGCGGTGCTCGCCACCTATGGCGGCACCACCGTGCTGGCTGCCGTCGTGTTCGAGAAGAAGCCGAAGCCCGGCCTCGATTTCTTCCCGCTCACCGTGAACTACCAGGAGAAGGCGTTCGCCGCCGGCAAGATCCCGGGCGGCTTCTTCAAGCGTGAAGGCCGGCCCTCCGAGAAGGAGGTCCTCACCTCGCGCCTGATCGACCGCCCGATCCGTCCGCTGTTCCACGAGAGCTATCGCAACGAGACCCTGGTCGTCGTCACCACCCTGGCGCACGACCTGGAGAACGATCCCGACATCCTCGCCATGGTGGCGACGTCGGCCGCGCTCACGATCAGCGGCGTGCCCTTCATGGGCCCGATCGCCGGCGCCCGCATCGGCTATCTCGACGGCAAGTTCGTGGTCAACCCGACGCTGGAGCAGACCGAGAACAGCACGCTCGACCTCATCGTCGCCGGCACCAAGGAAGGCGTGCTGATGGTCGAGTCCGAGGCCAAGGAGCTGCCCGAGGACATCATGCTGTCGGCGGTGATGGAAGGCCATCGCGCCATCCAGCCGGTGATCGACGCCATCATCCAGCTCGCCGAGCATTGCGCCAAGGATCCGCTGCCGCTCACCGAGCCGTCGGAAGCGTCCAAGACCGTGGCCGCAAAGCTCAAGTCCGACATGCGGACCCAGATGGTCGAGGCCTATGCCGAGACCCAGAAGCTCGCGCGCCAGACCAAGGTCGGCGCGGTCAAGACCGCGGCCAAGGCCCTGTTCGAGGGCAACGACGAGGCGCTCGCCGCCTTCGGCGAGCAGTTCGGCAACCTCGAGGCCGACGTCGTGCGCAACGCCATCCTCGACACCGGCAAGCGCATCGACGGCCGCGACACCAAGACGGTGCGGCCGATCGTGGCCGAGGTCGGCGTGCTGCCGCGCGCCCACGGCTCGGCCCTGTTCACCCGCGGCGAGACCCAGGCGCTGGTCGTGGCCACGCTCGGCACCGGCCAGGACGAGCAGATCATCGACGCGCTCGAGGGCGAGTACCGCGAGCACTTCATGCTGCACTACAACTTCCCTCCCTACTCGGTGGGCGAAGTGCGCCGCATGGGCTCGCCCGGCCGGCGCGAGATCGGCCACGGCAAGCTCGCCTGGCGCGCGCTGCGCCCGATGCTGCCCGGCAAGGACAAGTTCCCCTACACCATCCGCATCGTGTCGGAGATCACCGAGAGCAACGGCTCGTCCTCGATGGCGTCCGTCTGCGGCGGCTCGCTGGCGCTGATGGATTCCGGCGTGCCGATGGACCGGCCGGTGGCGGGCATCGCCATGGGCCTGATCAAGGAAGGCGAGCGCTTCGCGGTGCTCTCCGACATCCTGGGCGATGAAGATCACCTGGGCGACATGGACTTCAAGGTGGCCGGCACCGAGAAGGGCATCACCTCGCTGCAGATGGACATCAAGATCACCTCGATCACCGAGGAGATCATGAAGGTCGCTCTCGGCCAGGCCAAGGACGGCCGCCTGCACATCCTGGGCGAGATGGCCAAGGGCCTGGGCGGGGCGCGCGATTCGGTGAGCCAGAACGCGCCGCGCATCACCCAGTTCATGATCCCCAAGGACAAGATCCGCGAAGTGATCGGCACCGGCGGCAAGGTGATCCGCGAGATCACCGAGACGACCGGCACCAAGATCGACATCGAGGACGACGGCACGATCAAGGTCGCGGCGGTCGACGCCAAGGCCGGCCAGGCCGCCATCGACTGGATCAAGGGCATCGTGGCCGAGCCGGAAGTGGGCGTGATCTACACCGGCAAGGTCGTGAAGACCGTCGAGTTCGGCGCCTTCGTGAACTTCCTGGGCGCGCGCGACGGCCTCGTCCACATCTCCGAGCTGGCGCCGCGCCGCGTCGCCAAAGTCAACGACGTGGTCAAGGAAGGCGACCAGGTGAAGGTCAAGGTCCTGGGCGTCGACGATCGCGGCAAGGTGCGGCTCTCCATGAAGGCGGTCGACCAGCAGACCGGCGAGGACATCTCGCAGAAGCCGCACGAAGCGACAGCCGACGCGCCGGCGGCCGAATAGGTCAACGGACAGCAACGAAAACGGCGGCCATCGGGCCGCCGTTTTTATTGGTAGACTGGGCGGGATGAAACCGTCGAATTCCTCCCGCAGAGGCCTGTTGTTGGGTGCCGGCGCGCTCCTGCTGCCGCGTCCGCCCCAGCCTTGCCGCCGGACTGGTGGCGACGCCGGCGCAGACCGAAGGGCCGTTCTATCCGACGGCCTTTCCCGCCGACATGGACAACGATCTCGTCCAGGTGCGCGGCCAGGCGGCGCAGGCGATGGGCACGGTGCTTCATCTCGAGGGCCGCGTGCTCGATCCCAACGGCCGGCTGGTCGAGGGCGCCCTGGTCGAGATCTGGCAATCCGACGCGCAGGGCCTCTACGATCATCCGCGCCAGCCCGGGCGCGAGCGGCGCGACCAGGCCTTTCAGGGCTACGGCCGCATGCTGGTGAAAGCCGACGGCAGCTACAGCTTCCGCACCTGAAGCCCGTGGCCTATCCCGGCCGCACGCCGCACATCCATTTCAAGGTGGCGACGGCTGCGGGCGGCCTGTTGACCAGCCAGTTCTACATCGCCGGCGAGCCGGCCAACGAACGGGACGGCGTCTTCCGCGGCGCCGTCCGCGATCCGCGCCAGCGCGCGCTGATCGAGATGAAACTGGCGCCGGCACCCGGCCTCGAAGCCGGCGCGCTCGCCACGACGATGGATATCGTCGTCGGGTAGCACTCTTGCCGGACCGCGGGCCTCCAGGCCCGCTCAAATCATCGAAACGACAAGGAAGAGGCGGGCCTGGAGGCCCGCGGTCTGGCAAGAAAGCCTACTCGCCGTTCTGCCCGTTGGCGCCGGCGGGCGGCATGCCGATGGCGTGATAGCCCGCATCGACATAGTGCACGGTGCCGGTGACGCCGGCGCTGAGATCGGACAAGAGATAGAGCGCCGCGCCGCCCACGTCGGTGAGCTCGACGTTGCGGCGGAGCGGCGAGGCTTCGCGCGACACGCGGTAGACATAGCGCGCGCTGCCGATCACCGCGCCGGCCAGGGTGCGCATCGGTCCTGCCGACAGGGCATTCACGCGCACGCCCTGCGGGCCGAGGTCGGCCGCGAGATAGCGCACGCTGGCTTCGAGCGCCGCCTTGGCCACGCCCATGACATTGTAGGACGGCATGACCCGGGTCGCGCCCTCGTAGGTGAGCGTGATCAGGCTGCCACCCTCGGTCATCAGCGGCAGCGCGCGGCGGGCGATCTCGGTGAAGGAGAAGCAGGAGATGGTGAGGCTGCGCTGGAAGTTCGCCTTGGTGGTGTCGACGTAGCGGCCCTTCAGCTCCTCCTTGTCGGAGAAGGCGATGGCGTGGACCACGAAATCGAGCCGGCCCCAGTCCTTCTTGAGGCGCGCGAACAGCCGGTCGAGGCTCTCCTCGTTCTCGACATCGGCTTCCTCGATGATCTTGCAGCCGAGCTTGTCGACCATGGGCAGCACGCGCTTGCCGAAGGCGGCCCCTTGGTAGGTGAAGGCGAGCTCGGCGCCGGCGCCGTGCAGGGCCTGGGCGATGCCCCAGGCGATCGAGCGCTCGTTGGCCACGCCCATGATCAGACCGCGCTTGCCCGCCATCAGCTTGGGGACGTCGGGCAGAGGGCCGGCCTTGGACGGCGTGTGGGTGGCCGGCGCAGTCGCGGCCGATCCGCCGCCGGAAGCGTCGGGGGCGGCGGCGAGGGGACGGTCGTCGGCCATGGTCCCCTCAGTGGTCGTGGCGTGAGAACAGCAGGCAGGCGTTGGTGCCGCCGAACCCGAAGCTGTTCGACATCACGGTCTCCAGACCGGCGTTGTCGATGCGTTGGCGCGCGATCGGATAGTTGCCGACGCCGGGATCGAGGTTCTCGATGTTGGCCGACGCGGCGACGAAGTCCTCTTTCAGCATCAGCAGGGAATAGATCGCCTCGTGCGCGCCGGTGGCGCCCTGGCTGTGGCCGGTCAGCGACTTGGTCGAGCTCACGGTCGGCAGCTTGTTGTCGCCGAAGGCCGCGCGGATGGCGTCGAGCTCGGTGATGTCGCCCACCGGCGTCGAGGTGCCGTGGGCGTTGATGTAGTCGACCGGCCGGTTGCGCCGCGCCGCGCCGGGGAAGCCGTCGAGGGCGAGCTTCATGCAGCGGACCGCGCCCTCGCCCGAGGGCGCCACCATGTCGGCGCCGTCGGAGGTGGCGCCATAGCCGATGACCTCGGCATAGATCCTGGCGCCGCGCGCCTTGGCGACCTCGAGGTCTTCGAGGACGACGATGCCGCCGCCGCCCGAGATCACGAAGCCGTCGCGGTCCTTGTCGTAGGCGCGGCTCGCCCGCTCCGGCGTGTCGTTGTATTTCGACGACATGGCGCCCATGGCGTCGAACAGCACCGACAGCGTCCAGTCGAGCTCCTCGCCGCCGCCCGCGAACATGCGGTCGGCCTTGCCGAGCTGGATGCATTCGACGGCGTTGCCGATGCAGTGCGACGAGGTCGAGCAGGCCGAGCTGATCGAATAGCTGAGGCCCTTGATCTTGTAGGCGGTCGCGAGGTTGGCCGAGACCGTGCTCGACATGGCCTTCGGCACCATGAACGGCCCGACCTTCTTGGGCCCCTTCTCCTTGGTGATCAGCGCCGCCTGCACGATCGCGCCGGTGGTCGGCCCGCCCGAGCCGGCAACGACGCCGGTCCGCTCGTTCGATATGTCGGCTTCGGTAAGGCCCGCGTCGGCGATCGCCTCCTTCATGGCGAGGTAGGCGAAAGCGGCGCCATCGCCCATGAAGCGGCGCAGCCGGCGGTCGACCAGCTCGTCGACGTTGAGCTTCAGCGTGCCGGCGACCTGGCTGCGGAAGCCGAGGTCGCGGTACTGCGGAACGAACTCGATGCCCGACTTGCCGTCCTTGAGCGAGCGCGTCACCTCGGCGGCATTGTTGCCGATCGAGGAGACGACTCCCGAGGCCGGTGACGACGACGCGCTTCATGTCAGCCCGCAGCCGCGGCCGGTACCGCGTCCTGGACCAGCCCGACCTTCAGGCCGCTCACTTCGTAGATCTGCTGGCCGTCGGCATGAACGATGCCGTCGGCGATGCCGAGGACCAGCTTGCGCAGGATCACGCGCTTGAGATGGACATGATAGGTGAGTTTTTTCACCGTCGGCACCACCATGCCGGTGAACTTGACCTCGCCCACGCCCAGCGCCCGGCCGCGTCCCGGCGCCTTCATCCAGCCCAGGAAGAAGCCGAGGAGCTGCCACAGCGCGTCGAGCGGGAGGCAGCCCGGCATCACCGGATCGCCCTTGAAGTGGCAGGCGAAGAACCACAGGTCGGGCTTCACATCGAGCTCGGCCACGATCTCGCCTTTGCCGTAGAGCCCGCCCTTGTCGTCGATCTTCACGATGCGGTCGAACATCAGCATCGGCGGCAGCGGAAGCTGCGCGTTCCCCGGCCCGAACAGGTGTCCCTTGGCGCACTCGATCAGGTCCTCGAAGGTAAAGCTGTGCTTCTTGTCGCTCACATTCATCGTCCGGCAGCTGTCCGAAACAGGATCGGCGGCAGAATAGGGATGCCCGCCGCCCAGCGCAAACCGGTGAATCGGGCCAACGGGGGCCTTTTCACGGGCCTTCACACTCCTTACATATGGGCTCGACGATGCCCGGAACCAGTCCCGATTTTCCCGCCCGCCTGCGCGCGGCCGGCCTGCGCCCCACCCGTCAAAGGGTGGCCTTGGCGCGCCTGCTGTTCGAGGCCGACCATCGTCACGTCACCGCCGAAAGCCTGCATGCCGAAGTGAAGGCGACGCGCATGCCGGTCTCCCTGGCCACGGTCTACAACGCGCTGAACCAGTTCCGCGACGCCGGGCTGCTGCGCGAAGTCGTGGTGGCGCCCGGCCGGTCCTATTTCGACACCAACACCGGCCATCATCACCATTTCTTCGTCGAGACGGATGGCGAACTGCATGATTTCCCGTCCGACAAGGTGACCATCGCCGGCCTGCCGGCGCCGCCCAAGGGCACCCGGCTGTCGCGCATCGATGTCGTCGTGCGGGTGCGCCGCTAGCGTCTTTGCTGCGAATCGTTTGCAGTTTTTAGAATTGTTCTAAAGAGCTTGACGCGCTCGCCCCGCCTACCCAATATTCGTTTGTCAGGTCGGCCGAGCGGTCGATCGCAAAGCGTTAAGGGAGAAGGACCATGGCGAATCTCAAGGGATCGAAGACCGAAGACAATCTGAAGGCCGCGTTTGCAGGCGAGAGCCAGGCGAACCGCCGCTATCTCTATTTCGCTCAAAAGGCCGACGTCGAAGGCTACAACGATGTCGCCTCCGTCTTCCGCTCGACGGCCGAGGGCGAGACCGGCCATGCGCACGGCCATCTCGAATTCCTCGAAGTGAGCGGCGACCCGGCGACCGGGCTGCCGATCGGCCCGACAAACTCCAATCTCAAGGCCGCGATCGCGGGCGAGACGCACGAATACACCGACATGTATCCGGGCATGGCCCGCACGGCGCGCGAGGAAGGTTTCAGCGAAGTCGCCGACTGGTTCGAAACGCTGGCCAAGGCGGAGAAGAGCCACGCCGGCCGCTTCCAGAAGGCGCTCGACACGATGGCCTAGGCCTCCGAGGCTTTTCCAAGGGGGACCCTCAGGGGTCCCCTTTTTCGTCCTACACAGCGTCAACGGAACGGCATCGACATGCGCGAAGGCAGCCTGGAAGCCCCTACCCGCCACGCCCTGGATTGGCAGAACCCATGGTTCTGGGACGAGAAGGCGCTCGAGGCGGAGATGGAGCGGATTTTTCACATCTGCCACGGCTGCCGCCGCTGCTTCAACCTGTGCGATTCCTTTCCGCGTCTGTTCGACCTGATCGACAACGGCCCGACCGGCGAAGTCGACGGCGTGAAGAAAGAGGACTACGCCCAGGTCGAAGAGGCCTGCACGCTCTGCGACATGTGCTTCATGACCAAGTGTCCCTACGTGCCGCCGCACGAATGGGCGGTCGATTTCCCCCATCTCATGCTGCGCCATCGCGCGGTGCAGGCGCGCAAGAACGGCATCGGCCTCGTCGACAAGGAGCTCGCCGACACCGACCGCACCGGGCGGCTGGGCACGCTCACCGCCGGACTCACCAACTGGGCGACCGATGAATCCAACACGCTGACACGCCCGGTCATCGAGCGGTTGGCCGGCATCCACCATGGCGCCCGCCTGCCGCGCTATGCCGGCGAGACCTTCGAGATCCGCGCCGCGCGCGAGGGCGTGCAGGTCAACCAGGCCGCGCCCGCTTTCGGCAAGCGCAAGGCAGTGCTCTACGCCACCTGCTTCGTGAACTTCAACAACACCGACATCGGCTCCGCCGCGCGCGCGGTGCTCGCCAAGAACGGCGTCGAGACCGAAGTGGTCCACCCCGCCTGCTGCGGCATGCCCAAGCTGGAACTGGGGGACATCGAAGGCGTCGCGGCCGCCGCTCGCGAGGTGACGGCGGCGCTGTTGCCCTGGGTCGACAGGGGCTACGACATCGTGGCGCTCGTGCCGTCCTGCGCCCTCATGCTCAAGTTCGAGTGGCCGCTCATCCTGCCCAAGGACCCGGCGGTCGACCGGCTGTCGCAGGCGACCTTCGACCTCTCGGAGTACGTCGTCGACATCGCCAAGAAGGAGGGGCTGGCGCCCGGCCTGGAGCCGATCGAGGGTGGCATCAGCGTTCACCTTGCCTGTCACGCCCGCGCGCAGAACATGGGCCCCAAGGCCGCCGAGATGCTGCGCCTGGTGCCCAAGACTCGGGTCGCGGTCGTCGAGCGCTGCAGCGGCCATGGCGGCATCTGGGGCGCCCGCACCGAGAATTTCGAGACGGCGGTGAAGGTCGGCAAGCCCGCGGCCCAGGCAGCGCTGAAGAACGACACGAGCTTCGTCGCCTCGGAATGTCCGCTTGCAGCCGAGCACCTGATGCAGGTCATGGAGATGACCGCCGGCGAGCAGAAACTCAAACCCTCCCGCGTCAGCCATCCGATCGAAATCCTGGCGCGCGCCTACGGATTGACGGGACGTGAACCATGACCCCTCGCAAGATCGAGACGTCCGCCATCGTGCCGCTTGAGGAGTACGCCAGGCAGCGCGCCGACCGCCGCCGGCAGATGGCCGAGATCAAGAAGAACCGTCGGCTGGAGGTCGGTCCCTTCGCGACCTTCTACTTCGAATCCTACGAGACCATGCTGCACCAGGTGCACGAAATGCTCTTCATCGAGAAGGGCGGCGCGGCGCAGATCCCCGACGAGCTGGCGGCCTACAATCCGCTGATCCCGCAGGGCAGCGAGCTTGTGGCGACCGTCATGTTCGAGATCGACGACCCGATCCGCCGCGCCCGCGTGCTCGCCAGCCTGGGCGGGATCGAGCGCCAGGCATTCCTGCGTATCGGCGCCGACATGATCCGCGGCGTTCCCGAGGACGATCAGGAACGTTCGCGCGAGGACGGCAAGGCCTCGTCGGTGCAGTTTCTCCACTTTCCCTTCACCGCGGCCCAGGTCACGCCTTTCGCGGCGGTGCCGGCGATGTCGTGGTGGGCTTCGACCATCCGAGCTACGGCCACATGACGCTGATGCCGCCCGTGGTCCGGCAGGCGCTCTCGCTCGATTTCGCCTGACCCCTAGCGGCCTCTGAGGGTGTAGTTCATCGGCAGGACCAGGATCACCGGATCGCCCGGCATGTCGCCCGGTATCGGCGGGAACGGGGCTGCCTTGCGGATGGTTTCGACTTCGGCGGCATCTATGGCCGGCCAGCCGCTGGACGTGCCGACGCGCACGTCCAGCACGTGTCCATCGCGTGCCACCGTAACGCGCATCACCACCCTGCCTTCCTGGCGGTTGCTGGCGGCAGTGGCCGGATAGACGCGATACTGCGCGATCTGGCGCGCGACGCGCGACAGATAGTCGTTGCGCTGGCGTCCCCGCCCCGCCAGCAGATCGCCCGGATCGGGCCCGGGCATGGGAGAGGGCATGGTCGCCGGGTCGTTGGCGGGCGGCCGTTGCTGTGCCGGCGGCGCAGGCCGGGGCGGCAGCGGCTGGGTGCGTTGCACTTGCCGGGGCGGCGGGCGTGGAGCGGGCGGCTTGGGAAAGTCGCGCGAGGTCGGCGCCGGCGGCGGCTCGGGCGGCGGCGGCACGGAGAATTCGAAGAGCGGCAGAGTCGGAACCGGCTCCGGCTGGGGTTGCGCATCGGACGGCCGGGCAGGTTGCGGCGGTTCGGGTGTCGCCGTCGGTTGCGACGGTGCGAGCGCCTGCTGCCCCTCCGGCCGTTGCGGTTCGCTCGTCGTCTGCGGGCTGGCGGCTTTGGACTCGGCGGGCGGGCCTGCTTTTTCGGGCGTCTGCAGTCCGCTGGCTGACGGCGAGCTATCGAACATCACCATGATCGGCTCGTCTTGCGATTCGATCGGCCGCAGCGGCGCGATCCACCATATCGCCAGGCCGACCAGCCCATGCAGCAGGATCGCCAGCGCCAGGGCTGCCGGCGGCATGTGCTCGAAGCGCGGACGGGCAAGGCTGACGTCGGTCACGGCAGGCCAGTTCTACGTGCGGTCCAAGCCGGCGGCCAGCCGATCGGTCGGGGCCGCCTATTGGTCGTTGCGCCGGTAGTTGAGCGGTAGAAGGAACGTGTGCCGGTCACCCGACACGTCGCTGGGCAATGGCGGATAGGGCGCCGACTGGCGGATGACCTCGAGCAGCGCATTGTCGAGCGTCGGGTAGCCGCTCGATCTGGCGACGGCGACATCGAGCAGCCGACCATCGCGGGCGACGGTGATCCGGGCCACGACGAGGCCCTCCTCGCTGTTCTCGCGCGAGCTCTTCGGATAGTAGCGATGCTGCGAGATCTTCCGGACGACTCCCCAGAGATAATCTTCCTGCGCCTTGCGCTGGCCGTAGATGGACGCCGGATTCGTGAGCGGCGAGGGCGCCGGTCGCGCGGCCTGCTGGGACTCGGGCGTGTGCTGCTGCGGAATGTGCGACAGGGGCGAGGGTGGTGGCTGATGTTGCGGCAGCTGCGCGCGCGGCGCCGGCTGCGGTGCCGGTTTGGGCGGCGGCGGCGTGCGGTGGTGCTGGCGGCTTCGGGATTTCGCGTGAGGTCACGGGCGGCGGCGGCGCCTCGACGGGGGGCAGAACTTTCTCAAGTGCCGGTTGCGGCGGCGGCGGTGGCGCTGGCGGCTTCGGGATTTCGCGTGAGGTCACGGGCGGCGGCGGCGCCTCGGCGGCGGGCAGAATCTTCTCGAGTGCCGATTGCGGCGGCTGCGGCGCCAGAGCCGACTGCTGCTGCGGTTCTTTTGCCGACTCGGAGGCAGGTTCGGGCTTCGCCGCTTCGGGCTTCGCCGCTTCCTGTTGCTGCGGCTGTTCGGCCGGCGTCTCCGGCTTGGTCGGGTCGGGTGGTGGCGCGCTGAGCGGGCGCGCGTGAATCCATGGTCGTCCCGATCGGCGGCCGCAGGCCCAGCCTGGCCGGTGCGGTCGGCGGCGTGGGCGGCGGCGGAGGCGGAGGGGTGGCGGCCTGGGCCGGCGGCGGCTCCGGAGGTGCTGGCGCCGGAGGAGTGGGCGGAGGCTTGACCTCCTGCTCCATCGTGATTTCGATGGGGTCGGGGCTCTTCGGGTCGACGTAGTGCAGCGGGGAGATCCACCACAAGGCCAAGGCCACTGACGCATGCAGCAGGGTCGTCAGCGCCACGGCAGTGGGCGACATATGGTCGAAGCGGGTGTAGGTCAGACTGACGTCGTGGGCCACGGTGACCCCGTTTTACGACCCGGCCCGGTTGGCCGCTAGTTGATCGGCTCGGATTTATAGACGCCCCACATGCCGGTGCGCTGGATCCAGCCGCTGACGCCCGACACCTTGACCCGGCACCAATCGCCGGCGCAGGACCGGATCTCGCCCATGACCTCGGGCTCCAGCTTGGCGATCACTTCCGCCGACGTCGCCGGGGTCTTGTGCAGGCTGGCCGCCTTCGAGGCGATAATGAAGCTGCGTTTGCCGGTCAGCAGGCTCTGATGCACCCAGCCGCTGGCGCCCTGCCAATCACGGATTTTGCGCCAAATGTCGTATTCGGCGACGATTTCGACCGGCATGCCCCTGCGCTTGAAGACCCAATCGACAGGATAGCGCGTGCCCGGGCCGGTGCGGACATTGACCTCGTCCGAGCGGAGCGAGGCAAAGCGGGGAATGGGGAGGCCGGATCCCTTGCGTTGCACGGTCGACGACTTGTCCCCGGCGTATGCCCCGCCGTCAGCCGGCAGCCAAAAGGCCGTCAAAGCGGCGCAGACTGCCCACAGCAAGACGGACGATCGAATTCCCATCGAGGCCTATATACCTCAAATCTTCGGTTTGATCGACAAGTACTTGAAAAGGCGCGCTTTTCCGTCGCGTGGCAGCTCGGACCCCGTTGCTGGACAAGGCGCGCGCGGAATTGGTAAGCGGGCACAGTCCCTCTCGCGCCAGCCGGTACCGATCGCCCATGCCATCCAGTTCCAAGAAAAAGCCGATGGTGATCGTCACCCGGAAGCTGCCCGACGCAATCGAAACGCGATTGATGGAGTTGTTCGACACGCGCCTCAACGCCGAGGACAAGCCGCTCAGCTCGGTCGAGCTCGTCGAGGCGGCCAAGGCGGCCGACGTGCTGGTGCCCACCGTGACCGACCGCATCGACAGCCGGGTCCTGTCGCAGGCCGGGCCACGCCTGAAGCTCATCGCCTCGTTCGGAACCGGCGTCGACCACATCGACCTCGACACGGCCCGCCAGCGCGGCATCACGGTGACCAACACGCCGGGCGTGCTGACCGAGGACACCGCCGACATGTCGATGGCGCTGGTGCTGGCGACCGCGCGGCGCATGGGTGAGGGCGAGCGCGTGGTGCGGTCGGGCCATTGGACGGGCTGGAGCCCGACCGCGATGCTGGGCGCGCGGCTGCAGGGCAAGCGCATGGGCATCGTCGGAATGGGGCGGATCGGCCAGGCCCTGGCGCGCCGCGCGCGGGGCTTCGGTCTCGCCATCCACTATCACAACCGCAAGCGCGTCCATGTCGAGATCGAGCGCGAGCTCGAGGCAACCTACTGGGAGAGCCTCGACCAGATGCTGGCACGCATGGACATCGTCTCGGTGAACTGCCCGCATACGCCGGCCACCTTCCATCTCCTGTCGGCGCGCCGGCTGAAGCTGATGAAGCCGACGGCGATCATCGTGAACACCGCGCGCGGCGAGGTGATCGACGAGAATGCGCTGGTCCGCATGCTGAAGGCGGGCGAACTGTCCGGCGCCGGTCTCGACGTCTACGAGCACGAGCCGCAGGTCAATCCCAAGCTGGTCGAGCTCGAGCGCGTCGTGCTGCTGCCCCACATGGGCTCGGCCACGCTCGAGGGCCGTATCGAGATGGGCGAGAAGGTCTTGATCAACATCAAGACCTTCGCTGATGGCCACAAGCCGCCGGATCGCGTGCTGGCGACGATGTTCTAGGCGCGTTCCTACGCGACCAGCGGGCCTGCAGCGCCTGCTCAGAGCTCATGAGTCGCGGCGCCGTGGAGCGTCCTGCGCCGTGCCGAAAAGACACAGATCGCTACAAATCCCCCTCGACCATCTCTCTGCTGCGGTTGTCGATCAGCACGTCGCGGGTCGAGCGCCCGACCTGGGCGCCGATCAGGATGGTGAGCGACGTCCAGTACATCCAGACCATGATGGCGGCGAAGCCGGCAGTGGCGCCGAACGCCGAGGTGAGCTGCGTCACTTCGAAATAATAGACCAGCGCACGGTTGCCCGCCGCGAACAGAAGCGCATTCACCACGCCGCCGATCAGCGCGTACCGCCACGGCACGCCGCCGGTCGGCAGCCATTTGTAGATCAGGGTGAAGAATCCCGAGAGCACGCCGTAATGTACGGAGGCCGATATCGCCGGCCCGATCCATACGCCCAGGATCGGAAAGGCCTCCAGGGCGCCGGCATAGGCCGAGAGCAACACGCTGGCCAGGATGACGGTGATCAGCAGCACGCCCAGGACGATCATCAGCGCAATGGCCAGGAGCCGCGATTGCAGGCTGGCCAGCACGGGATGCAGGCTGCGGGTCTTGCGGTCCCGCCAGATCGCGTCGATGCCGTCATCCAGTTCGACGAAGACGCGGGTGCCGGTATAGAGCAGCACGGCGGCGCCGATGAAAGCGGCAATCCCGCCACCCCTGAACAGATCCTCCGACGCAAAGCGGCGAATGCCCCGAAGCTGATCGGGGTCCACCACAGTGCTCAGCGCGTTGAAGATCGTCTCCTGCGCCATCCACTTGCCGACGAACGGCTCGGCGATGGCGATGCTGAAGATCATGATCGGGCCGATCGCGAACATCGTGTAGAACGCCATCGCCGCGGCGGACGTGGAGAGCCGGTTGGTGAAGTAGCCGTAGCCGGCGGAGTTGGCGATGCGCCAGAGCAGGTATTGATCATCGGTCAGCGCAGGTGGGCGATGGCGTTCGAATAATACGCGAGCAGGGGCCGTTCGGTTGCCGCCGCCGAGAACAATCCCTCGCCGCTCTCCTCGATCAGGCTGCGCAGCGCGAGCATGCGCAGCCCGACATGGAAGGCATAGTCACGGTCGCCGCGCGGCAGATAGAGCTTGGCGCCGCGGCTCTCGAAATGCGCCATCAGGTCGGAGGCGCGCACCTTGAGCTCGAGCTCGTCGAGCGGCTTGTCGGCATCGAGCAGCACGGTGGCGATCAGCGACACTGGCAGCACCGGCACGAGGCGGGCGACTTCCGCCATCACGTCGTGCGCCAGCCGTCCGACGATCTCGAAGCGCTGTTCCTTGTCGAGGCCGCGCAGGTCGCCGCCCGTCGCGGCGGCATGGGCCGCGAGCCAGTCGCGGGCCGAGATCAGGCCGCCGAAATTGACGCAGGCATAGCCGAAGCGGAACCAGCGGCCGCGCAGCATCAGGCCGAGCTGGCCCAGCCAGAAGCCCAGCGCCGTCCTTGCCGCGAACCAGCCGCTGCGCCGCGGCGCCTCGCGATCGAGCGACCGCAGCAGGGTACGGTCTTCCAGGACACGATCGTAGTTGAGCGCGACCGGCACGAAGACGATGTCGTTCTCGCCCTTGGGGTCGAACGATTTCAGCATGTAGTCGAACAGGCCGAGCTTCGGTTCGCGCAGGCGGCCGTCACGCGACAGGCCGCCCTCGGGATACATTGCCTGGGCGACGCCCGCCTCGGTCGCCATGTGGACGTAGCGCTCCAGCACCCGCCGATAGATCGGGCTGTTGGAATTGCGACGCACGAAGTAGGCGCCCATCGAGCGGATGAGCTGCTGCAGCGGCCAGATACGCGCCCATTCGCCCACGGCATAGGAGAGCGCCGTGCGTTCGGCGGCCAGGAATGCGACCAGCACGTAATCCATGTTGCTGCGGTGGTTCATGACGAACACGACGGCGGTGTTCGGCGGCACGCCGGCCAGCGTGCGCTCGTCGGCGAAGCCCAGGCGCACCCGGTAGAGAAAGCGCGCGACGGCTCGGGCGATCGAGTAACCCACCCGGAAGTAGATGTAGGCATTGAAGGTCGGCACGATCTCGCGCGCATAGCGATGGACTTCGGTCATCGCCACTTCGCGCGGCACGTTGTTTGCGCGGGCATAGTCGTTGGCGGCGGCGACCACCTGCGGATCGTAGACCAGGCGGTCGATCAGAACCTGGCGCTTGGTGAGCTGGAACGGCTTGATCTCGACAGCGAGCCGCAGATTGACCCGGTCGATCAGGCGATTGAGCCGGCGGCGCACGAACCAGCGTCCGCTGGGAATCAGCAGCCGGTCGAGCAGGGACCACAGCGCGAAGGCGGCAATTGCCAGGAACAGCCAAAGCGGAACGGTGACCGGCTCGCCCATCGTCCGCGACGCCTGCCGCGCCCGATCAATACTGCCGGAGATTGAAGCCTGCGATGACGAGCAGGATCGAAACGATGGCCAGCACCAATGTCGTGCCGCTGGCGCCCAGGAAGCGACCTTGGGGCACGAGGCCGAGCATGCCTCCGGCGTGCAGCAGGCGGGCGACGAGCAGCACGGCCGAAAGGCCGGCGGTGGTCCAGAAGCCGTGGAAGTCGCTCGCGATATAGATCAGCAGGAGGCAGAGCGGCGCGAACTCGATCAAATTCGCGTGCGCGCGGATGGCGGCCTGCATCTCGGGATCGCCGCCGTCGCCCAGATTGATCTTCTTCTGTCCGCGCATGCGGCCGACATTGAGGGTCAGCACGACGGCCAGCAGCCCGAGCAAACCGGCGCACACGAAAAAGACAGGCATGGACCACCCTCCCTCGATTCGGCGGCATTGTATGGTCATATGGGCTCGGGGCGATAGGGCCGCCGCCCCGCGCTTGCGTTCAGGCCACCGAATGAGCCGCGGCGAGGGCCTCTACGAACCGATCGAGTTCGGCCTCGGTGTTGTAGACATGCACCGAGGCGCGCATGACGTTCAGCAGGCCACGGCCCTTCAGATCGAGACGCGAGGAGAACCGGGTCGAGACGCTGACATTGATCGCCTGGGCACGCAACGCGTCGCGCAAGGCGACATGGTCGGCGCCGGCAACGGCGAAGGTCACGATCGCCCCTTTCACCTTGCCGAGGTCGGTGAGAGTGATGCCCTTCAAGGTCGATAGCCGGGCACGCAGGCCGTCCGCCAATTCCCGCAGTCGCGCCCAGATCGCCTCCACGCCGAGTTCGTTGGCCTGGTCGGCGGCGACTTTCAGGCCGATGACGCCGGCGAAGTAGCGTTCCCAGTTCTCGAAGCGGCGGGCATCGGTCCGCGTGGTGTAGGCGTCGTCGTCGGTCCACCGGGCGGCGTGATTGTCGAGGAAGATCGGCTCGATCCCAGCCGTCGTCGCGCGCTTGGCATAAAGGAAGCCGGTGCCGCGCGGCCCGCGCAGGTATTTGCGGCCGGTCATCGACAGGAAGTCGCAGCCGATCTTGCGCACGTCGACGGGAAGCTGGCCGACGGATTGACAGGCATCGAGCAGGTAGAGCACGCCGGCATCGTTGGCGATCTTGCCGACGGCCTCGGCCGGCTGCACCAGCCCGCCTTGCGTCGGCACGTGCGAGATCGAGACCAGTTTGGTGCGCCTGTCGATGGCGCGTTCGAGGGCGCCGAGATCGATCTGGCCGTAATTGTCGTCGGGCACCACCACGATCTCCGCACCGGTCTTTTTCGCCACCTGCAGGTAGGAGATGTAGTTCGACGAATATTCGCTGACGCAGGTCAGGATGCGGTCGCCCGGTTTGAAGTCGAGGGAATAGAACGCCATGTCCCAGCCGCGCGTGGCGTTCTCGACGAAGGCGATCTCGTCGGCCTCGGCGCCGATCAGCCGGGCCACGGCGGGATAGAAGCCTTCGAGCTCCCCGTCCGCCCTGGCCGCCGCCTCGTAGCCGCCGATCTCGGCCTCGAGCTTCAGGTGGTCCAGGGTGGCGTCGAGCGTGCGCTGGCTGGGTAGCGCCGAACCGGCGGCGTTCAGATGCAGTACATGGGCGCAGCCTGGCGTTTCGGCGCGCAGGCGGGCGAGATCGAGGCTCACGTCAGGACCTTCCCTGTTGTATGATTCCGTTCATGTCGTTGTCCGGTGCCGTGCTGCGTTTCGTCCTGCCTAGAGCGGTGCCCGGGCCCGAGCAACTGACCATTGCTCATGCCGGCGATACCCTGCCCATCACCTTCGTGCGCAGCGCCCGCGCGCGCCGTGCCTCGCTGCGGGTCGATCCGGCGGGGCGGCGCATCGTGCTCACCGCGCCGCTGCGCATGGCGCGCGGCACGGCCCTGGGCTTCGCCCAGGCGCAGGCCGGCTGGATCGCGGCACGGCTGAAGCGCCTGCCGGCGCGCCGTCCGTTCGCCGATGGCGCCGACGTCCCCCTGTTCGGCGAGCCCCGCCGCATTCGCCACCGCCGCGAGTTGCGCGGCACGGTGTGGTGCGAGGGAAGCGAAATCCACGTCGCGGGCCGGCCCGAGCACCTCCCGCGCCGCCTGCGCGACTGGCTGACCGCCGAACTGCGCGGCCGGCTGGTGCCCCTGGTGCAGGCCAAAGCGGCGCGGGTCGAACGGCCGGTGAAGCGCATCACGCTCCGCGACAGCCGCTCGCGCTGGGGAAGCTGCGGGCCGGACGGCACCCTGTCGTTCTCCTGGCGGCTGGTGTTCGCGCCGCCCGAGGTGCTGGATTATCTGGCGGCGCACGAGGTCGCCCATCTCGTGCACCTCAATCACGGCGCGCGCTTCTGGGCGCTGGCGCGGACGCTGTGCGACGGTCCGATCGAGGCGCCGCAGGCCTGGCTCAAGAAGAACGGCGAGAGCTTGCTGCAGTACGGGGAACCGTAAACGTCACCCTGAGGAGCGGTCCGCAGGACCGCGTCTCGTCGGGCGGAGTAACCTCCGCCCTGGGGTGGGAAAAGCCTCGGTGTTGCCCACCCTTCGAGACGGCGCTGCGCGCCTCCTCAGGGTGAGATGATGGTTGATCGGAGGGCTGCAGTCGCCCGATAGGCTACTCCGCCGCCGCCCGGGCCGGGGCGACGTTCAGCACCGCAGCCGCCTCCTTCGCCACCCTCGTGCCCTCGAAGAAACGCGGGTTCTGTGTGCCCCACAGGCGCACGGCGTTGGTGAAGGTGAAGTCGCGGAAGTCGTCGGACGTGATCAGCCCGTCCTCGACCAGCTCGTGGGCTTCGGGCACCGGGCTCAGCATGTCGGGCACGTCGAAATGGCCGATGTCCGAGCTGAAGATCGCGTTCATCCGCGCGCCGAACGGGTTGGCCTGGCCGAAAGCCGTCGAGTTCATCCGGTCGTCGGCCTCGCAGCCGAAGTAGTACGGCCTGGCATAGAGCTCGACCCAGTCTTCCTTCCGGGTGATGCCGCAGGCCGCGAAGTCGTCCAGCGCGGGGACGCCGCCGGTCAGGTTGTCTTCCTCGGCGCTCGGCCAGCCGTCGCGCCGAGCCAGTTCGGCGGCCATGTCGTCATAGCCGTATTTCTCGACCAGGCTCTTGAGCAGCGCGCGGTCGAGCTTCTTGGGATCCATGTAGGCGATGCCCTTGGCGCCGCGCCGCTCCCAATGCTCGATCAGGTCGGCGAAGAGCTGGCAGCCCCAGCCGACGCCGCCCTCGAGGAAGGCGAAGTTGAGGTCGGGGAAGCGCCGCGTCACGCCGCCGAGGAACAGTCCCTTGGCGATGGAATGCCCGGCGGCCGCGAAGTGGCCGATATGGTTGAAGGTGAAGTTGCTGGGCGAGTTGCGCAGGCCGAAGCCGCGGCCGCCGGCATGGAAAGTGGGAGCCATGCCGAGCTCGCGGCATTTCTGCCAGACGGCGTCGTAGTCGTGGTCGCTGTCGATGCCGAGGTTCTCGTAGGTCACGGCGAAACGGCCGAGCGCGGGATCGAGGTCCTTGGCCATCGGCACCCGGCGCGGGACGCCGCCGCCGAACATGCCGACCTTGGCGCCGAGCTGCTTGGTCACGAAGTCGAGCTCGGCGATGGCCTCCTCGGGCGTGAACATCGGGATCACGGCCGCCGGCGTCAGCCGGTCGCTGAGCTTGGCGAAATATTCCGCCGTGACGATATTGAAGCCGCGGACCACGGCGCGCCGGGTCTCGTCATCGGCGATGCGCGGGATGCTGAGGCCCGCGGTCGGATAGATGATGCCGAAATCGATGCCGAGCTCATCGAGCCGGTCGTAGAGCAGGCGCGGCATCATCGCCGTGGCGCGGTCGCGCGTGTTGGTCGATTGACGGCTCCAGTAGCCCTCCATGGCGATGCCGCGCTTTTTGCGTTCGGCGATCGACAGGCCGAGCGCATCGGGGATGCGCCGCTGCGAGGCCAGGAAGCCGTCCGCCGCCTTGTCGCCGGCGACCTTGCGCATGCGCTCGGCGAAGACCGGGCCGTATTCGATCCAGTGTCCGTCGGCGTCGATGATGGGATGCTTTAAGCTGGAACGAACTTCTGCGGGGCTGCGATGAGAACTCATGCCTGCCTCCAAGGTCGCTGATCCGCCAGATGGCTACCAACGCTAGCGCCGCGGGCAGCGGCGTGCAACGGCTCTAGCCGAAGCGGCCGGGGTCGCAGGCCCTGACGGCATCGGGCAGCTCCTCGCCCGCCATCTGGCGCGCGATCAGCCGGCCGGTCGCGGTCGCCAGGGTCAGCCCGACATGCTGATGGCCGTAGCCGCAATAGACGTTGGCCAGCCGCGGCGCGCGGCCGATCGCCGGGCGGAAATCGGGCAGGCTGGGCCGCTCGCCGATCCAGCGGCTCTGCTCGGCGCCGCCGACGCCGGGGAAGATGTCCTTGAGATGCCGGACCAGCAGATCGGCGCGATGCCAGGAGGGCGGCTGATGCGGCGCCGCCAGCTCGACGGTGCCGGCGACGCGCAGGCCTTCTTCCATGGGCGTAATGAAGAACCCACGCTCGGCCGGGCTCACCGGCAGGTCGAAGCGCACATTGTCCGGTGCCAGCATGACGTGATAGCCGCGCTCGGCCACCAGAGGGGCGTTGAAGCCCAGCAGCCGCGTCAGCTCGCCCGAGGCGCGGCCGGCCGCGATCACCACGGCCTTGGCCGGCAAGCTCTGGTCGGTGATCTGCACTGACGTCACGCGATCGCGCCCATTGGCGCCGTCGCGTTCGAAGCCGCGCACCCGCCCGCGCAGGATGGTGCCGCCCTCGGCTGCGAAGCGCTCGGCCAGGCTCGCCACCACCTTGTAGGGATTGATGGTGTGCATGCCGTGCGAATAGTAGACGCCGCGCACGATGCGCTCGCTCAGGCCCGGCGCCAGCTCGCGGGCACGATTGCCGTCGACGATCTCGAACACCGTGCCCTTGGCCTTCTGCAGCGCGCGCTCCTCCTCGCCGGAGGCGAAGGCGGCCTCGCTTTCATAGACATAGAGCGCGCCCTTGGTCCTGAAGAGCTCGCCCAGACCGGAGGCCTGGATCTCGGCCTTCCAGGCGATGTTGGCCTCGGCCATCAGCGGCGCCGAAGGAATCGATGCCCTTTCTGACCTCGGCCGGGCTGTAGGCGGCGCGGGCGAAGCGCGCCATCCAGGGCAGCAGCCAGGGCAGGCTGGGCGGATGGATGGTGAGCGGCCCGCTGCGATCCATCAGCATCTGCGGCACGCGCTTCAGGGTCGAGGGCCGGGCGAGCGGCAGCACGTGGTCGATGGCGATGAAGCCCGCATTGCCGTAGGAGGTGGCGCGGCCGGGCTCGGCGCTGTCGAGCAGGGTGACGGCATGGCCGTCGCGCTGCAGGGCACGGGCGGTCGCGGTGCCGACGATGCCGGCGCCGACGACGATGATGGGGGCTTGATCGTTCATGCAGCGACGTTAGCACGGCCCGTGCGAGCGCCGGCGGCGCCGATTGATTTGTTGCCGCAAATGACTATTTACGGGTCCATGTCCCCACAATCGGAAAATTCCTCAACGCCCGGCTGGCACGCCACGACCATCCTGTCGGTCCGCAAGGGCGGCCAGGTCGTGATGGCGGGCGACGGGCAGGTCTCGATGGGCCAGACCATCGTCAAGGGCAACGCCAAGAAGGTGCGGCGCCTGGGCAACGGCCAGATCGTCGGCGGCTTCGCCGGCTCGACGGCCGATGCCTTCACCCTGTTCGAGCGCCTCGAAGCCAAGCTCGAGCGCTATCCCGGCCAGCTCCTGCGCGCCGCCATCGAGCTTGCCAAGGACTGGCGCACCGACCGCTACCTGCGCCGGCTGGAGGCCATGATGGCCGTGGCCGACAAGGACGTGTCGCTGCTGCTCAGCGGCTCGGGCGACGTGCTCGAACCCGAGGGCGGCATCATCGCCATCGGCTCGGGCGGCAACTATGCGCTGGCAGCCGCCCGCGCGCTGGTCGACGTCGAAGGCCTCGATGCCGAGGCGATCGCCCGCAAAGCGATGGGCATCGCCGCCGACATCTGCGTCTATACCAACCGCAACCTCGTCATCGAGAAACTTTGAGCGTAATGAGCAACGACTTTTCCCCGCGCGAAATCGTCTCCGAACTCGACAAGCACATTGTCGGCCAGCAGGACGCCAAGCGCGCCGTCGCCATCGCCTTGCGCAACCGCTGGCGGCGCCTGCAGCTGCCCGACGGTCTGCGCGAGGAAGTTCTGCCCAAGAACATCCTGATGATCGGGCCGACCGGCTGCGGCAAGACCGAGATCGCCCGCCGCCTGGCCAAGCTCGCCAACGCGCCCTTCCTCAAGGTCGAGGCCACCAAGTTCACCGAGGTGGGCTATGTCGGCCGCGACGTCGAGCAGATCGCGCGCGACCTGATGGAGGCCGCGATCGAGATGGCACGCGAGCGCCTGCGCAAGGACGTCCGGGCCAAGGCCGAGCTTGCCGCCGAGGACCGCGTGCTCGATGCCCTGTGCGGCGCCAACGCCAGCGAGGAGACGCGGCTGCGCTTTCGCCACAAGCTGCGCGACGGCGAGCTGAACGAGCGCGAGATCGAGGTCGAGGTCGCCGACACCGGCGCGCCCATGCAGTTCGAGGTGCCCGGCCAGCCCGGCGCGTCGGTCGGCATGATCAATATCGGCGACATGCTGGGCAAGGCGTTCGGCGGGCGCACCAAGAAGCGCAAGATGAGCGTGGCCGAATCGCACGAAGCCCTGATGCGCGAGGAAAGCGACAAGCTGCTCGACCAGGAGAAGGTCGTGCGCGAGGCCCGCGAATCGGTCGAGCAGAACGGCATCGTGTTCATCGACGAGATCGACAAGATCACCGCGCGCAGCGAGTTCCGCGGCGGCGGCGACGTGAGCCGGGAGGGCGTGCAGCGCGACCTGCTGCCGCTGATCGAGGGCACCACCGTGAACACCAAGCACGGCCCGGTGAAGACCGACCACGTGCTGTTCATCTGCTCCGGCGCCTTCCACCTCGCCAAGCCGTCGGACATGCTGCCCGAGCTGCAGGGCCGCCTGCCGATCCGCGTCAGCCTGGCCTCGCTCAACCAGGAGGATTTCCGCCGCATCCTGACCGAGCCCGAAGCCAGCCTGGTCAAGCAGTACAAGGCCCTGCTGGCGACCGAGAAGGTCGAGCTCGACTTCAAGGAGGACGCGATCGACGAGGTGGCGAAGCTGTCGGCCGACATCAACGAGTCGGTCGAGAACATCGGCGCCCGCCGGCTGCACACGGTGATGGAGAAGCTCCTCGAGGAGATCAGCTTCACCGCCTCCGACAGGCCCGGCCGCAAGGTCGAGATCGATGCCGCCTACGTCCGCGAGAAGGTCGGCGAGCTCGCCAAGAACGCCGACCTGAGCAAGTTCGTGCTGTGATCGCCGTCGACGCCTGCCTTTCATGCTCCTCTCCCCTAGCGGGGGAGAGGAGCATGAAGGGAAAAGCGGGACGGGGTCAGAGGCAATAAGCTGCGATCAGAGTCCACCAGATACGCTGGCCCATTAAGCCCCCACAGCACGAACGACACCGCCGTCACCGCGACCACCAGCGCCGCGCCGGCCCACAGAGCGAGGGCGCCCCACGATCCGGTCATGCCGGCTGCGGCACGGCGACCGGCCGCGTCAGCCGCTCCTCGACGATCGGGTAGTGCAGCGCGGCCGCCACGAGACCCAGCACTATCGAGATCCACCACATCATGTCGTAGTTGCCCTGCAGGTCGAACAGCCAGCCGCCGCCCCAGCCGCCGACGAAGCTGCCGACCTGGTGACCGAAGAAGACCACGCCGTTCAGCATCGTAAGGTGGACCGGCCCGAAGATGTAGCCGACCAGCGAGGTGGTGAGCGGCACGGTGCCCAGCCACAGGAAGCCCAGCGCGCCGGCGAAGATCAGCACCGAAGCGGCAGAGAGCGGTGCCAGGACGAAGCCCAGGAACACAAGCGAGCGCAGCAGATAGAGCAGCGACAAGAGGTTCTTGCGCTTGTGCCGATTGCCCATCGCGCTCCACAGGATGGCGCCGGCGATGTTGAACAGGCCGACCATGCCGATCGCCCAGCCGCCGAGCTCGGCCGGCGAGAGGGTGATGCCGAACAGCGAGAGACCGATCCCCTTGTCGGAGACGTAGGCCGGCAGATGGCCGCCGACGAAAGCGACGTGGAAGCCGCACACGAAGTAGCCGATCACCAGCAGGAGGTAGCTGCGCTGGCCAAAGGCCTCGGAGAGCGCCGAGCCCGCCGACTGGCGATCGCCGCCGGCCCGCTTGGCGGCCGCGATCTCCCGGCTGTCGTTCAGCCCGATCGACAGCAGCATGATCAGCACGGCAAAGCCCGTCAGCGCCCACATGGTCGGCCGCCAGCCGCCGAGGTGGACTTGCAGCACCGCCGCCAGCGGCACGATGAAGAACTGGCCGAACGAGCCGCCGGCCGAGCAGATGCCGACCGCCAGCGCCGCCTTCGCCGGCGGCGCCACCCGCAAGATGACTCCCAGGACCGGGCCGAACGACGCCGCCGACAGGCCGATACCCACCAGGACATTGCCCAGGATCAGCATGGCACCGCTATGCATGGTCGCCGTCACGATCATGCCCAGCACGTAGATGGCGCCGCCGCCGGCGATGGTCGGGGCCGAGCCGAAACGGTCGCACAGCCGCCCTGAGAGCGGCGCGACCGCCCCCATCAGCAGCATCGAGAGCGCGGTGCCGAAAGAGAACAGCTCGCGGCCGACATGGAGCTCGGCCGAGACCGGCTTCAGGAAGATGCCGAAGCTCTGGCGGACGCCCAGGCCGATGGTGAGGACGAGAAAACCGCACCAAACGGCGGTCCAGTAGGAACGGGAGGTCATGAGGCCAACTTGCGGTCCGGCGAGCGCCCTGACAAGGCATTCGCCCGAGACCTTTCCATAGAATTACTTCATGCCGCCACAAGCTGGGATGTGGCACAACATGTCCATGGCCCGGCTGTGGTTTCGATGTGGTTTGGCGGCATTCCTGCTGATTTTGGCAGGCAGCGCGGGCGCGGCGCCGCGGCTCGAGCGCGAGCGCTGCACCTTCAAGCCACCGCGCGGCGATCGGGTCGAGTGCTTCGTGCTGATCGTGCCGGAGAACCGCGAGCAGCCCGAAGGCCGCGACGTGCGCCTGAAGGTGGCGGTGCTGAAGGCCAAGCGGACGGCGGGCGCCGAACCCATGGTCTATCTTTCGGGCGGCCCCGGCGATGCGCCGCTGGTGGCGTCGAGCCCCGGGGCCGACGCGCTTGCCGAGGGCGACTGGTGGAACGAGACCGCCGTCATCCGCCGCCGTCGCGACGTCATCATCCCGAGCCAGCGTGGCGCGGGCGGCACCACGCCCGACCTCGATTGCTTCGACCCGCGCACTACCGACCCGGCCAAGGCCCGTCGCCGCGCGGTGACCGAACAGCAGGAGCGCGACATCCTGGTGGCGTGCCGCGCCGGCCTCGACCGGCGCAAGATCGACCTGGCGATGTACACGACGCCGGCCCTGGCCGACGACGTGGCCGACCTTGCGGCCGCCATGGCGCTGCCGCGGATCAACATCTACGGCGTTTCCTACGGCACGCGCTGGGGCCTCGAAGTGATGCGCCGCCATCCCGACCTGGTGCGCGCTGCGGTGCTCGACGGCGTCTACCCGCCCCAGGTCAACGGCGAGCAGAACGAACCCGAGATCGTGCGCCGCGCCTTCGAGCAGCTCTATGCCGAGTGCGCGGCCGACATGCTCTGCCGCGAGCGCCATCCCGGCCTGCGCGCGATGATCGAGGGAGCGGTCGAGGCTGCCGAGCAGAAGTCGATCTCCCTCACGCTCGAGCTCGACGACGGGCCGCAACCGGTCCATCTCGACGGGTCGAAGCTCCTGATGATCCTGCTGCACATGATGCGCGAGGGCGAGGCGGCGCTGATCCCCGAGGCCGTGGCGGCAGCCCGGCGCGGCGATCACAGGTTGCTGAAAATGTTCGCCGAGGATCTCGAGAGCAACGACGGCGGGCTCCTGGAGCAGAACGCCCAGCAGTTCGACGGGCTCTACAACAGCATCGAATGCCGCGAGACCTGGGCCACGGTCGACCGTGTGGCGCGCCGCAAGATGATCGAGACCGGCGGCATCTATGGCCTCAATGCCAAGACCAGCAAGTCACCCGCCTTCTGTCCGGTGTGGCGCGTGCCGGCGGCACCGGCGGCCGAACGCCAGCCGGTCAAGTCCGCCATCCCGACCCTGCTGCTGAGCGGCACCTTCGACTGGCTGACGCCGCCGGCCTGGGCCCGCGAGGCGGCGCGGCATCTGTCGTCGTCGCGCCATGTCGTGTTCCGCGCCCAGGGCCACGGCGTGGTCGTGCAGGACCCCTGCGCGGCGCGTCTGCGCGATGCCTTCATCGAGGATGCCGATCCCAAGCGGGCGCCGCCCTGCCGCGCCGACACGCCGCTCAATTTCACCGCCGCCTACGAGCGCGCCCGCAACCTGCCGTGACGTAAGGGACCAACCGAATGAACCGCGTGCTCGCCCATACCGGCGTGAAGTACCCGATCGTGCAGGCGCCGATGGGCTGGATCGCCCGCAGTCCGCTCGCCTCGGCCGTCTCCAACGCGGGCGGGCTCGGCATCATCGAGACCTCGAGCGGCGAGGTCGATCAGTGCCTCGCCGAAATCGCCAGGATGAAAGAGCTCACCGACAAGCCGTTCGGCGTCAACCTGCCGATCCTGTTCATCCGCGAGCCGCGGATCGTCGATCTCGTCGCCGGAAGCGGCGTGAAGTTCGTCACGACCTCGGCCGGCTCGCCGGCCAAGCTCTTGCCCACGCTCAAGGCGGCCGGCCTCATCGTCTATCACGTCGTGCCCAATCTCTCCTCGGCGCTGAAGGCGGTCGACGCGGGCGTCGACGGGCTGATCGTCGAAGGCGGCGAGGGCGGCGGCTTCAAGAATCCCGACGACGTCTCGACCCTGGTGCTGCTGCAGGCGGTGCGCGAACGGACCGGCGTGCCGATCATCGCCGCCGGCGGCATCTGCGACGGCCGCGGCATGGCGGCGGCCTTCGCCTTGGGCGCCGAGGGCATCCAGATGGGCACGCGCTTCGTGAGCGCGGCCGAAAGCCCGGTACACCAGAACTACAAGCAGGCCATCGTCGATGCCGACGATACCGATACGGTGATGCTCAATCGCAAGTCGACCCCCTGCGTGCGCGCGCTCAAGACCGAGCGCGCCAAGGCGATCGATCGCGAGGGCTCGTTCGACCGCGCGATCTTCAAGAGCGTGAAGGATGTCTATTTCGGCGGCGACATGGAGGCCTCGCTGGCGCTCGCCGGCCAGACCGTCGGCCTGATCCATGAGGTGCTGCCTGTCGCCCAAATCGTCCGCCATACTGTCGACGGCTTCCATGCGATCCGCAGGGCGCAGTGGGAGCGATCGGCGCGCGGCGAGTTCTGAGCTTTAGTATCGAGGGCTTCCTTTGCTAGACTGGAATGAATTAGACACAAATTTTAAGTAATATAGAGTCAACGACGAAAGGCCCAGCCGCTGTGGGGGAACAGTACGCGTTAGGCGTCGCTTTAGGGGCATTGGCTGCGGCTGCGGCCCTGGCGGCCATGTTGCGTGGTTCTGCATTGGCATTCGTCTATCCGCTGAGTGCGGTGGCCGCGATCACGCTGGGCGTCGTCGATCTCCACGTGCTGCTGGCCGGCGGCGAATTCACGGCACGGCTGCCGATCGGCCTGCCGACCATCGGCTTTCATCTGCAACTCGATGCGCTGTCGGCGTTCTTCGGCGTCGTCATCAATGGCGGCGTGCTGGCGGCCAGTGTCTACGGCATGGGCTTCGACCGGGCCAAGGAACTTACACCGAGGGTCGAGCCGCTGTTTCCGCTGTTCGCCGCGGCGATGAACCTCGTGCTGATCGCCGATGATGCCTACGCCTTCCTGTTCTCCTGGGAGCTGATGTCGCTGGCCTCGTGGGCGCTGGTGGTGGCCCGCCATACCGACCCGGAAAGCCTGCGCGCCGGCCACCTCTACCTCGTCATGGCGGCCATCGGCACGACCGCGCTGCTGTTCGCTTTCGGCGGGCTCGCCGGCCCGGCCGGCGGCTACGGCTTCGACACCATCCGCGCCCACCCGCCTCAGGCGCTGGTCGCCGCCCTGGTGCTGGCCGCGTCCCTCGTCGGCTGTGGCTCGAAAGGCGGTCTGATTCCGCTGCATGCCTGGTTGCCGCTCGCCCATCCGGCGGCGCCAAGCCACGTCTCGGCGCTGATGAGCGGCGTCATGACCAAGGTCGCCATCTACGGCTTCGTGCGTATCGCCTTCGACCTGCTCGGGCCGCCGGCCTGGTGGTGGGCGCTGCCGCCGATCGTGCTCGGGGCGGTGACGGCCGTGCTGGGCTTGCTCTATGCCGTGCTCGATCGCGATCTCAAGCGCGTGCTCGCCTATTCGACGATCGAGAATGTCGGCGTGATCTTCGTGGCGCTGGGGCTGGCGCTGGCTTTTCGCGCCAATGGCCAATATCTCGGGGCGGCCGTGGCGATGGCGGCAGCGCTCCTGCACGCGCTCAACCACTCCTGGTACAAGTCGCTGCTGTTCCTGGGTGCCGGCGCCGTGCTGCACGCGACCGGGCGGCGCGATCTCGACGGGTTGGGCGGTCTCATCCATCGCCTGCCGCGCACGGCGGTGTTTTTCCTGGTCGGCGCGCTCGCCGCCTCCGCCTTGCCGCCGCTCAACGGCTTCGTCTCGGAATGGCTGCTGTTCCAGGCGGTCATTGCCGCGCCCGCGCTGCCGCAGTCGGCGCTGCGCTTCGCCTCGCCGGCGATCGGCGCCCTGTTGGCGCTGGCCGCCGCACTGGCCGCCGCCTGCTTCGTGCGGGTCTACGGCATCGCCTTTCTCGGCCGACCCCGCAGCGTCGAAGCTGCGCGGGCGCACGAGGTGCCTTTGGCACAGCAGATCGCCATGGGCGCGCTGGCCTCGCTGTGCATTCTGGGCGGCTTGTTCGGCGCCGCGCTCGCCCAGGCCCTCACGCCGGTTCTGCGCCGTCTCGTCGGCAGCAGCCTGCCGAGTGCGGGCAGCGGGCCGACGCCGTTCTCCCTGATCGCCTTCGATCCGGCCCGCAGCATCTACGACGCGCCGATCATCGCCCTCTTCGTGGCGATCGCCACGGTCACGACCCTGCTAGTCGTCCACCGCCTGTCGGCCCGCCGCACCCGGCGCGGGCCGGCGTGGGACTGCGGGTTTCCCGATCCGTCGCCGGCCACGCAGTACACCGCCTCGAGCTTTGCCCAGCCGTTGCGCCGGGTTTACGGCGCCGTGGCCTTTTCCGCCCGGGAAACCGTCGTGATGCCGCCGCCCGGCGACACCCGCCCGGCGACCTTCTCGGTCGTCCTGGTCGACCATGTATGGCGCGCGCTCTACGCGGCGCCCGGCCGGGCCGTGCTCAAGCTGTCGGAACGGCTGAACGTGCTGCAGTTCCTCAGCATCCGGCGCTACCTCGTGCTGATGTTCACCGCCCTGGTCATCCTGCTGTCGATCGCGGCGGTGATGATATGACCGGCGATCTCGTGGTGCAGATGCTGGCGCAGGGCGCCCAGATGTTCTTCGTGCTGCTGATTGCGCCGCTCGCCGTGGGCGTGGTGCGGCGGGCGAAGGCGCTGCTGATGCGCCGGCAGGGCGCGCCGTTGCTGCAGGGCTATCGCGACCTCGCCAAGCTGTTGCGCAAGGAATCGGTGGTGGCGGACAGCGCGTCCTGGCTGTTTCGCGCCGCGCCCTCCCTGATCTTTGCGCTCACCTGGGTGGCCACGGCCCTGGTGCCGAGCTTCGCCTCCGGCCTGATGTTCAACTGGGCGGCCGATGTCGTGGCGCTGGTGGCCTTGCTGGGGGCGGCGCGCGCCCTGCTGGCCCTGGCCGGCATGGATGTCGGCACCAGCTTCGGCGGCATCGGCTCGTCGCGCGAGATGATGATCGCCACCCTCGCCGAGCCGGCCATGATGTTGATCGTGCTCACGCTTGCCATTGCCGCCGGCACGACCCGGCTGGCCGGCGTGGCCGACTTCTTCATCGCCGAGCCGCTCGCCGTGCGGGTGTCGCTGGCGCTGTCTCTGGTGGCCCTGATCATCGTGGCGCTGGCGGAGAATGCGCGGATCCCGGTCGACAATCCGGTGACGCATCTGGAGCTCACCATGGTCCACGAGGCCATGATCCTCGAATATTCCGGCCGGCACCTCGCCTTGATCGAGGCGGCGAGCTATCTCAAGCTGGTCCTCTATCTCTCGCTGCTGATCTGCCTGTTCGCACCCTTCGGCATGGCGCCGGCGACGGCCGGCGTCGGCGGCTGGGCGGTCGGGCTCCTGGCCTGGACGGCAAAGCTCCTGGGCGGTGCGGCGCTGCTCGGCGTCTGGGAGGTGAGCATTGCCAAGATGCGCGTCTTTCGCCTGCCCGATTTCGTCGGCATCGCCTTCATCTTCGGCTTTCTCGCCATCCTGCTGGCGTTCCTCACGCGCGGGGCGGTCGAGTGAACCAGGCCTACGAAATCTCCCATCTGCTGGCCGGCGCCATGCTGGTGACGAGCTTTGCGCTCCTCTACCAGCAGCGCGTCGCCGCGGTGCTCAACACCTTTGCCGCACAGTCGATCACGCTGGCGCTGGCCGTCGCCTGGGCGGCCTGGTCGCAGGACCGGCCGGACCTGTTCATCACCGCCCTGATCGCGCTCACCCTGAAGGGCATCGTCATCCCCGTGGCGCTGCACCGCACGGTGGCGCGGCTCGGCATCCATCGCGAGATCGAGAAGGTGGTGGGCGTCGGCATCGCGCTGATGGTCGGTCTGGCCCTCACGGCTCTCGCTCAGGCGCTGCTCATCAAGGTCGCGCACGGGACGGCGAGCCATGCGCGCGAGGAGCTGGCGCTGGCGCTCGCCGTCATCCTGCTGGGCTTTCTGATGATGATCGTGCGGCGCAACGCCGTGACCCAGGTGGTCGGCTTCATGTCGATGGAGAACGGCCTGATCCTCGCCGCGACCGGCGCGCGCGGCATGCCGCTGGTCGTTGAAGTGAGTGTTGCCTTCTCGGTGCTGATCGCGCTGTTCGTGTTCGCGGTCTTCGTGTTCCGCATCCGCGAACGCTTCGACACGATCGACATCGAGGCGCTCGACCGTATGCGCGGGGACCGTCGATGATCCACGCCTACCAGCTCGTCGTGCTGGCGCCCTATGCGGCGGCGCTCGTGCTCGTGGCGATCCCCGGCTATCGCGTGGGCGCCGTCGTCAACATGCTGGCCTCTGCCGCGACCCTCGCTGCAGGGCTGTGGCTGATGGTGGGCGATGGCATCGTCGGCGACTACGCCATCGTCGACGAGTTCAACGTCGTCTTCATCGTCATCAACACCCTGGTCGGCTTCACGACGGCGCTGTTCAGTGCCTCCTATATCGGCCACGAGATCGAAACCGGCCGGCTGTTGCCCAGCTTCGTGCGATTTTACCACGCCATGTTCCAGGCCATGATGGGCTCGATGAACCTCGCCCTGATCGCCAACAACATCGGCGTGATGTGGGTGGGGCTGGAGCTTGCGACCCTGATCACCGTGGTGATGGTCGGTCTCTATCGCACGCCGCAGGCCATCGAGGCGGCGTGGAAGTACTTCATCCTGGCAAGCGTCGGCATATCGCTCGCCTTCTTCGGCACCATCCTGATCTATCTCGCGGGCCAGCCGGCGCTGGGCGAGGGCGTGCCGGCGATGACCTGGAGCCTCCTGCAGGCCGCGGCCGCGCGCATGGATCCGGCGATCCTCGACCTCGCCTTCATCTTCCTGCTGATCGGCTACGGCACCAAGATCGGGCTCGCGCCGCTGCACGCCTGGCTGCCGGATGCCCATGCCGAGGGCCCGACGCCGATTTCGGCGGTCCTTTCGGGTCTGCTGCTGAACGTGGCGCTCTATGCGCTGCTGCGCTTCAAGATGATCGTCGCCGGCCAGCCCGCGGCGCTCGATCCCGGCCCGGTCATGATCGTGATGGGCCTGGTGTCGCTGATCTTCGCCGCCTTCATGCTGTATCAGCGACGCGACATCAAACGACTCTTCGCCTATTCGTCGATCGAGCATATGGGCCTGATGGTGTTTGCCTTCGGCATGGGCGGCCCGCTCGCCAACTTCGCCGGGCTGCTGCACATGGCGATGCACAGCCTTACCAAGTCGGGAATTTTCTTCGCCGTCGGACATATCGCCCAGGCCAAAGGCACCCAGCGGATCGCCGAGATCACCGGGCTGAGCGTCACCCATCCGCGGCTTGCCTTGGTCTTCGCGCTCGCCGTGCTGGCCATTGCCGGCCTGCCGCCGTTCGGTGTTTTCACCAGCGAATTCCTGATCCTGACCACGACCTTCTCGCGCGAGCCCTGGCTTGCCCTGCTGCCCGCCTTCGGGCTGCTCGTGGGCTTCGGCGCCCTGCTGACGCGCCTGCAGGGCACGATCTTCGGCGAGCCGGTGGGACCGGCGCATCGCGTCGATGCCTCATCGGTGCCCATGGTTCTGCATCTGGCGCTGGTCCTGGTCGCGGGCATTTTCCTGCCGCCCGCTCTCGTGGTCTGGTTCCGGCGCGCCGCCGAGCTCCTGGGATGAGCGCGGCAGCAACCCTCGCCGACCTTGTCGCTGGCCGCGATGCCGGGCCGGACGGATATGTGCGGCTGGACGTCGAACCGGACGCCTGGACGGCGCTGGCGCAGGGCTGTGCGGCGGGTCTGCACGATCTCAGCGCGCTGTGGGCCGACGATGAACTGGTATGCATGGCGCTGGTTGGCCACGGCCGCCGCGCCATCGTCTCGCTCAAGACCGCGGCGGGCGCTTATCCCTCGGTCGCCGCCCATCACGCCCCGGCGATCCGCCTCGAGCGTGCGATGCGCGACCTCCATGGCGTGCAGCCGCTCGGCCTGCCCGATCCCCGGCCCTGGCTCGACCACGGGCGCTGGCCGGGCCGCGAAAGCCAGACGCGGTATGAATTCCTGCCGTCCGAGGGCGAGGGCCTGCATCAGATCGCGGTCGGGCCGGTCCATGCCGGCATCATCGAGCCGGGCCATTTCCGCTTCACCGCCAATGGCGAGACGGTGGTGCGGCTCGAGGAGCGGCTGGGCTACGTCCACAAGGGCGTCGAGGCCCTGATGGCCGGCGCCGAGGTCGCGCAGGCCGCGCGTATCGTCGGGCGCATCTCGGGCGACAGCACGGTGGCCTATGGCTGGGCCTTCGCGCGCGCCGTCGAGGCGGCGCTCGGCTGGACGCCGCCGCCACGCGCGGTGCTGCTGCGCGGCATCATGGCCGAGCTGGAACGGCTGTCGCATCACATCGGCGACGTCGGCGCGATCTGCAACGATGCCAGTGTGCTCACCATCCATGCCCGCTGTGCCCTGCAGCGCGAGGACGTGCTGGCCGTAGCCGACGCCTGCTTCGGCCATCGCCTGATGATGGATCGCGTCGTGCCGGGCGGCGTGGCGGCCGATCTGACGCCCGAGGGCGTCGGCAGGATCCGCAGCCTCCTGGCGAGACTCGAGGAGACCCGCGCCGAGATCCTGCGGGTCTACGATTCCATGCCGTCGCTGCAGGATCGCACCGTCAGCACCGGCATCGTGGCGCCCGAGCTGGTCCGCCAATATGCCGCCGGCGGCTTCGTCGGCCGCGCCTCCGGCCGTGCCTTCGACGTCCGCAAGACCTTCGCTTATGCGCCCTACGACCGGGTCGACTTCGAGCTCAGGACGCGGGAGGGCGGCGACGTCGATGCGCGCCTGCTGGTGCGCATGGACGAGATCGTCGAGAGCCTCGGGATCGTCTCGCAGCTCCTCGGCCGGCTGACGCCGGGAGACATCGGGAGCGCCGCGCCGCCTGTCGCGGCCGGCGCGGGCGCGGCGCTGGTCGAGGCCTTCCGCGGCGACGTCTTCGTGAGCGTGCGGATCGCAGCCGATGGCCGGCTCGCCCGCGTCCATGCGCGCGACGCCAGCTGGTTCCAGTGGCCGCTTCTGGAGGCTGCCGTCGAAGGCAACATCGTCGCCGATTTCCCGCTCTGCAATAAGTCGTTCAACTGCTCCTACTCGGGCCACGATCTATGAGGCGCCCGTCATGAGATCGTTCCTGCTCGACGCCCTGCGCAAGGGAAAAGCCACGATCACGCCGCCGGCGCCGGGGATGGCGGCGCTCGAGGAGGTGGCGAAGGCCCTGGGGGCGCGTGCCCGCCAGCGCCTGGGCCGCTCTCTCAGCATCCGCGAGATCGATGCCGGATCGTGCAACGGCTGCGAGCTCGAAATCCACGCCGTCAGCAATCCGGTCTACGACGTCGAGCGCTTCGGGCTCAAATTCGTGGCCTCGCCGCGTCATGCCGACGTGCTGCTGGTCACCGGTCCCGTCACCTGGAACATGCGCGAGGCGCTGCAGCGGACCTACAATGCCGCGCCCGAGCCCAAGTGGGTCGTGGCGCTGGGCGACTGCGCGGCCAATTGCGGCGTCTTTGCCGGCTCGCCGGCCGTGGTCGGTCCGCTCGCCGACATCCTGCCGGTCGACCTGCACGTGCCCGGCTGTCCGCCGCCGCCGATCGAGATCGTGAAGGGCCTGCTGGCGCTGATGGAAGCAGACAAAGGCTAGCGCTTGGCGGCCAGGCTCTTGAACAGGGCGTCGCTGCGGTCGTCGGCCGGGAAGAAGCACTCGATGCGCACTTCCTGCAGGGTGATGTCCTGCGGCGTGCCCAGGGTGGCGATGGTGGTGAACACCGACAACGACCTGCCGCCGATGATGTAGTCGACCGTCAGCACCGGCGGCGGGCGCTCCTCGAAGCGCAGCTTGCGGAACGAGGCCGGCACGTCGGGATAGGCCATGATCTCCTGGATGAAAGCGAGCGCCTTGGGCTCGCCGCCGTCGGCCAGGATCTCGGCATAGGTCGTCGAGACCAGGTAGCGCGCCACCTCCTCCCAGTTGGCGATCTTGGAGCGCAGCGCCTTGGGATCGAGCAGCCAGCGCAGAAGGTTGGCCGGCTTGCCCGGCGGCGGCGCGGGCGGCGGGCCCTCGAACAGGAAGACCGTGAAAGCGTTGGCCGCCTCGTTGGCATCGAGCAGGTTCCACAGCCGGTCGATGACGACGGCCGGGTAAGGCTCCTGCTGCTTCAGCATGCGGTCGATCGCCTGGCGCACCGGGGCGAGCTCGGGCGCGCCGAGGCTGCTCTCGCGGTAGGCCGGCGCGAAGCCCGCCGCCAGCAGCATGGTGTTGCGCTGGCGCAGCGGCACGTCGAGTGCGGTGGTGAGCTGGACCACCATCTCGCGGCTGGGCTTGGCACGGCCCGATTCGAGGAAGCTGACATGGCGCTGCGACACGCCCGACTGCAGGGCGAGGGCAAGCTGGCTGGCGCCGCGGCGACGGCGCCAGGCGCGCAGCATCGGGCCGAACATGTCGGGCTGGGCGGCGACGGTCGCGGCGGCGGAAGCGGAGGAGGTGCGCATCATGAAAAAGACAGTAGCACCGGCGCGCCGCTCCGCCGATTACCTCGGGCGTAATTGCTGCGGCAGCGGGCCAATGCGACCTGTGGCGCGTTCATCCAATCCAAGGAGGACGCCATGAACGCTTCATCCGACCGTCTGCTGCGGCGCACCCTGTGGGGCAACGCCGTCTTTTCCGTCGTCTCGGGCGCTCTGCTGGCGATCTTCGCCGGGCCGTTCGCCAGCGCCGCCGCACACCGCCCTGTCGACGTGCTGGGCCTGGACCTGGCTGTCGTTCTCGATCTCCTCGGCCTGGGCGTGATCGCCTTCGGCGCGCTCTGCGCCTGGGTCGCCTCGCGCGAGACGCTGCCGCAGGGCTGGGCACGGCTCATCTTCGCCGCCGATCTCGCCTGGGTGGCGGGCAGCGTGCTGGTGCTGGCGCTGCCGGCCTCGTGGACCACGGCCGGCATCGCGGGCATCGTGGTGGTCGCCCTGATCGTGGCCGACCTCGCCGTTCTGGAGTATCTCGGCCTGCGCCGGCTGTCTGTCGGCTGAGGGCGCCGCGGCCCAGAGGAAACGACCATGGACAAGCTTCAGCTCCTGAACGACCACCAGCTGCCCTTCGCCAAGGTCCTGGGGCTGAAGTTCACGGCCGCGAGCGAGACGGGCGTGACGGCCGAGATGGTCGTCAGGCCCGAACTCTGCACCCGGCCCGACATACTGCATGGTGGCGCCGTGATGGCCTTTGCCGACACGCTGGGCGCGGCCGCCACCATCCTGAACCTGCCCGAGGGCAAGGGCACGACCACGATCGAGAGCAAGACCAACTTCGTGGGGCCTGCGCCGGTCGGCACCACGGTGCTGGGCGAGACGACGCCGATCCATCGCGGCCGGCGTACCATGGTGTGGCAGACCAGGATCACCACCGCCCAGGGCAAGCTGGTGGCCGTGGTCACCCAGACGCAGATGGTGCTGTAGCCGCCAGCCTCAGTGCAGCAGGGCCGGGATGAAGGCCTGGAGGGCGGCGTCGGCCTCGGCGGTGCTCTGCTGCGCAGCCTGCCCCCAGTCGATGCGGATCTTGAGATAGTGCTCGCGGAAGCCGGTCAGCAGGAGCTTGCTGTGGACGCGCGTGTTCGCCTGGGTCAAGGCACTGTAGGTGATGCACCGGAAGGTCACGCCGCCGTAGGCGCAGGTCGACGGCACCGAAGGCCGCTCGAATCGGGTGTAGCCGCTCGACTTGATCTGCTCCTCCGTCGAGGCGAGTTCGTTGGTGAACTCGCCGACCACCGTCGGATTGTCGCTGCCCGGCGGGATGCGCCGCCCGCCGTCGAAGACCTGGACGGCGATCACCATCTTCTTGGGCGTCGAATAGTAGTAGCTGTAGCCCAGGTCGGGCCGGTTGGCCGGCGGGCCGGCGTAGTTGACCGATCGCTCGAACTGGGCGCCGCCCAGGGTGGCCGGGAAGTTGAGCTTGGTGCCGGCATGCGCCGTCGGCCCCGTCGACTGGGTCTGCGCCACGGCCGGGCCCATCCAGGCGAGGGCCGCCGCCGCCACGACCGCCAGGACCGCCCTAGACATCGAGGTTGGCGACCTTGAGCGCATTTTCCTGGATGAAGTCGCGGCGCGGCTCGACCACGTCGCCCATCAGGGTCGAGAAGATCTCGTCGGCCTCGTCGGCGTGGTTGATCCTGACCTGCAGCAGGGCGCGCGCCTCGGGATCGAGCGTCGTTTCCCAGAGCTGGTCGGGATTCATCTCGCCCAGGCCCTTGTAGCGCTGGATGGTGACGCCCTTGCGGCCGGCCTCGAGGACGGCGGCGAACAGCTCGGTCGGCGAGGAGATCGTCGTTTCCTTGTCCTTCACTGCGAAAATGCCGGGCCTCTGGTAGATCGCCTGCAATTCGGAGGCGAGCGCGTCGAGCTTGCGCGCCTCCGCGCTCTTGATCAACGGTCCGTCGATCACGTGTCGCTCCTGAACCTGGCGCAGGCGGCGCGTGAAGGCGAGCCCCCCGTCGGGCGTCGGCTCGCCGGTCCAGCCGCGTTCCAGCGGCGGGCTCACGGCATCGAGCCGGCGGGCGATGTAGTCCGCGGTCTGCTTGGCGAGCTCGGTATCGGCCAGGATGTCGGGCTTGAAGGCGCCGGCGATGGCGGCCTGCTCGATCACCGCCTGGCTGGTCACGCGGCGCGACAGCGACAAGGGCTTCACCAGATTGGTTACCGAGCGGGCGATGTCGACGGTACGGCGCAGATCGTCCCTGCTCTGCACGGCGCCGTCTCCCAGCCTGAGGGTGGCGCCCTCCAGGCCGCTGGCGATCAGGTGGTCGTCGAGCAGGCGCTCATCCTTGAGATAGATCGCCGATTTGCCCTTGGCCGCCTTGAAGAGCGGCGGCTGGGCGATGTAGAGGTGGCCGCGCTCGATCAGGTCGCGCATCTGGCGATAGAAGAACGTCATCAGCAGCGTGCGGATGTGCGAGCCATCGACATCCGCGTCGGTCATGATGATGATCTTGTGATAGCGGAGCTTGGTGAGGTCGAAGTCGTCGACGCCGATGCCGGTGCCGAGCGCGGTGATCAGGGTGCCGATCTCGGCCGACGACAGCATCTTGTCGAAGCGCGCGCGCTCGACGTTCAGGATCTTGCCGCGCAGCGGCAGGATCGCCTGGTTGGCGCGGTTGCGGCCCTGCTTGGCCGAGCCGCCGGCCGAATCGCCCTCGACGATGAAGAGCTCCGAAAGTGCCGGATCGCGCTCCTGGCAGTCGGCCAGCTTGCCGGGCAGCGAGCTCACGTCGAGCGCGCCCTTGCGGCGGGTCAGCTCGCGCGCCTTGCGGGCGGCCTCGCGCGCCGCGGCGGCCTCGACCACCTTGGTCAGGATCTTGCGCGTCTCGGAGGGATGCTCCTCGAACCATTGGCCGAGCTTGTCGCTGACCACCGACTCGACGACCGGCCGGACCTCCGAGGAAACCAGCTTGTCCTTGGTCTGCGAGGAGAATTTCGGGTCGGGCACCTTGACCGACAGCACGCAGGTGAGCCCCTCGCGCATGTCGTCGCCGGTGAGGCTCACCTTCTCCTTCTTGGAGATGCCGCTTTCGTCGGCGTACTTGTTCAAGGTGCGGGTCAGCGCGCCGCGGAAGCCCGCCAGATGGGTGCCGCCGTCGCGCTGCGGGATGTTGTTGGTGAAGCACAGCATCGTCTCGTGATAGCTGTCGTTCCACTGCATGGCGACTTCGACGGTCATGCCGTCCTTCTCGCCGTGGATCGACACCGGCGGGTTGTGCAGCACCTGCTTGTTGCGGTCGAGATACTGGGCGAAGGCCTGGACGCCGCCCTCGAAGTAGAGGTCGGAGACCTTGGGCTCGGCCCCGCGCTCGTCGGTCAGCACGATGCGCACGCCCGAATTCAGGAACGCCAGTTCGCGCAGCCGGTGCTCGAGCGTGGCGAAGTCGAACTCGGTCTTGGTGAAGATCTCGGTCGAGGGCAGGAAGGTCACCTCGGTGCCGTGCTTGCCCGGCGGTGCGTCGCCCACGACCTTGAGGTCGTCCTCCGGCTCGCCGCGGCGGAAGCGCAGGAAATGCTCCTTGCCGTTGCGCCAGATGTGCAGGTCGAGATGCTCGGAGAGGGCGTTGACGACGGCCGCGCCGACGCCGTGCAGGCCGCCCGAGACCTTGTAGGAATTCTGGTCGAACTTCCCGCCGGCATGGAGCTGGGTGAAGATGACGTTGGCGGCCGAGATGCCTTCTTCCTTGTGGATGTCGACCGGCACGCCCCGGCCGTTGTCGCGCACGGTGGCCGAGCCGTCGCCGTGCAGCACCACTTCGAGCCTGTCGCAGTAGCCCGCCAGCGCCTCGTCGATGGCATTGTCGACGATCTCGTAGACCATGTGGTGCAGGCCGGTGCCGTCGTCGGTGTCGCCGATATACATGCCCGGACGCTTGCGCACGGCATCCAGCCCGCGCAGCACCTTGATCGAATTCGGCGCCGTAGTCTTCGGCGCCTGGCGTTACGTCGTCGTTGTGGTCGCTCATGTTCTGGCTTCCCGAAAGGGGTTTTAAACCGCCGCGATCGAACCGTCAGTCACGCGCAGGATCTGCGCGCGGCCGCCGAGCGGCGCAAAGAGTTCGGCATCGGTGCCCGTCATCCAGCTCTGCACGCCGAGCGCCACGACCTCGTCGAACAGCGCCAGGCGGCGCTCCGCATCGAGATGGGCTGCGATCTCGTCGAGCAGCAGCAGCGGCGGCCGGCCGCGCGACAGCGCCACCAGCCGGGCATGCGCCAGCGCGATCGACACCAAAACCGCCTTCTGCTGGCCGGTCGATCCCTCCGCCGCCGGCAGGTCGAGATCGAGGTGGCGCACCGCGAGGTCGCTGCGATGCGGCCCACAGGATGTGGTGCCGGCCTCGGCATCGCGCAAGCGCCCGGCAGCAAGCTGGGCCCGCAGGCGGTCCTCGGCGTCGAGTGCGGGCATGGTGGCCACCCACGCGTCGATCTCGCCCGCCATGGCGAGCGCGGCGCGCGGGAACGGGCCCACGCCCAGCCGGGCGGCCGCGTCGAGGCGATGGACGGTGTCGGCGCGCGCGGAAGCCAGCGCCACGCCGTGGCGCGCCATCGTGTCCTCGAGCGCGGTGAACCAGTGCGGGTCGCGGCCGCCGCCCTTGTCCCGATCTGCCAGCAGGCGCGAGCGCTGGCGCAGCGCATTGTCGTAGGCCGCGACGTCGCCGGCATGCTCGGGATGCAGCGCCGTCACCAGCCGGTCGAGGAACCGCCGGCGCTCGCCGGGCCCGTCGAGGAACAGCCGGTCGAGCTGGGGCGTCAGCCACACCGCGGCGACATGCAGGCCGAGTGCCGTCTGGCTCTGGGCAGGGCGGCCGTCGATCCGCACGACCCGGCGCGGCAGGCTGCCCTCGCTCTTGCCCGGTTCCAGCCCGGTGCCGATGGCGAGGCGTCCCTCCGGCGTGTCCAGGGTGGCCGCGACCGCCCAGGCGGCCGCGTCAGGGTCGTTGCTGCGCGAGCGGTGGCAGACCTCGTCCAGCCGGGCCCGGCGCAGGCCGCGGCCCGGCGCCAGGAACGACAAAGCTTCCAGGAGGTTGGTCTTGCCCGCGCCATTGGCGCCGACCAGCACCATGGGCTCGGGGCCGCATTCGAGGCGGAGCTGGCGATAGTTGCGGAAGTCGGTCAGGCGAAGCTGGCGCACGGCCAGAACGGCCGGCGCAGCGCCGGTTGCGGCGTCGGGGGAGAAGGCAAGGGCGCTGATCGGCGGCGCCGTCATACCCGCATCGGCATGAGCACGTAGAGCGCGCTCTCGTCGGCGCCGTCGCGCACCAGGGTGGGCGAGCCGGCGTCGGCCATCAGGAAGCGCGCCTCGGCGCCCGTGATCTGTTCGGTGATGTCGAGCAGGTAGCGCGAGTTGAAGCCGATCTCGAGCGCGGCCGCCTTGTACTCGACCTCGATCTCCTCGGTGGCGCTGCCGGCGTCGGGGCTGGTGGCCGAGAGCGTCACCACGCCCTTGGCGACCGCGAGCTTGATGGCCCGCGACTTCTCGGTGGAGATGGTCGAGACGCGGTCGACGGCGTGGGCGAACTCCTTGCACGGCACGTTCAGGACCTTGTCGTTGCCGGTCGGGATGACGCGCTCATAGTCGGGGAAGGTGCCGTCGATCAGCTTGCTGACCAGGGTGACGCCGCCCGAGGCGAAGCGGATGCGGGTGTCGGAAAGCTCGATGTCGACCGAACCGTCGCTCTCGTCGAGGAGCTTGCGGACCTCGTTTACGGTCTTGCGCGGCACGATCACGCCCGGGATCTCCGCGGCGCCCTTGGGCAGCGGCACTTCCACCCGGGCCAGCCGATGGCCGTCGGTGGCCACGCCGCGCAGCACCTGGGTGCCGCCGGAGGTGGCGGCATGGAAATAGATGCCGTTCAGGTAGTAGCGGGTCTCCTCGTTGGAGATCGCGAACCGGGTGCGGTCGATGATGCCCTTGAGATCGGTCGCCGGCAGCTGGAAGCGGTGCGGCAGGTCGCCCTCCGACATCGCCGGGAAGTCGGCCGGCGGCAGGCACTGCAGGGTGAAGCGCGAGCGGCCGGCCCGGATCACCAGCGAGCTGCCGTCCGAGGCGCCCTCGAGCTCGACCTGGGCGCCATCGGGCAGCTTGCGGACGATCTCGTAGAGCGTATGGGCCGGGGCGGTGGTCGAGCCTGTCTTGGAGGCATTCGCCTCGACCTGCTCGGTGATGGCGAGGTCCATGTCGGTGGCCGCCAGGCTGAGGCGGCCCTTCTGCGCGGTGATCAGGACATTGGACAGGATGGGGATCGTGTTCCGCCGCTCGACCACACTCTGGACATGGGCCAGCGCCTTGAGAAGGGCTGCCCGTTCGATCGTCAATTTCATGGTTTGATCGCTGTAACGAGGGGCCAAAAAAGCGGTTCTAGACACCCCGTTTCGCCGGCCTGAAAAGGCCATGGCGGAACGGTTGCGGACTATAGCATGCCGGGCCTAGGCGGGAAGCAATTTCGCTCGGAATATGAGGCTCTTAAGGCCCAAAATCGGGCGCCAAATCTGCCCCGAATGGCGCCCTCCCCAGCCCTCCCCCATCCGATGGGGGGAGGGTGGCCGAAGCCGGGAGGAGGAGGGGATCAGCCCTGCAACTGTCGCTTGAGCAGCTCCACGTCCTCTGCAATCGAGAGGTCGGAGATCTTGAGTTCCTCGATCTTGCGCACGGCATGCATGACCGTGGTGTGGTCGCGGTTGCCGAAGCGCTTGCCGATCTGCGGCAGGCTCAAGGTGGTGAGCTGCTTGGCGAGATACATCGCCACCTGACGCGGCCGGGCGACCGAGCGGGCGCGGCGCGGCGAGCTCATCTCGGCGAGCTTGATGTTGTAGTGCGCGGCGACGCGCTGCTGGATCTCGTCGACGGTCACCTTGCGGTCGGCCTGGCGCAGCAGGTCGTGCAGCACGTCCTGCGCCATCTCGACGGTGATCTCGCGACCGATCAGCTGGCCGTGGGCGACGACGCGGTTGAGCGCCCCTTCGAGCTCGCGGATGTTGGTGCTGATCTTGTGGGCCAGGAACTCCAGCACGGCGAGCGGCACCGGCACGCGCGCCGTCTCCGCCTTGGTCTGCAGGATGGAGAGCCTGAGCTCGTAGGTCGACGAATGGATGTCGGCGACCAGCCCGCTGCCGAGCCGGGAGCGCATGCGCTCCTCGATGTCCTGCAGCTCGCTGGGCGGTTTCTCCGAGCTCAGCACGATCTGCTTGTTCTGCTCGACCAGCGAGTTGAAGGTGAAGAAGAACTCGTCCTGGGTCGCTTCCTTGCCGCAGATGAACTGCACGTCGTCGACCATCAGGACGTCGACGTTGCGGAACAGCTCCTTGAACTGGCCGGTGTTCTTGGTGCGCAGCGCCTGGATGAAGCGGTTCACGAAGCTTTCGGCCGTCAGATAGAGCACCCGGGTCTTGGGATCGCGCTCGCGGATGGCGTGCCAGATGGCATGCATCAAATGGGTCTTGCCGAGCCCGACGCCGCCGAAGATGTAGAGCGGATTGCGCTCCGGCAGCGGCCGGTCCTGCTCGGCGATGTTGCGGGCCGCGGCATAGGCGAATTCGTTGGGCTTGCCGACCACGAAGTTGGCGAAGGTGTAGCGCGCTTCGGGGTTCTGCGAGATCTCGTCGCCGCCGCGGCCGATCGACGGCCCCATCCGCGGCATCGGCGGCTGGTAGTTCTGCGAGGAGGGCACCGGCGGCATGGCGATGATCTCGTTCGGCCGCCGCGGCGCCGGCGGCGGCACGAGATTGACCTCGACATTGATCACCTCGGCATGCACCGCCTGCCAGTAGGCCAGCACGCGGTCACCGTAGTGACGAGCCACCCAGTCGCGGACGAACCGGGTCGGGGCGTAGAGGCGGAGCTTGCCGATCTTCAGTTCGCCCAGCTCGACCTCGCCGAACCAGGTCTTGAAGGCCTTGTCGCCGATTTCCTTGCGCAGCCGGTCGCAGACGCGCACCCAGTGCGCTTCAAGCTCCTTCCGGCCCGCAACTTCTTCCATTTCGGTCCCCGCAGCAGTCTTTTGTTCGTAGGAAGCGTTCTTGTCGTTACCTGATATCGGCGATTGAATTCTGTTCACGTTTGTCTCCACGGAAGTCCTGCCGCCTTCCATCCCCCCGCCATGCCGCGCCTGGCTTGCGCGTCTAGGGGGCCCTCAAAGCCGTCCGCTACATTGAGACACGTACTGTACCCGGCCGCGGTCATGGCTTTCGCCGCCGCGGCCGATCGAGCTCCACTTCGACACAGGAAAAGCAGGGGCGCCTCCTTGTCCGCGAGCGCGCCCGAAAGCGCGGTGACGAATTCAGGGTTGGGCTGCATGCTGGGGAAGACCTGCCACTCGAGCAACGCCGGCTTCTTGGCCAGCGTGTCGAGATCGGGCAGGCCGACATAATTCCACTCCGGCCGCGTGCGCACGTCGATCAGCACCGCGTCCTTGCGCTCGCTCAGGATCTTCCAGGCCGTCGCCGGCGCCACGTCGCCGGCATAGCCGGCGGCGGGAGACACTCCATACGTGCTGGCGATCTTGTTGTCTTTCGACATGGCCCCCGCTCTTCATTTGCCGAAGCGGAGCGCCGATTGCGAGCCAACGAACGATGGAAGGCACACAGCTCAGTACGGGCGACGAAAAATCCTGGGTGCGCGTCGTTGAGGGGACGCTGCTCTTTCGATCGTCGCTGTCACTGGATAGCTGCGGCTCTCTCCCTTGTTCGTTACCGGCGAGGAGGAAGCCCCCCGTCCTCGCCTTGGCTCGCGTCTCAGCGCCCCACGCCCCGTCGCGATGAGCCGACTCTTAGACAGACTCGCCGGAGTTCGCAAACGATTCGAGCGCAGAACACCGCACGCTATTCATGATGTTCTCGATGCGACTCGATTGACATCTCCGCAGATTCGATTTTCTTTCCTCTTCGTTTCCTTTGCGTCGCACGGCATCGCTCAACATCTAGCGCCTCGTCGCGCGCTCGGTCCGATAAACGCGAATCGTATGTCGTTCGCCGAATTGGCGACCAAACGATCTTCGCCCAATGTGCTCGAATTTATTTCGTCGCGATTCGGACAAAAGAAAACGCCGCTCGTTGGAGCGGCGTTCACAATCTCTGAAGGAAGCGACGCGTCAGGCCATCGCCTTGATGCGTGCCGAGAGACGCGACACGCGACGGGCGGCGGCGTTCTTGGTGACGATGTGCTTGGTGGCGCCGCGCTGGATCTCGGGCTGCGCCGCGCGCAACGCCGCCTGGGCCGCCTTCTTGTCGCCGGCCTTGATCGCCGCCTCGACATGCTTGATCGAGCCGCGCACGCGGCTGCGCCGCGCGGTGTTCACGGCGCTGCGGCGCTCGGTCTGGCGGGCGCGCTTCTCGGCCGACTTGTGACTAGCCATCTATTCCTCGTCCCTTGAAGGGCGCGCTTATACGGGCCGCACGCCACCCGGTCAACCCCGCCCAAAGCCTTAATTTACCGGTGTTTCCACGCTGCCTTGCGTTTCTCGCTGAAGGCCGCCATTCCCTCCGAACGATCCTCGAAGGCGAAGGTTGCGTGGAAGGTGCGCCGCTCGAAACGAACGCCTTCGGCCAGCGTCGTTTCGAACGCGCGATTGACGGCTTCCTTGGCGACCATCGTGGCGGGCAACGACATGGCGGCGATCTTCCCGGCCGTGGCGATGGCGTCGTCCATGAGTTGGGCCAACGGCACCACGCGACTCACCAGGCCGCAGCGCTCCGCTTCCGCCGCATCCATCATGCGGCCGGTGAGTATCATGTCCATGGCCTTGGACTTGCCGACGAAGCGCGGCAGGCGCTGTGTGCCGCCGGCGCCGGGAATGGTGCCGAGCGTGATCTCCGGCTGTCCGAATTTTGCATTGTCGGCGGCGATGATGAAGTCGCACATCATCGCCATCTCGCAGCCGCCGCCCAGCGCATAGCCCGCCACCGCGGCGACGATCGGCTTGCGCACCTGGCTCACCTTCTCCCAGCCGACGGTGATGAAGTCCTGAAGGAAGACGTCCTGGTAGGACTTGTCCCTCATCTCCTTGATGTCGGCGCCGGCGGCGAATGCTTTTTCTCCACCGGTCAATACGATACAGCCGATGCCACGATCGGCCTCGAAGGCGTCGAGCGCCAGACCGAGTTCGCGCACCAGCTCGGCGCACAGCGCATTCAGCGCCTTGGGTCGGTCGAGGCGGATGATGCCGACCCGGCCCTTGGTTTCGGTCTGGATGTTTTCGTAGGTGGCCACGGTTTCCTCCCCCACTCTTTGCTTGGCCCAATCGTTCTTGGGATCTGAGCGCCGCTCTTAGCTAGCGCTGGCAATGGGCGCAATAGAAGGTCGAGCGGCCGGATTGCACGAGGCGGCGCACGAGTTTGCCGCAGCCCCGCGTCGGACAGGCGATGCCGGCGCGGTCGTAGACGTTGAAGCGCGTCTGGAAATAGCCGAGCTCGCCGCCGGGCTGGACATGGTCGCGCAAGGTCGAGCCACCGTCCTCTATTGAACGTTCGAGCACATGCTTGATCGCCGTCACCAGGCGCTCCGCGCGATCGCCCTGGACTGTATGGGCCGAGCGCCGGGGCGAAATCCCGGCCAGGAACAGCGCCTCGCAGGCGTAGATGTTGCCGACCCCGACCAGGGTTTTCTGATCGAGCAGCGCCGCCTTGATGGGAGTGCGTTTTCCCTTGAGACGGCCGGCCAGGGCCGCGCCGTCGAAGGCCTCGTCCAGCGGCTCGGGCCCAAGGTCCTTGAACAGCTTGTGCCTGGGCACGGACTGGTCGGCTGCCAGCAGCATCAATCCGAAGCGGCGGGCGTCGTTGAAGCGGATCTGCCAACCCTCCTCGGTTTCGAACACGACATGGTCATGCCGCTCGAACGGATGTTCGGCCGCACTCTTGGCGTCGTGCAGGGTCATGCGGCCCGACATGCCGAGATGGGCGATCAGGGTGTGACCATCGTCCAGGCGGACCAGGAGGTATTTGGCCCGCCGGTCGATGCCGAGGACGGTACGGCCCTCGACCCGCTGCGCGAACCTCGCCGGCAGCGCCACCCTGAGGTCACGCCGGCGCTGGACGACGCGAACGATGCGCCGGCCGACCAGCTTGGGAATGAGACCGCGGCGGACGGTTTCGACCTCGGGCAGCTCGGGCATGTCTCAGCTATCGCTCTTAGGTCCCGCGATCGCCGAACAGCGCGGTTCCCACGCGGACATGGGTGGCGCCCAGCCGCACGGCCGTCTCGTAGTCGGCGCTCATGCCCATGCTGATCTTGGCGAGCCCGTTGCGCGCCGCCATCTTGGCCAGCAGGGCGAAGTGCAGGGCGGGTTCCTCGTCGACCGGCGGGATGCACATCAGGCCCACGATCGGCAGCTTGTGGGTGTCGCGGCAGGCGGCAACGAAGGCATCGACGTCGCGCGGCAGGACGCCGGCCTTCTGCGGCTCCTCGCCGGTATTGACCTGAACGTAGCAGTCGGGCCGCCGGTCGACCCGGGCCATTTCCTTGGCCAGCGTTGCGGCCAGGCGCTCGCGGTCGACCGACTGGATGACGTCGAACAAGGCCACCGCTTCGCGCGCCTTGTTGGTTTGCAGGGGCCCGATCAGGTGCAGCTCGAGGTCGGCATGGTCCGCCTTCAGCGCCGGGAATTTCTCCTCCGCCTCCTGCACGCGGTTCTCGCCGAAGACGCGCTGGCCGGCATCGAGCAGCTCGCGCACCCGCTCCGCGCCGTGAGTTTTGGAGACGGCCACCAGGGTGATGGCGGCGGGATCGCGCCCGGCGGCGCGCGCCGCTGCGGCGATGCGCTGGCGGACGTCGGCCAGACGGTCGGCGCCTGAACTCATGCGTCCAGGCCCGTCCGTGCCGCCAGCGCCTCGGCGTTGTTGGGATCGGCGGCCAGCGCCGCATCCAGGGTTTCGCGCGCCTTGTCGCGTTCGCCCAGCGCGGCGAGGCAGGCGCCGTAATGGCCGAGAAGACGGGAATCGCCCGGCAGGCCGCGCAGCGCGTGTTCGTGCAGGGGACGGGCCTCGGCGGCCCGGCCGAGATCGACCAGCACGCGGCCCAGATTGGTCAGCACCAGCGGATCGTCGGTCGACAGCCGCGACGCGCGCTTCAGCGCCCGCCGCGCCTCGTCGAGACGCTTGAGGCCGCGCAGCGCCAGGCCCTGGTTGTTGAGCGCCCGCACATCGTCGGGCGCCTCCTTCAGATGGGGCTCCAGGGCCTCGAGGGCCTCGGCGAACTTCGCTTGCTCGATATGAAGGTGGGAGACCTGCAGGATGGCGTCGCGATCGAGCGGATGGTGGCGGAGCGCGCGCTGCAGCGTCTCGACGGCGTCGTCGCCCTTGCCGGTCGCCGCCTGGGCGAGTGCCAGGGTCCGCAGCGCCGCCGCGAAAGCGGGGTCGATCTCGAGCGCCCGCTGGATCGGGCCGATGGCGTCGGAAGGCCGGCCGGCGAAGTGCAGCACGAAACCCAGCACGTGGTTGAGCGGGGCGCTGTCAGGCGCCAGTTCGAGGGCGCGGCCCGCTTCGGCGATCGCCTCGTCGTGATGGCCGATGGCTGCCAGGGCCAGCGCGCGGTCGCCCAGGATCTGGCCGCGGCGCGCGGCATCCTCGCCGGCGTCGACCAGGGCCATGTCGAGGACCTCGATCGCCGCGGAGTGATGGCCCAGGCGGTAGAGCGCGTAGCCCAGCATATTGCGGGCCCGCGCCTGCAGCGGCTTCAGGCCCTCGCCGCCCTGCTGGATCGCCTGGTCGAGGTTGGTGACGAATTCGATCAGCTCGCGTTCGGCCGCGGCGAAGCGGCCGATGTCCATGTAGACGGAGGCCAGCGCGAGCCGCGCCTCGACATGGGCCGGCGAGCGCCGCACCGTGTCGCGGAAACGCCGCGCCGCTTCGTCGAGGCGGCCCTGCCGGCGCGCCACCAGGCCGAGATTGTAGGACAACATCGGCTCGTTGGGGTCCTTGGCCAGCGCCTTGCGCCACATCACTTCGGCGTCGCTCAAGGCGCCGCGCTGCGACAGGCAGACCGCGAGGAAGTGCAGGATGTCGGGACGCTCGCCATGGCGGGCCAGGGCGGACCGAAACAGCGGCTCGGCGCGATCGAACCAGCCGGCCCGCAGGTACTGCAGGCCGGTCTGCAGATCGGGATCGGGTGGCGGCGGGGTCCGCGAGGAAGGAGGTTGGGGCGCCAGGGCCATGGCGCGCTGTGTAGACCCGCCTCATCGCCAAGGCTACACGAAATGCCATGGCCAAGGATGTCGATCTGTTCGCGGCGGCGATGGCCGGTGTGAAGCCGCTCGCCGGCCGCAAGCGTCCGGCCGCGAGGGCTGTCATCCCGAGGCCAAAGGCCGAAGGAGCCTTGAGACCACAGCAAAGGTCCGTCGCTGTCGGGATGACGTCGGTGCCTGAATTGTCACCCGATGATCATAACTTCGACCGCGACACTGCACGCGCCCTGGGACGCGGCAAGCTTGTCCCGCAGGCGTCGCTCGATCTGCATGGCATGACGCTCGCCGCGGCCGAACGTGCGGTCGCCAATTTTCTTGATGCAGCGGTGACGCAGGATCTCCGAATTGTCCTCATCGTCACCGGCAAGGGAATGCGGTTGGACAACGGACGCATGCTGGGCGGGCGCATCCGTGCCGAATTCGTCGGCTGGCTGAATCGGGCCGACAATCGCGCCCGGGTCCGCGGCGTCCGGGCCGCGCACCCGCGCCATGGCGGCAGCGGCGCGTTCTACGTGCTGCTGCGCCGGCGCCCTTCTGCCAGCCGTTCGTCGGCCAGCAGCCGTTCCTTGCGGGCCACGCCCCAGCGGTAGCCGTTGAGCGCGCCGCCCGAACCCACGGCGCGGTGACAGGGTATGACCACTGCCGCCTGGTTGGTGGCGCAGGCGCGGCCGACGGCACGGGCGGCGCCCGGCGCGCCGATGCTCTGGGCGATCTCGCCGTAGGTCCGCGTCTGGCCGGGCGGGATCGTGGTCAGCGCTTTCCAGACCTTCCACTGGAAGGCCGTGCCCACGATATCGAGCGGCACGTCCGCCGAGTCGAGCGCCGAGGGTTTGCGGCCGTAGAGGCGGGCCAGCACGTTCGTCACGCGCGGTCCGAGGGTGCGGTCGTTGCGCGTGATGTCGGCCGCCGGGAAGTCGCGCTTCAGATCCTTTTCGAGCGCACGGTCGTTGTCGCCCAGGAACACCGCGGCGATGCCCTTCTGCGTCGCCGCCACGAGGACGCGGCCGTAGTCGGAATCGACGGTGGTGTAGTCGATATGGGCGCCGGCGCCGCCCTTGGCGTAGGTGGCGGGCGTCATGCCGAGCGCCTTGTCGCTGGTCTCGTAGACGCGACTGGGCGAGCCGTACCCCGCGCCATAGAGCGCGTCGGCGACCGTTTCGCCGCCGCGCAGGGCCTTGCGGAAGCGCTGGCGCTTGCGCGCCACCAGCCAGTCGCGCGGATTGACGCCCAGCTCGGCGATGAAGCGCTTGCTGAGCGCGCCGCTCGACAGGCCGACCCGGCGCGCCACCTCGGCGAGCGACGGCGGCGTATCGGCGTCGGTCGCATCGAACAACTTGCAGGCCCGGGCGACCGGCTTGCTGAGGCCTGTATCGACCTGCCAGTCGCGCGGCTTGCAGCGCTTGCAGGCACGAAAGCCCGCCGCCTCGGCCGCATCGGGCGAGGCGTGGAAGGCCACGTTCTGGCGCAAGGGCGCGCGCGCCGCACAGGACGGCAGGCAATAGACGCCGGTCGTCCTGACCGAGAACCAGAACCGGCCGTTGTAGGCCCGGTCACGCCGTTGAACGGCCTGCCAGCAGGTGCCCTGGTCGGGGTGCGCGTCGGGACGGGTTGGAGTGGCGAGTGCCAAGGTCGGAAGGGAAAGAGAATGTTGGGTCATGGCGCCATCAAAGCACCATGACCAAACCTGCTCTATCCGCCTGCCGCCGGCAATTCTTGTCCTGAGCCCGAAGGGCGAAGGATCTGCCTACGCCCAGAAGCCTTTGGTGGCCTCGTAGCGCGCCGTCGCCCGATCCAGCCCGATATCGCGCAACAGGCGCTCGTCGAGCTGGGCCAGCTGGCGTCGCGAGCGGGCGAGTTCGGCGCGGGTCATGACGTTCTCGATCCCGACCACAACCGCACCGGCCAGCAGCGCCACGGCGCGGCCAAAGGTGAAGGGAGAGGCTTCCGTACGGGTGATTACCCGCACGCTGGACAGGGTCGACATGACTTAGCTCCGTTTGAGGCGTCCGGAAACCGAAGGGTTTCCTTTGAGTCTCGTTTCTGCAGTGTATTTGCGCTACAATGCCGTGCTATTCAAAGGATGAAACCTCGGGGGAGGCATAGAATTTCTATGAGCGATTGCCCTACATGAGCCGCTCCCAGCTGCCGCTCAACGCCCTGCGCGCCTTCGAAGCGGCGGCCCGTCACGCAAGCTTCACCCATGCCGCCGAGGAGCTGCACGTCACCCAGGCCGCCGTCAGCCACCAGGTGAAGGCGCTGGAAGAGCGCCTGGGCGTGGCGCTGTTCGTGCGCCGGCCGCGCGGCCTCGAGATCACAAGCGAGGGCGAGGCGCTGCTGCCCGACCTGCGCGACGCCTTCGACCGCATGACCAACGCGCTGGAGCGGGTCGGCCGCAAGGCCAATTCCGGCACGCTGAACGTCAGCCTGGTCACCACCTTCGCGCTCGGCTGGCTGGCGCCGCGTCTGCACCGCTTCCAGACCAAGCACCCCGAGATCGAGGTGCGCATGACGACGACGCAGCGGCGCATCGACTTCGCGCGCGAGGATTTCGACTGCGCCATCCGATTCACGGTGCAGCCCGAGCCCGAGCTGCATGCCACGCGCCTGTTCTCCGACGTGCTGACGCCGCTTTGCGGCAAGCGCTACAAGGACAAGCTCAAGACGCTCGAGGATCTGAAGCGCGTGCCGTTCATCGATATGACCTACGATCCCGAATGGGCGATCTGGCTGCGCGCCGTCGGCATGGGCGACTTCAAGCCCAAGCGCGTGCTCACCTTCGATTCGACCATGATCGCGGTGGAGGCGGCGATGGAAGGGGCCGGCGTCGCCGTCGGCCCGCCCCAGCTGTTTCGCGAGGAGCTCGCCTCCGGCAGGCTGTTCCAGCCTTTCCCGCAGATCGTCGACAGCGGCAAGGCATGGTGGTTCGTCTGTCCGCCGGCTTCGGTCAACCGGCCGAAGACCAGGGCCTTCGAGGAATGGCTGATCGAGGAGCTCAGCGCACCGCAGGCGCGGTCCGCCCGAACCGCCCTTGTGGCGACCGGGCGCCTCTGACCGTCGCTGCCGGCGCGATGCGGTTGCTGGACGAGACCGAGAGAAACTCTGGGCTCAGCCGGTCGCCCTTGGAAAGGGCCGGCGGCTCGATCGTGGGGCGCGCGCCGGCCTCCGGGGAACATCGCCATTCTGTAGCCTTTGGGGGTGGTCCGGGGGTAAAGGTCGATCGTGCCGAGGCTCGGGCGTTCGCCGGTTGCAGGCATGCCTCTGCCCCAGAGAAAAACTAATGGAGTACGGAGTGTGGTGAACTGGTTCCGCCGCGAAGCCAAATTGGAGTCCCCCGCCGCGACGCTCGGATCGATCGAGATACGCCGACCTTGGGCGCAACCGGCATCGGTAGAGTTGGTCGAGGGTGACGAACCGCCCGAGTCGGTCGGCGGCGGCGGCTTCTTCACGATGACCAACACAGGCGCAACACCGGACCGGTTGATCGCGGCCAGCAGCCCGGCTGCCGAATTGATCGAGATCCACGCCATCAAGGTGGTGGGGAACGGCATCGCCATGTGCCCGCTCAAGGACGGCCTTGCTCTTGCTCCGGGAGTCACGCTGACGCTTAAGCCGCGCGGCTATCATCTGCTTCTGACGGGGCTCCGCAAGCCGCTGGCCGTGGGCGCGTCCCTGCCCGTCACGCTGACTTTCGAAAAAGCCGGCAGCCTCGATATCGAGCTCGCGGTCGAGGCGCCGGGTCTGGTCGGCCAGGCCATCCTGCATGAGGAAGCTCAGCGCGGGTAGCGGTGGCGCTCGCCGAAGGCATCCTCGATCAATAGAGCGTCCGGGTCGTCGCCGAGATAGGCAGGACCGATCGGCACCTTGCCGTGGCCGCCCGGCACGTCGAGCACGTAGGTCGGCTGGGCAAGGCCCGACAGCCTGCCGCGCAAGGCTTTCATCAGCGCCTGGCCGCGTTCCACAGGCACCCGGAAGTGGCCGGTGCCGCGCACCAGGTCGGGATGATGCAGGTAGTAGGGCTTTACCCGAGCCGTTACGAGGGCGCGCATCAATTGGTCGAGGGTCTCGACGTCGTCGTTGATGCCGGCCAGCAGCACCGTCTGGCCGATCAGGGGAATGCCGGCATCGGCAAGCCGGGCGAGCGCCTCGCGGGTCGGGGCGGCGAGCTCGCGCGGATGATTGCAGTGCACGCCGAACCACAGGGTGGCGCGTCGGGACTTCAGCGCGGCGACCAGCTCGTCCGTCACCCGCCCGGGATCGACGATCGGCACGCGGCTATGGATGCGGATCACGCCGAGATGCGGGATGGCATCCAGGGCGGTGAGCAGCTCGGCCAGCCGTCGGGGCGCCAGCATCAGCGGATCGCCGCCGGTCAGGATCACTTCCCAGATCTCGGGATGGGCGCGGATATAGGCGAGTGCGGTCTCGAGCTCGGCCGCCGACAGCGCCTCGCCGCCCGGGCCGACCTTCTCGCGGCGGAAGCAGAAGCGGCAATAGACCGGACAGACATGCAGCGGCTTCAGCAGAACCCGGTCGGGATAGCGGTGGACGATGCCCTTGACCGGCGAGCGCGCCTCGTCGCCGATCGGGTCGGCAAGCTCGTCCGGCGAGACCTCGGTCTCGGCCGCGCTGGGCACGAACTGGCGGGCGATGGGATCGCGCGCGGGATCGGCCCGGTCGATCAGCGCCAGCATCTCGGGCGTAAGCGCAATCGCCATCGACTGGGCAGCCGCCGCCAGGCGCGGATCGGGCGTGATCAGCCCCTCGCGTTCGAGGGCTTCGAGTGTGCGCAGCGTCTGCATGGCGGCCGTCCCATAGGCGGCGGACGGGGCTACGTCCAGCGCCCTCAGGTCCAGCGGGCGGTATCGCGCCGGTCGGCGGCGGTCAGCAGGGTCGAGGTCGAGACCACGGTCCAGTCGCAGAGATCGTAGCGACGACTGAGCTTGTCGCGCACCTCGGCCTCGGCGGCGCCGGCGGGCAGCTTGGAGCGTTCCCACATCGCGAGGTTGGGGCGCCGCGTCAGCAGAAGGCTGCGCACGCCGCCGAACAGGCCGGCGCCGGTTGCCTCGTCGCTACCCGCGCCGGTGCGATCGCCCGTCGCCTGCCAGAGTCCGATCACCTGAGAATCGTAGGCCGCCTCGAAGCCCGGCCAGGCCGCGGCGCAAAGGTCGAGGAACTCGGGCCAGTGCGGCTCGGGCGTGGCGAACCAGCGGAAGGCATAGTTGCCCTGGCGCTCCGGCGCCGTCGCATCGGTCGGCCGCAGGGTCGGGACCAGTGCCTCGCTGCGCACCAGCCGCACGTCGGCGGCGTCGCCCACCAGCGCCCGTTCGGCCGCCGCCGCGGTCACCTCGGTCGGCCATGCGGTGATGGCCTGCAGCTCATCGCGCGGTCGACCGATCTGGCTGCGCCATACGCCATAGAGGGAGCCGCCGGCCGGGGAAGCACGCGCCAGCCGGTCGGCCAGCGCCTGCCACTGTCGCGGCGGCGCGTCGATGCGATGATGGACGAACAGCAGGCTCACGCCACGGCGGGTTCGTGCCGGCTGAGCGTGAAGCCCTCGTAGCCCTTGGCGGCGACGGCGTCGCAATGCCGCTTGTAGCGGTCGTAGCCGCCGACATAGGGCATGAACACCCGCGGCTTGCCGGGAATATTGGCGCCCATGTACCAGGAGTTGGCCAGCGGATAGAGCGTGCTGTCGGCCACGGCGTTGACGTGGTGGACCCATTCCATCTCGGCCTGCGGCGAGGGCTCGATCCGGTCGAAGCCGCGGCTCTGCATGTGGCCGATGCAGTCGGCGATCCAGTCGACGTGCTGCTCGATTGCCGCGATCATCTGCGTCTTCACGCCCGGGCTGCCGGGGCCTGTGACGACGAACATGTTGGGGAAGCCCGACACCATCAGGCCGAGATAGGTGAGCGGGCCGCCCTCCCAGTGATCGGCCAGAACGGCCCCCTTTCCGGTGGGGCCGTCGCTCGTGCGGATGTCGATCTCGCGCAGCGCGCCGGTCATGGCGTCGAAGCCCGTCGCGAAGACGATGGCATCCAGTTCGAACTCTTCCTTGCCGGTGCGCAGGCCCGTCGCGGTGATCTCCCGGATCGGATCGCTGCGCACGTCGACCAGGGTGACGTTGTCGCGATTGTAGGTCTCGTAGTAGTTCGTATCGAGGCAGAGCCGCTTGGTGCCGATCGGATGGTCCTTGGGCGCCAGAAGCTCGGCGGTCCTCGTGATCCTTCACCATGCCGCGGATCTTGTTGCGCACGAATTCCGACGCGGTGTCGTTCGACTCCTTGTTCACCAGCAGGTCGGTGTAGGCATAGAGGTAGCTGATGCTGCCGCCTTCCTGCCACTTGGCCTCGTAGGCCTTGTTGCGCTCATCTTCCGGCAACCTCGAGCGCCGACCTGGTCGGCTTGGGATGCCCGCCGATGGCGAAAGGCGTGTCGGCGGCCGCGCGCCGGCGCGCGGGATAGTCGGCCTTGTGGCTTCGCTCGCGCTCGGCCTCCATCGGCGCGTTGCGCGCCGGCAGGCTGAAATTGGCGGTGCGCTGGAAGACATGCAGGTGCCTGGCCTGGCTGGCGATGATCGGGATCATCTGCACGCCCGACGAACCGGTGCCGATCACGCCGACCCTGAGGCCGGTGAAATCGACGCCCTCATGCGGCCACAGGCCGGAATGGTACCACTTGCCCTTGAAGTTCTTCAGGCCCTTGAAGTCGGGCACGCGCGGCGTCGAGAGGTTGCCGGCCGCCATCACGCAGTAGCGGGCGCGGATCTCCTCGCCGCCGTCGGTCTTGAGCGTCCATTCGCTGGCCTTGCCGTCGAACCGGGCCGAGACGATCCGCGTGTCGAGCTGCACGTCGCGGCGCAGGTCGAAGCGGTCGGCGACGTGGTTGATGTAGCGCAGGATCTCCGGCTGGGTGCCGTAGCGCTCCGGCCACTTCCACTCCTGCTGCAGCTCGTCGGAGAAGCTGTAGGAATATTCGAGGCTCTCCACGTCGCAGCGCGCCCCGGGATAGCGGTTCCAGAACCAGGTGCCGCCGACGCCCGAGCCCGCCTCGTAGGCGCGGACTTTCAGGCCCATGCCGCGCAGGCGATGGATGGCATAAAGACCGGCCAGGCCGCCGCCGACGATGGCGACGTCGAGCTGGCGGGGCCCGGCGTGCGCGCGGGACTGTGGGAGGCGTCAGGCATCGTGGGCGTTCCCGTAATGTTTTCTGCTGTGCGAGCCGAGAAACATTGGCTGCGCAGTCTCGGTACCGTCCCCTGCGTCGGTCGGGTTTGCAAGGGGCGACGCCGGACACAACGCCGGGGCCGGCATGCGTGAAGTGCGGTGCAGCAAGACCCCCGGCACGGGTGTAGACGGATGGTCGCGCGATTGTTTCAGCCTTATGCTTTCTCCATGACAGTTTGCCGCGACCTTCCGCGCCTGCGCTCGCTCCTTGTCGTGACGGCAGCCCGTTAGCATCGTGGATCAATCGGTCCCTCCGCCCGTTTCCCGGACCGCCCCGGGGCCGGCTTCGCCAATTCCCCCGGTTTCGCAGCCCTCCATCGGTATCGCGCCGCGCCGCGGGAAGTGGTCTCCGGGCCGCGCCGGCTGGCTGATGCGGCCCCGCTCCCTTGCCATCTTGGCCGTGGTGCTGCTCGCCGTCGTCTATGGCGGCCGGGAGCTCTACCTGCGTCTCACTCATATCTACGAATACGATGCGCGCGTGACGGCCGATATCGTGACCGTGTCCAGCCGCGCCGATGGCTGGGTGGTGGAGATGCCGGCGCTGGAGGGCACCCGCGTCGCGGCGGGCCAGGTCGTGGTGCGCATCGACGATCGCGTATCGAAGCTCCGCGTCGATGCCTTGCGCGCGCAGATCGAGGGCGTCAGGGCCGAGCGCACCCGGCTGCGCGCCGAGCGACGGCTCAGCCTGAACCAGGCCGACGCCCTCACCCGCACGCGGACCTCCGCCGTGCAGGTCCGCGAGCAGGCCCTGGCCGCGCTCCAATCCGACCTCGATCTGGCGAAGCTGGAACTCGAGCGCAACCGCTCGCTGTTCGCGCGCCACGTGGCCAACGAGCGTCAGCTTCAGATGGCGCAGGCGGCGGTCACCAAGCTCGAAAGCCAGATCCAGCAGCTCCGGGCCGAGCACGAGCAGGCCGAAGGCAGCCTCGAGGAGGCGCGGGTCGAGCATGACAAGCTGGGCGTCATCGACGCGCAGATCGCCGCCCTCGACTATCAGGTGGCCAATCTCGCGGCGCAGCTCCATCAGCAGCAGGTCGATGTCGAGGACCGCACCATCCGCAGCCCGGTGCCGGCGGTGATCGACCGCACCTTCGTGTTGCCCGGCGAATACGTCCAGGCCGGCCAGCGCATCCTGCTGCTGCACAATCCTGCCGAGGTCTGGGTCGAAGCCAACATCAAGGAGACCCAGGTCGGTCGCCTGAAGCTCGGCCAGAAAGTCTATGTCTCGGTCGACGCCTATCCCGACGACAGGTTCGTCGGCAAGGTGACCCGCATCGGCAGCGCGACCACCGCCCGCTTCGCCTTGATCCCGACCCCCAACCCGTCCGGCAACTTCACCAAGATCACCCAGCGCGTGCCGGTCAAGATCAACATGGTCGAGATGCCCAAGCCGCTGACGCCGGGCATGATGGTCGAAGTCGAAATTGACCTGCGCTAGTGCAGCACTTCCAAAGCGCGAACCCGCACACCCCTCACCCTGAGGAGCGACCCGCAGGGCCGCGTCTCGAAGGGTGGGAGCGAGCACCTTCCCTGTGGCCCATCACAGGGCGAAGATTACTTCGCCCGATTCGAGACGCCGTGCTGCACACGGCTCCTCAGGATGAGGGCATCCGCTGAAGCGACATGGCCAATAGCGAACCCATCCAGACCGCGCAGGTCCTGAGCGAAACTTACGGGCCGGCCTATCGCTGGCTGGTCACCATCACCGGCATGGTCGGCGTGGTCTCGATGGTGCTGGCGATGACCACGGTGAATGTCGCGGTGCCCGACGTGATGGGCGCCTTCGGCATCGGCCAGGACAAGGCGCAGTGGATGTCGTCGGCCTACATGGCGACCATGACCGCCGGCATGCTGATCAACGCCTGGGTGACCGGCGTTCTGGGCGAGCGCCGCACTTTCGTCGGCGCGCTGTTCTTCTTCTCGGTCGGCGCCCTGCTGGGCGGCGCCGCGCCGACCGAGGACGCGCTGATCCTCGCCCGCGTCCTGCAGGGCTTCAGCGCCGGCATCGCCCAGCCGCTGGTGATGGCCACCATCTTCACCGTCTTTCCCGCCGAACGCCGCGGCATGGCGATGGGGGTGTTTGGCCTGGGCGTCGTGTTCGCGCCGGCCATCGGCCCCACGCTCGGCGGCATGATGATCGAGTATTTTTCCTGGCGTTACGTCTTCTTCATCTCGCTGCCGTTCTGCGTCATCGCCGCGGCCATGGGGCTGATGTTCATGCCGACGCGGCCGATCCCGCGCCAGATCCCGCCGTTCGACTGGCTGGGCTTCGCGCTGCTCTGCACGTCGCTGTTCGGCCTGATGACCGGCATCGCCGACGGCCAGCGCGAGGGCTGGACCTCCGACACGATCGTGGCCCGGCTCGCCATCGGTGCCGGCGCCGGCGCGGCCTTCATCCTGTGGGAGCTCGCACACTCCGCGCGCGCTGCTCGACGTGCGCATCTTCGCCAACATCGAATTCTCGGCCGCCGCCCTCATCGCCTTCATCTTCGGCGCCGGCATGATGGGCTCGACCTACATCATCCCGGTGTTCGTGCAGACCATCATCGGCTTCACGCCGTTGCTGGCCGGCCTGATGATGATGCCGGCCGGCATCATGCTCGCCTTCATCTTCCCGCTGGCGGGGCGCATGACCGACGCCATGCCGGGCGCCGACCATGATCATCGGCGGGCTGCTGCTGTTCGCGCTCGGCTTCGCCTGGATGACGCAGGCCGACGTCGACACGACCTTCTGGACCCTGGTCGGCATGGTGATGCTGTCGCGGCTCGGGCTGGGCTTCATCAATCCCAGCCTCAACGCCTCCTCGCTCAGGGCCCTGCCGCCCGACAAGGTGCGCCAGGGCGCCGGCGTCGCCAACTTCATGCGCCAGCTCGGCGGCGCGTTCGGCATCAACCTGCTGGTGGCCTTCTTCGAGGTCCGCACGCGCTTCCACGCCGATGCGCTCACCGCGACCCAGAACTGGGGCAACCACACCACCGCCGAGCTCCTGATGCGCATCGAGCAGCTCATGCAGCGCACCGGCCTGCCCTACCAGCAGCAGAAGGCGGGGGCGATGGAATATCTCGGCGGCATGCTGAACACCAAGGCGCAGACGATGGCGTTTTCCGACACCTTCATCGTGGTCGGCGCGGTGGCTCTCATCGCGCTGATCCCGGCCGCCATGCTGTCGCGCTCGCAACGCCGTTCACGGCGGGGGAGTGCACGGGCGTAGCGAGGGGCGGGCTCGTGGCACTTCCGTCGGCCGCCATGGGATGCTCAGGAGTTCTGGTTGCTCAGGATCTCGACTTTCCGTTTCCTTCGTGGACGCGCCGGAACCGGCATCAGGTAGCAAACGGGCCTAGTGCCTGTCTGACTCGGACAATATGGCCGGCGCGTCCGCAGCGTGGGTGAATTTGGCTTATCGTGGCAGAGAGGCGGGCACAGAAATGACAAAAGTGCAGCATCGTAGGCTGATCCGAGACAACGCCCCCGATAAGATGCGGGAGGCTGGCGTGGCATTCGAGACGCGGCAGCTAGACGAACCGGAGTTCAACGGGGAATTGCTCAAAAAGGTTGTCGAAGAGGCTGGCGAGCTTGGCGCATCCGAAACCAAAGCGGACATATTGGGGGAGCTTGCCGATCTCCTCGCCGTCCTCGATCAGGTTCAAAAGCGTTCGCCATCACCGATGCCGAGTTGCGAGATGCCCGGGTGGCCAATGCCAAGGAAAAGGGCGGCTTTAAAGAGCGCTTCTTTCTGGAATGGTCGGAAGGCGGAAACTATAATCGCTCAAATTAGGGCGATTATCCCGTACTTGACAGTAGCCCTAGACCTAGCCATTATGGCCTCCATCAACTCGGGGTTCGATATGGCTAGCAAAAAGCGCATCCATCAAATGACCATCGCCCAATGGGAAGCGGCCTTCCCGGACGATGATGCGTGCAAGGCCTATCTGACCCGCCACCGCTGGCCGCTGGGCGTCCGCTGCGCCCGCTGCGGCATGGACGGCTGCTACGACCTATCCAAGAGCCGCCCCTTCCATTGGCAGTGCCACAAGTGCGCCCCGCAGGGCTATCGCTTCTCCGTGCTGGCCGGGACGATCTTTGAGAACACGAACCTGCCGCTGCGCATGTGGTTCCGCATCATCCACATGATGCTGACCAGCAAGAAGGGCGTAAGCGCTCTCCAAGTTCATCGCACGCTCGGGACCGGCTCCTACAAGACCGCTTGGTACGCCTGCCATCGCATCCGTGGTGGCCTCGCCAACAAGGATTTCAACAAGCTCATGGGCATCGTTGAAGCCGATGAAACCTTGGTCGGCGGCAAGAATTCTCGCAGCACCAGACGATTGACCACGCTCGCGGCGAATACGTTGTCGGCGCGATCCACACCAATACCATTGAGGGTTTCTGGTCGCTGATTAAGCGCGGCATGGTCGGCACGTTCCACAAGGTCAGCAAGAAATATCTGCCGCTGTACGTTGCCGAGTTTCAGTTCCGCTACAACAACCGCGAGAACGCCGATATCTTCGGGACAGCGATCAGAGGATGCTAAAACGCCTAATCCTTGTGGCGCTTCTCGTCGCGTTCTCGGCAGCCGAGGCGCTCTCACAGCAAAAAGCTCCAGCACCACGCCCCGACAACACTCAGGGCTCCGCAATCGAACAGCGCGGCACTGATAAGAGTCCGCTCACGGTAAAGGTACTCCCCGCTCCTGATGCTAAAGAACAGGCCGAGAAGGAGGAGCGCGAAAGGCACGAGAAAGCTGCGCTCGATAAGAGGATTGCCGACGACACCACTAGACTTGCCAATGAAACCGAACGGCTGGCGTTTGAAACCAATCGACTTGTCGTATCCACTCAGTGGCTGATGTGCTTCACGGCCGCCTTGTTCGTGGTCGCCCTCGGTCAAGTCGTTTTGTTTTGGTATCAATTGCGCATTATGTGGCGCGGCCTCGAAGACAGCACGACCGCAGCGAAGGCCGCAAAGTTGTCTGCTCTCGCCGCCGTAAGAGAGGTGAGGGGCAGCGAAAGAAGGCAGAAGGTTCTTGAGCGCGCCTATATCGGTGGGGGCGGTGCGCGAAGATCGGTGCAACAGTACTTCGATCCAAGCTCGGGTATTCCCGGGTATCTCAAGTCGGTTCCCGCCGAAGAGTTTGAAATTCACATCGCCAACCAGGGGCGAGCCGCTGCCGATCTTCGATTTATTGAATACGGACATTGCGATATCGGGCAACTCGCGACTGGCGCCCCGGATTATTTGCCGAGAATATATTTTAAAGATCTGGTTGGGCCGGGCGCAGGGCATCAAATGACCGCTGTGATCAAACTGCCCCTCAATAAGGGGCACGAGGTCTTCGTGCGATTTCACTACTTCGACATCGGCCTGCAAGAAGAGCATTCCCATGGCTACGCACTGAGAATTGACCAAGACCAATTCTTGCCCGTTCCCATCGTGGCACCCGACAAATACACGCTGTCCATCTAGCGCGAACGCTGACCCTCCGAGGCAAAGAGGAAAGTGACTACCAATAGCGCGACTGTCAAGTACGGGATAATCGCCCAAATTAGGACACTATCGCGCTAGGTTCGGATTTGCGGCGAGCCCCGAAAATAGAAACGGCCCGCCGACTGGCATCGGGGGCCGCAGAGGCAGAACACCGCTAACGTTCGCCGGTTGGGATCATAACCGGAGCGTCAGCACATGCCAACCAAGCGTCGCACTATCAATGTTTCATCCTTAGCCGACGAAGCTGTTCTTCGATTCGTTTCAGTTCCTGTCGCACTCTTCGCAGCTCGCTCGGCTCCAGCCGAATATTTGCACGCGGGCCGGATGGTGCTTCAAAGACCAAAATCGCGTGACTTCCGTCCGACGCCGCTCTTGCCACAATCGAACTCGGCTCAAGAATCTCGCCAAAGACCTTCCCGAGGACGCCGGTGCGTTTCTCGGCGTTTTTCGTAAGCGCCAACTGAATACCTAAGATCATTTTTTCTGCTGCAGCGGCAGAAATCACCATTGGAACAGAATGGCCGCCTTTGAGAGATAGCATCAGGCTGACGCTCATGCCGTCTAACGCGTAGCCGCCATGCAGCACGTCCAGCACCTCGATTGCGTGCTTGAATTCATCAATCTTGGGATCGTCATCCATTCCCGCCTCCCATTTCTGGCACCAGTCTGGGCCAGATTTCGGGGGTTAGGAACGCGGGCGGCAAACCTCTTCCTTGGACCTAGCACAGAACTGTGATGGTGCCCGCCCTCAAGGCGGACATATTCCGATGCTGCGGTGTGTGAATGGGAAGAAATACAGCGGGAGGGGCACATGACGTTCAAAGAGTATCTCGCAACGCGGCGGATCACCGGCACGCCAGCGGGTAATTTCACTGAGGACGCGCGGAGAGATCAGCGGTTGCCGGAAGTGACAACGTGGGCGGAGCTGCGCAGACACGTCGAGCGCAAGGCCGGAATTGGCGTCCGCGACAGGGTCGTCGAGGCGGCTCACCAAGTCTGGAGAGGCTATCAGTTGGCGCTTCGGAAGTCCGAATCAGCCTAGGTGCGTTTGCTACCGCCGGTCGGATATTCGACCGGGCGAACGACAATCCACAGCTAGGTAGCGTAAGGCTCTTTGCCGAAACTGGAATGCGAGCGCGCGCCTGCGGGTGCCCGTGAGCATGGGGCCTTGGGTCGCTACCAAGGCAGCCATTGTTGCAGTAGCTCAACTGGATAGAGCATCGGATTGCTAATCCGAAGGTTGCGGGTTCGAGGCCCGCCTGCCTTCGGATGGCAAGCCGCCTCCCCACCTAGGCCCGTTTGCTACCTAATGCCGTTGAATTCCAGCAACTCGTCGAGGAACAGCACGCCGTGATGGGCGAGCGAGACCTCGCCCGGCGTGGCGCGCAGGCTGCCGCCAACGAGCGCTTGCAAAGTCGTCGAATGGTGCGGCTCGCGGATGGTGCGCCGGCGGCTCAGCCAGCTCTCGCCGATTGCTGCCAGCAGAGGTAGGCGTCGCCTCGACTGCGAGCACTGCCGTCAGTCATTTTGGCAACCGTCGCCTGTACGCAAGTAATATTTGATTGCGCATCATTATACTTTACGTACCCACCCTCAACCCCTATGTTTAGGGCATCAAGCGAGGTTTAGGTCATGGCTAAGTCAATTCTCACCGCTCCCGAATTTCACGATGAGGCCGCCGCGCTCGCCTACATCGAAGGCCGCCTGTGGCCGAAGGGTCCGACCTGCCTCCATTGCGGCAACGCGGACCAAGCCAAGATCGGCAGCCTCAAGGGCAACAGCACTCGGCTAGGCGTCCGCAAGTGCTACGAGTGCCGCAAGCCCTTCACGGTGAAGGTCGGCACCATCTTTGAAAGCTCGCATGTGCCGCTGCACCTGTGGCTGCAGGCCATCCACCTGCTTTGCGCCTCCAAGAAGGGCATGAGCAGCAACCAGCTTCACCGCATCCTAGGCATCACCCTGAAGTCCGCTTGGTTCCTAACCCATCGTATCCGCAAGGCTATGGCCCAGAACGGCACCGCTCCGCTGGGCGGCAGCGGCAAGGTGGTGGAGGCCGATGAGACCTATTTCGGCAATCTGCCGGCGCATAAGCAGCCCGTCCCGAAGAACCCCAACCGTCCCAAGTTCGGCCCCGGTAACAAGCGCGCCATCGTCTCGCTAGTGGAGCGCGGCGGCGAGGTTCGGTCCTTCTATGCCGAGAAGGCGCAAGTTGCGACGGTCGCCCGGCTCGTCCGCGAGAATGTGGACCGCGAAGGCCGCCTGCACACGGACGAGAGCATGGTCTATCGCAAGGTCGGCACGGAGTTCGCCGCCCATGAGCGCGTCAACCATGGCGAAAAGGAATACGCGCGGGGCGACGTGACGACGAACACCATCGAGGGCTATTTCAGCATCTTCAAGCGCGGGATGAGGGGCATCTATCAGCATTGCAGCGAAGCCCACTTGCATCGCTACCTTGCGGAGTTCGATTTCCGCTACAATGCCCGCGAGGCGTTGGGCGTTGACGATGCCATGCGCGCCGACAAGGCGCTCAAGGGTGTGGTTGGCAAGCGACTGACCTATAGGACAACTCGTAGCGCAGGGGCGCGATGCCAAAAAAGCCGAAGCCGAAATCAAAGCCAAAGAGCGCGAAGAAACGGGAGCCGAGCCAAAGAGAAAGGTTCGTCGCCGCGGCGCGCAGCGTTGGCGCAGCGGAAACCGCTGGGGCTTTCGACGCCGCGTTCGCAAAGGTGGTTAAGCCACCAAGCCCTCGGCGTTAGTGGCCAAACCATCGTCGAAACACTAAGTGGTCAAGCGCCAAGATAACTAAACCTACCACGACGCCTACAATAATGTGCGACCATCCAAGATGCTTTACACCTTTAACCGCGGCTGCCGATGAGTCGGCCGCATCTTGGGTAACGGACTGATTGTTTTCAGCCATTTCAAATTGCCGCACTCGAACAAGATATTCCTCAAGCTCCAGGCATAACTCGCGAGCTAGTTCGTACGCTTTGACGAATGCCTTAACGCCATCTTCCCAGTCTGCATCCCAAATGTTCTTTGCTTTTCGACTGCGCCCGGAATTGCGCAGATCTGCTATCTCTCGAACTCTCGCCTCGATCTGCCGCAGAGAGGGACAAGTTGCGAAACCTGTCTGTTGCCCTCTGGGAAGTACCTTCTCCTTGTAGTGCTCAATAATTCTGAAAAGGCTTTCGAGGCGTAAGTTGATTGACAACTCGTACGGTTCGATGATGGCGCGGCGCAAATGCTCTTCGGCATTGCTGACCTACTCCATCAGTTTGGCCTTGCTAAGTGCCGGGTCCTTGAGAGCAGTGATGAAGTGGCTAACGACATCTCGTTGGTTGGTGATGGCGACGCTGATGCCGCTGGTATTTTCGTTATGCTCCAAGAAGAAATTAGCGGTATCGGCCAGACGATACTTGTCGCGCAGCAACCTAAGAAAGCTTTCAATAACTTCTTCATCGAGCGTGTCGATGATGCGAGCGTTCGGCGTCGCGCTGGACTGATCGCTCATTCACGACAAACCCCGGGCATTCGGCCCGGGGCATCCCCTATCAATGATTGTTTATTGTGCGCCCGCCAGAAATGCGTCTAGCTGACTGTCCACTTGCTTATCGAGCGCCGCAATTTGCTCGCGAGAAAGTGCGCTCAATCGAGCCCCATTGTACCCCCCGATCGGGGAATGAATGGTGAAACGAGCAGTCGGATACACTCGCTCGTCACGCTGCCGGAGGATATACTCCTCGGTGACGTCGGCAGGCTGAATGCCATTGGACGCGGCGACGAGATTTGCGAAGAATTCTTCGAGCGGCCGCTCCTGGCTCGCCTCAACGGCAGCCAACTCGCGGCGCGCGCGCGCAAGTTCGTTCTCGAGTTGCCTTAGCTCATCGAGGGGGCTGAGCCCTTCGGCCTTAGTCATGATCAAATCCCCTGAAGTCCTGTCTGCTCTGTTCCTGATGGCTTCAGTTAGGTGCCAATTTAGGCTTTTTCTCGTCTACTAGACAGAGGGGTGCATCCCATACTACGGCGGCGTAGATAGGCCAAGAAGAGTCCGCAGTACCGAGGGACCTCTAACCGTGCCTCCCGGCAGTTCTATCGCACATTCTGTGCACTTGTCCACATAAGCTGTGGGTGATTTCGTGGATTGGCGAACGCCGTTCGCAGGCCTATAAGCCTCGCCAGCCGGGTCCCCGTCCGGCTGGCTTGGCCTTCGCGGGCTATGTTGTCATATACCACCTGCCTTTCTGATCCATCGGTTTGAGCAATATTCGGGGACGCCAACGAGGGCCTTGCGGCTCCCGTTTTGCTGTTATGGGGCCGCCAAATTCGGCGGACGATTTCAGCCTGAATTTGGCCGGCATTCGGCGGCAAATTCCCGCCAAACACTGATTTTATTGGCCTATGGTTGGTCTATTTCGGCGGCCATACCGCCTAATTTGGCGGGTCAGGTCTCTCTAGGCCCCTTCGGTCCACGCTTCCGGTCACCGCCAACCAGCTTGCGGATTTGCTCGCGGGACACCGAGCGGCCAGGGAAGGCCCCAGCCGCCGACCTGTAGGCCGTCTCCAGCTTGTCATCCTTACCCTGGTACGCGAGCCGGTAGGCTTTCGCCCACGCCTCAAGGGCTGCGGGAGATACAGGCGGCCCCTTCTCGGCCGGCCCGTAAACAGGCAGGTCCGCTGCCGGGGCGATCTCGTCGTCGTCCGGGAAGTGCAGCCGTACCTGCTTCGGGTCCAACCGAATGCCAAAGCAGACAACATCCCACACCGGATCGGTCCTGTAGCTCCCGCCGTAGTGATGCGGCGGAATGTGGAATTTCGCGTCCCCGGCCCTAAGCTTGGACGTGTCCGCAATCCAGTCCCGCCAAAAACCGAGGGGAATGATGAAAGGATCGGGTCTTGGCTCGGTTGGCCCATGACCCTTTGTGCTGGATGCGGAGCGCGCGGCGGCTTGAATGTGGCCGCCTCTTATGCGGTCCACCACGGCTTCCGAGAATTCATGGGTACCCAACGTCTTCAGAGCCACGTCGAACGCCTTCTTGGTCGGGTACCAGTCTTCCCAGTCCTCAAGCGTGAATTTTGGTTCTTTCGCCACCCAGGCAGTTTGTACTTAACGTACCTCTAATGGCAATGGGTACGGGAAGTATAACGTTGCGTTTGATTGCGAGTCGTGGGTGCAGCTTGGGCCATGCTTGCCTCCCTGGCGCAAGGTTGTGGCTTATCCCCGCCATCCTGTTTTGCGGACGAAGGATGGCCATGAGCATTTCACGACAACCAATAACGGCGCCATCATCGCCACACGGGGCGACACAAGAGATTGTGGCTGGCGAGCCGTCGCCTGCTCCCGATGGTCCTCTACGGAGCGCAAAAAGTCGGTGCAGGCCACGCCGAGTTTGAAAACGGGCGGCGGAAACTCCGACAAGGCCGGAAGCCTGGGAAATTTCCCGCAAGGCGGAAGGAAACCAGGGAAATTGCCGCCAGCGATGCTGGCGCTCTGGAAGATGCGCCCAGGCTGTAGCACCGTCGGATCAGGGAGGGAGCGGATGGCGGACAAGAACAGAAACCTCGTCGGCGTCTGGCGGCTGGTCGCGACCCGGGCGACCGATCCCGAGGGACGTCGTCGGCGTCTGGCGCCTGGTATCGACCCGGGCGACCGACCCCGAGGGCAAGCAGGTCGGCGTGCCGTTCGGGCCGCGCGGCATGGGCCTGGTCACGCTCACCGCCGATGGCCGCATGATGTCGGTGCTGGTCGACGGGCGGGCGAGCCTGCCGGAAGGCACGCCGCGGCAATACTCTTCCTATTGCGGCAACTACACGTTCGACGGCAGCACGCTCACCACCATCGTCGATGCCAATTGCGATCCCGTGCGGTTCACGGCGCCCCAGGTCCGCAAGGTCCGCTTCGACGGCGAGCGCATGATCCTGACGCCGCCGCCGTCCGACGTGAACGGCGTAAAGGTGATGCGCGAGCTCACGTGGGAGCGGATCAGCACGGAATCGCTGTAGGTGCCGGGAGCGCGCCCGGGAGGAGTTTCTGCGCCGTACGGAGCGCAAAAACTCGGGGGCGTCGCTCGTTGGGCGCGTAGATATACTTAAGTGATTAGAAGTACTACTTGACATCACGGCGGGAGCCTGTAAACTGCCCAGGCTTGTCTTGGAACCTTCGCGTGCCAGATCCTGCGCGCGTGCAGTCCACTGTCTCACTCTTGGGAGCCACGCCAGACTGGAGCTTCAAAACGACCGGCGGGAATACCGGAAATACCGGAAATTCCGACCTCCGCCACTACACGATCCGGCTCGTCTTGTTGCCCCAGTAGCGGTCGCGCAGCAGGCGCTTGTAGAGCTTGCCGGTCGGCAGCCGCGGCAGCTCGGCTTCGAAGTCGATCGAGCGCGGCACCTTCTGGCGCGCGAGGTGCTGGCTGCAGAAGGCCAGCAGCTCCTCCACGGTGCGGGGTCCCGGCAGCACGTCCGGCATCAGCTGGACGACGGCCTTCACCTCTTCGCCGAGATCGGGATTGGGCACGCCGAACACGGCGGCATCGGCCACCTTGGGATGGGTGATCAGGAGATTCTCGCATTCCTGCGGATAGATGTTCACCCCGCCCGAGATGATCATGAAGGTCGCGCGATCGGTGAGATGGAGATAGCCGTCGGCGTCGAGGTAGCCGACGTCGCCTACCGTGCTCATGCTGCCGTCGGCCGAACGTGCCTCGGCGGTCTTGGCAGGGTCGTTGAAGTATTCGAACGGCGTCGCCGTCTTGAACCACAGCGTGCCGGGCGTTCCCACCGGGAGCGGCTGCATGTCGTCGTCGAGTACCTTGAGCTCGCCCAGCAGGACGCGCCCGACGGTGCCGCGATGGGCGAGCCATTCGGCGGAATTGCAGGCGGTGAAGCCCAGCCCCTCCGTCGCACCGTAATATTCGTGGATGATCGGGCCCCACCACTCGATCATCTGCTCCTTGACCTGGATCGGGCAGGGCGCGGCCGCGTGGATGGCGATCTCGAGCGAGCCGAGGTCGTGGCGCCGCCGGATTTCCTCGGGCAGCTTGAGCAGCCGCGAGAACATGGTCGGCACGAGCTGGCTGTGCGTCACGCGGTACTTCTCGACGAGCTGCAGGTAATGCTCGGCGTCGAAACGCTCCATGATGATGGCCGTGCCGCCCATGCGGATGGTGAGGGCGACCGCCGCCTGCGGCGCCGAGTGATAGAGCGGTGCGGGCGAGAGGTAGATCATGCCCTCGCGGTACCGCCAGAGCTTCACCAGGAAATCGAAGATCGGCAGGTGATTGAGCGGTGGCTCCTCCGGCAGCGGCCGCACGATGCCTTTCGGCCGCCCCGTGGTGCCCGAGGAATAAAGCATGGCCGTGCCGAGCGATTCGTCGGGGATCGGCGTTTCCGGCAGGCCGGCCGTGGCCTTGTCGAGGTTGACGACGCGGCTGCCGTCGCCGTCGCCGTCGACGATCAGGCAAAGCTCGATCGCGGGACAGAGCGGCAGGGCGGCCAGCGCGACGTCGCGCTTGGCCTGCGAGGTGATCAGCACCTTCGATTGGCTGTTGTTCAGGATGTAGGCGAGTTCCTCGACCGTCAGGAAGGAATTCACGCACGTATAGTAGTGGCCCGCCCGCTCGCCGGCGGCGCAGCATTCGACGTAGCGCGCGTTGTTTTCCATGTAGATCGAATAGTGATCGAGCCGGCCGAGACCTCTGGCGCGCAGCAGATGGGCGAGCCGGTTGCTGCGTGCCTCGAGCTCGCCGTAGCTGATGGTCTCGCCCGTGGCGGCCATGATGACGGCCGGATGCGTCGCGTGCGACGCGGCGTATTTGCCCGGATACATTGGTTTCCTCCGCGGCAACTATAGACGCCGTAACGAGCCTGCGCCAAAGTCCGCGCATGCTCGAAGCCGCTCTCCAAACCAAAATCATGACCGCGGTCGACCGCCGTTTCGACGAGCAGACCGGCGTGCTGGCCGACCTGGTGAAGATCCCCTCGACGCGTTTTCGCGAAGCGCCGGCGCAGGACATGATGGTCCGCCTGTTCAAGGAAGACGGGCTGGGCGTCGATCGCTGGCAGATCAAGATCGACGACCTGAAGCACCTGCCGGGCTACTCGCCGCATTCCCAGGATTACGACGATGCCTGGAACGTGGTCGGCGCCTGGCGGCCGTCCAGCCCATCCTCAAAAAATGGTGGACGCTCGCTGATCCTGAACGGCCACATCGACGTCGTGCCGGAGGGCCCGCACGAGATGTGGGCGCGCAATCCCTTCGAGCCGGCCGTCAAGGACGGCTGGATGTACGGTCGCGGCGCGGGCGACATGAAGGCCGGCCTCATCCTCAATCTCTTCGCGCTGCGCGCGCTCCGGTCGCTGGGCTTCCAGCCGGCGGCCGACGTCTACCAGCAGTCGGTGGTCGAGGAGGAATGCACCGGCAACGGCGCGCTCGCCTGCCTGCAGCGCGGCTATCGCGCCGAGGCCGCCCTCATCCCCGAGCCGTCGTCAGGCGTGCTGACCGTGGCGCAGGTCGGCGTCATGTGGTTTCAGGTCAAGGTCACCGGCCATCCGGTGCATGTCTACAAGGCCGACGCCGGCTCCAACGCCATCGAATCGGCGTTCCGCCTGATCCAGCAGCTGCGCGAGCTGGAGAAGAAGTGGAACGAGAAGAAGGCGCACGACACGCATTTCCACGACCATCATCACCCGGTGAACTTCAATGTCGGCAAGATCGCCGGCGGCGACTGGGCGAGCTCGGTTCCGGCCTGGTGCACCTTCGACATGCGGGTGGGCGTGCTGCCGTCGCAGAACCTGAAGGAATGCCGTCAGGAGATCGAGGATCTGATCCGCCATGCCGCCGCCAACGACCCGTTCCTGGGCAACAGTCCGCCGACCGTCACCTGGGAGGGCTTCCAGGCCGAGCCGTTCGTGCTCAGAAATCACGAGCAGGTGCGTGTCGTCCTGGCCCAGGCGCACAGGACGGTGTTCGGCAGCGACCTCGAGGACAAAACCTCGACCGGCACGGCCGACAACCGCTTCTTCGGCCTCTATGCCGGCATCCCGGCGCTGGTCTACGGCCCGCAATCCGACGACATCCACGGCTTCGACGAGCGGGTGAACCTCGAATCGGTCCGCAAGATCACCCAGGCGACGGCTTTGTTCATCGCCGAGTGGTGCGGCCTGCAGGCGGCGTAGTCGCATGAAACCGGTCTATCGCGGCGTCTTTCCCGTGGCGCCCACCGTGTTCGACAGCAACGGCGAGCTCGACCTCGAGGGCCAGAAGCGCTGTACCGACTTCATGATCGATGCCGGCTCGCAGGGCATGTGCATCCTGGCCAACTGGTCCGAGCAGTTCGTGCTGACCGACGACGGAGCGCGAGCGGGTGATGGACTGCGTGCTGGCGCATGTCGGCGGCCGGGTGCCGGTGATCGTGACGACGACGCATTTCGGCTCGCAGGTCTGCGCCGAGCGCAGCCGCCGGGCCGAGGCGGCCGGCGCTTCCATGGTGATGGTGATGCCGCCCTATCACGGCGCCACCATCCGGGCGTCCGAGCAGGGCATCTACGACTTCTTCCGCCGCGTCTCCGATGCCGTCAGCATCCCGATCATGATCCAGGATGCGCCCGTCGCGGGCACGCCGCTCTCGGTGCCCCTGCTGGCCCGCATGGCGCGCGAGATCGAACACGTCTCCTATTTCAAGGTCGAAGTGGCGCAGGTGGCGAACAAGCTGCGTGCCCTGATCGCCGAGGGCGGCGATGCGATCGTCGGTCCGTGGAACGGCGAAGAGGGCATCACCCTGATGGCCGATCTCGACGCGGGCTGCACCGGGGCGATGACCGGCGCCGGCTATCCGGACGGCATCCGCCAGATCATGGACCCGTTCGCTGTCGGCGACCGCGAAGCAGCCGTCGCGGCCTACCAGCGCTGGCTGCCGCTGATCAACTACGAGAACCGGCAATGCGGGCTTCTGGCCGCGAAAGTGCTGATGCAGGAGGGCGGCGTCATCCGCTCCGAGACGACGCGGCACCCGGTGCTTCCGCTGCATCCGGCGACCCGCGCCGGATTGATCGAGGTCGCGCGGCGCACCGATCCGCTGGTGCTGCGCTGGTCGAGGTGACCGGGCCGGAGCAAAGACAATGGCGGCGGAGCGACGCGCCGCTCGCCACGGCCGCTCGACCGAAGCTGAGCACCATGCCTACCGCAGTCGCCGCACCGAGGCGAACAGGCCCAGCGCCACACCGCCCAGCACGACGGCCACGCCGATGAGCCGCAAGCCGCCGATCGGTTCGCCGACCAGCCAGGCGGCAAAGCCCAGCGCGACACAGGGCACGAGCAGGGATATCGGCCCGACCTTGGCGGCAGGATAGGTACGCAGCAGCGTTCCCCAGATCAGATAGCCCAGCCACATCACCGGCACGACCGTGTAGAGGAGCGAGAGCCAGCCTTTCCAGCTGGGCGACAGGATCGGCGCCAGCAGCTGATGCGGGCCCTCGACGATCAGGGCGACGAGGGCGAGCGGCAGCGGCGGCAGCACGCAAGCCCACGCCGTCACGGCGAACATCGACACGCCGCGGGCCGAGCGGAAGAAGAGATTGCCGGTGGCCCAGGTGAGCGCCGACAGAAGCGCCAGGGCGATGGCCAGGAGGCTCGCCGAGCCCTCCACGGAGCGCGAGATCAGCACGACGCCGACGGTCGCGACTGCCAGCCCCAGCCATTGGCCGCGCGTGGCGTGCTCGCGCAGAAAGAGGGCGGCCAGCACCACCGTGAGCGGGCCCTGCAGCTGGACCAGCACGGAGGTCAGGCCCGGCGGCAGGCCGGCCTGCATGGCGAAGAACAGGAAGACGAACTGGCCGCCGAACATGAAGCCGCCGATGCCGGCCAGGGTGGCCCACGAGATCGCGGGCTTCCGGACGAACAGAATGGGCAGCGCCGCCAGCAGGAAGCGCCAGGTCGCGAAGGTGAACGGCGAGAATTCGTCGAGGCCGAAGCGGATGACGGTGAAGTTCAGTCCCCACATCGCCACGATCAGGAGCGCGGCGAAGGCGTGGAGCGGCTTCAAGCGCTCACAGCCACACCCATGGCCGGGCGGTCTTGTCGGCGCCCTGCCATGCCGCGATCTCGTCCTTGTGGCTCATGGTCTGGGCGATGTCGTCCAGCCCGTTCAGCAAGGCGTGCTGGCGCCGCGCGTCGATCTTGAAGGGAATCACGCGGCCCGTGGGTGACACGACCTGGCAATTCTCGAGATCGACGGTGACGCGCGCATTGCCGGGCGAGGCGCGCATCTCGTCGGCGAGCTGCTCGACATCCTCGATCGGCAGCATCACCGGCAGGAGGCCGTTCTGGAAGCAGTTGTTGTAGAAGATGTCGCCGAAGTAGGGCGCGATCACCGCCTTCACGCCCATGCCGGCAAGCGCCCACACCGCGCCCTCGCGGCTCGAGCCGCAGCCGAAATTCTCGGCCGACAGGATGATCGGCAACTCGCGGAAGGCTGGCTGATTGAACAGGCAGTCGGGGTTTTCGCTGCCGTCGGGCTTGAAACGGATCTGCTCGAAGCAGTAGGGACCCAGTCCCTCGCGGCCGGTGTTGTTGACCAGCCGCTCGATCCGGATGATGAGGTCGGTGTCGACGTTCTGGCGCATCAGGGGCGCAGCCACGCCGGTCACCTTGGTGAATTTTTCCATGGCGGCCTCCTAGAGCTTCCGAACGTCGGCGATGGCGCCCTTGATGGCGGCGGCCGCGGCCATCGCCGGGCTGGCAAGATGGGTGCGCGCGCCGGGGCCCTGGCGGCCGACGAAGTTGCGGTTGGAGGTCGACACGCTCCTCTGCCCCGGCGGCACCCGCTCGCCGTTGGAGGCGATGCACATCGAGCAGCCGGGCTCACGCCATTCGAAGCCGGCATCGCGGAACACGCGGTCGAGTCCCTCGGCCTCGGCCTCGCGCTTTACACGCTCCGAGCCCGGCACGATCCAGGCCGTGACGTGAGTCGGCCTTGTGACGGCCCTTGGCGACGGCCGCGGCAGCGCGCAGATCGGAGATCCGGCTGTTGGTGCAGGAGCCGATGAACACCCAGTCGACCCTGGTGCCCTCGATCGGCTTGCCGGGCTCGAGCCCTTGATACTGCAGCGCCGCCGCCCAGGCCGCGCGCTTGTCCTCCGGCCCGGTGGTCGGATCGGGGATCGCCTTGTCGACGGCGATCACATGCTCGGGGCTGGTGCCCCAGGTGATCTGCGGCGCCACCTTGCTCATGTCGATCGTGTGCTCGCGGTCGAACTCGGCATCGGGATCGGAGGGCAGGGTGCGCCAGTGCGCGACGGCGCGGTGCCACATCGCATCCTTGGGCGCGAAGTCGCGGCCCTGGAGGTACTCGTAGGTGATGTCGTCGGGCGCCACCATGCCGGTGCGCGCGCCCATCTCGATCGAGAGATTGCAGATCGTGAGCCGTCCCTCGACCGGCAGGCCGCGGATCGCCGAGCCGGCATACTCGACCGCATGACCAGTGCCTGCCGCCGTGCCGACATCGCCGATCAGGTGCAGGATCATGTCCTTGGGCGTGACGCCTTCGGGGATCTTGCCCTCGAAATGCACGCGGAAGCGCTTGGGCTTGCGTTGCACCATGGTCTGGGTAGCGAGCGCATGGACCAGTTCCGAGGAGCCCACGCCAAAGGCGAGCGCGCCCATGCCGCCATGCGTGCAGGTGTGGCTGTCGCCGCAGATCAGGGTCGTGCCCGGCAGCGTGAGCGCCAGCTCAGGACCGACGATATGGACGATGCCGTTGCCGTCCTGGCCGATGTCGAACAGGCGGATGCCGTACTTGGCCGTGGCGGCGCGCATGTTGCGGATCAGCGGTTCGCCGGGCGGAAAGGTCTTTTCAGTGCGACCCGGCGCCGTCGAAATGGCGTGGTCGGGCGTGCCGTAGACCAGGCGGGGCTGCGCGGGCGCATAGCCCTTCTCGACGGCTTCCTGCAGGGCGCGCGCACCGGAAAGGTCGTGCAGCAGCAGACGATCGATATGCAGCAGCACGAAGCCGTTGCCGAGATCGGTGATGACGTGGCTGTCCCAGATCTTGTCGAACAGGGTCTTGGCCATTTGGGGATCCTCCAACGGGCGCGGATATCAGCACCAGTGGGGGCCTGAAGGAAGCCGTTTCTTGATTTACCTCAATCCATTGCCCAGGGGCCGGGAGTAAAGGTTGTACTGCCTATCGCAGCGGCAAGTCTGGCCTGGCATCGCCTCCCTTGATGCACCACATCAATGTCCGCAGCCTCATGCCCTGAAGAGAGCAACGATCGCATGAACGAACCCCGCGATGTCGACGTGGCGCCTGGGGCGCAAAGCAGCGGCGGCGGCCGCGTCGGTCCGGAGTACCTTCCCGTAGCGCCTGCCCCGGCTGTGCAGCTGCCGACCGTCGTGCCTCATGACGTCCGCGGCAGGCGGCGCTGGCTGCGCCTCCTTGTGCTGCTCGCTGTCGTCGTCCTGGGAGCCGGTGGCGGCGCCTACTGGTGGCTCCATCGCCCGCTCCCGCTGCCGGCCGGCATCGCCTACGGCAACGGCCGAATCGAGGCGGATCCCATCGATATCGCCACCAAGTTTGCCGGCCGCATCGCCGAGCTTCGGGTCGACGAGGGTGACATGGTGACCGCCGGCCAGGTCGTGGCGGTGATGGATACGAGGGACATGGCGGCCTCGCTCAAGAAGTCCGAGGCCCAGGTCGAGCAGGCGCGCAAGGCGATCCAGGAGGCCAATGCCAATGTCGACCAGATGCACACCGAAGTCGTCCTCGCCGATCAGGAGATGGAGCGCGCCAAGACGCTGCTGAAGAACGGCTGGATCACCAGGGAGCTGTTCGACCAGCGTCAGCAGAAGGCCAACAGCGCGCGTGCGGGGGAGCTTTCCGCCATGGCGAGAGTCCGCATGGCCGAGAACCTTCTCAATGCGGCGGAACAAGACGTCGAACTCTACAAGGTGAATATCGCGGACAACGCGCTCGTGGCGCCGCGTGATGGCCGCATCGAGTATCGCATCGCCAATATCGGCGAGGTTCTGCCGGCAGGCGGCAAGGTCTTCACCATGCTGGATATCGGCTATGTCTACATGGACATATACCTGCCGACAGCGACAGCGGGCCAGGTCAAGGTCGGCGCCGATGCCCGTATCCTGCTCGACGCCTATCCCGATCGGCCGATCCCGGCGAAGGTGACCTTCCTCGCCTCTCAGGCGCAGTTCACGCCCAAGATGGTCGAGACCCAGACCGAGCGCGACAAGCTGATGTTTCGCGTCAGAATCCGGATCGATCCCGAACGCTCGCGTGCCCACGGCGATGCGGTGAGGAGCGGACTGCCCGGCATCGCCTACGTCAAGTTCGACGCCAGGACCGACTGGCCGGAGCGCCTGCAAGGGAAGCCATAGAGGTGGCCGCCTCGGCCGGTCCGATCGTCCGTCTCGACGGGGTCAGCCACCGATATCGCGGCGCGGTCGCCCTCGCTGCCGTCACTCTCGATCTGCCGGCGGACCAAATCATCGGAGTGATCGGCCCCGATGGCGTCGGCAAGTCTTCGCTCCTGGGTCTCATTGCCGGCGCAAAGCGCGTTCAGGACGGCAGGGTTGAAGTGCTGGGGGGCGACATGGCCGATGCGCGCCATCGCGGCGCGATCTGTCCGCGCATCGCCTACATGCCGCAGGGCCTCGGAAAGAACCTCTATCCCGACCTCAGCGTCCGGGAAAACATCGACTTCTTCGGCAGACTGTTCGGTCATGCTCGCGCCGAGCGCGCGGCTCGGATCGCCGAGCTGCTCGACAGCACGGGATTGACGGAGTTCGCCGGGCGCCTGGCCAAGCAGCTCTCCGGCGGGATGCGCCAGAAGCTCGGCTTGTGCTGCGCTCTGATCCACGATCCGGACCTGCTGATCCTCGACGAGCCCACGACCGGCGTCGATCCACTGTCCCGGCGGCAGTTCTGGCAGCTCATCGAGCGCATGCGGGCGCGCCGCCCGGGCATGAGCATCATCGTGGCGACGGCCTACATGGAGGAAGCGGAGCGGTTCGACTGGCTGGTCGCCATGAACGCCGGCAAGGTCCTGGTGGCGTGCCCGCCGCACGAACTCATGGCGAGAACGGGAGCCGCCACGATCGAGGACGCCTTCATCGGCTTGCTGCCCGACGAACTGAAGGCGGGCCATCGTCGGCTGGAGATTCCACCGCGCGGCAGCTTCGACCACGAACGGGTGATCGTCGCTCGCGACCTTACCCGCCGCTTCGCCGACTTCACTGCGGTCGACCATGTGAGCTTCGATATCGAGCGGGGCGAGATCTTCGGATTCGTGGGCTCCAACGGTTGCGGCAAGACGACGACGATGAAGATGCTGACCGGACTGCTGCCGGCCAGCGAGGGCACGGCGATGCTGTTCGGTCGTCCGGTCGACGCCGACAACGCGGAGTCGCGCACGCGTGTGGGCTACATGTCGCAATCGTTCTCGCTCTATACCGAGCTCACGGTTCGCCAGAACCTCGACCTCCATGCCCGCCTGTTCCATTTGCCCGCCGATCAGGCGCGGCGTCGCATCGACGGTCTCATCCGCCGCTTCGGCCTTGGCGACTATGTCGGCCAGCTGGCCTCGACCCTGCCGCTCGGCATCCGCCAGCGCCTGTCGCTGGCGGTCGCGATCGTGCATCAGCCGGACCTCCTGATTCTCGATGAACCGACCTCCGGAGTGGACCCGATGGCGCGCGACGCCTTCTGGGAACTCCTGATCGATCTTTCCCGCAATCAGGGAGTCACCATCTTCGTCTCCACGCACTTCATGAACGAAGCGGCGCGCTGCGACCGGATCTCGCTGATGGATGCGGGGCGCGTGCTGGCGACCAACGCGCCCGCGGACCTCGTCCGTGCCCGCCGCGCCCGGACCCTCGAGGACGCCTTCGTCGGCTATCTCGAGGAGGCGGCCGAGGCGCGCGGAATCACGCCGCGCAAGCAGGGCCTCACGATCGAGCACTCGCCCGGTCGGGCGGCGACCACGGCCGCGGCCTCGCAGCTCTTCAGCTTCCGCAGGATGTTTGCCTACACCGTCCGGGAGGCGCTGGAACTGTTTCGCGATCCGATTCGACTGGGCTTCGCGCTGGGCGGCACGGCCTTTCTCATGCTGGTCTTCGGCTTCGGCATCACGACGGACGTCAACTCGCTCACCTTCGCCGTCCTCGATCGCGACAACACCTATGAGAGCCGCGCCTACCTCGAGGAACTTCGCGGCTCGGCCTATTTCGTGGAGCAGCCGCCCCTCAAGGACGCCGCCGACCTCCAGGACCGGCTGAAGACCGGTCGGGTGGCGGCCACTGTCGAGATACCGCCGGGCTTCGGTCGCGATATAAAGCGGGCACGCCCGACCGAAGTCGGCGTCTGGATCGACGGCGCCATGCCGTTCCGTGCCGAGACGATTCGCGGCTACCTGCAGGGAGCCCATCAGCAATTTCTCGCCGACCCGGCGATCCGGGGAAAAGCGGCGGTCGGCGCTGCGCCGCCGGCGACGATCGAAGTCAGGTACCGTTACAACCAGGATTTCGACAGCGTCTACGCCATGGTGCCGGCGCTGATTGCCCTGGAGCTCGCGCTGATTCCGGCGATTCTCATGGCGCTGGCCATCGTGCGCGAAAAGGAACTGGGATCCATCGTCAATCTCTATGTGACGCCGGTCACCCGCCTCGAATTTCTGCTCGGCAAGCAAATCCCCTACATCGCCGTTGCGATGATCAACTTCGTCGTGCTGCTGTTGATGGCCCTGTTCATCTTCGGGGTTCCCCTCAAGGGCAGCTTTGCGCTGCTCACGCTGGCCGCTCTGGTCTACGTCACGGCGACGACCGCGTATGGCCGCGTGATCTCGACTTTCACCAGCACCCAGATTGCGGCGCTGTTCGGCACCGCCATCCTCACGGTCCTCCCGGCGACCATGTTCGCGGGCATGCTGGTCCCTGTCTCGTCGATCACCGGGATGGGGGCGATCCTCGGCCGACTGTTCCCGATGACCTACTTCCTTCCGATCAGCGTCGGCACCTTCACCAAAGGTCTGGGATTCGGCGATCTCACCGGCTATCTCGGGGCGCTCGCTGTTTTCGTTCCGGCGCTGACATTGCTCAGCCTCGTCCTGCTCCGCCGACAGGAGAAGTAGCGACGTGCGCACGGTGTCCACCATTTTCTGGCTTGCGACCAAGGAGCTGCGCAGTCTTTTCCGGGACTGGGTGCTCCTCGGCCTCGTCGTCTATTCGTTCTCGCTCGCCATCATTGCCCAGGCGCAGGGCAACACCCAGGAACTCCACAACGCGGCGATCGGCATCGTCGACGAGGACCATTCCGAACTCTCCCGGCGCATCGCACGCGCGTTTCTGCCGCCGTATTTCAAGCCAGCAGCGATGGTCGAGCAGCACGACATCGACCATCTTATGAACATCGGGAGATACACGTTCATCGTCGACATCCCGCCGCACTTCCAGCGCGACGTCGTGGCTGGACGCAGCCCCGCGATACAGGTTGCCGTCGACGCCACGGCCGTGATGCAAGCCGGCATCGGGGCCGGCTACGCGCAGCAGATCATCTCGACCGAGATCGGCAATTTTGCGTCCCACGCTGCGAGGATGCCGCTGCCGCCCGTCACTCTTGCGGTCCGTATCGCCTTCAATCCCAACGTCACGACCGCCTGGTTCACCAGCATCATGGGCATCATCAACAGCGTGACCATGCTGGCGATCATCCTCGCCGGTGCGGCCGTCGTCCGCGAGCGCGAGCACGGCACCATGGACCATCTGCTTGTCATGCCGATCAGCCCTTTCGAGATCGCCATGTCGAAAATCCTGGCGAACAGCTTGGTCATCACCGTGGCGGTCGGCCTCTCGCTCTACATCGTGGTGCGGCAATTGCTCGGCATACCCATCGCGGGATCGGTGCCGCTGTTCATGCTTGGCGTGGTCCTCTATCTGTTCTTTGCCACGTCGATCGGCGTCTTTCTGGCGACCATCGCGCGCACCATGCCTCAGCTGGGGTTGCTGTTCCTTCTCATCGCCGTCCCCTTGAACATGCTGTCGGGAAGCAACACGCCGCTCGAAAGCATGCCGCCGTTCCTGCGCACCCTCATGCAGGCGTCGCCCTCGACCCATTTCGTTTCATTCGCCCAGGCAATCCTCTATCGCGGCGCGGGCTTCGAAGTCGTGTGGCGGGAATACGCAGCCGTGGCTGCTATCGGCATGCTGTTTCTCGGCCTGGGATTGCTGCGTTTTCGCCGTGTGGCGACGCAAGTGTCATAGCGCTCCAAGCCGGCCCGCCAACGCGTCGCTCGCGTCCTCGCGCAGCACGTCGAGCGTCGGATACCAGGGCGACGGTCCGGTCCGCGGCCCCCACAGCCAGTCGGCGGAAGGACCCAGCAGCAGGATCGTCGGAATGCCGAGAAGGGCGGCGATGTGCGTGGTTGGCGTGTCGTTGCCGACGACCAGCCTGCACTGCGCGATCCGGTCTTGATCGCGCTCGACCGCGATGCCGGCGGGTGGCTCGCTGCGGGCGAACCAGCCGATGCGCGGTGAGGGTTCGGCCTTCATCCGTGCCTTGCCGGGCGGTGGCAGGGACTCGAGCGTCCAGCCCAGGAGATGCGGCAGGCTGCGCAACGGTGCTGCCGCGGCAAAGCCGTCGAGGGGCTCGCCACGGCGGGTCGTCGGCATGTCCAGCCACTCTCCCAGCCCGGGCGCGCCCTGGACGACGGCGTCGACGCCGCGCGCCAGCAGCAGCGTGTCGCGCATCGCTGATGCGCTCTCGATGTCGGCCTGTTCGGGATAGACGAGCAGTCGGCCGGGCAGCGGCTCGCCCTGCCAGCGCGGCAAGTCCGGCGCATAGCGCTCGCCTGCGATCTCCAGGCGCGCCTCGTAATCGGCGAGGCCGCGCAGCCAGTCGCCGTGGCGCAGCAGCAGTTCGCCGCGGCGCAGGCGCAGATGCGGGTCATCGGGCCGGTTGGTCAACGCCATGTCGAGGTCGGTGAGCGCCGCCATCCATTCGCCGCGCGCCGCCAGCAGGCCGGCGCGTGCCGAGAGCGACGGCATCAGGCGATGATCGATCGACAGCGCCTCGTCATAGGCGCGCTCGGCCTCGTCGGCACGGCCCAGTGCCTCGAGCGCGCGGCCTCTGTTGTGGGCGATGGCGGCATCGCCGGGTTTGAGGAGAGCGGCGCGGTCGAGCGCGGCCAGTGCCTTGTCATGGTCGCCCAGTATCGTGAGGCAGCCGGCGAGATTGACCTGGGCGGCGGCATCCCGGGGCAGGAACTTGGCGGCGCGTTCCAGCGGTTCGCGCGCCTCGGCGAAGCGGCCGAGCTTCAGCCGTGCCTGGCCCAGGAGATTGAGGGCCTGGCCGGAATTGGGCCGCGCCTCGGCCACTTGCGCCAGCAACGGCTCGGCGCCGGCAAAGTCGCCGGCGGCGGCGCGCTGCACGGCGTCGCGCGCCAGCGTCTGGATCTGGAGGTCTGAAAGAGCCACGCGCGGCCTCTAGCAAGGGGCCGTCGCGTGGGCAAAGAAAAAGCCGGCGGTCGACAGGGAGGCTGAGGGTCGACCGCCGGCCAGGATCCGGAGGGGGATGAGCCCGCGCAGGGTAGGAACAGGCTCGCTCCGGAACTCGGGATCAGCCGCGCCAGAAAGGCTTGCTGGCCTCGAACTGGATCTCGCTCGGGCTGATGCCCAGATCGCGGATCGTGCGGTGGTCGAGGGTGGCCAGCTCGCGGCGCTCGCGGGCACGACGGCGCCACGTGGCCAGGATGTGATTGAAGGCGGTGTAGGTGCCGGCCAGCGGCGCCTTGGAACTGTAGTGGAGCGAGATATCGGCCATCGGAGTTCTCCCGAACGGGGTTGTGCCTTGTGTGACGTCGATTTGAGCCCGGGGGGACCTCTTTACAAACGACCCTTTGTCCTGTTTTGATAAGAATAACTCATGTGAAGGAAACCCGATGAAGCGAAGCCTGCCGCCGCTCAATGGTTTGCGCGCCTTCGAGGCCGCGGCACGCCATATGAGCTTTACCGATGCTGCCGAGGAGTTGAGCGTCACCCAGGCCGCGATCAGCCATCAGGTGCGCGGGCTGGAGCAGCGCCTCGGATTAAAATTGTTCGTGCGGCGCAATCGCTCGCTGCTGCTATCCGAAGCCGGCCAGGCCTACCTGCCCTCGGTGCGCGGCGCCTTCGACCAGCTGAACGAGGCGACCGAGAAGCTGCTGCAGAAGGACCGGGGCGGCCATCTCACGGTCACGACCACGGCCTCCTTCGCCATGAAGTGGGTGGTGCCGCGGCTCGGCGGCTTCCAGCGCGCCAATCCCGAGATTGACGTCCGCCTCAGCACCAACACCGGGTTGGTCGATTTCTCGCGCGAAGACGTCGATATCGGCATCCGCTACGGCCGCGGCCATTGGCCGGGGCTCACCGCCGAGCGGCTGGTGACCGAGGACGTCATGCCGGTCTGCGCGCCGGCGCTGCTCAAGGGACCGAATGCGCTCAAGAAGCCGGCCGACATCAAGCGCGTCACCCTCCTGCATATCGGCAGCTTTCCCGATGACTGGCAGGTCTGGCTGACCGCGGCCGGGGTGAAGGGCGTCGACGCCTCGCGCGGCGTGTCGTTCGACTTCCCGCTGGCCGCCTACCAGGCGGCGATGGATGGGCTGGGCGTGGCGCTCGGCCGCCAGGCGCTGGTCGCGCCCGACGTCAAGGCCGGCCGCCTGGTCGTGCCGTTCGACTTCAAGATGGCGAAGGGCGATTTCGCCTATTACCTCGTCTATCCGCCGGAGGCGATCCGGCGGCGCAAGATCAAGGCATTCCGCGACTGGATCGTAACGATGGCCGAAGACGAGCCGCGCGTCGCCTAGGTCCTAAAGGGCGCGCAGGAAGGCCACGAGATCGCGCTTCTCCATCCCGGTGTCTTGTCGTTGTTGCGGGTTACGTACCCCCCCGAGGTGGGTGGATCACAAGCCACGCATCTGTTATTTGCATTTGCAAGTAATGGGAGGGAACGCCATGCAGTTCGGCTACTTCACGCTGAGCGACAACCGGTATCCGAACAATCCGCGCACGCCCGAAGCGTTCCTCAGGGATATCTACGCCGAGGCGCTGTGGGCCGAGAAAGTCGGCCTCCACTCGGCCTGGATCGGCGAACACCATTTCAACCTTTTGGGCGTCAATGCCTCGCCGCTGGCGATCCTCGCCCAGCTGGCCGGCGCCACCACGAAGCTGCGCCTGGCGCCTGCCGTCACGCTCCTGCCGGTGCATCATCCGCTGCATGTCGCCGAGGAATGGGCGACGCTCGATCTGCTGTCGGGCGGCAGGGTCGATTTCGCCGCCGGCCGCGGCTACGACCGCAAGGAGTACGAGCCGTTCGGCGCGCCGTTCGACTGCTCCGCCGAGCTGTTCGCCGAGGGGCTTGAGATCGTGTGGCGTGCCTGGACCGAGACCGGCAAGTGGTCGCACAAGGGCAGGTTCTACGACTTCAAGGATGTCGAGGTCCGGCCCCGGCCGGCGCAGACGCCGCTTCGGCCCTATGTCGCCTGCTTCTCGCGCCCGTCGATGGAGCTCGCGGCGAAGAACGACTGGAACGTGATCTATGCGCCGTTCGCCGCCGCCATGGTCTATGGCTCGCTGGCCGACGCCGTGCGCGTCTATCGCGAAACCTGCGAGTCCGGGTTCAAGCGCCCGATGCGGCGCGCCATGTGCTCCTACTTCGTGCACATCGCCTCGACGCCGCAGGAGGAACAGTACGGCAAGGAAGCGCTGGTGCGCTATTTCCAGGATGCGCTGATCGCGGCGTTTCCGTCGGCTTCCGGCGAGAAGGTGCCGCCGACCTACAAGTACTTCGTCGACATCGTGAACATCCTGCGCGACATGCGGCCCGAGAAGCTCACCGACAAGTCGATCCTGTGCGGCAGCCCGCAGCACATCGTCGACACCCTGAAGCAGGTCGAGACGGCCGGCATCGCCGAGGTGATCCTCTATTTCAACTACGGCCAGAAGCCCCACGCCCTGGTGAAGGAGCAGATGGAGCGGTTCATGCGCGAGGTGGCGCCGCATTTCGCGGCCTGACGCTCATGGGTCCGCTCGACTCCTACCTGCCCTACCTGCTCAATCGCGCCGGCGCGCGCATCGCCGCTTCGTTCAGCGAGGCGGTGCGGCCGTTCGGCGCCTCGCTCCAGATGTGGCGCGTGCTGGCGGCGCTGCGCGAGCAGGAGGGGAGGCGCATGGGCGATCTCTCCGAGACGACATCGATCGAGGTCTCCACCCTTACCCGCCTGGTCGACAGCATGGAGAAGAAGGGGTTGGTGGGCCGCCGCCGCGATGGCCGCGATGCCCGTGCCGTGATGCTCCACGCCACGCCGGCCGGCCGGCGCCTCACCCTGCGCCTCCTGCCGATCGCCGAGCGCTACGAGACCGTGGCTCTGGCGGGGTTCAAGCCCGCCGAAACGAAAGCCCTGAAGGCGGCCCTTCGACGGCTTTATGCCAACATGGAAGGGCTGGAACGCTAGGAGTTGAATCGCGCCGCCGTATCGTCGATGGTGGGTGCGAACGCTTCGCAAGGAGTGCCATGGCCCGCCTCACCTCGACCGCCGAGCTCCGGCGCATCATCGCCGATCCGCGTCCGACGACCCGCGCTAAGATCCTCGACGCGCTGGACGAGCAGTCGATCGATTTCCTCAAGCGCTGCCCGTTTGCCCTGATCGGCACGACCGCTGCCGACGGCACCATCGAGGTATCGCCCAAAGGGGACGAGCCGGGCTTCATCCGGGTCGAGGATGCAAAGACGCTTCTGATCCCCGAGAGGGTCGGCAACAACCTGGCCTTCGGCCTGTCCAACATCGTGGCGACCGGCAAGATCGGCCTGATCGCCCTGGTGCCGGCCACCGGCGAGACCCTGCGCGTGTCGGGCACGGCCGAGATCTTCGACGATGCCGAGCTGGTGGCTTCGCTGAGTTCGCTGGGCAAGCCCGCGCTGCTGGCCACGCGCGTGCATATCCAGCACTGCTACTTCCACTGCGCCCGTTCGATCGTCCGCGCCAAACTGTGGGATCCCAAGGCATGGCCTGCGCCGGGCCGCGTGTCGTTCGGCAAGATCATCGCGCCCAGGGTCGGCGCCGACGCCAAGCTGGCGGCCGCGATCGACGCCAGCGTCGAGGGCGCCTACACGACGCGTCTGTGGACCAACGGCTAGGCGCGCCATGAGTGGCGTGACAAGGCGGGCATTCGCAGGCGGCGTGCTGGCCCTTGGCGCCTGCTCGAGCGGGCAGCCCGAGACCTTGCGCACGCTGTCGCCGGGCACTTTGCGCATCGGCACCTATTTCGTGAACCCGCCGTTCGAATATGTGGCGAACGGCGAGCGGATCGGCTTCGAGGTCGACCTGATGAACGAGCTGGCCGCGCGCCTCTCCTTGCGACCGGTGTTCGTGAACACGCAATGGGAAACGATCCTGCAGCAGATGCAGGACGGGCAGTACGATTGCATCGTGGGCGGCATCACCATCACGCCCGAGCGGGAGCGGATGCTGGCCTGGTCGACACCTTATATGACCACGACGCTCAGTCTGGTGGTCGACAGCCGGCGCTCGCCGCGGATTCACAGCGTCGCCGATCTGAAGACCGCGTCGGTGGGTGTTCAGGCGGCGACGACCGACTACGACGTCGCCGTCAGGATGCGCCAGAAGGGCCAGATCGGCAGCATCAAGGTCTACTCTTTCGACCACATCCAGGACGCCATGGTCGACCTTGCCGCAGGCCGCATCACCGCGGTGATGAAAGTGTATCCGGTGGCGGCCTGGCTGGCGCGACGGACGCCCGATCTCGGCATCGTGGCGCAGGTGCCCGACGACCCGCAGCCTCTCGGCATCGGCTTCGGCAAGAACAATCCCGGCCTCCTCGCCGCGGTCAATCGGGTACTCGCCGACATGAAGCCGCGACGGCTCCTATCCCGGCTGGCGCAAAAGTGGGGCGTGCCCTAGTGCGAAAAATGGGAGGATGAGTCCTGGCGGGGGCTTGGGAAGGTTTCGTCCTTCGATGAAGCGCAAGGCCGGTCTGTTCCTTCTCGCCGTGATGATCGCGGTCAGCCTCGGCGCGACCCTCGTCGCCTCGCTGGCGATGTACCGGCTGGTCTCCGAACAGCAGGACGTCGAAATTCACAAGATCGAGGCCAGCCTCTCCGATCGCTTCGCCGTGTTCGAGGACATGCTGCGCAGCGAACACGAGCGGATCACGGCCCGCATGGCAAGGGTGCTGCCGCAGATCGCCGCGGAGCTGGATCGTCTCGGCCGCAAGCCCGCCGATCTTTCCGTCGATGAGCTCGACGAGCTCACCAAGAGGTATGGCATCCAGCACATCTACTTCATCGACCGCTCGTACACCGTGTTCCAGACCAACCTGGCCTCCGACATGAACCTCGTCTTTCCCAAGGGCGAGTTCCGGAAGTTCCTCAATTCGGTGTTCGGAGCCGACAAGGTCATGAACGACGGCATCGACCTGTCGCAGGTCTCGGGGACGCTCAGGACCTACAGCTACTTCAGCCCCAAGGACAAAGACTACATCATCGAGATCTCGACCGACGTCCGCGCCAGCATCGCCGGCAGCGATTTCCCATGGATGAGCAAGTTCTTTTTCGAGGATTTCTTTACCGATCCGGTGCGCTCGCATCCCAACCTCAAGAACGTCGACATCTACCTGATCAACGCCGCCGGCACCTGGTCCCTGCTGCACCCCAACAAGAAGCTCGATCCGGCGCTTGCCGAACGCGTGGCAAAGAACCATCGCGAGCAGGTCGTTTCGACCGACGGGCGGTACGTCACCATCTATAGCGGCGAGCCCACCGCAGCGGCGACGGACACCAGCTATCCCGTCTCCTCCAAGATGGTCATTCGCGAGATCACCTATGATACCGGCCTGGCGCGGCAAGCCGTCGTCCAGGTCTTCCTGGCATCGATGGTCGTGCTGGCGCTGCTGTTGCCGATGGTGTTCTGGATCGCCTCGCGGCTGCTGCAGAAGCAGCTTCTCGACCCGCTGTTCAATCTGCGCGGCGAGGCCGGCGCCATCGCCGAGGGCGACCTCAACCAGGCCATCGCCAACACCGACCGCGGCGACGAAATCGGCCAGCTCGCCAAGAGCTTCGCCTCGATGCGCGACGCGGTGCGCAAGACCATCCTCGACCTGAAGGATACCAACATCTCGATCGAGCGCTTCGTGCCGCGCGCCTTTCTGGCGATCGTCGGCAAGCCGTCGATCGTCGATGTCGAGCTGGGCGACAACAAACGCCAGGACATGACCGTGCTGTTCTCCGACATCAGGAGCTTCACGACGCTATCGGAGAAGCTGACGCCGGACGAGAACTTCGCCTTCATCAACACCTACCTGGAGCACATGGGACCGGTCATCCGCACCCACAACGGCTTCATCGACAAGTATATCGGCGATGCCATCATGGCGCTGTTCAACAGTGCCGACGATGCACTGCGCGCCAGCCTCGCCATGCATGATGCGCTCGACGAATTCAACGCCGAGCGCCGTGCGACGGGGCTTGATCCGGTCGCCATCGGCATCGGCCTCAACAGCGGCTCGCTGATGCTGGGTACGATCGGCGAGAAGCACCGCATGGACGGCACCGTGATCTCCGATGCCGTCAACCTCGCCTCGCGGATCGAGGACCTGACCAAGACCTATCGCGTCGGCCTGCTGATCTCGCAATATACCTACGAGCAGCTCGCCGATCCCAAGGCCTACGACATCCGGCCGATCGACGTCGTCGTGGTCAAGGGCAAGACCCATCCGGTCACCATCCTCGAGGTCTTCCAGAACGACCCGCCGGCTGTGCGCGACGTCAAGCGCCTGACCCGCGAGCTGCTGCAATCGGGCGTCAAGGCCCTCGCCCATCGTGACGCAGCCGCCGCCCGCCGCTGCTTCGAACAGTGCCTGGCCCTGGTCCCGGGCGATACGGCGGCGGCGAGCCTGCTGCGGAGCTGCGCCGAGGGGCGGTCGGTCGCTCAGCCGGCCGATGTGCGGTAGATCGCGTCGACGTGGATATCGGCGCAATCGACGAGGGCAAAGCCCGGGTCCTGGCCGATGAAGGCGAGAAACAGGTCGGTTCCGCCCAGCATGATCGCCTGGGCGCCGCGCTCGCGGCAGAGATGCCGGCCGGCGGCAAGGAAGATGCGGCGCTGCGCATCGGTGACCCGGCCGATGGTCGCCATCTCGACATAGGCGCTGTGGACCTGCTCCAGTGCGTCGCCCTCGGGCGCCACGATCTCGGCTGAAGAAATGCCGCCATAGAGACGGCTCTCCATCACGGTGCGTGTGCCTATGATGCCGATCTTCCGGAGCTTGCTGCGGGCGACCGCGGCATCGACCTCGGGGATCGCGTTGAGGATGGGCAGCGGCGAGATCGCCTCGAGCTGCTTGACGCAGAAATGGCCGCCCATGGAGGTGATGGCCGCCGCCGTCGCACCCGCGTCCTTCAGGCGCTGAACCAGCCGCGCGAAGATATCGGCCTGCCGGCCAGGATCGTTGCCGATGAGATTGCGGCTCATCTCGCGCACATCGGCATGGGCGATGGTGAGGTCGAGCGGGATGCCCGAGGCGGCATGGCGCTCGATCAGGCCACGATAATAGAAATCCGTCGCGGCCGGGCCGATGCCGCCGATCAATCCGATATGCATCTGGTCGACTGTCGCCCATCACCGGTCGATCGGCAATGTCGGGCGGTCCGGCAAGTGGTCGCTATCTATACGTGCATAACGATTGACATGAGTACAACCTGATGACATAGACTCCGATGACGGCCGGAGGTGCGCATATGATTCGAGCGAGATGGATCGGCGCCGCAGCGATCACCGTGGCCCTGGGCAGCGCCGTCTTGGTGCGCGCCTGCGATCCGATCGTCATCGGCAAGCCGACCGACTTTTCTTATACCGCCCATGAACGGCCGCGGGTGTTCGTCTCGCATCGTCCGTTGATTCCGGCGCCCGGCAATGTGCTCACCCTTCGGCTGGTGCCCGATCTGCCGGCCGGTGTCACGGTGCTGCACGCCAAGGCCGTCCTGCGCGCCTCGCCCGGCAACGCCGGCGAGACGAAGGAGTGCGGCGCGGTCGCCGGTGGCGCTTTCGAGTGCACGTTCTCGCTGAGACCAGGCGGGCGATCATCCGCAGTACGGCGGCACCCTCGAATTGAGCAACGGCGTGCACGTCGATTCACGGACGGAGTATCGGTTCTCGGTCATGGCCCCGATCCCGCCGGACGCGCTCATCGAAGTGCGTATGCCGGTCAAGAAGACGGCCGAGCTCGCCGACAACTATAGAATCGATACGGCCTTCGCGCACGATCCGCGAGAATTACAGCCTCGCCGCGTTCGTCGACGATGTCGGCAAGAGTCTCTTCGACGGCATGCTCGCCGATCCGGTCTATCGCTGGCGAGACGATCAGCTGGGCTTCTTCGTGTTCACCCACGATGCCTTCGTCACCAGCTACTACTCCGGACTCAATACAAGGTGCGGCCAGAATCCGTGGCCGCTCGAGCTCGGCTTTCCCGCGTCGCTCGGGGCGATCGAAGTCGTCGGGGTCCTGCATCGCAAGGCGGCGAACACCCAGGGCATCGAGGGCGGCGTGACCGGTTCGACGGCCGGTCTCTTTCGCGACTGTGCAGGCAGCGCGGCGCGGCGTCCTGGCCTGCGCACCTTCTCGGTGACCACAGGTATCGCCCAGTCGCCGTTCATCGCCAAGCACGAGTTCGGCCATGCCGCGTTCGAGCTGGGCGACGAGTACACCGAGACCAATGGCACGCGAAACGCCGCGCCGGCGCCGCCGCCGCCGAACTCCGATTGCTGCTGCGCGATACCCGACGACGGCACCGGTACACGGAACGGGCACCGGTACGGGAACGGGCAGCGGCGGCATAACTCCGATTCCGGGAATAGCGCGCAAGCGCTGCTTCGGTCCCGACGGGCCCAGCGAGTCTCCGGCAATTGGCCTGCCCTTGCCGACCTGCAGCACAACGAATACCGAGTTTCTCGGCAAGAGCTGCGGTGCCAAGCCGGATGGCGGCTGTCCGCTTCTCGCCGGCCATTGCGTCGGCCAGGCGGCCTGGCTTGGATCTGTGCCAGCCGGCGTCGCGACCGAGCGGCCGAATGTCTTTGCGGACGAAGCCGCCTGCACCGATGCGCTGGCCCAGGCCCGCAATCATCCCGGCGTGGAAGATCCCGACCACAGTCTCGGTATCTGTCGCCAGCTTTGCGGACAGGCCGGGTCGCCTTGCCCGTGCAGCGGCGAGGCGGAGGCCTGGATCGTCGACGACAATCCGCAGTCCGCGCCGACCAATCCGCGCGATGCGATGGGCTCCGTGTCCGCCGCCGGCGAGCAGCACGGCGGGACATGCATGTGGTGCGTCGAAACCAGCCTCTGCGTGCGGTGGCAACGGGCGCTGGGCGATGACAGCCAGAGCGCCTGGGCGACCTGTCAGGCGCCGGGCCTGGTGCAGGGGCTCCTGAGCGCGCTCGCGCAATTCCTCAACGATCTATTGGGCCGAGTCGTCTTCTGACGTCGCCTCAGCTCGCTGTCCGCAGCTCACGGAACGATATCAGGCGGCGTTGCGTCTCGTCCCACAGCACGAGGCGCACGCAGCGGAAGCTTTCGAGCAGCGTCAGGCGGCCGACACTGCGCAGTTCGGGATGGTCGCGCAGCACGCGCGGCAGCCGGTAATAGGGAATGCGGCTGTTGAGGTGATGCACGTGATGCACGCCGATATTGGCGGTGAACCAGCGCAGGAACCCCGGCAGGTCATAGTGCGAGCTGCCGTGCAGGGCGGCGTCATGCAGGTTCCACTCCCCGTCGCTCGCCCAGGTCGTGTGCTCGAACTGGTGCTGGACATAGAACATCCAGACGCCGACCGAGGCCGCGAGCAGCAGGACCGGAAGATGCACGAGCAGGAATGCCTTGAGGCCGATGAGCCAGATCAGCAGGCCGATGATCAGCGCGATCGCCAGGTTGGTCGTCATGGTGCTGACCCACGGCCGCCAGCCTCCGCGCATCGATCCGATCGGCAAGCGATACTGCAGGATGAAGACATAGGCGGGTCCGAGGCCGAACAGCACCAGCGGGTGCCGGTAAAGGCGATAGCGCAGCCGTCCCCAGAACGAGCGCGCGCGATATTCGCTGACGGTGAGCGTCTCGACATCGCCGAGGCCGCGGCGGTCGAGATTGCCGGTGCCGGCATGGTGGGTGGCATGGGCGTGGCGCCAGACGCCGTAGGGCGTGAAGGTCAGCACCCCGGCGATCCTGCCGAACCAGTCGTTTGCCTGCCGATGACGGAAGAAGGCGCCGTGGCTGCAGTCGTGCTGGATGGCGAAGAGCCGCACGAGGAAGCCGGCGGCGGCGATGGCCAGCGGCAAAGCCAGCCAATAGCCGATGTCGAGCGTCGCCCATGCCAGCACCCAAAGGGCGGCAAGCGGCACGATCGTGATGGCGATCTCGACGATGCCGCGGCCGGTGCTGGGCTGCCGATAGCGCGCGAGAACCTGCGTCCAGGCGCGGGCATTCGTCACGGCCGCGTTTGTCGCCGCGGCATCTTGCCTGTTTTCCAATCGAGAAGAGCCTTCTGTCCAAAGGCATCGGCGGTGGGCCGTGCCGAGCAGTCGGGCTTAAGCGTAGGCGGGGACAAAAGCAACGAGGCGAAGCAGCCCAGTTGCCAAGTAAAAGTGTTGCACGAACCGCGCTATTTCAAGGCGCGTTTAGGCGCCGCGGCGGAGACGGCGCGCGTCCTGGGCGTGGGCTTCGCGCGGATCCGCATGGCCCGGCCGTCCGGCTGATCAATGTCGAAGGCCCCGGTCTGCCGCACCAGATCGCTGAGCTTGCGATAGCCGTAGGTGCGCGGATCGAAGTCGGAAGCGATGTTCGCCAGCCGTTGCCCGACCACGCCCAATCCCACCCAGCCGTCCTCCGTCTCCATTTGCGCGATGGTCTTGGTCAGGATGGGAACGGCGGCGCTGGCCGGCTGGAGAGCCTGCGGGGAGGGGCCTTGCTCAGGAGTGGATACTTCGGCCTCGGGCAGGAGGTTCTCGGTGTAGACAAACCGTCGGCACGCCTGACGAAAACTCTCCGGGGTCTTCTGCGCACCGAAGCCGTAGACATCCGCTCCCTCTTCGCGAAGACGGGAGGCAAGGCGCGTGAAGTCGCTGTCCGACGAGACGAGGCAGAAACCGTCGAAGCGGCGGCTGTGCAGGAGATCCATGGCGTCGATCACCAGGGCGATGTCGGAGGCATTCTTCCCCGACGTGTAGGCGAACTGCTGGTAGGGATCGATCGCGTACTTTTGCAGGATGTCCGCCCATGATTTGAGGCGTGGGCTGGAGAAATCCCCGTAGATGCGCCGCACGCTTGCCTCGCCGAACTTGGCGATCTCCTCGAACAGCCCGGCGGCGATGCGCGGCGAGGTATTGTCGGCGTCGATCAGGACGGCAAATCGGCGCAAGCGGTTGTCTTCTGCCATGTCTGCACCCTATTCCGTCGCAAGGGCTGCGGAAACCTTCTATATGCTGCCGGCGGCACAGGAGCGAACGATGACGGTGGAATGCCTTGTTTCCGAGCCGGGGAAGATGCCCAGGATCTTCAAGTTCCTCCGTATCCCGCGGGTCGGAGAATCGGTGACGCTCACCGGCCATGCGGAGCCCCTGATCGTCGAATTGATCGTCCATTTCGCTCGTCCCGACGAGGCCGATCCAGGCCCGGCCATCCAGATATTTCTGCGGGTTCAGAGCCACTAGATAACGTCCATATCCAAGCGAAAACCTCATGCTGAGGAGCCGCGCGAAGCGCGGCGTCTCGAAGCATGCGCCGGAGACAAAGTGCGTGTTGCCGACCCTTCGAGACGGCCGCTTCGCGGCCTCCTCAGGGTGAGGTGAATTCGTCGCGCCAGATCAGGCGCGCATGCGGCGCTGGATGATGAGGTTGGCCACGACCGTCAGGCTGAGCGTCACCGCCATCAGGATGAAGGCGATGGCGCCGCCGAACGGCCAGTTCGTCTGCTGGGTGAACTGGTTGTAGATCAGGGGCGCCATCATCTTGAACAGCGGGCCGCCCAGCAGGAAGGGCGTGGCGTAGGCGTTCATCGCCAGGATGAAGGTGAGGATGGTGCCGGCCAGGATGCCGGGCAGCGCCAGCGGCCACAGTACGCGGCGGAACATGACGCCGGGTGTCGCGCCCAGGCTGAAGGCCGCCTCCTCGACCGAGCGGTCGATGCCTTCGATTATGCTCTGCAGGCTCAGCACCATGAACGGCAGGTTGACGGCGATGATGCCGATAATGACTGCCTTCTCGGTGAACATGATCTCGAATGGCTGATCGATCAGCCCCATGCCCATGAGGCTGGCATTCAAGAAGCCCTTGTTGCCGAACACGACCATCCAGCCGGCGGCGCGCACGGAATTGCCGACGAACAGCGGCAGGACGATCGAAATGATCAGGAGATTCTTGAAGCGGCTCTGCGTGCGCGCCACGACGTAGGCGAGCGGGAAGCCCAGCACGAGGCACGCCGCCGTCACCAACACGGCGATGCGCACCGTCGTCCACAGGATCGTGGTGTAGTAGGGGTCGGTGAAGAACTTGACGTAGTTGGCGATCGTAACCGCCTCGACCATCATCTTCTTGGTCGGCACGAACTCGTTCAGGCTAAAGCGGAACAGGATGACGAGCGGCGCCAGCAGCGCGATCGCGATGAACACCGTCGCCGGCGTCAGCAACGCGGCGGCGGTCAGTCCCTCGCCCCGTCGCTTCTCGACGACGGGGCCATGCGCGATCGCAGTGTCGGTCATACCGGCCGTCAGCCCTTGAACGACTTGTTCCACCAGTCCTGGAAGGCGGAGTCGTTCTTGGACATGTAACCGTAGTCGAGATCGACCAGGCGCTTCTGCTCGTCGGCGGTGAAGCCGATGCGCTTCTGCACGTCGTCCGGCACCTTGGCGTTGGTGACGGTCGGGTTGTAGCCCATGTCGACGGCAAAGCCCTCCTGCGCCGACGGCGCCATCATGGCGTTGAGCCAGGCATAAGCCCCGTCCTTGTTGGGCGCGTTCTTGGGCATGACGAAGCCCGAGACGTACATCGGCACGCCTTCCTTGGGCGCCACCGTCTGCACCTTGATGCCGGCGTTCTGCCATTGCACGGCGCGTGCCTTCCACATGATGCCGCAGGCGATCTCTCCGGTCTTGAGCGCCTGGGCGAACGCCTCGTTGGAGGGGTAGATGCGCGCACCGGCCTTCCGGCAGGCCAACAGCCGCTCCTTGCCCGGCTCGAAATTGCTCACCGATCCGCCCGATGCCAGCGCTGCCGCTACCATGTTGTACTGGCGCTGGATGTCGATGATGCCGAGCTTGTTGCCGTGCTTGGGATCGAGCGTGTCGGCGAAGCCGGTCGGCGGGTCCATCATGTCGGGATTGTAGAGCACGACCTTGCCGGAATAGATGTGGCCGATGCCGTAGGGATACTTCATCGACGGAATCAGGTTCTTGGCGTTGGCCATCTTCGAATAGTCGAGCTGCTCGGCCAGTCCCTGCTCGTTCATGTCGTACATGTCGTTGGCCGACAGGCCCTGCACGTCCGACGTGCCGCGCCGCAGCACCTTCTCGGCCATCATCTTGGCCTTGCGCGGGTCGGCATTCTCCTCGGCGTGCACGCAGTCCCACTTGGCCGGCACGAGCAGCGGCGTGTCGATGTTCTTGGTGAGCAGCCGAGAGTAGTCGCCACCCCACGTGCCGATGATGATCTTCCTGTTGTCCTGAGCGGCGGCCGGAAAAGCCGCGAACGCTGCCGCTGCACCAAGCGCGGTACGGCGGTTGATCATGAAGCTCTTTGACATTGTTGCCTCCTGTTTGTGGCTCCGTTCCCCCCGGAACTACTCATTGAACACCTGGCCGGCCGACGCCGGCCATCCGACATGGACGGGTTGGCCGACCTCGGGCGAAAAGCCGCCCTCGCGGTTGGCGATCTGTACCACCAGCCTGTCGCTGGGCGACAGGCGCACATGGATGTCGGTCAGCGCGCCGAGATAGGAGACGAATTCCACCGTACCGGCGAGGCTGTTGTCGAGCCCGGTCTGCCTTGCGGCGTCGAACGCCAGCCGCCCAATCTCCAGACGTTCTGGCCGGAGCGACAGCGTCGCGGGGCCCGGCCGGCCTCCCGCGCAGGCGATGGCGAGACCACCCTCCGTGCGGAAGCGGCCCGGCGCCTCGACCGTGCCGGCGAGGAAAGTCGTGCGGCCGACGAAGCCCGCGACGAAGCGGTCGGCCGGCCGTTCGTAGAGATCGCGCTGGCTGCCGACCTGCATCACCGCGCCCTCGTTCATCACCACCAGCCGGTCGGCCATGGTGAGCGCCTCTTCCTGGTCGTGCGTCACCATCACCGTGGTGAGCCCGAGCTGGCGCTGCAGCTCGCGGATCTCCACGCGAACCTCCTGGCGCAGCTTGGCGTCGAGGTTGGAGAGCGGCTCGTCGAGCAGCAGCACGTCGGGCCGGATCGCGAGCGCGCGAGCCAGCGCCACCCGCTGCTGCTGGCCGCCCGAAAGCTGGCGCGGCAGGCGGCCGCCATAGCCCGCGAGGCGGACCAGCGACAGCGCCTCCTCGACCCGACGGGCGATGTCGGCCTTGGGCAGCTTGCGCATCTCCAGCCCGAACGCCACGTTCTCGGCCACCGTCATGTGTGGGAACAGCGCGTAGCTCTGGAACACCATGCCGGCGTTGCGCCTCCACGGCGGCAGCGTCGTCACGTCGTTGCCGCCCAATTTCACATGGCCGGCGGTGGGTTCGATGAAGCCCGCAACCATGCGCAAAGTCGTGGTCTTGCCGCAGCCGGAAGGACCCAGCAGCACCAGGAACTCGCCGTCCTTGATGCTGAGCGAAACCTCGCGCACGGCATAGAAATCGCCGTAGCGCTTGGCCAGACCCTGGATGTCGAGCTGCGCCATCGTCAGACCACGCGCGCGAGCTTGACGTAGCGGTCGGTGATCAGCATTGCGATGCCGATCAGCAAGATCTGCACCACCGAGACCGCGGCGATGGTGGGGTCGATCTTCCATTCGAGATATTGCAGCACCACGATCGGCAGGGTCGTGCGGCCGGGTCCGACGAGGAACAGGCTCATCTCGAGGTTGCCGAACGAGGTGACGAAGCCGAACAGCGAGCCCGCCACGATGCCGGGCCGGATCGCCGGCAGGGTGATGCGCCGGAAGGTGACGAACGCGTTGGCGCCGAGGTTCTGCGCCGCTTCCTCGATCGACCGGTCGACGCCCGCCAGGCTCGCCGTCACCAGCCGCACCACCCACGGAATGATGATCACGACGTGGCCCGCGACCAGGGCGTAGAAGGTGCCGAGCACGTCGACATCGAGCCCGTTCTCGACCTCGACCTGGAAAACGTACATCGCCGTGCCCAGCACCACGCCGGGCACAATCAGCGGCATCAGCAGCAGGTTCGCCAGCGGCGCGCGGAAGCGGAACTGGTGGCGCACGACGGCAAGCGCTGCCGGCACGCCCAGGGCCAGCCCGATGAAGGTCGCCAACACGCCGACCTGGAAGCTCATGCGGAAACCTTCGACGAACTTCGGCTGGTCGAGGATCGCGGCGAACCAGCGCAGGCTGTAGCCTTCGGGCGGGAAGGACGGGATCTCCTGCCTGAAGAAGGCGAGCCACGTGACGAACACCAACGGCGTCAGGATGTACGCCAGCGCGACCGCTGCCGCGCCGTTCAGCGTCCAGCGCCTCGCGCGCTTGCGGATGACAGACGCGATCGTCACAGCATATTCTTATGAAAGCGGCCGCCCTTCATGATGGCCGCCAGATGCGGGCCGCCATCCTTGAACAGGCCGAGATTCTTCAACGGATCTCCGTCGACCACGAGAAGATCGGCGAAGGCGCCGGGCGCGATGCATCCCAGCTTGCCTTCCTGGCGCACGACCTCCGCGCCGATCAGCGTCGCCGAGCGGATGACGTCGATGGCCGGCATCACCTGGCCGCGGATCTGGAACTCGCCGGTCTGCTCGTCTTCCAGCGCGCCCAGCAGGTCCGAGCCATAGGCCATGCGGACGCCGGCCTTGCGGCAGTGCTCGAGCTCGGCGAAGCCGTACTTCAGCACCTCGTCGTTCTTCTCGAGCATTTCCCCCGGCATGCCCAGTTCGGCGGCGCGCCGCTTCATGGCGTCGTAAGTGACGAGGTTGGGGATCATGTAGACGCCCTTCTGGGCCATCAGCTTGGCCGTCGGCGCGTCGACCAGATTGCCGTGCTCGATGGTGCGCACGCCGCATTTGACGGCGCGGGTGATGGCCTCGGGCGTGTAGGCATGGGTCAGCACGTAGCGGCCGAAGGCGTGCGCCTCCTCGACCGCGGCGGTGATCTCCTCCTCGGTGAACTGCAGCAATTCCAGAGGGTCGTAGGGCGATGCGACGCCGCCCGAGACCATCAGCTTCACCTGGTCGGCGCCCTGCCGCATCTGCTCGCGCGCCGCCTTGCGCACCTCGTCCGGTCCGTCGGCGATGCAGCGGATGAAGACCATGCCGTTGCAGCACAGGCAGGGCGGGCCGATGTCGGTCCGCCGGTTGCGGTCGTTGTGGCCGCCGGTCGGGCCGATCGAGCGGCAGGAGATGAAGAGGCGCGGACCGGGAATCAGCCCCGAATTCGACGGCGGTCTTGGTGCCCCAGTCGGCGCCGCCCGCGTCGCGCACCGTGGTGAAGCCGCGATCGAGCATGCGCCTCAGGCGTCCGGCTGAGCGCGCCATCATCAGGGTGAGCGGCACCGCCTCCATGCGGTTGATGTAGACCTCGCTGTGATGGGTATGCACGTGGCAGTCGATCAGGCCGGGCATCACGGTCCGCTTGCCGCAATTCACCACCTTGGCCTTCGCCGCCTTGATCGGCTTGGCCGACACTTCTTTGATCGTGTCGCCTTCGACCAGCACTTCGTAGCCGGGCCGCGCCTCTTTCCAGCGCGGATCGAGCAGGCTGAGATTCTTGAACAGAAACGACATCAACTAATCTCCGAAAACTGCCATCCGCAACGAAACAGCCTGTCGTCCTGAGCGCAGCGAAGGACCTCATCGCCGCTTGCAACCCGCATGAGATCCTTCGCTACGCTCAGGATGACAGCGTTATCTGCGGCGAGCATCACGACCTCACTTGAGAGCGTTCTTGTGGAACTTGCCGGCCTTCATGATCACCGGCAGGTGGGCGCCCTGGTCGAGGAACAGCTCGAGCTTCTTCAGCGGATTGCCGTCGACCACGATCAGGTCGGCGAAGGCGCCGGGCTCGACGATGCCGAGCTTGCCTTCCTGGCGCAGGATCTCGGCGCCCACCGTGGTGGCCTGCCGGATGATCTCCATCGGCTTCAGGACCTTGGCGCGATGGATGAACTCGAGGCTCTGGTCGACCTGGAGCGCGCCCAGCAGGTCGGTGCCGTAGCCCACCTTCACGCCCGCCGCCTTGCAGATCTCGAGTGAGCGCAACGCGCCTTCGAGCACGATGTCGTTCTTGGCGAGCATGTCGGCACTCATGCCGAACTGCGCGGCCCGTTCCTTCATCGAGAAGTAGGTCACCAGGTTGGCCACCATGTAGCCGCCCTTGGATTTCAGCAGCTTGGCCGCCTTGGCATCGATCAGGTTGCCGTGCTCGATGGTGCGCACGCCGTTGGTGACCGCCCGGGTGATGGCCTCGGGCGAATAGGCGTGGGCCAGCACGTAGCGGCCGAAGTTCCGGGCCTCGTCGGTCGCGGCGGCGATCTCGGCTTCGGAGAATTGCAGCGAATCCAGGGGGTCATAGGGCGAGGCGACGCCGCCCGAGCACATGATCTTCACCTGGTCCGCGCCTTGGCGCATCTGCTCGCGCACCGCCTTGCGCACCGCGTCAGGGCCGTCGGCGATGGCCAGGCTGTAGACCATGGCGTTGCAGCAGCCGCAGGACGCTGCCTGGTAGTCGGTACGGCGCCGCGAATCGCTGTGCCCGCCGGTCGGACCGATGGCGCGGCCCGAGATGAAGAGCCGCGGTCCGGGGATCAGGCCGGAATCGACGGCGGTCTTGATGCCCCAGTCGGCGCCGCCGGTATCGCGCACCGTGGTGAAGCCGCGGTCGATCATGCCCTTCATCAAGTCGGCCGATTTCGCCGTGAGCAGGGTGAGCGGCATGCTCTCGAGCAGGCGGAAGTTCACCTCGACCAGGAAGACATGGACGTGGCAGTCGATCAGGCCCGGCATCAGGGTGCGCTTGCCGCAATCCACCACCTGGGCCTTGGCCGCCTTGATCGGCTTCGGCGAGACCTCCCTGATCAGATCGCCCTCGACCAGGACCTCGTAGCCGCCGCGCGCTTCGTTCCAGCGCGGGTCCAGGAGGTTCAAATTCTTGAAAAGTATCTGCGGCATCAACGCTCCCCCACAATGCGGCGGGCACCCTACGATGGCCGCCGGTTTGGCGCTACAGTCGGACGAAGGTCGGAAGGATGCGGCGCGTCGTTGTCATCGGAACCACGGGGTCGGGAAAGAGCACGCTGGCGGAACGGCTGAGCGCGCAGACGGGGCTGCGCGTCATCGAGCTCGATGCGCTGTTCTGGGGCCGCGACTGGCAGGGCGCGCCGGTCGAGCTGTTCCGCCACCGCGTCGAGCGCGAGACCCGCGACGACGGCTGGATCGTGGTCGGCAATTACGGCCAGGTCCGCGATCTCGTGTGGCGACCGGCCGACACCCTGATCTGGCTCGACCTGCCGCTGTCGCTGGTCATGTGGCGCCTGCTGTGGCGCACGATCCGGCGCGCGACGACGCAGGAGGACCTGTGGGGCACCGGCAATCGCGAATCCCTCGTGCGTTCCTTCTTCAGCCGTCAGTCGATCCTCCTGTGGGCCCTCAAGACCCACCGCCGCAACCGCGAGAAATACGCGCTGGAATGCGAATTCCTCGCCAAGGAAAAGCATGTCGTACGCCTGAAAAGCCCGCGCGAGGTTGAGCGCTTCGTGCAGTGCGGCGTAAGCAGGAGCCATGCCGGTCCACACCTTCTCCTGCCTCGACGGCCATACCTGCGGCAATCCGGTGCGGCTGGTGTCGGGCGGCGTGCCGCTCCTGAAGGGCGCGACCATGAGCGAGCGCCGCCTCGATTTCCTCGCCCACCACGACTGGATCCGCAAGGCGCTGATGTTCGAGCCGCGCGGCCACGACGTCATGTCGGGCTCGATGCTCTATCCGCCGACCCGCGCCGACTGCGACGTCGGCATCCTGTTCATCGAGGTGAGCGGCTGCCTGCCGATGTGCGGTCACGGCACGATCGGCACCGTCACCATGGCGGTCGAGAACGGCTTGGTGGCGCCGGCGACGCCGGGCGTGCTCAATCTCGATGCGCCGGCCGGCCGGGTTGTCGCGCGCTACGAGCAGAAGGATCGCTTCGTCGAGAGCGTGCGCATCACCAACGTCGCCTCCTACCTGGCGGCCAGCGACGTCGCGGTCGACGTGCCGGGCATGGGCGAGCTGGTGTTCGACATCGCCTATGGCGGCAACTTCTACGCCATCCTCGAACCGCAGAAGAACTTTGCCGGGCTCGAATCGATGTCGGCCGGCGACGTGCTGCGCCTCTCGCCGATCGTGCGCCGGCTGGTGACCGAGAAGATCGAGCCGGTGCATCCCGAGAATCGCGACCATCCGCGGCGTGAGCCACGTGATGTGGACGGGCAAGCCCCGCGATCCGCGCGCCCATGCCCGCAACGCGGTGTTCTACGGCGACAAGGCGATCGACCGCTCACCCTGCGGCACCGGCACCTCGGCGCGCATGGCCCAGCTCGCCGCGCGCGGCAAGCTCAAGGTCGGCGACGATTTCGTGCACGAGAGCATCATCGGCTCGCTGTTCGACGGCCGGGTCGAGAGCGCGAGCCCGGGTCGGCAACTACGACGCCATCGTGCCGTCGATCTCCGGCTGGGCGCGCCAGCACGGCATCAACACCATCTTCGTCGACGAGCGCGATCCCTTCGCGCACGGCTTTCAGGTTACGTAGCGCTGGGGGCGCGCAACTCCAGTCGCGCGTCTTTGCTTGATCCAGAAGATGGTCGCGCCACTGGAGTGGCGCGCCCCCAGCTACTCCGCCGCCTTAACTTCCGGCGCCGGCGCGCCTATGCCGCCGCGTGAGAACATGGCGTCGATCTCGGCTGAGCTGTAGCCCAGCTCGCGCAGGATGTCCGGTCCGTCCTCGCCGATATGCGGCGCATGCTGCTGCGGCGGGTGCGTGGCCGCGGGCGGCAGGCCCGGTATGTTGGCGACCGGCATGCGGCCGAAGCCCTCCAGCTCGACCCAGTCGATCGCGCCCGATTCCTTGACGTGCGGATGCTCGAGATAGTCGGTGTAGTTGTTCACCCGTTCGCAGAACACGTCCTTGGGCTGCAGGATGGCGATCCACTCCTCGGTGGTCTTGGTCGGCATCGTCTCGTTCAGCGCCTTGATGATCCGGGCGGCGTTCTTGATGCGGTCGTTGTGGCTCTGCAGGTCGGGGTCGTCGGCGATGTCCTGGCGGCCGATCAGTTCGAACAGCAGGCGGAAGTGATGCGGCCGCATGGCGCTCACCATGATGTAGCCGTTCTTCGACTTGTAGCTCCCGGCCGGCATGTACAGCACCGGCGGCGCGCCCTTGGAGAATACCCACTCCATCAGCTTGGCGCCCTGGAAGGCCGCTGCCGAGCGCATCAGGCTTGAATCGATGTAGCTGCCCTCGCCGAAGCGGAACTGCCGCATCAGCGCCGGCGCCAGCGCCTGGAAGGTGTAGAGCCCGGTCGTGACGTCGACGGCGATCATGCCCTGACGCCACGGCGTGCCGTCCGGCATCCTGTTCATCACCATCATGCCGCTGAAGGCCTGGATCAGCCCGTCGACGGTGGGGCGCTTGCTGTAGGGGCCGGTCTGGCCGAAGCCCGAGACCGAGCAGTAGATGACCGTGGGATTGACCTTCTTGACGTCCTCGTAGCCGAAGCCCAGCCGCTGGATCACGCCGGGCCGGAAGCTCTCCAGCACGACATGGGCCTTGGCCGCGATCTTCTTCACCACGGCGATGCCGTCGGGCGACTTGAGGTCGAGCGCGATCGAGCGCTTGCCGCGGTTGAAGGCGATGGAATGGGCGCAATGGTCGCCCTTCAGCTCGCCAAGCGCGCGGCCCCAATCGCCCTCGAGCGGCTCGATCTTGATGACGTCGGCGCCGTGCAGGGCCAGCAGCATGGAGGCGTGCGGCCCCGCGATGCCCTGCGTGAAGTCGAGAACGGTAATGCCGTCGTAAGCGCCCTTGTTCATGGTCGCGGTATCCTCCCGAGGCGCTGAACGTACGTTCACATCCGTCCCGCAGGCAAGGCCCCGGAAGCCGCCAAGCCATGCGTTTCGGGATCGGCGGTCAGGCGCCGACCGGTACGCCGTACATCTCGCGGATCTTTTCATCCTGGCCGAGGGGCGAGAACAGTTCCCATTCGATGCCGTTGATGTCGCGCTCGACCGAGAATTCGCCGGCCGCCTCGTCCTCGAAGCCGAGATGGCGCAGTTGGCCGGCGCGTTCCGGCAGCTCGTTGATCGAGAAATTGAGCTGCTGGGTGCGCCACATGGCGTATTTGCCGGTGACGACGACGGCCGGCTTGGTGCCAAGCCGCTGGCTGTAGTCGTGGATCGAACTCGGTGAGGTCGGCGACCGCGAGCGCGATGTGAAAACGACGCATGGAGAGCCTCCTTCGAGGGGTAACGGTTACGAAACGATCGGCAGTGCCTGCACGGTGTAGGCGTGCGAGAGCGTGCGGCCCAGCACCGGGTCGTCGAGCTCCATCTCGAAGCGTAGGCTCGAGCGGACCGCGCCGATCGCCGGCAGGGTGCCGCAGAACATCGCGACACCGGCCGGCAATCTCTTGTCGCCGCCCGTCCAGCCCGCGATCAACTCGCGCGGCGCACGAATCTTGGCGAGCGGTCCTTCCTGGTAAAGGACCTTCCTGCCGCCTTCCTCGACGAAGCTGCGCAGCGTCAGCCTGTCCCAATGCGGTTCGACGTCCTCGAAACGCCAGGCCGTGCGGCCGAGGACTTTCGGGCAGACCTGCTTGGCGAGGGCGACGCCATAGCTCTCGAGCTTGCGGTCGGTATGGTCGGCGCCGACCGTGACCCACAGGCGATCCGGCGTGCCCACCAGGACGGCTTCGACCTCGCCCGACGTGTCCTCGCCCAGCACCTCGATCTCGTCGGCCTGCGTCAGGGTCTGCGCGGCCACGCGATAGTAGAGCGGCACCGTGCTGGGCGGCTGCACGCCGATCGACTTAAGCTCCTCGATGTGTCGATTGAGCGCCTCGACGTCGCGACCGGTCCAGCCGGCGATCACCAATTCATCGATGTCGACGACGCGTCCGTCGAATTCCAGACGCATTGTCAAAGAATGGCGAGCTGCGAATTCAACAGGTCGGTGACGAGCATGTAGCCCGGCGCGTGGGTGATGCAGAACTCGGGCTTCACCGTCGCCACGACCGATTGCGGGGTGACGCCGCAGGCCCAGAACACCGGGAACTCGTCGTCGCGCACCGGCACCGCATCGCCGTAGTCGGGCTTGGCGATGTCCTTGATGCCGATGAGCTCGGGCTTGCCGAGATGGACCGGAGCGCCGTGCACCGAGGGGAAGCGCGTCGTGACCTGTACGGCGCGAATCGCGTCGGCCGGTCTGAAGGGACGCATGGAGACGACCATCGGTCCATGGAACGGCCCCGACGGCTTGCACTCGATGTTGGTCCGGTACATTGGCACGTTGACGTTGCAGGTCTGGTGGCGGATCTCGAGGCCGTTTTCGATCAGCGCTTCCTCGAACGAGAACGAGCAACCGAGCACGAACGACACCAGATCGTCGCGCCACACTTTCTTGAGGTCGCGTACTTCCTCGACCATCTCGCCGTTCTTCCAGATGCGGTAGAGCGGGATGTCGGTGCGGATGTCGAGATCTTCGCCAAGCGGCGGCAGGCGCCAGTCGCCCGGCTCGGACGAGGCCAGCAGTGGGCAGGGTTTGGGGTTGAGCTGGCAGAAGCGCGCGAAGTCGGCGGCGAATTCCCTGGGCAGGATCGCGAGGTTACCCTGCACGTAGCCCGGCGCCATACCCGAGGTTGGCGCGAGGTTGGTGCCGGTGCGGATGCGGCGGCGCGCGTCGCGGCCGGTTTCGCCTTTCAGGTTGGTGATCGTGGTGTCCATCGCCGTTACTCCTGACTACACGTGCTGGCCGCCGTTGATCTGGATCTCGGCACCACTCACGTAGCTTGCGCCTTTCTCGCACAGGAAGTGGATCACGTCAGCCACCTCATCGGGCGTGCCGAGCCGCCGCATGGGGATTTGCTCCTCGACGATCTTGTCGGTGCCGGGCGAGAGGATCGCGGTGTCGATTTCGCCGGGTGCGATGGCGTTGACACGAATGCCGCGCGGCCCAAAGTCATGCGCCATCTCGCGGGTCAGCGCGGCGAGTGCCGCCTTGGAGGTCGCATAGGCCGAGCCGGCGAAAGGATGCACGCGGCTGCCGGCGATCGAGGTGACATTGACGACGCAGCCGCGCGCTTCCGACAGCTCCGTCATCAGGCCGCGGGCGAGCGCCACCGGCGCAAAGAAATTCACGTTGAAGACCTGCTGCCACAGGTCGAACGGCGTATCGATCGCGCCGAAGCGGCCGCCGGTCTCGTCCTTGGGCGAGATCGCGGCGTTGTTCACCAGCGCATCGAGCCGGCCGCCGCCCAGCCGGGCGCGGATCTCGCCGATGCCGCGGCCGACATCCTGCAAATCCGCCAGGTCGATCTGCACATGGTTCTTCTCGCCGCCCGGCCACGGGCAGAGCACGCTGAACGGCTGGCGCGACACGGTGATCACCCGCCAGCCGCTGGCGCTGAATTTCTTCACGGTCGCATGGCCGATGCCGCGGCTCGCGCCGGTCAGCACCAGGGTGCGCGTATTGTCGAGCAGGGGAGGTGCGTTCATGGGCAAAGTCTACTCCGCCTCGGCCTCGATCCGGTCCAGTAAAACGTCGGCTCCGACCATAGGAGGTGGGCCTTGGCGCGTCGAACCGCGACCTGTTGTGGGCTCATGTAAGAATGCCATATTAACTGTTAACCCATTGTGATTGAAACATTTTCCTTGTGGTTGCCAGAAGCCTGTCCTATGGTTTTTGCAGGCTTGGCCCAATATTGCGGGCCGCACGGCCATTGTTTTTGACGAAGCAATTATTGGAGCGGTCCGCCATGCCGGACGATCGCCGGGCGCGAGCCCCAACACCCGTTTTGCGCACCCGACCTGCCACCATGCTGACAGCGGTCGGTCTCTGTGTGCTCATCATGATCATGCAGTTGGTACCTGAGATCCGTGACACCCTGTCCAGCCGACTTCCCGCCACCGTGACAGCTGGCGCCCAATAAGTCGTCAGGACCTTTCGGGCGCTTGTGCGCCCGCCCGGGAACGCGCATCTAGGGGCGCGTGCCTATTTCCTTCGACAACGTTCAGGCCCTGCCGCCCGGCACTCGGCTCGGTGACTACCGGCTCGACGCCGTGATCGGGCACGGCGGCTTTGGCATCACCTATCGTGCCTTCGACACGCAGCTCGCCAAGATCGTCGCGATCAAGGAATATTTGCCGGTCGAGTTCGCCATTCGCCAAGGTGACGGCCAGGTCGTGCCGCGCAGCGGGCGCGTCGCCGACGACTTCGCCTGGGGCCGCGAACGCTTTCTCGACGAAGCCCGCGCGCTGGCGCGCTTCCGCCATCCCCATATCGTGCCGGTGCTGCGCTACTTCGAGGCCAACGGCACCGCTTACACCGTCATGGAGTTCGAGGACGGAAAGAGCCTGGCCGAGGTGCTGCACGAACCGGGCCGGCGGCTGGCGCCCGACGAAGTCCAGCGCCTGACCAACGGGCTGCTGAGCGGCCTGCACGCGGTCCATGCGCAGGACTTTCTCCATCGCGACATCAAGCCGTCGAACATCATCGTCAGGCGCGACGGCGTTCCCATCCTCATCGACTTCGGCGCGGCGCGTCAGGCGATGGGCGGCCGCACCCGCACCCTCACCAACGTGCTCACGCCGCAATATGCGCCGATCGAACAGTATTCCCTCGATGGCAAGCAGGGTCCGTGGAGCGACATCTACTCCGCTGCTGCCGTTCTGCATCACGCGATCGCGGGACAGCCGCCGCCGGAGGCCGCCGCGCGCGTCGGCGTCGACCCCTACCGGCCGCTGGCGGAAACCCAGGGCGCCCGCTTCGCGCCGGCTTTCCTGGCCGCGGTCGACCAGGCATTGGCCTTTGCGCCGGCCGAACGGCCGCAGAGCGTCGACGCGTGGAATACGCTGTTTGGCCGGTCACTGCCGCTTGTCGCGGACGCGCCGACCCAACGCCTTGCCCACGGTGCCGCTGCCGCGCCGCCACGCCTGGGCGGCGCCAGTCGGCAAAGTGCCGAGCCTCCCTTGCCGCCACCGCCGCCGCAGCGGTCGAGATCGCGGCGGCGGTCGTCGGGCACGCGCGTGTTGATCGTCGTTGTCGTGATGGTCGCGCTGACGCTGTGGCGCTTCCAGCCGGAGATCCGCGGTCTGATCGCGGGTGCCTCGCGCGTCGAAGCACCCGTCGCGTCGGCGCCGGCGCCTGGGCCACCGGCGCCAGCCGCCGCGACGCCGCCTGCGAGCCAGCCTGCCATGCCGACGGCACCTTCGAAGGCAGTCCCGCCACCTCCGCCTTCGTCCGACGCCGTGGCGCAGAAGGCTATGATCGCCGAGGTCCAGCGTACCGCCGCCGACGCACGCGCAATACTCGAGCGCGCCGACGAAGCGTCGCGCGCCGCACTCTCGATGGCGGGCGAGGCCCGTATCGTTGCGGCGCGGGCGGCCCGACCGAGTCTCGAGAAGGTCGAGCGTCTGACGTACGACGGCGGCGCGAGCTATATCGGCCAGGTCGAGGCCGGCAAGCGGCAAGGCCTCGGCGTCGCCGACCTGGCGAATGGCGAGCGCCAGGCCGGCGAATGGCAGGCCGACCAGCTGAACGGTCTCGGCACGGTGCGCCTCCCGGACAACTCGCGCTTCGCCGGCCAATGGCGCGATGGTCAGTCGACGGGCCTCGGCGTGCGCGAGAAGCCCGGTGTCGAACGCGCCGAGGGCAACTTCGTCGCCGGTCGCTTCGAAGGGCTGGGCGTGCGTCGCACGTTGGCCGAACCGAAGATGGTTCAGTCCGGAGAATTCCACGGCGATCTTCTCGAAGGCCCTGGCGTCGAAACGCTCGGCGACGGCGAACGCTATGAGGGCGTCTTTCTCGGCGGGCGACGGAACGGCTATGGCCAGATTACGGCGCCGGACGGCAAGGTTGTCGCCGGACGTTGGCAAGACGGAAAGCTCGTCGAATTCGGCACCTTAGGTGGATGGCATAGAAGTTGCGGCCCGCAGGTTGCAACCCGGATCACATCCCATCGCCGTGTCCAAGCCGCTGTCCGTCCTGCTGATCGACGACAATCCCGCCCGCGCCGAGATCGTGGAAGCGGGCTTGCGTAGCGCGGGCTACGTCCTGCTCGCGCGGCTGGGCGGCACGCACGACCTGCCGGCCAAGGTCGGCATGCTGCAACCGGACGTCATCGTGGTCAGCATCGAGAGTCCCAGTCGTGACGCCATCGAGGACATGCGGCGCAGCACCGCGCAGCAGCCACGCCCGATCGCCCTTTTCGCCGACCGCTCCGACCCGGCGACGATCGCTGCCGCCATGGCGGCCGGCGTCTGCGCCTATGTGGTGAAGGGCCTCGCCGAGGATCGCGTGCAGTCGGTCGTCGACGTGGCGGTAGCCCATTTCAACCGCTACCACGCGATGCGCGAGGAACTCGACCGCGCCCGCCTGTCGCTGGTCGAGCGCAAGGTGGTCGATCGCGCGAAGGGCCTTCTGATGGAGCAGAAGGGTCTCGGCGAGGAAGCGGCCTACCGGCTGATGCGCAAGCTCGCCATGGACCAGAACAAGCGCATCGGGGAAGTGGCGCAGGACATCGTTACTTACGCCAAGGCGCTTAAACCTTAGGCGTGCCTACTGAACGATCATGCTGCACGTGCGAGCATCAGCACGGCGCATCGTGGTGTTGCGCCTGGGCGGCACGGAAATCGTTATCCGTCAACGCCCTAGCGATGCGTTCGCGCTTGGCATGCTTCGTGCTGCTTCATCGTCAACGGATCCAATGACGGATCCTTCCTGATTTCGAGCAGTGCGGGCCGCAGTTGGCCCGTCGATGGACAATGGCGTCCCGTGCGGTCGGTTCAACCGGCCGTGCCGGGCGCTTTTTTGTTTTGGAGCAGCGCGTAATGGCCGATCTGGAACGACCGAAGCTGACGTTGGGAATCATTCCCCTGGTCGATTGCGCGCCGATCGTGCTCGCCGAGGCGCTCGGTGCATTCGAGCGGCAGGGACTTGAAGTCGAGGTCCGGCGCGAGGCCTCGTGGGCGACGATCCGCGACAAGGTGGCGATCGGCCTGCTCGATGCCGCCCAGATGCTGGCGCCCATGCCGCTCGCCGCAACGCTCGGGGTCGACAGCGTCAGCGCGCCGATGATTGCCGCCATGACCCTCGACCTCAACGGCAACGCCATCACCCTGTCGCAGGCGTTGTGGCGCGAGATCGAGGAAGCCGCCCCGGAATTCACCGGCGATGCCCTGCCCGAAGGTGCCTCGCTCGACGGTCGCGCCCTGGCCGCGGTCGTCCGCCGTCGCAGTGCCGCCGGCCGCGCGCCGCTGCGACTGGCGTCGGTCTTCCCCTTCTCGTCGCATAATTACCTGCTGCGCCTCTGGCTGGCCTCGGGCGGCCTCGATCCCGACCGCGACGTGCGCCTTACCGTCGTGCCGCCGCCGCACATGGTCGCCCATCTGTCGGGCAACGTGATCGACGGCTACTGCGTCGGCGAGCCGTGGAACCAGCAGGCGGTCTCGCTCGGCATCGGCCGGATCGCCGTCAGTGGGCATCACATCTGGAAGGCGATGCCGGAGAAGGTGCTGGGCACGACCGAAACCTGGGCGCTTCGCAATCCGAACACGCTGCTCGCGCTGATCAAGGCGCTGATCGAAGCCTGCGCCTGGCTCGACGAGCCGGCCAACCGCGCCGAGGCCGCTCGCGTGCTGGCCAGCCCGCGCTATGTCAACGCACCGGTCGAGGTCATCACCCGCTCGCTCGCGCTGCCCGACTTCCACATTTTCCATCGCGGCGGCGCCAACTTCCCGTGGCGCAGCCACGCCGACTGGTTCCTGGCGCAGATGGTGCGCTGGGGGCAGGCGCCCGCCGCCGCCGATCTCGGCGCCGTCGCCGACCGCGTCTTCCGCCCCGACCTTTATCGCGCGGCGGCCGCCGCCCTGGGCATCGACTGCCCCGCTGGAGATCGCCGGCCGAAAGGGGGCCACGGCGAGCCGGCGGTTCCGCCGGTCATGGGTCGGCCAGCTGCCAAGGCCAACGCCGCTAAGGCTCAATAAGTCAAACCCGGGAAGCACAACACATGACAACACGCAAATCGCGCATCGCCATCGGTCGAAGAGGGATCCTCGCAAGCGCTGCCGTCGTGGCGGCGCAGGGTCTCGCCCCCCGGGGCTCCCGCGCCGACACGCTGAAGGTCGAGAAGGACGAATTGAAGTTCGGGTTCATCAAGCTCACCGACATGGTTCCGCTCGCCATCGCCAAGGAGAAGGGGTTCTTCGAGGACGAAGGGCTGTTCGTCACGCTCGAGCCTCAGGCCAACTGGAAGGTCCTGCTCGATCGGGTGATCACCGGGGAACTCGACGGCGCGCACATGCTGGCCGGCCAGCCCATCGCCGCGACGATCGGCTTCGGCACCAAGGCGCACGTCATTACGCCGTTCTCGATGGATCTCAACGGCAACGGCACGACGGTCTCCAATGAGATCTGGGCGGAGATGAAGAAGAACATTCCGGTCGGCGCCGATGGCAAGCCGGTGCATCCGATCAAGGCCAGCGCCTTGAAGCCGGTGATCGACAAGATGAAGGCCGAGGGCAAGCCCTTCAAGATGGGCATGGTGTTCCCGGTGTCGACGCACAATTACGAACTGCGCTATTGGCTGGCGTCGGGCGGCATCCATCCCGGCTTCTACTCCAGGACCGACGTCAGCGGGCAGATCAAGGCCGATGCGCTGCTCTCGGTGACGCCGCCGCCGCAGATGCCGTCGACCCTGCAGGCCGGCACCATCCACGGCTACTGCGTCGGCGAGCCGTGGAACCAGCAGGCGGTGTTCAAGGGCATCGGCGTGCCGGTGATCACCGACTACGAGCTGTGGAAGAACAACCCGGAAAAGGTCTTCGGCGTCACCGCCGAGTTCGCCGAGAAGCATCCCAACGCCGTGCTGGCGATCACCAAGGCGCTGATCCGCGCCGGCATGTGGCTCGATGCCAACAACGATGCCAATCGCCCCGAGGCGGTGAAGCTCATCTCCAAGCCCGAATATGTCGGCGCCGACCAGGAGGTCATCGCGAACTCGATGACCGGCACCTTCGAGTACGAGAAGGGCGACAAGCGCCCGGTTCCCGACTTCAACGTCTTCTTCCGCTACTACGCCACCTATCCCTACTACTCGGACGCCATCTGGTACCTCACCCAGATGCGGCGCTGGGGCCAGATCGCCGAGCAGAAGCCGGACGAGTGGTACGCGGAGACCGCCAGGAAGGTCTATCGGCCCGATCTCTACCTCAAGGCCGCGAAGATGCTGGTCGACGAAGGCAAGGCCAGGAAGGAGGACTTCCCCTGGGCCACCGACGGCTACCGCGAGCCGACAGCCGAGAACATCGACGCCATTCCCTACGACGGCCGCAAGCCCAACGCCTACATCGACAGCCTGTCGATCGGGCTCAAGGGCAAGCAGACCGTCGAGGGCACTGAAGTGGTCGGCGGCTGATGACCAGCATCAGCGAACAAGCCGGTCCGGCCGCTGCCGCGGAGCGCCTGCTGCGCGAGCAGCGGCGCGAGCGGCTGTTCAGCCGCATCACGCGGGCGGCGTCCTATCTCGACGTTGCCGGGCTGGGCTGGCTCGTGCCGCTGTTGCGCATCGCCGCGGGCGACAGTCCGCGGCACCAACTCAGCGAGCTGCGCCAGGTCCTGCTCGTGCCGCTCACGGGCATCGTGGCCTTCCTGCTCCTGTGGGCGCTGCTCGCGCCCCAGGTGAAGACGTCGCTTGGCGCGATCCCCGGGCCGCTGCAGGTCTGGGAGCAGGCCGGCAACCTCTACGACGATCACGTGGCCGAACGTGCCAAGGAAGCGGCCTTCGATGCACGTCAGATCGAGCGCAATCGCAAGCTCGAGGCGGACGGCAAGGCCGATCAGGTGAAATGGCGCAACTACACCGGCAAGCCGACCTACCTCGACCAGATCCTGACCAGCCTGAAGACGGTGGCGCTGGGCTTCGTGGTCGCGACCCTGATCGCCGTGCCGGTCGGCATCATGTGCGGCCTGTCGCGCTCGGTGAACGGCGGCCTCAATCCGTTGATCCAGATCTTCAAGCCGGTATCGCCGCTCGCCTGGCTGCCGATCGTCACCATGGTCGTGTCCGCGCTCTACCTCGATCCGGTCGACTGGCTGCCCAAATCGCTGGTGATCTCGGCGATCACCGTGACGCTGTGCTCGCTGTGGCCGACCCTGATCAACACCGCGCTCGGCGTGGCCTCGATCGACAAGGATCTGGTGAATGTCGGCAAGGTGCTGCAGCTTTCCACCGCGACCACCGTGCGCAAGATGGTCCTGCCCTCGGCGCTGCCGCTGATCTTCACGGGATTGCGCCTGTCGCTCGGCGTCGGCTGGATGGTGCTGATCGCCGCCGAGATGCTGGCGCAGAATCCGGGCCTCGGAAAATTCGTCTGGGACGAGTTCCAGAACGGTTCGTCGTCGTCGCTGGCCAAGATCATCGTCGCGGTGCTGACCATCGGCATCATCGGCTTCCTGCTCGACCGGCTGATGTTCGCCCTGCAGGCCGCCTTCACCTACGGCATGAACCGCTAGGCGCAGGAGAATAGCCATGGCTCTCCTCGAACTCAGGGGCGTGTGCAAGGGCTACGGCAACGCCAGCCGGCGGACCGAGGTGCTGCACGACGTGAACCTCGCCGTCGAGGAGGGCGAAGTGGTGGCCATCGTGGGTTTCTCCGGCTCGGGCAAGACGACCCTCGTCTCGCTGATGGCCGGCCTCGCCATGCCCGACGCCGGCGAGGTCACCATCCGCGGCCACCGGGTCGAGGGCGCCGGCCCCGACCGCGGCGTCGTCTTCCAGTCCTATTCGCTGATGCCGTGGCTCACCGTCAGCGCCAATGTGGCGCTCGCCGTCGACGCGGTCTTCAAGGGTGTGCCGCGCGCCGAGCGGCAGGCGCGCGTGCGGCGCTACGTCGACATGGTCGGCCTCAGCCACGCCGCCGACCGCCGGCCGGCCGAGCTTTCCGGCGGCATGCGCCAGCGCGTCGCCGTCGCCCGCGCGCTGGCCACCAATCCCGACATCCTGCTGCTCGACGAGCCCCTCTCGGCGCTCGACGCGCTGACGCGCGCCAAGCTGCAGGACGAGTTCGAGGAGATCCGGGCCCAGGAAGGCAAGACCATCGTCCTGATCACCAACGACGTCGACGAGGCGATCCTGCTTGCCGACCGCATCGTGCCCCTGAAGCCCGGGCCGAAGGCGACCCTCGGCCGCTCCTTCAAGGTGACGATCCCGCGGCCCCGCCAGCGCACGGCGCTGAACGACGACCCGACATTCATGCGCCTGCGCGCCGAGGTCACCAAGTACCTGATGGATCTCGGCGTCGAGCACAACACGCAGGGCGAGGAGCGGCGCCTGCCCGACATCCAGCCAGTGACCCAGCTCGAACAACCGCCCGAGGCGGTGCGCAAGGCGGCACGCTCGGCGATCCTCGACCGCTATGTCGAGTTCTTCGAGGTCAGCAAGGTCTATCCGACGCCCAGGGGACCGCTCACGGTGGTCGACAAGTTCCAGCTTCTGGTGAAGAAGGGCGAGTTCGTGTCGTTGATCGGCCATTCCGGCTGCGGCAAGTCGACGGTGCTGTCGATGGTCGCGGGGCTCACCGGAATCTCGGGCGGTGGCATCGTGCTCAACGGGCGCGAGATCGACGGCGCCGGACCCGACCGGGCCGTGGTCTTCCAGGCGCCGTCGCTGATGCCATGGTTGACGGCGCGCGAGAACGTGGCCCTGGGTGTCGACAAGGTCTATCCCCACGCCACGCCTGCCGAACGGCGCGAAATCGTCGAATACTACCTGGCGCGAGTCGGCCTCGCCGACGCCATGCACAAGATGGCTCGCGACCTGTCGAACGGCATGAAGCAGCGGGTCGGCATCGCGCGCGCCTTCGCGCTCTCGCCCAGGCTGCTGCTGCTCGACGAGCCGTTCGGCATGCTCGACAGCCTGACGCGCTGGGAGCTGCAGGAAGTGCTGATGGACGTGTGGAAGCGCACGCAGGTCACGACGATCTGCGTCACCCACGACGTCGACGAGGCGATCCTGCTGGCCGACCGCATCGTGATGATGACCAACGGCCCCAATGCCACGATCGGCAAGATCCTCGACGTGCCCCTGCCGCGGCCACGCACCCGCAAGTCGTTGCTCGAGCATGCCGACTACTACCGCTATCGCCGCGAGGTGCTGGCCTTCCTGGAAGAATACGAGCACGGCGCAAAACCCAAAACGGTCGCGCCGGTGGCCAAGGCGGCGGCATGAGCGAGTTCGACGACCAGCAGAAGCAGTGGCTGCAGGGCTTCGTGAGCGGCATCGAGGCGCGCAAGGCCGCCGACAGGCTGGCGAACCGCGCGGCCGCTGCCCCGGCGGCCCAGCCGATCGGACCGGACGCGCTGCAATACGCCGCCCAGGACCGTGCCGTCGCGGCGGGCGGCAAGCTGGTCGCCGAGGAGGCCGCCAAGCGGGCCCGCCATCCGCTCGACCGCTGGGACGAAGTCGCGGGCCGCGCCGAAGCGGGCCAGTTCCCCAAGGGGATCGACGTCTTCCTCACCAAGTATCAGGGCCTGTTCTACGTCGCCCCGGCACAGGATTCCTTCATGTGCCGCCTGCGCATTCCCAACGGCATCCTCAATGCCGGGCAGCTGCGCGGCCTGGCCGACGCCGCGGACTCCTTCGGCGGCGGCTACGCCGACGTCACGACCCGCGCCAACCTGCAGATCCGCGAAATCGGCGCGGCCCACGCCGTCGACATGCTGCTGGCGGTGCAGGCGCTCGGCCTCACCTCGCGCGGCTCGGGCGCCGACAATATTCGCAACATTACCGGCAGCCCGACCGCCGGCATCGATCCGCAGGAGATCTACGACACGCGGCCGCTCTGCCGTGCGATGCATCATTACATCCTCAATCACCGCGAGATGTACGGCCTGCCGCGCAAGTTCAACATCGCCTTCGACGGCGGCGGCCAGGTGCCGGTGCTCGAGGACACCAACGATATCGGCTTCGTCGCCTGCCGGGTCACCGGTGGCGCGGGTTTGGAGCCCGGCATCTATTTCCGCCTGCAGCTGGGCGGCATCACCGGTCATCTCGACTTCGCCTTCGAGACGGGAATCCTGCTGAAGCCCGAGGAATGCGTGAAGGTCGCGGGCGCCGTCGTGCGCGCCTTCATCGCCAACGGCGATCGTACCAATCGCCTGAAGGCGCGGTTGAAATACGTGCTCGACCGCATGGGCCGCGACGCCTTCATCGCCGAAGTCGAGAAGGAACATGGCGCACCGCTGCGCCGAGCCACCGGCGCCGAGATCGCGCCGCGTCCGCTGGCCGACAAGGGGGCCCATATCGGCGTTCACGCCCAGAAGCAGGCGGGCCACAGCTATCTCGGACTGGTGCTGCCGGTCGGGCGGCTGACCGCCGGTCAAATGCGCGGCCTGGCCGAGATTTCCGAACGCTTCGGCAGCGGCACGCTGCGACTGACGGTGTGGCAGAACCTGCTGGTCTCCGACGTCGCCGATCGCGACCTCGGCGTCTGCATTGCCGCCATCAATGCTCTGGGCCTGGCGGTCGAGGCGAGCGCCGTCCGCCGCGGCCTTGTCGCCTGCACCGGCAATGCCGGCTGCAAGTTCTCGGCCTCCAACACCAAGGGCCATGGGCTGAAGCTCGCCGACTACCTCGAGGCGCGGGTGGCGGTCGACACGCCGATCAACATCCACCTGACGGGCTGTCATCATTCCTGCGCCCAGCACTATGTCGGCGACATCGGCCTGCTCGCCTGCAAGGTCGAGCGGGGCGAGGAAAGCGTCGAGGGCTATCACGTCTATATCGGCGGCGGGGCGGCCTCGACCGCCGAGCAGGCGATGGCGCGCGACTATGCCCAGTCGGTGCCGTTCGACGACCTGCCGCCGATGCTGGAACGCCTGCTTCGGGCCTATCTCGCGCATCGCCAGTCGCCGGCCGAGTCGTTCTTCGAGTTCTGCCGCCGCCACGAAGTGGCCGCGCTGCGCGATCTCGCAAACAGCGCGCCGGTGCGGGTGCTCGCCGCATGAATGCCGTCACCCCCATCCCTTCGCTGATTCCGGAGAACGCACCGTTCTCGAGCGCGCAGCGGGCGTGGCTGAACGGCTTCTTCGCCGCCTATCTCGGGGTCGAGGGCCTGTCCTCGTCCGACGAAAGCGCCGCGCCGGCAGAAGCCGAGGATCCCGACGAGGACTTCCCCTGGCATGACGCGTCGTTTGTCATGGCCGAGCGGTTGGCGCTTGCCAAGGACCGCAAGCCGGCCCGCCAGTTGATGGCCGCGATGGCCCAGCTCGATTGCGGCCAGTGCGGCTATCTCTGCCAGACCTACGCCGAGGCCGTGTGGTCCGGCGCCGAAGCCGACATGGGTCGCTGCGTGCCGGGCGGCAAGGAAACCCAGCGCAAGGTGAAGGAGCTGATGGTCGCGCTGGAGCCGGAGCGCGGTGCCGTGCCCGCCATGGCGCCGGCGGCGAAGGCCGCGGGACCGCTCGGCTTCTCGCGCGACCGGCCGGCGCTTGCCACCCTGGTCGACGCCCATCCGCTCAACCGCGCCGGCTCCGACAAGGACGTACGCCACGTCGTGTTCGATCTCTCGACCACCGACCTCACCTATGAGGCGGGCGACAGTCTCGGCGTCTTCGCCCGCAAGAACCCGCAGCTCGTGCAGGCCGTGCTCGATCGCGTCGGCGCCACCGGCGAGGAAATGGTGGCCTTCGACGGCGACGCCTTGCCGCTGCGCCAGGTGCTGCTGAGCAAGGTCGACATCGCCCGGCCGAGCGACGAGTGCATGATCTTTCTCGCGACCCGCGCTTTCGACGGCGAGGAGGCGCTGAAGCTGCAGGCGCTGGCCCAGGGCGAAGGCCCGCCGGAGCTCGCCGAGGCCGACCTGCTCGATCTGCTCCAGGCCTTTCCCTCGGTGACGCCGTCGCTGCCCGGCCTGCTGAAATCCCTCGACCGGCTGCAGCCGCGGCTCTACTCGATCGCCTCCTCGCCCAAGGCTCATCCGCGCGAAGTCCATCTCACCGTGTCGGCGGTGCGCTGGGACACCAACGACCGCACGCGGACGGGCATCGGTTCCTGCTACCTCGCCGACTTCGCCAAGCCGGGTGACGTCATCCCCGTGTTCGTGCAGAAGAGCCACGCCTTCGGCCCGCCGCCCGACGATGCGGCACCGGCCATCATGGTCGGGCCGGGCACCGGCATCGCCCCGTTCCGGGCCTTTCTCGAGGAGCGCGAGGCGCGCGGCGCCAAGGGGAAGAACTGGCTGTTCTTCGGTGACCAGAAGCGCACCACGGATTTTCTCTACGAGGACCAGATCCTCGACTGGCAGCGCCGCGGTGTGCTGAGCAACCTCGATCTCGCCTTCTCGCGCGACCAGGCCGACAAGATCTACGTCCAGAACCGCATGCGCGAGAATGCGGCGGAGCTCTGGAAGTGGCTGGAGGAGGGCGCGCATTTCTATGTCTGCGGCGATGCCAAGCGCATGGCCAAGGACGTCGAGGACACGCTGCTGCAGATCGCAGCCGAGAAGGGCGGCAAGAATGGCGAGCAGGCGAAGGCCTGGCTCGACGGCCTCGCCAAGGCCGGCCGCTACCAGCGCGATGTCTATTGATCGCTCCGCGAGCCATGACCATCCGCACCACCTGCCCCTACTGCGGCGTCGGATGCGGCATCGTGGCTACGCCTGACGGGCGGGGTGGCGCGGAGATCGCGGGCGATGGCGAGCATCCCGCCAATCGCGGACGGCTTTGCTCGAAGGGCGCGGCGCTGGGCGAGACGCTGTCGCTGGAGGACCGGCTGCTGCATCCGGAGATCGACGGCCGGCGTGTGTCGTGGGACGCCGCCCTCGACGCGGTGGCGCAGGGCCTCGGCGAAACGATCGAACGGCACGGGCCCGACGCCGTTGCCTTCTATGTCTCGGGCCAGCTCCTGACCGAGGACTATTACGCCGCCAACAAGCTGATCAAGGGCTTCCTCGGCACCGCCAACATCGACACCAATTCGCGGCTCTGCATGGCCTCGTCGGTCGCCGGCCACAAGCGCGCCTTCGGCAGCGACACCGTGCCGGGTCTCTACGAGGATTTCGAGCTGGCCGACCTCGTCGTGCTGGTCGGCAGCAATCTCGCCTGGTGCCATCCGGTGCTGTTCCAGCGCCTGGAAGCCGCCAAGCGCGAGCGGCCCGACCTGCGGATCGTGGTGATCGATCCGCGCCGCACCGAGACCTGCGAGCTGGCCGACCTGCACCTGGCGCTGCGGCCGCGGCAGCGATGTGGCGCTGTTCAACGCCCTGCTGGTCGAACTCGATCGGCGCGGCGCCCGGTCGAAGCGCTTCGTCGAGCGCCATACGAGCGGCCTCGACGACGCGCTGATCGCCGCGCGTGCCGGCGACCTCGGCCAGTGCGGCCTGCCGGCTGCCGAGATTGCGACCTTCTTCGACTGGTTCGCCAAGGCCGAGAAGACGGTCACGCTCTATTCGCAGGGCGTGAACCAGTCGAGCGCCGGCGTCGACAAGGTGAATGCGCTCATCAACTGCCACCTTCTCACCGGGCGCATCGGCCGGCCGGGCATGGGGCCGTTCTCCATCACGGGCCAGCCCAACGCCATGGGCGGGCGGGAAGTGGGGGCGCTTGCCAACACGCTCGCCGCGCACATGGATTTTGCCCAGGCCGATATCGATCGCGTCGGCCGCTTCTGGCGAGCGTCGAACATGGCAAGGCGGCCCGGGCTGAAGGCGGTCGACCTGTTCGACGCGGTCGGGCGCGGCGCGATCAAGGCGGTATGGATCATGGCGACCAACCCGGTCGCCAGCCTGCCCAACGCCGATGCCGTGCGCGAAGCGCTGCGCGCCTGCGAATTCTCGATCGTTTCCGAGGCGGTGCGCGCCAGCGATACCGTCGATGCCTGCCGCATCCGCCTGCCGGCGCTCGCCTGGGCGGAAAAGGACGGCACGGTGACCAACTCCGAACGTGGCATTTCGCGCCAGCGCGCCTTCCTGCCGCCGCCGGGCGCGGCGCGGCCGGATTGGTGGATCGTCGCCGAGGTCGCCCGCCGGCTGGGCTTCGGCGAGGCCTTCGCCTGGCAAAGCGCCGCCGATATTTTCCGCGAGCACGCCGCCCTGTCGGCCTTCGAGAATGGCGGCACGCGCGCCTTCGATATCGGCGCCTGTTCGAACATCGACGACCAAGGCTATGACGAACTGGCGCCCTTTGTGTGGCCTGCCTTGGCGGGCGCGGCGGCCGTCGACACGCGCTTCTTTGGCGACGGCGGTTTCTTCCATCCGGATCGGCGCGCCCGCTTCGTGGCGGTGGGGCCGCGCGAGCCCGTGCATCCGCCGACCGACGAACGGCCGCTACGGTTGAACACGGGACGGGTACGCGACCAGTGGCACACCATGACGCGCACCGGAAAATCGGTGCGCTTGGCCGGCCATCGTCCCGAGCCGACGATCGACCTGCATCCCGTGGACGCTTACCGGCGCGATCTCGGCGACGGCGACATTGCCGAAGTGACCAGCGCGTGGGGCCGGGCTGCCTTGCGCGTGCATGTGACGGAGGCGTTACGCCCCGGCGATGCCTTCGCGCCGATGCACTGGACGGCGCAAGGCTCGCGGGCGGGCCGCATCAACGTGGCCGTCAATCCGGTGGTCGATCCGATCTCGGGCCAGCCTGAGCTCAAGCACACGCCGGTTGAAATTCTTCGCCTGCCGATCCTCTGGCATGGCACGATTCTCGCTCGGCGACCGGTGATGCTGCCCGAACTCTCCTACTGGGCGCGGATCAAGGGCGCCGGCTACCACGCCTATCTGCTTGCGGGCGAGCAACCGCTCGAAATGGCGCGGCAGGCGCTGTCGGCGGCGGTGCGTGCCGCCAACCCGGGCCCGTGGCTGGAGGGTCAGGACGGCATCGGTGCGGTTCTGAGCGATGGCCGCCTTGAGGCCGTGCTGGCGCTGGGCGCTGCGCGCGACGAAACGGTCCGTGACCGGCTGGCGCCGTTCATGGGCTGCGGCCGTCTCAGCGTCGAGCAACGCACGCTTCTGCTGCATGGCGGCGATGCAGCCGCGCGCGGTGGTGAGATCTGCGCCTGCTTCGGTGTGTCCAGCGCCGCCGTCGAGGCGGCGATCGCCGCCGGCGCGGCAACGCTCGAGGCGGTTGGCGCGGTCACGCGCGGCGGCACCAACTGCGGCTCCTGCCGGCCCGAGATCCGCGCCCTGCTGCGCGCCGCGCGACCCAAGGCGGCCGGTAAAGCAGCCAGTAAATCGGCACGGCAGGCTGCGTGATGCAGAGCTTTCCGCTCTTCATGACGTTGCAGGACCGCCGGGTGCTGGTCGTCGGCGGAACCGAAGCGGCGGCGCGCAAGGCCGAGTTGCTGCTGTCGGCCGGCGCGCGGGTAACGCTGATCGCTGACACCGTGGTCGGCTCGATCGCGCAGCTCATTGGCGAAGGATGCATTTCCTGGGCCGGCCGCGGCTTCGACGATGACGACCTCGTCGGCATGTCGCTGGTGATCGTGGCGACCGACGATGCGGCGGTGCAGGCCCGCGTGTCGTGCGCCGCCCAGCAGCGATGCGTGCCGGTGAATGTCGTCGACCGGCCCGCGCTTTCGAGCTTCATCATGCCGGCGATCGTCGATCGCGCGCCGATCACCATCGCCATCTCGACCGGCGGCTCGGCACCGGCCCTCGCCCGGCGTCTGCGGGCGGAGATCGAACGCGCCATGCCGGCCGCGGTCGGCCGATTGGCGCGCTTCGCCGAGATCTTTCGCGATCAGGTGCGCCGCACGCTCGATCGGCCGCGCGACCGCCGTCGCTTCTGGGATCGCGTCTTTGCCGGACCGATTGGCGAACTGGCGCTGGCGGGCGACGAGATCGGCGCGCGACGCGAACTGATCCGCCTGCTCGACAATGCGCGCAACGAGAGCGGCCCTGCAGTCGGCATGGTGCATCTGGTCGGCGCCGGTCCCGGCGATCCCGATCTGCTGACGATGAAGGCCCATCGCCTGCTGCAGCGCGCCGACGTCGTGGTCTATGACCGGCTGGTCTCGCCCGAGGTGCTGGGCATGGCGCGGCGCGACGCCGAGCGGATCTATGTCGGCAAGCGCCGAGGTCAGCACTGCATGAAGCAGGCGGAGATCAACGACTGTCTCGTAAGCCTCGCGCGCACCGGCAAGAGCGTGGTGCGCCTCAAGGGCGGCGATCCCTTCGTGTTCGGCCGCGGCGGCGAGGAGGTCGAGGCGTTGGTGCAGGCCGGCGTCGCCGTCGAGGTCGTGCCGGGCGTGACGGCGGCGCTGGGCTGCGCGGCCAGCGCCGACATCCCGCTCACGCACCGCGACCATGCGCAGGCCTGTGTCTTCGTGACCGGCCATCTCAAGGACGGCAAGGTGGCGCTCGACTGGCCGATGCTCGCGCGGCCGCGCCAGACCGTCGTCATCTATATGGGCGTCGAGACGCTGCCGGTCATCGCCGGTCAATTGATGGGGCATGGTCTGCCTGCCGCGACTCCCGTTGCCTTGATCGAGAACGGCACCACGGCGCGAGAGCGACGGGTCGTCGGCACGCTCGCCACCATCGAGCGGCAGGCGATGCAGGCTCGGCTTCAGGGACCCACCCTCTTCATGGTGGGTGAAGTGGTCGGGCTGGCGCTCGCCCGCGACCCGGAATTTCGCTTTGTGTCGCGAATCGGTCTCTGATAAGAAGGTCTGTGACATAAATGCAACAACTTCGGGGCAGGGATGCGCAGTTTCGTGTTGAGCTTGGCGGCCACGCTGGCCTTTGCCGGCGTTAGCGTCGCCCAGACCAAACCACCTGAAGTCCTGCGCGGCGCCAGCGCCGCATCGGCCGCGAAGAAGGCACCTGCCAAGCGGGTCGTTCACAAGGCGGCCGTCGCCCGGTCCACACAACACACCAAACAGCAGAACATTCGCGCCGCCCGCTATGGCGGGTTCGCTCCCGTCCAGCCGCTCCCACCGCCGCAGCTCGACACGACCAGCCCGCGCACCCTCAGCCTGGTGAACGTCAATTCCAACGAAGCGCTGACGGTGACCTACTGGTCGGACGGGGCTTATCGCCGCGACGCGCTGGACAAGCTGAACTACTTCCTGCGCGATACGCGGGAGAATGCCCAGACGGAAATGGATCCGCTGCTGTTCGACGTGCTGTGGCACACAACGCGGATCGTGGGCTACGGCGGCTCCATTGAAGTGCTCTCGGCCTTTCGCTCGCCCACGACCAACGCCTGGCTGGCCAGCGTCAGCCGCGGCGTCGCCTCCGACAGCCAGCACATGAACGGCAACGCCATGGATATCCGCTTTCCCGGCGTGCCGGTGTTCAAGATCCGGCAGGCTGCGCGCGCGCTCAACATGGGCGGCGTCGGCTTCTATCCGCGCTCGGGCTTCGTCCACCTCGATACCGGTCCAGTCCGCTACTGGTAAGTGACGATGCGCATCGAGATCGTCGAGGGCGACATCACGCGCCTCGACGTCGATGCGATCGTGAATGCGGCCAACGAAAGCCTTTTGGGCGGCGGCGGCGTCGACGGCGCGATCCATCGCACGGCCGGGCCGGAACTGCTGGCCGAATGCCGGACGCTGCACGGCTGCCCGACCGGCGAAGCGAAGATCACCAGGGGCTATCGGCTGAAGGCGCGCCACGTCATTCACACTGTCGGCCCGGTATGGCGCGGTGGAAAGTCCGGCGAACCGGAGTTGCTGTCGAACTGCTACCGCAACAGCCTGGCGCTGGCCGGGAAGCATGGACTGACGAGCATCGCCTTTCCGGCGATTTCGACCGGCATCTACGGCTACCCGAAGGAGCCGGCAACCGAGATTGCCGTGCGCGAGGTGCGGGCCCACACCGTCGGCCTCGACCGCGTCATCTTCTGCTGCTTCGGCGCCGACATGACCGCGCTCTATCGCGAGGTCATTGCCCGAAGCGCTTCGCTTCCTTGAGATAGTCGAGCTCGTCTTCGGTGCAGACCCTGCCCAGCGCATCGTTGCGGTGGGGGAAGCGCCCGAAGCGGATGATCAAATCGCGATGCTCCACGGCATGCTTCATCGTCTCGGCATCCTCGAAGGCGGCGAACAGGGCGCAGCCAAGTTCCTGGTCGCCGAGCGCCTCGCTGTGCTGGAACGGCATATAGAAGAAGAGCCGCATGTCGCGGTTGAACGCAGCCGGATAGGAGCGTGCCAGCGCCAGCCGGGCCGTCTCCAGGGCCTTGGCATCGCCGGCGAAGGCGCGCGCCGTCTTGCGATGCATGTTGCGCGGGAACTGGTCGCACAAAATGATGTGGGCCAGTGCGCCGTCGGGCGACTGTCGCCACGAGTCGAAGTCACCCGCGACCGCCCGGTCGAAGGCCGCGCCGAAACGGGTGCGGATCTCGGCATCGAACTCGGCCGGACCGGCCCACCAGACCTCGCGCGGCTTGCCGTGGCCGGGATCGTCAAGCGGCAGGAACCAGAAATCGAGGATATCGCGGATGGACGGGCTCTGGGTCATGCGGCTTAGATAGGACAACGGCGCCGCTGTCGTCGAGGGAGGAAAGAGCTGTGGGCAAGGTCAGGAACGTCCTGTTCATCATGTGCGATCAGCTGCGCGCCGATCACCTGTCGTGCGCCGGCCATCCGCATCTCGAGACCCCCGCCATCGACTCGCTGGCCCGCCGCGGCGTGCTGTTCCCGCGCGCCTATGTGCAGTCCGGTGTCTGCGGCCCCTCGCGCATGAGCTACTACACCGGTCGATACATGTTCAGCCACGGCGCCACTTGGAACCGGGTGCCGTTGTCGCTGCGCGAAAAGACCATCGGCGATTACCTGCTTCCCACCGGCATGCGCGTGGCGCTGGCCGGCAAGACGCACGTGCTGCCCGACACCGACGGGCTCGAGCGCTACGGCATCGAAGGCGGCTCGGCCATCGCCGCCCTGATGCGCGCCGGCCGCTTCGAGGAGCTCGACCGCTACGACGGCCATTCGCCGCCCGGCGAGGAGAGCGGCTACGCTGCCTATCTTCGTGCGCAGGGCTACAATTCCGACGACCCGTGGAGCGACTACGTGATCGCCGCCGACGGTCCGGACGGGGAAAAGCTCTCGGGCTGGAACATGCGCAACGTGCGGCCTGCCGGCGCGCGTCGCCGAGGAGCATTCGGAGACCGCCTACATGACGCGCGAGGCCATGCGCTTCGTCGAGGACATGGGCGAGAGGCCGTGGTTCCTGCATCTCAGCTACGTCAAGCCGCACTGGCCTTACATGGCGCCCGCGCCCTACAACGCGCTGTACGGCGCCGAGGATTGCCTGCCGATCAATCGCGATCCGTCGGAACTGATCGACCAGCATCCCGTGCTGGCCGCCTACCGCCGGCACGAGGAATCGCTCTCCTTCCAGCGCCCCGAAGCGCCCGGCGTCGTGCGGCCGGCCTACATGGGCCTGATCAAGCAGATCGACGACTGGCTCGGCCGCCTGTTCGACCAGCTGAAGAAGCTCGGCCGCTTCGACGACACGCTGATCTTCTTCACCGCCGACCACGGCGACTTCCTGGGCGACCACTGGCTGGGCGAAAAGGAGATGTTCTACGAGGAGGCGCTGCGCGTGCCCTTCATCGTCTACGATCCCGACCCGTCGGCCGATTCTTCACGCGGCACCGTCGACCAGCGCTTCGTCGAGGCCGTCGACGTCGTGCCGACCTGCCTCGCCGCGCTCGGCCTGCCGGCCAGCGACCATCTCGTCGAAGGCCGCTCGCTGCTGCCGCTGCTGCGCGGCGGACCGGTCGGGACCTGGCGCGACGCTGTGTTCTCCGAGCTCGATTATTCCTTCCGCGAGGCGCGCAAGCTCCTGGGCCGCAAGCCGCAGGACTGCCGCGCCATGATGGTGCGCACCGATCGCTGGAAATACGTCTGGTGGCAGGATTTCCGGCCCATGCTGTTCGATCTCGCCAACGATCCCAGGGAGTTGCGCGACCTCGGCGCCAGCGAGTCCTACGCCCACGTCCGCCGCGAGATGGAAGGCCGCCTCGACGCCTGGCTCAAGGCGCGCAAGACGCGGGTCACGGTCGACGACGCCTATGTCGAGGCCCGCACCGCCACCCACAAGAAGCACGGCATATTCTTCGGCGTCTGGTAGGCGCGGGAGGTCGCATGGCCACGGTCCAGATGTTCGCGGTGCCGAATACGCTCTATCGATATCGTTCGCTGGTGAATCTGGAGCGTGAAATCGCCTACAATTTCAGGGAGTTGCTCGGCGAATTGCCCGACGACGTCCATTTCACGCGCCTGTACTACACCGAGCGAATCCCGGTCGTCGGTATCTCGCGGCAGGAGCCCGAGAACCTGGCCAAGCGGGTTCTCTCCTACAAGAACCACCGTTGGGCCTATGAGCGGGAATGGCGCATGTTCGCGCCCAAGGGTGTCGTTCCCTACAAGACGCGGAAGTCGATACGCCACGTCTATCTCGGCTATCGCGCCGCGGACGAGGGAGCGGAAGGCGGTCGAAGACCGGCTGGCCAAGCTCAACATCCCGCTGAAGCCCATGTCGCTCGAGGGTTACGCCATAGCCTTTTGAGGCCGGAACGGCCGAGGGCCCAGGAAATGCCCCTTGACTCGGTCGGTCGACCGAATTAGATAGCTGACAAATTCAGTCGGTCGACCGAATTATGATAAAACGGAGGCATCCCATGGGTGGTATCGCTTCGGTCCTGTATGGCGGGGCCGCGTATCTGTTGTTCTTCGTCACATTCCTCTACGCCGTCGCCTTCGTCGGCAACCTTCCGGTGCCCAAGACGATCGACAGCGGCGCCGAGGGCGCGCTCGTGCCGACGCTCGTCATCGACACGCTGCTGCTCGGTCTCTTCGCCATCCAGCACAGCGTCATGGCCCGGCCCGCCTTCAAGCGCTGGTGGACGCGCTTCGTGCCGCAGCGCCGTCGAGCGCGCGACCTATGTGCTGTTCGCCAGCCTCGCGTTGGTCGCTCTCTTCGTGCACTGGCAGCCGATGCCTGGCGCCGGTGTGGACGGTGACCAATCCGGCGGGCGTCGTCCTGCTCGAGGCGGTCTCCTGGCTCGGCTGGTCCTTGTGCTGCTCAGCACCTTCCTGATCAACCATTTCGAGCTGTTCGGCCTGCGCCAGGTCTGGGCTCGGCTGCGCGGCCGCACCCTGCCGGCGCCGGAGTTCCGCACGCCTTTCGTCTACAAGCGGGTGCGCCATCCGATCTATCTCGGCTTCCTGCTCGCCTTCTGGTCGACGCCCGTCATGACCGCCGGCCATCTGCTGTTCGCGCTTGGCACCACCGGCTATATCCTCCTCGGCATCTGGCTGGAGGAGCGCGACCTCGTGGCGCTGTTCGGCGATCAATACCGGCGCTACCGCAGGCAGGTTTCGATGCTGATCCCGCTGCCCGGCCGCAAGGCCAGGCCCGAGCCGGCGGAGGCGGATCTGCAGCGTCCGAGCGTCCCGCGGAATAGGCGTCGCTCGACGAACGTGTGGAGGATCTGAATGGCGCGTGTCCTGGCGAAGAAGGCGGAAACCGGCACGACCCTCTTGGAGGCGGCCAAGAAGGTGCTGCGCCAGAACGGCCATTCGGGTCTCTCCACGCGCGACGTGGCGGCGGCGGCCGGCGTGCCGCTCAGCCAGATCCACTACCACTTCGGTTCCAAGCAGGGGCTGATGCTGGCGCTGTTCGATTATCTCAACGCCCAGCTCCTCGATCGGCAGAACGCCATGTTCCACGACAAGACGTTCACCCTGTCGCAACGCTGGGATCGGGCGTGCGACTACCTCGACGAGGACATCGCCTCGGGCTACGTGCGCGTCCTGCAGGAGCTGATCGCGGCGAGCTGGTCCGATCCCGAGGTCGCCAAGGTCGTGCGCGCCGGTCTCATGGGCTGGGTCGAGCTGATTGCCGAGCTGGCGCGCCAGGCTGAGCGCGAGCTGGGCGGGCTCGGCCCCTTCTCGGCGGCGGAAGTCGCCATGCTGATCGCCAGCGCCTTCATCGGTGGCGAAAGCATCTATCTGCTGGGGCTGGAGAAGAAGGGCTTGCCGGTGCGCCAGTCGCTGCGCCGCGTCGGCGACGCCATCCGCACCGCCGAGGCCAAGTCATCCAAGAGGCCATGAAATGCGCGCGAAGCTGCCGGACAGGGACGGGTTCGTCGAACGCAACGGCAACCGAATCCACTACGAGGTCTACGGCGAGGGTCCGCAGACCATGGTCTTCCTGCCGCCCTGGAGCATCGTCCATTCGCGCATCTACAAGGCGCAGATCCCGTATTTCAGCGAGCGCTTCCGCTGCATCGCCTACGATGGCCTGGGCAACGGCCAGTCCGACCGGCCTGAAGACGTCGCCGCCTACTCGATCGAGAACTGCGTGGCCGATGCGCTGGCCGTCATGGACGCCACGGAGGCGGGCGCGGCCATCCTGGTCGGTCTGTCCTTCGGCGGCATGCTCGCCTGCTGCATCGCCGCGCACCATCCGGAGCGGGTGAAGGCCGTCATCCTGGCCGGCGTCGCGGGCATCGTCGGGCCTACCCACGAGCACATGACGTATCAGCATTTCATGGCTCGCCAGGAGCGCTTCGAGGGCTGGGACAAGTACAACCGCGCGCACTGGCTGGCCGACTATCCCGACTTCGCCGAGCATTTCGTCAGGAACATCCACACCGAGCCGCACTCGACCAAGCAGATCGAGGACGGCATCGATTGGGCGGGCGACACCAGCGGCCCGGTGCTGGTCAAGACCGTGGAAGCGCGCACCATCCTGCCGAAATTCGACGTCAGCGAGTCGATGTACCGCAAGATCCGCTGCCCGGTGCTGGTGATCCACGGCACCAACGACCAGATCCAGCCCTACGAGCGCGGCAAGCTGGTGGCCGAGCTCACCGGCGGCGAGCTCGAGACCATTGCCGGCGGCGGCCACAATCCGCTCGGCCGCTATCCGGCCAAGTGCAACGCCCTGATCAACGACTTCTTGGACCGCCGGCTGGGAGTCGCCGCGCCCAAATGCGCGCCGGAGACAAGACCGGCCCGTGCCGCGCGGCAAAAGAAGGCGCTCTATCTTTCCTCGCCCATCGGCCTCGGGCACGGACGCCGCGACATCGCCATCGCGCGCGAGCTGCGCAAGCTGCATCCCGGCCTGAAGGTCGACTGGCTGGCGCAGGATCCTGTGACGCGCCTGCTTGCGGCGAATGGCGAGTGCGTCCATCCGCTGAGCGCCCGTCTCGCCAGCGAATCGCAGCATATCGAGGAGGAATCGGGCGAGCACGATCTCAACGCCTTCCAGGCGATCCGCCGCATGGACGAGGTGCTGATCGCCAATTTCATGATCTTCCAGGATGCCGTCGATGCCGGCGGCTATGACCTCGTGATCGCCGACGAGGCCTGGGACATCGACCATTACTGGCATGAGCATCCCGAGCTCAAGAAGGCGAAGCTCGCCTGGTTCACCGACTTCGTGGGCTTCGTGCCGATGCCGTCGGGCGGCGAGCACGAGGCGTTCCTCACGGCCGACTACAACGCCGAGATGATCGAACATGTCGAGCGTCATCCCGGCGTGCGCGATCGCGCCATCTTCGTCGGCTCGCCCGAGGACATCGTGCCGCTCGGCTTCGGCAAGGACCTGCCGGCGATGCGCGACTGGGTGCCCAGGCATTTCGATTTCTCGGGCTACGTGCTTGGGCAGCATCCGCAGGCGTTTGGCCCGCGCGCCGAGCTGCGCCACAGCCTGGGCTACCGCCCCGACGAGCGGGTTTGCCTCGTCACCGTCGGTGGGTCGGGCGTGGGCTCGCATCTGATCAGGCGCATCCTGCAGGCTTGGCCGATCGCACGCGCGCGACTGCCTGAACTGAGGATGGTGCTGGTTGCGGGCCCACGCATCGACCCGCTCTCGCTCGGCGCGCCGACCGGCGTCGAGGTGCGCGCCTTCGTGCCAGACCTCGACCGCCATCTCGCGGCCTGCGACCTTGCCTTGGTGCAGGGTGGCCTCACGACCTGCATGGAGCTTACGGCGGCGGGCACGCCGTTCCTCTACTTCCCGCTCAGGAATCATTTCGAGCAGAACTTCCACGTCGCCCACCGCCTCGAGCGCTACGCCGCCGGTCGGCGCATGGAATTCGCGACCTCGACGCCGGACATGATCGCCGATGCCATGATCGCCGAGCTGCACAAGCCCGCTCGTTTCAAGCCGGTCGAAGCCGACGGCGCGGCGCGGGCCGCCCGCCTGCTGGCGGACCTGCTTTGAGAATGGGCATCCAATCCGGTCAAAGATCCCTCTGCACCCCAGGGCACCGTGCTTGGCATGTCGCTTGCTCCGATCCCGGCACCGGCTGCAGAGGAGCTCGCGATGACCATGACTGCGGTTCCCGTCATCGACATTTCACCCTATCGCGGGGGCAATCATGCCGCCCGCCGTATCCTGGCCACGGAGGTCGACCGGACCTGCCGGGAGATCGGCTTCATGGTGATCTCCGGCCACGGCGTCGATCCGGACCTGATCGCGGCCGTGGAGACCGTCAGCCGGACCTTCTTCGATCTTCCGCTCGAGGAGAAAATGCAGATTGTCCGGCCGGCGCCCGATGTGACGCGCGGATACATGCCCATGAAGGCCGAGGTCCTGGTACGCAGCCGCGGCGGCAGCGCCCAGGGCGATGGGGGTGGTGATCTGAACGAGAGCCTGATGATCGGCCCGGTCGATATCGCCGACACGCCCTACTACACCTCGCCGGCGGCCGGCCGGCATTTCGCACCCAACCTGTGGCCCGCGCGGCCGGACGGGTTGCGGTCGGCCTATGAAAGCTACTACCGCGTCATGGACGCGCTCGCGATCGATCTCATGCGCCTGTTCGCCCTGGCCCTCGACCTGCCCGAGCGGTACTTCGATTCCAGTGTCGATCGCTCGATCAGCCGGCTGCGCGTGCGCAACTATCCGGCGCCAGAGCAGGCGCCGGAGCCGGGCCAGCTCCGCGCCGGGGCGCACAGCGACTATGGCAGCCTCACCATCCTGAAGACCGAGGACCGGCCTGGCGGCCTGCAGGTTCTGGGCAAGGACGGCGACTGGCTCGACGTGCCTCATCTGCCCGGTTGCTTCGTCGTCAACATCGGCGACATGCTGGCGCGCTGGACCAACGACCGCTGGGTCTCGACCCTGCATCGCGTTGTCAATCCGCCGCCGGATCGGGTGGCCGAAAGCCGTCGGCAGTCGGTGGTGTTCTTCCAGAATCCCAACTACGACGCCGTGGTGTCCTGCCTGCCGGGCTGCGCCGCATGCGGGCCACCAGCCCAAATATCCGCCGACGACGGCCGGCGGTCATCTGCGCGAGAAGTTTTTAAGCACGCAGCAGGCGATCGCCTATGTCGACTGACAGGAAGCCGGAATTTCCGCTACCAGGTTAGTCGTACGCCCACATTGAGCGTGTGATTGGCTGCGCCTGAGCCGACCTCACCGTCGTAGCGGAGATAGAGCTGCGCCGCCTGGGCGATGTTGGTCCCGGCCGAGAAGCCGATGATGGCCGAGTCGCGCTGCGGCGTGGCGCCGTAGACGGTGTAGGCGATGGACGGCGCGCCGGCGAAGGAAGCGGTGATCGGCCGGCCCGGGTCGGCATATTCGTGCAGCCAGCCCAGCCGAAGAGCCAGGTCGAGCCTTCGATCGTCGTCCAGCCCGATGGCGCCGGCCAGATCGGCACCCAGGGTCGTGCGCAGCGAGTTGGTCGTCTGCTGCGCCATGTTGAGGCTGAGGGAGTTGGCGCCCCATTCGGAGAAGGCGTTCTGGTTGATGGTCGAGCCCTGCAGCCGCGCGAACGGCGTCACGCTTGCCGACGCCGGAGCGAACACCGGCAGCTTGTAGCCGGTCTCGATCTGGCCGAGGAACTGGTTGGCGCCCGGTGCTGCCGTTGGCCGTGCGCGGCTGCAGGCCGGGGATGACGATCTGCCGCTGCATCTGGTTGCCGGAATAGGCATAGCCCGCCAGCGCGTCGGCATAGAAGCCGGCCTGGGTGAAGGAGCCATAGGCCATGACGCTGACACTGTCGGTCCAGCCGCGGCCCATGAAGCTGTCGACCCACTGGTTGCCCGCGACGTAGCCCGCGCCGAGGCCGATGAGGAAGCGCGGGTCCAGCCGATAGTCCACGCCGGCGGCGCCGCCGCCGAAATTGTAGGTCAGCGTCGAGGAATTGCCGTTGCCCGCGACAGTGCCCAGCCCGCCCAGCGCGCTCGCCCACACGCCCCACGGGCTCGCCGTCTCGCAGCTCTCGACCTCGCAGGCCTGGGCCAGCGCCTGGCGCTGGCCGCCACCACCGGCCGCGCCGCGCGCGACCGCCATCTGCTGGCCGACCGCGTTCATGAACAGCGCGCCGCTCTGCACGTTCATCGTGCCGAAGTCGGCATATTGCTGGCCGCTGATGGCGTTCAGGGCGGCGGGGCCTTGCTGCGTGCTGAGCACGCTCATCGCATTCAGCACCGCGCCGAAATCGCCGGTCGCGGTCGGATTGGCCTGATCGAGCGCCATGCCGACGGCATACTGGTTGGGTGTCTGCGCCCCCGCGGCGAAGGCGCTGCTCGACTGGAAGAGGTTCAGGAACACGTTGTTGGCGTCGTAGGTGAGCGTGGGCGTCAGGAAAGCGAAATTGCTGCTCACGCCCGTGTAGGTGCCGCTCACGCCGCCCGTTGCATTGAGGATGGTGTAGGTGGTGTTGCGCGCATAGCTGCCGCTCTGCGCCAGCACCTGCACCGTGGCGTTGCTGATGGTCGCCGTGCCGGCGACATTGATGCGGTCGTTCTGGCCCGCCGCATTGACCTCGACCTGATAGATGCTGCCGCCGCTCTGCACGAAGTTGCCGCTCACCGTCAACGTGCCGATCGAGTTGCCGGGCGCCACCACGCCGCCGCTGGCCACGACGTTGCCGACGGTACCGGTGCCGCGCAGCATGCCACCGTTCACCGTGACGCCGCTTGTCAGGCTGCCGTTCACGACCAGGACGCCCGCATTCAGCGTTGTGCCGCCGGTGAAGTTGCTGGCACCGCTCAGCGTCAGCGTGCCGCTGCCCTGCTTGACGAAGCTGCCGCTGCCGGAGATCGCCGCGGCCAGCGCGGTGGAGCTCGCATCCCCCGCCGTCAGCGTGCCGCTGCCCAGCAGGATGGCGCCGCCCGTACCCGACAGTGCGCCCACCGTCTGGTTGTTGCCGTTGAGGTTGAAGGTGCCGCCATTGACCGTGAGCGCGCCGGCCGCGGCGAGCGAGGCGCCGGCGCCCAGCTGCAACGTGCCGGCATTCACCACCGTGCCGCCGGCATAGGTATTGGCGGCGGTCAGGGTCGTCGTGCCGGGCCCCAGCTGCTGCACCGCGCCGCTGCCCGAGATCACGCCGCCAAAGATCAGCGCATTCGAGCGGTTGAAGGCGAGTGTGCCGTTATCGGTGACGTTGCCCGCGATCGACCCGCTCGTGCCGCCGTTGCCGATCTGCAGGGTGCCGGCGTTGACCGCGGTGCCGCCGGCATAAGTGTTGGTCCCGGTCAGGATCAGCGTCCCCGAGCCCGCCTTGCTGAGCGCGCCCGGGCCGGAAACATCGGCGGCGAGGGTAAGCGTATCGGTGAAGTTGGCGACGATCTGGCCGTGATTGTCGATCGCGGGCGTCACGATCGCGCCGGCGAGGCCGCCGCTGCCGAGCATGAGCGTGCTGCCCTGGCCGATGCTGGTGGGACCCGGCGAATTGACCACGGCGCCGTCGGCGATGGTCAGCGACCCGACCAGACAGGCGCAGGAACTCGCCGATCGTGAGCGAGCCGAGCGCGTTCAGGACCGAGCCTTGGCCGGTCACCGTCGCCACGGTGATGCCACCGAAAGCGTCGCCGACGATCACGTCCCCGTTCACGTTCACCGCGCCGCCGTTGGAGATCGTGAGCGTGCCCGGCCCGCCGCTCGTGTCGCCGCCGACATAAAGGATGTTGCCGATGTTCCAGGCCGATCCGGGACCCGTCACCGTCACTGTCGAGGTGCCGAATATGCTATCGATCTCCGCCCCGCTCTGGCTGTTGAGCACGCCACCGTTGCTGATCGCAAGCGCGCCCGGTCCGAAGATGCCGATGCCGGTGAAGCCCGCCGCGGTTACGGTCGAGCCTGCGCCTGAGACGATCATGTTGGCCCCCACGAAGAGGTCGAGGCCGGTCTGCAGCCTGCCACCGTTGATTACCGAGAGCGTGCCGCCCTCGACCGCGACTCCCATGGAATCGCCGTTGACGGTGAGCGAGCCGCCGCTGATCGTGACTCCGCCGGAAAAGCAATTGCACAGATCGAGATCGCCGCCGATGGTCCCGATATTGCCGCCGTTGCTGGCGCCGGTGAGCGTCAGGGTTCCGCTGCCGTCGGTCTCGAACGAGCCTGCGCCGGCGAACTTGCCGGAGAACGTGGTGGTGCTGCTGCCGGCGATGAACAGGAGCGTGGAGGGGTTGGAAGGGCCGATGGAGACCGTGCCTCCGCCCGAAGCGCCATCGGCGAGCGAGCCGATCTCGGCGGCGACCACACCATCGCCGATCGCCAGTGTTGCGCCCGCGTCGACCTTGAAGCCATGGGTGAACGCTGAAATCGTTGACGACATCGCTGTTGATCGTGAAGGTCGCGGCGTTGCGGACGGTGAACGAGTAGGCCGGCGCTGCTAGGTCGAACTGGAGCGTGCCGATCGACGCCGTATTCGAGATGGTGACCGAGGTGGGCGCGCCGTTGTTGGTGAACGTCGCCGTGCCGTCGGGCACCGTCGGGCTGGAGCTCCAGTTGGTGCCCGTCGTCCATTCGGCGCCGGGACCGTCCCACACGCCGTCAACGGCATATGCGGTGCCCGAGGCCAGTCCGGCAACCCACACGCTGCCGAAAAGAACCGCACGCCCGAATCCTGCAGCGCCACGCATCGCGCATGGCTCCAATCGACGCGACCCCATCGCATCCCGCCCCTCATCTTACCCCCCGGCAAGAACCCCTATGGTCCCACGTAAAAGTCATGAAGGCAATCTGGCGTGCTTCACGACGGACGCGCACATCGTCACGCGCGAAGTATGGGATATTCTTCGAGGTGTGCTAGTCCGGCAGGGCGAGCGGCGGGGGGATCGAGGCAATGTACAAGTCCATTCTTGCAATTTCCGAAGGCGGGCCGGATGCGGCGATGTCGTTTGGTCTCGCGGCCCGCATCGCTTCGACTTTCGCGGGCACCGTGGATGCGGTTCATTTTTCCGAAGATCGCCCCCACGATGTCGATATCGCGGCCCAGGCCATGCCCTTTCTCAAACCCCTGTCGGACGGAAGACTGAAGGCCCGCGAGCGCGAGTCCGAGCGCGCCTTTCGCGAGCTGATCGCCCCGCTCGAGGGCGCCACCTTCACGGGCGGCGAGGGCATCACCCGGGACCGGCTCGTCGCGATGGGGCGCTATGCCGACCTCGTGCTGCTTGGCAGGCCCGGCGCGGACACCGAAAACATCGCCCCGGCGACGGTCAATGCCGCCATCTACGACTGTGCACGTCCGGTCGTGATCGCGCCGCCGGATGGGCGGAGCGGGACGATCTCGTCTGTCGTCGTTGCCTGGAACGGAAGCGCGCAGGCCGCACGTGCCGTCGGATACGCCCTGCCGTTTCTCGAGAATGCGCGCGCGGTGACGATCGTCGTCGCCGGCGCAAAGCCCGCTGACGTCGGAGCGCCTCTCCTGTCACGCAATCTCGGCCGCCGCGGCATCGCCGCCACGGTGGACACGATGGATCCCGGCGCCGTCTCGGGCCGCGCCCGCGGCCGTGCCCTGCTCGACTATGCAAGGGACAAGGAAGCCGACCTTCTGGTGATGGGCGCTTATGGACATGGCGGGCTGACGAATTTTCTCGGCTTGGGCGGCGCCACGGCGAAGGTGATTTCTTCCTGCCCGGTGCCGCTCCTGCTGGCGCACTGAAACCATTCATGGTTGCGAGCGACAGCGTGAAGCTGGTTCGAGGCGGTGGAGGGCGATGCCGCTGCCATCCGAAAGCTGACGCGCGAGGCCTACGCGCGGTGGGTCCCGCTCATCGGCCGCGAGCCCAAGCCCATGACGGCGGACTATGCCGAGGCCGTGCGCAAGCACCGCTTCGACCTCCTCTATGTGAACGGCGCGTTGGCCGCCCTGATCGAGACGATCCGGGAGCCCGACCACCTGCTGATCGAGAACGTCGCGGTGTCGCCGGCCTTTCAGGGTAAAGGCTACGGCCGAAAATTGATGGCGCACGCCGAGGCGCTGGCGGCGGCGTCGGGCTTCGGCGAAGTCAGGCTCTACACCAACAAGCTTTTCGCCGAGAATGTGCAGCTCTACCTCCGGCTGGGATACCGGGTGGATCGCGAGGAAGAGGTCAAAGGCGGCACGGCCGTGCACATGAGCAAGCCGGTGAGCAACGGGGAGGATGCGCGATGAAGCTCGGTCTCTACATGGCGACGCAGTGGCGCGAGGGCGCGGACCTCGGGCCGGAATTGAAAAACCTGATCGAGCAGGTCCGCGTCGCCAAGGCGAGCGGGCTTGCCTCGCTCATGGTCGGGCAGCATTTCGTCTCGAGCCCGCTGCAGATGTTCCAGGCCATGCCCTTGCTGGCCCGGCTCGCCGCCGAGGCCGAGGGCATGCGGCTGGGGCCGGGCTGCTGCTCCTGCCGCTGCTCAATCCGGTGATCGTTGCCGAGGAAACGGCGACGCTCGACTGGCTGACCGGCGGCAATGCCATCATCGGCCTGGGGCTGGGTTATCGCCAGGAGGAGTTCGATTCCATCGGCGTGCCCTTCAAGGAGCGCGTGCCGCGCTTCGTCGAGGCCGTCGAGGTCATCCGCAAGCTGTGGCGCGACGACGTGGTCGAGCATCGCGGCCGCTTCCATACGCTCAGCGGCGTGAAGTCGAGCATCAAGCCCCAGCGCCCCGGCGGTCCGCCGATCTGGATGGCGGGCAATTCCGAGGTGCCGGTCAAGCGCGCCGCCAGGCTCGCCGACGCCTGGATGCCCTCGCCGATGGTGACGGAGGACAATGTCGGCAAGCTCGGCGCGATGTTCCGCGAGACCCGCGCCGCCGCCGGCCTGCCGCCCGCCGGCGAGTTTCCCATCATCCGCGAGTGCCATGTCGGCAGCGGCGCCGGCAATGCGCTCGACGAGGTGCGCGAGCCGCTCTCCTTCAAGTACGAGGCCTATGCCAAATGGGGCGGCGACAGCGGCTTCGTGCCGGCCGAGCGCATCCGCGCCAACTTCGACACCTTCGCCGCCAGCCGCTTCATCATCGGCTCGGAAAGCCAGGTGGTCGACCAGATCGGCCGCTACGGCGAACGCACCGGCACCGACCATATCCTGCTGCGCGTGCAATGGCCGGGCCTCGACCAGAAGACGGTGGTCCGCACGCTGGAGCGGCTGGGCCGCGTGGTGGAGAAGGTCAGGTAGAGCGGCGGCGACGGCTAGCGACCTCCCGCGACGGCAAGGGTCGTACCGGCTGGCGTTCGGGTCAGCCGCCCGCCACGCCCTGCGCCTCGACATACACCGCATAGACCGACTGGCTGGCGGTCATGAACAGGCGATTGCGCTTGCGGCCGCCGAAGCAGAGGTTGGCGCAGCGCTCGGGCAGCAGGATGCGCCCGATCAACGTGCCGTCCGGCGCGAACACGGCGACGCCGTCCTGGCCCGGGCCGCCCGAGAAACCGCACCAGACATTGCCGTCGGTGTCGCAGCGGATGCCGTCGGCGAAGCCTGGCGTGCCATCGAAGAACAGCCGCCCGTTCACCGCCTTGCCGCCCACGATGTCGTAGACATGCGTGGTCTTGGTGCCGTCCGGCGTGTCGACGACATAGAGGCGCTTCTCGTCGGGCGAGAAGCAGAGCCCGTTGGGCCGCTCCATGTCGCCCACCGCGATCGTGAGCGCGCCATTCGATGGGTCCAGGCAATAGACGCGGTACGGCATCTCCTTCGGCGCCTTGTCGCCGAGATAGTTGCCGCGGATGCCGGCGCCGTTGTCGCTGAACCAGATCGAGCCGTCGGATTTCACCACCACGTCGTTCGGCCCGGTCAGACGCGTGCCCTCGAACGCGGAGGCGAGCACCGTGACCGTGCCGTCGTGCTCGGTGCGGGTCAGCGTGCGGCTGCCCAGCTCGCAGGTCACCAGCCGGCCCTGCCGGTCGCGCGTGTTGCCGTCGGGATATCCCGCCGGGTTGCGCAGGGTGGCTGTGACGCCGGTGATCTCGTCCCAGCGGATGAGCGCGTCGTTGGGGATGTCGGAGAACAGGAGATAGCGCCCGTCGCCGTACCAGGCCGGCCCTTCGGTGAAGCGGAAGCCGGTAGCGATGCGTTCGATGGCGGCGAGGCCCAGCACCAGGTGCCGGAAGCGGGGATCGAGGGCGACGATGTCGGGATCGGGATAGCGGATCGGCGCCGACAATTCCCAGCGCGATTGGATTGTAGCTCACCTTCTGTCTCCTTGCGTCTGCCCCTAGCCTCATCTCAGGGTCTTCTTCGAGATGTCCGTCCTCAGCATGAGGATGCCACTGAGCTACAGGCAACTCGTAAAAGCCGCGATGCGGAACCGAAGATGCGGCAGGGCAGACGCCATGCCTGCGCCGTCGTATCGTACCGTCCGAAAAGACGAAGGGGAACACCATGCCGATGCCGGAGACCGACACCACGAGTCCGAAGTACCTGCGCGACAAGTACGCCATCGCGGGCATCGGCGAGACGACCTATACGCGCGGCTCCGGCGTGACGACGCGCGCCCTTGGCACCTGGGCGGTGCGCAATGCCATCGAGGACGCCGGCCTGAAGCCCTCCGACGTCGACGGCATGCTGTCCTACCAGTCGGGCAATTCGACCTTCTCGACCTTCATCGCCGGCGACCTCGGCCTCAGGCTGAACTTCTACATGGACGTGTTCGGCGGCGGCTCCTCGACCGAGGCGCTGGTCGGCATGGCGATGGGCCTGATGGAAGCCGGCATGTGCAAGGCCGTGGTGATCTTCCGCGCCATGAACGGCTTCAGCCAGGTGCGCATCGGCGGCACCGGCGCGCGCGCCGCGGCGCCGGTGTCGGGAGACGCGCTGCATATGCGCGCCTACGGCTGGCAGAGCGCCGGGCAGATGTTCAGCCCGACCTTCATGCGCCACATGCACGATTACGGCACCCGGCCCGAGCAGGTCGCCGCGGTGAAGGCGATCCACAGCGAGCACGCCTCGAACAACCCCAAGGCCTTCTACAAGAAGCGCTTCACCGTCGACGAGGTCCTGGCGAGCCGCATCATCTGCAAGCCGCTGCACCTGCTCGACTGCTGCGTCGAGACCGACAACGGCACGGCGCTGCTGGTGACCAGCGCGGAGCGGGCGCGCGACTGCCGCCATCCGCGCACCCTGATCCGCGGCGTGGTCGGCCGCTGCAGCAAGCCGCGCACCGACATGCACTACCAGCACGGGCCGATCTCGACCGTCGCCGGCCACTATGCCCGCGACATCCTGTGGCCCAATTCGGGCGTCGGGCCCGAGGACATCGATGCCACCGGCTCCTACGACGCCTTCACCTTCACTACCATGCTGCAGCTCGAGGATTACGGCTTCTGCAAGAAGGGCGAGGGCGGCGACTATGTCAGCAACGGCACCATCCGCCTCGGCGGCAAGCGCCCCAACAACACCAGCGGCGGCCATCTCTGCGAGGGCTACACGCACGGTCTCAACATGGTGATCGAGAACGTCCGCCAGCTCCGTCACGATGCCGACAATTCCTGCCCGATCGGCCCCGACGGCAAGCGCCAGCACACCTACGACTATCGCGAAGGCGGCTGCCGGCAGGTGAAGAAATGCGAGCTCACGGCCAACCTGGGCTGGGCCAATCCCGGCACGGGCTCGGCCATGGTCATGCGGCGCGACTGAGGGAAGGGGAAAGAATCATGGGAATCCAGGCCACCTATCTCGGCATGCCGCTGCAGCTCGACGATCTCGACGTCGAGAACCTCGCCTATTTCAAGCATTGCGCCGCGCACAACTTCCATCTCCAGAAGTGCAGCGCCTGCGGCCTGCTGCGCTATCCGCCGACCACGGCCTGTCCGTGGTGCATGAGCCCCAAGTCGCAATGGGTGCCGGTCGAGGGCCGCGGCGCCGTGCACTCCTACACCGAGGTCCATCACGCCATTCAGCCGGCCTTCAAGAGCCATACGCCCTATCTCATCCTGCTGGTCGACCTCGATACGCAGAAGGGCAAGCCCACCGAGGACGAAGCCCTGCGCGTCGTCGGCAACCTCACCACGCCGGACGGCGGCCTGGCGCCGCCGGAGATGGTCCGCAGCGTCGGCATCGGCACGCGTGTCCGCATGGTCTTTGCCGACGCGGGCCCGGGCCTTGCCTTGCCGCAATGGACCATCGACGAGGGAGCTCCCCAGCCTGCCAAGCCGTGGCGCTATCCGCAGGAGTGAGGGGTCCTGGCGCGAAAAACCGACGCGACTGAACCATCGCCGGGGCCCGCCTCGATCGCCGCGCTTCGCGATGCCGTGCTCAAAGGCCAGGAACCGCCGCCTCTGCGCGCTGTCGCACGGCTCGCTTCGTACCGTTGGTTCGTCGTCGGCACGGTGTGCATCGGCGCCTTCATGGGCCAGGTCGATGCCAGCATGACGCAGATGCTCCTGCCGAGGCTCGAGCACGATTTCGCGGCGCCCCTCAGCACCGTGAGCTGGGTCGCGGTGGCCTACATCCTGGCAATGGCGTCGTTCATGCCGATCTTCGGCCGGCTCGCCGACATGATCGGCCGAAAGCTTTTATACACGAGCGGCTTCCTCCTGTTCGTCCTCGGCTCGGCGCTGTGCGGCTTCGCGCCGAGTCTTCCGGTGCTGATCGCCTTCCGCATCCTGCAGGCGATCGGCGCCGCGCTGCTGACGGCAAACAGCATCGCCATCATCGTCCTCGCCACCAGCCCGCAGGAACGTGGGCGCGGGCTCGGCCTGCAGTCGGCGGCGCAGGCGATCGGGTTGGGCGCCGGGCCGGCGCTGGGCGGCCTGATCCTCGATACGCTCGGCTGGCATTGGGCGTTCTGGATCAACGTTCCGTTCGGCCTTGTCGGCGCCGTCCTCGGCTGGCTCGTGATCCCGCAGACCAGGAACCTGCAGGGCGGCGGTCGCTTCGACTGGCGCGGAGCGTTCCTGATCGCGCCCGCGCTCACCGCCCTCGTGGCCGTGCTGAACCAGGGTTACGCGTGGGGGCTGACCTCACCGGCGCTGATCGGATGCGTAGCGCTGGCGATCGTCTTCCTGACGCTGTTCGTCCGGGCCGAGCGACGGGCCGAGACCCCGCTGATCGACTTCCGGCTGCTGCGAGAGCGTGCCTTCTTGTCCGGCAACCTCGCGAACTTCATGTCATACGCCATGCTGTTCGGGGTGTTTTTCCTCATCCCCTTCGTCCTGGTCCGCGTCTACCAGGACTCGGCATTCGCGGCCGGGCTGCGGCTGTCGATCGTCCCGGTGGCGCTTGGACTGCTGGCGCCGGTCGGCGGCGCGCTCTACGACCGGTTCGGCGCCCGGGCGGCGACCGCTTCGGGCATGGTCATCTGCATCGCCGGCCTTGTCGTGCTCTACGTATTCCTGGACGGTGCGCCCGCCAGCCTGCCGCTTGTCATGCTGGGGCTGGCGGTTTTCGGCATCGGGCAGGGCCTCTTCATCTCGCCCAACAGCAGCGCGATCATGGCCACCGCGCCTGCCGAACTGACCGGCGAAGCGGGCAGCCTCCTGAACGTGGTGCGCTACCTCGGCATCAGCACGGGAATCGCCGGCGCGTCGGTGCTGCTGGCGCTGCGGCTTGGCCGCGGCGACGCGGGCTCGACGGCAGCACGGTGAACGCCGCCGGCCCGACGCTCGTCGCCGCCAGTCGTGACGTGATCATCCTGCTCTGCTGCTTCGGCGCCGTGGCGGGGGCCCTGTCGCTGATGCGCAGCGTGCCCCGCGGAGCCCGCGGTGCGGAGGGTGGCGAACAGGCGGAGCGTGCCTCCCAGCCTGCCAGGCCGTGGCGCTCTCCGCCGGAGTGAGGCAAGCTGTTCCTCGAGGGGAAGGGGAATTCGAATGGCGCACACTCCCAAGGACCGGCGTTCCACCGAGGCTCTGGCGGCCCTGCTTCCGGCCGGGGTGATGGGGCTGTCGATGGCGCTCGCGGCCGCCGACGCGAGCGCGGCGACAACGGCCGCCGATGCTCCCGATGCGGGCAAGTCCGTCGCCGCCCGCCTCGACGGCATCCGCGGCTCGGTGTCCGACGCCTGGAAGGAGGCCGTCCAAAAATCCGAGCCCTATGTCGCGCTCGATCCGGAGACCAGGCTGGCCTGGTGGGGCAATGGCGGCTGGCGTAACGGCGGCTGGCACAATGGGGGCTGGCGCAATGGCGGTTGGGGCAACGGCGGCTGGCATAACTGGGGCAACGGCTGGCACAATGGCGGCTGGAACAATTGGGGCAACGGCGGCCTGATCGGCGGCCTGCTCTCGCCTCTGTTCGGCAGTCCGTGGGGCAACGGCTGGCGCAACTGGTAGCCAGCCTCCCGTCGTCTCGAGCGGAGCCGCCCGAAGGGCGGCGCAGTCGAGAGACCTTCTCTCGACAACAAGCTCCTTATCGTTGAGAGAAGGTCTCTCCACTCGGGCCTGCGGCCCTCGGTCGAGACGACGGAGACTCGGCTTAATTGCAATCACGCCGTCTTGCTGCGGATGAAGGCGCCGATCTCGAGGCAGCCGTCGCGCCCTTCGGAGAGGATGGGGGCGAAGAGCGGAAACACGTGCAGCATGTTCGGCCAGATCGCCAGGCGCACGTCGACGCCCGCCGCATGCAGCTTCTCGGCGATGCGGGTTGCATCGTCCAATAGCGTCTCCGCCGTGCCGGCCTGAACCAGGATCGGCGGCAGGCCTTTCAGATCGGCATGGAGCGGCGCCGCCAGCGGCGTCTTCGCATCCTTGCCGGCGAGGTACATGCCGGCCATCCAGAGCAGGCCGTCCTTCTGCACCATGGGATCCTGCGCCGCGCGCGCGGTGATGCTGTTGCCCAGGCCTTCGAGATCGACCCACGGCGAGATCGCCACGGCGCAGGCCGGCAGGCCAAGCTTCTGGTCGCGCAGATTGACCAGGGTGGCGAGGGTGAGTCCGCCGCCCGCGGAATCGCCCGCGATCGCCAGACAATTCGCGGCAAAGCCTTGCTGCAGCAGCCAGCGCCAAGCTTTGGCCGCGTCTTCCACCGCCGCCGGGAAAGGATGTTCCGGCGCCAGGCGATAATCGATCAGCAGGACCCGCGCGCCCGAGGCGGCGGAGATGTCGTAGGCGAGCCGCCGGTGCGTGTTGATCGACCCGATGGCGTAGCCGCCGCCATGCAGGAAAAGCACTGCCCGCTCGGGGTCGCAGCCCGGCGCCATCACCCATTCCGCCGGCACGCCGCCGGCATCGACCTTCTCGCACCTGGCGTCCGGTGCGCCGCCCAGGACGACCGCCATCTTCTCGAACCGGGCGCGCACTTCGCCGATATCCGGGTTTTCGGGGCCTGGGCGTGAGCGCAGCAGGGCCACGAGGCTGTCGAGCTGGGATGTGGTCATTGAATTCCCCGAATTTGTGTCGTCGCACCATTTCCGACATCGGCCATCGGATCAACCCAAAGAAAGGGGGCCCGATCCGGGACCCCCAAGTGTTGTGAGAGTTGTTATGTCCGGCAGGCCGACGCGGGCACGCCCTGCTGCGCTGCGGCGCTCAGGCACTCCGCCTGTGTGGGGTAGGCCGAGGCCTGGAAGGTCGTCGTCTGGACCTGGGCGGTCCTGTCCTGCTGGCGCATGTCGCTGGTGACATCCACCGTGGTGGCGCCCAACGTGATCGCGCCGGCGCCAATGGCGATGAGGAAGAAGAGCGGCATCAGTGCCTCCTGTGGTGTGCCAGCACCGCCGGGATGGCGGCGCCTGTTGCCGAAGAACGCGGGCGAGAACGGCGGGATGCCGAAGCCCGGCCCAAAGCCACCGCAAGGTCACGCAACCCCGCTGCTGCTTTGCGCGTTTGTTTCGCCCTTCCGAGTCGTCCCGACTGGGCGCCGCGTGATAAGGTGGCGGGCACGCCCCGGAGGGAACGCCCGTGAACCAGACCATGACCCTGACGCAGCGCGCCGATGCGCTGGAAGAAAAGATGTCGCGCGAGCTCGACTACATCGTCGTCAAGTCGCGCCTCCACATGATGGCCGAGGGCGACCTCGGCTCGCCGCCCAACGCCGGCGCCCTGATGAAGGCCAACCCCAACGCCCGCGTCCTGATGGGCGACGACCCGCGCCTGCCGGCGATGCCGGAGAAGCCAACCCTGATCGACTTCTTCAGGCACCGCTTCGGCCCCTCCATGCACCTCCTGCAGAGCGCCCGGCACGCGGTGACCGCCGGCCTGCCCGAGAAGATGGTGCTCGCCTGCCTGCTGCACGATATCGCCGTCGTCGGCTTCATCCGCGGCGACCACGGCTATTGGGGCGCCCAGCTGATCGAGCCCTATGTCGACGAGGAAGTGACCTGGGCGATCCGCGCTCACCAGGTGCTGCGCTTCTATCCCGACCCGTCAGTCGGCTATGAATATCCGCAGGCCTACGTCGCCCTGTTCGGCGAGGATTACCAACTCGATGGCTACATCGAGGAGGACTACAAGCGGATGCGGAACCACAAGTGGTACATGTCGGGCCGGCAGATCACCCTGCACGACATCTACTCGTTCGACCCCAACCTGCATGTCGAGCTCGACGAGTTCACCGACATCATCGGCCGCAACTTCCGCCAGCCCGAACAGGGCCTCGGCTTCGACAACAGCCCGGTCGCGCATATGTGGCGGGCGATGATCCGCCCGGCGAAGTACCTGTAACGCATCCCCTCGACGAGAGAGTCCAATGCCCGATCTGTTCGAGATCATCGAAATCGTGCCGTGCGATGCGGCGCCTGAAGCCGGATCCCGTGCCCGACGCGTTGATCTCCAGGATCCTGCAGGCTGGCACCTGCGCGCCGAACGGCGGCAACACGCAGAAGTGGCGCTTCCTGGTGATCAAGGACGCGAAGATCAAGAAGGCCGTGCAGGTCTGGTACAAGAAGGCCTTCGACGAGGTGATCGGCCCGCGCTACCTCACCAGCCAGCCGCCGCCCGGCGTCACCAAGGAACGCTACCTCCGCCAGCATGCCGCGGTGGAATATCTGACGGAGCATTTCCACGAGGCGCCGGTCTGGATCGTCGCCTGCCTGGAGGACGGGCCCAATCCCAACCGGATGGCCGGCTCCTCCATCTACCCCGCCGTCCAGAACATGGTGCTGGCGGCACGCGCGCTCGGCCTCGGCACCACGCTCACGACCCGGCATCTCCTCTTCGAGAAGGAAGCCGACGCAGCGCTTGGCCTGCCGAGCGGCGTGCATTCCTACGCGATCCTTCCCATCGGCTATCCGATGGGCAAGTTCGGGCCGGTCGGCCGCGGCCCGCTCAACGAGATCGTCTACCAGGACCGCTGGGGCGAGCCCTATCGCGCCGTCTAGGCGAACGCACCCGCGGACTCACCGGAACACGGGCGGAGGGACAGCAATGCAGTTCGGACTGTTCGGCGGCGCGAGGACCAAGCGCAGCGCCGGCCTCGAGGACAGCCAAGGCTACGAAAGCTTCATCGATTACGTGATCGAGGCCGACCGCCTGGGCTTCCGGCAGCTGTTCATGGTCGAGCATCACTTCACCGGCCAGGGCCAGGTTTCGGCCTCGATGACGCTGCTCGCCTACCTCGCGGCCAGGACCCAGAAGATCCGTCTCGGCACCGCGGTGGTCGTGCTGCCCTGGCACAATCCCGTGCTGGTCGCCGAGCAGGCCGCCACGCTCGACCTGCTGAGCGGCGGGCGCTTCGATTTCGGCGTCGGCAAGGGCTACCGCCCGGCCGAGTTCGGCGGCTTCTGCATTCCCATGGCCGAGGCCACCGAGCGCTTCGACGAGGCGATGGAGATCATCCGCAAGGCGTGGACCAGCGAGGGCCGGTTCAGCCATCACGGCAAGCTCTGGCACTACGACAATATCGTCGTCGAGCCCGAGCCCCTGCAGCGCCCGCATCCGCCGCTCTGGCTGGCCGCCGGCAGCCACGACAGCGTCCGCCGCGCGGCGCGCGAGGGCTACAATCTCCTGCTCGACCAGCTCGCCCAGGTCGACCAGATCATCCAGCGCATCGCCATCTTCCGCGACGAATGCCAGCGCATCGGCCGCGTCTATGATCCCACCATGGTCGGGACCTCCCGCGCCCTGCAGCTGATCCACAGTGAAAGCGAGCGCGCGCAGGCCTATGAAACCCGCAAGCGCGTCCTGGCCACGATCGGCGACCTGGCGCGCGACAAGCTTGCCGACCGGGTCGAGGAGGACACCGCGCCGCTGCTCGGCACGCCGGACGAGGTCATCGCCCGGCTGAAGCAGCTCGAGGCCGGCGGCGCCACCAACATCCTGCTCGTCGATCCCAACGCCTCGGTCGGCAACCTGCGCGCCTTCGCCCGCGAGATCATGCCGGCCTTCCGCCCCGCCCACGCCGTCGCCGCCGCGGACTGAACCACTCTCTTTTCCTCCCCTCGTCTTGCGAGGGGAGGTGCCCGCGCAGCGGGCGGCGGGGTCATAAGCCCGAGGGCGTGCGCTCGGCCCATGACCCCTCCGCCGCGCTAGCGCAGCGTGGCGAGTGCTGCGCCGATGCGCTCGACCTGCGGCTCGGTGATCATGCCCTTCAGGATCTTCTGGAAGCGCGGATGGGTGGCGCCGGAGAAGATGTACTGCCAGCGATAGGCCTTGAGGAATTGCGTCGCCAGGTCGTCGGCGTCGCCGCTGCCGACCGTCCGGCCGCAATTCGCGATGAAGTAGTCTCTGTCGGCCTTGGCCTGCATCTGCAGGATCCCGTCGACGGCCGCGACCAGCGCGATGAAGTCGTCGACGGCGCCGTCGCGCTCGCCTGGGGAAAGCATGGCGTCGTGGCGCTTCAGTTCCAGCTCGTCGAGCACGACGTGCTGGCACTCGTCCCGCCAGTGGAAGAGGAACACGTCCTTGAACAGCTCCGACAGCTCGCCGTCCGGCTCGATGCTCTGGCGATAGTGGTTCTGCACGAAGAGCTCGATGTGCAGCGTCAGCACCAGCACCGCCCATGTGCTCTTGCCGAGCACGGCGCGCGCCACCGCGTCGGGATCGACGTCGAAGCGATAGCCGGCCGGCATGACGGCGGCCATCATCGCCTCGATGCGGCGAAACAGCGTCTGGTGCTTGAGCTCCTCGTCGCTGAAGCGCACCAGCGCCTCCAGCGCATTCTGGTCGCCCAGCCAGTGGTCGCGGCCGATCTCGAGCAGCTTGGCGGTGATGAAGCGCTCGACCAGGCCGAAGACGTTGGCATAGGTGCGGCCCTGGATCTGGCTGGCGAAGCGTTTCTCGCCGTCGGACAGCGCGGTGAACTCCTGCGCAAGGGAGAGCCCGTCGGGCAGGTATTTCCGGGTGAGGTCGAAGCCGCGGCCCCGGATCACGTTCGCCTCGATGTCCCAGTGCGTCGCCTTGGAGGCCTTGACGCAGTGGGCATATCGATCGGTGTCGGGAAATTTGACCAACGCGTTCATGATCTGTCTCCTGTTCTCGTCCATCCGGCGGCGGGCTCGCCTCTGTCGCCGTGGACGTCCGGGATATATGAGCAGCAGGCAGACCGGCGCTATGATCGCGGCTCCGGAAGAAGTGACAGAAACGCCAGATCGCGGGACCGGCCAATGGACGCCCTGTCGGATGTGCTGCGCGCCGCGCACTTGAACGGCGGCGTCTTTCTCCAGGCCGAGTTCTCGGCGCCGTGGTGCATGGCCGCGCGCGTGACGCCCCAGTTCTGCGCCCCGTTCCTCGGACCCACCGCGCACCTCATTCCCTATCACTACGTGGTCGAGGGCGAGCTTTACGCCTCCGTCGAAGGCGGGCCGCCGCAGCGGCTGCGCAGCGGCGAGCTCGTGCTATTTCCGCGCAACGACGGCCATTTGCTGGGCAGCGATCTCGGCCTGCCGCCGGTGCTGGCGGGAGACATCATCGTGCCGTCGCAGGACGGCGCGCTTCATTCCATCCGCCATGGCGGCGGCGGCGCATCGACCAAGATGATCTGCGGCTATCTCGGCAGCGACAGCGCCGACGGCAACCCCGTCGTTGCCACCTTGCCCGCCATCATGAAGCTCACGGTCGACCAGGCCGGGCCGGCGGAATGGATTCGCTCGACCTTCCAATATGCCGCCAGCGAGGTGGCGAGTGGCCGGCCGGGCTCCGAGACGGTGCTCGCCAAGCTTTCCGAGCTGCTCTTCGTCGAGGCCGTGCGCCGCTACGTCGAGGATCTGCCGGCAGACCAGACCGGCTGGCTGGCCGGCCTGCGCGATCCCATGGTCGCCCGTGCGCTCGCGCTCATGCACGGCGACATCGCCCGCCCGTGGAGCGTGGAGGAACTGGGCCGCGCCGCCGGGATGTCGCGTTCGGCGCTGGCCGAACGGTTCAGCCGCCTGATCGGGATGGCGCCCATGCACTACCTCGCCCACTGGCGCATGCAGATCGCGGCGCAGAAGCTCAGGAACACCAGCGTTTCCCTGGCGCAGGTCGCCCCCCTGGTCGGTTACGAGTCCGAGGCGGCGTTTTCGCGCGCCTTCAAGAAGGCGTTCGGCAGCTCTCCGGCGACGTGGCGCCGCGCCGCCCGGTAGGCGACGCGAGGCTCGCCCTTGTTTTTCGCATGCGTCGGGAGCGGCCAGGGCGGTGTAGCCTGAGCCGGCGTTTCCCGGGAGGATTCGAATGACCTATGACCTCGTCATCAAGAACGGCATCGTGGTCGACGGCACGGGCGCCAAGCGCTACCAGGCCGATGTCGCGATCGCCGGCGGCAAGGTGGCCGAAATCGGCAAGGTGACGGAGGGCGCCAGGCGCACCATCGATGCCGACGGCCTGGTCGTGGCGCCGGGCTTCGTCGATCCGCACACCCACTACGATGCGCAGATCTGCTGGGACGGCGCGGTCACGCCCTCGTCGTGGCACGGCGTGACCAGCGTGGTGATGGGCAATTGCGGCGTCGGCATCGCGCCCTGCAAGCCCGAGACGCGCGAGATCGCCATGAAGGACCTCGTGAACGTCGAGGGCATCCCGTTCGACGTGCTGAACAAGGGCATCACCTGGGACTGGGAAACCTTCCCCGAATTCATGGACGCCGCCGCCGCGCGCAACCCCTCGCTCAACCTGGCCTTCATCGCGCCGCTCACGCCCGTTCCGCCACTACGTCATGGGCGAGGCCTCGATGGAGCGGGCGGCGACGCCCGAGGAGACGGCCACGATCGCCGGGCTGATCGGCGAGGCGGTCGACGCCGGCGCGCTCGGTTTCTCCTCGACGACCCTCAACCAGCATATGGGCTTCGAGGGCAAGCCGCTGGCCTGCCGCAACGCCAGCCGCGAGGAGCTGAAGGCCTACGCCAACCAGCTCAAGAAGCGCGGCAAGGGGGCGATCGAGATCGCGCTCACCCGCCAGGTCGGCGTGCTCGAGGACGACCAGTGCGAGCTCCTCGATTTTCTGCTGACCGAGAGCGGCCGGCCGGTGACCTTCATCGCCCTGTTCGATCGCGACGACATTCCCGAGGCGGTGCGCGACACCTTGCGCCGCGCCGCGCCCATGATCGCCAAGGGCGCCCGGCCGCAGACCTCGCCGTTGCCGCTCACCCGCGAAGTCGACATGGCCAATCCCTTCTCCTTCGCCGCCTTCCCGGCGTGGAAGCGCGTCTTCGCCGATACCTCGAAGGCGGCGCAGAAGCTCGTCTATGCCGATCCCGCCTTCCGCAACCAGTTCCGTCATGACCTCAAGAATCCGCTGGGCTTCGGCAACTGGGGCCGCATCGGCGTCTACAGCGTGCGCAATCCGGCATTGAAGTCGCTCGAGGGCAAGTCGATCGCCCAGATCGGCCAGGAGCAGGGCAAGGACGGCGTCGATGCCTTCCTCGACCTCGTACTGGCCGACAATCTCGACTGCGAGCTCACCATGGCCTCGTGGAACACCCGCGAGGATCGCATGCGCGAGCTCCTGAACAACAAGTCCATCCTGATGGCGCTGGGCGACGGCGGCGCGCATGTCGACATGCTGTGCGACGCCGGCTACCCGACCTACCTGCTGGGCACCTGGGTGCGCGAGAAGGAGGCCATCACCCTCGAGGAGGGCATCCGCAAGCTCACCTCCGATCCCGCCGACCTGTTTGGCCTGAAGGACCGGGGCCGCCTCGCCAAGGGCATGCCGGCCGACGTGGCGATCTTCGATCCCACGCGCATCGGCTCCAATAACCACGGCGAGCGCCGCTACGACCTTCCCGGCGGCGCCAAGCGCATCGTCATGCCCTCGCGTGGCGTGGAATACACGGTGGTCAACGGCGCGGTGACCTGGCAGCAGGGCAAGCTCAACGAAGCCAAGGCCGGCAAGGTCCTGCGCGGCTAGCGACTCAAGCTTCCTCCCCTTCGCGGACTCCGCGAAGGGGAGGTGTCGGCCTCATGGGCCGACGGAGGGGTCATGACTCATCACCGAGGCTTCCGACCCCTCCGTCGGCGCAAGACGCCGACACCTCCCCAGAAGACTGGGGAGGAGAAGACGCTCCGACTCGAACCCGATTGCCTCGCCACACGCATCTGACCTACGGTCGCTGCCGACATCACCAACGATCGGCACCCTCCCTCCATGGCCCAGAAAACCCGCCCGCCCGCCTCACCGGGATTCGACGCGCTGAAATGGCGCTGCATCGGCCCCTCGCGCGGCGGCCGTGTCGTCGCCGTCTCGGGCGACCCCGTGAACAAGATGGTGTTCTATTTCGGCGCCTGCGCCGGCGGCATCTGGAAGACGGTCGATGGCGGCGTGTTCTGGCGCTGCGTGTCGGACGGCTTCATGGGCAGCGCCGCCGTCGGCTCGATCGCGGTGGCGCCCTCCGATCCCAACGTGATCTATGCCGGCACCGGCGAGACGGCGATCCGCCTCGACGTCTCCTACGGCGACGGCCTCTACAAGTCGACCGATGCCGGCCTCACCTGGCGCAACCTCGGCCTCAGGAACAGCAAGTTCATCGGCCGCATCCGCATCCATCCGCAGGATCCCGACCTGGTCTATGTCGCCGCCCTCGGCGACGTGTTCGGCGCCAATGCCGAGCGTGGCGTCTATCGCTCGAAGGACGGCGGCAAGAGCTGGGAGAAGGTCCTGCATCGCAGCGACGTGGCCGGCGCGATCGATCTCACCATGGACCGCACCAACCCGCGCCTGCTCTTCGCCTCGACCTGGGAGGCGCGGCGCAACTTCTGGAACATATCGAGCGGCGGCCCGGGCAGCGGGCTGTTCCGCAGCACCGACGGCGGCGACACGTGGGAAGAGATCTCGCGCAAGCCTGGGCTGCCCGACGGACTGCTCGGCAAGATCGGCGTGTCGGTCTCGCCCGTCCGCGCCGGCCGCGTCTGGGCGCTGGTTGAGGCCGAGGGCGACAAGACCGGCCTCTACCGCTCCGACGATTTCGGCATGCGCTGGACCCAGGTCTCGGCCAACCGCGACCTGATGCACCGGCCCTGGTACTACACCCATGTCTTCGCCGACACCGGCCACGCCGACACGGTCTATGTCACCAACCTGCAGATGTGGAAGTCGACCGACGGCGGCGCGAGCTTCGGCGAGGTCACGACCCGCCACGGCGACAACCACGACCTGTGGATCGACCCCAACGATCCCAGCCGCATGATCGAGGGCAATGACGGCGGCGCCCATGTCTCGTTCAACGCCGGCGGCTCGTGGTCGACCATCTACAACCAGAAGACCGCGCAGTTCTATCGTCTCGACATCGACAACCAGTATCCCTACCGCGTCTACGGCACCCAGCAGGACAACACCTCGATCGCCGTGCCGAGCGCCTCGGAATGGGGCGTGATCACCTTGGCCGACTGCTCCTATCCCGGGACCGGCGAATCGGGCTTCATCGCCGTCGACCCCCGGGAGCACAATGTCGTCTATGTCGGCGCCGTGGGCTCGAGCCCGGGCGGCGCGGGCGCGCTGCAGCGCTACGACCACCGCACGCGCCAGATCCAGCTCGTCAATGTCTGGCCCGAGGAATCGACCGGCATCTCGCCCAAGGACCTCAAGTACCGCTTCGCCTGGACCTTCCCGATCGTCTTCTCGCCGCACGATCCCGGCACGCTCTATGTCGGCGGCAACTGCGTGTTCCGCAGCCGCGACGAGGGCATGAGCTGGCAGCGCATCTCGCCCGACCTCAGCCTGAACGACCGCGCGCGGCAGGGTCATTCCGGCGGGCCCATCACGCGCGAAAGCGCCGGCGCCGAAGTCCATGCGACCTGCGCCTGCGTCGTCGAATCGCCGCATCGCCGCGGCGAGATCTGGGCCTCGACCGACGACGGCCTGGTCCATGTCACGCGCGACGACGGCAAGAGCTGGAAGAACGTCACGCCCAAGGCCATGCCGGAGCTGGCCTATGTCGGCTGCGTCGAGGTCTCGGCGCACGACGCCGACACGATCTACCTCGCCGCCACGCGCTACAAGCTGGCCGACTACAGGCCCTACCTGTTCAAGAGCAGCGACGGCGGCCGCACCTGGAAATCGATCAAGGGCGACCTGCCGGCCGACGAGATCACGCGTGTCGTGCGCGCCGATCCCGTGGCCCGCGGCTTGCTCTACCTCGGCACCGAGACCGGCGTCCATTTCAGCCTCGACGACGGCGCAAGCTGGACGCGCATGACGGGCGGCCTGCCCGTGGTGCCGGTCTACGACCTCAAGCTCAAGCACGCCGACCTCGTGGCCGCCACGCACGGCCGCTCGTTCTGGATCCTCGACGACGTGACGGCGCTGCGCGGCCTGGCCGCCCAGGGAAAACCGGAGAGCCGCAAGGCGACGCGCCTGTTCGCGCCGCGCACGGCGATCCGCACCAAGCTGCACTGGAGCGCCGGCGCCAACGTGCGCACGGGTATTGCCTACGGCCCGGCCTTCGGCATCGACGGCAGCACGGTCATGGTCGAACGGCCCGACGGCACGCGGGTGCGCGAGCATCTCGATGTCGGCGAGAATCCGCCCAACGGGGCGATCGTCTATTACTGGCTGGCCGAGGACGCCAAGGAGCCGGTGACGCTCACCTTCCGCGATTCGGCGGGCCGCAAGGTCGCCGCCTGGGCGAGCGACGACAAGGATATCCCGGAGCCACGCCGCCCGGGCACCAAGGCGGGGCTGAACCGCTTCGTCTGGGACATGAAGCATCCCGGTCCCACCAGGATCGACTATGGCCTGGCGCCGCCCCGGCCCAAGCCGCTGGTGCCCGACCCAGAGAACCCGCCCGGCCCGACCGTCGTTCCCGGCACTTACGCCGTCGATCTCGAAGTCGGCGGCAAGACCCGCTCGGCCGGCTTCACCGTGGTCAAGGATCCGCGCCTGCCCACGACGCCGGCCGACTACGCCGCCCAGTTCGCCCTGCACAAGGAGCTCGTGGCCTCGCTCTCCAAGCTGAAGCAGGCGCTCAACCGGCTGCGCCGGATGAAGCGCCAGCTCGCCGAGGCGGCCGACCGTGCCGGCAAGTCGGAGCGGGCGCTCCGCCGCCGTGCGCTCGCCCTCGGCGAGAAGCTCTCGGCCATCGAGCGCGTGATGGTCGATCCGCAAAGGAAGTCGGTGCGCGACGTGCTGCGCAACCCGGCGGGCCTGAACGACACGCTGTTCGACATGATTGCGATGACGACCACCGCCGACGCAGCACCCACCAGCCAGACGAAAGCGGTGTCGCGCGAGGTCATGGACAAGGTCGACAGCGAGGTCGCCCGCTTCGAAGCGCTGGTCGACGGCGAGATCGCCGCGCTCAACACCGCCCTCGCCAAGGCCCGCGTGCGGCACGTGACGGCGGCTTAGCTCATCCGGACCAACAACGGGGACAAACCATGGACTTCATCGAACAGCTTTTCGGCCTCTCGCCCGACAACGGCGACGGCTCGACCGAAATCCTGTGGCTCGTCGTTCTTGCCATCGCCATCGCAGCCTTCGTCTATTTCAGGCGCCAACGCCGCATGCGACGTTAGTTTCCTCCCCTTCGCGGATTCCGCGAAGGGGAGGTGCCCGCGTAGCGGGCGGAGGGGTCATGAGCACCACCAACGATGCTTCCGACCCCTCCGTCGGCCTATGAGGCCGACACCTCCCCAGAAGACTGGGGAGGAAAGAGGGGGCCTCAAGCCTTTCCTCGCCACGGCGCCACCAGCAGCGAACCCGCGATCAAACACCCATAGGCGACGATCCCCGCCGCGATCGCCGCGAACACGCCGTCGAGTTCCCAGCCCAGCCATTCGACGGCGAACCACCCGCCCGCCGCCGTCACCACCAGCCGCGCGATGCCGGCCAGGAACGGCATCGTCATGCGCCCCGCCCCCTGGCTGGCGAAGGTGAGCGCCAGCCCCATGCCGAACAGGCAATAGACCGGCGCCACCCGCGTGATGTAGGCGACGCTGGCGGCGATCACCGGCGGATCGGCGGTGAACAGCCGGGCCCACTGCCCGGGCAGCAGCGCCACCGCCCCGCCGATCGCGCCGATCGCGGCGAAGGCCACAAGCCCACCGATCCACGCCACGCGCCGCGCGCGCGCCCAGGCGCCCGCGCCGGCCGCCACGCCGACCAGGGTCACGAGCCCCGTGCCGATGCCGAAGGCGAGCGGCGCCAGCATGAATTCCAGCCGCAGGCCCACGCCGTAGCCCGCCAGCGCCGCCGCACCGAAGCTGCCGACCAGGCCGGTCACCAGCATCGCGGTCGTATTGGAGGTGAGCGTGCCCAGCACGCTCAGCACGCCCACGCGCAGGATCTCGCCGAACAACCTCCGCTGCAGGCGAATGCCCAGCAGCGCCGGCGCGAAGCCCAGCCGGTCGCGCCACCTGTCGCTCCAGAGGGCTCGCGCCAGCAGGAGCCCCGAGCCGATCGTGGTGGCGATCGAAGCGATCGCGGGGCCGGCGATGCCCAGCCCCGGCCAGTCGGCCAGGCCGAGCGCCAGCACGCCCGCCAGCGGCACATAGACCAGCGAGGCGATCACCATGACGCGGGCGGGCGTGGCGGTATCGCCGCTGCCACGCAGCAGGGCGGCAAGGAAGGCGCTCAGCCACACGACGGTGGCGCCGCCGTACCACACGTCGCTGAAGGCAAGTGCGCGCTCGAGCGCCAGCCCGCTGCCGCCCAGCAGGCGGTAGAAGGCGGGCGCCGCCGTCCAGGCGAGCGCGGTGAAGCCAAGGCCGAAGGCCACGCCCAGCACCAGCGCATGCAGCACGAGCGCGCGTGCGTCGGCCTGCCGCCCGGCCCCCAGCGCGCGCGCCAAAGCGGAGGCCACGCCGCCGCCGATGCCGCCGTTGGCGCTGTTCACCATCAGCGCCATGAAGGGAAAGACCAGCGCGATCGCCGCCAGCGCATCGGTGCCCAGCCGGGCGATGATCCAGATGTCGGCCATGGCGACCAGGATCTGCAGCGCCATGACGGCCGTGGTCGGGCCCGACAGGCGCAGCAGCGCCGGCCCTATGGGCGCGGTCAGAAGGGGATGGGACAAGACAAGCTCCGAGGAAACAGCGCGCACGCACGGCAAGCCGTGCTCCTCCTGTCTGTCGACAGGAGACCGAAACGGATGGGGTTAGCGCTGACTCATTTCCAGGGATCCTCGGAGCGGCGGCACTGTGACGAGCCATGGCGGAAAGGGCAAGACGCGCCGGATGCAAAAAAACTCCCGTCATCCCGACCGGAGCCGAGCGTAGCGAGGCGAAGTGGAGGGACCTGTTCATGGACCTGGCGACGAAGACGAGGTCCCTCCACTCCGCTTCGCTTCGGTCGGGATGACGAGGCTTGCTACATCATCCCCGGCTCGCCCAGGTCCGTGCCGTCGACGAGACGGCTGTAGCGAAAGGGATGGGGATCGACGATCGGCGGATCGCCGGCGATCAGGTCGGCGGCGAGCCGTCCTGCCGCGGGCCCGATGCCGAAGCCGTGGCCACTGAAGCCGGTCGAGAGATGCAGGCCGGGCAGGGCCTCCACCGCCGAGATCACCGGGATCGCATCGGGCGTCGAATCGATCAGCCCGCCCCAGGCCTCGGCCACCTGCAGCCCGGCCAGCGCCGGATAATTCTCGGCAAGCCGCGTCAATCCCAGTTGGACAAGAGCCGGATCCGGCGCGGGATCGAGGATGCGCTGCCGCTCGAACGGAGAGGCCTGATCGAGCGACCAGCGCTGCAAGGCCTCCGGCCCGTCGAAGAACGAGCGGCCAATACCGAACGTCAATCCCTGGCGGCGCTTGCGGAAGGTCGGCCAGAATTGCCGCGCATAGAGCAGGCCCTGCGGCGACAGCTCGACCCGGCCGCGCCCGCCCAACCCCACCGTGTAGCCGCCGTCGAGGCGGCGGCGGATCGTGACGTCGGGCATCGACAGGCCGCCCTCGGTCACCGCCGGCGCGGACCGGGTGGCGAAGGACGTCGAGCGCACGCTGGCCTGCGCCAGGCGGACGCCATGGCGGCGGCAGAACAGCGAGCTCCAGGCGCCGCCCGCGCACAGCACCGCTTTGGTGCGGATGACACCCTTCTCGGTGACGACGCCCGACACCTTGCCGGCCTCGGTCTCGAGCCCGCGCGCCGCGCAGTCTTGATGGATCGTGGCCCCCCGCCACCGCGCACCCTCGGCGATGGCCGGTCCGGCGAGCGACGGCTCGGCGCGGCCGTCGGTCGGCGAGTGCACGCCGCCGATCCACTCGGCCGTGCTGCCGGGCGTCATCGCCCGGGCCTCGGCGGCGCTCAGCACCCGGCTGTGCATTTGGTGGTCGCGGGCGCGCAAGGTCCACGCTTCCCACAAAGCGAGGTCGGCCGGCCGGGTGGTGACGTAGACGAGCCCGGTGCGGCGAAAGCCCGTGTCGACGCCCAGCTCGCGGCTGAGCTCGCCCCAGATTTCCAGGCTCTTCATGGCGAGCGGCAGTTCGCGCAGGTCGCGATGCTGCTGGCGGCACCAGCCCCAGTTGCGGCTGCTCTGCTCGGCGCCGGCCCGGCCCTTTTCGAGCAGGGCGACCGACAGGCCCTTCTTGGCCAGCGCGTAGGCGGCGGCGCTGCCGGCAATGCCCGCCCCGATCACCACGACGTCGGCCGACCCCGGCAGCTTCTCGTCGCTCGCAACAGGCTGCACGGGGGGAGACATCGGCACGTTTCCGGAAGGCGATACGCTGGTCTTTCCGACAATAGCGGAAACGCCGAACGAGGCGCACAACAAAGACCTCATGCTGCGAGCGTCCCGAAGATGATGCAAACCTACGACTACATCGTGGTCGGCGCCGGATCGGCCGGCGCGGTCGTCGCCAACCGGCTGTCGGCCGACCAACGCCACCGGGTCCTGCTGCTGGAAGCCGGTCCCGCCTCGCATCCTTGGTCGCACATCCCGATCGGCTATGCCCGCCTGCTGACCAATCCCAAGGCCAACTGGCTCTACGCCTCGGAGCCCGAGGCCAATACCAACGGCCGCCGCCTCCCGGTGCCGCGCGGCCGGCTGCTGGGCGGCTCCAGCGCCATCAACGGCATGGCCTTTGTGCGCGGCCAGGCGCAGGACTTCGACACCTGGGCGCAGATGGGCAACCAGGGCTGGAGCTACGAAGACGTCCTGCCCTTCTTCCGGCGCATGGAAAGCTACGACGGCGACGGCGACGACCGCTTTCGCGGCCGCGACGGGCCGCTCCGCGTCACCAACCCGGAGCCGCGCAATCCCATCTTCGCCGCATTGATCAAGGCGGCGGGCGAGGTCGGCATCGTCCACAATCCCGACTACAACGGCGCCCGCCAGGACGGCATCGCCATGAGCCAGGCGACGATCGCTTCGCGCCGCCGCATGAGCACCGCGCGCTGCTATCTCGACCCGATCCGCAAACGCCGCAACCTCCGCATCGAGACCGGCGCCCTGACCGAGTCCCTCCTGCTCGACGGCAGGCGCTGCACCGGCGTCCGCTATTCCGTGCGCGGCGAGATGCGCGAGGCCCGTGCCGCGCGCGAGATCGTGGTGAGCGCCGGCTCGATCAATTCCCCGCAACTATTGGAGCTGTCGGGCATCGGCCAGCCTGAGCGCTTGAAGGAGCTGGGCATCGACGTGCGCCACGCCCTGCCCGGCGTCGGCGAGAACCTGCGCGACCACTATGCGCCGCGCACCCGCTGGGCGATCGGCGCCCGGGGCTACACCTACAACGACACCGCGCGCGGCCTTGGCCTCGTGCGCCAGGCGCTGCGCTACGCGCTCTCCGGCCAGGGCCTGCTGGGCGCGGTGGCGGCGCCGATCCGCGCCTTCGTCCGCTCGCGCGAGGGCCTTGCCGCGCCCGACCTGCTGCTGGGTTGGGTGCCGATGCTGACCGAGCCGGGCCCCCGCGGTGCCAGGATCGCGCGCCAGTCCGGCATGACCTGCTATGCCCATCCGATGCGGCCGGAGAGCAAGGGCCACATCCACATCGTCTCGTCCGATCCGCGGCGACCGCCCGTGATCAATTTCAACTTCCTGTCGTCGCCGGTCGATGCCGCGCTCACCGTGCGCGCCGTAGGCATCGCCCGCGCCGTCATGACCGCGCCCGCGATGGCCGCGCTGCAGGTGACGGAGATGGCGCCCGGCACCGAGCGGACTACCGACGAGGAAATCATCGACTGGGTGAAGAGCGCGGCGGAAACGACCTACCACCCGGTCGGGACCTGCAAGATGGGCAGCGATGCCATGGCCGTCGTCGACTCGCAGCTTCGCGTCCACGGCATCGCCGGGCTGCGCGTCGCCGATGCGTCGATAATGCCGACGCTCACCTCGGGCAACACCAACGCGCCTTCGATCATGATCGGGGAGAAGGCGGCGGACATGGTGCTGAAGGATACTGCTGTCGGGCGGTGAGAACGGTGCGCGACGTTAAGATCGCCGACAGACGAAATAGCACCCGGTCTCCATCACTACAGGGCGCTTAACGCCTTGGTGATGGACCTGAGCCACTGTCATGCAGCCTGCGATCTCCCTTTGGGCTACGTCTCTACGCTCAAGATCACGAGGAACGTCAACAGCTTAGCGTATTGCTCGATGTCTCAGCAGTTAGTTGGATTAGTCGTGGCACACGCCGCGATGATAAGGCGCGGGGCGCCATGGCCGGTGTTATGGTGTGGACGCGCAATTAGCTTAGCTCAATTAATAGGTGCCTTGGCCTTCGCCCGAAAACCCGCTGGTTGTGGCGTTTATCGGCGATAGCATTTGCCAAAGCCAGATCGATGAGTTGGAGAAATACAGCGAATGCATGAAGCGCACACAAACGGATCAACGCCATCCGCGAAGGGCAGTGCTGCTGGTTCTGGAAGCGCGCAGCAGGGCAACGCGATTGATCCGGCCATGGCTCGGCAAATCGAGATATTGCGTCGCAATCTACTCGACATTGGTACGCGGAATCGGCTTGTCAGCGCACCGCTAAGAAGTTCTCGAGCGAATGTGCTCGAAATAATTGATGAGAAAGCAGACCACGTCTTCACCTCACTTTGGCGAGAAGGCTCTGCTTTCACCTTCGCTCACAACGAGACTGCACAACCAACGTCCCAATCAGACAGTGAGAGTGAAGAACTTCCTGACAGCTCTGCTGTGGTGCCAGTTTACGTTCCAGTCGACGAACCGAGCGAAGACGGCTTAGCTCCGCGGCACAAAGACAGCAGATTGCAGACGAGACTCCAGGCGGAACCGCTTCAGAAGCGCTTGCTTACACTTCAACGCGATAGTGTTCTCTTCGAGGAAGAGCAGGGTGCGAATATTCTGTTCCTCGCTATTGGTTTCATAAAGTGGTTCGAAGCCGACAATTCGGACATCGAAAGATTCGCGCCGCTACTTCTCATTCCAGTAACGCTTGAGCGGGATCGAGTCAGGAGCCGCTTCAAGCTGAAGCGGCGCGAGGAAGACGTAGAGGTCAATCTCTCTCTGCAAGCAAAGCTGAAGCAAGACTTCGGGATTGACCTTCCAGAGTTGCCAGAAGGCGATGAGTGGCTGCCGTCTGACTACTATCGGCTTGTTGAACAAGCGATCTCGACAAAGACGAGGTGGAACGTAGAGCGGGATTCGATGCTGCTTGGCTTCTTCTCGTTCTCGAAGTTTCTCCTATACCGTGACCTGGATCCCGAGAAATGGCCCGAAGCAAAACGCATTGATCAAAATGTGATCGTCTCTGGATTGCTGTCGGATGGCTTCGCCGATGATCCTTTGCCGATCACTGAAGAGCAGAATCTTGATGAACTGCTCGATCCTGCGGACCTAGGTCATGTACTGGACGCTGACTCGTCTCAAGCCGCCGTCGTCAAGATGGCAGCTGATGGGCGCAATATGGTTGTTCAGGGACCGCCTGGTACAGGCAAGTCTCAAACCATCGCCAACGTGATCGCAGCAGCGGCGCGCGGCGGCAAATCCATTCTGTTCGTGGCGGAAAAGATGGCCGCTCTGCAGGTTGTCCATGACCGTTTGCGGTCCCATGGACTCGACGCGCTATGCTTGGAATTGCACTCACACAAAGCGAATAAGAAGGCGGTTCTGGAAGAACTAGGGCGCACGCTGGATCTTGGGAGCGTAGCAGGCGGAGCCCAGGACATCGCGACACAAACCAAAATTGCGCGCGATCAACTGAACGAGCTTTCAAAGCTGCTTCATACGTCCATAGGTAATCTGTCTGAAACACCGTTCCAGACGATTGCTCTCCTTGTGAAGGCACGGGAGAGCGGCATTAAGCCGCCGGATTTCTCGGTCAGTCTGGAACAACTGCAAGGCGCGGAAGAAAGTAAGCGGGCAATTGCAGCCTTGGAGGTCTTGGTTTCTCGCATCGCGAAGTCAGGACCTTCATCTAGCCATCCCTGGCGCGGTGTCGGAAAGCGGCTGACACCAGTCGATATGCAACGCCTCAGGCCGCAACTTGAGAGGCTTCAGTCAACCGGGGTTTCTGCGCTCGCCGCTATTGCTCACGGAGTTAGTCTCGTTGGCGAGATGCCTGAAGACATTAAGACGAACGGCGTGGACGTGCTTAAGTGGCTTGAACACCTAAAGCAGCTTCCAAGTGAAATACGACATCTGATTGAACATGAGGCCCTTCGGAGGGACCCACCCGGTGCACTTGCGCTGCTGCAAGCGGTCGACGACGTATCGTCGGCCCGTGTAGACGTTGCGACACATACGTCCGAGGTGGGCCTTTCCCAGAATTGGCTAGCTGCACGTCAGACCGTCGCGGCACGTGGTCGAAGCATATTTCGGTTTCTCAGCGGCGAATTTCGTCGGTCGGTTGCGCTAATCGATTCTGTATCGGTTGCAGGCACAACAAACACGCGCGAAGAGCGTATGCGACGTTTAGATTCGATTATTGCTCTGCAACTGGCATCTCGCTTGCTCTCGGAGGAAGACGGTCGGGGGAAGGCACTATTTGGAGCTGACTGGAACGGATATCGGACAAAGACAGATGCGCTCCGAACTGCGATCAATTGGTATGTTGCAGGACGGCATCTTTCCGGTGCCGCTGCTACACTAGATAGCGCTATCCGCACCGTCTCTGATGTCGATGCTGTAGCGGCTGCCGCTGGTCAACTACGATCCTTATTGACTGCAGTCAATGAAAGCTGGGCTGCCGTACAGTCGGCGCTCGATTTAGACATAGCCGTAGCATTCGGCAATGCCAATCCGCCGCCTAGTATCAAGTCGATTGTCGACCGGGTAGCCAGTTGGCTTTTGGAATTCGACCGTGTCGATGAATGGTTCGGCCTGATCGCCACTGAAGGTGAGTGTCGCGCCGTCGGTTTGAATCCCGTCGTCGATCGGCTCGGCTCTGGCGTGCTTGCTCATGAACGGGCGATAGACGCGTACAAATTTGCACGAGCCGAAGCTATGTGGAGTTTTCTGATTGAGCGCGCACCGGAACTCGGCAGACTTCGAGGTGATGAACGTACGAGTCTGGTCGAGCGGTTCCGGAACCTGGAGCGCCAACTCTTCGTCGCGACTGCACGAGAGATTGCAGCCAAGCATACCGCGGGTATTCCATCGGGCGCTCAAGGGCAGATGGGTTATGTGCGAGGGCAGATCGCTCGTCGCCGAGGCCATGCTTCGATAAGGAAGTTGATGGAGAATGCGGGTCAAGCCGTTCAAAGGATAAAGCCGGTCTTCCTCATGAGTCCCATATCGGTTGCGCAGTTTGTCCCTCCGGGGAGTGTTTTCTTCGACCTCGTGTTGATGGATGAAGCGAGCCAAGTGCGACCCGAAGATGCAATTGGGGCGATAGCGCGAGGCGGTAGCATCGTTGTAGTGGGGGACAATAAGCAGCTCCCGCCAACCAGCTTCTTTGATCGCACTATTGGCGCAATTGCAGATGATGTGGATGTTGAGCCAGAAGCTGGTGCGCCGACGACAGTTTCAGCAGGGGCGATGGAGAGCATACTCACCTTGTGCCAGGCGCGCGGTCTGCCTGCTCGCACTCTACAGTGGCACTATAGGTCGCGACATCCTTCACTCATTCAGGTGTCAAATCAGGCCTTTTACGAACATAAGCTAAAATTTCCGCCAAGCCCCGAGTTGGCAGGTCGCGATGGTCTGATATTTCGGCGTCTGAGCGGCATATATGACCGTGGTAAGACAAGAACAAACGTAGTCGAGGCTCGCGCCGTCGCAGAGTCGGTTATCGCGCATGCACGCGAAACTCCAAATCACTCCTTGGGAGTTGCCACTCTTTCTGTGACCCAGCGTGACGCCATATTGGCGGAACTTGAAATACTCCGCGCGCGATATTCTGAACTTGAAAGCTTCTTCGACCGATCGAGAGAAGAGCCCTTTTTTGTGAAGAACCTCGAGAACGTGCAAGGCGATGAGCGCGATATTATCTATGTGTCGATTTGTTACGCGCGCGACGCGGACGGATATATGGCGCAAGGCTTTGGGCCGGTGTCTTCCGACGGCGGCGAGCGACGATTGAACGTGCTTTTCACGCGCGCGAAGGTACGTTGCGAAATCTTCTCATCGATTAGTCACGCCGACATTGAGCTGCGCGGGGCCAGCGTGCCCGTTGGACGTCGCATCCTGCATACCTACTTGAAGCTTGCGGAGACTGGTCAGCCAGATGTGCCCCTGTCTACGGGACTAGAAGCAGACAGCGACTTCGAGATTGCCGTCGGAAATCGAATTCGATCTGCAGGCTACGAGGTGGACTATCAAGTTGGGTCCGCAGGTTTTAGGATTGATATCGGTGTGCGGGATCCGAGTTACTCCAACTCTTACTTGCTCGGCATCGAGTGTGATGGCGCAACGTACCATAGCGCCTTGTGGGCACGCGAACGAGATCGGTTAAGGCAGCAAGTGTTGGAGTTGAAAGGATGGCGGCTCCATAGAATTTGGAGCACAGATTGGTTTAATCGACCCGAGGCCGAGTTTAGAAAACTCCTGGCTGCCATCGATGCTGCCAAGGCGGCTCATAAATCTGATTTGGAGGCAGATCGCGAGGCTCGTGAGGCGACGATCAAGATCGAACGCGAAGCATCGCGGCAAGCCGAAGCTGTGTCGGCACCCTACAGTGAGGCGGCAATTCCAAAGATCGCTTCATATGAAGAGCCGCACATTGTTCCTCCCGGACTACTGGCGCAGTACGTGACGGAGGTGGTGCTGGTAGAGCAGCCTATTCACGTCGACGAGGTTGCCAAACGCGTTGCACGTGCATGGGGCGCTCAGAGAGTGGGCACAAGGATTCGGGCGAACGTCGAGAAGGCTCTCGCAGTTGCCAAGTCTAATGGGACGGTGAGTGGTGGTCCCTTTTGGGCAACACCGGGCGGAGTTGTTCAGGTTCGTGATAGAAGTCGCGTATCGTCGATCAGTCTTCGCCAGACTGACTATTTGCCCCCGGCAGAAATCGACGTCGCCATTCTTCAGTCGGTGGAACGCAGCGTGGCGATAACTGCGGACGAGGCGGCTCGTGCCGTGGCCGAGGCCTTTGGATTTGCCGCTATGAGTTCTCAGCTCAGATCGACTGTCCTTGATCGGGTGCAGCACTTGGTAGCGGTCGCGCAGATCAGCGAAAAGGAAGGACTTCTGCGACTTCCGAGCGACGATTAGTGACGCTCGGTTTGGTCTGAGAAGCTGTGTGCCTTACCTTCTCACAGTGAGCGCTCCAATAACTCAAGTGCGGTGCCGCGAGACGGAGTTTGCCGACGAGGTGAGGAGCAACGCATCTCTGCGCAGTCGTTTCCGACGCCAAACTCTGGGAATATCTTCTTTACCAGACCATGGACGATCGACGCGATGGGTGGCCTATGGTCCGATGGCTATGCAAGAGAGTCCCTGAACATGACCGAGCGGCTCGCTGCGCTGGAAAGCACCTTGGTGAGGTTGCGGCAGCAACTCGACACGGTGACCGCCGACCTCAAGGCGACGCCGGGGAACACCAGCTTGGTCATCCAGCGCGTCAACGTGATGAAGCTGATCATGGTGGCGCAGTCGGAAATCGACCGGTTGCGTCCGGATCCGAAGAATAAATGAGCCTCTCACTTCGCAGGCCGCCCCAACACCTCATCCGTATGCTCGCCCAGCTTCGGTGAAGTCCGTGCCGAGCGCGGCCGCTTGCGATCGAACGAAATAGGCAACCCCACCACGCGCGGCCCGCCCTCCGGAAGCTGATGCACCAGGTCCACCGCCGCGAGCTGCTCGGTCGCGGCGAGTTCGGCGATGTCGTTCACCGGGCTGCACGGCACGCCCGCCTTCTCGAACGCCGCCAGCCAATGCGCGCGCGTCTGCCCGCGCATCGCCTCGGCAATCAGCGGCAGCAGCTCCGCCTTGTTCTCCACTCGCGCCGCGCTCCTGGCATAGCGCGGATCGGTGGCCCATTCGGGATGGCCCAGCACCTGCGCGCAGCGCGCCCACAGCCGGTCGTTGCCGGGCGCCAGGCAGACCGGCCGGTCGGCCGTCTCGAACAGCTGGTAGGGCACGATCACCGCGCCGCCGGTGCCGTGCCGCTGCGGCACCGTGCCGTTGGCCAGGTAGTTGTTGACCTGCCCCTCGACCCAATGCACCGCCGAGTCGAACAGCGAGGTGTCGACCAGGCAGCCCTTGCCCGTCTTGTCGCGCATGCGAAGTGCTGCGAGCGCGCCGATGGTGCAGAACATGCCCGTCGCCTTGTCGTTGATCGAGGCGCCGCAGAAGGTCGGCGGATCCTCGGCCCGGCCGGTCACGGTCATCATCGCGCCATAGGCCTGCAGCAGCGGGTCGAAGCCCGGCTTCAGGCGCATCGGGCCTTGGTAGCCGAACGCCCAGATCGAGCAGTAGATCAGGCGCGGATGGCGTTTCAGCATCGCCTCCGGGCCGATGCCGATCTCGTCGACCACGCCCGGCCGCAGGTTCTGGATCAGGATGTCGGCCGTCTCGCAGAGGCGGTTCAGCTTCTCGACGTCGGCCGGCAGCTTGAGGTCGAGAGTCACCGAACGCTTGTTGCGGTTCTGGCTGTAGAAATAGAGCGAGGTCACGCCGTCTGGCCCGAAGGGAGGACCCCAGATGCGGGCGTCGTCGCCGCCGTCGGGCTTCTCGATCTTGATCACGTCGGCGCCCATGTCGGCCAGCAGCACGCCGGCCAGCGGGCCGGCCAGGGCCTGGCCCACCTCGATCACGCGAACGCCTTCGAGCGGTAAGGTCACGATAATCCTCTCCGTTGCGGCACTCGCTGTAGGTAAAGAGGCGGCGCGATCAGGTAAAGTGGCGACTGGGCCGCCAGGCCACGCCAAGGGGAGGTCGACATGCTCAGCTGCCAGGAAATCGACGACACCCTCTCGCCCATTTTCACCCCGCTGACTGCCAACAAGCAGTATCCGGGAATCCTGGTCGGCGTCACCACGGGCAGCGCCGACGGACATTGCTATTCCTCTTTCGGCAACGTGCCGCTCTACCAGGGCAGGGGCACGGTGGCGACCGAGGACATCGTCTTCTTCATCGGCTCCAACACCAAGGTGGTCACGGCGACCTTGCTGGCCTTGGGCAACTTCAATAAATCCGTGCTGCCGGTCTCCGGCGCGACGCTGGTGACCGACCTGCTGCCCCCGGGCGCCAGGATCAACTTCTTCGAGGGCCAGGCGCTCCATCTGTGGCACCTCGCCACCCACAGCGCCGGCTATCCCGACCCGCCCTGCGGCCAGACGGCGTTGGGCAACTTCACCTTTGCCCAGCTCGTGACCTTCCTCCAGCACTTCACGCCACCCTACGGCCCGGGAAAATTCTGGCATTACAGCGACGCGGGCTTCGCGCTGCTGGGCGTCCTGATGTCCCACGCCTTCACGCAAGGCCCCGGCACCAGCACCGACACGATCTTCGACACGACCTATTCGAACTGGCCCCTGGTCGCCACCAACAATGTCCTCTCGCCGCTCAGGATGCGTCGGACGTCGCCAACCCCGACACCTACACCAAGTTCTATTGCGATCTGCAGGAATACAGCAACGGCATGCAGCAGCCTGACTCGGAAGTGTTCCTGCGCCAGTTCCTGTCCAACGAGGCGTCGACCAAGGCCAACTAGTGGCAGGGCCGCAATATCACACGCTGGCAGAACAAGGAATATGATGAGATCCACAAGGCAGCCTAGGTCGAGCTCGATCCTGTCAAGCGTACAGCCATGCTCGTCAAGCTGAACGATATGGCGGTGAACGACCAGGTCGTGATCCCGCTGGTGACCCCGCCCCAAGCGGCGGCCATGAGCAACAAGCTCACGGCGGAGTTGAGTGACCGGGACAACAACACGTGGGATCTGCCGAATTGGTATCGGGAAGCCTGAGGCCGCTCCTCGACGGCGGACGCTACTTCGGGGCGACCCGCTGGCATGACGGTCGGCTGTGGCTGGTGGACGCCGCGGCCCGGACGCTGATCTCGGTGACGCCGGAGGGAAGACCCGAAATCGCCTGCGCCCTCAAGGGGACGCCGGTCGGCCTCGGCTTCCTGCAAAACGGCGAACCGGTCGTCACCGACATGCATGGCCGCTCGCTTGTCCGATGCGGCGGCGGCGAGCCGGTGGACTATGCCGATCTTTCCGCGATCACGGGCACGATCGATGACATGGTCACCGACAGGACCGGGCGGGCCTATGTCGGCGACCTCGGATTCGATCTCAAGTCGGGCATCAAGAGCGGACCCTACGGGCGGATCATCCTCGTATGGCGATATCGGCGGACGGCCGGCAGCTGATCGTCGCCGCAACCAACGGCGACTGCCTGGCGTGCTTCCATATCCGCGCCGACGGCGCGCTCGACTTCGACCGGCGGTTCGGCCAGTTCCGCGCGCCGGACGGTATTTGCCTGGACGGTGACCAGGCCGTTTGGGTGAGCTTGCTCGACGAGCAATCCTTCGTTCGCGTCGCACCGGACGGGCGATTCCTGGACCGTATTGCGGTTCCCGGCCGGCGCGGAGTTGCCTGCGTGCTGGGCGGCGAGGACCGGCGTACGCTCTTCTGTGTCAGCATGGCGACGGACCCCAATGCCGAGGCCGGCGCGAGATCGCGGTCCTGCGTCGACACCATGGTTGTCGCGGTGCCCGGTGCAGGCTACCCATAAGGGAGCTTCTTCATCCGATGCGACGGTTGCCCGCGAATGTCTGAGACTCCCCCGATCGAATTCTCCTTCCCCGATCTCCGCCGCTGGGAGAAGGGCGAGGCGCCCTATGTCCATGTGAAGGACAGCGGCAACCCCGGGCCGACCGTGATGGTGGCCGCGCTCACGCACGGCAACGAGGTGTCCGGCGCCGTCGTGGTCGATGCGCTGCTCGACAGGGGCCTGGCGCTGCGCCAGGGCACGCTGATCTTCTCCTTCAACAACATCGAGGCCTATCTCGACTTCGATGCCAGGAACCCCTTCAAGTCGCGCATGGTCGAGGAGGATTTCAACCGCACCTGGGGCCGGCTCGACCAGCCGGCGACCACGCTCGAGACCAGGCGGGCGCAGGTCATCAAGCCCTTCGTCGAACGCGCCGACTTTTTGCTCGATCTTCATTCCATGCACGACGATTGCGTGCCGCTGATGCTGTGCGGGCCGCTCGAGCGCGGCGTGGCGCTGGCGCAGAAGCTCGGCACGCCGGTCGACATCGTGCGCGACCGCGGCCACGCCGCCGGCAAGCGCATGCGCGACTATGGCGCCTTCGGCGATCCCAAAAGCTCCAAGACCGCGTTGCTGATCGAGACCGGCCAGCATTGGCGCGCCTCGTCGGTGGTGGTGGCCAAGGACGTGACGGCGCGCTTCCTGGTCGAGACAGGCATCGTCGAGGCGGCGGACCTGCCGGCCGACTGGAAGCAGCCGACGCCGGCCACGCAGAGGGTCGTGCAGGTCACCCATGCCATCGCCACCAAGCGCGGCAACTTCACGCCGGCGCGGCGCTTCGAGGGCCAGCAGGTGATCGCCAAGGCGGGCACCGTGCTGGGCCACGACGACGGCGAACCGGTGACGACGCCCTATGACGATTGCGTGCTGGTGATGCCGTCGATCAACCGGCCGCTCAGGGCCGGCGTCACGGTTGTTCGCCTGGGTCGACTGATTTGAGGCCGGGCTGGCGGCGCATGACGAAGCTGAGCTCCGAGAAGCGGACGATCCCCAGCGCCGCGCCCAGCGCGCCATAGACGAACGCGCCCACGGCGCAAACGCCCAGCAAGGCGGCGATGCCGGCAAGGTTGGGATGCGCGAGGAGCGGCGCCAGAACGGCTGATGCGCCCCACAGGGCGGCGCCCATGGCGAGTGCCGCTCCGACCATCCGGATCGATCGCGAGACGAGCCGCTCGTCGGGAATCCACTGATCGCGCCGGCGCAGGACCGTGGCCAGCAGCGCCGCGTTCAGCCAGCCCGACAGCGAGGAGGCGAGCGCGATGCCGACCTGGGCGAGGGTAGTGCCGTAGAGGAAGGCGATGTTGAGCGCGACGTTCACCCCGATCGCGGCGGTTGCGATATAGAGCGGCGTCCTTGTGTCCTCGCGGGCGAAGAAGCCGGGCGTCAGCGCCTTGACCAGCACGAAGGCCGGCAGGCCCACGGCAAAGGCCGCCAGCGCGCCGGCGGTGCGCCAGGTGTCGTCGGGCCCGAAACGGCCGCGCTCGAACAGCATGCGGATGATCGGATCGGCCAGCAGCCACAGCGCCACCGCCGCCGGAAGGCTGAGCAGCAGGCCGAATTCGACGGCGCGGTTCTGGTTGGCCATCGCCGACTGGGCCTGGCCGGCACGGAGCTGGCGGGCAAGGAGCGGCAGCAGGGCGGTGCCGATGGCTATGCCGACCACACCCAGCGGCAACTGGGCGATGCGGTCGGCGTAGTAGACCACCGAGATCGTGCCGACCGGCAGCAGCGAGGCCCACACGACGTCGAGCATGGTGCTGATCTGCTGCACGCCGCCGCCGATGGCGACGGGCGTGGCGAGCTTCACCAGGCGGGCGACGCGCTCGGTCCAGCGCGGCCGCACCAGCTTCATGCCGACGCCGTCGCGCGCGCAGGCGATCAGGAGCCACAGCCATTGCAGGATGCCGGCGATGGCCACGCCGATCGAGGCGGCATAGCCGCCGTTGGGCAGCAGCGGTGTCAGGCCAAGCAGGGCGCCGATCAGCGCCAGGTTGAGCAGGATGGGCGTCGCCGCGACATGGGCGAAGCGGTCGATGCTGTTCAGCACGCCGCCATAGAGCGAGGTCAGCGAGATGAACAGCAGGTAGGGGAATGTGATTCGGCCGAACTCGACGGCCATGGCGAAGGTCGGTTCGTCGCGCATGCCGGGCGCCAGCAGCGTCATCACGCCCGGCATGGCGAGGATCAGAAGTACGGTGAAGGGCAGCAGCACCAGCAGCAGCGCGGCATGAGCCTGGCGCGCGAAGGCGAGCGCCTGGTCGCGGCCATGCGCCTGCAGCTCACGCGCGAAGAGCGGCACGAAGGCGGCCGAGAAGGCGCCCTCGGCGAACAGCCGGCGGAAGAAGTTGGGCAGCTTGAAAGCCACGAAGAAGGCGTCGGCCACGCCGCCCGAGCCGAGCACCGCCGACAGCACGATGTCGCGGATGAAGCCGACGAGGCGGCTCAGCAGCGTGAAGCCGCCGACGGTGGCGACGGCGCGGCCGAGGGTCATGGGCTGGGGGCGCGCAACTCCGCAGGCGAAGTAATCTTCGCCTTGAGTCGCGCGTCTTTGTCGACGCCAAAGGAAGATCGCGCCACTGGAGTGGCGCGCCCCCAGCGTTTTATCACTGCCATAATCCTGTCATCGTTTTCGGGCATAGTCTCGCTCAGTGGTGGCCGGCGATGTAATGGCCGGGTCAAACCGCCACCAAGGCCGGTCCCCCAAAAGGGCCGGTTTTTATTGGGCGCTGGTCTATCGGGCACGGGCCATCTTCAGCAGCGTCTCGCGGTCCTGGGCCACGAGCTTCTTGTAGTCGCCGACGATCCGTTCCAGCTCCTCGGCCGGCAGCACGGTCTCGAGGTTCGAAAATCCCTGCGGCGCGCGCTGCTCGACGATGTCGAGCATGACGTCGATGCCCTTGCGCCGGTTGCTCTCGACGATACGCGCCATCGGCGCCAGCCGGCGGCGCTCGTAGCGCTGCAACGCCGCTTCCGGATCGGCGCCGGCCGAAAGCTCCTCGGTGATCGCCTCGCCGTCGATGATCGCCTGCGAGGCGCCATTGGAGCCGATGGGATACATCGGATGCGCGGCGTCACCCAGCAGCGTGATCCTGCCGTGCGACCAGCGCGGCAGTGGATCGCGATCGACCATGGGGAATTCCAGGATGGTGTGGGCGGCGCGGATGACGCCCGGCACGTCGAGCCAGTCGAACTTCCAGTCCGCGAAGCGCGGCAGGAAGTCGGCAAGCTTGCCCGGCCGGTTCCAGTCCTCGCGCGGCAGCATGGCGCCGTCGCCCATGTGCAGATCGCAGATCCAGTTGATCAGCGCCTCGCCCTTATCGGCATGGGCTCGACTGATGGGATAGCAGACGAATTTCTGGTTGTGGTGGCCGGCCTGCACCATGGTGGCGCCGCCGAGGTAGGGCTTGCCCACGGTGACGCCGCGCCACATCAGGATGCCCTGCCATTTCGGCGGCCCTTCGTCGGGATAGAAATGGGCGCGCACCGCGGAGTGGATGCCGTCGGCGCCGATCAGGATGTCGGCATCGGCGGTCTCGACAATCTTGCCGTCGCGATCGGCAAAGCGGGCGCTGACCTTGCTGCCCTTCTGCTCGAAGCCTGCGATGCGCCGGCCGAACCTGATCCGCTCCGCGCCCAGCATGCGCCGGGCGGCGTCGAACAGGATCATCTGCAGCTCACCGCGATGGATGGAGAATTGCGGCCAGGGCAGGCCGGCATGACGGCCGCGCGGATCGGCCCATATGGTCTGGCCGTGGCGGTTGGCGTAGCGCAGCTCGCGCGTCTCGATGCCGGTCGCGGCGAGCGCCGGTTCGAGGCCGAGGCCGGAGAGGATTCGGACGGCGCCCGCCTGGATGTTGATGCCGACGCCCAGCGGTCGCAGTTCGCCAACCGCCTCGAACACTTCGACATCGAAGCCGGCTCGATTGAGGCACATCGCGGCGGTGAGGCCGCCGAGGCCGGCGCCGGCAATGACGGTCTTCATCGCGCTCTAGGGATCGCGGCTCAATCCGCGATACAGCAGGGCGGCCTGGTAGGCGGCCCAGCGCTCGGCATAGGTGTCGCCGAGTTCGCGCAGATACGACCAGCTGAAGATCCCGGTGTCGTGCTTGTCGTCGAACACAATGCGGATGGCGTAGTGGCCGACCGGCTCGACCGCGGCGATCTTCACGTGGCGGCGGCCGGAGACGATCTTCTTCTGGCTGGGACCGTGGCCCTGCACCTCGGCCGAGGGGCTTTCGACGCGCAGGTACTCGGCCGGCAGCGACTGGGTGCAGCCGTCGGAGAACTCGATCTCCAGCCGGCCTTCCTCCTTGAACACGCGCAGCTCGGTCGGCCACGGCGCCGTCGTCAATTCGTAGCTGCCCTCGTCGGGCGCGGCCTTGGGGAAGGAGTCGGCGGCGCTCATGGCGTGTCCCTCAAGGTGCGCGCCTCGCTCACCAGCATGATCGGGATGCCGTCGCGAATCGGATAGGCGAGGCCGGCCTTGCGGCTGATCAGCTCGCCGGCCGCGGCGTCGTACTCTAGCGGCCCGTGCGTGGCCGGACAGACCAGGATTTCCAGCAGCTTGGGATCGACGCCGGCGCGGCGCGGCGGCGCGGCAGCAGGATCGTCCGATGGAGGGCTCATCGTGCGGTTTGGTCCTTATTTTGGTTGGTCGATTTATAGCACGGAAGCGGTCGTTTGGCCGCCTAATTGGCCAGTTCAATTAGCTCGCCGCGGCGGCGTGTCGGACTGCTGTCCGAAGGCGCTCATTTCAAGGAAGGCGATCAGGAGCTTGGCCCGGGCCACGGTGTCGGCCGCCTCGAGGAGCGCCTGCTTCTCGGCCGGGCCGAACGGCAGGACCATCGACAGCGAGGTCACGAGGTTGGCGTCGGCCGCCTGCTTCACCGCGTCCCAGTCGGTCGAGAGGTTGCGGCCACGGAAGAAGGCGGCCAGCGCCGCCATCAGGCGCTCGCGGTCGAGCTCGACCTGGTCGTCGGCATGGTCGAGGTCGGCGCGGTAGGGCGAGAACACGGAGGAGACGCGGCGATAGCCGCCGTGGGCAGGCTCGAGCTCGCGCACGATCTCGAAGCGGCACACGCCGCTCAGGGCCAGCAGAAGGCGGCCGTCCTCGGTCTCGTTGAAGCTGACGATGCGGCCGGCGCAGCCCACCCTGTGCACCTTGGGCCTGCCATCGTCGGTCGGCAGGCCATCGCCGGCGTAGCCGCCAGGCTGCTGGGGCTGGACCATGCCGATCATGCGATGGCCGGCCAGGGAGTCGAACACCATGGCGAGATAGCGCGGCTCGAAGACATTGAGCGGCAGCTTGCCGCCGGGCAGCAGCAGCACGCCCGACAGCGGAAAGATCGGCAGCGTCTCGGGGAGCTGCTCGAAGGCGGGCTCGAAAGGATTGCGTGCCGGTGCGCGGTCCGTCATGCCCCGCCCGCGCCGGCGCTCAGGAGAACAGCAGCGTCGACAGCCGCTTGCGGCCGGCGACGGCGAGCGGATCGGAAAAGCCCAGCGCCTCGAAGAACTTCAGGAGCTGCTGGCGGGCGGCTTCCTCGTTCCACTTGCGGTCGGCCTTGATCATGGCGAGCAGCTCGTCGATGGCTTCCTGGCGCTCGTTGTTCGCCCAGTAGGCCATGGTGAGATCGAGGCGCGCCTGCATGTCCTTCGGATCGGCCGCGGCCTTGGCCTTGAGGACGTCGACGGGGCCGGCTTCCTTGGCCTTCTCGGCAAGGTCGATCGAGGCCTGCGCGGTGACGACATCGGCGTTGGTCTTGTCCTTCGCCGGCACCTGGCCGAGCAGCTCCTTGGCCTGCTCGAGGTCGCCGGTCTGGACGTGATAACGCGCCATGCCGGCCAGCGCCGTCACATGGGCGGGCTCGAGACCGAGGATCTCGCTGTAGACGCGCGCGGCCAAGTCCCAGTCGTTCTGCGCCACCGCCGCCTTGGCGTGCTCGAGCAGCTCGGGAATCTCATCGGCTGGTCCGGCCTCGGCGCCCGGCGCGCCGCCGGCGGCCTGGATCAGGCGATCGACGAACTGCTTGATCTGGCTCTCGGGCACCGCGCCCATGAAGCCGTCGACCGGGCGGCCGCCGAAGAAGGCATAGACTGCCGGGATCGACTGGATGCGCAGCTGCTGGGCCAGCATCTGGTTCTGGTCGATGTTGATCTTTACGAGCTTCACTGCCCCGTTGGCCGCCTTCACGACCTTCTCGATGGCGGGCTGGAGCTGCTTGCAAGGGCCGCACCACGGCGCCCAGAAGTCGACGATCACCGGCACCGTGCGCGAGGTTTCGAGCACGTCCTTGGCGAACTTGGTCTGGTCGCTGTCCTTGATGAGGTCGGCGGGGGCGGCCTGCGGCGCGGCGCCCTTCAGCATCGTTTCCATGGGTCCTCGAACTGGGAATTTCGCGTTGTCTCCAATGTGGCCCCCGAC
>CAWJJJ010000016.1:0-65959 GCA_963843185.1 uncultured Alphaproteobacteria bacterium
TCGACATGCACGAAGGCGCCGTCGGCGTAGAGCAGCGGCGTGGCATCGGCGTTGAGCGTGAGGTCGACGATCTCGCCGATATAGACGGTGTGCGTGCCGGCCGCGACCCGCGTCACCAGGCGGCAGTCGAACGACACCGGGCAGCCCTTCAGCACCGGCGCGCCGGTGGACAGCGTCGACCATTCGCCCATGTCGAGGAAGCGCTCGTCGCCCTCGACGCCATCCATGCCGGCGAAGCGCTCGGCGATCTTGCGATGGTCGGGCGAGAGGATGTTGACGCAGAAGAAGCCCGCCTCGCCGATCGGGTCGTGGGCGCTCGCCGTCTTGTTGACGCAGACCAGGATCTGCGGCGGCTCGGCCGAAACCGAGCAGACCGCCGTGGCGGTGAGCCCGCCGCGGATCTCGCGATGGCGGGTGGTGATCAGGGTTACGCTCGCCGCGAGGTGTCGCATGCCCTTCTTGAAAGCGGCCGCATCGATGCTCATGGGAGCGACTCTAAGGCAGCCCGGCCATCGGCCGCCACCGGAAACGGCCGCGCGGTTTGCCGGCTAACCATCGGGCGGGGCAGCAAAATCGCCCGAAAAGGCCGCGAAACCTCAGTCCGGATGCTGCAACAAAACCTTCACGAGAGTGTCGTTCTTTGCGGTTGCCCGGCCCCGACCGGCCGCTACGGTCGGGCCTGAATGGCTCCTCCCGACACCGGTCTCGCCCCCGACACCGCCCCCGATGTCGCGCTGCGGCACATCGTGGCCGAGTGCCGCGCCGACCTCCTGAAATACCGTGCCGTCGTGCTGGAAAGCCGTCGGCCGGAGGGCATCCACCAGACGCGGGTGGCGCTGCGGCGGCTGCGCGCCGCCTTCGCCCTGTTCAGGAGCGCCGTCGACGGGCCCGTCATGCGGGCGCTGTCGGCCGAGGCCAAGTGGCTGGCCGGCGAATGCGCGCCGGCGCGCGACCTGCACGTCTTTCTCTACGAGACCGTGAGCGACGTGCCGCCGCTCGTGAAGCGGATCGCCAATCGCCTCGCCAAAACCCATCTCGAACGGGCCCGCTCGGCCCTGGCCGGCGCGCGGTTTGCGGGTTTCGACCGCCAGCTCGACGCCTTCGCGGCCCTGCCCCCGGCCGGCGCCCACGGCCGCCTCGACGCCTTCGCCCGCACCGTGCTCGATGCGCGCCACCGCAAGGTCGTGCACCGCGGCCGCAAGCTCGACACGCTCGACGCCGCCGGCCTGCACAGGCTGCGCATCGCCCTCAAGAAGCTGCGCTATGCGGCTGCCTTCCTGCTGCCGGCCTTTGCGTCCAGGGGGGCGAAGCCCTATATCGAGGCGACAGTGCGCCTGCAAAGCGCGCTCGGCGCCCTGAACGATCGCACGGTGGCGGCCCATGTGCTGGCCGACCTCGCGACGGCGGCCCGTCCCACCGAGGACGCGGCCAAGCCGCTCAAGGCCCTCGCCAAGCAGGCGGCGTCCGGCGACAAGCGCCGCCGCCGCAAGCTCGCGCGGGCGTGGAAGACGTTCAGGAAGGCCGGGCGCTTTTGGCGGGTCGAAGCAGGAGCGAAGACCAAAGATGAGCGACACCCAGAACGCCGCCGAGCAGCGCATCCCGGTAACGGTGCTGACCGGCTTCCTAGGCAGCGGCAAGACCACGCTCCTGAACAAGCTCCTGCGCCGGCCCGAGCTCGCCGACACGGCGGTGATCATCAATGAATTCGGCGAGATCGGGCTCGATCATCTCCTGGTAGAGAAGTCCGACGACGAGGGCATGGTCACCCTGAACTCGGGCTGCCTGTGCTGCACGGTGCGCGGCGACCTGGTGCGCACCATGAGCGAGCTGTTCCTGAAGCGCGCCAAGGGCGAGGTGACGCCGTTCAAGCGCATGGTGGTCGAGACCACGGGCCTGGCCGACCCCGCCCCCATCCTGCACACGCTGATGACCGACCCGCTGCTCGCCTCGCGCTACCGCCTCGACGGCGTGGTGACCACGGTCGACGGCGTGAACGGCGCCAGCACGCTCGACAACCACGAGGAGGCGGTGAAGCAGGCCGCCGTCGCCGACCGCCTGCTGCTCACCAAGTCCGACATCGCCGACGCCCCCAAGCTGGCCGAGCTCAAGAGCCGGCTGCACCAGCTCAATCCCGGTGCGCCGTTCCAGGCCATCACCGACGGCGAGGTCGACCCGAACCAGATCCTCAATGCCGGCCTCTACAATCCCGAGACCAAGAGCGCCGACGTCAAGCGCTGGCTGCACGAGGAAGCCTACGAGCACGAGCAGGGCGGCGGGCATGGCCATCATCACCACGGCCACGACCACGATCATGGGCACGACGATCATGACCACGGCCACGGCGAGCAGGATCCGCACAACGTCAACCGCCACGACGACCGCATCCGCTCCTTCTGCATGACCTTCGACGAGCCGATGAGCTGGTCGACGGTGGCGGCGGCGTTCGACGCCCTGGTGACCTATCGCGGACCGGACCTGTTGCGCATGAAGGGCATCCTGAACGTCAAGGACACCGACAAGCCGGTGGTGATCCACGGCGTGCAGCACGTCTTCCATCCGCCGGCCACGCTCGACGCCTGGCCCGAGGGCGACGACCGCAAGAGCCGCGTCGTGTTCATCACCCGCGACATCGGCGAGAGCACCATCCGCAAGGTCTTCGCCTCGTTCTTCGAGGCCGAGAAGAAGGGCTGGGGCGAGGACGGGCAGAAGCCGGAATAATCTTGTTCCTCCCTCTGCGTTTTGCGCAGGGGGAGGTGCCCGCGCAGCGGGCGGAGGGGTCATGAGCAACCCCGATGATGCTCATGACCTCTCCGTCATCGCAAGACGCTGACACCTCCCCACGCCTTGCGTGGGGAGGAAAACGAGGCGAGCCGCTGAGCGGTCTTTCCTTCCGCCCTGACCCGTTGTCGGCAACGCCGAAAGATGGTGGTGTGCGGGTCCGCGCGGCGCGAGATCGGGCGGGAGGAAACGACATGCCGGGACAGACTCTTTTCGACAAGATCTGGGATCGCCACGTCATCGCCGATCTGGGCGACGGCTACGCGCTCCTGCACATCAGCCGCCATCTCATGCATGACGGCGGCGGCCGCGGCCTGCAGGCGATCAAGGACGCGGGCTATCGCGTGCGCAATCCCGATCTCACCTTCGCCACCTTCGACCATGTCATCTCGACCGAGCCCGGCCGCACGCACGAGACGCTGAAGCCCTACGCGCAGCGGCTCTATTTCATGCGCGACGAGGCCAAGCGCTGGGGCATCAAGCTGTTCGATCTCGGCCAGCCGGGCCAGGGCATCGTCCATGTCATGGGGCCCGAGCAGGGCGTCAGCCTGCCCGGCACCCTGCTGGTGTGCGGCGACAGCCACACCTGCACCCATGGCGGCATGGGCGCCATCGCCTTCGGCGTCGGCGCCACCGAGGTGATCCACGTGCTGGCGACGCAGTCGCTGGTCCAGCCCAAGCCCAAGCGCATGCGCGTGACCTTCGACGGCAAGCGCGCAGCCGGGTGTCACGCCCAAGGACATGATCCTGCATCTCATCGGCCAGATCGGCGCGGCGGGCGGCACGGGCTACGCCGTCGAATATGCCGGCGAGCGCGATCCGCGACATGGAGGTCGAGGGCCGGCTCACGGTCTGCAATCTTTCGATCGAGCTTGGCGCCAAGATCGGCATGGTCGCACCCGACGAGAAGACCTTCGCGTTCCTCAAGGGCCGGCCCTATGCGCCCACGGGCGCTGCTGTGGGACCAGGCGGTCGCCGACTGGCGTTCGCTGGCGAGCGACCCCGATGCGGTGTTCGACGCCGAAGTGAAAGTCGACGTGAACAAGATCGTGCCGCAGATCACCTGGGGCACCAGCCCCGAGCATGTCATCCCGGTCACCGACAGGATCCCCGACCCTGAATTGGCCGGCGATCCCGACAAGCAGAAGGCCATGCAGGCGGCGCTCGACTACATGGGGCTGACGGCCGGCGTGCCGATCCAGGAGACCAGGGTCGACTGGGTCTTCATCGGCTCCTGCACCAACAGCCGGATGTCGGACCTGCGCGACGCCGCGCAGATCGCCAAGGGCCGCAAGGTGGCGGGCCATGTGCGCGCCTGGGTCGTGCCGGGCTCGGAGAACATCAAGCGCATGGCGGAAGCCGAGGGCCTCGACCGCGTCTTTCTCGACGCCGGCTTCGAATGGCGCGAGCCCGGCTGCTCGATGTGCCTGGCGGTGAACGGCGACACGATCGCGCCGGGCGAGAGGAGCGTGTCGACGTCCAACCGCAACTTCGTCGGCCGCCAGGGACCGGGCGGCCGCACGCATCTCGCCAGCCCGGCGATGGCCGCGGCCGCCGCCATCGCCGGCCGCATCGCCGATGTCCGCTCGATCTGAGACGGGGAAAACCATGGAAGCCTTCACCGTTCTCGATGCCAAGGCGGCGCCGCTGATGCGGCAGAACGTCAACACCGACATCATCATCCCGATCCACCGGCTGCGCGACGTGGCCCAGGCCGAGCTCGGCCCCTACGCCTTCGAGCCGTGGCGCTACCTGCCCGACGGCAGCGAGAATCCCGACTTCTTCATGCACCACCCGGCCTATCGCGGGGCCGAGATCGTCGTCGCCGACAACAACTTCGCCTGCGGCTCGAGCCGCGAGGGCGCGGTGTGGGCGATGATGGGCATGGGCGTGCGCTGCGTCATCGCGCCCTCCTTCGGGCCGATCTTCTTCAACAATTGCTTCCAGAACGGCGTGCTGCCGATCCAGCTGCCGCGCGCCGAGGTCCTGGCCATCGCCGCCGAGCTCGAGGCGGCCACCCGGCCGGGCAGCAACAGCGAGCCGCGCCTCAGCGTCGACCTGCACAACCGCACGGTCGTGACGCCAAGCGGGCGGAAGATCTCGTTCCAGGTCGATGGCATCCGGCGCGACGCCCTGCTCAAGGGCCTGAACGAGGTGGCGCTGACGCTCACGCGCGAGGACGAGATCGCGGCCCATCAGGCCAAGGCGCGTGCCGCGACGCCGTGGCTTTATCCGGGTCCAACGAACTAACAAATCAAGCCGGACTGCGGGCCTCCCGGCCCGCATCGTGGTGTCCGTCAACGCCTTCGAGGGCGCTCGCTCGGTCGACCGCCCAGCACGGCATCGCGGTGTTCGTGCTGATGATCGTGGGCGTCATCCTGGCATCGTTGGTACGGCGGGTGCAGGCCTGCCTGCCGCGCCGGCGGCCGGCGCAGGCGATGACGACCTGAGGGTGGCGCGGCTCCGGGCGCCGTGGCATGACTCGCCCGCAACCACGCGATCAACGACGTGGGCATCCGGGAGGAAATCATGCGCTGGATCGCAAAAATCGGCCTCTTGATCGCAGCCGCCGCCGCCCTGGCCGTGCCGGCGGCCGCGCAGTCGTGGCCCGACAAGCCGGTCAAGATCGTGGTGCCCTTCGGGCCGGGCGGGCCGGCCGACGTCTATGCCCGCATCCTGGGGCAGGAGCTGTCGGAGGTGCTGAAACAGCAGTTCATCATCGACAACAGACCAGGCGCGGGCGCGGTGATCGGCACCGACATCGTCGCGAAGTCGCCGGCCGACGGCTACACGCTCCTGATGATGTCCAACACCCATACGACCAACGAGACCCTGCTCTCGAACAAGCCCTATGCGCTGATGCGCGACCTGGTCGCGGTGGCGCCCGTCAATTCGTCGGACCTGGTGATGATCGTGCATCCGTCGGTGAAGGCCAGGACGCTGCAGGAGTTCATCGCCCTGGCCAAGGCCGAGCCCGGCAAGCTCACCTACGCCTCCTCGGGGCCGGGGACGCCCTATCACATGGCCGGCGAACTTTTCAAAGCCATGAGCGGCACCGACATCCTGCACGTGCCGCACAAGAACAGCGGCGACGCGCGCAACGACGTGATCGGCGGTCATGTCCAGATGATGTTCGACGCGGTCACCGCGATGAAGGGCAACATCGACGCGGGCCAGGTCCGCGCGCTGGCGACGACGGGCGAGAAGCGTTCGGCCGTCCTGCCCGACGTGCCGACGGTGAGCGAAGCGGGTGTGCCGGGCTACGAAGCGACGATCTGGCTGGGCATCATGGCGCCCAAGGGAACGCCCAAGGAGATCGTCGAGCGGCTGAACGCCGAAATCGCCAGGATCATCGCCAAGCCCGCGATCCGCGAGGCCTGGGCGAAGCAGGGCGCGGTGCCCATGACCATGACGCCGGCCGAGTTCGACGCCTACCTGCGGCGCGACATCGATAAATGGGCCAAGGTGATCGAGAAGTCCGGCGCAAAGGTGCAATGAAGACGATCAGGGTCTTGAGCGGCGGCGCCGCTCAGGGGTTGGTCGACTCCTTGCGAGCGTCGTTCGAGACCAGGACAGGGTGCAGGATCGACGGCGTCTTCGGCGCGGTGGGCGCCATGAAGGCCCGTCTGCTCGCGGGCGAGCCGGCCGACGTGCTGATCCTGAGCCGCGCATTGATCGACGGGCTGGCGCGCGATGGCCACGCCGTGGGCGCATCGACAAGGGATATCGGCGCCGTCCAGACCGCCATCGCGGTGCGTCGCGGCGATCCCCTGCCGGCGCTCGGCGATGCCGCCCAGTTGCGCGCCGCGCTGCTCGCCGCCGATGCGATCCATTTCCCCGATCCCGAGCAGGCGACCGCCGGCATCCACTTCGCCAGGGTGATGAAAGAGCTCGGCCTTTGGGACGAGCTCGCCGACCGCCTCAAGCCCGCGCCCAACGGCGCCACGGCCATGCGGGCGCTCGCCGCCTCGACGAGCCGTCGTCCCATCGGCTGCACCCAGGCCACCGAGATCCTCGCCACGCCCGGCATCGTGCTCGTGGCGCCCCTGCCGCCGGGTTGCGACCTGGCGACGGTCTATGCCTGCGCCCTCGCCGCGAGGAGCGTGGCGCCGGCCCGAAGCGGCCGAGCTCATCGCGATACTGACCGGCGACGCAGGACGCGGGTCACGTCGCGGGCTGGGATTTGTCTGATCTGCTCAGGACGACGATACGCTGCGGAAATGGCCGGCTCTTTCGACCAGATCGACCATTTGAGCGGCGGCATGGATCGTCAGAGGGTGATGGGTGAAGCCCGGCCGGGGCGAGATGTAGGCCGCCACTTCGCGGGCACGATCGAGCTGCCGGTCGGACGCGTCCGCCAGCAGGGCGATCACCAAGTTCTCCAGCGCGATCACGCGCATGCGGAGCTGCACCAATTCGGCATTCGTGAGCGGCGGCACATCCGACTTGCGCTTCGGCGGACGCCGATTCGCTTTGCGGCCCCTCGGGACCGGCGCCCCCTTCGTTGTCCCAGCGCGACAGCGCCATCTGGCGCTGTCGTAGAGAGGCTGCGGAATCCGGCTCTTTGTCGGGCATGAGGCGACTTCCTATGACGCGGGAGAGCGGGTGGCTGCGTTCTACTGCTTTTCGACCAGCCTTTCCAGCCGACGCAGGCATCGCCGACAAATCACGCTGCGCGCAACGTTCGGACGTTCCTTACGTTGACCCTGCGCAAAACGCGCGAAAAGGAACTCAATGCGTACCCACATCTTCGCGGCGATATCGCTGGGTCTGCTTGCCGCTGCATGCCAGAGCCCGTCCCAGCAGGCGCGTTACTCGAGCCCGCCGGCTCCGGCATACGCCGCCCCGCATACGAGCTCCGAACAGGTCTGCACCGAGTACGGCTTCACCGCCGGCACCATCACGTTTGACCGCTGCGTCTCGCAGGAGCGGGCCGCCCGTGCCCACGGCCGCGTGAGCCGCGACTACTCCCAGACGCGCCTCAGCGAGGATGCGCGCATTGCCTGCAATTCCTACGGTCTGCAGTCAGGTACGGGATCGTACGACCAATGCGTCAACCGCGAAGTCGAGGCCCGCCGCTACCAGGCGAGCCCGACTGCGTCGCCGTACCGGATTGACCAGTCCGGCAATCGGATCGATTCCGAGGGTTACCGAGTCGACACCTATGGCAACCGGCTGCCGCGCCAGAGCTAGGCATCGGTGCTACCGCCGTCGACGCCTCACGCGGGCAAGGCCATCGAGGCCGATCGACCGGTCGTATTCGGCTTCCGGAACGCCATAGAAACCGTTGGCCGCACGCTGCAGACCGTCGCGGTCGAGGATGCGGACCAGGTTGCGCGTGGAGCGGATCAAGCCCTGGCCTTCCAGATCGTGCAGCGCGACGGTGACGCCCTGGCGGCGCACGCCGAGCAGCAGAGCGAGGAACTCGTGGGTGATCTTGAGGTCGTCGTCCTTGATGCGGTCGTGCCACATCAGCAACCAGCGCGCGAGCCGCTCGTCGAGCTTGCCGCGGCCGTTGGCGAGGGCGGTCTGGCTGCCCTGCACCATGAAGACGTGGACATAGCGCAGCAGCGTGGCGGTCAAGGTCCGGCTGGTGCCCATCACCCTGCGCAGCGCCTTGTTGGAAATGCGCAGCGCGGACCCGGAGGATTGCACCATGGTCTCGTTGGCTGACCGGTCATCGCCCAGCACGAGGCCCAGACCGGTCATGCCTTCGTAGCCCACCATGCCGACCTCGATGCGATGGTCGGGCTCGGTCGTGCCGACGACGGAGACCAGGCCGCTCTCGACGAAATAGGCATGGGAAATCGGGCCTTGCGGCGCTTCGATGATCTGCCGCGCATCGAGACCGGCAACTTCGAGAAAGGGTCGCAGCAGAGCACGATCGCTACGGGACAGCACCGCCAAGAGGCGGTTGCGCGAACCGTAGTCCGGGGATTTCACAGCTCTCCTCCACCACATGGGGGCAAGAGCACCTGAACTCCCGGCCACCAAACACGAGTTCGAACCAAACTCGGCAGGCGGTCGCAAGACGTTGCCTGACAGAACCACTATTAGCAATCGGCATCGTGTCGGTGGTGATGTGTCCGAATACGGACACTCTTGTGACGGCGCCGCGTTTGCCGTCGCCAACTCAGTGCCGGTCGGCGCCGTGAGCCTTGGTCAGCCCCGCCACTGCGGGGATCGTCAGCGACCTTGTCGGGCGTTCCGGACGTCAGGTCGGCAAGGCGCTGCTGTCCCATGGGTGTCAGGCTGAGAACGCCGTTGCTGTCGCTGATCAGGCCCAGGACTCTCGAGCCGGGACACGTCGGCCGAACGCAGCGTTTCGCGGTGAGCAGTCCCATAGGCAACCCTGCGGAGGGTGACTTCCTCGTTGGGGCTGAGAGGCGCTTTCAAGCCACGATCCATGGCGATCCCTCCCATTGCAGGGCAATAATCTAGGAGACCGATCGGGCAACGGAAGAGACTGTCCGAATCACGACAGACGGGCAGCCGCCCGTTATGGTGTCTCAGCCGATTGCGGGAGGACAAGGATATGGCCGTTGTAGAAACCGAGCGTCACGGACAGGTGGTCGTGGTGCGCATGAACCGGCCCGAGCGGCTCAATGCCCTCAGCCACGAGATGCGGACCGAGCTCGCCCAAGCCTGGACCGAGTTCCGCCACAGCAAGGAGCTCGAGGTCGCCATCTTCACCGGCACCGGCCGCGGATTCTGCGCCGGCGAGGACATGAAGGAGTCGCTTGCCCGGGGCGTGGCCGGCGGCCAGCGGCCGACCATCGAGGACCCGTTCATGTCGGGCACACTGGAAAAGCCCGTGATCGCCGCGGTGAACGGCTTTGCAATGGGCGGCGGCTTCATGCTGGTCGAGCGCACCGACCTCAGGCTGGCGGTGCCGGAGGCGGTGTTCGAAGTCTCCGAGGCCAAGCGCTGGTTGCTCGGCGGCTACAATCACGGCCATGTCGCCAACCTGCCCTATCCCATCGCCATGGAGATGGCGCTCGGCTTCCGCTTCACCGCCCAGCGCTTCTACGAGGTCGGCTTCCTCAATCGCCTGGTCGAGGCCGACCGGCTGATGCCCGAGGCGCTCAAGATGGCGGAGCACCTCCTCACCCTGCCGCCCGCCTCGCGGGTCAATACGGTGCACATGATGCGCCAGATGCGGCCGGCGCCCGGGCCCGACATGCAGAAACTGGCGGCCGCCCTGCACGAGCACGGCGCCAAGAGCGACCTCATGGAGTCGCGGGCGGCCTTCGCCGAAAAGCGCAAGCCCAACTTCAAGGGCTGGAACGATCCACAGGATCGCCACCGGCTGCCAACGCTCAATTCGGTGAAATGATGCTTCCGGGACGGGGCCAGCCGGGAAAGCACTCGAAGGCTAAAGCATAACTACAATTTACTTGACTGTCACTAAAGTATGCTTTATGGTCCTTTTGCACATGCGGGGCATCCTGGCTTGGCTCAACAACGGGACCTTTACGGTCGAGGCCACCCTCGAATCGACCGGCGGGAATACCGGAAATACCGATAATTATCGTGGCACCCCCAATCGATCCCGCCGCAAAACCGTTAGCGGAAAATGCGGAAATTGCGGAAATTGCCGGACCGGGGCCGGCAAGGCCCGTCTCCCTCCGTCCCGATGTGTGTGTTAGGGCTTGAGCATGGCAAAATCGAAGGCACCGGCCGCCGCCGCGGCCCACAACAAGGACGACAACAAGCCGATCCGCAACCTCTACCTGGTCGACGGCTCGGGCTACCTGTTCCGCGCCTACCATGCGCTGCCGCCGATGACGCGGCCCGACGGCACGCCGATCAACGCCGTGTTTGGTTTCTGCCGCATGCTGGTGGCCGACCTTCTGGACAAGCCCGAGGTCGACCATGTCGCCATGATCCTCGACGCCGGCAGCGTCACCTTCCGCAACCAGATCTACGACAAGTACAAGGCCAACCGGCCCGATCCGCCGGAAGACCTGATCCCGCAATTCCCGCTGATCCGCGAAGCCGCCAAGGCGTTCAACGTCACGGTGTGCGAGCTCGACGGCTACGAGGCCGACGACCTGATCGCCACCTATGCCCGCCTGGCCGTCGAGGCCGGCGCCACCTGCACCATCGTGTCTTCCGACAAGGACCTGATGCAGCTCATCCGGCCGGGCGTCGAGATGATGGACCCGATCAAGAAGACCAAGCTCGGGCCCGAGGCGGTGATGGAGAAGTTCGGCGTCACGCCGGACAAGGTGGTCGACGTCCAGGCGCTGGCCGGCGATTCGACGGACAACGTGCCGGGCGTGCCCGGCATCGGCGTCAAGACCGCGGCGCAGCTCATCAACGAGTACGGCGACCTCGAGACGCTGCTCAAGCGCGCCGGCGAGATCAAGCAGCCCAAGCGGCGCGAGGCGCTGCTCGCCAATGCCGAGCTGGCGCGCATCTCGCGCCAGCTGGTCACGCTCAGGGACGACGTGCCGACCCCGGCCGTGCCCGAGGCGTTCGACAAGAGAAAGCCCGATCCCAACGTGCTGCTGCCCTGGCTGGAGCAGCAGGGCTTCAAGAGCCTGCTGGCCCGCTTCACCGGCGAACTGGGCGAGGCCACCGCACCCGTGGCGCCGCCCGTGACGGCCGCCCCGGCCAGCAAGGCGGGGCCGGTGGAATCCAGGCCCGCGCCGGCTGCCGTGCCGAAGTCCAACCAGCCTTTCACCGCCGCCGACTACGAGCTGATCCAGGACGAGAAGGCGCTCGACGAGTGGGTCGCCGAGGCGACCAAGGCCGGTGTCGTCGCCTTCGACTGCGAGACCGACGCGCTCGATTCCAACAATGCCGGCCTGGTCGGCGTGTCGCTGGCGCTGCTCGAGGGCCCGTGGGGCAACGTCAATTCCACCCGGCGGCGCGCCGCCTACCTGCCGATCAGCCATCGCGCGCCGGGCGGCGAGGCACAGGGCGCGCTCGACCTGGGCGGTGGCGGCCCCATGGAGGGCGCCGGCCAGCTGCTGCCGGGCCAGCTTCCGCTCAAGAAGGTGATCGAGAAGCTGAAGCCTCTGCTGGAAGACCCCGCGGTGCTGAAGGTCGGCCAGAACATCAAGTACGACATGTGCGTGCTCCGCCGCCACGGCGTCGAGATCGGCCCGGTCGACGACACGATGCTGCTGTCCTTCGTGCTCGACGCCGGCAAGCACAACCACGGCATGGACGACCTGGCCAAGCTCTATCTCGGCCAGGAGACCATCAAGTTCTCCGACGTGGCCGGCAGCGGCGCCAAGCAGGTGAGCTTCGACAAGGTGCCGATCGACAAGGCGCGCGACTACGCCGCCGAGGACGCCGACGTCACCATGCAGCTCTGGGCGCGCTTCAAGCCGCGGCTGGCCAGCGAACACATGGTCGGCATGTACGAGACGATCGAGCGGCCGCTGATTCCCGTGCTGCTCGGCATGGAGACGGCCGGCATCAAGATCGACGCGCCGCGCCTCAGGACTCTGTCGGCCGAATTCGAGAAGCGGATGCTGGAGCTCGAGCAGGAGATCCACAAGATCGCCGGCCGGCCCTTCAATGTCGGCTCGCCCAAGCAACTGGGCGAGATCCTGTTCGACGAGCAGAAGCTGCCGGGCGGCCAGCGCAACAAGAACGGCTCGTGGGCGACCGACGTCCGCATCCTGGAGGACCTTGCGGCCCAGGGCCATGCGCTGCCGGTCAAGATCATGGAGCACCGGCAGATATCCAAGCTCAAGGGCACCTACACCGATGCGCTGGTGCGCGAGCTCGACGCCAAGACCGGCCGCGTGCACACCTCCTATCAGATGACCGGCGCGGCGACCGGCCGGCTCGCTTCGACCGATCCCAACCTGCAGAACATCCCGGTGCGCACCGAGGAGGGCCGCAAGATCCGGCAGGCCTTCATCGCCGAGAAGGGCCACAAGCTCTTGTCGGCCGACTATTCGCAGATCGAGCTCAGGCTGCTGGCGCATGTCGCCGACCTCGCCTCGCTGAAGGAGGCTTTCGCGCGCGGCGACGACATCCACGCCATCACCGCCAGCGAGATGTTCGGCGTGCCCGTCAAGGGCATGGACCCGCAGGTGCGGCGGCGCGCCAAGGCGATCAACTTCGGCATCATCTACGGCATCTCGGCCTTCGGCCTCGCCAACCAGCTCGGCATCGGCCAGCAGGAGGCGCGCGAGTACATCGCCAAGTACTTCCTGCGCTATCCCGGCATCCGCGACTACATGGAGACGACCAAGGAGTACGCGCGCAAGAACGGCTATGTGAAGACGCCGTTCGGCAGGAAGATCCACCTGCGCTTCATCAACGACAAGAGCCAGGGCATGCGCGCCTTCGCCGAGCGCGCGGCGATCAACGCGCCGCTGCAGGGCGGCGCCGCCGACATCATCAAGCGGGCGATGATCCGCCTGCCGCGCGCGCTCAAGGCCGCCCGGCTCAAGGGCCGCATGCTGCTGCAGGTCCACGACGAACTGCTGTTCGAGGTGCCCGACAAGGAGATCGACAAGACCAAGGAAGTCGCCCGCAAGGTGATGGAAGGCGCCGCCACGCTCTCGGTGCCGCTGGTCGTCGATACCGGCGTCGGCGACAACTGGGCGGCGGCGCACTAGCAATATGAGAATGTCGATGTTGCGGCCAGTCCTCGCAGTCCTAGCCGTGTTGCTTGCCGCGCCATCCCAGGCGCAAACTGCGGAGCGCACGGCTATGCCCACCAAAGGCTTGCTGTGGGGCTCGAAAATGACGATCGAGAACGAGCCTTGTTGCACGACGCTCAAAGGCGCGAAGCCGGCCGACCGACCCGAAGCGGCCATACTGGCCGCAGTCCCCGACCGCGCCCTTCGCGACGGTCCTGTCCTGAAGCTCAAGCTGCGGGAAAACCGGACACTGAAAATCACCGACTGCGACGATCAAGCCGCGTGCGAGGCCGATCGATTCCGCAGGCACCGATTGGCAGCATGGTGGCCGGCGCTTGGCTACTACGTCGTAACCGTTGGCCTTTACGAAGACAGCATGGCCTACCTGGTCTCGGAGCGGGACGGTCGCACGACTCGGGTTGCCGCCGCGCCGGTGCTGTCGCCATCGGCACGCCATGCCGTCGCTTTGCTATCCAATCTGATGTCCGGCGTGGACCTCAACGTCGTCGACATGACGGCCGATCCGCCGAAGGTGCTCGAGGTGTCGACAATGCCGGCTTGTGCCGGTGCCGGCCCCAATTCATTCCCGCGGCCCAACCCGGTCTGGATCGACGATTCGCACGTGCGGTTCGAGGGAGTGTCGCCGCAGCCCGGCGACAATCCCAACACGAAGCAGCTTCTCCGGATCGGCCCTGGCACGGCTGAATGGGAATGCTGATAGCAGGAGAAGACGAGTCATGAAAATTTGGGGACGCGCCAATTCGATCAACGTCATGAAAGTGCTGTGGGCCGCCGACGAATGCGGCCTGAAATACGAGCGCACCGACGTCGGCGGCGCCTTCGGCGGCAATGACCAGAAATGGTACCTCGACATGAACCCCAACGGCGTCGTGCCGACCATCGACGATGGCGGACGCGTGATCTGGGAGAGCAACTCGGCGGTGCGCTACCTCTCGGCCAAATACGCCGCCGGCACCTTGTGGCCCAACGATCCCGGGCAGAGGAGCGAGGCCGACCGCTGGATGGACTGGCAGCTCAGCACCATCTCCGAATGCATGCGAATCTGCTTCTGGGGCCTGATCCGCACGCCGGCGGAAAAGCGCGACATGACGGCGATCAAGAAGGCGGCCGAGGACGCCGGCAAGCTGTTCGGCCGCGTCGACGCCCATCTCGCCGACCGCCGTTACCTCGGCGGCGCGCACTTCACCATGGGCGACATCCCGGTCGGCTGCTTCGTCCACCGCTACCACGCCCTCGACATCGAGCGCCCTCCGCTCAAGAACCTCCGGGCCTGGTACGACCGGCTGGCGACGCGCCCGGCCTACGCCAAGCACGTCATGGTGAAGCTGACCTGACCGCGGCCGGCGGCGCACCGTCGGCCGCCAGCAGGCTGTCGACCAGCTGGCGGAAGCGGGTCGGCCCGGCATCGAGGCTGGTCGGCAGCATGCGACGGTCCGGCTCGAGGTCGATCAGCTTCTGCTGGGCCTCGATCAGCGCCTTGTCCTCGCCGAAGGCCGTCTCGGTGACGGCGAACAGCCGCTCGAGCCGGTCGGGGTCGATGTCGTCCGCGCGCGCCCCGGCGGCATAGAAATAACGCGAGGTGCGCTCCGAAATCGGCGTCACGGCCTGCTCGTCGATGCGCAGGAAAAGCGGCGGCCGATCGGGCTCCTGCCCGCCGCTCTGCCGGGCCGTCCCCGCCGGATAGAAGCTGGTGCGCTGCAGGAACACGCCGGGAAAGACGAAGTCGTAGGAATTCCAGACGTCGACCCGCTCGCCGAGCTTCTTCTTCATGAAGCCGCGCGGCGGATGGTCGGTGAGCCAGCGCTGCACGCGCAGGCCGCGCTCCTGCGCCAGCATGCGCGGCCGTTCGTCGGCCCATTGCGGCATGTCGAGGCCCAGCGTCTTCTCGTGCGCGAAGGACAGATGCGACAGGTCGAGGAGATTGTCGTCGATCAGCAGGTAGTGCGCGGCGTAGTCGAGATGGCCAGCTTTCAGCCGGTAGCCGGGATCGTCGAGCGCCAGCGAAGGCGGGATCGCCGCCGGGTCGGCCGCGGCGGCCTCGCCCATCCAGACCCACACCCAGCTGCCGCGCACGGCGACAGGATAGCGGCGCACGCAGGCGCTCTGCGGGATGAGCTTCTGGCCGGGGATCTCGATGCAGCGGCCGTCGGGTGCGAACTTCAGCCCGTGATACATGCAGCGCAGGTCGTCGCCCTCCAGCCGGCCCATGGAGAGGGGCGCGAAACGGTGGCAGCACCGATCCTCGAGCGCGGTCAGCCCACCGTCGGCGGTGCGGTACAGCGCGATGGGCCGATCGATGATGGTACGGGCGTGGATGGAGCCCGCCGCGAACTCGGGCAACCAGCCGGCGACGTACCAGGCATTGCGGACCCACATGGTTTCCTCCGGGCCGTGATTTGCCCGAAGGATAGCACCACAAGCGGCCGGACGTCGACCGCGGCGACGGGCTTACTGCCGCTTGGGCAGCTTGCTGGCCTCGGCGGTGATCGCACGGTCGATCACCGTGAACAGGTAGGCGTCGGGCGCCAGGGTGCAGCCGCCACGCACCAGGAAGCCGATCTGCGCGCCGCGGCTGTCTTCGGGAATGGTGACGCCGCGATAGCGCGCGGAGTATTCCGCAAGGTAATAGGCCAGCGCCTTGCGCGCTTCCGGCGGCATGGCGTGCGCTTCCTTGCAGGTGATGAAAACCGCCCGGTCGAAGGTGAGGGTGGGAGCAGGCGTCGGTGTCTGCGCCAGGGCAGCGAGCGATACGAGAAGCAGCGCGCCGGCGGCGACGAGGGACTTGGCGTTCATGTCGGACTCCCCTCTCTATTGGTTGCCGATGGCGGTGCCGGTGAGGTAGCCCGCCGCGCCGCCGATCAGGCCGGCGCCGACCACCGCGCCGAAGCTGCCGCCCGCCACCATGCCGATGCCCGTGCCCAGCGCCGCTCCCGTCACCGCGCCTTTCTGGCCGGGCGACATGTTCTCGCAACCGCCGAGGAAGCCCGCTGCAACAAGCAGTATGAGGATCTTGCTTCTCATCATCTTTCTCTCCCGCTAGATCGCCCCTCAGGGAGGCGTCGTGTCCGCTTTCTCCCAACCCTTGTCCGGATTGAAGCTCGTGATCAAGGCCGCACGTTGCACGGTCTGGGGACCGAGGTCCTGTTGATAGACTACACCTTGGTGGTTGACGATGAAGGTCATGATGCCGGTCTCGCCATACGCCACCGGCCAGGCAATGGCGCCGAAGCCGCCGATCATGCGGCCATTCAGGATATAGTCGTGGGCGCCGCCCGGCGCCGCCGGGCCCTGCGAATACAGCAGGCGGAAATGGTATCCGTAGTGACCGTCCGGCGCCTTGCCGTCGGCTTGGGCCCGGGCGACCGTCGGTCCCAGCGGACTCGGCGGCTCGCCCTTCCGGGTCTCCCAGTAGAGACCGTCCTTGCTGCCGGGCGTGCTCAGCAGGCGCCTGGCATAGACCGGGGAGCCGGTCTTCATCGGGTCGCGGGCGGCATAGTCGTCCTGGGCGTCGACGATGGCCAGCATGGTCTGGACCACCGAACGCTCGTCGTAGCCGATGCGCCGCAGCACCATCTCCTTGAGGCCGGCGGCGACGTCGAAGCGCCACTCCGTGCCGTCCTTGACGATGGGGACGGGCAGTGTCCAGCCCGACTTGCCGACCTCGATCATCGCCTTGCTGTCGCCCGACATCACCAGCTTGTGGCTGTCGTCCCAGGCGGCGAGGTAGGCCATGCGGCGGCGCTTCACGTCGTCATCGGAGGCGGGCACGAAGTCGCGCCAGTCGGCGCCCCACATCGACGCGATGGCCTTGGGCTCGTTGTGGCGGACGGCGTCGGTCAAGGCGGCCGCAGCCGCCTCGGCCGTGGCGAAACCCTGCACCTTGGCGGATTGCTGGGCGGCCGAACCGGCGGCGCAGCCGACCAGAACGGCGAGGGCCAGCAGGCCGCGCCGCAACATCGTGCCGCTCATCGCCGGCCTCCCCGGAAGCCGCCGCCGACTCCGCCGCGATCGCCCCACGACGAGCGGCCGCGGTCGTAGTCGCGATTGACCTGCTGGCCGCGGTCGACGCCGTCGAAAGCACTGCTGCGCTGTTGCGGGCGTTGCGCGGTCCCGGCGCGATTCGCGGGCTCCCGATTGGCCGCGGCGCCGCGATCGTCGATCTGCCCGCGGAACTGCTCGCGCTGTTGGCTGCCCGGGCGATTCTGGCCAAAGCGGTCGCGCTCGGCGGTGGTGCGGTACGGCACGCCGTCGCGATGCGCGGCGTCGTGCTGCCACTGGCCGTTGCGGTATTTGTTGGCGTCGAAATTGTTGGCGCTGATGGTGGTCGCCCGGTTGACGTTGACGGAAGTGTAGCTGTTGCCCCAGCCGCCACCGCTCCAGCCCCAATGCCAGCCGCCGAACATCGCCGCACCCGCCGCCACGCCTAGGCCGAACATCATGCCGGTAGCCAGAGCCGCGCCATAGCCGTAGTTCGGCGGCGGCGGATAGTAGAATGGCGGATAGGCGGGATAGGGCCACGGTCCATAGGCCCAGGTGGGGTTGTAGTAGGGCACGTAGATCATTTCGGGGTTGGCCGGCTCGATCACGATCGCGCTGCCGCCTCCCGACGCCTGGGTTGTGACCTTTTGCTGGCCGTTGCTCTTGAGGTTGCCGGCCGCCGCCGCCTTGGCGCGCAGGCGCTGGATGGAATCGGCGACATCCTTCTGCTGGCCGACCATGGCGTCGCCGACTTTCTGGGTCCAATCGAGCTTGTCGTTCATCATCGCCAGGACCTGCGGGAAGGCCGTCAGCGACTTGACGCTGACATCCCAGCTCTTGTCCTTGACCGCCGCGACCGCCGCGTCGCCCTTGAGATTGGGATTGGTTTGCGACCAGCGGGCCGCCTCGACCACCTCCAGCGGGTAAGTCGCCGCCATCAGCGTCTGCGCCAGCAGGGCATCGGGGTAGAGCGCGACCGGCGCCAGGAGTTGGTCGAGCTGCTCGGCGGTGAAAGACTTGTTCGCTTCCTGGGCTCGGAGCGCATGGAAAGGAACCGCCGCCAGGATCGTGGTGGACAACGCCAGCATGGTGCGCCGATTCATATCTCGCCCTTCCTGGGTACGCGAAGACGACGTCCGCACACTAGCGGTCGCAACGGCATTACGTCCAGACAGTCACGCCAGCCGGTAGACCTCGACAGGTCGCTCATGACCCTTGACCTGACGAAACACTGGCGCGACCACGGAAATGCCGGCGGCCTCACGATCCTTGACCGCGGCCAGCGTGTTGCCGCTGGCCAACACGACGACCTCGTCTTCGGCGACCATGAACTCCTTGCCGAGCTGCTCGAAGCGCTGGGCGATGTTCACCGTATCGCCCACCACCGTGAAGTTGACCCTGCCGGGCGCGCCGATGTTGCCGACCACGACCGGGCCCGAATGCAGCCCGATGCGCACGCGGATCGCTGGCTGGCCGGCGGCACGGCGGATCGCGTTGTCCTCGCGGATCACCTCGACGATGGCCAGCGCGGCACGCACGGCGTGGTCGGCATGGTCGTCCATCCTCGACAAGCCGCCCCATACCGCCATGACCGAGTCGCCGATGTACTTGTCGATCACGCCGTGCTCGTGCTCGATGCAGGCGCCCAGCAGCGCAAAATGATGGTTGAGCAGATCGGCGGTCTCCTGCACCGGCAGGTCCTCGGCGTGCGGGGTGAATTCGACGATGTCGGTGAACATCACCGTCACGTCGCGCCGGCGCGAGCGCACCGCATCCTCGCCAAGCTCCATCAGCCGGAAGACCAGGCGGTGCGGCACGTAGGCGCCGAACCATTTCAGCGCGCCGCGCGCCTTGTCGAGGCTGTGGCCGGCATCGTCGATCTCGCGCAGCCGCGACCGGCGGTGGAACGGCCGGTCGAACTCGAGCCGTTCCATCGCCTCGGCGGCCGAGGTGATGGTGCGGATCGAGCGCGCCATGCTGAGCCCGATCAGCAGCGCCAGGAGTGCTGCGACGACGAGCGTCGCCGCGCCGACGATGGCGCCGTTGGTCAACCGGTCGAGGTCGCCGGTGGCTTCCTCGATCCGGAAGTACTGGCCGACCAGCCAGGGTTCCGGCCCAAAACGGCGCGAGCTCGCGATAGACGAACACCCAGCGCTGGCCATCGACCTCGACGACATGCCCGAGCGAGCCCAGCGCGCGGTCGATCTGCGCGCTGCGCACCGGCGGATTCCAGATGCTGGCGAGCACCGGATCGTCGATTTCCTTGATGGTGGGCAGCGGCCGTTCGTCCGAGAGGCCGAGCCCGCGCGGATCGATCAGCCGCCGATGCGCCAGCACCTTGTCGCGCCCGACCAGGATGAAGTAGCGGCCGCTGCCACGCCGGCTCGCCTCGCTGATCAGATAGGAAAGATCGCCGACCGCCACGGTGGCGAGCAGCCCGCCGATGAAGGCGTCGTCGAGACGCCGTATCGGCGTGCGCACGTTGAGCACGGTCTGCTGCTGGAGCGGGCTCCAGAACAGGGTGCCCCAGAAGGTGCTGTGCGCGGTCTGCAGCTGGCGGAACTGTTCCAGCCCGCGCGGCAGGTCGGCCAGCGAGATGGAGCTGCGCGTCACCTCGCCGTCGGGCAGGCGCAGGACCCGGTTCATCTTGAAGTCGAACGTCGCGAAGGCGGCGCTCGAGATCGCCGGCACCCTGGTCATCATCACCCACAGCGCCTCGCGCATATCGACGCCCGAGTTGACGTCGAGGCGGCCGTGGGCGGCGAGGGCTGCGATCAGCTCGAGATTTTCGCTGACGGGTTCGAGGCGATTTTCCACCAGCGCGACCTGGGCATCGACGACACCCGTGTAGCGGTCGACCAGCAGACGCTCGGCGGTGGTGGTCGCGCCGGTCAGCACCACGATGTAGGCGGCACCCGATATCAACGCGAGCGAAACGAACGCCAGGGCGAGCGCCGCAATCAGCGGCACGCGCCAGGGGCGTCGCAGGACGGCCGCGTCGACCGTCGGGCTCGCGTCGACAGGGGCGCCCGCACTGGTGGATTCAGTACTCACGACGCCGCATCATACGCTGTTCCGGCCGATACGGCGAAAGGCCCCTCGCCACGAGCCCGAGGCTACGCCGCGGCGCGGATCGCCGCCTTGTTGACCTTGCTGTCGACGTGGCTCTCGAACTGCTGGAAGTTGGCCTCGAAGCGCTGGGCGACGTCGCGCGCGGCGCTGTCGTAGGCCTTCTTGTCCTTCCAGGTGTTCTTCGGGTTCAGCACATCGCCGGGCACGTCCGGGCAGGCACTCGGCACCTGCATGCCGAAGTGCGGGTCGGTCGAGCTCGCGACGGCGGCCAACGTGCCGTCGAGCGCCGCCCGTACCATGGCCCGCGTGTGCCGGATCGACATGCGCTCGCCGACGCCGAAGCCGCCGCCCGACCAGCCGGTATTGACCAGCCAGCATTTCACATGCTGACGCGCCATCTTCTCGCCCAGCATCTTGGCGTAGACCGTGGGATGACGCGGCATGAACGGCGCGCCGAAGCAGGTCGAGAAGGTCGCCTGCGGCTCGGTCACGCCCTTCTCCGTGCCGGCCACGCGCGCGGTGTAGCCCGAGAGGAAGTGATACATCGCCTGCTCCGGCGAGAGCCGCGAGATCGGCGGCAGCACGCCGAAGGCGTCGGCCGTCAGCATGACGATGTTCTCCGGCGTGCCGGCAATGCCCGACGCCGAGGCATTGGGGATGAATTCGAGCGGATAGCAGGCGCGTGTATTCTCCGTGTAGCGGCCGTCGTCGAGATCGAGCCCGCCGGTCGCGGGATCGATCACCACGTTCTCCAGGACCGTGCCGAAGCGTTCGGTCGTGGCGTAGATCTCGGGCTCGGCCTCGCGGCTCAGCTTGATCACCTTGGCGTAGCAGCCGCCCTCGAAGTTGAAGAGGCTGGTCTCGCCCCAGCCATGCTCGTCGTCGCCCAGCAGCGTGCGCGACGGGTCGGCCGACAGCGTGGTCTTGCCCGTACCGCTCAGGCCGAAGAAGATCGCGACATCGTTCCCGGGACCGACATTGGCCGAGGCATGCATGGGCAGCACGTTCTTGTCGGGCAGCAGGTAGTTCAGGATGGTGAACACCGACTTCTTGATCTCGCCCGCGTACCAGGTGCCGCAGATCGCCACGACGCGATCGGTGAAATTGACCAGGATGGCGCAGTCCGACGCCGTGCCGTCGAGCTTCGGATCGGCCTGGAAGCCCGGCAGGTTCAGGATCGTGAATTCCGGCTTGAAGCCTTCGAGCTCCTCGCGGCGCGGCCGCAGGAACATGTTCCGGGCAAAGAGATTGTGCCAGGCGGTCTCGGTGACCACGCGCACGCCGATCCTGTGCGCAGGATCGGCGCCGGCCCAGCAGTCGCGCACGAACAGCTCGCGGCGCTGGGCGTAGCCCAGCATGCGGCTGTAGAGGGCGCGGTAGCGCTCCGGCGAGATCGGCTTGTTGGTCTTGCCCCAGTCGATGCGGTCCCGGCTCTCCGAATCCTCGACGAAGAACTTGTCGTTGGGCGAGCGGCCGGTATGCACGCCGGTGCGCACCACGAACGCGCCGCCGTCGGCCATGCTGCCTTCACCGCGCCGGATCGCTTCCTCGTAGAGCGCCGGAACCGAGAGGTTCCAGTGAACGTTGTTGATGTTCTTCAACCCGAGTGAGTCGATTCCGAATTTGGGGACAACGAAGCCCGCCTGTTGCACGGCGTTTCTCCTGCTTTATGCGGCTGATCTTGAACGTAAAAACCGACGCGTGTTTCGGCCTATGCGCTACTGGGGTCGCCCCGGGCTGGCAAGGCCCTGCGACAGTTAGTGTCGAGGTTCGTGTGGAACAGACTTCGCAACTGCGAACAGGATGCCGCGCCGCGGAATCAGGCGGCGCGCGCCTTGACCACCAAGGCAACCAGGACCTTGCGCGCCTCGCCGGCGGCGCACAAGGGAGCATCGAACGCCAACCGCGCCACCTGGCCACCCTGCCGGAGATCGATCCCCTCGGCGTCGATGCCGGTCATCCGCCAGTCACGGCCGGAAAGCCCGAGCAGCTTGGCGGCATAGAGCTGGATAGCATCGGCATGGTCCTCGTTCATGTGGCCGACGATTTCTGCTTCGCCTTCGGCCAGGCCGGCAGGCGGCGGTGCTGCGATCAGCTCGGCAGCCTCCAGCCAGCGTATCTTGCCGAAGCCGCCCACCAGATGGGCCCGCTCGACGGTTATCCGGTAGAAGTGGAAGTCCTTGAAGCCGGCATAGACCGCGGCATCCGGATGGCGGGCGAGAAAGCGCCGGCCGAGCCGTTCGTCATCGGTCCGGGCGGCGCGCCCGACCAGCGTAACCCGCGGCCCGGTCAGCGGCTGGTCGAAGCCCTGGGTGCCGTCGAACAAAAGCGACACCCGCCCGTCGGCCGCGATCGCCTTGGTATGCTCGGCGAGATCGCTCAACAGCAGGATCGGCGAGAGGTCGTGATCGACCGCCGCCAGCACCAGCGAGACGTAGGGCCAGGCTCCGCCCGTCGCTCGGCAGGAGCGAGGCCAGGGCGGCGCGGTCCAACCCACGCACCAGGTCACGCACCGCGCGGGGCATGTCATCGGTCATTTTTCCAGGTCAAAAACGCCTTAATTCGCACACATCGATGGCAGATCGGGGCAGCGGCGGCAACGGCCCGGTCTGTGTTACCATCAGTACCGCTGCCCGCCCCCGTCAGGAGAAGCAAAGCCGTGCGCAAGAACATCGCCCTCGTCGACGACGACCGCAACATCCTCACCTCCGTGTCGATGCTGCTGGAGGCCGAGGGCTTCCAGATCAAGACCTACGCCGACGGCGCCTCGGCGCTGGAGGGGCTCAACCAGACGCCGCCCGACCTCGCCATCTTCGACATCAAGATGCCGCGCATGGACGGCATGGAGCTCCTGAACCGCATCCGCAAGACGCAGCAGTTCCCGGTGATCTTCCTCACCTCCAAGGACGAGGAGATCGACGAGGTGCTCGGCCTGCGCATGGGCGCCGACGATTTCATCCGCAAGCCGTTCTCCCAGCGCCTGCTGCTCGAGCGCATCCGCGCCGTGCTGCGCCGCGCCGACACCGGCGGCGCCAAGGGCGAAGGGGCGGCCGAGCGCATCGTGCGCGGCGAGCTGATCCTCGACCCGAGCCGCCACCAGTGCACCTGGAAAGGCAAGGAGGTGCACCTCACGGTCACCGAATTCCTGCTGCTGAAGTCGCTCGCCGAGCGGCCCGGCCACGTCAAGAACCGCGACCAGCTGATGGATGCCGCCTACGGCGAGACGATCTACGTCGACGACCGCACGATCGACAGCCACATCAAGCGGGTGCGCCGCAAGTTCCGCGAGGTCGACGGCGAATTCGAGCAGATCGAAACGCTTTATGGCATCGGATACCGATACCGCGACGCCTGAGCCCGGCCGGCGCTGGTTCGGGCTGCAGGGCCTCGGTTCGCGGATTGCCGCAGCGCTCGGCCGCCGCGTCGCCGCGCCGCCGCGGCCTGTCGAATCGCCGTCGCTGCTGCGCCGCCGGCGCAGCGCCACGCGACGCTATTCGCCGCTCACCCGCCGCATCCTGCTGCTCAACCTCGTGCCGGTGGCGCTGCTGACGCTGGGCGCCGTCTATCTCAGCGACTACGAGGAGGAACTGATCGATACCGAGCTCACCTCGCTCGCGGTCCAGGGCGAGATGGTGGCGGCGGGCATCGGCGAGGTCGCGGTGGCGGGTGGCGAGACCACGGTCAACCGGCTGGACGCCGACGCGGCGCGCCAGCTCCTGACCCGGCTGGTGCGCCCCAGCGGCGTTCGCGCCCGGCTGTTCAGCGAAACCGGCGAATTGCTGGGCAATTCGGCCATCCTGAGCGAGGCCGGCCGCATCCATGTCGTGCCGCTGCCGCCGCCCGAAGCCGCCGAGACGGTCGAGCCCGAGTTGCGCGACCGGGTCGGCGACTGGATCACCCGCCAGCTTTCTCGCGCCGACCGCTTTCCCGAGTATGTCGAGCGCGTCCGTGCCCACGGTGCGCGACTTTCCCGAGGTGGCAAGCGCGCTGCGGGGCTTCAACGCCTCGGCCGTGCGCGTCACCTCCGACGGCCGGCTGATGCTGAGCGCTGCCGTGCCGGTCCAGCGCTACAAGCAGGTGCTGGGCGCGTTGATGTTGACGCACGACAACCGCGCCATCGCCGCCTCGCTGCGCGAGGTGCGCTACGACATGATGGTGATCGCCGCGGCGGCGCTCGGCATCACGGTGCTGCTGTCGCTCTACCTTGCCGGCACCATCACCCAGCCGATCGTGCGCCTGGCGCGTGCCGCCGACGAGGTCCGCCTGGCGCGCGAGAGCCGACCCGAGATCCCCGACCTCGGCAAGCGCGGCGACGAGATCGGCGATCTCAACGATGCGCTGCGCTCGATGACCGATGCGCTGTGGCTGCGTATCAACACCATCGAAAGCTTCGCCGCCGACGTGTCGCACGAGCTCAAGAATCCGCTGACCTCGCTGCGCTCGGCCATCGAGACCGCGGCCCGGCCCAATCTCGATCCGGAGCGCCGCGGCCGGCTGATGGCGATCGTCATGGACGACATCAACCGGCTGAATCGGCTGATCTCCGACATTTCGGACGCCTCGCGGCTCGACGCCGAGCTGATGCGCGGCGAGGTGAAGCAGGTCGACCTCAATGCGCTGCTGGGTGACATGGCGGCCCACTACGCCGCCACTTCCGTGCAAAAGGCCGGCATCGAGGTCGAGTTCCGGCTGGCCGCCAACCCGCCCTTCGCCGCGCATGGCCACGACGGCCGCTACGGCCAGGTGTTCCGCAACGTCATCGACAATGCGCTGTCCTTCAGCCCGCCGGGATCGCGCATCGTGGTCGAACTCGGCCGCGAGCCGCGCGGCGGTCCGTTCGTCGTCACCATCGACGACGAGGGCCCCGGCATCCCCGAGGAGAACCTCGAATCGATCTTCGAGCGCTTCTATTCGGAGCGTCCGAGCGAGCATTTCGGCCAGCATTCGGGCCTTGGCCTGTCGATCTGCCGACAGATCATGGAAACCTACGGCGGCTCGATCTCGGCCTCCAACCGGCGCGCACCTCCCAACGGACCAGGGGGCGGCCGCATCCTGGGCGCGCGCTTCACCATTCGCGTGCCCGCCGCCGCGCGCAAGTGAGCACCCCCCAATGACCGCATTCAAGTGACCATGCTGGTCCACGCCAGCTGCGTGGCCCTGCAGCCGCGCGGCCGGGCCTGGCGCGCCGTGCTGCTGCGCGGGCCGTCGGGCGCGGGCAAGTCCGACCTGGCGTTGCGCCTGATCGATGCGGGCGCCCGCCTGGTGTCCGACGATCAGACCGCGCTCGTCCGCAAGGGCGGCATCCTGATCGCCACGCCGCCCGCCAGGATCGCCGGCCTGATCGAGGCGCGCGGCGTCGGCATCGTGAGGCTGGCGCGCGGCCAGCTGCTGGCGCGCGCGCCGGTCGCCCTGCTGGTCGATCTCGTGTTATCCGAGCGCATCGAGCGCCTGCCCGAGCCGGCGCGCGAGAGCCTGCTCGGTATCGACCTGCCGGTGCTGGCGCTGGCGGCCTTCGAGGCATCCGCCCCGGCAAAGTTGCGACTTGCCTTGGCGCGAATCGCGGCCGCATGATCGGCGTGGCTTCCGCCATGCCCGACAGCCCCGCCTCCTCCGCCGCCACCGCCAGCCGCGACACGCGACGCCCGTTCGTCGTGGTGACGGGGCTGTCCGGCGCGGGCCGCGTCACCGCCCTGCATGCGCTCGAGGATATGGGCTATGTCGCCGTCGACAACGTGCCGCTGCCCCTGATCGGCGACCTGATGCGTTCGACCGCCGGCAGTTCCGGCGAGATGGCCGCCCCGCTTGCCTTCGGCGTCGACACGCGCACCTTCGCCTTCGAGCCGCACGACCTGGTGCGGCGACTGGCCGAGCTGCGCCGGCGCTCCGACATCGCCGCGCGCCTGCTGTTCCTCGAAAGCGACAGCGAAACCCTGCAGCGCCGCTATACCAAATCGCGCCGGCCGCATCCGATGGCGCCCGATCGACCGGTGGTCGACGGCATCGCCGAGGAGCGCAAGCAGATCGGCTGGATGCGCGATTCGGCCGACGTCGTCATCGACACGTCCGGCCTCTCGCCGCATTACTTCAAGCAGCTGCTGGTCGGCCACTTCGCGCTCGGGCGAAGCATCGGCACCCGAATTTCGGTGATGTCGTTCTCGTACCGCCGCGGCCTGCCGCGCGAGGCCGACCTGGTGTTCGACGTCCGGTTCCTCAAGAACCCGCATTACGAGCCGGCGCTGAAACTCCTGACCGGGTGCGACCCTGCGGTCGCCGCCTTCGTGGCCAGCGATCCCGGCTACCGGCCGTTTCTCGACGGACTGAAGAGCCTGGTCGAGCCGCTGCTGCCGCGTTTTGACGCAGAGGGCAAGAGCTACTTGACCATTGCCGTCGGCTGTACCGGCGGGCGGCACCGCTCCGTAGCCGTCGCCGAGGAGCTGGCTGACTGGTTGCGCGGCGCGGGCCGCTCGGTCACTCTCTCCCATCGGGACGCCGAAGCAGCCGGGGAGGCTGTTGGCGCAGGGGCAGAGCGGGCAACATGATTGGTATCGTACTGGTTACCCACGGCAATCTGGCGCGTGAATTCCTCGCCGCGCTCGAACATGTCGTCGGGCCGCAGCAATGCGTCTCGACGGTATGCATCGGCGCCGACGACGACATGGAGAAGCGGCGCAGCGAGATCCTCGAAAGCGCGCGGGCCTGCGACAAGGGCGAAGGCGTGATCGTGCTGACCGACATGTTCGGCGGCACGCCTTCCAATCTCGCGATCTCGATCATGGAACAGGCGCGCATCGAGGTGCTGGCCGGCGTCAACCTGCCGATGCTGGTGAAGCTCGCCTCGGTGCGCAACCGGCCGATCGCCGAGGCGGTGCGCATGGCCCAGGAAGCCGGCCGCAAGTACATCACCGTCGCGTCGCGCATCCTGGCCAAGGAAGCTTCGTGAGCCATGCCGCGTCGCAGGGCGCGGCCGACGCCGGTATCGGCGCGCTCCGGCGGACGCTTGCCATTGCCAACAAACGCGGCCTGCATGCCCGCGCCGCCGCCAAGTTCGTGCGCACCGCGGGCCAGTTCGATGCGGTGATCCGCGTCAGCTTCAAGGGCCAGGAAGTCTCCGGCCTCTCCATCATGGGCCTGATGATGCTGGCCGCCGGCATCGGCAGCGAGATCGAGCTCACCTGTTCGGGCCGCCAGGCGACCGAGGCCATGACCGCGCTGTCGGCGCTGGTCGAGGGCAAGTTCGGCGAGGACTGAAGCCGGCGAACAGCCGGCATAAAGGGCCGGTTATCTGCCCATAAATTCTTGCTTATATGCGCATAGGACGCGTTGAGGCGGCGGCGGGCCGCTGATATGACACGCCCGCCTTTCCCATCCCCTTGCAGTGCGGAGCGCCAAATGGCCCAGGATTACATCGTCAAGGATATCGGGCTCGCCGACTGGGGCCGCAAGGAACTCGACATGGCCGAGACCGAAATGCCGGGTCTCATGGCCATTCGCAAGGAATACGGCCCCAAGAAGCCGCTGAAGGGCGCGCGCATCGCCGGCTCGCTGCACATGACCATCCAGACCGGCGTGCTGATCGAGACCCTGAAGGCGCTGGGCGCCGACGTGCGCTGGGCCTCGTGCAACATCTACTCGACCCAGGACCATGCCGCCGCGGCCATCGCCAAGGCCGGCACGCCGGTCTTCGCCATCAAGGGCGAGAGCCTCGAGGAATACTGGGACTACACCCACAAGATCTTCGAATGGGGCGACGGCGGCGAGCCCAACATGATCCTCGACGACGGCGGCGACGCCACGCTGCTGGTCCATCTCGGGGCGCGCGCCGAGAAGGATCCCTCGCTGATCGCAAAGCCGACCAATGAGGAGGAAGAGGTCCTCTACAAGGTGATCGCCAAGACCAACAAGGCCAAGCCCGGCTGGTACGCCAAGCTCGGAGCCGCCATCAAGGGCGTCACCGAAGAGACGACCACGGGCGTGCACCGGCTCTACCAGATGGAGAAGGAGGGCAAACTTCTGTGGCCCGCCATCAACGTCAACGACTCGGTGACCAAGTCGAAGTTCGACAATCTCTACGGCTGCCGTGAATCGCTGGTCGACGGCATCCGCCGCGGCACCGACGTCATGATGTCGGGCAAGGTGGCGATGGTCGCGGGCTTCGGCGACGTGGGCAAGGGATCGGCTGCCTCGCTGCGCCAGGCCGGCTGCCGCGTCATGGTCTCCGAGGTCGATCCGATCTGCGCCCTGCAGGCGGCGATGGAAGGCTACGAGGTCGTCACCATGGAGGACGCCGCACCGCGCGCCGACATCTTCGTCACCGCGACCGGCAATGTCGACGTGCTGACGCTCGACCACATGAAGGCGATGAAGCACCGCGCGATCGTCTGCAACATCGGCCACTTCGATTCCGAGATCCAGATCGCGAACCTCCGGAACTACAAGTGGCACAACGTGAAGCCGCAGGTCGACGAGGTCGAGTTCCCCGACGGCAAGCGGATCATCGTGCTGTCGGAAGGACGCCTGGTGAACCTCGGCAACGCCACGGGCCATCCCAGCTTCGTGATGTCGGCCTCGTTCTCGAACCAGACCCTGGCCCAGATCGAGATCTGGACCAACCCGGGCAAGTACCAGAAGAAGGTCTATACGCTGCCCAAGTCGCTCGACGAGAAGGTGGCGGCGCTGCATCTCGAGAAGGTCGGCGCCAAGCTGACCAAGCTCCGCCCCGACCAGGCCAAGTATATCGGCGTGCCCGAGGCCGGCCCCTTCAAGGGCGACCTCTACCGCTACTGATCGACCCACAGAACAACGTGTTAAAAGTCGGCATCGGAGCACCGGTGCCGACTTTTTCTTTGTCCCTGCCTGACGAGGCCGCCACGGAGCAGTTGGGCATTTCGCTCGCCCGGCGCCTGCGGCCGCGCGACGTCGTGGCCCTGCAGGGCGGGCTGGGGGCCGGCAAGACGACGCTGGCGCGCGCCATCCTGCGCGCCGCGTCGGGCGATCCTGCCCTGATCGTGCCCAGCCCGACCTTTACCCTGGCCGAGGTCTACGACACGCCACGGGGCGTATTCTGGCATTTCGATCTCTATCGTCTGGAGGAGCCGGAGCAGGTGTTCGAACTGGGCTGGGAGGAAGCGCGCGCCGAGGGCGTGGCGCTCGTGGAATGGGCGGAGCGGCTGGGCGCGCTGCTGCCCAGGGAGCGGCTGTCGGTGACGCTTTCCATCGAGGGCGAGGGCCGGCGGGCCGACCTGCAGGGAGAGGCACGCTTTGTCGATTTCTGAACGCGAGCGACTGCGCGCCGATTTCGTCCGCCACGCCGGCTGGGGCGATGCCGGCGAGCGCCTGCTGGCGGGCGATGCCTCGTTCCGCAAGTATTTTCGGCTGAGCCGGCCGCGTGGCTCGGCCGTGGTCATGGACGCGCCGCCGCCGCAGGAGGACGTGCGGCCCTTCGTGCGCATCGGCCGCCATCTGGTCGCGCTCGGCCTCAGCGCACCCGCCATCCATGCGGTCGACGAGAAGAACGGATTCCTCCTGCTCGAGGATCTGGGCGACGACACCTTTGCCCGCGTGCTGGCGGCGGGCGGCGAGCGAAGCAGAGCTTTATGCGCGGGCGACCGACGTGCTGGTGAGCCTGCATCAGGCCGGCGCGCGGGCATTGCTGCCGGGACTCGGCGCCTATGCCGGCGAGGCGCTGATCGATGCCGCGATGCTGCTGCCGGAATGGTATCTGCCCGCCGCCCGCGGCAGGCCGACGCCGGCCGAAGAAACCGCGCGCTATCGCGCCGCCTGGCAGGCCTGCCTGGCCCACCTGCCGCCCAGCGCCGACGCGTTGCTGCTGCGCGACTATCACAAGGACAATCTCCTGTGGCTGCCGGCGCGGCCCGGCGTCAGGGCCTGCGGCCTGCTCGACTTCCAGGACGCGCAGTACGGCCATCCCGCCTACGATCTCGTGTCGCTGATCGAGGATGCGCGCCGCGACGTCTCGCCGTCGGTCCATGCCGCCTGCCTCGCACGCTACATCGGCGAGACCGGCATTGCCGACGTAGCCGGCTTCAAGGCGGGCTTCGCCCTGATGGCGGCGCAGCGCCACGCGCGCATCATCGGCCTGTTCGTGCGCCTGCTGAAGCGCGACGGCAAGCCCGAGTACCTGCCGCACCTGCCGCGCGTCTGGCGGATGTTCGAACACGCCCTGCAACACGAGGCGCTGGCGCCGTTGCGCGCCTGGGTCGACCGCCTGCTGCCGCCGCCGCTTCGGCTGATCGGTGCCGTATGAAAATCGACACCGCCATGATCCTGGCGGCCGGCCGCGGCGAGCGCATGCGGCCGATCACCGACACCATGCCCAAGCCGCTGATTCCCGTCGCCGGCCGTTCCCTGCTGGAACGCAGCATGGATCGACTGATCGCCCACGGCGTCACCAATATCGTGGTGAACGTCCACTATCTCGGCGAGCAGATCGCCGACCGGGTGAAGGGCCGCGCCCATATCGTGCATGAGGAGCGACTGCTGGAAACCGGCGGCAGCGTGAAGAACGCACTGCCTTTCCTGGGCGACGGTCCCTTCTTCGTGTTGAACGGCGATGGCCTGTGGCGCGAGCATACGGGCACGATGCTGCAGCGGCTGGAAATGAAGTGGGTTCCCGAGCGCATGGATGCATTGCTGCTGCTGCATCCCATTCACAAGATGATCGGCCGCGAAACAACGGAGCGCGGTGACTTCTTCATCGAACCCGGCGGGCGAGCGCGATATCGCGGCATTGCACCCTTGGCCCCCTATGTCTTCGCCAGCGCGTCGGTCTGCGACGCGCGTCTGTTCGACGATTCACCGGAAGGCCCCTTCTCGCTGCTCCGGCTGTGGAACAGGGCGGAGGCCGCGGGCCGGTTGTTCGGCATTTTCAATGACGGCGATTGGTTCCATGTCGGCACACCCGAGGCGCTGGCCGAAGCCGAACGCGTGCTGTCGTGAAGGGCGTGTTCACCATCGGCATCGACCGCCGCTTCGCCGACGAGCTGGCGCGCGGCATCCTGGCCGAGCATGGCGGCGATCCACTGGCGCTGGCCGACGTGCTGATCCTGGTGCCGACACGGCGCTCGGTACGGGCGTTGCGCGAGGCCTTCCTGCGCGCCTCGAACGGCAAGCCCACGATCCTGCCGCGGCTCGCGCCGCTGGGCGACGTCGACGACAGCGAATGGGACGTGGCCGCGGGCGACGGCAGCGCGCTTGCCCTGCCGCCCGCCATCGAGCCCGCCGAGCGCGAGGCCTTGCTGGCGCAACTGGTGGCGGCCTTCAAGGACGACCAGGGTCATCCCATCGCGCAGTCGGCGGCGCAGGCGCTGAAGCTCGCGCGCGAGCTCGGCCGCCTGCTCGACGAACTGGCCATCGAGGGCGTGGCGTTCGGCCAGCTCGAGGGACTGGTCGAGGGCAACTTCGCCAGCCACTGGCAGCGCACGCTCCGGTTCCTCGCCATCGTGGGGGAAGCGTGGCCCCAGGTGCTGGCCGAACGCGGCCGGATCGACGCCATCGAACGGCGCACGCGGGCGATCCGGGCTCAGGCCGCGCGCTGGCGCGCCGAGCCGCCCAACACGCCGGTGATCGCCGCGGGATCGACCGGCTCGCAGCCGGCGACGCGCGACCTGCTGGCCGCCATCGCCCAACTGCCGCAGGGCATGGTCGTGCTGCCCGGCCTCGACCGCGACATGGACGAGGAGAGCTGGCGCGCGCTCGACCAATCCCATCCGCAGTTCGGCCTGCGCGAACTCCTGGCCGCCCTGGGCTGCGAGCGAGGCGACGTCGCCGACTGGCCGGGCGGCGGCGGCTCGGCGCGACACCTGCTGATCACCGAACTGATGCGGCCGGCGGAGACCAGCGAGGCGTGGTCGCGACCGCCGGTGTCGTCGCTCGAGCATGTGACGCGCGCCGATTGCGCGACGCCGCACCAGGAAGCGCTGGTCGTGGCCCTGGCGCTGCGCGAAACGTTGAAGGACGAAGGCCGCACCGCCGCCCTGGTCACGCCCGATCGCGACCTTGCCCGCCGGGTAGCCGCCGAACTCCGGCGCTGGAAGGTCGATATCGACGATTCGGCCGGCACGCCGCTCGCCGACACGCCGCCTGCCGCCTTGCTGCGTGCCCTCGTGGGGGCGGTCGACGATGGCTTCGCGCCGGTCGCCCTGCTCGCCTTGCTGAAGCATCCGCTGTGCACCCTGGGCGGCGACCGCGCAGGCCTGCTCGACGCCGTGCGCCGGCTCGACCGCAAATGCCTGCGCGGGCTGAAGCCCACGCCGGGCCTCGCGGCGATCCGCGCCAGGATCGAAGATGCCAAGTTCGGCGATCCATCCGATCGGCGGCGCCGTCGCCGGCTTGATCGACCGGCTCGATCGCGCGACCTCGGGACTTGCCATGCTGATGGAAGCAGGCGCCGCGCCCGACGCCCTGTTGGAGGCGACCATTGCCGCGGCAGAGAAAATCGCTTCGGCCGAAGCGCTATGGAGCGGCGAGGCGGGCGAGGCTCTGGCCGACGCGCTGGCCCGTCTGCGCTCGGCGTGGACGGCCAAGGCGCAGATCGATGGCGGTGAATGGCCCGGGCTGCTCGCCGCCATGCTCGAGACGGAAATCATCCGCCCGAGCTTCGGCCGTCACCCGCGTCTTGCCATCTGGGGTCCGCTCGAAGCGCGCCTGCAGCGGGCCGATCTCCTGGTGCTGGGCGGGCTGAACGAAGGCACCTGGCCGCCCGCGGTCGAGACCGGTCCGTGGATCAACCGGCCGATGCGCACCGCGCTCGGCCTGCCGCAGCCGGAGCGCAGGGTCGGCCTGTCGGCGCATGACTTTGCCGCCGCCTTGGGCGCCGAACGCGTGCTCCTGACCCGCGCCGAGCGCGAAGGTGGTGCTCCGACCGTGCCCTCGCGCTGGCTGGCGCGGCTCGACGCGCTGTTCGGCTACGAACCGGGCAGCAGCGCACCGCCGCCCGAATACATCCAGCGTGGCCGGCGCAGCTACCTTGCCTGGGCCGACGCGCTCGATAAGCCCGACGCCTACCGGCCGTGGCCGCGTCCCGAGCCGAAACCGCCGCTCGAGGCGCGGCCAACGCGGCTCTCGGTCTCGAGCATCGAGCAATGGCGGCGCGACCCCTACGGGCTCTATGCGCGGCGCATCCTGGGGCTGGAGGCGCTCGATCCGCTGGAGGCCGAGCTTGGCGCCGCCGACCGCGGCTTGGCGCTGCACGATGCGCTCGACGAGTTCCTGAGGGCATATCCCTCCGGCCTGCTGCCACCCGACGCCATCAGCCGGTTCGAGGCGCTGGGCGAGAAGCATCTCGAAGCCCTGCTCGCGGCCCCGGCCGAACGCGCTTTCTGGTGGCCGCGCTTCCAGCGTCTGGCGCGCTGGTTCGTCGGCACGGAGAATGCTCGCCGCGCCGCCGGCACGAAGCTGCTGGCGAGTGAAACGAACGGCGCCATCACCGTCGGCCCACCCGACCGTCCGTTGCGCATCGAGGCGCGCGCCGATCGCATCGACGAGATCGAACCCGGCGGCTGGGAGATCATCGACTACAAGACCGGCCGGGTACCCTCGCCCAAGGAACTGAACGGCCTGTTCGCGCCCCAGCTCCTGCTCGAGGCGGCAATGGCCGAGCAGGGCGGCTTCGAAGGCATCAAAGGCAAGGCCCGCGCGGTGCACCTTTCCTACTGGCAGGCCAACGGCCTGGGCGATGGGGGCGAGGTCAAGGAGATCAAGGACAGCGAGCAATTGGTGCCCGCGATGCTGGCGCTGGTCGCCAGGATGGCCGCGCATTTCGCCAATCCCGCGACGCCCTATGGCGCGCTGCCATGGCCGGAATTCAGCCCGCACTTCAACGACTACGCGCATCTCGAGAGGATCGCGGAGTGGTCGACCGCGGGCGGAGGCGAGGAATGACCGCGGCGTTCGATCCCCTGGCATTGGCAAGCGAGGCGCAGCGGCGCGCCACGACGCCCGGCCATTCGGCCTGGGTCGAAGCCAATGCCGGCACCGGCAAAACCAAGGTGCTGACCGATCGCGTGACGCGGTTGCTGCTGGACGGGGTCAAGCCCGAGCGCATCCTCTGCCTCACCTTCACCAAGGCCGCCGCCGCCGAGATGCGCAACCGGCTGGCCAGCCAGCTCGGGCGCTGGGCGCTGGCCGACCCGGCCAGGCTCGACGAGGAGATCGAGCAGCTCATCGATCGCACGCCCGACCCCGCCGGACGCATCGTGGCGCGCCGCCTGTTCGCGCGTGTTCTCGACGCGCCGGGCGGCATCAACATCCTCACCATCCACGCTTTCTGCCAGGCGCTCCTGAAACGCTTTCCGCTGGAGGCGGGCGTGGCGCCGGGCTTCGAGGTGCTGGACGAAGCCGAGGCGCAGACCCTGCTGCGCCACGCCCAGGACGAGCAGATGGAGGCGCTGGCCCGGCGCGACGCGCCGCCCGCCTTGGTCGATGCACTGGCCTCGGTGGCCGGCAAGGTCTCGATCGCCGAATACGCCGAGCTCATGACCAAGCTTCTGGGCGAACGCGCCTGGCTGCTGGCGCGCATCGGCGACGAGGCGGGGCTCGCCACCGTGCAGGCACGGCTCGCCGCCGAGATGGGTTGCTCGGCCGACGACACCGCGGGCGGGCTGACGAGCAACGCCTGCCTCGAAGCCGCCTTCGATGAAGCGGGCCTGCGGGCCGCCGCGCAGGCACTGGCCAAGGGCGGCAAGACAGATGTCGAGCGCGGGCAGCGGATCGCAGACTGGCTGGCGGCGGCCGAAAATCGGCCATCGCTGCCTCACCGCCTATGCCAGGGCGTTCTTCAAGGTCGGAGGCGGGATTCAATCACGGCTCGCCACCAAGGCCGCGATAGCGGCAATGCCCGGCATCGACAACGTGCTGCGCGCAGAGGCCGAGCGGCTGGCCGGCGTGTTCGACCGCATCAACGGCGCCGCTCTCGTCGAACGCACCCTGGCGCTGCTGCGGCTCGGCCTCGACATCGCCGAGCGCTACGGCCGCGCCAAGCGGCGACGCGCCGCGCTCGATTACGACGACCTGATCGTGGCCACCCGCCGCCTGCTGGAGGGCGCCGCGAGTGCCGCCTGGGTGCTCTACAAGCTCGATGGCGGCATCGACCATGTACTGGTCGACGAGGCGCAGGACACCAATCCCGACCAGTGGGAGGTGATCCGCCGGCTGACCGAGGAATTCTTCGTCGGCCAGGGCGCCGTCGAGCGCCGCCGCACGGTGTTCGCCGTCGGCGACACCAAGCAGTCGATCTTCGGCTTCCAGCGCGCCGATCCACGCAAGCTCGAGGAGATGCGCGAGTGGTTCGCCGAGCAGAGCCGCCTCGCCGAGCAGAGGTTCGTGCCGGTCGACCTCAACGTCTCGTTCCGCTCCACGCCCGCCGTACTCGATGCCGTCGACTGGGTGTTCGGCGAGATCGAGGCGGCACGCGGCGTCGCCGAGCCGGGCCGCATGAGCCACCTGCCCAGCCGCAAGGACGAGCCCGGCCGGGTCGAGCTGTGGCCGCTGGTGAGCGCGCCGGAGGCCGAGATCGACACGACCAACCTCGAAGGCCCGCAGGGCGCGCTGGCACTGCCGCACGAGCGGCTGGCGCGCCTGATCGCCATCCACGCCAAGGGCCTGATCGGCAAGGAGCAGCGCGCGCGCAAGGGCGAGCTGCTGCATGCCGGCCACTTCATGGTGCTGGTGCGCCGGCGCAACGAATTCGTGAACGCGCTGGTGCGGGCGCTGAAGCGCGAGGGCATCGAGGTGGCGGGCGTCGACCGGCTCAATCTCGGCCAGGAACTCGCCATCCAGGACCTGCTCGCCCTGGCGCGCTTCGTGTTGCTGCCGCAGGACGACCTCAACCTCGCCTGCCTGCTGAAATCGCCGCTGATCGGCCTCAGCGAGGAGGATCTCTTCGCCCTTGCCTGGAAGCGAACGGGCCACCTCTGGCGCGCGTTGCGCGAACGCGCGGCCGAGAAGCCGTTGGCAGCAGCACATGCGCGGCTCGCCGCCTGGCTGCGGCGCGCCGACTACATCACGCCGTTCGATTTCTTTGCCGAGGCGCTAGGTCCCGAAGGCGGCCGCGTGCGCCTGCTGGAGCGGTTGGGTCGCGAAGCGGCCGACCCGATCGATGAGCTGCTGGCGCGGGCGCTGCAGTACCAGCGTGCCGAGGGTGGATCGCTGCAAGGGTTCCTGCACTGGTTCGAGGCGGGCGGCGGCGAGATCAAGCGCGACCTCGACCAGAACCGCCGCCGCGAGGTGCGCATCCTGACGGTGCATGCATCGAAAGGCCTGCAGGCGCCGATCGTCTACCTGCCCGACACGACGCGCGTACCGCGCGACGCAGAGCGACTGCTGAGCGGCGCCGACGGCGAGGCGCGGCTCTGGCTGCCGCGCGCCGATGACGCCAACGAGGCGGCGCGCGCCTGGCGCGCCGAGGCCCGCGACCGCGCGCTGGAGGAGCAGAACCGCCTGCTCTATGTCGCCATGACCCGCGCCGAGGACCGGCTCTATGTCGGCGGCTGGGTGGGCGCGAAGAAGCCCGATCGCGGCTGCTGGTACGAGCGCATCGAGGCCGGCCTGCGCGCCAGCAGCGCCGCCCGATTCTTTCCTGAAAACCCGCAGCCACGCGGTCGCGCCGTACCGCTCGTGTTCGATTTCACCGAGCAGCTCGGCGACGAAGGCTGGGCAGGCGACGGCTATGAACTCACCAACCCCGGCGACATCGAGATGCCCGAACAGGCCGAGTTGCCCCTCGAGATGACAGCAGAGCTCGAGCCGTGGGTGCACCAGCCCGCGCCGGCCGAGCCCGATCCGCCGGCGCCGCTTGCCCCCTCGCAACCGCTGCCGGACGAAGTGCGCGTGGGCCCACGCGCCTTCAGTCCCCTGGCGCCGGAGGATTCGCGGCGCTGGCAACGCGGCCTTCTCCTGCATGAGCTGCTGCGCCACCTGCCTGGGATCGCGCCGGCGGAGCGCGAAGCGGCCGCGCGACGCTTCCTCGCCCAGCCGGCGCATGGTCTCAGCCGAAGACGAGGTCGCGAACTGGTGCCGCGAGGCGCTCGCCGTCACAGAGGCGCCGGATCATGCCGCGTTGTTCGCCGCGGGTTCGCGCGCCGAGGTGCCGCTTATCGGCACGATGAAGACGCCGCGCGGCACCTTCACCGTCAGCGGCCAGGTCGACCGGCTCGCCGTCTCCGAGCGCGAGGTGCTGATCGTCGACTACAAGACCAATCGTCCGCCGCCCCAATCCGCCTCCGACGTGGCGCTCGCCTATCGCCGCCAGCTCGCGCTTTATCGCGCGCTGCTGAGCGGCATTTATCCCGGGCGCACTGTGAGGGCATTCCTCCTGTGGACAGCAGCACCTTTGTTGATGGAAATCGACGCAGAAACGCTCGACAAATCAATGCCTTATGCTGGCGCATCTTGACTCGCCCGACCGTGGTTCCTAGCTTGGGACACAAGGGCGGCGCCGGTCCATCGACCGGCCTGTAGTGTTTTTGGGAGAACCCCTATGACCGTAAAAGCAACCGACGTCTCCTTCGAGCAGGAAGTCCTGAAGTCGGACACGCCCGTCCTCGTCGACTTCTGGGCGGAGTGGTGCGGCCCCTGCCGCATGATCGGCCCCTCGCTGGAGGACATCTCCAAGGAAATGGACGGCAAGCTCAAGGTGGTGAAGGTCAACATCGACGAGAATCCGGCAACGCCGTCGCGCTACAATGTTCGATCGATCCCGACGCTGCTGCTGTTCAAGAACGGCCAGGTCGCCGCGACCAAGATCGGCGCCGAACCCAAGCAGAAGCTGGTGAGCTGGATCAACACCGTCGTCAGCTAGTTGACCGCCAGCTAAGCGCTCAGCCGTTGCGGGCCAGCACGACGCCCGCAATGTAGAGCGACCCACAGATCAGGATGCGCATCGGCGCGGGCTGGGTGGCCAACAGGTCTTCCAGCGCCGCGCCGATGTCGTTTGCCGGGGCGCAATCCAGGCCGACCTCGGCTGCCCGCGCCGAAGCTTCCTCGGGTGTGTAGGCGGCGTGGCCTTCGATAGGCACGGCGCGGGCCGCGCGGGCATGGCGCGCCAGCGGCCGCAGGAAGCCCGCGGCATCCTTGGTCGTGAGCATGCCGAAGATCAGATAGAGCGGCAGCGGCGCGGGTTCCTTGGCCCAGTCGGCGGCCTGACGCGCGAGCGCAATGCCGCAGTCCTCGTTGTGGCCGCCATCGAGCCAAAGCTCGCCGCCGGGCGGCAGGGCCTCGACCAGCGGACCGCGGCTGAGCTTCTGCAGCCGAGCCGGCCAGTCGACCGATGCCAGGCCCCTGGCGATCGCCGCATCGTCGATCCGGAACTGGGCGGCGCGCAGGCGCTCGACGCAGGCCACCGCCGTTGCGGCATTGTCGATCTGGTGCGCCCCGACCAGCGACGGCGGCGGCAGATCGAGGCCCAAAAGGTCGCTGTCGTAGCGGAAGCCGGCGGATGTCGGCGTCACCTGCCATTCGCGGCCCAAGCGGAAGAGCGGTGCCGCCAGCCTCGCCGCCTCGCCCGCGATCACCGTGGCGCTCACCTCGCGCTGGCGGCCGATCACCGCCGGCACGGCATGCTTCAGGATGCCGGCCTTCTCGGCCGCGATGCCTTCGAGCTTGTCGCCCAGGAAGCCGGTGTGGTCGTAACCGATCGGCGTGATCGCCGAGAGCACGGGCGATACGACATTGGTGGTGTCGAGGCGACCGCCCATGCCGACCTCGATCACCGCGAGATCGGCCGGCACGCGGGCGAAAGCGAGAAAGGCCGCGACCGTGGTGATCTCGAAGAAGGTGATGGGCTTTCCCCGGTTTACCTCCTCGCACTCCGTCAGGACTGTGTCGAGCAGGTCGTCATCGATCAGCCGGCCGGCGACCCGGATGCGCTCGTTGAAGCGCACCAGATGCGGCGAGGTGTAGACGTGCACGCGATATCCCGCCGCCTCGGCCATGGCGCGCAGGTAGGCGACCAGCGAGCCCTTGCCGTTGGTGCCGGCGACATGGACCACCGGGGGCAACTTCAAATGCGGCGAACCAAGCGCGGCCAGCAGGCGTTCGGTGCGCTCCAGCTCGAGATCGATCAATCTCGGGTGAAGGCGCATGAGGCGCTCCAGGATCGGATCGATCATGGCCGGCACGATGATTTGACCAGGGGCTCGAACTCAGCGGACCGCGACAGCCAGGCCGCGGCCCTCGGAAGTGACGGGATCCATGAACAGCGAGACCAGCTGGATCAGCGTCTCGCGCAATTTGTGGCGGTGCACGACGGCGTCGACCATGCCGTGCTCGAGCAGGTACTCCGAGCGCTGGAAGCCCGGCGGCAGCTCCTGGCGGATCGTGTCCTGGATCACGCGCGGGCCGGCAAAGCCGATGATGGCGTCGGGCTCGGCCACATGGACATCGCCCAGCATGGCGAACGAGGCCGACACGCCGCCGGTCGTGGGATCGGTCAGCACGACGATGTAGGGCAGGCCCGCCTCCTTGACCTTGCGTACGGCGATGGTGGTGCGGGTAAGCTGCATCAGGGAGAGGATGCCCTCCTGCATGCGTGCGCCGCCCGACGCGGAGAAGACGATCAGCGGCGCCTTGCGCGCCACGGCGAGATCGGCGGCCATCACCAGGCCCTCGCCCACCGCGGTGCCCATCGAGCCGCCCATGAAGCCGAAATCGAGCAGCGCCAGGACGGCCAGGCGACCGCCCATCGGCCCGCTCGCCACCACCAGCGCGTCGGTCGTGCCCTCGGCCTTGGCCTGGGCCTCCTTCAGCCGCGCATCGTAGCGCTTGGTGTCGCGGAACTTCAGCGGATCGGCGTTGACGCGAGGCAACGGATGCAACTCGTATTTGCCCTCGTCGAAGAGGTGCGGCAGGCGCTTCATCGGCCGAATCCGCATGTGGTGGCCGCAGTGGTTGCAGACTTCCTGGTTGGCCTCCCAGTCGCGCACGAACAGCATCTGTTCGCACTTGGGGCATTTCAGCCAGAGATTTTCCGGTGCCTCCTTGCGGGAGACCAGCGCCCTGAGCTTGGGCCGGACGAAATTGGTCAGCCAGTTCATGGCGGCGGTATCGCACGAAAGGCGGAGCGGGCCAAGACGGTGCCGGGGCTCAGCGCCAGAAGCCGCTGAACGGCGGCACAACCTCCTCAGGTTTCTTCACCTGGCAGAACAATTTCCGCGCCTGGTAGTCGGCGCAGAGCTTCTGCGCCTCCGCGGGCTCGAGGTCGGCGATGATGGCGGCCTGTCGGGTTACCTTGTTGGACGTGACGGGCAAAATGTACTCCTTGCCGAGCCGGCTGAAACCGAGCTTGGCGAGGTCGGCCTGTCCGACGTCGAACGCATGGCGCGCCGTGCGCCAGTCGCCATAGGTGCCGAGCCAGGCGGCGTCGCCCGGCATGTCGTAGCGGATGCCGCCGCAGTCGCTTTGCGCGAACACCGTGCCCGGCCCGCCAGTACCGTTGCGCAATTGCCAGATCTTGGGTCGGTTGCCGCCGGTCTTGAGCAGGAAGGCTTCGTCGAACAGGCGAACGATGAACTCATCGCGCAGATCGGCGCGGCGGAAGCCGAAGGCCACCGCGATCAGTCGCCGGCCGTCGCGAACCGCGCTGCCCACGATGTTGAAACCCGAGGCGCAGATGAAGCCGGTCTTCAGGCCATCGGCATAGGGCGCGTAGAGATCGAGGAATTTTATGCCCGGTCCCACCCTGGTCTTGCCGAGCATGAACTCCTGGGTATGGAAGTAGCCGTAATATTCCGGGAACTGCTTGATCAGGGTCATCGCCAGGATCGCCAGGTCGCGCGCGGTGGTGATCTGGCCCTGGTCGGGCAGGCCGTTGGCGTTGCGGAACTGCGTGCCGGTCATACCGATCCGCGCCGCCGTTTCCGTCATGCGCTGGGCAAAGGCGGGCGTCGAGCCCGAAATCAGCTCGCCGAACGCCGTAGCCACGTCGTTGGCCGAGCGCGCCACCAGCGCCTTCAGGCTCTGCTCGACCGTAATGGTCTGGCCGGGGCCCACGCCCAACTTGGAGGGCGGCATCGCGCGGGCATGCTCTGAGAACGGTACCGGCGTGGCAAGCGTGATGCGGCCGGACTTCAGCTCCTCGAAGACGATATAGATCGTCATCATCTTGGTGAGCGAGGCGGGATACCAGAAGGCGCCGGCATTGCGCTCCAGCAGCGTCTCGCCCGTGGCGGCATCGACCACAACGTAGGGGCCGGCCTGGACGGGGCCAGAAGGCGAGGCCACGGCCGCGATCTGGGCCCGGGAAGGAGCCGCCGAAAGGCCGATCAGACCCAGGATGCAAAGCAGAAGACGCAGGTTCATTGTCGCCAACGCAGGGAGGCACTCAGCATACGCCCTTCCACGCGGCGGCGGGAGGCATTAGATCGGTGCCATGCTCAAGGTCCTGATCGCCCCCGTCACCCCGTTCCAGCAGAACTGCTCCATCGTCTGGTGCGACGAAACCATGGAAGGCACCGCCATCGATCCCGGCGGCGACTTCGACAGGCTGCAGGAGGCGATCGCCGAGCAGGGCATCACGGTGACCAAGGTGCTGCTGACCCACGGCCACGTCGATCACGCCTCCGCGGCCGGCACCATGGCCGAGCACTACGGGGTCAGGATCGAGGGGCCGCACAAGGACGACCTGTTCCTGATCGAGGGGCTGGCGGACTCCGGGCGCAAGTACAATTTCCCGGTCTACAAGCCCTTCGTGCCCGACCGCTGGCTCAGCAATGGCGAGACCGTGCAGCTCGGCAACCTCACCTTCGACGTGGTGCACTGCCCGGGCCACACGCCGGGTCATGTCGTGTTCGTACACAAGCCCTCGAAGGTCGCCTTCGTGGGCGACGTGCTGTTCCGCGGCTCGATCGGCCGCACCGATTTCCCGCGCGGCAATCATGAGCAATTACTGGAACTCGATCCGCAAGCGGCTCTGGCCGCTGGGTGACGACATCACCTTCGTGCCCGGCCATGGCCAGACCTCGACCTTCGGCTGGGAACGCAAGACCAACTCGTTCGTTGCCGACCTCTTGTTCGACGACGACGAAGAGGAAGCGAAGGCCTAGGGCGGAACGATGAGAGAGGACTGGAAGTCGCGCTGACCGGCCGCGAGCGCCGGGGGCACTTCATCGACGGCCTGCGCGCTGCCCATAATGCCGGTGCACGTAGTCCAAGCCCTGGCGCAGCATTTCCTTGGTAAAGCGTGCGGGCTTTGACGCAAGGGCGGCAACGACTTCCGGCGACCGCTGGGCCAGCGGCCGCCTGAATGCAGCGAGCTCGACCTCGGCGACCAGATGCATGCCGCAGGCCATCGCACCTAGAGTGTAGGACAGACACTCCTCCTCCCAGCGATCAGGCTCGCGCTGCTCGGCATCGAGAAGATCCAGAGCAGCGGTGAAGGCCTCGTGAAGCCGTTCCTTCCGGTCGCTGGACTCGCGCTGCATGCTCATTCTCCTCGTCGCTGTGTCGAGGCGCATATGACGGCGCGATCGTGACCCGACAATGACGGAACGCGCGATCGCGTGAATGGTCACAGCAGGGTTGCGACGAGCGGCGAAATGTCTCGCCGCATGACAAAGCGATGACCGATCAGGCTTTGCGTACGCCGCGCACACCCTCTGCAAGCGATTTGACGAAAGCCAGGACAGCCGGCACGAGGTCGGCCTTGGGCTTGCCCGTGTCGTCGAGACCAGCCTTCACGCGATCGACGATGGCGGTGCCCACGACGGCAGCGTCGGCATGGCGCGCCACGGCGGCGGCCTGGTCCGGCGTCTTGATGCCGAAGCCCACGCCGACCGGCAGCTTGGTGTGGCGCTTGATGCGCTCGACATGGGTGCGCACGGCCTCCTCGGTCGCCGACTTGGCGCCGGTGATGCCCAGCACGGAGACGAAATAGACGAACCCGGAGGAATACTTCAGCACCGCCGGCAGGCGCTTGTCGTCCGTCGTGGGCGCCGTCAGCAGCACTGTGTCGAGGCCGTTGGCTGCGGCGTACGGCTTCAGCTCGTCGACTTCCTCGGGCGGCAGATCGACCAGGATGAAGCCGTCGACGCCCGCCGCCGCGGCTTCCTTGCAGAAGCGTTCGGCACCGCGCTGGTAGACGAGATTGTAGTAGCCCATCAGCAGGATGGGCGTGGCGTCATCACCGGTCTCCTTGCGGAAGCGGCGCACCATGTCGAAGGTGGCGTCGACAGTGATGCCGGCCTTGAGCGCGCGCTGACCGGCGAGCTGGATCGAGGGACCGTCGGCCATCGGGTCCGTGAACGGCATGCCGAGCTCGATCAGGTCGGCGCCGGCGCCGGGCAGGCCCTTCAGGATCTGGTAGCTGACATCGGCGTTGGGATCGCCAGCGCTGACATAGGCCACCAGACCGGCGCGCTTGTCGGCCTTCAGCTGGGCGAAGCGTTTGGCGATGCGGCTCATGATCAGATCTTCATGCCCAGCCGCTCGGCCACGGCAAACACGTCCTTGTCGCCGCGACCGCAGAGATTCATCACCAGCAGATTCTCCTTCGGCAGGGTCGGCGCGAGCTTGGTGACATGCGCCAGCGCATGCGCGGGCTCGAGCGCCGGAATGATGCCTTCGAGCTTGCACAGGAGCTGGAACGCGGTGAGCGCCTCGGTATCGGTCGCCGAGACGTATTCCACGCGGCCCTGCTCCTTCAGCCAGGAATGCTCGGGGCCGATGCCGGGATAGTCGAGGCCGGCCGAGATCGAATGGGCCTCGGTGATCTGGCCTTCCTTGTCCTGCAGCAGATAGGTGCGGTTGCCGTGCAGCACGCCGGGACGGCCGCCGGTCAGCGACGCGGCATGCTCGCCGGTCTCGACGCCCTTGCCGCCCGCCTCGACGCCGATGATGCGCACGGCCTTGTCGTCGAGGAAGGGATGGAACAGGCCCATGGCGTTGGAGCCGCCGCCGATGCAGGCGACCAGCGTGTCAGGCAGGCGGCCTTCCGCCGCCATGATCTGCGTGCGCACCTCGTTGCCGATCACGCACTGGAAGTCGCGCACCATCGCCGGATAGGGATGGGGGCCCGCCACCGTGCCGATGCAGTAGAAGGTCGTCTCGCAGGTCGCGACCCAGTCGCGCAGCGCCTCGTTCATGGCGTCCTTCAAGGTCGAGGAGCCCGCCGTCACCGGCCGCACCTCGGCGCCCAGCATTTTCATGCGCACGACGTTGGGCGCCTGGCGATCGACGTCGACCGAGCCCATGAACACCACGCAGGGAATGTCGAACAGGGCGCAGGCGGTCGCCGTGGCAACGCCGTGCTGTCCCGCGCCTGTTTCGGCGATCACCCGTGTCTTGCCCATGCGCTTGGCCAGGAGCACCTGGCCCAGCACGTTGTTGATCTTGTGGCTGCCGGTGTGGTTCAGCTCGTCGCGCTTGAAGTAGACCTTGGCGCCGCCCAGGTGCCGGGTAAGCCGTTCGGCGAAGTAGAGCGGGCTGGGACGACCAGCATAGTTGGCCAGCAGATAGCTGAGCTCGGCCTGGAACTGCGGATCGGCCTTGGCCTCGGTGTAGGCCTTCTCGAGCTCGAGGATGAGCGGCATCAGGGTCTCGGCGACGTAGCGGCCGCCGAAAAGGCCGAAATGCCCACGCTCGTCGGGGCCGGTGCGGAAGCTGTTGAGTGACGGTGCCATCGCTGTTCCTGTCGGGAGGCGCGGACTTAGCAGTCCCGACTGGGGTCGGTCAAAAGCCCTACCCCTTCTTTTTCTTGGCCGACTTCTTCTTGGCCTTGCGGGGCCACTTTCCGCCTGGGTGCCGACTTGGCGGCGGCGCGGCGGGCCGGGGCATCCTCGATCTCGACGATGACCTCAATCTCGACCGGAATCCCGCGCGGCAGCGAGCCCATGCCGACCGCCGAGCGTGCATGGCGGCCGCGATCGCCGAACACGGTGACGAAGAGGTCGGAGCAGCCGTTGATCACTTCGGGCTGCTCGCCGAATTCCGGCGTGGCGTTGACCATGCCCAACAGTTTCACGATGCGCTTGACGCGATCGAGGTCGCCCAGCTCGGCCTTCATGACCGCGATCAGGCTCAAGCCGGTCTGGCGCGCATACTCGTAGCCCTGCTCGCGGGTAAAATCGCGGCCGACCTTGCCGACCGGCAGCGGATGGCCCGGCAGGCCGGGGCCCTTGCCTGCGAGATAGAGAAGGTTGCCGGTGCGCACGGCGTTCACGTAGTTGGCCATCGGCGAGGTGGGCTTGGTGAGCTCGATGCCGAGCTCCTTCAGCCGCTGTTCGGTCTTCATGTCGTTCCCCTTCAAAGCGCCTTCACGCGATCGAGGAAAGCGCGGATCAAGTCGACCGATTTCACACCCCGGCTCGATTCCACACCAGAGGAAACGTCGACGGCGCGCGCGCCGGTGACGCGCACCGCCTCGGCGACGTTGTCGGGCGTGAGGCCGCCGGCCAGCAACCACGGCAGCGGCATCGTGCGGCCGGAGAGAAACGTCCAATCGAACGCCGTAGCATTGCCGCCCGGCAAGGTGCCCTCGGCGGTATCGAACATCAGGCGGTCGGCGACTGCTGCATAGGCCGCGATGCCTCGTTCGACGTCGCTGGCCTGCGCCACCTTGATCACCTTCATCACCGGCCTGCCCGTGCGCGCCTTGATGGCCGCGACCCGCTCGGGTGTCTCAGCACCATGGAGCTGCAGCAAGTCGATGGCCCCAGTGGCCAAACGCTGATCGAGCAGAGCGTCGTCGGGATCGACGAACAGGCCGGTCCGCACCACGCTCTTCGGCACGCGCGCACCCAGCGCCTTCAGCAATTCGTTGGAGGCGACATGGCGCGGCGAGCGCGGATAGGTGACGAAGCCGACGTAGTGCGCACCCGCCGCGACTGCGGCGTCGAGCGTCTCGGGCGTCGACAGGCCACAGATCTTGGCCTCCACGGGGGCCTCGACAGTCATAGGTCGTTGACGCCGGCCTCGCGCGCGATCGCCTCGGCGGCGGCGCGCGGATCAGCCGCCTGGTAGATCGGCCGGCCGACCACCAGGTTGGTGGCGCCGAGGTCGACCGCCTGGCGCGGCGTCATGGCCCGCTTCTGGTCGTTGGCCGCGCTGCCGACCGGCCGGATGCCGGGCACCATCAGCACGAAGTCGGGACCGCACTGCCTGCGCAGGGCGGCGATCTCGAGCGGCGAGCAGATGACGCCGTCAAGGCCGCTGGCGTGCGCCAGAGCCGCGAGGCGCAGCACCTGGTCGGACGGATCGGCCTGGACGCCGGTGGCCTCGAGGTCGGATCGGTCGAGCGAGGTGAGGACGGTGACGCCCAGAAGCCTGGGGCGCGGCACGTTGTGCTTGGCGGCCTGCGTGCCGGCCTCGTCGACCGCGGCCTTCAGCATCTCGCGGCCACCGCTGGCATGCAGGGTGATGAAGGTGGGCGCCAGCTCGACCACGGCGCGGATGCCGCCGGCCACGGTATTGGGAATATCGTGCAGCTTGAGGTCGAGGAAGAAGCCGACCCCGGTGGCGCGCACCGGGCCGGGAAACGCGTAGCGCACGCCCGGCGCGCCGTGCGCCAGGAAGAACTCCAGCCCCAGCTTGATGCCGCCGACGGCCGGCTTCGGCCCGCCGGCGATCGACTGGATGAGCTTGGTGGCCTGGGCGAGATCGATGGTGTCGATGCCGCAATAGACGGGGTTCGAACGGGTCGGCATGGCGGGCGCACCCTAAGAGGGGCCTTCCCTCGCGGCAAGCGTCAGTGGATCGCGGCGTACATGATCTTTTCTTCGGTGGCCTCGTGAGCCGAGAACTCCTCGACGACCTTGCCCTGGCGGCAAACCAGGATGCGGTCCGAACGGGCCATGATTTCCGGCAGATAGGAGGAGATCATGACGACGGCGTTGCCCTGGTCGGCCAGACGGTCGATCAGCTGGTGGATTTCGGCGATCGCGCCCACGTCGACGCCGCGGGTCGGCTCGTCGAAGATGATGACCTTGGGCTCCTGGACCAGCGACTTGGCGATCACGACCTTCTGCTGGTTGCCGCCGGACAGCTCGACGACCTTCACGTCCTGGCCGATGGCGCGGACATTGAGCGCCTCGATCCATTTCTTGCCGACCGTCTCGGCTTCCTTCGACAGCACGAAGGGCCGACGCCGGCCCAGTTTGGCGAGCAGGCCCATGTAGATGTTGCGGGCGATCGACATGGTCTCGAAGAAGCCCTCGAGCTTGCGGTCCTCGGTGATGTAGGCGATGCCGTCGCGCACGGCGGCGGCCGGGGTGAGGTAGCGCACCGGCTTCCCGCGCAGGAAGATCTCGCCGCCGTGGAAGAAGTCGCGCTTGAGGACGCCCGCCGCGATCTTGAAGGTTTCCGTCCGCCCCGAGCCGACCAGGCCGAAGACACCGGTCACCTGGCCGGCGAAGACCGACAGCGAGTTGTTCTTCACCATCGGCGCCATGCGCAGATTCTCGATCGTGAGCACGCGCTCGCCGGGCGGCCGCACGACGGCCTTGCGTTCGGCATACAGCGTCTTCGACAGGTCGCGCCCCACCATGGCCTGGATGACACGGGCGCGATCGAAATTCGCGGTCTGGTCGGTGACGACATGGCGGCCGTCGCGCAGCACCGTGATCCGATCGGAGATCAGCAGCGCCTCTTCCAGCGCATGCGAGATGAAGATGACGGAAACGCCGCGCCGCTTCAGCTCGCGCACCAGGTCGAAGAAGTATTTCTTCTCCTCCGGCGTCAGGCTGGCCGTCGGCTCGTCGAAGATGATCACCTTGGCGTCGTGCAGGACGGCCCGCGCGATCTCGACCATCTGCTTCTTGGCGGCGCCAAGCTGCGCCACGGTGGCCGTCGGTGTCACGTCGAAGTTGAGCGACTGCAGGAATTGCTGGGCGGCGATGTAGATGCCGCGCAGGCGATTGTAGAACTTCTCCTGCCCGAGAAAGAGGTTCTGCGCCACGGTCATCGACGGCACCAGGCTGTTCTCCTGGAAGACCATGGCGATACCGTGCTGGCGGGCCTCGAGCGGCGTGCGCGGCGCGACCTCGCGGCCGCGGATCATCATGGCGCCGGAGGTGAGCGACACGACGCCGGCCATGACCTTGGTGAGCGTCGATTTGCCGGCCCCGTTCTCGCCGACCAGCGCGTGGATCTCGCCCTCGGTCAGGCTGAAATCGACGCCCTCGATCGCCGGCACGCCGCCATAGAGCTTCGTCGCCTGCCTGAGCTCGAGGATCGGCGTGGTCATGCCGCGATATCCTTCCCGATGTCGGCAAGCGCGATCCTGATCAGGCGCCCCGGCCCCTTGGCCAGAAGATAGAGAAAGCCCGCCAGCTCGGCCGCCGCCACGATGCCGTGATGAACGCCGTCGACCCGGCTGTGCAGCGAATGAAGCGGCGTGCCGTCGGGCGAAAGCCGGACGACCAGGCCGTAGGAGCGCGGCGGCGCCCACGGCTTCAGCACGCCCATGGTCCGCAGATGCGCGCCCTGCATCGGCTCGAGATAGCTCTGGCCGGAGCGCAGCCGGGGCGCGATCCAGTGCTCGGGCGCGATTTCCTTCATCATGCGGCGGCGGAAGGCGGTCTCGCGCAGCACGAACTCCACGAGCTGCGTGCGCGCCGCGAAGGCGGTCAGCCAGAAGCCGCCGCCGCCGGCCGCCACCAGCCGCGAGGGGTAGACGGGCAGGCGCTCGAGCACGGTCCGGCGCCGGCCGTCGGGCGCGACGGCAACGAGCCGATGCCGCCAGCTTTCGGAAACCAGGCTGTCGGCCCCGGAGGCGCATACGCCGAAGGCATATTCCAGGCCACGCGCGGCTTCGCGAGCATCTCCCGTCCGCGGATCGAGGAGGATCAGTCGCCCGCTCGCGCCACGGTCCATGAGATCGTGGGTCCAGTGCGCGACATCGTGGCGGAGCGAGCCGTCGGTAACGGCCAAGGTGCCGTCGGCGGCCGAGCCGATGGCGTTCACGGCATGGAACGGCGCGCCGCCGGCGACGCCCGTCCATCGCCGGCCATCGGCGGGTCCGCCCTGGACGCGAACTTCCCGGCCGCCGAGCGCGACGGCGAAGCCGCCGCCGGGCAGCGCGCAAAGCGCGGTGACGTCGGCGTCGAAACGCGCGACCTCGGTCCCCTGCCCGGCGACGAGGCGGACGATGCGCGGGCCATCGGCAACAAGAAGCGCGCCGCCCTCGGTGGCGATGTCGTTGGCGTCGTCGAAATGGCCGACGACCTCGGCATTCTCGAGGAGCTGGTTCGGCTTCAGCGCGCCATCGAAGATCGGGATGGTGATCGACGCCTCACCCCGACCGAGGATCCGGTCGCCGAACGCCCGTAAGGCCGCGATCACTTGGCCCTTCCCCAGCGCGTTTCGTATTGGACGAAATCGGTATCGGCGCCGTCGAGTTTGTAGCGTCCGATGCGGTTGTTCATGATGCCGCCCAGGTAGAGGTAGCCCTTGTGCTCGCGCATCGAGGTGATCATGGGGTGATTGACGCCCGCCATGTCCCAATAGGTTTCGAGCACCTCACCCTTGTCGTTGAACTTGAGCACGCAGCCGGTGTTGATGTTGGGAAACAGCCATTCGTCGAGCGGCACGCGCTTGGCCATGCGCCGACGGAAGCCGGGCATCCGCCAAGCGAGGTCGAGCGCCGGCGAGCGCATGCCCACCATGGCGAGCCAGTAGTTTCCGTCGGATGCCAGATTGATGTTGTCCGGGAAGCCCGGCAGGTTCTCCAGCACCATCTCGACTTGGCCGCTCCTGGGCCCGTCGAACCAGTAGCGCTTGACGCAGCAGCCCCATGTCTCGGCGAACAGGATCGACTGGCCGTCGCGCGCAACGCAGATGCCGTTGGGGAATTTGAGGCCGCGCAACACCGTGCGCGTGGTGCCGGTCGCCGGATTGTAGCAGACGATCCGACCGTTGCCGCGCGCCTCCAGCCCGTCGACCGGCCATTCGTGCATCTCGTAGCGCACGGTCGCTTCGGAGAAGAAGATGCGGCCGTCGTCGGTGATGTCGAGATCGTCGGCCAGCCGCAGGCGGCTGTCGTCGTTGACCGACCGCAGGCTGCGGTTCGTCTCGTCGGTCGCCTTCTCCACCTTGCGGTCGGGCGTGATGCGATAAAGCCCCATGCCGCCGATGCAGACATAGAGGTTGTCTGCTCTGTCGAATGCCATGCCGAGCGGCTGGCCGCCGATATGGGCGTAAACCTCCATGCGTTCGTAGTCGGGCGGGAAGAACCGGATGATGTCGCCATGCCGCGAGCCGGCGTAGAGATTGTCGTGGCGGTCGAGAATGACGTCCTCGGGCGCCTCGATGCGGCCGAGGCCGATCAGGGTGACCTTGGAAAGCTTGTCGTTCTGCACGAACGGCGTGCCGGCGCCGACGCGCGGGCCGATCAGCGGCGGCATTTCGTGGTAGGTCGGGCTGACATAGACCTTGGCGATGATGCGGTTGCGGTTCTTGAGCCAGCGGATGTCGATCGCAGCGGCGGTCAGGAGGATGCCCGCCAGCACCATGCGATTGACGCCGCCGCGCACCGACAGGGTGGTCAGGCCGTTGGTGATCAGGAGCACGATCAGGGTGCCGACCAGCGCCCGCGCCACCGAGCCGCGGCCGCCGCCCAGGCTGATGCCGCCCAGCACGGCCGCCGTCAGGACCGTCACCTCCAGGCCGACACCGACATCGCCGCCGACCGTGCCCAGACGGGCGGCGAAGAACAACGCGCCGACCGCCGTCAGGGCGCCGCTCGCCGCGTAGCAGCGGGCGATCGTGCCGCGCACGGGGATGCCGGAGTTGTAGGCCGAGCGCCGCGAGCCGCCGATCGCCGTGATATGCCATCCCGGGCGCAGGCGGGTCATGAACACATGCCCGGCGATCGCCACGACGCCATAGAGCAGGGCGACGCTGGGCACGCCCGCGAGGTCGCCACCACCCATGAAGTTCCACAGCGGCGTATCGGGGAACGCGGCGGCAATGGTGTTTGAATAGTCGAACAGCAGCAGATCGTAGGTCGACCGGTAGATGATCAGCGTGATCAGCGTCGTGATGAAGGCGCGCAGCCGCAAATAGCCGATGAGGAAGCCATTGACCGAGCCGAGCAGCGCGCCGAACGCGATGGTGATGACGGCGACCGCCGGCACGGGCAGCTCGAGCACGTCGAGGCAGAACAGGGCGCAGAAATCGCTCAGCGCAAAAATCGATCCGACCGACAGATCGATGCCGCCGACGACGATGACCAGCGCCATGCCGAGCACGACGAAGCCGATCTCGGCAGCCTGCCGAGCGGTGTCGGCCAGGCTGGCGGGCGACAGGAAGCCCGGAATGGTCCGGGTGAAGGCCACGGCGACGAGCAGCAGGACGATCACCGGGATGGCCGTCTCGGTCCATCGCTTCGACAGGATCTCGCCCAGCAGGTGATCCGGCCAAAAGCGATAACGCAGACGCAGAACGGCTTCTCTCATCTATCGACCTGCTGGAACACCCGTGTGACTTGTCGATGGGGCGCGGCAGGCAATGCCGGCCGCGCCCCGAGCCGAGGTCTCGCTACTGCTTCAGCCTTTCGAGCTTCCAGCAGGTGCCGTCGACGCCCGCATTGTCCTTGGTCACCGGGATGAGCGTCGTATAGATCGATCCCTTCGACGTGCCCGGCTTCATCCCCGAGGACAGCAGCCATTTGATGATCGCGACCATGTCGGCCGCCTGGGTCGGCACGTCATAGGAAAGATCGAGGTCGAAGGCACCCGACTTCACGAGGTCGCAGGCGCCCTTCTGCTCGCCGCCGCCCGAGGTGGCGACGAAAACCTTGCCGGTGAGCCCGGCTTCCTTCACGGCGGCGGCCGTGCCGATGTCCATGCCGTCCCAGAACCCGACGATGCCGCAGAGGTCGGGGTTCTGCTTGAGGACAGTCTGGGTGATGGCCTTGGCCTTGGCGGCGTCCCAATCGGCGGCCTGGCTGGAAACGACCTTGATGTCGGGATGCTTGGCCAGGACGTTCTCGACGCCTTTCAGCGTGTAGGCGCTGGCCGCGGCCGAAAGCGCGCCCTGGATAATGGCGATCTTGTTCGACTTGCCCTGGCAGGCCTTGACCACGGCCTCGGTATCGCGCTCGCCGATCTCGATCCAGTTGGCGCCGACGAAGGCCGAGGTGCGGTAGCTCGAGCCCATGTTGATCTGGATGATGTAGATGCCTTCGGCCTCGGCCCGCTGCAGCAGCTTGGCATAGGTCTGCACGTCGGGGTTATGGACGATGATGGCGGCGGGCTTTTCGGAGATCAGCGTCGTCACTGCCTGGGCACCGGCGTTGGTGCTCCAGTTGGCGTCGCGGACCACGACTTTCATGCCATAGGGCTCGAGGCCCCGCTTGACGCCGGCGAACCAGCCCTCGGTGAGATCGAAGTTCATCGCCACGGGAACGTAGGCGACGGTCTTGCCCTGGAGGGCCTGCTTGAACGGGCCCTGGAAGGGCTCGTCGAGCCCTCTTTGGGCAAACGCCGAAGACGCCAGGGCGCATACGAGCGCCGACGCGCAGGCGAGTCGGCCGGACCACCGGCTGGTGCTGGATTTCATCATGATCTTGCTTCCTCCGTATTGTGCTTGTTGGCCACGACACTGCCCGCGTTCAAATGTCTCCCTGCTGCGCGGTTTCCTCATTGCGGGGATTGAGAAAGGAATCGGTGATCACGGCGACCAGCAGTACGACGCCCTTCACCAGATTCTGGCCGGAATAGGAGACGTCCATGATCGTCATGGCATTCAGCATGGTGCCGATCAGCATGGTGCCGATCACGACGTTGAGGACGCCGCCGCGGCCGCCGGAAAGACCGATGCCGCCCAGGACGACGACCAGGATCACGTCGTAGATGAGCGTCGAATTGTAGATGCGCGTCGGCATGCTGTTGACGGAGGCCGCCAGGACGAGGCCGGCGAGCAGGCCGATCAGGGCGGAGAGGACGTATTGCAGCACGACCAGCGGACGCGTCGGCATGCCGGAGCCGCGTGCGGCGAACGGATTGTCGCCGATGGCGTAGATGAACGCACCGAACCGCGTCCACCGCAGAAAGATCGCGACCAGGATGCTGGCGCCGACAAACATGACGATCGGCATGGGAATGCCGAGCAGCGCGCCCTGCCCCAGATGTTCGAACCCCTCGAGGCCCGGACTCCACTGCACGACGTCCAGCTTGAACAAGGCAGCCTGGCCGAGGCCGGCGAGAAACAGGCCGGATGCCAGCGTGGCGAAGAGCGAGGGCACCTCGGCGTAGGCGATCAGCCAGCCGTTGATCAGGCCGAAGGCGAGCGTGAGAAGCGCGGCCATCGACAAGGCGTAGGACAGCGAATGCCCGTCCTGGACGAGCTGCAGCACCACGCCTGGTGGCACCGCGAGTGCGGCGATCAGCGACAGGTCGATGCCGCGTCCGATGACGACAATCGCCATGGCCAGACCCAGGATGCCAAGAACAGCGACGTTCTGCAGAAGCGTCAGCATGTTCGACGTCGTCAGGAAGCCCGGGAGAAAGACAGCAAAGACGGCGAACAGAACGACGAATATCGAAAAGACGATGCCTTGCTGGGTGATCCGGAGCGGCTTCATTGCGGCAGAGCACCTCTCGCCCGATTGCGACATGATCCACGCAATCGCCTCAGTGCAAATATGCTCGCAGAACTGTCGACGCCGAGTTCAATCCACCAACGCGGCGGAAGAGCTAATTGCTGCGCACGCGGCGCACTGCGTTCTGCCAGCCGACATAGCGGCGGTCGCGCGACGCGCTGTCCTCCGCCGGCCGGAAGGCGCGGTCGAGCGCCCAGGTCTTCGACAGCGACTCGAGCGACGGCCACAGACCCGCCCGCAGGCCGGCCAGGAAAGCGGCCCCCAGCGCCGTGGTCTCGGTGACCTTCGGCCGCTCGACGGGCGAGCCGACGGTATCGGCCAGCCGCTGCATCAGCCAATCGTTCACCACCATGCCGCCATCGACGCGCAGTTCATCGATTTGCGCGCCGTCGCCGCGCATCGCTTCGACCAGATCGCGCGTCTGGTAGCAGACCGAATTCGAGCGTGGCGGCGGCGATCTCGGCCGGCCCGCTGTCGCGGGTGAGGCCCAGGAGTGCACCGCGGGCGCCCGCATCCCAGTAGGGCGCGCCCAGGCCGACGAAGGCCGGCACCATGTAGACGCCGTGGCCGGTCTTGGCGTTGCGGGCAATAGCCTCGACCTCCGCCGACTTTGCGATCAGGTGCAGCCCGTCGCGCAGCCACTGCACGGCGGCGCCCGCCATGAAGATGCTGCCCTCCAGCGCGTAGGTCCGCTTGCCGTCCAACTGATAGGCGATCGTGGTCAGCAGCCGGTTGTGCGAGCGCATGGCGATGCTGCCGGTGTTCAGGAGCGCGAAGCAGCCTGTTCCGAAGGTCGCCTTCACCATGCCGGGCTTGATGCAGGCCTGGCCCACCGTGGCGGCCTGCTGATCGCCCGCCATGCCGAGCACCGGCACCGGCGCGCCCAGAATGTCAGCCGTGGCAACGCCCAATTCGCCTGAACAATCGACCACGCTGGGCAGCAACGCCGCCGGCACGCCGAACAGCTTCAGCAAATCGTCATCCCAGGCGCCCTTCTGGATGTCGAGCAGCAGGCTGCGGCTGGCATTGGTGGCGTCGCTCGCATGGACCTTGCCGCCGGTCAGGCGCCACAGCAGAAAACATTCGATGGTCCCGGCGGCGAGCGCGCCCTTTTCCGCCGCGGCCCGGCTGCCCGCCACATGGTCGAGGATCCAGGCGATCTTGGTGCCGGAGAAATACGGATCGAGGAGCAAGCCGGTCTTGGCCGAGACTTCGTCTTCATATCCGCCGCGCCGGAGCTCGTCGCAGCGCTGCGCGGTGCGGCGGTCCTGCCAGACGATGGCATTGTGGATCGGCTTGCCGGTGTTGCGATCCCACACGACGGTGGTCTCGCGCTGGTTGGTGATGCCGATGCCAGCCAGCGCCCCGGCGTCGAGCTCGGCGCGGGCCAGCGCTCCGCGGCAAACTTCGACGGTGGCCGACCAGATCTCCTCCGGATCGTGCTCGACCCAGCCGGGCTCGGGGAAGATCTGCGGCAGTTCCTTCTGCGCCGACGCCACCGGCCGGCCCGAGGCATCGAAAACGATGGCGCGCGTGCTCGTCGTGCCCTGGTCGATGGCGAGGATGTGCTTGGCGGCCATCCGTCTTTCTTAGCAGGTTTTCGCGCTCGGCTCAGTGCGCCCGGTCGATGGCGAAGTCGACCGCTTCAAGGAGGGCGGCCTTGAGCGGCGTGTCGGGAAAGAGCCCCAGCGCATCACGCGCCATGGCGCCGTAGTGGCGGGCGCGTTCGAGCGTGTCGGCCAGCGCGCCATGACGGTCGATCAGGGTCTGCGCCTGCGCCAAGTCGCCCTCGCGCTGGTCGAGCTTCTCGATGGTGCGCTTCCAGAATTCGCGCTCGATGGTCCGGCCGCGCAGGAAGGCCAGGATCACCGGCAGGGTGATCTTGCCCTCGCGGAAATCGTCGCCGACCGACTTGCCGAGCTGGGCTTCGCGGCCGGCATAGTCGAGCGCATCGTCGACCAGCTGGAAGGCGATGCCGAGATTCATGCCGAAGCTCTCGAGCGCCACGCGCTCGGGCCCGTTGCGGCCGGCCACCATGGCGCCGACCTCGGCCGCCGCCGCGAACAGCTTGGCGGTCTTGGCCTTGATGACTTCGAGATAGGTCGCCTCGGGCGTGCTGGTGTCGCGCTGGCTCACGAGCTGCAGCACCTCGCCCTCGGCGATGGTCGAGGAGGCGCGCGACAGCACGCCCAGGATGTCGAGCGAGCCGACGTCGACCATCAGCTCGAAGGCGCGCGTGAACAGGAAGTCGCCGACCAGCACCGAGGCCTTGTCGCCCCACACCGAGTTGGCCGACGGCTTGCCGCGCCGAAGCGCGCTCACATCGACCACGTCGTCGTGCAGCAGGGTGGCGGAATGGATGAACTCGACGCAGGTCGCGAGCTTGATGTGGCGGTCGTTGACGGCGGCATAGCCGCACAGCCGAGCGGCCGCGACCGTCAGCAGGGGCCGCATGCGCTTGCCGCCGGCGCCGACGAGGTGGTTGGCGAGCTCGGGGATCAGCGCCACCGGCGAGCGCATGCGCGTCAGGATCTCGCGGTCGACCTGCGCCATGTCGTCGGCGCACAGCGACAAGAGCGGCTCCAGGCTCGGCGCCTTGCGCTTGCCCTCGAGGGAGACGACGTTAGCCATGATGAAAGGATAATCCCCCGGCGAAGTCCGATTGTTGCGACACGATGTCGTGACATGATCCCTAGCATGGAACCCGTTCCGACCGAAGATGCCCTGCTGGGCGGCCGCGTGCGGCTGTTGCAACCCGTTCGCGGCTATCGCGTCGCCATCGATGCCGTGCTGCTCGCCGCGGCTGTCGATGCGGCGCCCGGCGCACAGGTGCTCGATCTTGGCGCTGGAGTGGGCGCCGTCGGCCTCTGCCTCGCCGCGCGCGTGGCCGACTGCACAGTAACGGGCATCGAAGTGCAGCCGGCTCTGGCCGGGCTGGCCGAACGCAACGCCGCCCTCAACAGCATGAGCGAGCGGGTGCGAACGATCGTCCACGACCTCGCGCAGCCGCTGCCGCCAGGATTGAAAAGGTTCGATCACGTCGCGACCAATCCGCCTTATCTGCCGGCTGCCGTTGCCGACCCGTCGCCCAATCCTGCCAAGGCATTGGCGACCGTCGAATCGACCGCCGGCCTCGCGCGCTGGCTGGCGGTGGCGACGGGAGCGGCTAAACCTGCAGGCACCCTGCTGCTCATTCACCGCAACGACCGGCTTGAGGAGATCGTGGGCCAGCTTGGCCGCCTGGGCTGGGGCGACATCACCGTAAAGCGCCTGCCGCCGGCCGCGCGCGTGCTGGTACGCGCCCGCCGGTCTGCAATGCCGATGCGCCGCGAAGCGCCGCCGCTCGTCCTGCACCGCCCCGAGGGGGGTTACACCGATGAAGCCGAGGCGGTTCTGCGTCACGCCGCGCCGCTTGCCTTCTGAGGCATGCGCCGCGACAGTGCCGCCATGTTTGGTTGGCTAAGAGACCGCCTTCGCCGCGGGCCCGTCGTTCCAGTCGTCCGCCTGTCGGGAGTCATCGCCTCGAGCGGCCTGCTGGCCGGTCGCAGCCTGTCCATCGATTCGGTGGCGCCCTTGCTCAAGCGCGCTTTCGACACGCGCGGCGCCAAGGCGGTGGCTCTGGCGCTCAACTCGCCCGGTGGATCGCCGGTGCAGTCCGCGCTGATCGCCCAGCGCATTCGCCTTCTGGCCAATGAAAAGGGCCTGAAGGTGATCGCCTTCGTCGAGGACGTGGCGGCGTCCGGCGGCTACTGGCTGGCCTGCGCCGCCGACGAGATCATCGTCGATCCCCATTCGATCGTGGGCTCGATCGGTGTCATCAGCGCGGGCTTCGGCTTTCAGGACCTGATCGCCCGCATCGGCGTCGAACGGCGCGTGCACACGTCCGGTGAGCGCAAGTCGATGCTCGATCCCTTCCGGCCCGAGCATCCCGAGGATGTCGAGCGCCTGAAGCGCCTGCAGGGCGAGATCCATGACGGCTTCAAGGATTGGGTGCGCGAGCGCCGCGCCTCCCGGCTGAACGGCGAGGAGGGAGCATTGTTCACGGGCGAGTTCTGGACCGGACGGCGGGCGCTGGAGCTGGGCCTGGTCGACGGGCTGGGCGAGCTGCGCGCCACCCTGCAAGCGCGATACGGCACCAAGGTGCACCTGCCGGCCATCGCGCCGCGCCGCCGCCTGCTGTCGCGCGTCGGTCTCGGCGCGTCCCTCGACGGCCTTGGGCCCAGCACCCTAGCCGCCCTCGAAGAGCGCCTGCACTGGCAACGTTTCGGACTGTAGGAGCCCCACCACGATGAAGCTTCTCAATCCCGTGAAGCCCGAGGACCTCGCCGCCGTCCGCGCCTGGTTCGACACGCTCGCCAAGCATTGCCGCGCCGTCGACTACGAGGGCGCCCGCCCGATCTTCGCCGAGGACATGATCGCCTTCGGCACCTTCACCGACTTCATGAAGGGCCGCGAGCTCGCCGAGCAGAAGCAGTGGCGCAACGTGTGGGGCACGATCCGCAACTTCCGTTACGATCTCGAAAAGGTCGAGGCCATCGTCTCGGCCGACCGGCTGACGGCCGTCGGCATGGGCGTGTGGCAGTCCGACGGCTATCACCCCAACGGCGATCCATTCGAGCGCCCCGGCCGCACCACGGTCGTGCTCGGGCGCAAGGCGGTCGGTGACCTGTTCACCGCCACCCATACCCACATGTCGCTATTCCGCGGCACGCCCGAGCAGAGCTTCGGCAAGTTCGGCTGAGGATCACTCCAGTCGAATTGCGCGCCGGCTGCCTGGGTTCCAGCGCCAGTCCGGCGCGCCCGGTCCCGTGGGGATGCCGCCGACCCAGCGCGCGAGCGGCTGCGCGGCCTGCCAGTCGAGCTTGCCGCCAAGCAGGGCTCGCCCGGCCGGCGTCAGTCGCAGCATCCGGCGATGCCATGCCGCGCGACGGGTGGCGGGACTGACCGCGACCGGCGGCCGTGGCGCCTCGATGAGATCGCGCACAACCGACCAGAAGAAGAGGTCGCCCATGAAGGGCAGCGGATCGCGCTTCAACTGGGCATCGGCAAAAAGCTGGCCCGCCGTGCGCGGGCCCTTGGCCAATGCGGCAAGCGCCCCGCGCTCGGTGAGCGACAGTCCGTCTGTCGTCCACGGCAGTTCCTGCAGGTGCCGCTGCAGGGCGGCCTTGAGGAAGGGCAAGTCGCGCAGGCCGGACTTGAGGAGAGCCTCGAGCGGCTCGGGGCTCGGCGCCCGCAAGGCGACCCAGGCGCGCGAGCCCAGCGCGAGCTGACGGCGGTTGATGCGCTTGCGTTTCGGCCACAGCGAGCCGAGTTGCACCGGCGTGAGTTGACCCAGCCCGGGGAAGCGCTTGATGCCGCGGAAACGGTCGATGCAAATAAGCTCGATCCGAGGCAGCGTCTTGCGCAAGGCGAAGCTTGCGAGCACGCGCACGAGGGCAGCCTGGTCGTAGAGATCGTGCTCGAACCACAGCACGATGTGGGGGTAGTCGGCGGGCGCCCGGGCCAGGCGCCAATGGGCCTCGCCCAGTTGGGCACGCACCTTCTGCCGCGGCAGGCCGGTGCGTTCGGCGATCAGCGCCGCCCGGCCGGCCAGCCAGGCGTTGGATGCGGGTGGCGGCCCGAGCCAAGCTGGATCCGCAAAGGAGAGATAGTCGCCGGCAATCCCGGCCTCGACGAGCTTGTCGCGGATGTCGTCGCCGCAACGAATGTGAAGAATGCGCGGTGCACCCTTCATGACGGATCCATCGCGCCCTTGCGCTCGACGATCATGCGGTACTGGTCGGGCTGGCGGTGGATCGCAAAGTTGAAGGTCGTGCGCTTGTAACTCTGGCCAGCATCGAGGTCACAGCGATGCACGATCAACTCGTCGCCGTCGCTGCCCGCCCGAGCCACCACCTTGCCCGAGGGCGCCACGATCATGCTGTCGGCCAGGGAAGGCACATCCTCCTCGCTGCCGCCCTTGGCCACGCCCACCACCCAGGTGCCGTTCTGGTAGGCGCCGGCCTGCATGGAGAGCTGGTTGTGGAACCACGAATGCTCGTCGTGGTCGGGCGACGGCGCGTTGTGCAGCGGCGTGTTGTAGCCGAGCAGCACCATCTCGACATTCTGCAGCCCCATGACCCGGTAGGTCTCGGGCCAGCGCCGGTCGTTGCAGATGCACATGCCCATGTTGCCGCCGAACGCCCTGAAGACCGGGAAGCCGAGATTGCCGACCTCGAAGTAGCGCTTCTCAAGGTGCTGGAACGGCCGCTCCGGCTCGTGCTCGACATGGCCCGGCAAGTGTACCTTGCGGTACTTGCCGACGATCGCGCCGTCGCGCTCGACCAGGATCGAAGTGTTGAAGCGCCGAACCGTTCCACTCTCGTTGGCAAGCTCGGCGTAACCCAGGCAAAAGCCCATGGCGAGCCGCCTTGCCTCGTTGAACAGTGGCGCGGTCTCGTTGGACGGCATCTCGCGCTCGAAGAAGGAATTGATCTCCGCCTGGTCCGTCATCCACCAGCGCGGAAAGAACGTCGTGAGCGTGAGTTCGGGGAACACCACAAGCTCGCAGCCCATGCGCTTGGCCTCGCGCAGATGCGCGATCAGTCGCTCGACCACGTCGCGGCGCGTGTGGCGGCGCTGGATGGGGCCCATCTGCGCCGCACCGACAGTAACAAAACGCGTCATCATCACCTTCCCCGGCGATTATCGCCGCGCACGACGCGTGCTCCAAGCACTAAGGCCCGGCACGCTTCACATCGTTGGTGAACTCGGCCGAGCAGAAAGTGCCGCCCTGGAAGAGATCGCCGACCGGATCGGGCCCGATCTTTGCTTGCGCGGCCACTGCCTGCGCACGGTGTTCCTCGGCCTTGCCGGTCGGGCGATAGCCGAGCTGGCGAGCGCGCGAATTGTCCCACCACGCCGCTTCGTTGTCCGACGCGCCGTAGAGGATGTCGAAGCGGATGTCGGGATGCTCCAGGCCGATGCGGATCAGCTGCACGATGTCCTCAGGCGAGATCCAGATCGACAGCCGACGCACGTCGAGCGGACGCGGTCCGACATTGCCGATCCTGAGGCAGGTCACGACCATGCCGTGCTTGTCGGCATAGAGCGCACCCAGGGCCTCGCCGAAAGCCTTGCTGACGCCGTAGCGGCTGTCGGGCCGCACCGTGAGATCGGTGCCGATCTTGCGCTTGCGCGGATAGAAGCCGACGGCGTGATTGGACGAGGCGAAGATCACGCGCTTGACGCCGGCCTGCCGCGCCGCCTCGAAGAGGTTGTAGCATCCGATGATGTTGGCCTGCAGGATCGTCTCCCATGGTCCCTCAACCGAGAAGCCGCCGAGATGGATGACGCTGTGGGTGCCCTTCACGGCGGCCGCGACCTCGTCCGGCTTGGCGAGGTCAGCGGCCACGAAGGTCTCGCCCGACTGCAGGTCTTTGGGCTTCACCTTGTCGCTCAACACCAGGCCGGGATAGTGCGGCTTCAGCAACGGCCGGATCATGGTGCCGATGCCGCCTGCCGCCCCGGTGAACACGATGCGCCGTGAGGCGTCCTTTGCGTCGGCCATTCCTTTTTCCTCCTGCGCTCGATGCGCCGGAGATAGGCGCGCCGTTCTGCCGGCATGTCAACCGAAGGCTGCACGCTCCGGCGTTTCGTGCCCGCCCTGCCGTGGTTATTTCTCCGCGAGTTCCAGCATCAGATTGAGCAGGACCTGGGCGCCGGCTGCGAGGTCGGATGCCTCGGTGTGCTCCTTCACGTTGTGGCTGAGGCCCGCGACCGAGGGTACGAAGATCATCGCCGTCGGGCACAGACGCTGCATCATCTGCGCGTCGTGGCCCGCGCCCGACGGCATGCGCCGCGTGCTGAGCGACAGTGCCTTGGCGTGATGCTCGACCCTGTCGACGAGGTCCGCATCGAAGATCACCGGCTCGAAGCGCGCCAGCACCCTGGCCTCGACCTCGACGCGCTCGGCCTCGGCAACTTCGGCGATGTGGACGGCGACGCGCGCCTCCGCCTCCTTGAGCTTCGCCTCGTCGGTATTGCGCAGGTCGACGCTGAAGACCGCGCGGTTGGGCACGACGTTGATCAGGTTGGGGCGCAGCGCCAGCGCGCCCACCGTGGCCACCTGGTGGCCGCCCATCTCCCAGGCGAGCTTGCGCGCGAAGATATTGACAGAGGCCGCGAGATAGCCCGCATCGCGCCGCAGCCGCATCGGCGTGGTGCCAGCGTGGTTGGAGACGCCGGTCACGGTGTATTCTATCCACGAAATGCCCTGCACACTTTCGACCACGCCGATCTGCACTTTTTCTTCGTCGAGGATCGGACCCTGCTCGATATGGAGCTCGACGAAGGCATGCGGCCTGAGCGCGCCCGGCTTGGCAGCGCCGAGATAGCCGATGCGCCGCAGCTCATCACCGACCGAGCGGCCGTCCTTGTCGGCCGCGGCATAGGCCTCGTTCAGCCCGAGGCCGCCGGCATAGACCAGGCTGCCCAGCATGTCGGGCTGAAAGCGAGCGCCCTCCTCGTTGGTGAAGAATGCCACCGCGATCGGCCGGCGGGTCACGCGCTTTGCTTCGATTCAAAGCGCGCACGACCTCGAGGCCGGCCAGCACTCCGTAGTTGCCGTCGTAGCGGCCACCGGTGCGCACCGTGTCGATGTGGCTGCCGGTCATGACGGGGGCCAGGTTCTCACGGCCGGCGCGCAGGCCGATCACGTTGCCGATGGCGTCGATGTGGACGGCGAGCCCCAGCGCCTTCATCCAGCCGACGACCAGGTCGCGGCCGATCTTGTCCTCGTCGGTGAGCGCCAACCGCGCGCAGCCACCGCCCCCGATGGCGCCGACCTCAGCCAGCGTGTCGAGTGCTCGCATCAAATGGTCGTCAGACAGGCGAAGATTCATCCGATTTTCCTCAATAGATCCAAGACCTTAGACCGTGATCGCGGGTACGGCACAATATCACGACGCCTTGATCCGGATTGCCTTGCAAGAGCGTAGGCTGAAGGTCACTTAGTGGGTCCGAATGACGCGTCTGTTTGCCCTTCTGCTGGCGTTCCTCGCCGCCAGCCCGGCCTCCGCCCAATCTGTGGTGCAGACCGATAACGTGCGCGCCGAACTCCTATCCGATGTCTCGGCGGTGAAGCCGGGCGAGCCGTTCTGGGTCGGCTTGCGCCAGACCATCCGGCCGAAATGGCACACCTACTGGAAGAATCCCGGCGAATCAGGCCTGCCGACCGAGATCAGCTGGTCGCTACCGGCCGGCGTCAAGGCCGACCCCATCGTGTGGCCGACGCCGCACCTCTACAACATCGAAGGCGTCATCAATTACGGCTTCCAGGACGAAGCCATGCTGCTGGTCAAGATCACGCCGCCGGCCGATCTCGGCGGCACGTCGCTCAAGGTCGCGGCCACTGCCAACTGGCTGGTGTGTGAGGACGTCTGCATTCCCGAGGACGGCAAGTTCGAACTAAGCCTGCCGATCGCCGCAGCTGCTGCGCCGGCTGCACCGGCCACGCGCGCGATCTTCGACAAGGCGCGCCGGAGCATACCGATGGAAAGCCCGTGGCCCGCACGCTACGGCGTGGCGAAGTCGGGCGATCCGACCCTGATCGTCGAGGCCAAGGGCCTCAAGGCCGACACTATTCGCAACGTCTATTTCTTCCCTGCCGAATGGGGTCCGGTCGCCAGTCTCGCCAAGCAGAGCGCCGTTGTCACGGCCGACGGCATCCGCATCCCCCTGAAGCGAGGCGACGCCAAGGCCAACCTGCCTGAGCAACTCGCGGGCACCCTGGTGCTGACGGAGAAGACCGCCGACAGCGAGGTAAAGCAGGCGTTCAATATCTCGGCCAAGCTCGATCCGGCCTTTGTGCCGACCTCGTCGCTCGCCGCCGCAGCCGACGGCGAGCAGCTTTCGCTCGTCCAGGCGCTGCTGTTCGCGCTGTTGGGCGGGCTGATCCTGAACCTGATGCCCTGCGTGTTTCCCGTGCTCGCCATGAAGGCCGCCGCCTTCGCGCGTCTGGCCGGTCACGATCGCGGTGCGATGCGGCGCGACGGGCTTGCCTATACGGCAGGTGTGCTGGTTGCCTTCGCCGCCATGGCGGCCGTCGTCGTCGGCATCCGCGCCAGCGTCGGCGAGGTGAGCTGGGGCTTCCAGTTCCAGTCGCCGGTCTTCTCGCTCCTGATCGCTTATCTCTTCTTCGTGGTCGGGCTGAACCTCTCCGGAGTGTTCGAGATCGGCGGCCGTTTCGCTGGCGTCGGCCAAGGGCTGGCCGGGCGCGGCGGCACGGTGGGCGCATTCTTCACCGGTGGGCTGGCCGTGATCGTGGCCACACCCTGCACCGTTCCGTTTATGGCGGCGGCGTTGGGCTTTGCCTTGAGCCAGCCCGCACCCCAGACCGTGGCGGTGCTGCTGGCATTGGGGTTAGGCCTCGCGCTCCCCTATTTGGTTCTGTCGCTCACGCCGGCGCTGCAGCGCCTGATGCCGCGGCCTGGCCCATGGATGGACCGACTGCGCCAGTTCCTCGCCTTCCCGATGTACGGCTCGGCGGTGTGGATGATCTGGGTGCTGACCCAGCAGACCGGCGCCGACGGCGTGATCTATGCGCTGGGCGGCATGATCCTGATCGCCTTCGCGATCTGGCTGTTGCGCATCGGCAGCGGCGCCGCGGCCGCCACCTGGCTGCGCCGCGGCCTCGCCGGCGCCGCCGTGCTGCTGGCCTTCGCCGCGGCGCTCAAGCTTGAAGACGGACCGGCCACGGCTGCTTCCGCCTCAGGCGGTGCCGCGGCCGGCGTCAATTTCGACGGCTGGGAGCGCTTTTCCCGCGAGCGTCTAAATCAGGCCGTCGCGGCCGGCAAGCCGGTATTCGTCGATTTCACCGCCGCCTGGTGCATTACATGCCTGGTGAACGAGCGGGTGGCGCTGGAGAATCCTGCCGTCCGCCACGCCTTTGAACAGGCAGGCGTCGTGAAACTCAAGGGCGACTGGACCAACCGCGATTCGGAGATCACATCTTCGTTGAAGGAACTAGGCCGCGCCGGCGTTCCGCTCTATCTTTTCTGGCCCCCGGGCGCCGACCGGCCGAAGACCCTGCCGCAAGTGCTCACCGAATCGATGATTCTTTCCGAGCTGGCCTCGATCCCGCAGGCCAAGCACTAGGAGGCGAACATGTCGAACCTCGTGGTCCCCCGTCGTGCGTTGATGCTGGGCAGCGCGGCCGCAGCGCTGATGCCGGCCGTCTCCTTTGCCGCTACCCCCGACCTCGGCAAGCCGGCGCCGCTGTTCAGCGCCGTCGACAGCAACGGCAAGACCTGGTCGCTGGCCGACCTCAAGGGCAAGGTCGTGGTGATCGAGACGACGAATCACGACTGCCCCTACGTGCGCAAGCACTACACCGCCAGGAACATGCAGACGCAGCAGCGTGAGGCGGCCGCAAAGGGCGTGGTGTGGCTGACCTCGGCGTCGTCGGCGACCGGCCAGGAGGGCTATGTCACCGCCGCACAAGCCAACGAACTCACCAAGAGCCGCGACGCAGCACCTGCCGCGGTTCTGCTCGACCCGCAAAGCAGGATCGCACGCGCCTATGGCGCCACGGTGACGCCGCACATGTACATCATCGATGCCAGCGGCATCCTGGTCTACAAGGGCGGCATCGATTCGATCCCGTCGGCCGATATCAGCGACATCGCCAAGGCCAAGCAGTATGTCCGCGTCGGACTCGACGATGTGCTTGCTGGCAAGCTGGTGAGCGACTCCTCGACCCGACCCTACGGCTGCTCGCTGAAGTACCCGCGCACCTCGAGCTGACCTCGCGCCATGCCGCACGACGGCTGGCATTCGCACGAACCCGACCATGACGGGCACGACGATCACGGGCACGGCCACAATCATGGCCGACCGATGCGGCGGCTCGTCCTGGCGGCAGCGACGCTGCTGCCGTTCGACGGCGCCAGCGCCCAGACCGTCGATGCCG
>CAWJJJ010000017.1:0-48307 GCA_963843185.1 uncultured Alphaproteobacteria bacterium
TTCGACGACCACAATTCCGCCGGACGGTTCGTCGTCCTGCAGACGGTACTGGACAAGAAAGTCAGCGTGGCCGACATCGTCGAGGTGAAATAACCGGACAAAACTGCGGAGGGCGCGATGCGGGTAGGTGTTTTCTATTTCCCGGCCGACTACGGGATCGACCTCGCCGAACTCGCCCGCGCCCTCGAGGATCGCGGCTTCGATTCGCTGTTCGTGCCCGAGCACACCCATATCCCGGTCGGCCGGCGCACGCCGTTCCCCGGCGGCGGCGAACTGCCCAGGCGCTATGCGCACACCCACGATCCGTTCGTCGGTTTGGCCTTCGCGGCGGCGGCGACCAAAAAGCTGAAGGTCGGCACCGGCGTCTGCCTGGTGCCGCAGCACGAGCCCATCGTCACGGCCAAGGCCATCGCCAGCCTCGACCAGCTCTCGGGCGGCCGCTTCGTCTTCGGCATCGGCGGCGGCTGGAACGTCGACGAGATGGAGAATCATGGCGCCCGCTACGAGACGCGCTTCAAGCAGATGCGCGAGCACATCCTGGCGATGAAGGCACTGTGGACCGAGGAGAAGGCCTCGTTCCACGGCGAGTTCGTGAAGTTCGATCCGGTCTGGTCGTGGCCCAAGCCCGCGCAGCGGCCGCATCCGCCGATCATCCTGGGCGGCGAGACCGACCATACGCTGCGCCGTGTCATCGATTACTGCGACGGCTGGTTTCCCCGCCCGCGCGGCGGCTTCGACGTCGTCCAGGGCGTTGCCCGGCTGCGCGAGATGGCGAAGGCCAAGGGCCGCGACCCGTCCACGCTGACGACCATCGTTTTCGGCGCGCCGGAGGACGCCAAGGTGCTGGCGGGCTACGAGAAGGCGGGCATCCAGAGCGCGCTGCTCGGCATTCCGGATCTCAGCCGCGACGAGATCCTGCGCCATATCGACAAGCTGGCGCCGCTGGCAAAGGCGAGCGTGCCCGCGTGAGCGTCGCCATCGGCCTCGGCCTGATGGAATTTCCCTTCGCCGGCGCCGGGGACTATTGGCGCTGGGTCGATCTCTGCGAGGCAGGCGGCATCGATTCGCTGTGGCAGACCGATCGCCTGGTCAGCAAGACGCCGATCCTCGAATGCATGGCGGCGATGGCCGCCTTGGCCGGCCGCACGCGCCGCCTGCGCTTCGGCATGAATGTCGTGTCGCTGGCGCTGCGTGACCCGGTGCTGCTCGCCAAGCAGTGCGCCACGATCGACGTGCTCTCCGAGGGCCGCCTGCTGCCGGCCTTCGGCATCGGCAGCCCGCTCGGGCCGGAATGGCAGGCGCTGGCCATCGACACCAGGACGCGCGGCAGGCGGACCGACGAGTTGCTCGAGATCATCGCCCGGCTGTGGCGCGAGGACAGCGTCGATTTCGCCGGCAGGCACTATCAGCTCAAGGGCGCGTCGATCTCGCCCAAGCCGGTGCAGCCCGACCTGCCGATGTGGATCGGCGGCTCGTCCGAGGCCGCGATCCGCCGCACGGCGCGCTACGGCACCGGCTGGCAGTCCGGCGCCGAATTGCCGGCCGATGTCGGCAAGGTCGTCGCCGCGATCAAGAAGGCGGTGATCGAGGCCGGCCGCACCATCGACGAGGATCACTACGGGGCGGCCTTCCCGTTCTATTTCGGCAGCCCGGGCGATGGCATCGTGTCGGCGGCCATGGCGGCTTACGGGAAGCGCACCGGCCGCGACCCTTCGGGCTACTTCGCGATCGGCGACGAAAAAGTGATCCTCGACCGGGTCGCCGAGTATGTGGCCGTCGGCGTCGAGAAATTCATCCTGCGCCCCGTCGGGCCTGACGGCGAGGAGATCATCGCCCAGACCAGGAAGCTCGTCGACAAGGTGCTGCCGCAGGTCGAGACTGGTGGCCGAAGAAAGGTCCCAAGCGAGGAGCGAGCGCAGCGAGCGCGAAGCATGGGCAGGAAGGGCGAAAGGCCGCCTGAAGGGGGAAGCGATGCATATCGGCGCGGCGATGTTCTTCACGGACTATTCCATGTCTCCCGGCGAACTGGGCAAGGCGCTCGAGGAGCGCGGCTTCGAATCGGTGTGGGCGCCCGAGCACTCGCACATCCCGCTGACCCGCAAGTCGCCGTTTCCCGGCGGCGGCGATCTGCCCAAGAAATACTACGACGCCATGGATCCCTTCGTGGCGCTGATGGCCGCCGCGGCCGTCACAAAGAATCTCAAGGTCGGCACCGGCGTCTGCCTGGTCAACCAGCGCGATCCGATCCAGACCGCGAAGCTGGTGTCGTCGCTCGACCAGCTGTCCAACGGCCGCTTCCTGTTCGGCGTCGGCAACGGCTGGAACCAGGACGAGATGGAAAACCACGGCACCAACTTCGAAAGCCGCCACAAGCTGGTGCGCGAGCGCATCGAGGCGATGAAGGTGATCTGGACCAAGTCCAAGGCCGAGTATCACGGTGAGTTCGTGAATTTCGATCCCATGATGACCTGGCCCAAGCCGGCGCAGAAGCCGCATCCGCCGATCCTGGTCGGCGGCGCCTTTCCCTACGGCGCCCGCCGCGCCATCCGCTACGGCGACGGCTGGATGCCGCTGCGCGCGCGCAAGGCCTACCCCGAGGTGCGCGACCTGCTGCCCAAGTTCCGCGAGATGGCCAAGGAGGCCAAGCGCGATCCCGCCTCCCTGCCGATCAGCATCTGGAACTCGAAGGAAGACGCCGACCAGCTCAAGCGCGACCGCGACGAAGGCGTAGTGCGCGTCATCGTCAGCCTGGAGTTGGCGAAGGCCGACGCCATCCTGCCCGAGCTCGACCGCTGGGCAAAGCTCGCGCGGGCGGTGGCCTAGACCAGCGCCAGCACGCTCTTCCGGAACGTCTGCATCTCGCCCAGCATCGCGGCCACGCTCGTGCCGCCGAAGCCGATGTCGAGATGGCTGACCCCCACGTCGCGCAGCGCCTTGATGTCGGCGGCGATCTCCGCCGGCTTGCCCGCGAACAGCCGGCGTTCGCCGTCGCCGGCCTTGGCCGGCACGCTCTCGCCATAGGCCGTGACGCGCAGCGTCAGGCCGACGGCATCGGGCTTGCGTCCGGCCTCGTGGGTCATCTTGCGCAGCCGCGCCACCTGCGCCTTGAAGCGCGCCAGGCTGTCGAGCGGGTTGGCCGGATTGGTGCCGATCGGGTACCAGGCATCGCCGAGCTGCGCGGTGCGGCGCAGCGCCGGCCCGCTCTCGCCGCCGACCCAGATCGGCGGATGCGGCTTCTGCACCGGCTTGGGCTCGAGCAGGATGTGGTCGAAGCGGACGTGCTTGCCGGCAAACTTGGGCTTGGGATTGCTCCAGAGCTCGATGAAGGCCTTGATGTATTCGTCGGTGACCTTGCCGCGCTCCGCGAAATCGGGCGCCTGGATCGCCTCGAACTCCTCCTTCATCCAGCCGGCGCCAATGCCCAGCACCAGCCGTCCACCCGACAGCACGTCGATGGTCGACAGCATCTTGGCGGTCAGTACCGCGGGACGATGCGGGACCACCATCACCGAGGATACCAGCCGCAGCTTCGTGGTCTTGGCCGCCACGAACGCCATCTCGATCAGCTGCTCGTGCCGTTCGGCGCGCGCCCCGGCGGGGAATTCACCTGTATTGCTGTAGGGGTATTTGGCGGCGATATCGGTCGGGATCACCACATGGTCGCTGAAGGTGGCGTAGTCGAAGCCCATGGCCTCGCCCTCGACAGCCAGCTTGGTCAGTTGCTCGACAGCCGACATCGGCCCGGCGGTGGGTGCGTTGAAGCCAAATTTCATGTGTCGATCTCCCTGGGTCGGACCCGATTGCGACTGCCATACTACACGATGCGGCCGGCGGCGATTGCCGCTATCGTTGGACCACGAGCGTTATCGAGAGGGTTGATCATGGCGGAGCTTTCCAGGCTGATGGCGGACGCGGCGCGGCTGCGCGATCGCGGCCATGGCCGGCTGATCTCGTATTCCCGCAAGGTGTTCATCCCGCTCACGCACCTGTGCCGCGACGTCTGCCACTACTGCACCTTCGCCGAGCGGCCCAGGGCCGGCGTGCCGGCCTACCTCTCGCCGGAGCAAGTCCTCGCCATCGCCCGCGCCGGCCAGGCGGCGGGCTGCACCGAGGCGCTGTTCACCTTGGGCGACAAGCCGGAGCTGCGCTACGCCGCGGCGCGCGAGGCGCTGGCGGCCCTCGGTCACGAGACCACGATCTCCTATCTCACGGCGATGTGCGGCCTGGTGCTGCGCGAGACCGGCCTGCTGCCGCACGCCAATCCCGGTGTCATGACGCGCGAGGAGATCGCGGCGCTGCGCGAGGTCACCGCCAGCCAGGGCATCATGCTGGAATCGACCAGCGAGCGGCTATGCGAGAAGGGCGGCGTGCATTTCGGCTCGCCCGACAAGCAGCCGAAGGTTCGGCTGGAGACGATCCGGCTGGCCGGCGAGTTGAAGGTGCCGTTCACCACCGGCATCCTGATCGGCATCGGCGAGACGCGCGATGAGCGGATCGAGGCGCTGCAGGCGATCCGCGACCTGCATGACGCGCACGGCCATATTCAAGAAGTGATCGTCCAGAATTTTCGCGCCAAGCCCGACACCAAGTGGTCCGACGCCGACGAGCCCGACCTCGACGACCTGCTGTGGACCATCGCCCAGGCGCGGCTGATCCTCGGGCCCGACATGAACATCCAGGCGCCGCCCAACCTCTCGCCCGGCGTCTATCCGCGCCTGATCGGCGCCGGCCTGAACGACTGGGGCGGCATCTCGCCGGTGACGCCCGACCATGTGAATCCCGAAGCGCCGTGGCCGGCCATCGATGAGCTGGCGCGTGCGAGCGCGGCGATGGGCAAGCTGCTGGTCAACCGTCTGGCGATCTATCCCGCCTATGCCCGCGCGCCGGACACCTGGCTCGCGCCCGAGGTCGCCACGCAAGTGCGCCGCATGAGCGACGCGGAAGGCTTCGCGCGCGACGACGACTGGGCGCCCGGCAACACCGAGCCGCCGCCGGCGCCGCTGGTCCTGGCGCGCGAAGTCGATCCCGCGATCGTGGCGGCATGTCGATCGCGCCACGGCCGGCCAGCGGCTCGACCATCCCGAGATCATGCGCCTGTTCGCGGCGCGCGATGCCGACTACCGCCATGTCACCGGCGCGGCCAACGCGCTGCGCCAGGCGGTCAGCGGCGACGTCGTGCGCTACGTCGTCAACCGCAACATCAACTACACCAACATCTGCTACTTCCGCTGCCGCTTCTGCGCCTTCTCCAAGGGCCGCACGCACGAGGATCTGCGCGGCGCGCCCTACGATCTCGCCCTGGAAGAGGTGTCGCGGCGCGCCGTCGAGGCCTGGCAGCGCGGCGCCACCGAGGTCTGCCTGCAGGGCGGCATCCACCCGGATTATACCGGCGAGACCTATGTCGCGATCTGCCGTGCCATCAAGGCGGCGGTGCCGGACATGCACATCCACGCCTTCTCGCCGCTGGAAGTGACCCAGGGCGCCGCGACCTTGCAGACGCCGCTCTCGTCTTTCCTGGCGCAGCTCAAGCAATCCGGCCTCGGCACTCTGCCGGGCACGGCGGCCGAGATCCTCGACGACGAGGTCCGCGCCCTCATCTGCCCCGACAAGATCAACACCCAGCAATGGCTCGACGTGCAGCGCGCCGCGCACGGCCTCGGCCTGCGCACGACCTCGACCATCATGTACGGCCATGTCGAGACCTCGCTCGCCTGGTCGCGCCATCTGCTGGCGCTGCGCGACCTGCAGGTCGAGACGGGAGGCTTCACCGAGTTCGTGCCATTGCCCTTCGTCCATATGGAAGCGCCGATGTACCGCCAGGGCCGCGCCCGCCGCGGGCCGACCTTCCGCGAGGCGGTGATCATGCATTCGGTCGCGCGCCTGGTGCTGCATCCCGCCATCACCAACATCCAGACCTCGTGGGTGAAGATGGGGCCGGCCGGGGCCGCGATCTGCCTCGAGTCGGGCGCCAACGACCTCGGCGGCACCCTGATGAACGAAAGCATCTCGCGCGCCGCCGGCACGCAGCACGGCCAGGAATTCCCGCCCGACGCGATGGAAGCCCTGATCCGCTCGATCGGCCGCGCGCCGCAGCAACGCGACACGCTCTATCGCCCCGTCCCGGAAGAACGCCGCGCTGCCTCCTTCGTCGCCGAGGAGCTCGCGCCGATCGTGCTCACGCCGCCGCGCAAGAGGGTGGCGGCGTAGTCTTCGGACCGCGGGCCTCCAGGCCCGCTCATGGCTGGGATCAAAACCAACCTCACCCTGAGAGCTTATGAGCGTATGCACTGTCGAGAGCATGTGCTGGCAAGCTCTTAGGCTGGTGTTGATCGACAGGATGGTCGAGGTCGATGTCGGCTGTCGAGGGTATCCGCCGGAGGCCGTCGGCGGCGGCGGGATTGGGCTGTTTGGTCATGGGCCAGCAGCCTTGAGGCGATGTCCGGTCAGGATGTTGTTTGCCAGGGGAACCAGAGCAGTGCGGTGGTTATCTTGCCAACGCCGCGGCTCGTTCTGCTTGGCGACCTGCTTTTTGTTGGTCTTGGCACGCCGCTCCCGCTCGGCCTCGATCTCGGCCAGCTTGCCGAGCGCCGTCGCCACCCGATGCTCGCGCTCGCGCGCCGCCCGATCGGTGGCTGCCTTGATGCGCCGATTGCTGGCGTCGGGATCCTCGTCGACCTCGCGCTTCAGATGCTCGACCAGCCGACGGGCCTTCTTCAGGTGCTTGTGCAGGCTCTTCCCGCGGCGGAACGAAGCCGCTCCTGCACTGGCCCGAACACGCACCCCGTCCTGGACCACCTCGGCCAGCTCGATCACGCCGGCCGCCGACAGGGTGGCGATGTTGTGCGTCAGAAGCTGATCCAACAGCTCGCCATGGCCGCTGCGGAAGTCGGCCAGGCCGTGGTAGTTCACGCTCACCCCGCCACACAGCCCACGATACGCGTCGTGGCTGGTGCACAGCCGCTCCAGAGCGCGCGCGCTGTCCACCCCCTGGCTCGTCGCATAAAGCCACAAGGCCAGCCGCCGCCGCGGGCTTGCCGGCGCCTGGCCCGGTGTGTGCTCGCGCGCCTCGATCATCTCTTCCAGCACGCTCAGATCCAACCCTTCGACATACCGCCAGATCACCCGCCGCATGGTCCGCCGAAAGCAGGCTGTCGAGGTTCACCACACGCAGTTCCACCTGCCGGCGTTCCGGCTCGCGCATTCGCGGTCGGCCGCCGCCCTGCTCCACCGCCGCCGACGCCACCTCGGGAAGCCCTTCGAACAGTTCCTTCTCGGCCATCAACACCTCCACCAACCTCGCTCCGGTGGAATCATTACTCACCTTGCTAGGCAAGCTAAACATTCACAAACTCTGAGGAGTGCCGCGCAGCGGCGCGTCTCGAAGGATAGGCAACACCGGTTTATCCCACCCTTCGAGACGTGGGCCTGCGGACCGCTCCTCGTATCAAGGAACGACCGCGCCGGCGTAGAGTGGCCGAAGCGGCGGAGAGCCCGCAAGCTCCTCGGGCTCCCAAGCCCGTCCTTGAGCATGGTGCCTCCGCCGGTGATTTTGTCATCCCGAACGGTCGCTTGGGTCGCACCGCGAGCCCGCATGCGCAGGGAAGGGAGTCGAAATCCATGTTTGTCGGTATCGATGTGGCGAAGGATCGCCTTGATGTTCATATCCGCCCCTCGGGCGAGGCCTTCAGTGTCAGCCGCGACGACGAGGGCGTGGCTGCTCTTGCCAAACGATGCATTAGCCCAACCCCGGACCCTGATCGTGCTCGAGGCGACGGGTGGTTTCAAGACCCTCGTGGCAGCGGGACTGGCTACGGCCGGTCTGCCGGTCGCTGTCGTCAATCCACGCCATATCCGATACTTCGCGCGGGGCCGGGTCGGTTGGCCAAAACCGACACGCTGGACGCCGCCGTCATGTCACTTCGGAGCGGTGAACCCCGCCGCGTTTGCCGATCCGCAGACCCGCGTGCTCGAGGAGCTGACGGCCCGTCGGCGCCAGCTCATCGAGATGATCGGCGCCGAGAGCAACCGTCGCCGTCTGCTCACGGTCAGGCGAACTGTCAAAACCGTCGATCGCGTGCTGGTCACTTCGAAAGCCCAGCTCAAGCAGATCGATCACGACGTCGACACCGCCATACGGGGAACTCCCGCCTGGCGCAAGGCCGAGGACCTGCTGACCAGTGTCCCCTGCGTCGGTCCCAGGATCGCCCGCACCCTGATTGCCGAGCTGCCCGAACTCGGCAGCCTCGATCGTCAACATGCTGCTTCCTTGGCCGGTGTCGCTCCCTTCAACCGCGACAGTGGCACCTTGCGCGGAAGATGGACCATCGCCGGCGGTAGGCCCGCAGTGCGCGCCGCTCTCTACATGGGCGTCCTGGATGCCATTCGACGCAACCTGCCTTTGGCACTGATATATCATCGGCTAAGGGCCGCCGGAAAGCCGGCAAAGGTCGCCATCGTCGCCTGTATGCGCAACTCATCACCAACCTGAATGCTATTCTGAGAGACAAAAAGCCATTGCAACACGCTTGACGACCATGACGGTCGCTCAGGGCGAGGGGTCTGGTTCCAACTTTCCGGAATCCGCTTTAGAGCCTCAGGCCGGTGGCCGTTCGTAGACGACGCCGTCGATCAGGTTCTCCTCGTAGAGCCGCACCAGGTCGATGCCGCCCGGCGGCCGCGCGACCTTGAAGTCGGCGATGGCGCGGACGATCCGCGCCTCCTGGTCGCGCCGCAACGCTTCCGCCTCCGCGACCGAGATGGCGGCGAATCGCACGGTCTGGCCCGGCAGCAGGCGGCCGAGCCGCGGCAGGTCGACCGAGGCGACGGTGGCGATCTTGGGATAGCCGCCCACCGTCTGCCGGTCGGCCAGAAGCACGATCGGCAGGCCGGCGCCGGGGACCTGGATGGCGCCGGGCCCGATGCCGTCGGAGATGATGTCGGCGCCCCCCTTGTCGACGCTGACCGCATGCTCGATCGATCGGACCCTCGAAGCGGATGCCCATGCGATCGGCTTCCTTGGAGACCCGGTAGTCGGATGCCGTGAAGGAGCGGCGGCCCCGTGTCACTGAAATGGTCGTCCTGCGGCCCCCATACGATGCGGATCGGCCCGCTGCCATAGTCGAAGGGCTGGCCGAGTTTCTTCTCTTCGCCGGGCGGCGCCTGTTCGCGGGCAAGCGGCAGCGCATCGCCCGCGGCGAGCTTGCGGCCGTGGAAGCCGCCGACCCCGGCGCGCGCGTAGGTCGAGAGGCTGCCCATGAACGAGCGGCAGCGCAAAGCCGCCGGCTGACAGCCAGATAGGCAGTGCTCGACCCCTCGATCATGCCGACGCGCAGCACCTGGCCGCGCTTCAGGAGATGCGTGCGATCGGACTCGATTGGCTTGGGCGGCGCATCGGCGGCCTCGACGAGAGTAGGGCGAGAGCGGACCGACCAGGGCCACGCGCACGCTGTCGGCCTCGACCACGAGGTCCGGCCCCATCACGCCGATCTCCAGGCCCGCGGTACCGTCCGGGTTGCCGCACAGCGCATTGGCCAGGCGCAGCGCTACGCGATCCATGGCGCCCGCGGTCGGCATGCCGAGCGCCATGAAGCCGATGCGGCCCATGTCCTGCAGCGTGTCGAACAGGCCAGCCCGCGCCACCTTCAGCACGGCGCTCATGCGTCGCTCGTCGCGGGGCGCACCAGGCTCGCCCAGTCGAACGTGCCGGCCTCGACGTCGCGGGCGATGCGGTCGAAGCGCTTGCGATCGATGCGCTGGAAGGAAAGCCAATCGCCCGGCGCCAGGAAGACCGGCTGCTCGCGGCGCTGGTCGAACATCCAGAGCGGCGTGCGGCCGATCAGGTGCCAGCCGCCCGGGCTCTCGAACGGATAGATGGTCGTCATGTCCATGGCGATCGCCACCGACGAGCGCGGCACGCGCACGCGGGGGTGGGAGCGCCGCGGCAGGTAGAGCGAAGGCTCGAGGCCGGCGACATAGGCGAGGCCCGGCATGAAGCCCAGCACGTAGACCTTGAAGGGCGAGGCGAGGTGGCCCGCGATCACCTGTTCCGTCGTCTTCTTCGTGCGCCTGGCGACATCGGCGAGGTCGGGCGCGAATTCGGGATCGTCGTAGCAGCACGGGATCGACACGCGGCGCGTGGCAGTGCCGGCCGGCAGGCCGCGGGCGATCAGGGCGTCGATCGCGGGTTCCAGTCGGGCGCGCGAGGTCGCCAGCGGATCGTAGCTCACCATCAGCGAGCGTATCGTCGGCACGGTCTCGATCACGCCGGCCAGCGCGCCGGTGCCGGCCGACCGGCCGATGGCGGCGTGCAGGGCCATCACCCGGCCGTTGATTTCGGGGCTGATTTCGTTGCCGAATTCGACGGTGAAGGCGGTATCGCCGCAGGACAGGTACCGTACGCTCACATCTGCTACGATAACGGCTTCATCCAAGGGAGTCTCCGCATGGCCGCGACCAACGCCGGTTTCGTCAACATCAATTCCGACCTGGGCGAGAGCTTCGGCCCCTGGGTGATGGGCAACGACGCCGAGGTGCTGAAGATCGTGAAGTCGGCCAACGTCGCCTGCGGCTTCCATGCCAGCGATCCGGTGGTGATGGCCGACACGGTCAAGCTCTGCCAGCAGAACGGCGTCTCGATCGGCGCCCATCCCGGCTTCGCCGACCTGCAAGGGTTCGGCCGCCGCGTGATCAACCTCACGATCAGGGAGCTCGAGGCCAACATCGCCTACCAGATCGGCGCGCTGCAGGCGATCGCGGCGCTGCACGGCGCCAAGGTCACGCACATGAAGCCGCACGGCATGATGGCCAACATGTCGGCCGAGAGCGCCGAGATGTGCGATGCGATCTGCCGCGCCACCAAGGCAGCCGACCGCGACCTGATCTTCCTCGCCCAGGCCAACACCGAGCAGGGCAAAGCGGCGCGCAAGGCGGGCCTGCGCGTGGCCGAGGAAGTATTTGCCGACCGCACCTACACCGACACGGGGTTCCTGACGCCGCGCAAGGAAGCCAACTCGATGATCAAGGATGCCGCGACCGCCGTGGCCCATGTCCGCCGCATGGTCGACGAGCAGGCGATCTATTCGACCTCGGGCAAGCGCATTCCCTGCCAGGTCAATTCGATCTGCGTGCACGGCGACGGGCCGACCGCCGTCACGGTCTCCAAGGCGGTGCGCGAGGGGCTGGAAGCCGCCGGCATCCGCATCGTGCCGCTGACGGAGATGCCCAACCTTCATCACTGATGCGCACCCTTTCGTCATGCCTGCCCCCACGTATCGGGGGAGGCAACATCGCGTTTCGCGACTGATAATTTAGATACAGTTCATCTCGCAAGCGATCGACACCGACCGTGTACTGTCCCCTCGGGAGAGAATCGGTCGATGCACTACCGCAAAAGTAGAGAACGGCAGGCTGTCCGGTTGGCGGCGGCCCTTCTGTCGAGCGCGGGACTGGCGCCGTCATCGGTCGTGGCAGCCGGGGCGATCCTTGCCATCGGCTTGCCTGGCTTGGCCCGGGCGGATGGCGGCACTGGCGGCGGCGTTACCTCGGGAACCGGAGGGGCCGGAGGAACCGGCTTCGGTGGTGCGGCGGGCCAGGATGGCGCCCTCACCGGCACCGGCGCCGGCGGTGGCGGCGCGGGCGGAGGTGCCGGCGGCACAGGCGGTCCGACGAACCTCGGTGGCACACCGGGCGCCGGCGGCACGGCCGTCCATCCGGATGGCTTCGACGGCGGAACGCCGCTCCTTCCTCCCAGCTTCTACATTGGCGGCGGCGGCGGCGGCGGCGGCTTCAACGGCAACGGCTCGGGTACCGGCATCCTGAACAACACGACGCCGCTCGCCGGCGGCACGGGCGGAGCGGGCGGCCAAGCCATCGCTCCAATGATGGCAACCGGCGGCGGCGGCGGGGGCGGGGGCGGTGCCGGCGGCTATGGCGCCGTCGTCACCGGCAGCGGCACGAACGGCAACAGCAGCACCATCACGGGCGGCACGGGCGGGGCGGGCGGCGCCGGCCAGGGCTTCAACAATGCCAGCGGCAACGGCGGAGATGGCGGCGTCGGCGTTCAGTTCACGACAGGCGGCGTCACGCTCGTCAACATCGGCGCGATCAGCGGCGGTACGGGCGGGGCCGCGGGAACGGGCTTCAATTTCGCTTTGCAAGGTGCTGGCGGCATAGGCGGCGTTGCCATTGTAGGCGCCACCGGCGCCGTGGGTGCCGGCCTCATGGTCGTCAACAGCGGCACGATCAGCGGCGGCGTCTCCGGAAGCGGCTCGATCCCTGCCACCGCCAACGCCATCACCTTCGGCAGCGGCACCAACGTGCTCGAGCTGCGGGCGGGCTCGGCCATCACCGGCAACGTGGTGGCGTCCAGCGCCGCCGACACCTTGCGCCTGGCCGGAACGACCGACGCCACTTTCAACGCCGCGCAGATCGGCGCCGCCGCGCAATACCAGGGGTTCGGCGTCTTCGAGAAGGACGGTACCAGCACCTGGACGCTCGCCAACGCGACGACGGCCACCACGCAGTGGTTCGTCATGGGCGGCGCGCTCGCCATTGCGACCGATGCCGCCCTCGGCGCCGCGACCGGCACGACCACCCTCAATGGCGGCACGCTGCGCGCCCTCGGCAGCTTCACCCTGAACGCCAACCGCTCGGTCCTGCTCGGTGCGGGTGGCGGCACGATCGACACCAACGGCAACGCCCTCGGCACTGCCGTCGCCATCACCGGCGGCGGCGGGCTCACCAAGACCGGCGCGGGCACACTGACGCTCAGCGGCACCAGCACCTACTCGGGCGGCACGACGGTCAATGCCGGCACGCTCGCCCTGGCGACGGGCGCCGCACTCGAATTCAGCGGGCGCGCTCGCGGTCAACGGCGGCACCTTCCAGCTCGGCGGCAACAACCAGATCGTCTCGTCGCTGTCGGGCACCGGCGGCACGATCGCGCTGGGCAGCGGCGCCGTGCTGACCGCGAACGGCAGCAGCGACACCACGGTCGCGTCGGCCGTCACCGGCGCCGGCCGCCTCGTCCAGGTCGGCAGCGCCACGCTCTCGCTGACCGGTGCCGCCAACGATTACGGCGGCGGCACCCAGGTGTCGGGCGGCACGCTCGCCTTCAACAACGGCAATGCCCTGGGCACCGGCCAGGTCCAGCTCGACGGCGGCATGTTGCTGGGCACGGCGACCGCCACCTTGAACAACAACCTGGACTTCAGCGCCTCGAGCACGATCGCCGCCGCGGCCGGCGCCACCCTGACGCTGGCCCCGCCGGTCTTAACCGTGCTCGTTCCCGGCGAGACACTGACCTTCGGCAGCGGCACGGGTACCGGCACGGTCGTACTGACGCCCGCGCTAAGCTTCACCTTCGCCGTCGACTTCGTGGTGGCGGGCGGCACGCTGCAGGTCGGCAACGGTATTTTCGGCAACCTGTTCTGGTCCGCCGGCTCGACCACGGTCAATGGCGGCGCCACGCTGGATCTTCACGGCTTCAGCCTCACCATCGGCAATCTGCAAGGCAGCGGCACGGTCTCGACCGGCGGCAGCGCGGGCCAGACGCTGACGGTGAGCCAGGGCGATTTCGGCGGCGCCATCACCGGCGCAGCCGGGCTGGTCAAGGACACCTCCGGCACCCTGATCCTGACCGGCATCAACACCTACACCGGCGGTACGACGATCGGCGACGGCATGATCTCGGTCTCGAGCGACGCCAACCTCGGCGCCGCCAGCGGCGACCTCACCCTCGCCGGCGGCGCCCTGCAGACGACGGCGTCGTTCGCCAGCGCGCGCAGCGTCACCCTCGCCGGTCCTGGCGGCGGCTTCGACACCGCGGCCGGCACCACCTTGACCTTGAGCGGCAACATCGGCGGCGCAGGCGCACTCGGCAAGATCGGGGCGGGCACGCTCGTGCTCACTGGCGCCAACAGCTACACCGGCGGCACCATCGTCGCGGGCGGCATCCTGCAGGGCAACACGCAGAGCCTGCAGGGCGACATCCTCAACAACGCCGCCGTGGTTTTCGACCAGGCCTCAACCGGCACCTACGCCGGCAACATGAGCGGCACCGGCAGCCTCACCCTGCAGGGCGGCGGCGGGCTCGTGCTCACGGGCAGCAACACCTACAGCGGCCCGACCGCGGTCAATGCCGGCACGCTCACGGTCAACGGCAGCCTCGCGAGCACCGTCACGCTGGGCAACGGCGGCATGCTGAAGGGCAGCGGCTCGATCGGCGGCGTGGTCTCCAACGGCGGCATCTTCGCGCCGGGCAACTCGATCGGCACGATGAACATCGCCGGCAACCTGACGCAGAACGGCGGCGTCTACCAGGTCGAGGCCAATGCCGAGGGTCAGAGCGACAAGATCAATGTCAGGCGGCAATGCCACCCTCAATGGCGGCACGGTGCAGGTGATCGCCGCGGCGGGCAGCTACGGCGCCAGCACGACCTACACCATCCTCAATGCCACCGGCGGGGTGACGGGAACCTACACCAGCGTGACCAGCAACTTCGCCTTCCTGACGCCGTCGCTGTCGTACGATCCCAACAACGTGTTCCTGACCCTGGCGCTGCAGCAAAACGCCTTCTCGTTCGGCGGCAACACGCCCAACCAGAAGGCGGTGGGCGCGGCGCTGGACCAGTCCTACGCCGGAGCGAGCGGCGACTTCGCCACGGTGCTGGGGGTGATGGCCGGGCTCAGCACGACGCAGGGCCCGATCGCGCTCGATGCGATCAGCGGCCAGCCGTGGGCCGACTTCGGCACGATGAACACCAACAACAGCGGCGATGTTCATGAATGCCATCGGCCAGCAGATGGCGATGGCGCGCGGCGCCTCGGCGACCGGCCAGCGCCAGGCGCTGGCGCAGGCCTGCGACATCGCCGCCTGCGACGGCGCCAGCAGCCCGTTGAGCGCGTGGGTGAGTGCGCTGGGTGGACTGGGCTCGCGTGCTGGGCGACAGCAATGCCTCGCACGCTGACCTACAACTTCGGCGGCGCGGCGGCCGGCCTCGACTATCGCCTCGACCCGCGCTTCCTGCTCGGCATCGGCGCCGGCTACACCCACGGCACGCAGTGGGTGAACAGCTTTTTGGGACAGGGCTGGTCCGACTCGGTGAGCGTCGCGGCTTACGGCAGCTTCACCCAGTCGGGCTTCTACCTCGATGCGCTGGCGGGCTACGCGTATTTCAACAACCAGCTGCAGCGCCAGATCCTGATCCCCGGCCTGCAGCAGAGGACGGCGAGCGGCTCCACCGGCGCCAACCAGTTCCTCGGCCAGGCCGAGGGCGGCTACAAGCTCGGCGTCTACGCGCCGGCCGCGGCGACGATCACGCCGTTCGGCCGGCTGCAGGCTCTCGAGCGTGACGCAGAACGCCTTCTCGGAATCGGGTGCCGGCTCGCTCAGCCTCAACGTGGCGCAGCAGACCACCAACTCGCTGCGCACGACGCTGGGCGCCGATCTCGCCAGCTCGATCGGGCTCGGCAATGACCCGCAAGGTCGACCTCGCCCTTCGCCTGGGCTGGCTGCACGAGTTCGCCGACACCGGCCGGCCGATCACGGCCGCCTTCGCCGGCGCGCCGGCCAACTCCTTCACTTCGGCGCCACGCCGCAGCGCAACTCGGCGGTGATCGGCCTTTCGGCCAGCACCAACATCGCCGCCGCGGCGCAGCTCTGTCTCCGCTACGACGGCGAGGTCGCCTCGGGCACCGACAACACACGCTCACCGCCGGCCTGCACATGAGCTGGTGGCGCTGCCCGCCGTCCGGACGGAGGCCACTTTTTGACAGCATTTTGCTGTCGTCGCGGGCGAGCGTGGCGCTATTCGGCGCTCTCGCGACCCCTTTGCCGGCGCGCAAGTATTATGTGATCGGGCGATGGTGCTTGGCTCTTGACAGTCGTGCGCAATGTTGTGTTTTGAATTTGCCGAGCCTCACCCGGAAAATCGGCACCCATGTCCAATTCCCCTCCGCTAATTGCGCTAACCCTGCGGCGAGACCTTCCGCCGCGCTGCCTTGTGGGACGCCGCCTCGCCGCTATAGTCCCCGCCCGATCCCGCAGTGGGTTGGGACGACAGGAGTAGCGTATGGCGGTGTTCGGCAAGGCCCAGTACATCAAGCGCGTCGAGGACGACCGGCTGCTGACCGGCACCGGCGGCTTCACCGACAACCTGTCCCGGCCCAACCAGGCGCATGTCGTGCTGGTGCGCTCGCCGCACGCTCACGCACGGATCGTGAAGATCGACACCATGGCCGCGCGCAAGGCGGCGGGCGTGATCGCGGTCTTCACCTGGGCCGATATGGCCAAGGAGGGCGTCGGCGACTTCTCCTTTCCGGCGATGTTCCCCAATGCCGACGGCAGCAAACCCGAGATGACGCCGCGCCGCTCGCTGGCGCACGAGGCCGTGCGCTATGTCGGCGAGGCGGTGGCCGCGGTGGTGGCCGAGAGCCGCGAGCAGGCGCAGGACGCCGCCGAGCTGGTCGAGGTCGCGTACGAGCCCCTGCCGTCGGTGAGCGAGATCGAGGATGCCCTGAAGCCCCGCGCGCCGCAGGTCTGGAAGGGCGCCCCGGGGAACATGGTCGGCTTCAACCGCTTCGGCGACGCCGCCAAGGTCGACGCCGCGTTCAAGCAGGCAGCCCACACCGTGTCGCTCGACATCGTGCACCAGCGCCTGATCGTGAACGCCATGGAGCCGCGCGCGGTGATGGCCGAGTGGGAGGGCGATCGCCTGATCGTCCATATCGGCAGCCAGAATCCCCAGGGCACGCGCGACACGCTGTGCGACGTCGTCCTCAAGATGCCCAAGGACAAGGTGCGCGTGGTGGTGCGCGACATCGGCGGCGGCTTCGGCATGAAGGTCGGCATCCAGCCCGACGAAGCGGTCGCGGTGTGGGCGGCCAAGGTGCTTAAGCGTCCCGTGAAGTGGCACGCCGAGCGCAGCGAGGAATTCGCCGGCGCGACGGCCGGCCGCGACCAGCTCCACAAGTGCGCCCTGGCGCTCGACAAGGACGGCAAGATCCTGGCGCTGCGCATGGAAGCCTTCGCCAATGTCGGCGCCTATCCCTCGGGCGCAGGCGTCGCCATCCCGCTGTTCGTCGGCCCCAAGGTCACGACCGGCACCTACGACATCCCGGTGGTCGACCTCAGGATCACCTGCGTGCTGACCCACACGGGCACGATCGGCGCCTATCGCGGCGCCGGGCGGCCCGAGTGCCTGCTCAACCTCGAGCGGCTGGTGGATACGGCAGCGCGCCAGATCGGCATGGATCCCGCCGAGCTGCGCCGGCGCAACTTCGTGACGCCGGCGCAGATGCCCTACACCTCGGCGGTGGGCGAGCAGTACGATACGGGCGATTTCAACCTCTTCCTCACCAAGACGCTCGAGGCCGCCGACTGGAAGGGTTTCGACGCGCGCAAGGCCGAGGCGGCCAAGCGCGGCAAGCTTTACGGCCGCGGCCTTGCCTCCTACGTCGAATGGACCGGCGCCATGGTCATGAACGAGATGGCTCACTACGAGGTCAAGGCCGACGGCAAGGTCGTGATCTGGATGGGCACTCAGGGCATGGGGCAGGGACTCGAGACCAGCTTCACCCAGCTCGCCTCCGAACTTTTGGGCATCGACTCGTCGCAGATCCAGATCGCCATGGGCGATTCCGACCGCGTGGGCGGCGCGGGCTCGATGGGCTCGCGCTCGGCCTATATCGGCGGCTCGGCCGTGCTGAGCGGCCGCGAGAAGCTCGTGAACAAGGGCAAGGAGCTGGCGGCCGACGCGCTCGAGGCCAGTGCCGCCGACATCGGCTATGCCGCGGGCCGCTTCACCATCGCCGGTACCGACCGCGGCATCGGGCTGGGCGAGCTGGCCGCCCGGCACCCCGGCAAGCGCATCTTCATCGAGAACGTCAACACGGTCGACGGCATCGCGTGGCCGAATGGCGCCCATGTCGGCGAGGTCGAGATCGACCCCGACACCGGCCTGGTCGAGCTCAAGCGCTACACGACCGTCGACGATGTCGGCCGGCCGCTGCACCGGCCGATCGTGTTCGGCCAGATCCAGGGCGGTTGCGCCCAGGGCATCGGCCAGGCGCTGCTCGAGGAGAACGTCTACGACCGCGAGACCGGCCAGCTCATCACCGGCTCGTTCATGGACTACGCCATGCCGCGCGCCGCGACCTTCCCGACCTTCTCCAACGCGCTCGACGACAGCGTGCCGTCGAAGAACAATCCGCTGGGCGCCAAGGGCGTCGGCGAATTGGGCGCGGTGGGTTCGACGCCCACGGTGATGAACGCCATCATGGATGCGCTGTGGCCGCTCGGCGTGCGTACCATCCAAATGCCGGCGACGCCGCAGCGCGTCTGGCAGGCGATCCAGAGCGCCAGGGGCTAGATGATGTCGGGAGAGGTCTTCAATCAAGAGCGGGATTTACGATGAAGCAGCGCATCTTCAGCTGGATCTCGATCCTCATCGGCATCGTGCTGGCGCTGGCGGCGGTCGAGGTCACCGCCATTGCATGGCTCTATATAGAGGACGGCCGCTACACGCCGGCCGACGAGCTGTTCGCACGCACGCAAAACACCTACGTGCGCGATGCGACCAGGGGCACGGCGTGCCGTTACGTCGACACGCTCTATCCGCACCCCTACGTCGCGTTCGTCCACCACGCCAACCCGCCCTGCGGCATCCCGTGGGCCAACAATATCGGCCTGCTTGGCCCGAACTTCCCCACCGTCAAGCCGACCGACCGCTATGTCGTCATGTTGATCGGCGGTTCGGTCGCCTCCCAGCTTGCCCAGAACCAGAAGCCTCCGGCGCCCCAATACTTCGAGGAGGAGCTGAACAAGAACTACGTCAGCCCCAATGGCAAGCCGTGGCTGGTTCTGAACGGCGCCGACGGTGCCTGGAAGGAGCCGCAGCCTTTCATCCTCTTCTCCCTCTACGCCAGCTCGGTCGACGCAATGGTGTCATTGGGTGGCTTCAACGAGCACTATTACTTTCGGCCCTATGCGACCGAGCGGCTCGAAGTCCCGGCATCCAACTTTTTGGATGTAAATCCCTTTGTCGCCGACGAGAATTTCGGCGACGCAGCGATCGGCTGGGTGATGGGGCGCCTGGCCGGCACCCTGGCGCTCAATCCCATCCTGGGCCATTCGCACGCCGCCTACATGATCATCCGTGGCATCGAAGCGGTGGCCAAGGGCAAGGACAGTTTCAAGTCCAGCAAGCGAACGACGATCCCCAATATGTTCGCCCTTCCGCAGGACATCCGCGGCGACGGCGAGCGGGTATTCAACCTCCAGCTTGGCCTCTATCAGAAGTACGCCAGAGCCGAAGAGGCGGTGGCGCACGACAACGGCGTGAAGACGGCCTATTTCTTCCAGCCTGTGCCGGCCTGGGGCAAGACCCTGACGGAAGAGGAAAAGCGCGTCGTCGGCGATCTTTCCTACGGCGATCTCTACCGTCGGATCGTGGCCGGCATGATGACGCTGCGGGAGCGCGGCATGGCGATGTACGACCTGGGCGACGTCTTCGCCAATGAGAAGGGCTCGATCTATGCCGACGATATCCACTATCTGCGCTACGGCCCCAACGACGAGAGCCGTGGCAACCGGCTGATGGCCGCCCGCATCGGCGAGTTGCTGGCCAAAAGCTGGGGCCTGCAGCGCAAGCCCTGAGGGTGGCCGACGGAAATAATTGATACCATCGGCCGGCCTGTCCGGAGATGCACGTTACGGTCGGACCGGATATACAGCGCCGCGCCGCGCGGGAGGTGTCCCGGACGGCGGATCATTGGAAGTGATTTTTAGTCTGCGCGGGATAGGCCCCGTCCGGCCGGGCGAGGGCAAGGGTGCTGGACAGGGGGGCGAAGGGGTTCGCCCCGGCCGGCGGGGTTTCAAAACTTGGGGATTTCGCATGAAGACCGTTGTTTCGCTCCTGAAGGACAAGGTCGGCGCTTCTTCCACGGCCCTCGCGCTCCTGATCGGCCTGTCGTCCTCGGCCGTGTTGATCCTGGTCCGCATCGGCGTGGCCGCCGCCGGCCAGTAGCGTCTCCATTGATCGGGGGGCCGGGCTGAGCCAATCTGTCGGCTCTGCCATCGTACCCGCCGTCTGGGGAAATAACCGTGTCGCGTGCCGACCGCGCCGAAAGCGCTCCCGCTCTCCGTCCACCGTCGATCGATCGCATGGCCAGTTGGCCGGCGCTGGGGCCGCTGATCGCGCGTGCTGGCCGGCCGCTGGTGATCGAGGCCCTGCGGGCCTGGGCCGACGCGCGGCGCGGCACCGAGGTGGTGTCCGACGCGCCAGCCTGCGCGCGCTGGTGCGAGGCGCGGCTCGCCGGCCTGGTCGAGCGCTCGCAACGGCGCGTCTTCAACCTCACCGGCACGGTACTGCACACCAATCTCGGCCGCGCGCAGCTCGCCGAAGAAGCTATCGAAGCGGCCGTCGAGGCCATGCGTTCGCCCACGACCCTGGAGTACGACCTCTCGGGCGGCGGGCGCGGCGAACGCGACGACCACGTCGCGCCCTGGCTGCTCCGGCTCACCGGTGCCGAGGCGGCGACCGCCGTCAACAACAACGCCGCCGCCGTCCTGCTGGTGCTGAACGCGCTGGCCGATGGGCGCGAGGTGATCGTTTCGCGCGGTGAGCTGATCGAGATCGGCGGCGCCTTCCGCATCCCCGACATCATGGCCCGCGCCGGCTGCCGCCTGGTCGAGGTTGGCACCACCAATCGTACGCATCTCAAGGATTACGCGGCGGCTCTCGGGCCGGACACGGCGGCGATCATGAAGGTCCATCCCTCGAACTACGCCATCGCGGGCTTCACCAAGTCGGTGGCGGCGGCCGAACTCGTGCCGCTCGCGCGCGAGAAGGGCCTGCCGCTGATCGAGGATCTCGGCAGCGGCACGCTCGCCGACCTCGAGACCTGGGGCCTGCCACACGAGCCCACTGCGCGCGAGGCGATCGAAGCCGGCATCGACGTCGTCACCTTCTCCGGCGACAAGCTCCTGGGTGGCCCGCAGGCCGGCCTCATCGTCGGCCGCAAGCATCTGGTCAAGCGCATCGCACGCAACCCGATGAAGCGCGCGCTGCGTCTGGACAAGGTGCGGCTGGCGGCGCTTGAGGCAACGCTGCGCCTTTATGCTGATCCCGTCCGGCTCGCCGAGCGGCTGCCGACCATCCGCGCGCTCGCCCGTCCGGCTGCGGAAATCCACGCGCTGGCCGAGCGCGTGCTGCCGGCGCTCGCCCTCGCACTGAACGGGGCGCTGAGCCGCGACGCCAAGGTCGGTATCGAGCCGGTGCGCGGCCAGATCGGGTCGGGCGCGCTGCCGGTCGATCTTCTGCCGTCGTTTGCGCTGGCGGTACGGGCCAAGGGGCTGGACCGACTGGCCGACAGCTTCCGGCGCCTGCCCATTCCGGTGATCGGCCGCATCGGCAAGGGCACCCTCTACTTCGACCTGCGCACCCTCGACGACGAGGCGGCGTTCGTCGCCCAGCTGGACAAGCTCGGTGTCGTGGCTGGCTAAGCGCCTGGATCGCCTGTCGCCTCCATCACCTTGGGGAGGTGGCCCGCCGGGCCGGAGGGGGGCATGATCGTCGGCACCGCAGGCCATATCGATCACGGCAAGACTGCCCTCGTCAAAGCACTGACCGGCGTCGATGCCGATCGGCTGAAGGAAGAGAAGGCGCGCGGCATCACTATCGATCTGGGCTACGCCTACAGCGACCTGGGCGATGGCAGGCAGCTTGGCTTTGTCGACGTGCCGGGCCACGAGCGCTTCGTGCACAATATGCTGGCCGGCACCACCGGCATCGATGCGACGCTGCTGGTCGTGTCGGCCGCGGAGGGCATCAAGCCGCAGACCGTCGAGCATCTGCAGATCGTCGACCTGCTCGGCCTCGATCGCGGCATCGTGGCGCTGACCAAGGCCGACCTTGCCGACGACGACCAGATCCTTGAGCGCATGGCCGAGATCGAGACCCTGCTTGCCTCGACGTCGCTCAAGGGCGCGGAGATCGTGCCGGTGTCGGCGCTGACCGGGCAGGGCGTCGACGAGCTGAAGGCCAAGTTGCTGGCGCTGGGCGAGAGCGGCAAGGGCGCGACGGGTTTCGCGCGGCTCGCCGTCGACCGTTGCTTCGTCCTGCCGGGCGCCGGCGTCGTGGTGACCGGCACCGTCCATGCCGGCGAGATCAGGGTCGACGACCGGCTGGTGCTGACGCCGTCGGGGCTGGAGGCGCGCGTGCGTTCACTGCATGCGCAGAACCGCGCCGCCCAGGTCGGCCGCGCCGGCGAGCGCTGTGCGCTCAATCTGGCCGGACCGCGACTTTCCAAGGACGCCATCCGGCGTGGCGACTGGGTGGTGAGCCCCGAACTGCACGCGCCGACCGACCGGGCCGACGTGCGTCTCAGCCTGCTTGCCTCCGAAGGCCAGCCGCTCAAGCACTGGTCGGCGGTGCACGTCCATCTCAGCACGGCCCACGTCATGGGCCGGGTGGCGTTGCTCGAGGGCGACAGGCTGGCGCCGGGCGATACGGCGCTGGCGCAGCTCGTGCTCGAGGAAAAGCTGGGCGCGCTGTCGGGCGACCGCTTCATCCTGCGCGATCCCTCGGCGACGCGGACGATCGCGGGCGCCGTCGCGATCGATCCGTTCGGCCCGCCGCGCAACCGCCGCACCGGGCGCCGGCTGGCAGAACTTGAAGCCTTGAGTGAAGTCGACGCGGCAGTGCTGCCGAAATTGCTGCGGCTGGATTCGGGTTTCGTGGAGATGGCTCGCTTCGGTCTGTCGCGCAATCTCCGGCCGGTCGACGCGGACAGGCTCCTCCAGGCGGCCGGTGGCGCCAGGCTCGAAGGCTTCGGGTTCCTTGCCGAGATGCTGGCGGCGGCGCGAAAGGACATCGTCGAGACGCTGAAGGCCCAGCACGAAGCCAAACCCGATGCGCCGGGCCTTCAGCCGGAACGGCTCCGCATCGCGCTCAACAAACGCTGGCCGGCGTCGGTGTTCAAGGCGCTACTCGACCAGGAGGTGCGCGCCAAGACGGTGATGGTCGACGGGCCGTTCCTGCGCCTGCCCGGCCACTCCCTGACCCTGGGGCCGCGCGACGAGGGGCTGTGGAAGAAGATCTCGGCGGAACTTATCCGCGAGCGCTTCAAGCCGCCTCGCGTGCGCGACTTTGCCAATGCCCATTTGGTGCCGGAGCCCGAGATGCGTAAGCTGCTGCAGCGACTGGCCAAGGTCGGCAGGGTCGTCGAGGTGGCGCCCGACCAGTATTTCCTGCGGCCCGTGGTGGCCGAGATGATCGGCGTCGCATACGGCTTCGGCCACGATTTCACCGCCGCCGAGTTCCGCGACAAGCTCGACAACGGCCGCAAGGTCGCGATCCTGATCCTGGAATTCTTCGATCGCCACGGCATCACGGTCCGGCGCGGCGACCTACGTCGGATGGTGCCGCAGAAGCTGGAGCAGTTCGGGCCTTCATCGCCACCATCGGCCGTTGACCGGTGACAGCAAGAGAGTTCTGGGAGAGTATCCGCGACGGAGGGGAAACGCTCCCGGTGGGGCGGCTGGCCTTCAAAGCCAGAGAGGACCGTCAGCCGGTTCTTAGTGGGTTCGACTCCCACCCTCTCCGCCAATTCTAATCCGAAGATGTCCGAAGAGGTCCGGGAAGAGCTTATTTTCCTGATTTTTTCTCGTGCCACTGTCCCGCGCTATCAGGGCCGCATCGATCCCGCCCGGTTGGTGTTCATCGACGAGACCTGGACCAAGACCAATATGGCGCCGTTGTTCGGGTGGGCGCCCCGCGGCCAGCGTCTCGCGGCCATGGTGCCCCATCGTCCCCTCCCTCGCCGCTCTGCGGCATGACCGCTTCACCGCACCATGGCTCATCGACGGCCCAATCAACGGCCACAGCCTCCTGACCTACATCGACCAGGTCCTCACCCCGACCCTCCAGCCGGGCGACATCTCGTCATGGACAATCTGGGTTCGCACAAGGGCAAAGCCGTACGGCGCGCACTTCGCGCCGTCGGCGCAAAGCTCTTCTTCCTGCCCAAATACTCGCCCGATCTGAACCCCATCGAGATGTTCTTCGCCAAACTCAAGCACTGGCTGCGAAAAGCCGCCAGAAGAACACCCGACGCCATCTAGCACGCCATCACTCGAATCTTGCCAGACGTCTCACCTCACGAATGCGCAAACTCCTTCGCTCACGCAAACTACGGCAGACATCATCCCATCACGCTCTAGAGGCGGGCGTGCGCGTGCTCGAGGGCTGCCCTGCCGCGCTCGGTCAGTTCGACGCGGTGCTGGCCCTTCTCGCCGCCGCATTGGTGGATCAGTCCCTCGGCGCGCGCGTCCTCCCACACCGGAAAGCGCGGACAGGAGCTGCGCCAGGCGTCCATGACATCTTCGCGACTGCGCGGGCGGTCGGCCACCCATTGCAGAAACTGGATCATGATGAGGCTCGGCTGGGCATGCATGACCATATTTTGCGTCGGCCGGCCCCGACCGGACAAGGGGCAAACGAAAGCCCGCCTCCTCCCGGAAGCGGGCTTCGTCGACGACCGATCGGCGCCGCTCCGCCGCCGCCGGCGCCGATGGTTGCGCCGCCGTCGTTCATGGTGTTCTTCGATTGGGACCGCTCGAATCTGTCGGCGCAGGCCCTGAACACGATCAAACAGGTGGCTGCGGCCTTCAAGTTGAAGGGTAACGCGCGCATCACGGCGACCGGCCACACTGACACGTCGGGTCCGGAAGCCTGCAACATGGCGCTGTCACTGCGCCGCGCCAACGCCGTCAAGGACGCTCTGGTCCGCGAGGGTGTGTCGGCGACGGCGATCACGGTGGTGGGTCGTGGCGAGGCTGGCCTCTTGGTGCAGACCGCCGACGGCGTCCGCGAGCCGCAGAACCGCCGCGTCGAGATCGTCATCCAGTAAGGCTGGAGTGAGACACAGTGAAAAAGGCGGCCGGGTGGCCGCCTTTTTCGTGCCCATCGTCGTCTCTCAGCAGATGCTCGCTACCTGCGTCGTCCTGAGCATGTTGCGCGTCATTTCGTTCGCCACGCTTGGCCGGAGGCAGATGCCGACGACCTGACCGGTTGGGCCGCACCGTTATGCTGCCGCGTGCGGTCGTCGACCAGTTGAGGGAACTGTCGAGCTGCGAGATCGCGAGGCCCTGCAGGCCGTGATCTAGAAGCGACTCCTCAACCACGATGAGAAGGAGTGACGTTTGCTGTCCGGCGCCGGCGCGCTCGGCGCAACAGAGGGCGTAGCGATCTCGTCGCCGTGGAGGGGCTGTGCCGGGTAGGGCTGCGGTGGCGAGCGCAGGGCAAGTTCACGCTCTCCCGAGAAGGCAAGCAGGATCTCGATCCGGCGGTTTAGCCCATCGCTCAGTCCTTCGCCGGGTACGGCACTGCGCAACGGCCGGTCAAGTGAAATCCGGATCTGCGGATTCGCGGGCAGGCGGGAAAGGTTCAAGGGGATGTTCAACTGGCACTCGAGCTCCTCGGGTTCGAGGATGCCAAAGGTGCGGACGTAGACCTTGATATGCAAAGTCCCGCGCGCCGGCGCGGCGAGCTTCAGCTCGATGCCATCTACGTCCGCGCGCCGATACTGGATCGAGCCGAAGCTGTGCGGCGTCTCGCCCACGGCGTAATAAGGCGGCGCTTCGATCAGATAGAATTTCGTCTTGGAAAAGGATGGAAGTGGCGCGGCGAAGGGCGCGGCCGGATCGATGCGACGGACGACGTCAGCGATATCCCGCCACTCGGCATGGCGCTCCAGAAACAGCTTGGTCGCAAGCCTCGGGCCTGGCTGGTCGACATTGTCGAGCACGATGAGGCCACCCGGCCGCATTTGCCGTGCGGCGCACATGAGATCGAACAGGGCGTATTCGAACTCGTGATTGCCGTCGATCAGGACGAAATCATAAAGCACGCCGTTGCCTATCGCCGTGTCGAAATAGGTTCCCGAGTTTACGGGCTGGAATGAGACGCGCTCCTGGAGTGGGGCCGGGAAGCTGGCAATGACCTCCGGGCAGCGCTCGGCGCCGAAGGGGTCGATCGTCTCGAGATGGCCGCGGCCTGCCTCCCACAACGCGCGCGCCATGACCTCGGCGGTGCCGGCGTGATAGGTGCCGAGCTCCAGCGCGAGCTGGGGTCGCCGCATGACGATCAGATGGTGCAGCAACGCGCGGGCGTCGTCACTCTGGAGCGATCGAGAGGGATAGTCGCGGTAGAACGCCAGGACCCGCTTGAATGACGCGGAGTTGCGCCAAGCATCCAGGCCAGCTGCGGAGATTTCGAATTGCTCGCCCGGCTGATAGAGCCGATCAAGCGGCCGCATGGGATTTATCGTGTCCATGCGATCACCATAAGGGACGACGACAAGACCATCCAGCCCCGCCTCACGACGAGGCGAGATGGCTGTTGCCTCGGTTTTCCTGATGTCCATGCAGAGTGAAGGCGAATCGAAATGACAGCGCAACGCCGGACCCCTACCGTTCAAAGTTGGAGGTTGGGGAATGGGGCTGATACGCCTTTTCCTGGCGTGGGTGGTGGCGGCAGATCATTGGCGTGTCTTGATGCTGGTGCCGCGCTCGATTCCCATCGAGGATCAGTTCAAGTTGGGATTCAACTCCGGCTATGCGGTGATGTTTTTCTATGTCATCAGCGGATTTCTGATTGCCTACACGCTCACTCACAACTACGAGCGAAATCTTTCCGAAGCGCTCCAGTTCTACCGCAACCGATTCATCCGAATCTTTTCGCTCTACTGGCCGCTGGTCATAGTGGCGCTGTGCGTGGTTGATTACGCATGGGATTGGTTTGTGTCGGAGAGTCTGGTCGATAAATTCACGGGCATATTCCTGCTCGGAATGGACTGGCGGATCGCCTTCAGGTCTGCCCCGGACTCGCATCCCGCAATCAACGGCCTCGGCCAAGCGTGGACCTTGAGCGCCGAGTTGACATTCTACTTGATGGCGCCGCTGCTGCTGCGCTCGTGGAAAATCGCCGCGGCTCTCTTGCTGGGCTCCTTTGCCCTGCGCATGGCCTTTGTAGTCGCCCACGGTGCCGATTTGCAGGATGTCTGGACCTACCGATTCCTGCCATCGACGCTCTGTTTCTTCCTGTTCGGCTATTTGATGTGCCTGGCCAGCCGACACTGGAGCTTGCTGAAGAAACCGCTGCTGGGCGGCGTGCTCCTCGCCTGTTCGTTCGCGATCATGGCTTTCGGCTCTTATCGGGGCTTTGACACGGTGCGGTTCTGGTCGTCGGTCCTGTGCTTTTGCGTGGCTTTGCCGGGCGTGTTCGAGGCCACGAAAAGCGTTCGTTGGCTGAATTTCGCCGGGGACCTTTCGTATCCGATCTACTTGGTGCACTACCTTGTCCTGCTCATGGCCGGGACCGCATTGGCAGACATCATCCTGCCGCTGTTCCCGCCGTCTTCTCCGAGCGCCGGCTATTGGTCGAGCATCGCATTTGTCGTCTTGTCGACGGTGGCCGCCGTTGTCGCCCACAGGGTTCTCGAAATTCCCGTCGCTCACGCCATGCGGCGCATCGGCGGCGGTTCGTTGCGCCGGGCATCCTCTCGAGTCGCCGAAGTTGCCCAGCGCGCGGGGCGATAGCGTACGCGACCATGGTGTACTCGTCGGCTGTCCGGGTATCGCGTCGAACGACCATCGTCGCGATTCTGCTCGACCTCGGCCACACTTTGGCCTGAAAGGGCGGCATGATCCAGCCGAATTGTTGCATTTTAAGTCCGTTGGTCCAGCGGAATTTCGTTGCCCAGGCAGCCTGGGTGTGCCTAGCGTTGCTCCAAAGGTCCCCATCGAGGATCAGGGTTCAGAGAGGAAATTATGGTTTCATCGAAGATTGCGCGTCGTCGTTTCGTTGCCGGGACCGCCGTGGCATCGGCAGCCTTTGTCGCCGCCCCGTTCGTGCGGGGTGCTTACGCGGCCGGCAAGCTCACGCTTGGACTGTGGGACCACTGGGTGCCCAATGCCAACAACGCGACCAAGGCCTTGATCGACGAATGGGCGGACAAGGAGAAGGTCGAGGTCAATGTCGACTTCATCACGTCCCAGGGCAACAAGCTGCTGCTGACCGGCGCTGCGGAGTTGCAGGCCAAGTCTGGCCACGACATCTTCGCCATGTCGACCTGGCTGCCGTCGCGCTACGCCAACCAGCTCACGCCGATGAACGACGTCATGGAGGCGCTGATCAAGGCGAACGGCGCCGTCAACCCCACCGTCGAATATCTCGGCAAGGTCGACGGCAAGTGGCTGGCCGTGCCTGCCACGGTCGGCAGCCAGATCAAGGGGCCGTGCTCGCGCATCGACTACATGAAGGACCTGGCCGGCATCGACGTGCAGGCGATGTATCCCGCCGGCTCGCCGCCCAAGGCCGACGCCTGGACCTACGACGCCTTCCTCAAGGCGGCCGAGGCCTGCAACAAGGGCGGCCATCCCTTCGGAATCGGGCTTGGCACGACGGCCGACAATGTCGACACCGCCGGTGCGATCTTTCACGGCTTCGGCGCCCACCTGGTCAACGCCAAGGGCGACGTCACCGTCAAGAGCGACGAAGTGCGCCAGGCACTCGACTACTACAAGCGCTTGATGGCCTTTCTGCCGGCCGACGTGCCGTCATGGGACGATGCCTCGAACAACAAGTGGTTGGTCTCGGGCAAGGGCGCGCTGATCATGAACCCGCCCAGCGCCTGGGCGGTCGCCAAGCGCGACGCGCCCAAGGTCGCCGAGCAGTGCTGGACGCACGGCTTCGCCGCCGGGCCGAAGGGCCGCTACGCGCCATTCACGCCGTACTTCTGGGGCGTCTGGAATTTCAGCAAGAACCAGGCGGCTGCCAAGAGCCTGATCGCCCACCTCTCGCAGGCATCGTCGGCCGAGAAGATGGTCGCGGCGAGCGGCGGCTACGATCTGCCCTCGTTCGCCAACCTAACGACCTTCAAGACCTGGGCCGAGGAAGGCCCGCCGACGGGCACGCTCTACCACTATCCGAACCCCTACAATCACCAGATCCTGTCGGTCGCCGGCGCGCCGGCGCCGCACAAGATCGGCGAGCAGATCTACGTCCAGGCGCTGATGACGCAGATGGCGGTGCGCTACTTCCGTGGCGAGGCGATGGAAAAGACGATCGCCTGGGCGGCCAGCGAGCTCGAGGGCTTCACGCGCAACTGAGAAGCTGGCGGCGGCCCCCAAAGGGGCGCTGGTGCTGCCGCACAGGATTGAACTGTGGACCTCCCCCTTACCAAGGGGGTGCTCTACCACTGAGCTACGGCAGCGTGCGTGACAGGTCGGAACCCGCAGGCGGCGCGGATATGCCATAGGCGGGCGGGCGGTTCAACCGCTGCCGCTCGCCGAAACGGGCGTTCCGCGGTGCCTTGCCGCGGCGCTTGTGCTCTGCCTACCATTTCGCCGACCCAAGCAGGAGAAATGGCATGGACTGGCGTCCGATATCCGCCAATTCGCACATCACCGAGCCGCCCAACTGCTACGTCGACAACATCGATCCGGCGTGGCGCGAGCGGGCGCCGCATGTCGTCCACAAGGAAGGCATGGGCGACATCTATCTCGTCGACGGCATGAAGACGCCGGTGCCGATGGGCCTGATCGCCGCGGCCGGCGTGGCGCCCAAGGACATCCGCATCGGCGGCGCGAAATTCGAGGATCTGCACCGCAGCGGCTGGGATCCCACGGCGCGGCTGGCCGACCAGGACAAGGACGGCGTGGCGGCCGAGATCATCTATCCCACCGTCGGCATGCTGATCTGCAACCATCCCGACTTCGACTACAAGAAGGCCTGCTTCGACGCCTACAACCGCTGGCTCCAGGCCTACTGCTCCCATGCGCCGGACCGCTTGGTCGGGCTCGGCCAGACGGCGATGCGCACGATCAAGGAGGGCATCGAGGATCTCGAACGCATCAAGGCGATGGGCTTTCGCGGCGTGATGATGCCGGGCAATCCCGGCGAGAAGGACTACGACGATCCAGCCTTCGATCCGTTCTGGGAGGCGGCGGTCGCGCTCGAGATGCCGCTCTCCTTCCACATCCTGACCTCGAGCGGCGACAACTCGCTGGCCAAGCCGCGCGGGCCCAAGCTCAACGGCTTCCTCTCGCATCATCCGCGGCTGCCAGGACATCATGGGCATGCTGGTGTTCTCCGGCGTGTTCGAGCGGCATCCCGGGCTGCGCGTCGTCTGCGTCGAGGCCGATGCCGGCTGGGCGCCGCATTTCATATACCGCATGGACCATGCCTACAAGCGCCACCGCTACTGGATGAAGGGCAAGGAGCTCGCCCGCCTGCCGTCGGAATATTTCCGCGACCACATCGCGCTCACTTTCCAGGACGACTGGACGGCGTTCCAGTTCGCCGACCAACTCGGCCCGCACCAGCTCATGTGGGCCAACGACTTCCCGCACAGCGATTCGACTTGGCCGTGGAGCCAGGACTTCATCGCCGAGCAGACCGCGCATCTGGCGCCCGAGCGCAAGAAGCGCATCCTGCGCGACAACGTGGTCGAGCTGTACAAGCTCGCGGCCTGAGCGCCCCATGCGCTTTAGCCTGTTCATGAACTGCACGGTCGGTCGCCGGCCGAGCTCGAGGCAGGCATTGCAGGGCGCAACCCGGTGCTCTACTAGCGCATGCTGGACGAGATCGCCGGCCTGCACTCGAAGAAACTGAGGATCATCATCTGCGGCTTCGTCTCGACGACGCACAATTCGCTGCGTGTGGTCGAGGACATCGCCACCATGGACCGCATGCTGGGCGGCCGCTTCGGCGGCGGGTTGGTGCGCGGCTACCAGGCGCGCTGGGTCGAGATTCAAGATCCGAGACGAGCTGAACGCCGTCGGTCCGTGGATCAAGGACACGCCGGCAGACACCAATAACCGCGAGTACTTTACCGGATTCGTCGACGTGGTGGTCGAGGCGCTCAGCAACGAGACCTTCAGCCACCGCGGCAAGTACTTCCCGCGGCCAAGCACGGCCGCACGGTGAAGATCGGCCAGCAGGCCGGTTGGGGTGGCATCTTCGTCTGCGCGCCGACCGACGCCGAGACCCAGGATTGGGCCAAGGACATGATGTGGTTCTGGCAGAATTGAGCGACGCCCTTCGGCCAGAGAGTGCCGGAGCTGCTGGTCGGCTCGCCCGACGCGATCTACCACCGCCTGGAAGAGGTACAGCAGGTCGTTCCAGACCAGGATGAGATGATCCTGCTGATCCCGCAGGGCATCCACGACCGCCGGTGGATTCTGACGTCGCTCGAGCTAAAGCGGGATGAGCTAAATCTGAGTCGGTTTTGGGATTCCCAAGGAGCTTATCTTCTAAATCAAGATGCTCGCTGGGTAGGAGGCCATCATCGATGGCAAGACCCTATTCCTCGGATCTTCGCGAGCGGGTGGTTGAGGCGGTCGAGCGGGAGGGCTTGTCTCGGCGACAGGCGGCGGCGCGCTTTGGCGTCGGCATCAAGACGGCGATCGACTGGGTCCGGCGGTTCCGGGAGACCGGCAGCGTGGCGGCCCTGCCGATGGGTGGGCAGCGGCCGAAGAAGATTGCCGGTGAGTATCGTGATTGGTTGGTGCGGCGATGCCGGGCCGGCGACTTCACCCTGCGCAGCCTGGTCGCCGAGCTGGGCGATCGAGGGCTGCAGGTCGACTATCACAGGGCCACTGATACAGATTTAGGGTCTTGAGGAAGGGAGGATTTCCGGCTCATCGTCATCCTGAGGGGAACGAGATGAGACAGAAATCCGCTACGCCCAACTCACCGTCCGAGCGTCTTGTGAAGAACATCCGGCGGGCGACGCGCAAGCAGTATTCGGCTGAAGAGAAGATCCGGATTGTCCTGGACGGCCTTCGGGGCGAATCCAGCATTGCCGAGTTGTGCCGTCGGGAGGGTATCGCCGGGGGTCTTTATTACAGCTGGTCGAAGGAGTTCCTGGAGGCCGGCAAGCGTCGGCTGGCGGGCGACACGGCACGAGCGGCCACGAGCGGCGAGGTGACGGACCTTCGCCGTGAGGCGCGGGCGCTGAAGGAGGTCGTTGCCGAGCAGGCACTGGAACTGCGTCTGCTCAAAAAAAGCATGATCGCGGATGGGGGAGACGGGGAATGAGATACCCTGGTTCCGAGAAACTGGAGATCATCGGCCTGGTCGAGCACTCTCACCTGCCGGTCCGACGAACCCTGGCCACGCTCGGTATCTTGCCGATGACATTTTACCGCTGGTATGCCCGCTTGCAGGCGGGCGGGCCCGAGGCGCTGGAAGACAAGCCGTCCCGGCCCAGGCGGGTGTGGAACAAGATCCCGGAAGAGGTCCGGGAACAGATCGTCGAACTGGCCCTGGACGAGCCGGAGCTGTCGCCGCGGGAAGTGGCGACGCGCTTCACCGATGTGAATAAGTACTTTGTGTCGGAGGCATCGGTTTATCGGCTGCTCAAGGCTCACGACCTGATCACGAGCCCGGCCTTCATCGTCGTGAAAGCTGCTGACGAGTGCAAAGGTCGCCATCGTCGCCTGTATGCGCAACTCATCACCAACCTGAATGCTATTCTGAGAGACAAAAAGCCATGGCAACACGCTTGACGACCATGACGGTCGCTCAGGGCGAGGTATTCGTAGTGCCACATGACGGGGAGAAACAATGAAGGTCAAAGGATACGAAGTCTTCAAGTGTGACGCCGGATGGCGGACCTTCTCGTTTCTCAAGATCGTCACCGACGACGGCATCATCGGCTGGTCGGAGTACAACGAAAGCTTCGGCAGCCCCGGCCTGTCCGCGGTGATCGAGGCGCTCATGCCGAACGTGATCGGCATGAACCCGATGCAGATCGAGCTGGTCAACGCCGTGCTCGCGACCCGATCGACGCAATCGCGTGGCGGCGTCGTCCGCCAAGCGATCGCGGCGATCGAGAACGCGCTTCTCGACATCAAGGGCAAGGCGCTGGGTGTTCCCGTCTATGAACTGTTCGGCGGCAGATTGCGCGACCGCATTCCGGTCTACTGGTCGCATTGCGGCTCCTACCGGCTGCGCAATCCCGACATCATCGGGACACCGGCGGTGCGGACCTACGACGACATGACCAGGCTCGGCGCGGAGGTCAAAGCGCGCGGCTTCACCGGCCTGAAGACCAACATCGCGCTCGAGGTCGACGGCAAGCTGATCGCCTATCGGCCCGGTTTCGTCGTCGGCCGCGGCTTTCCCGAACGCAACTGGGACGATTTCATCGCCCGCAGCGCCGCGCGGACCGTCGAGGCCTTCCGCGCCGGATGCGGGCCGGACGTCGGCATCATGCTCGACCTCAATTTTCATTTCCGCACCGAAGGATTCCGGCGCATCGCCGAGGCGGTCGGCCCGGCGCGACTGACCTGGCTCGAGCTCGACACCCACGATCCGCAGTCGATCGCACTGCTGCGCCGCGATGCGCCCTGTCCGATCGCCTCGGGCGAGACGCTGCTGGAGCGCCGTGACTTCCGGCCCTACTTCGAGGCCTACGCCTTCGACACCGCCATCGTCGACGTCATCTGGAACGGGTTCTATGAATCGCTGAAGATCGCTGCCCTGGCCGACGTCTATGAAGTCAACGTCGCGCCGCACAATTTCTATGGCCATCTCGCCAGCGCCATCAGCGCGCATTTTTGTGCCGCCGTGCCGAACTTCCGCGTCATGGAGATCGACATCGACGGCGTGCCGTGGCGTGACGAGATCGTCAGCACCCCGCCGGTCATCGACAACGGCGACTACCTATTGCCGACAGGTCCGGGCTGGGGCGTGGAGGTCGACGAGGCCGGGCTGCGCGCCCATCCTCCCAAGTGACGGCGAAGGGCTGCCAGGACGTCTAGTCACCCGCCGCAAAGCCGAACGCGGAGGACTTCACGCCTCTAGGATCGGGCCAGTCGCGTGGGCCAACGACGACCTGATCGCGGCCCCGGTCCTTGGCCCGATAGAGGGCTTCGTCGGCATACCGGAGGGAGGCGCGAAGGTCGCCATCGTGCAGGGCCGCAACCCCGATGCTTACCGTGATATTGAGTGTCTGGCCGCGGACGTCGATGGCCCGTTGGGCGACTGTCGCGCGCAGGCGTTCCGCGATCCGCGCCGCCTCCGCCGCCTCCACGTCCGCCAGGAACGCGCAGAACTCCTCCCCGCCGTAGCGGGCGAAGATATCCTTCGGCGCCGCCTGTTCCCGCAGGAGCCCGGCAAATGCCACCAGGGCCTGATCGCCGCCGGCATGGCCGAACCGCTCATTGACGCCCGAGAAGTGATCGAGGTCCATCATGAGGATGCAGGCGCTCGCGCGATCCCGTTGGGCCTGTCGACTGAGCCGGTCGGCCTGCTCGAGGAAAAACCGGCGGTTCGGCAGGTCGGTCAGTTCGTCGGTCAGGGCTCGTTTTCGATATCGGCTGCTCAGCCGCTCGGTGGCCATCATCATGAGGCCGATATTGATGCAAACGATGCCGATCGAGGTCACCAGCGGGACGACGTCGCCCATCGCGTCATAAAATGACTCGATGCCCGAGCCTGACGGCTGAAACCACGACAGACCCGCGCGAAGCGCCAGGAAGATCGCCATCACGGCAAAAACAACCGCCATGGGCAGGCGGCTGTGCAACGGTTCCTGCCTGTGGCCGCGCACGACTTCCCAGGCGGACAAGGCGGCAAACAATGATAGTGCGAGTGCCAGCACGCTGACGCGTTGATGCATTTCTGCACCCATGTACAACGCGGTGCCGAAGATCGCCACGAAGGCCAGGAGGCAGATGGCCATTCGGCCTTTCGCCGCCGGCTGGCCGTTGAAACGGCGCATGCTTTCCCAGGCCATGATGCAGCCGGCAACGAACAGCGTGGCGCTCGAGACGCCGACCGCTACGGGCGGAAACGGACCGAAGAGTCCGAACGCCAGGGTGGCTAAGCCAGCCGCGGCAGTGGCAAGGGACCACCAGAGAAGCCCGACATATTCACGGTAGAGGCGCCAGAAGTAATAAGAGGTGGCGGCGCTCAGCAACAATACCGAGACATTGGTCAGAAACAGGGTCTTGACGCTCAATCCGATCATGCAATGCACCTGCGCAACCACGCGTGCGAAGCCTCATGGTCCGCACGATCAACACAGCGACGCCTGGCCTCTCACGATTGCCAGGTGCCACGCCCAGATTTTCATCGAATCTCAGGATCGGTCACAGCAAGCGCTGCTGCTTCCCCAAGCAGACCGATCGTTCCACGTCCCTATCGCCCTTTAGATAGGAGGTCGCGATCCATCATGCAACGTGATCACTATTGAACGTAATCCGCCAAGCCATTGTAATCCCGCAAGGTTCGAGCTTCACGCGTGCGGTAATTTTGTTCACGTTTCCGCGCCGCCGTTCACCTGGATCATCTGGCCATTGATGTAGGCGCCGGCCTCGGAGACCAGCAGCCGCGCTGCGGCGGCGACCTCGACCGGCGTGCCCATGCGGCCGAGCGGCACCCGGGCTACAGTCTGCGCGCGGGCCTGCGCCGAGGCGTTCTTCTCCTCGCTGTCCGGCGCGATCGGTCCAGGCGAGATGGCGTTGGCCGTGATGCTCCGGGGCCCGAATTCCATGGCCAGCGCCTTGGTCAGTCCCCACACGCCGTGCTTGGCGACCGAGACCGGCGCGCGTCCGGCATGGCCATGGATGGCGTTCATGCCGGTGAAATTGACGATGCGGCCCCAGCCCTTCTGCAGCATGCCGGGCAGGCAGGCGCGCGACAGCCACACCGCGGCATTGAGGTCGACCGAGATGACGCGCTGCCAGTCGGCCTCGCTCATCTCGAGGAACGGCTTGTTGGGGCGGAGCGCTGCGTTGTTGAGCAGCGCGTCGACCGTGCCGAACGTCTTGATCGCCTCGGCGGCGATCTTCCGGCAGTCCTCGGGCTTGCCGACATCGCCCATGACGACCAGCGTCTCGGCGCCGAGCTTGCGGGCTTCCTGGGCGACACCCTCGCAGGCGGTACGATCGCTCGAGCCGTTGAGGACGACGTTGAAGCCGTCCTCGGCCAGGCCGAGCACGCAGGCGCGGCCGATATTGCGGCCGGCACCGGTGATCAGGGCTGTTCTGCGCGCCGCCATCTTCTATTCTCCCCCACCGTTCATTCTCGAGGGCGTCACGTGCAATCCAGGACAATTCCACTCGGCCAGCGCCCGGCGCGAGTCTGGACCGGCGGCAGCGGCGAGGCAATCGTGCTGCTGCATGGCGAGTGGGCGGGCGCCGAGGCCTACTGGTCGACGGTGACCGGCGAGCTCGAACGCTCGCATCTGGTCGTGGCGCCGGAGCTGCCCGGCATCGGCGCGCCGGGCGAACTGCTGCCGACCTTCGGCGCCTACGCGGCGTGGCTCGATGCGCTGCTCGCCAGCCTGGCCATCGACCGCGCCACCATCGTCGGCAATTCGCTGGGCGCCACCATCGCCTGGCGCTTCGCGTCGCACCATGCCGAACGCTGCCGCGGCCTCGTCATGGTGAATGGCTATCCGCAGCCCGCCTATAACCGCGCCGTGCGCTGGCTGGCGGCCCACACCAGCCTGCGCCGCCTGGTGCGGGCGCACTTCCTGCGCAGCGTCTACGGCAGCGAGGCGCTGGCGACGGCGTTCCACGATCGGCGCAATGCTCCGGCCGCGATCGCCAGCGCACTCGACCGCTTCTCGCCGGCCGAGGTCGATGCCGTCCTCGACCTCCTGCTGGCAGAACCCGTGTGCCCTGCGCCGCAGGTCCGCACGCTGCTGGTCTGGGGCGAGGCCGACCGCCTGCCGGTGCTCGACAAGCGCGGCGCGCGGCAGATGGCGCCCGCGCTTGTCGACTGCAAGCTGGTGACCATTCCGGCAGCCGGCCACCTTCCCCAGGTCGAGCACCCGGTAGCGTTCCTGCGGGCGTTGCGCGAGTTCGTGCGGCGTTAGGCCCCCAGCAACGGCGTCAGTTCACCGGATCGAGCACCACGACCGGGATCTCGCGTTCGGTCTTCTTCTGGTAGTCGGTGTAGGGCGGCCAGAACTTGACGGCCTGCTCCCAAAGCTTGGCGCGCTCGGCGCCGCTGGCGGTGCGGGCGCGCGCCTTCAGGTTCTTCGTGCCGACCTGGACCTCGACCTCCGGGTTGCCGAGGATGTTCTTGTACCAGCCGGGATGCTCCGGCGCGCCGCCCTTGGAGGCGACAATGAGGTAGCTGTCGCCGGTCTTGCCGTAGAACAGCGGGAAGATGAACTTCTCGCCCGACTTGCGGCCCGTCGTCGTCAGCAGCAGCGACGGCACCTCGAGGTCGCCGTAGTTGGGCGGCTTGATCTTGTAGATGTGGCCCTCGGCGCCGCCACTCGAGAGATACTTGTTGGCGTGATCGACCATCCATTGCGGCATCTTGGGAGCGAGCTTGGCTTCCATGTCTGTCTCCTCGGCTGTCTGCGGTGATGGGCACTGCAATAGCACGGCAGGGGAGGCAGTCTCCACTGGCGTCAGGCGGTGGGCGCGGTCCACTCACTCCTTCTCCTCTCCCCCCGGACGGAGGTCCTCGGCAATGGCGTCCAGGCGTGCCTGCTCGGAGCTGGCGCTGAGCACCTGCCAAGGGTCATCCTCCTCTCGCTCCTCGACGAACAGCCGGTTCTCGCGCCACTGCTGCGGCCTTCGATTGCGCAGCCAGAAGATGCAGGCGCGCACGTCGGGTGGGAGCTGCACGGTGTAGTTCGCCGTGACCGGCTGGCCGCGATGGCAGAAGACCCTGGTCATCTTCTGCTCCGTCCCCGTGGCGCGCGCGAACAGCGCGGAAACCACGGCCTCATCCGCGACCTCGCGACCCTGCCGTACAGCGTCGCTGAACTCGGGAATCGTGGCGATCCAGCTGTCGACGGTGCGTGGAGACACCTCGAAACGTTCGGCGAGGGCGTCGTTGGTGGCGCCCAGCATGCAGGCGTTCCGGGCAATTTCGGCGTTCTCGGACCTGTAAATGGTTGGACGGCCGCCGGCCATGGCGATTGCTCCTCGGTTCGTTCATCCCGAGAGATAAGTGAAACTGTAGAGTAAGTCAAGTAATACTTTTTAGGATTCCAGAAAGGAGTTTCTGCGCTCCATGTGGCGCAGAAACTCGACCTCCCGGCGGTGCTCCCATACTGTCCCCGGGACACTACCCATTTTGCCCGGCAGCGGCGGAGTCAAGGAGGCCACGGCGATGACTGACATTCCCGATATCTACCTGGATTTGCTGCTGGAGAAGAAAGCCTTCGCCCACCTGGCGACCGTGATGCCCGACGGCTCGCCGCAGAATACGCCGGTGTGGTTCGACTTCACCGACGGCAAGATCCGGGTGAACTCGGCGCTCGGGCGGACCAAGGTGCGAAACATGAAACTGGGCGCGAAAGTGGCCCTCTCGATCATGGATCCGGACAATTCCGACCGCTACGTCCAGCTGCGCGGCACCGTGACTCGCGTGAGGCAGGACGACCTCGCCGCGGCGCATATCGACCAGCTGGCGCATAAATACATGGGGCTCGACAAGAATCCCTATGCGAAGGCGGGCGATGTGCGCGTGATGTTCGAAATTTCCGTGTTCTCTGTCCAGGGGATGAGCTGATCCGCCATGAACCGCAAAACTTTGTTCGGCATCGCCGCGCTCTGCGCGTTGACGGCCTGCCAGTCACCGGCCGGGCTTGCCCAGAAATCGCCGGCATGGACTGCCGTCTACCGCGTGCCCTACGACACGATGGCCAACTGCCTCGTCGAGCGGGAGCGGCTGCCGTGGGTCACCGTGACTCCGTCGATCGATCCGCAAGAACGACGGGCGACGGTGGCCGTCACCGCCCCGACGGGCTCCGCCCTGGGAATCTATGACATCCGTCAGATTTCCGGACCTCAGACCGAAGTGCTCTATCGAAGCATTTACGGCGGGCCCGGCAGTGGTGCGGGAGGTGATGCCCTCGAGAAGGCCAATCGCTGCGGCAATCCCGCCTAGGATCGGCCTCGGGCCGAAACAGCCCGCAGTCCTTGCCGCGCGCGCTGAACGTCTTACTGTCGACGCATGATCTCTCGCAGGAACCTTCTCTCGGGCCTGGCCGCTTCGACCGCGGCCGGCTGCAGCACCCGCCAGGCGCCTCCGGCGCCCTATCAATATCCGATTGCGCCGCCGCCGCCGGATCGCGCGTCGCTGGGACTGGACGCGGTGATCGACATCAGCCGCTTCGTGACCGTCACCGACTTCCGGCAGGTGCGGGCCAGCAACATCCTGGGCGTCATCCACAAGGCGACCGAAGGCGGCGATTATGCCGACGCACTGTGCGCCGCCAGACGCCCGCAGGCCGAGGCGGCGGGATTGCTGTGGGGCGCCTATCACTTCGGCACCGGGCAATCGTCGGGCGCGCAGCAGGCGGCGTTCTTCCTGCGCGTTTCACGGCCGGGCCCCAGGACCCTCCTGGCCCTCGACCTCGAGGCCAACGAAAACAATCCGTCGAACTCCATGCGGCTGGACCAGGCCGAGGCCTTCGTGCAGGCGGTGGCCCAGGCGACGGGCCGGCTGCCAGTGGTCTACGTGCATCCGACCTGGGCCAACGGCGATCCGCTGCCCAATTCCGGCCTCAGCCTCGGCGCCCGCATCACGCCGGAGTCGATCCTGGCGCGCTGCGGCCTGTGGGTCGCCGACTACCACGATTCGCCCGAGGTCCCGCTGGCCTGGGCGGCGAAGGGCTGGCGGCTGTGGCAGTATGCGGGCGACGAGAGTGCGGGCCGCCCGGCCTACGGCCAGACCAGCATCGTGCGCGGCGTCAGCCACTGCGACCGCAACCTGTTCAACGGCGACACCACCGCGCTCTATCGGTTCTGGCGGGAGGGCGACTGAGGAGTGTCAGCCGCGCCGCGCCGCCTTGATCGCGGCGACGTCGATCTTCTTCATGCCCATCATCGCGTCAAACGCGCGCTTTGCTTCATCGCCGCCGGCCGCCATCGCCTCGGTCAGCACGCGCGGCGTGATTTGCCACGAGACGCCCCACTTGTCCTTGCACCAGCCGCACGCACTCTCCTGGCCGCCATTGCCGACGATGGCGTTCCAGTAGCGGTCGGTCTCGGGCTGGTCGTCGGTGGCGATCTGGAACGAGAAGGCTTCGCTCTGCTTGAACGCGGGACCGCCGTTCAGGCCAAGACAAGGGACGCCGGCAACGGTGAATTCGACCGTCAGCACGTCGCCCTTCTTGCCGGATGGGTAGTCACCGGGTGCACGGTGGACGGCGCTCACCGCACTGTCGGGAAAGGTCGCGGCGTAGAAGCGGGCAGCAGCCTCGGCGTCCTTGTCGTACCAGATGCAAATCGTATTCTTTGCCGTTGCCATTACGTGTCCTTTCGCTGCCTACCGGTATCAGACGGCCCCGTCTGAAGATTCGAGACGGGGCGAGAAAATACGTTTCGCTGCCTGCCCTGTCGGACCGACCGCCTCGTTACGACATGGTCTTTTTAGCGAGTCGCTCGTTGAACGAACGAAGATCGATCACGATTCGTTGGTGACTTCCCTTGCCGATCTCCTCTTTGCCGTCGCTTGCCGACACTTTGAAGTCAATTCTCTTTCCATCGACGCCGACGACCTCGGCTGTCGCGCGTACCTCGTGGCCTACTGGCGTGGCGGCGAGGTGCTTTACATCGACGGCAACACCGACCGCGCTTTCGCCTGCGTCCAGAAACGGCTTGATGGCACTGAGCGCCGCGTTCTCCATGATCAGAATCATCACGGGTGTCGCAAGCACTTGCGGCAACATGGCGTCCTTGAATCGATTGGCAAGGTGTTCGGGGGCTACGCGCAATGTCGACGTTCCTGTGGTTCCCAGCGGAATCTGCTTCATCTGTTCGTCCTGGATCAAGCGGCGGGGCTTCGCAGTGCCGGAATTTTGCTGATCTACGTTGGACCGGTCTACACTACGTCCGCCCCTGAAAAAAAGAGGAACCACCGTGGTCAGCAGGAATTCCTTCAAGTTCGTGATGCTCCCACCGCAGACCGACACGACCCGCGGTTGGGCCAAGCGCCTGGGCGAAGCGGTGCCGGAGGTTCGTGTGGTTCTTGCCGAGGACGTGGACATTGCCGCGCGCGAGATCGCCGACGCAGAAGCCGCCTTTGGCTGGCTCGGCAAAGACCTCTTGTCGAAGGCCACGAACCTGCGCTGGCTGCAGGCGCCTCAGGCGGCGCCGGCTGCCGGCTACTACTATCCCGAGCTGATCCGCCATCCCGTGAGCGTCACCAACTTCCGTGAGATCTTCAACGACCATATCGGCGCCCACATCCTGGCATTCGTACTGGCTTTTGCCCGCGGGCTGCATGTGTTCATTCCGCAACAACTGCGCCGCCAATGGAAGAAGAGCCCGATGGAGACCGGCGATGTCGTGCATTTGCCCGAAGCGACGGCCCTGGTCGTTGGCCTGGGCGGCATCGGGGCCGAGGCCGCGCGCCTGCTCGCAGCTTTCGGCGTCACCGTGCTGGCAACCGACGCGCGCCGCACGGTGGCTCCCGGTGGGGTGGCGCCCGGCGGGGTGGCCGAGCTGCATCCGCCCGATGCGCTGGACGATCTGCTGCCACGCGCGGATTTCGTGATCTTGACGGTGCCGCATACGCCGGCGACCGAAGGTTTCTTCAACCGCGCCCGCTTCCAGCGCATGAAGCGAACGGCGTTCTTCATCAACATCGGCCGCGGCATGACGACCAGGCTGAATGACCTGGTCGCGGCGCTGCAAGCCGGCGAGATTGCCGGCGCTGCACTCGACGTTTACGAGCAGGAGCCGCTGCCAAGCGAGCACCCGCTTTGGGGATTGCCCAACGTCTTGCTTACACCGCACATGGCGGGACACGGGCCATATCTCGACGAGCGTCGGTTCGAAATCATGGCAGACAACTGCCGCGCCTTCGCCGCCGGGCTCCCGCTCCGCAACCAGGTCGACAAGGCGTCCTGGTTCTGAAGGCAGGCAGACACGTAGTCGTTCCGCGGTGGGATCAGCCGGCCACCGATATCGGCGTGAAGGCCGGCCGCGTCGCCGCAATCGCGCCGCTGGGGAGAGGATTCCAATAGGGTGATGCAGCGCAAATCGACGATCGCATTGCTGATGACGCTGCCGCTGATCGTCCTGATCCTGGTGCTGGTGGCCTATCCGGCGGGCTATGCCGTCTACCTGGCGATGCTCAACAAGGGCATGACGCGGTTCGTCGGCCTGGGCAATTTCGAGTTCCTGCTGAGGCGCGACACCTTCCGGATGATCATCTTCCAGTCGTGCCTGTTCACCTTCACCGCCGTGTTCTTCAAGGTGGTCATCGGCTTCGTGATCGCCCATTTCGTTCACAACGTCCCGACCAGGGGACAGCGCAAATGGCGCGGCATGCTGCTCGTGCCCTGGGTCATTCCGCCCGCCCTGAGCACGCTCGCCTGGCGGTGGCTGTTCGACCCGTCCTACTCGGCCTTCAACTGGATTCTCGAGCACCTCGGCCTCGATCGCATCTCGTGGCTCGGCGAAACCGGCTGGGCGCGCTTCTCCGTCATCCTGGCGAACGTGTGGTTCGGCGCGCCGTTCTTCATGATCATGTACCTGGCGTCGTTGAAGTCGGTGCCCGAACAGCTCTACGAGGCGGCGGCGATCGACGGCGCGACGTGGTGGCAGCGCATCCGGTACGTGACCCTGCCGATGATGCGCAACGTCATCGCCATCACCGTGCTGGCCTCCCTGGTCGGCACCTTCGCCGCCTTCGATGTCGTGGCCGTGCTGACCCAAGGCGGCCCGCTGCGCACGACCCAGGTATTCGCCACCTGGGCGTTCAACGTCGGCATTCTGAGCGGCGACCCCCCGTTGGGCGCCAGCGTATCCCTGTTCATGGTGCCGATCCTGGCGGTGGCCGCGATCTTCATCCTGCGAGGCGTCATCAGGCGGGGGAGTGAAGTCTGAAGGCCGACGCCACGCCTTCGTAGCCGGTCGCACGGCGGAACCCTCGAGGGATCATCGCGTTCCCCCATTATCCGCTGTTCTCAAGAATTGAGCGCTTGCATGCCAACTGCACGGGTCGTTGCCATTACCGGCGCCTCGGCCGGGCTGGGTCGCGCCATTGCCACCCGCTTCGCCCGAGCGGGAGACAAGGTCGGCCTTATCGCGCGCGACGAGGGCCCGCTGCAGGGTCTGCGAAAGGAGATCGCAGCGGCCGGCGGCGTCGCTGCCTATGCGGTAGCGGACGTGAGCGATGCAGATGCGGTGATGGCGGCGGCGGCCAGCCTCGAAAGCACGCTGGGACCGATCGATATCTGGATCAACGATGCGATGGTCACGGTTTTTGCGTCGCTCGAGGAGATCACACCCGCGGAATTCCGCCACGTCACCGAGGTCACCTATCTCGGCCAGGTCCACGGCACGATGGCGGCGCTCAGGCACATGCGCCCGCGTGACCGGGGCCAGATCATCCAGATCGGATCGGCCCTCGCCTATCGTGGCATTCCCCTGCAATCGGCCTATTGCGGCGCCAAGCATGCGATACACGGCTTCACCGATGCGCTGCGCGCGGAATTGATCCATGGCCAATCGCAGATCGCCGTGTCGATCGTGGAAATGCCGGCAATGAATACGCCGCAATTCGACTGGGCGCGGGTTCACCTTGCCAGGCAGCCTCAGCCGGCCGGCGGGTCGGTCTATCAACCCGAGGCGTGTGCCGAGGCCGTGTTTCGGGCGTCCCGCACCAGGGCGCGGGAGTATTGGGTCGGCGCCTCCACGTTCCTGACGATCATCGGCAATATCCTTGTGCCCGCCTACATGGACCGCTATCTCGCCAGGCATGCGGTGTCGGGCCAGATGCGCCAGGCGGCCGTGCAGCCCGGCCGGCTGGACAATCTCTTCGCGCCCGTCACAGGCCTGCATCGCACGCGCGGCGCATTCAGCGACCGCTCCAAGAACAGCGCGATCGTCCTGTCGGGCCAGGCAACACGTGCCGCCGTCGTGATCGCGGGCGCCGTGACATTCTTCATCCTGGGTTTGATTGCCGGCAGCTTGCTGCTGTGACCCAACGGATTGCGCATCGGCAACATGATCGCGAGCCTGGCTGAAATGACCTTGCGTTGTGACGGCATTCGCACTTGGGCTCTCAGCCCGCCTTGCGCACCGCGCGCGCCACTTCGCCCCAGCGTTCGAGGATCTTCGGGTCGACCTCGCGCCAGTGCGAGGCGAGGTAGATCACCAGCCGCGCGGCGATGCCCCTGTAGCGCTCGATCATCCGGTCGGCGACGTCGTCCCAGCGCGCCACGATGGCGAACTGGTCCAGGATCTCCTCGGTGATCAGCGCCTCGCTGCGCGCGCTGTCGCCTGACCTGAGGCAGTCGCGCAGCTGGTCGCGCAGGCCCACGTGGCCGAGGTCGTCGAACTGGAAGGCGTAGTTGGGCGTGGCGCCGTAGAAGGCGAGCGTCGTCTTGGCTTCCTTGATCGGCACAGCCCGCTCTTCCGGCGTGTCGCCGGCCGCCACGATGACCGGGATGATCTTGTCGATCGTCGCAGGATCGCGTCCGGCCCGCGCCGCGCCTTCGGCAAGGCCGGGCAGCAGGCGGTTCCGGATGTAATGCATCGAATGCATGGGATGGACGTGCACGCCGTCGGCGACCTCGCCCGCCACCCGGACCATGATCGGCCCGACCGCCGAGATGTCGACTTTGACGTCCTCGTAGTCGTGACGCGGCGGCGTCCATTGCTCGGGCAAGAGGCTCAGCTTGTAGTAGGGGCCGTCATGCTGCAGCGGGCCCTCGCGGCGGAAGGCCCCGAGGCAGGCCTTCACGGCCAGCACGTAGTCCTTCATCTGCGGCGCCGGCTTGTCGAACGGGCTGGCATAGCGCCGGGTGATGTGGGCCTTCACCTGGCTGCCCAGCCCCAAACGGAACCTGCCCTGGGTGTTCTGGGCCAGTTCCCAGGCGATCTCGGCCGTGACCATCGGGCTGCGTGCAAAGGCGATGGCGATGCCGGTCGAGAAATGCAGCGACGGCGCGGCGAGGGCAGCGGCTGTGATGTTCATCCACGGCACCTGGTGGCCTTCGGTGAACAGCATGCCCGAGAAACCGGCGGCCTCGGTGCGCCGCGCCAGGGTGGCCACGTGATCCCACGTGGTGGCGCGCGTCATGACGTCGAATTCCATTGTCTCCTCCCGCGCCAGAGTCATGCCCCGCTGTTGCGGCCTTGCCAAGGCCGCAGGGCTCAGGACCCGTCGAGCTCTTCCAGCATGCGGTCGGCTTCGGCCTGGAGCCGCTCGAGGCCGACGATCACCGTCTCGGCGTCCCTGTCGCCCAGCGTGCCCAGCAGCCGCCGCTGCCGCCGCCGGGCGTTGGCCATGATCGTGTCGTGCACGTCCTTTCCCTGCCGGGTCAGGCTGACCAGGGTGCGGCGGCCGTCCCGGCGGTCCGACACGCGCCGCAGGAAGCCGCGCTTCTCCAGCTTTTGCACCGTGAGACCGACCCAGGCCTTGTCCGTCGCCAGCGCCCGGCTGATGTCGCGCGCGCTGGTCGTCTCGAGGAGGGCCACGATCGACAGCACGCGCCATTCCGGCAGGCTCACATCGAGCTCGGCGCGGTAGCGGCGGCTGCTGTAGAGGCCGAGCGTGTTCGACAGCCGCAGCAGGCGATAGGTCAAGAGGTCGGTGACGGACTTCGGCTCGCGCATGGCAGGGGCTTAGCACTTGACCCGCCGACGCCTCAAGCCATATGGTAGTGATCACTACCAAATGGCCAACGAAAGGAGGATGCGCTTGGACATCGCCTGCGTGTCCTCGTCCGCGAACGATCTTGGCAAATCGCCGTTGTGGGACGTCGGGGCGAAGCGGCTCTACTGGATCGACGCCTGGCGATCCGAGGTCCACGCCCTCGATCCGGCGACGGGCGAGACGCGCTGCGTCGAGTTCGGCCCGGCGCTCGCCGGCCTGCCCATCGGCTCGATCGGCCGCCACGCCGGCGGCGGCCTGATCGCGGGCATCAAGGGCGGTTTCTGGCATCTCGATCCGGAGTGCAGCACGGGGCAGGGCGCCGCACGCCCGATCGCCGCCGTCGAGGCGGAGCGGCCGGCCACCAACCGGCTGAACGACGGCAAGTGCGACCGCGCCGGATGGTTCTGGTGCGCCTCGGTCAACACCGACCATCGCACGCCCTCGGGCGCGCTGTGGCGGCTGGAGGCGGGGCGCGCCCCGGTGCTGATGCAGGACGGCCTCGTTGTCGGCAACGGCATCGCCTTCGGCGCCGACGATCGCACCCTGTACCTCGCCGACACCTTCACCCGCACCGTTTGGCGCTACGACTTCGACATCGCCACCGGCGCGCTCGCCGACCGGCGGCCCTTCCTCTCGACCGTCCATATCAGCGGCTTCGTCGATGGCGCCACGGTCGATGCCGACGGCTGCTACTGGGCGGCGCTGTTCCGCGGCGGCGCCGTGGCGCAGTTCGATCCCGACGGCAGGCTGGTGCGCCACATCCTCCTGCCGGTCGCCAATCCCACCATGTGCGCGTTCGGCGGCGCGGCCCTCGACATCCTCTACGTCACCTCGGCCAGCCGCTTCCTCGATGACGCCGCGCGGCGGGCGCAGCCGCTTGCCGGGCGCCTCTTCGCCATCGAGGGCCTGGGCGTGCGCGGCCTGCCCGAGCCGGAGTTCCAACCATGAACCGGCTGCCGCTGCAGGGCGTGCGCGTGCTGGAATGCGCCAGCGTCATCGCCGGGCCCTACTGCTCCTACATGCTGACGCTGCTGGGCGCGGAGACGATCAAGATCGAGCGCCCGTCGCAGGGCGACTGGATGCGGAGCCAAGGCGGCGACGCGGCGCTGGTCGCCGCCGGTCTCGGCAGTACGTTCCTCTCGTGCAACGCCGGCAAGCGGTCGGTGGCGCTCAACCTCAAGGACCCGCGCGGCGCCCGGATCGCGCGCGAGATCGCCGCCGGCGTCGACGTGATGATCGAGAACTGGAAGCCCGGCACGGCGGAGCGCCTGGGCGTCGGCTTCGAGGCGATCCGCGCCGTCAATCCGCGCATCGTCTACTGCTCGATTTCGGGCTTCGGCCAGGACGGGCCGATGTCGCCGCGGCCCGCCTACGACCACATCATCCAGGCCGTGTCCGGCATCATGTCCGTCACGGGAACGCCGGAGACCGCGCCCAGCCGGACCGGCCCGCCACTGGTCGACTACCTGACCGGCCTGTCGGCGGCCGTCGCCATCCTCGCCGCGCTGCGCGAGCGCGACCGTACCGGGGAGGCGCAGTCGATCGACGTCGGCATGCTCGACTGCGCCGTGGCCGGCATGGGCTCGATCCTGTCGGCCCACGTCAATGGCGGGGTGCCGGCCGCGCCGGTCGGCAATGCCGCCGCCAGCGGCGCGCCCTCGTCGGGCATGTTCGCGACGCTGACCTCACCGCTCGCCGTCGTCGCCAACACCGAGGCGCAGTTCGCCGCCCTGTGCGGCGTGCTCGGCCGCTCCGACCTCCTCGCCGATCCGCGCTTCCGCGAGTTCGCCGTCCGCAAGCGGAACCAGGACGAGCTGCGCGGCATCATCGCGGGCTGCCTGGCCGGTCGGCCGGCGATCGAATGGGAACGGATGCTGGCCGCGGCGGGCGTGCCGTGCGGCGCGGTGCGCTCGGTCCCCGAATTGCTGGACGAGGCCCAGGTCGCCGAGCGCGGGCTGTTCCGCCGGCTCGACCTGCCGGGGCAGGGCCGCGACGCGGCGCTGCCGACGGCCGGCTTCAAGCTCAACGGCCGTACGGTCGCGCCCAGCAGGCGCCGCCGCTGCTGGCGGCCGACAACGAGAGCGTCCTGGCGGAGCTTGGTTACGACACCGCGCAGCGTCGTGCGCTGCGCGACGATGGCGTGTGGTGAGAACGGAATCAAGGGAGGGAAACATAAAAGAGCGAATCCTGGCCGGCGCGCTGGCGGCGCTGGTGAATTTGGCGGCACTGACGGCGCAGGCACAGGAGAAGGCCAGCGTCGGCTACTATCCCGGCGCGCTGATCTCGATGCCGGTGCTGGTCGCCAGCGAGCAGAAGTTCTTCGAGAAGAACGGGTTGACGGTCGAGCTCGCGCTGGTCGCCAGCGGCCCGGCGATGACCTCCGCTGTTGCCAGCGGCAGCGTGACCTTCGTCAACAACTCGTGGGACAATCTCTCCTGGCCGTCGACAAGGGCCTGCCGGTTCGCGCGGTCGCCGGCTCCACGGTGAAGGTGCCGTTCGCCCTCATCGTCCGCAAGGGTGTCCCGCTGCCGCATCTGGCGGAGGGCTACCCCGGCGACATCAAGGACCTGGTCGGCAAGAACTGGGGCGTGCTCGCCCTGGGCGTCTCGGTGCATTTCATGGCGCAGACGATCCTCACCGACGCCGGTTTC
>CAWJJJ010000018.1:0-190419 GCA_963843185.1 uncultured Alphaproteobacteria bacterium
CGAAGCGCGGCCGCGCAAGGACGGCCGAAAGAGTGTCCCCCAGGCTGTTCTGCTCGAGCTGCCGCTGTGCCTAGGTCGTTATCCACGCTGGGTAAATCGGAGGGGATTCGCGAGGAATCGATTTGTCATTGAAGATGCTGTCTCGGCGAGGCCAGCATGGATGAGCAAGCCGTACTCGGATGATCGACGCATTCGCGCCGTCTCGGCAGTGGCCAATGGCCTGAGCCGCACAAGGCATCAGAGGTGTTCAGCGTTGGCGTTCGAGCGTGATCCGCAGGGTGCAGAGGCACGAACAGACGGGAGCGTATCGCCAAGCCGATGGGCGGCAGCCGGGGGACGCGGATCGAAGGGGCGGACCGGGAGTGGCTGTTGGAGCGGATCAAGGCCCAGCCGGATCTCACTTTGGAAGAACTGCGGCACGAGTTGGCCAAGCAGCGGGACTTGTGGTGGGCGACGGCTCGGTGTGGCGTTTCTGCGATCGTGAGAAGCTGACCTTCAAAAAAAGTCTGCGCGCCGCCCAGCGGACCGGCCTGACGTCGCCGAAGCTCGTGCGCACTGGCGCGATTGCCAGCCAACGCTCGACCCGACACGGCTGGTGTTCATCGACGAGACGGGGGCCAAGGACAACATGACCCGCCTGTATGGCCGCTGCTGGCGCGGACAGCGGCTGATCGGCAAGATCCCACTCGCACGCTGGCAGACCACCACCTTCCTCGCCGCCGTGCAGCACGACGCAATGACGGCGCCCATGGTGCTCGATGGCCGATCGACAGCACCTGGTTCCTGGCCTATGTCGAGCAGGTCTTGTGTCCGACCCTGAAAGCCGGTGACATCGTCGTGCTCGACAATCTCGGCTCCCACAGGAGCGACAAAATCAGACAAGCCATAGAAGCCGTCGGCGCAAGCTTGCTCTACTTGCCCAAATACTCACCCGGCCTGAACCCCATCGAGAACGCCTTCGCAAAACTCAAGGCTGGTCTCAGACGAGCCGCCGAGCGCTCCACCGAAGCCCTCTGGCAACGCATCGGTCAATTGATCGAAGACTTTACCCCGAAAGAATGTGCCAACTACTTCAAGGCCGCTGGAGATGATCCAGCTTGAGCGGATTCCGCCCTAGTCAGGCGATCGGGGGCGGGCCGCGGCCTTCGAGGATGCTGCCGATGGTCTCGGCATATTCCGAGCCGTCGTCGATCTTATTGAAGCCGACGAGCAGTTGCTTGGCTATTTTCGCCGCCGGCGGGCAGCCGGCCGGCAGCGGAATTTCACCGGTATGCCAGAACCGCTTGGCCGGATCCCACAGGCCGACGCCGTCGAGGAAACGCACGCCGTAGTAATAGGAGTCGATGGTCGCCGACCGGCCGAAATGATCGCCCTTGAAGGACTTGGTCAGGCACCAGTTGGCGAGCGCCTGGATCTCGCGCTGCATGTCGCCGCGCTGGCCGGTCGAGGCGGCGTTCCAGCCGCAGGCGAACAATGTCACGACGTCGTAGTTGTTGTGATCGGTGTAGCCGAGTTTCTTGTTCTTCCAGCCGTTCGGATAGACATGGTCCTTGATGGCGAGCGTCGTGGCGACAACCTTGTCCATGTTCGGAATCTTGCGCCCGCTGCCGTCGACATAATAGTGGACGACGTGAAAGGTGTAGGACAGATCCTGCACCGTCACGACGCCCCCCAGGAGCCGTTGGCGTCCTGGACGAGGCGCGGCTGGTCGGGGTTCTTCAGGCTGAGCTCGAGCTCGTCGAGTACCGGGCCGACACGCGGCCATTCGTCGGTATAGTTTATCAGCCACGTGGTCTCGAGAGCATGCTGCGTCGAGCATTCCATGGCGTGCCCGGCGCTCTGCTGGCCTTCCAGCTCCTTCATCAGGCTTTCGAGGCGCTTGTTCAGCGGCTGCCACTGCGCGTCGTAGTCCTTGTCCCGCTGGCGGAACGCGTCGCCGATCCTCTCGAGGATCGTGCGACGCGTCGTCAGCAGCGACGGATCGATCACGGCTTGACCGTGCGCCCCAGCGCCGTCTCGTAGACCTTGAGGATCGCCGAGCTGTCCTTTGGTCCCAGCCCCATGCCGCGCGCCAGGCGCTGCAGGTTATGGGTCGAGGAGCCTTGCGGCAGCGGCACGCCGAGCTCGTCGCCCAGCTCGAGCGCCAGATGCAGGTCCTTGTAGGCGAGGTTGAGCGCAAAGCTCGGATCGAGCTTTCCCGACAGCGCGCGTTCGGAGAAACTCTTGAAGGCGTTCGAGTTGCCGCTCGAGTTGGCGACGACCTGGATCAGCTTGTGCGGATCGAGGCCCGCGGTGACGCCCAGCATCAGCCCCTCGGCCGCGGCCGCGGCGTTGCAGAAGGCCAGCATGTTGTTGACCAGCTTGGCCACCGTGCCGGTGCCGAGCTCGCCCATATGGATCACGTTGGCGCTGAACGACTGCAGCACGGGCAGCGCGTCGTCGAACACTTGTCTTGTCGCCGCCCACCATGATGGCGATGGTCGCGGCTTCCGCGCCCGTCGTGCCGCCGCTGACCGGCGCGTCGAGCATGGCGATGCCCTTGGCGGCCATGGCGGCGCCGATCTTCTTCACCATCGACGGCGCGTTGGTGCTGAGGTCGATGTAGGTCTGGCCCTTGGCGATGTTGGCCAGGATGCCGCCGTCGCCCAGGGTCACCGCCTCGACGTCCTTGGGCATCGGCAGCGAGGTCATCACCACGTCGGCGCCCTTGGTCACCTCGGCCACCGACTTGGCCGCCGTGGCGCCCAGATCGGTGCAGCTCTTCACCGCGGCGGCGTTCAGGTCGAACACCGTCACCTGGTGGTTGCTCTTCTTGACGATGTTGCGGCACATGGGACCGCCCATGTTGCCGACGCCGATGAATCCGACTTTCACTGGTTCCTCCCGGGAGAATGTGGCGGCCGACTATACGACAGAATCCGCGGCGCCCGGTGTTTCGCGTTGCAACGCGACCGGGCAATATGAAAGGCAAGACAGGGAGGACGGCCGAAGCCATGGCGCGCAACAAGCTGCATCCGATTCCGCATCCGCCGCGCACGCCGATGCTGGGCAACATGCTCACTGTCGACAGCGACGCGCCGATCCAGGACCTGATGCGTATCGCGCGCGAGCAGGGGCCGATCTTCTGGCTCGACATGATGGGCACGCCGCTGGTCGTCGTCTCGGGCGCCGACCTGGTGGCCGAGCTGTGCGACGAGAAGCGCTTCGACAAGGCAGTGCGCGGCTCGCTGCGCCGCGTGCGCATGCTGGGCGGCGATGCGCTGTTCACCGCCGAGACGCAGGAGCCCAACTGGCAGAAGGCGCACAACATCCTGCTGCCGACCTTCGCGCACCGCATGATGCAGACCTATCACGAGGGTATGCTCGACATCGCCGAGCAGCTGGTCACCAAGTGGGAGCGTCTCAACGCCGACGAGGAGATCGACGTGGTGCGCGACATGACCGCGCTCACCCTCGACACGATCGGCCTGTGCGGCTTCAACTACCGCTTCAACTCGTTCTATCGCAGCGACAACCACCCCTATGTCGAAGTCGCTGGTGCGCGCGCTCGAGGCGGTGATGAAGATGCGCGGCCTGCCGCTGGAGGACATCACCCAGCGCAAGAGCCGCAGGAAGCTCGAGCAGGATGTCGGCTTCATGAACGGCATCGCCGACCGCATCATCCGCGAGCGCCGCGAGGTCCCGGCCGACGACGACACCAAGCCCGACCTGCTGGGCTACATGCTGAGCGGCGTCGACAAGCAGAGCGGCGAGCGGCTCGACGACGTCAACATTCGCTACCAGATGAACACCTTCCTGATCGCGGGCCACGAGACCACGAGCGGGATGCTGTCGTTTGCGATCTATTTCCTGCTCAACAATCCGCACGTGCTGCAGAAGGCCTACGAGGAGGTCGACCGCGTGCTGGGCCGCGACATCAACGCCAGGCCCACCGCGCAGCAGGTCAACCAGCTGGTCTATATCGGCCAGATCCTGAAGGAATCGCTCCGGCTCTGGCCCACGGCGCCTGCCTTCGGGCTCTATCCGTTCGAGCACGAGACGATCGGCGGCAAGTACAAGCTCCGCAAGCGCACCTTCGTCACCGTGCTGACCGCGATGCTCCATCGCGACAAGTCGGTGTGGGGGCCGCAGGCCGAGGTGTTCAATCCCGACAATTTCGCGCCCGAGCGCGAGGCGAAGATGCCGCCGCACGCCTACAAGCCGTTCGGCAACGGCCAGCGCGCCTGCATCGGCCGGCAGTTCGCCATGACCGAGGCGACGCTGGTCGTCGGCCTGATCCTGCAGCGCTTCCGGCTGGTCGACCACGCGCGCTACCAGCTCAAGATCAAGGAATCGCTCACCATCAAGCCCGAGGGGCTGATGATGCGCGTGCGGCTGCGCCCCGACATCGTGCGCGGCTCGGGCGTCTCGGTCGCGGCCAAGCCCGCGGCGAGGAAGGCGGCGCCCCGGAAGAAGGCGGCAAGCCACGGCACGAAGCTCACGGTGCTGTTCGGCTCCAACATGGGCACGGCCGAGGAACTTGCGCGCTCGATCGCCGAGGCGGGCGAGGCGCAGGGTTTCGCGACCACGCTCGCCAGCCTCGACGACCAGGCCGGCAAGCTGCCGACCGAAGGTGCGGTGGCGATCGTCTGCGCCTCCTACAATGGCGGGCCGCCGGACAATGCCGGCGCCTTCATCAGGAGCCTGCGCGACGCCGCTGCCGGCGCGCTGAAGGGCGTGCGCTACACCGTGTTCGGCTGCGGCAACCGCGACTGGGCCTCGACCTACCAGGCGATCCCGCGGCAGATCGACGAGCTTTTGGCCGACAAGGGCGCGGAGCGCATCTACGCGCGGGGCGAAGGCGACGCCAAGGAAGACCTCGATGGTCATTTCCAGGCCTGGAACGAGCCGCTGCTGTCCGCCGTTGGCCGACAAGCTCGGCGTCAAGCTGCAGCCCGAGTCGGGGTTGCCCACGAGCCGCTCTACCAGGTCCAGCCGGTCGACAAGCCGCCGGCCAATCCCATCATCGGCGGCACGGGCGCTTTGCCGATGCGCGTGCTGGCCAATCGCGAGCTGCAGAATGCGGACAAGTCGGGGCGCAGCACGCGCCACATCGAGGTGCTGCTGCCCGATGGGGTGAGCTATCGTGCCGGCGATCATCTCAGCATCGTGCCCGAGAACGGCGCGGCGCTGGTCGAGCGGGCGGTCCGGCGCTTCGGCTTCGCGCCCGGCGCGCACGTCATGCTGGCGGCGGCCGAGGGACGGCGGGCGGCCTTGCCCGTCGGCGAGGCGATCGCGGTGCATCGACTGCTGTCGGACTTCGTCGAGCTGCAGCATCCCGCGACACGCAAGCAGATCCAGGCCTTGGCGCAGCACACGCGCTGCCCGTTCACCCGGCCCAGGCTCGAGGCACTGCTCGACGAGGAGCGTTTCCGCGGCGAGATCCTCGTCAAGCGCAAGTCCGTGCTCGATCTCCTGGAGGAGCATCCGGCCTGCGAGCTGCCCTTCGCCGCCTTCCTTGAAATGCTGCCCTTGATGACGCCGCGCTACTACTCGATCTCGTCCTCGCCGGTGGCCGACGGCGCGCGTTGCTCGATCACGGTCGCGGTGGTCGAGGGACCGGCGCGATCGGGCGCCGGTATCTATCACGGCGTCTGCTCCAGCCACCTGGCGCGTCAGGCGGCGGGGGCCACGGTGCAGGCCTTCGTCAAGGAGACGAAAGTCGGCTTCCGCCTGCCGATCGATCCGGCTGCGCCCATCATCATGATCGGGCCCGGCACGGGACTGGCGCCATTCCGCGGCTTCCTGCGCGAACGCGCCGCGCTCAAGGCGCAGGGCCGCACTTTGGGACCCGCGATGCTGTTCTTCGGTTGCCGCCATCCCGAGCAGGACTACATCTATGCCGACGAGCTTCGGGAACACGCCGAGGCCGGTATCGTTGACCTCCATGCTGCATTCTCGCGCCACGACGGGAAGAAGACCTACGTGCAGGATCTCTTGAAGGACCAGGCCGACCGTGTGCGAGCGCTGATCGAACAGGGCGCCATCGTCTATGTCTGCGGCGACGGCGGGCGCATGGAGCCCGACGTCAAACGCGCGCTGGCGGCGATGTACGGCGAGGCCGCGGTGGCGAAGCTCGCGGCCGACAACCGCTACGTGCTCGACGTGTGGGCGAGCAGCTGAGCCGCGACCGGGAGCGCGCCCGAGACCTGCGCCGCATCAGGATTGCGGCCACGGCGCTGCTGGTCTTCACGGCCGCGCTGTTCATCGTGGCGCGCCACTTCGAGCCCCTGCATTGGGCGTGGGGCTACGTTGCCGCCTTTGCGGCAGCGGCGACAGTGGGCGGGCTGGCCGACTGGTACGCCGTGGTGGCGCTGTTCCGCCGGCCGCTCGGCCTGCCGATCCCCCACACCGCCATCATCGCGCGCAACCACCTGCGTATCGCCGATACGCTGGGCGAATTCATCGAAACCAACTTCCTGGCCCCCGACCCGGTCGAAAAGCGGCTGGGCGAGGTCGATTTCGCTGCCCTGATCGCCGACTGGCTGGCCGACCGCGAGCGCGCCGCGGCGCTGGCGCGCTTCGTGTTGCAGCTCGTGCCGCAGACGCTGGGCGCGATCGACCAGTCCGGCCTCAAGGGCTTCATCGGCAAGCGCATCATGACCGAGCTGGAGCGGGTCGAGCTGGCGCCGCTGGCGGCCGGCCTGTTGAGCGCCGTCACGGAAAAGGGACGGCACCAGCGGTTGCTCGACGAACTTTTGGGCGCGCTCGAGAAGGTGCTGACCAACGAGGAGACGCTGGCGGCGCTGCGCGAAAGGATCCGCAAGGAACTGCCGGCGCTGTTCAACCTGTACCGGGCGGACGCCTACCTGCTGCGCAAGATCGTCGCCTCCACGAGCGGATTCATCCAGGATGCGCGCGCCGATCGCCGTCATCCGCTGCGGCTGGAATTCGACAGTTTCGTGACGGGCTTCATCGAGCGCCTGCGCAGCTCCCAGGCCTTCGCGCGCCGCGCCGAGGGCCTCAAGCGCGACCTCCTGGCGCGGCCGGAGATCGCCGCGATCGCCGAGGGCGCCTGGGACAGCCTGCGCACGTTCCTGGAGCAGGATTCTCAGGCCACCGACAGTCAGATCCGGCGCCAGCTCGAGGCCATGCTGGTCGAGATCGGCGGCCAGCTTGCCCGCGATCCGGCCATCCGCGGCGAGATCAACCGCGGCATGGTGCGTGTACTTGCGGACTTCGTGCAAAGCCAGAAGAGCGGTGTCGGCCGCTTCATCGCCGACCAGGTGAAGGCGTGGGACATCGACATGCTGATCGGCCGCATCGAGCTCACGGTCGGGCGCGACCTCCAATATATCCGCTTCAATGGTGCCATGATCGGCGGGCTGGCCGGTTTGGCCTTGCATGCGCTGGAACAGGGGTTGAAGCTCGCACTCTAACCGACTGGAGGTTCGCATGGCCGACACACCGCAGAACTTCACCGACATGTTCAGGAATCTGGGCGAGCAGCTCAAGGTCCCGTCGTTCGACGTCACCAAGATCATGGAGCAGCATCAGAAGAACCTCGAGGCCATGACCAAGTCGTGGCAGGCGATGGCGGGCGGTGCCCAGGAGATCGCCAACAAGCAGCGCGCGATCTTCGAGGAGGCGGTCAAGGACGTGACCGCGATGGTGCAGGCCTACAAGCCCGGCGGCAGCCCGCAGGACATCATGGCCAAGCAGGCCGAGTTCGCCAAGAAGGCGATGGAGGCGGCGATCACCAACACGCGCGACATCGCCGAGCTGGTGCAGAAGTCGACCACCGACGCCTTCAAGATCGTGCAGGACCGGATGAAGGAGTCCTACGAGGACATCCGCGCCAGCGTCGAGAAGAAGGTGTAGCTAGTCGCGCGTCTTTGCTTGAGCGAGGGAAGATCGCGCCGCTGGAGTGGCGGCCCCAGCCTAAGAGCGTCGCCAGTCTGGAAAGACCAAACTCTTCCAGCCGGAGCGGTCGAACTTCTTCCACCGGCCTTCGGGTTGGGCCAGCCTGTCGGCGACGGCGTAGACGGCGGCCGGATGGTGACCGAGCCCGCAATGACTGCCGTAGACCTCGATGTTCTCGACCTCGGCGCGCTCCTCGTTGACGCAGGTCTGCCAGGCGCAGATGCCGTCGGAGCGGCTGAAGATCGACGTCGTCGGCACCGGCGGCGGTTCGGAAAGCGGGCCGGCGATATGCTGGTCGCTGTCCTCGACCCGCTGGCCCGAGGTAAATTCGTAGACCTTCCACGCATTGGTCGCCTTGGGGCTGCCGGCGAACGGGCTGCCCAGGCTGATCACCGAGCGCACCTTGTCGGGCACGCGCTTGGCGAGCTGGCGTGCGTAGATGCCGCCCAGGCTCCAGCCGACCAGACTGATCTTGCGGCCGCCATGGCGATCGTAGAGTTCCTCGACCCGGTCCAGCATGTCGGGCTCGACGCCGGGCCGCAGGCCGAGATTGCGGCCCTGTTTCCAGCCGTGCACGGCATAGCCTTGCGCCTTCAGGAAGCCCCTGAGCGGCTGGGTCGAGAAATCGCTGGCGAGCAGACCGGGCAACACGAGCACCGGGTGCCCGTCGCCGCGCGGCGCGGCGGAAAGCCATGGCCGCAGCAGCATGAAGGCGCCCAGCTCCTGGACGGCGCGGCCTTCGAGCAACAGCAGCGTTCGCGAGGGAGGGCGCAACGCCTGGGCGACCGTCATCTGATTTCCTTAGTCGGTTGGCGCAAGGGTCTCACATATCGGAATCGGGCGGAAGCGTTTCAACCGGCGCCGACGGCCTTCTTGAGCTCGTCCGCCGCCTCGACGATGTAGTCGCCGAGACGATCGACGTCGGGCACGGCGCGGCGATCGGCGGTCAGGCCGAAGTTGAGCGCGTCCATGTAACTCTGCACCGTGATGTTGAGCGCCGCGCCATGCGCCGGGATCGATACGGGGTGAAGTGCGGTCACCTTGGCGCCGGCGCAGTAGAGCGGCATCGGCGGACCGGGCACGTTGGAGATCGTGACGTTCATCGGCATCGGCAGCTTGTCGGCGAGACCGCTGCGGCCATAGACCAGCATCATGAGCTGCAGCAGGATCGGCGCGCCGACGAAGGCGAAATCCTGCGGGACGGCGTCGCGGAAGGTGCCGGCGATCTGCTTGGCCTCCGACGACGACTTGAGGATCGCCTTCAGCCGCTCGGCCGGATCGGCGACGTCGGTCGCGAGCTGGCACAGCATGCCGGAGACCTGGTTGTTCTGCCGCGTGTCGCCGGGCTCGCGCAGGCTGATCGGCACGCCGGCGATCAGCGTCTTGTCCGGAAGCTGGCCCTTCTCCTGGAGATAGCGGCGGAGCGCCCCGCTGCAGATCGCCATCACCACGTCGTTCAGCTTGGCGCCGCTTGCCTTGGCGATGGCCTTGGCATCGGTGAGCGAGATCGTGCGCGCGGCGTAGCTGCGCTCGCGCGTGATGGTGGCGTTGAACGGCGTCCGGGGTGCGTTCAGCGTCGGCAGCTGGCTGACCAGGCTCTGCAGGGTGCCGAGCGCCTTGGGCATCTCGCCGGGCTTGGCGAGGAAGGCGCTGGTCATGGCGTTGACGATCTGCGGCGCGGCCTCCCACAGCTTCAGTTGCTGGCGCATCATGTTGCCCATGATGTCGGCGACGCCCTTCACGGGATCGACTGCGGTCGGCGAGGTGGGCGCCGGCTTGGCGGCGGCCGACGGCGGTGGCGGCGGCGCCACCTCGCGCGGGATGGCCGTCACGTCGTAGAGCGCCTTGTTGATCGCCATGCCGGCGCCGCCGTCGACCGCGGCATGGTGAACCTTGGAGTAGAGGACGCCCTGGCCGTTGGCGAGACCGGTGATGATGTAGAACTGCCAGAGCGGCCGGCTGCGATCGAGCGTGTTGGCGTGCAGGCGGGCGATCACCTCCTCGAGCTGCGCCTCGCTGCCGGGCGCGGGCAGCGTCGTCTCGCGCAGGTGATAGTCGAGGTCGAGCTCGGGATCGTCGACCCAGCCGGGATGGTCGAGGTCGTAGAGCGACGGCGCCAGCCGCTTGGAGAAGATCGGGATGGTGTGCAGCCGGCTTTCGAAGAAGCGGCGGAAGTGCTGATAGAAGCTACCCTCGAAGCCGTCGGGCAGCTGGAAATAGGTAAGCCCCGCCACGTGCATCGGCGTCTCGGGGGTCTCGAGATAGAGGAACGACGCGTCGATGCCCGACAGCTGCTGCTGGTCCATGGCGTCCTCCCGAAACGGCGCTCCGGCGTCTTCGTTGACTGATTTGTCCTCTTTATTGCCGATCTAATCAATTGATAAATATGGAGAATATAAGTTTTCTTCTCGCATCGCAGCAATTCATGTTGCAGTGCACCATTTTGATCCCATATACGACCCTGTCAGTACACCTCGACCCTCCATTCAATCGCAACAGGAACCGACCGATGACCACCACAAACACCGCCCTCGACAACGTGATCGAGCATGCCAACGAGACCACCAAGGCCGCCGGCGAGCGCGTCCGCGAGTTCGCCCAGATCGGCGTGCGCAAGGCGACCGAAGGCTTCGAGCAGATCAGCAAGGCCGCGCAGACCGCGTCGGAAGAGCTGAACACCCAGCTCAACCAGGCGCGGGACAGCGCCACCAAGGCCGGCCTCAAGATGCTCGAGGTCGCCAAGGAAGATGCCGACGCGAGCTTCGCGGCGGTGCGCGACTTCCTCTCGGCCAAGTCGCCGATCGAGGCGTTCGACGTCTCGGCCAAGTACTGGCGCGGCCGCCTGGAGACCCGCATGGCGCAGGCCCAGGATCTCGGCGCTTTCGTGCGCAAGAGTGCAGACGATGTCGTCCGCCCGGTGCAGGAGCGCATCGAGAAGTTCAGCCAAGGTCGCCGCTTAATCGCGGTCCGGAGGACCGAAAAGGCCCGTCCGCAAGGACGGGCCTTTTTCATGCGGCTATACTGTGCCCAACAAGGGTTTCCGGGAGGGGGCATGGACCGGTTCTGGCTCAAGAGCTATCCGCCAGGGGTTCCGTCGGACATCGACCCGTCGATCTATCCCAGCGTCGTGGCGCTGCTCGAGGAGAGCTTCGCCAAGTATCGCGACCAGAAAGCCTACGTCTGCATGGACAAGGCCATCACCTTCGGCGACATCGACGCGCTCTCGCAAGCGCTTGCCGCCTGGCTGCAGGGCAGGGGGCTGAAGCGCGGCGCACGCGTGGCGATCATGATGCCCAACGTGCTGCAGTATCCCGTCGCGGTCGCGGCCGTGCTGCGCGCGGGCTTCATCGCGGTCAATGTCAATCCGCTCTACACCGCTCGCGAGCTCGAGCATCAGCTGAAGGATTCCGGCGCCGAGGCGGTGATCGTGCTGGAGAATTTCGCCAATACCCTCGAACAGGCGATCGGCGCCACGGGGATCAAGCATGTGGTCGTGGGCGCGATGGGCGATCTGCTGGGCTTCCCGAGGGGCCTGATCGTGAACTTCGTCGTGCGCACCATGCGCAAGATGGTGCCGGTCTACGCGCTGCCCGGCCACTTCAAGTTCAATGACGTGATCGCGGCGGGCCGCTCGCTCGTCTTCGCACGGCCCGACATCGGCCCCGGCGACGTCGCGGTGCTGCAATATACCGGCGGCACCACAGGTGTGGCCAAGGGCGCGACCCTGCTCCACCACACGATCGTGGCGAATCTGCTGGCGTCGGAAGCGTGGATGCAGCCCGGTCTCAGGCGCAAGGCGCTTGCCGGCCAGTTCACCATCGTCTGCGCCCTGCCGCTCTATCATGTCTTCGCCTTCATCACCTGCGGGCTCCTGGGAATGCGCACCGGCGCGCTCAACATCCTCATTCCCAACCCGCGCGACATGAAGGGCACGGTGAAGGAGCTCGCCAAGTACCGGATCAACATCTTTCCCGGCGTGAACACGCTGTTCAACGGCCTCGCCAACCAGCCCGACTTCGCCAAGCTCGATTTCTCCGGGCTTGCCATTACCAATGGCGGCGGCATGGCGGTGCAGGAGGCAGTGGCGAGGAAATGGCTCGCCATCACCGGCTGCCCGATCGTCGAAGGCTACGGCCTCAGCGAGACCTCGGCCGGCGTCACCTGCAATCCCACCGACTCGGCGGCCTATACCGGCTCGATCGGCCTGCCGCTGCCCAATGTCGAGATCAAGATTCTCGACGATCATGGAAGAGAGGTCGCGTTGGGCCAGCCGGGCGAGATCGCCATCCGCGGCCCGCAGGTCATGCAGGGCTACTGGCAGCGGCCGGACGAGACGGCGCTGGTCATGACCCAGGACGGCTTCTTCAAGTCGGGCGACATCGGCGAGATGGATGCGCGGGGCTACATCAAGATCGTGGATCGCAAGAAGGACATGATCGTGATCTCGGGCTTCAAGGTCTTCCCCAACGAGATCGAGGACGTGGTCGCCAGCCACCCCGGCGTGCTGGAATGCGCCGTGGTCGGCGTGCCCGACGCCGCCTCCGGGGAGGCGGTCATGCTGTTCGTGGTGAAAAAGGACCCGTCGCTCACCAAGGAGGCGCTGGCCGCCTATTGCGCCCAGCAACTCACCGGCTACAAGCGGCCGAAATACATCGAATTCCGCGACGAGCTGCCCAAAACCAACGTCGGCAAGATCCTGCGCCGCGAACTGCGCGACAGCATGCTGAAAAAGGCCGCCTGATTCGCGCAGGTCGCCTGCAACCTCGCAGGCCCGCACCTCACGTTCAACCCGGGACATTTTCCCGTTAAGGAGGGTTTGACGATGCGAGCCAAGCTTCTTGTCGTGACCGCAGTCGGCCTGTCGGCCGCTGCCTGCAGCTATACTTCGACCACCACCCAGGCCACCGCGCCGTACCCGGCTTACCGGGCCGGTTCGGAACAGGTCTGCCTGGACTATGGTTTCCAGGCCGGCACCGACGCCTACAATCGATGCGTCGTGCGCGAGTCCGAAGCCCGGGCGCGTGGCCGCATGCCGGCTACCTACGCCATGGCGAACCTGACCGCCGATGCCCAGGCCGCCTGCTATTCCTACGGGCTGACCGCCGGCACGCCGGCCTACGACCGCTGCGTCGGCCGCGAGATCGATGCGCGCCGCTACCGCGATCAGGCCTATATGGCACCGGGCCCCTATCCGGCCACGTACTATACGACGGCTGTGCCGGCCCCCGGGGTCTACACCACGATGACGACCTATCCGGCGCCCGACGCCGACCTATGCCGCGACCACGCCGCCGGCGGGCCAACAGGCCTTCCGCGACGAGTTCGGTTTCCGCTATGATGGCCAGGGGAACCGGATCGACGCCCGCGGCAACATCATCAGCCCGCAGTCGACCACTCCCTGAACAGGGGGCGCGATGGCTGCGAGACGATTGATTGCTGCAACGCTGAGCGGATTTGCACTGGCGGCATGCAGCAATCCACTGCCGCGGCCTGACTACGTCGATGTGCAGATGCCGGCTTCGTACCGCACGGAGCCGAACGGCACTCGCATCGACAATGCCGACTACAAGCTCGACCAGCAGGGCTACCGCGTCGACAAGAACGGCGAGCGCATCGGCATGGTCGACGTGCCTGAGAAGACGGCAGGCGACAAATCCAATGCCGTGGCCGGCTACTATATCAGCTCGACCGGCGCAGTGGCGCCCGGCCGGGTCGCCTCGACGCGCGACGTCGTCGCGCCGGTTGGCATGGAACCCTTGCCGTCGCAAATGCCTCAACAGGTGCCGATCGCCCCGGCGCCGAGCAATGTGCCGCCGCCGCCGGGGTATCGCTGAGCGCGTCAGCTACTCGATCTTGACGCCGGCGGCGCGAATCACCGGCGCCCACTTGGCGATTTCGTCCTTGATGAACTTGGCGGTGCGTTCCGGCGTCGTATCGGTGGTCGGCACGGCGGCAATGTCCTCCAGGAACTTGATCATGTCGGCGTCGGCCATGATCTTGCGCGACGCTTGGTCGAGCGTGTCGACCACGGGCTGAGGCATTCCGGCCGGCCCCAGGACGAGGTTGAAGGTGTAGGCTTCGTAGCCCTTCACGCCGGCTTCGATCATGGTCGGAATTTCCGGCGCGATGGCCGCGCGCTTGGCGTAGGCATAGGCAAGGATGCGAACTTTGCCGGCGCGGTGCTGCTGCAAGGTCGTGCTGAAGGTCTCGAACATCCAGGCTACCTGGCCCGACATCAGATCCTGCAGCGCGGGCGCCGAGCCGCGATAGGGCACGTGGACGACGTCCATGCCGCCTACCTCGCGTTTGAAATACTCGCTGGCGAGATGGAGGATGCTGCCGTTGCCCGACGAGGCGTATGAGTATTTGCCGGGGTTCTTCTTCATTTCCTCGACCAGGCCCATGACGGAATTGGGCATCGAGGGATGCACCACGAGCACCAGGGGATTGACGCAAATCGAAGAGATCGGCGTGAAGTCCTTGACCGCGTCGTAGGCCGGATGGACGAACGCCGTCGGATTGACGGCGTGGGTCGAGGAGGGCGCGAACAGAAGCGTATAGCCGTCGGGTTTGGCGTTCTTGACCTCGACCGCGCCGATCGAGCCGGCGGCACCGGCCTTGTTGTCCACGATCATGGTCTGGCCGAGGAGGGCCGTCATCTTTTCGGAGACCTTGCGGCCGATGATGTCGGTCGGACCTGCCGGCGCGAATGGCACGACGAGGCGCACAGTCCGCTCCGGGTATTTGCTCTCGGCGCGGACGATGGCGGGGGCCGCGAGCGCGGCTGCTCCGGCGACGAGAAGGTGGCGACGTTTCATTCTACTTTCCTCTCTGACTCTACTGCAGCGTTTCATTGAACAGTTCGATCATGGCGTTCCACGAACGCCGGTCGGTGGCCTCGTGGTAGAAGAATCCCTTCATGCCGCGCGAATCCGCCGCCGGATTGGTGAAACTGTGTCCGGCGCCGCCATAAAGCTGCAGGCGCCAATCGATCCCTGCGGCTTGCATCTCCTTTTCGAATGCCGCTCGCTGCTCCGGCGGAATGATGGGATCGTCGGCGCCGATACACACCAGCACCTTGCCCTTGATGTTCTTGGCATCCTGCGGGCGGGCGGTGGCGAGGCCCGAATGGAATCCGACGATTGCCTTGACGTCGGCTCCGCTGCGACCGATTTCCAGCGCCGTCGTGCCGCCGAAACAGTAGCCGATCGCGGCAAGCCGTGTGCCGTCGACCTCCTTTTGCGCCCGCAGCACATCGAGCGCCGCCGTCGCGCGGGCGCGACTGCCGGTCGGGTCGGCAAGCCATGCTGCGATGCGGGGCCTGCCGTCGGCGGGATTGGCGAGCGGCTTGCCGCCGCCGTAGTAGTCCATGGCGAAGGCGGCGTAGCCCAGCCCGGCCAGCCGCGCGGCGATCTTCCTGGTGTGCTCGGTGAGGCCCGGCCCTTCATGGATGACCAGCACGCCGGCCCGCCGCCCGCTCCTGGTGTCATCGACCGCATACTGGCCGATCATGCTGACGCCATCGGCCTCGTACTCGATGTCCTCGGTGCGCATCTCGTCGTTTCTCCGTCCCGGGCCGGACAGTAGCGGAGCCGGCTTGACCCGCCAACGGCCCATCGCCACAAGTCGGCTCCCATGGCCCCTCCTGCCCCCGTCGTCCGTTTTGCGCCCAGCCCCACCGGGTTGCTGCATGCCGGAAACGTGCGCGCGGCGCTGTTCAACTGGCTGTTCGCCAAGCGACATGGCGGGACGTTCATCCTGCGCCTCGACGACACGGACCGCGCCCGCAGCAAGCCCGAATACGAGGCGGCAATCGAGCGCGACCTGCTGTGGCTTGGACTCGACTGGGCACGCCGGGAGCGTCAGTCCGAGCGGCTCCCGCACTACGACGCGGCGCGTGATGCGCTGATCGCCGCCGGCCGGCTCTATCCCTGCTACGAGACGCCCGAGGAACTGGAATTCAGGCGTAAGCGGCTGCTCGCCCAGGGACGCCCGCCGGTCTACGACCGGGCGGCGTTGAAGCTCTCCGCTGCCGACCGCGCACGGCTGGAGGGCGAAGGACGTCGTCCACATTGGCGCTTCAAGCTCACCCCGGAAGAGGTGCGCTGGAATGACCTGGTGCGCGGCCCGCAGCACATCGACGAGGCCAGCCAGAGCGACCCGGTGCTGGTGCGTGCCGACGGCAGCTACCTCTACAGCTTCACCTCGGTGGTCGACGACGCAGCCTTCGGCATCACCCATGTGATTCGCGGCGAGGATCATGTGACCAACAGCGGCGCGCAGATCCAGATCTTCCGGGCGCTCGGTGCCGCCGTGCCGGACTTCGCGCATCTGCCCCTGCTGGTCGACGCCGCAGGCGGCGGTTTGAGCAAGCGAACGGGCTCGGTGTCGGTGGCCGACCTGCGCGGACGCGGCATCGAGGCGCTGGCGGTCTCGGCCATGCTGGCGCGCCTGGGCACCGCCGATCCGGTGGAGCCCGTGACATCGCTCGATGCCCTGGTGGCGACGGTCGATTTCGCCCGCGTCGGCCGCGCTGCAGCACGCTTCTCGGAGGAGGAGCTGGCGCATCTCAGCGCCCGCACGCTCCACATTCTTCCTTATGTGGCGGTGCGCGACCGCCTGCCACCCCATGTCGATGAGGCGTTCTGGTTGGCCGTACGGGGCAATCTCGCGACACTCGCCGACGCCACGTCGTGGGCCGAGGTCGTGACTGGCCCGCTCGCGCCGGTGCTCGAGGACGTGATCTTCCTCGGGGAGGCCGCGGCGCGATTGCCGGCCGAGCCGTGGAGCGAGGCGACGTGGAAGGAATGGACGCAGGCGGTCTCGACCGCGACCGAGCGCAAGGGCCGCGCGCTCTTTCATCCGCTGCGCCTCGCGCTGACGGCGCGCGATACCGGTCCGGAAATGGCCAGGCTCTTGCCCCTGATCGGCCGCGCCAAGGCGGCGGCGCGACTCAAGGGGATGACGGCATAAGAAACGCAGCCAGGCCCAGGACCAGGAACAGGACCGCCGCCACGGCGCGCACGATCCTGAGCGGCAGGCGCCTGGCGATGGCGTCGCCGAACAAGACGACCGGTACGTTTGCCAGCAGCATGCCGATGGTCGTGCCGGCGGTGACGGCGATCAGCGACTGGAAGCGGGCGGCGAGCGCGACGGTGGCGATCTGCGTCTTGTCGCCGATCTCGACAATGAAGAATGCCATCAGCGTGGCAAGGAACGCGCCGGCCTGGCGCGCCGTCTGCGGCCCGTCGTCGGCCTTGTCGGGAATCAGGCACCAGCCGGCCATGACGATGAAGGTTGCGCCCAGGATCCAGCGCATCGCCTCGGGGCCGATCCAGGCCGCGACGGCGGCACCCGCCCAGGCGGCCAGCGCGTGATTGGCGAGCGTGGCCAGGAAGATGCCGAGGATGATCGGAACCGGCTTGCGATAGCGCGCCGCCAGCATCAGCGCGAGCAGCTGTGTCTTGTCGCCGATCTCGGCTACGGCGACGACGGCGGCGGAAATGAAAAACGCTTCCATTGGCGCGCATTTGCGCAGAAGGAACGCATCGGATAAACTACTTAAATGTCGCTCTTTCTATTCCCCGGCGCCGCTGCTGCGCGATGTAACTGAAGTCTTCGCTCTCCCTCATCTCGGGGACGGGCGGCTAAACTTCGTATACTGCTGATCGGGGAGTAGGGGACCATGTCCCTCATCATCTACAACACGCTGTCGCGCGAAAAGGAACCCTTCGTTCCGCTCGATGCAGGGCATGTGCGTCTGTATGTCTGCGGCCCGACGGTCTACGACTACGTCCATATTGGCAATGCGCGGCCCGTCGTGGTGTTCGACGTGCTCTACCGCCTGCTGAAGCGGCGCTATCCACGCGTGACCTACGTGCGCAACATCACCGACATCGACGACCGCATCATGGTACGGGCGGCCGACAACGGCGAGACCATCGAGGCGCTGACTTCGCGCACGGCTGGCGCCTATCAGAGCGACATGCGCCGGCTGGGCGCGCTTCCGCCCGACGTCGAACCACGCGCCACGCAGTACGTCGCCGAGATGATCGGCATGATCCAGCGGCTGGTCGACAAGGGCCATGCCTACCCGGCCGAAGGCCATGTGCTGTTCAGCGTGCCGAGCATGAGCGACTACGGCCGCCTGTCGCGGCGCACGCGCGACGAGCTTGTCGCCGGTGCGCGGGTCGAGGTGGCGCCTTACAAGAAGGATCCCGCCGACTTCGTGCTGTGGAAGCCCTCGACCGACAGTCAGCCGGGCTGGGCCAGTCCGTGGGGCCGTGGAAGACCAGGCTGGCACATCGAGTGCTCGGCCATGAGCGCCAAGCATCTGGGCGAGACCTTCGACATCCATGCCGGCGGTCTCGACCTCATCTTCCCGCACCACGAGAACGAGATCGCGCAGAGCCGCAGTGCCTTCGGTCACGCCATCATGGCGAAGTACTGGATGCATAACGGCTTTCTCAACATCTCGGGCGAGAAGATGAGCAAGTCGCTCGGCAACTTCTTCACCGTGCACGAGATTCTCGACCAGTTTCCCGGCGAGGCGATGCGGCTGCTGCTGTTGTCGGCACACTACCGCCAGCCGCTCGACTTCACGCATGAGGGGCTGACCCAGGCCAAGGCTACGCTCGACCGCTGGTATGGCGCGCTGCGCGGCAAGGACGCCACGCCGTCGCTTTCGGTGCCGCAATCGGTCGACGATGCCTTGTCGGACGATCTCAACACGCCGCTTGCGATCAGTGCCATGCATCAGCTCGGCGATCCGGTGGAACTGCGCGCGGGCGGCCAGGCGCTCGGCCTGCTGCAGCAGGATGCCGAGGCCTGGTTCCGCTGGTCTCCGGCCGGCTCGTCGGGCCCGACCGATGCGGAGATCGACGCAGCCATCGCCGCCCGCCAGGCGGCGCGCAAGGCGAAGGACTTCAAGGAGTCCGACCGCATCCGCGACGAGCTGAAGGCCAAGGGCGTCATCCTCGAGGATGGCGCCACGGGCACGACCTGGAAGCGGGGCTAGGCAGAAAGAACATCGGCGTTTCAGATGTCCTCTCCGCCCGCGAAGCGGGGGAGAGGAAGGGGACCCGCGCGTAGCGCGGGGGAGGAGAGGTGGGTCTTCATTCCCCTGCGTTGCCCACGCCATTTCTGCTGAAGCACCACCTCACCCTGCCATTGCTTCGCAATGGGTCCCTCCCTCTCCTCCGCTAGCGCGGCGAAGAGGGCCCCTAAGTTACCCGGCGTTCGAACCGGCACCGCGTCGCGAGGGTCAGGAACAGCCCGTGCGGACGATGGCTTGACAGCCATTTTGTATTTAACAATAATGTTAAATATGGATGCCCTCTCCCAAGCCTTCTCGGCCCTCGCCGACCCGACCCGCCGCGCCATCCTGGCCAGGCTGGCCAGCGGCGCGGCGACCGTGGGCGAGCTCGCCGAGCCTTTCGACATGTCGCTGCCGGCGGTGTCGCGGCATCTCAGGGTGCTGACCGACGCCGGGATGATCGAACGCCACACCGAGGCGCAATGGCGGCGCTGCGAGCTGCGCGGCGAGGGGTTTCGCGCGGCGGCGGACTGGATCGACTTCTATCGCCGCTTCTGGGAGCAGCAGTTCGACAAGCTCGACGCGTTCCTTGCCCGCACTGCGCCCAAGCCAAAGCCCGCCAAAGGAAAACGCCATGTCCGCCGTCGCTGACGACAACACGCTTCACCTGACCCGCATCTTCGACGCGTCGCGCGAGCGCCTGTTCGACGCCTGGACCGACCAGAAACAGTTCGCCGAATGGTTCGGGCCGCCGGGCGTGACGACGGTCTATTGCGATATCGATGCACGGCCGGGCGGCGCCTGGCGCTTGCTGGGGCGCAATACGGAACGAGACTTCGCCGTCTCGGGCAAGTACCTCGAGGTCAAGCGGCCCGAGCGCCTGGTCTTCACTTTTGCCTGGCATGACAAGGGCGACCACGCCCAGCCGCGCGAGCACGAGACGACGGTGAGGATCGAGTTGCGGGCGCTCGGGAACAAGACCGAGATGACCATGATCCAGGGCGCCTTCCTCGATCGCACGGGCGTGGCCAATCACAACCGCGGCTGGGACGGCTCGTTCGCCAAGCTCGATGCCCTGCTCGGGAGAACGGCATGACCCCCGGAGCCGGAATTCGACGCCGCGGTCAGTACCGACGGTGCTTCTGCCATGAGGAGGTTGCCATGACGACACCGCGCATCGTCTCCCAGGAGGAATGGCTCAAGGCCCGCAAGACCTTCCTCGCGAAGGAGAAAAAGTTCACCCGCTTGCGCGACGAGTTCGCCCGCGAGAGGCGGGAGCTGCCGTGGGTGCGGGTCGACAAGGCCTATGCCTTCGAAGGGCCGGAGGGGCGGCTGACCCTGGGCGATCTGTTCGGTGGCAAGAGCCAGCTCCTCGTCTACCACTTCATGCTGGGGCCGGACTGGGACGAAGGCTGCCCGAGCTGCTCGTTCTGGGCGGACAACTACAACGGCGTCGACATGCATCTGGCGCACCGCGACACGGCTCTGGTCGCGGTGTCGCGTGCGCCGCTGTCCGGGATCGAAGCCTACCGCAAGCGCATGGGCTGGACGTTCCGCTGGGTGTCGTCGGCCGAGCTGCGACTTCAACTTCGACTTCGGCGTGTCGTTCGATCCGGCCAAGCGAGTCGAGGGCGAGCGCAACTACAATTACGGCACGATGTCGTTCGGCGGTGACGAGGCGCCTGGCCTCAGCGCCTTCTGCCGGGGCGACGACGACGGCGCCGTCTACCACACCTATTCGACCTACGCGCGCGGCCTCGACATGTTCAATGCCGCCTACCAGATGCTCGACCTCACCGCGAAGGGTCGCGACGAGGCGGGGCTGCCCTGGCCGATGGCCTGGGTGAAGCGGCACGACAGCTACTGACTGCTTGCAGGAGGGGGACGATGACTTCGATCAAGATCCACGGCGTGCCACCCAGCACCTTCACGCGCACGGTGCGGCTCGCCTGTCACGAGAAGGGCATCGACTACGAGCTGGTGCCGACCATGCCGGGCGAGATCGCGGCACTCAACCCGTTTCGCAAGATCCCCGCCGTCACTCATGGCGACCTCGTGCTTTTCGAGTCGACGGCGATCGTGCGCTACCTGGACCGCAGCTTTCCCGGACCGAAGCTGTGGCCCGACGATTCCCGTGCCATCGCGGCGTGCGACCAGTGGATCAGCGCCGTCTGCGATTCGCTGGTCAATGCCGCGCTGCGTTACATGGCGTCCCGCTACGGCTTCCTGCCCGTGCCGGCCGAGATGCAGCGTCAATACCTGGAGAAGACACGCGAGGTCGTTCCGATCTTCGATCGTCAGCTTGGCCGGACCCGCTATCTTGCGGGCGATGCGATGACCGCGGCCGATCTCTTCCTGGCGCCCGTGCTGTTCTACTTTCCCGACATTCCCGAACTGCGCGCGATCGGCGAGGCCGCGCCCAACTGCGCGCGCTGGGCGCTCGACATGGCCGGCCGCGCAAGCGTGAAGGCGACCGAGCCGCAGCAGAAACCGCAACTCGCCGCCTGATGGAGCAAGGCGGCCGACCGCTTCCGGGTCCCGATCTTTTTCCATTTTCCCGGAAGTTCCGAGAGTTGAAAGTGGTCGCTCGCGGCATCACCTAATTGCGGACGGCGGGCGCGCGACACGGGCGCCCGGCTAGAGCGTCAAGGCGACGGATCTGCAATTCAGGGGACTCAGACCGATGACCCACAAGGCGACATGGCACGGCAAGACGATTGCCGAGAGCGACCGCACGCTCGAGGTCGGTGGCTATATCTACTTTCCGCGCGAGGCGGTGCGCATGGACCTGCTGAAGATCACGCCCAAGACCGCGAGCGACCTCGAATGCCCGCATGGCGTGCAGTTCTACGACGTCGTCGAGGGCGATTCGCGCAGTGCGCGTGCCGCCTGGTCCTACCTCGCGCCGCAGCCCAAGATGAAGCCGGTCGATCACTGGATCGGCTTCTGGGAAGACGTCGATATCAAGTAATTGACAGCATCGACACCGACCTCACCCTGAGCGACCGTCGTATTGGTCAAGCGGTTGCCCATGGCTTTTTATCCCTAAGGATAGCGTTGAGGATAGTCACGAGCTTGCGCATGCAGGCGACGATGGCGACCTTGGCGGGTTTTCCGGCGGCGCGCAGGCGATGATAGTCTTGGCAGCTTGCGCCGGATCGAGACGAGCACGCTCATGTAGAGGGCGGCGCGTACGACAGGTCGTCCGCCGGCGATGGTGCGACGGCCTCGCAAGGTCCCACTGTCGCGATTAAACGGGGCAACGCCGGTCAAGGAAGCGATCTGCCAGCGGTCGAGGCGGCCCAGTTCGGGCAACTCGGCGATCAGGGTACGGGCGATCCTGGGCCCAATCCCTGGAATGCTGATCAGGAGGTCCTCGGCCTCGCGCCAGGCCGGGGTTCCGCGCACGGCGATATCGATGTCGTCGTCGATCTGTTCGAGCTGGGCCTTCAAGGTGGCAAGCACACGATCAACGCTTTTCAGGGTGCGCCGGACAGTGAGCATGCGCCTGCGGTTGCTCTCGGCACCGATCATCTCGATGAGTTGGCGCCGGCGGGCCATCAGCTCGCCGAGCAGCCGGGACTGCGCGTCGGCGAGGGGCCGGGGCGGTGGGTTTATCGCCTCGGCGAAGTGAGCGATGACGGCGGCATCCAAGGTATCGGTCTTGGCCAGCCGTGCGGTGGCTCGGGCGAAGTCTCGGATCTGCCGCGGATTGACGACCGCCACGGGCAGGCCGGCCGCGGCCAGACCCGCCGCGACGATCGTCTCGAAGCCGCCGGTCGCCTCGAGCACGACCAGGGTTGGGGCCAAAGCACTCAGTCGCTTGGCCAAGTCTTCGATGCCTTCGCCGTCACGTGCGACAGTGAAGGCATCGCCAGCGGGTCGAACATGAACGTCCAGGCGATCCTTCGCCACGTCGATACCAACGAACATGGATCTTGGCTCCCATCCTTGCGCATGCGGGCTCGCGGTTCGGCCCAGGCGACCGTTCGGGATCACAAAATCGACGGCGGAGGCACCGAGCTCAGGGACGGGCTTCGTGGCCCAAGGAGCCATCGGGCTCTCCGCCGATACCGCACCCATAACTCTACGCCGGCCCGGCCGTTTCTTGACACAAGGAGCCGCGCTGCGCGGTGCTCCTCAGGGTGAGGTGGGTTGCTGAACGCCCGCGGTCTGGCTTGAAGTTACTTCGCCGGCGAAATCGCCGTGACCATCAGCGGCGTCCTGAGACCGATCACCACGTCGCCGACCTTGGTCTTCTTCAGCATCGCCTGCTTGGCGGGCGTGTCTGCCTTGTAGGTATGGACGGCGCCACCGCGGCCGTCGATCACGGAGACGGTGTTGTTGGCGAGATCCACACCGACGACCGTCACCGTGAAGCGCCCCGAATCGATATCGGTGGCGCTGGGCTTGTTCATCGAATCGCGACGCTCTTCCTTGGAGCCTGGGCCCTTCTGGCGCAGGTTCAGGAGGTTCACGACCTGATTGTAGGTGACGTCGGCCACCGAGCCTTCCTGGAGGGTGGCGAGATTGCCGACGCCGGCCGCGACCGGCACGTCCACGAGTTGGCCGTCGGGCAGGGTGAAGGCCACCGCGCGGCCCTCGGCATCGACCGATTCGATCGTGACCCGCTGAGTGACCGTGTCGTTGAACGCCATGCCGGCGCGCGGCACGGCCTGGACCTGGGCCGATGCGCCTCGCTCGGGCAGGGCAGTCCCCACCGCCAACGCCGCCGCAAACAGCGAAACGCCCGCGGTCCACTTGATCGAACGGATAGTCATCGGCTGTACCCTCTTAAATCCTGACGGGCCGGACAATAGCGATCCGAACCGGCGGCGCAACCTCCAAGCCGGGCCCGGAATCGACGCTTGTCAGCCGAAATGGGCCAGGATGGCGCGGGCGACGGCATCGGGCTGGTCGAGATAGGCGAGATGACCGGCGCCGGCGACGGTTTCGACCCGGGTCGCACCGTTGATTCCCGTCGCGAATTTCCTTGCATAGCTTGGCGGCAGAACGGCGTCGCGCTCGCCCCACAGGATCAGGGTCGGGCTGGCGATCAGCCCCAGACGCCGTTCCAGGCGGGTGTTGCCGAGCGGCCAAAAGGCGCGGGCGGCGGCCTCGGACGCCCGGGTCATCTCGATCGGCCACTCGATCGAGTTGGCGCCCTCGGGCGGCGCCATCAGGGCGGTCCACTTCGCGCCGTCGGCGCACATCAGGCCGGCGACGTTGTCCTTGCGCTGCGCCCACGGATCGGTGGCCGGCTCCTTGTCGTCGAACAGGCCGAACGGCGCGATCAGCACCAGCTTGGCGACATGGCCGGGAAAGATCGCGGCCATTTCGGCGGCGAACGCGCCGCCCACCGAGGCGCCCACGAGGTCGGCGCCGGCCAGGCCCGCCTTGTCGATGAGCTGGCGCACGGCCAGCACCCAATCGAGATGCGTGTCGAGTTCGGTATGGCCGGTCGCGCCGGGATAGCCCGGCAGTGAGGGCACGATCACGGTGCGCGTCTCGGCCAGCCTGTCGAGGAACGGCAGCCAGCGCGGCAGGCCGCCCAGGCCGGCGAGAAAGCCGAGCTTGGGACCCTGGCCTTTGGTCCACACGCGGCAGGGATGACCGTTGATCTCGACGGTCGTGGCCTTCGGCTCCGGCACCGGATTACTCCGCGGCGGCGAGTTGCGGGCGGAAGGCGGGGACGGACGCGCGCTGGCTCCTGGCGAGCGGCTTGGGCCACCACTTGTCTTCCCAGTCGCCGAACAGGTCCTTCACCTTGGGCATCACCTTCTCGGCGAACATCCGCGTGTTGTACTTGGTGGTGTCCTTGCTCATGTTGCCGTACTGCAGCAGCAGCATGAGATGGCCGACATTGAGGCTCGTTCCGACGTGGCGGATCTGCTCGACCACTTCGTCAGGCGAGCCGATCAGCACATAGCCGCCGTCGACGATGTCCTTCATGTTGGTGGCCTTGAGCGCCGCTTTGGTCGCCGGGTTGGCGAGATTGGCCGCCTTGGTCATCATCCCTTCGATGCCGGCGCGCTGCGTGCCTTCCGTGGTGTAGCCGGGCGGCAGCGCGAAGCGCGGATCGACATGCAGGCAGCGGCCGTAGAAATACTCGGCGGGCTCGCTGTAGAGGTCGAGCGCCTGCTGGCGGCTTTCGGCGACGCCGACGAACTGCAGGAAGCCGGCGCGGTAGGGGTTGCGGTCCTTGCCGAGCTTGGCCATCTCGTTCCAGAAGCCCTGCATGGTGGTGAGCCCGGCCTTGTAGCCGTAGTACGAGAGATAGCAGTAGACGTAGTCCATCTCCGCGCACCACCGCCACGTCTCGATCGAGCCGCCGCCCGGGATCCAGATCGGCGGATGCGGCTCGTTCTGGATCGGCCGCGGCCAGATGTTGACGTAGCGTTGCTGGTTGAACCGGCCGGAGAAGGCGAAGGTCTCCTTCTCGGTCCACGCCTTCTTCACCAGGTCGTGCGCCTCGTAGTAGCGCTCGCGCAGCATGCTGGGGTTCTGGCCGTAGGCGTAGCAGGTGTCCATCGGCGAGCCGACCGGGAATCCGGCGATCAGCCGGCCGCCGGAGATGCAGTCGATCATGGCGAATTCTTCGGCCACCCGCGTCGGCGGATTGTAGAGCGCCAGCGAGTTGCCCATGACGCAGAGCGCCGTATCGGTGGTGCGCCGCGCCAGCGAACTGGCGATCAGGTTGGGCGAGGGCATCAGGCCATAGCCGTTGGAGTGATGCTCGTTCACGCAGATGGCGTCGAAGCCCACCTCGGCTGCGTATTCGAGCTCATCCATGAAGTCGTTGTACATGTGATGCGCCCGGCGTGGGTCGAACAGCGACGAATGGATGTCGACCCACACCGAGGGATGCTTCTGGTTGAAGCCGTCTGGAAGCTCCGTGTACGGCATCAAGTGAAACCACATGAGCTTCATGCTGCGTCCTCCCTGGACTCGGACCGCTTAGGTAAACCACCGTTTACCTCTGAAGGGTGCCTTCCCTCAACCGGGCTGGCAATGTGGGACTTTCGCAGGGTGGGGGTAATTTTATTGTTTTTCCCATGCGTCAGTTGCAACGATTCGCAATTTGTGCGTTGCACTCTCGCGTCCGCAGCAATACCTTTCCCGCACTGCGAGAGGAGTACCCATGTCCGTCGTCGCGTTTACGCCCCGGCCGCACCCGACGGCCAACCAGCCGAAGAAAGACCTTTACGAGGTCGGCGAGATTCCGCCGCTCGGCCATGTGCCCAAGAACATGTACGCCTGGGTGATCCGGCGCGACCGGCACGGGCCACCCGAGCAGTCCATGCAGCTCGAAGTCGTGCCGACCTACGCCATCGGCGAGGACGAGGTGCTGGTGCTCGTGATGGCGGCGGGCGTCAACTACAACGGCGTGTGGGCGGGCCTTGGCCTGCCGATCTCGCCGTTCGACGTCCACAAGCAGCCGTTCCATATCGCCGGCTCCGATGCCGCCGGCATCGTCTGGGCGATCGGCGCCAAGGTGAAGCGCTGGAAGGTGGGCGACGAGGTCGTCGTCCACTGCAACCAGGATGACGGCGACGACGAGGAGTGCAACGGCGGCGATCCGATGTTCTCCACCAGCCAGCGCATCTGGGGCTACGAGACGCCGGACGGATCTTTCGCCCAGTTCTGCAAGGTGCAGGCGCGCCAGCTGATGAAGCGGGCGCAGCATCTCACCTGGGAGGAGAGCGCCTCCTACACGCTCACCCTGGCGACGGCCTACCGCATGCTGTTTGGCCATCGCCCGCACATCCTGCGGCCCGGGCACAACGTTTTGGTGTGGGGCGCGGCGGGCGGCATCGGCTCGATGGCAGTGCAGCTCATCGCTACCGCGGGCGCCAACGCCATCGGCGTGATCTCCGATCCGTCCAAGACCGACTTCGTGATGTCGCTCGGCGCCAAGGGCGTCGTCAATCGCAACGACTTCGACTGCTGGGGCCAGCTGCCCGACGTCGACGACCAGAAGGGCTATGCCGAATACATGAAGAAGGTGCGCAAGTTCGGCGCCGCCATCTGGGAGATCACCGGCAAGGGCAACGACGTCGATTTCGTCTTCGAGCATCCCGGCGAGCAGACCTTCCCGGTGTCGTGCAATATCGTGAAGCGCGGCGGCATGGTGGTCTTCTGCGCCGGCACCACCGGCTACAACCTCACCATGGACGCCCGCTTCGTGTGGATGCGCCAGAAGCGCATCCAGGGCAGCCATTTCGCCAACCTGCTGCAGGCAAGCCAGGCCAATCAGCTCGTGATCGAGCGCCGCATCGATCCGTGCATGAGCGAAGTCTTCGAATGGGCCGACATTCCCAAGGCCCATACCAAGATGTGGAAGAACCAGCACAAGCCGGGAAACATGGCCGTGCTCGTCTCGGCCAAGCGCCCGGGCCTGCGCACCCTCGAAGACGCCCTGGAAGACTGATGATCCTGGCGAACCTGCTCGGCCTCGCTGCTGAGGCCGAGACCGCCGCCGATCGCTACGAGACGACGGCGCGCGAAGCGGTGCGCAAGCTGATTGCGCCGCACGGCAAGGTCGAGCCTGCGCTGCTGGAGCGCGAGCAGTTCGCCGCCCATGGCTTCGCCTGGATCGCGACCTATGTCTCGGCGCTGCGCCAGATGCGGCGCTGGGCCGAAGCCGGTGCCGGCGGCGAGCTCGAAAAGTTGATCCTGCAATCGGCCTTCGGCGAGTATCTCGCCCAGCTCAAGGGCGGCATCGCCATCAGCCAGGTCGAGATCGTGCGACCGGGCGACCTGGGCGTCGATCCGGCGGCGCTCGACGCGCCGGCGGTGGGCAGGCTGATCGCCGCGAATACGCCGGCGGCGCGGATGCGCATTGCCGAACTGATCGCCGACGGACACGAGTCCGGCAATTTCGGCGCCCTGGAACTGGGCGACGAGGCGCTGGACGAGGTGCGCCGCCAGTTCCGTCGTTTCGTCGACAGCGAGGTGGGCCCGCATGCCCATGGCTGGCACCTGCGCGACGAGCTGATCCCGCTGCCGGTGGTCGAGAAGATGGCCGAGCTCGGCGTCTTCGGCCTTACCGTGCCCGAGGAGTGGGGCGGCCTCGGCATGGGCAAGCTCGCCATGTGCGTCGTCACCGAGGAGCTGTCGCGCGGCTATATCGGCGTCGGCTCGCTCGGCACGCGCTCGGAGATCGCCGCCGAGCTTATACGCGCCGGCGGCACCGAGGCGCAGAAGGAGAAGTACCTGTCGCGCATCGCCTCGGGCGAGCTCTTGCCCACGGCGGTGTTCACCGAGCCCAACACCGGCTCCGACCTCGCCAGCCTGCGCACGCGCGCCGTGCGCGAGGGCGACAGCTACAGGATCAACGGCAACAAGACCTGGATCACCCACGCCGCCCGTGCCGACATCATGACCCTGTTGGCGCGCAGCGACGCCTCCAAGCCCGGCTACCAGGGCCTGTCGATGTTCCTGGCCGAGAAGCCGCGCGGCACCGATTCGGATCCGTTCCCGGCCAAGGGCATGAGCGGCGGCGAGATCCGCGTGCTGGGCTATCGCGGCATGAAGGAATACGAGATCGGCTTCGACGGCTTCGAGGTGCCGGCGGCCAACCTTTTGGGCGAGCGCGAGGGCCAGGGCTTCAAGCAGCTCATGGCGACCTTCGAGAGCGCGCGCATCCAGACCGCGGCGCGCGCCGTCGGCGTGGCGCAGAACGCGCTCGAGCTCGGCCTGCGCTACGCGCGCGAGCGCATCCAGTTCGCCAAGCCGCTCTATGCCTTTCCGCGCGTGGCCGGCAAGGTCGCCTGGATGGCGGTCGAGACCATGATCGCCCGCCAGCTCACCTATTTCGCCGCGCGCGAGAAGGACAGCGACCGGCGCTGCGACATCGAGGCCGGCATGGCGAAGCTGCTGGCGGCGCGCGTCGCCTGGAGCAACGCCGACAATGCGCTGCAGATCCACGGCGGCAACGGCTATGCGATGGAATATCCGGTGAGCCGCGTGCTGTGCGACGCGCGCATCCTCAACATCTTCGAGGGCGCGGCGGAGATCCAGGCGCAGGTCGTGTGCCGCGGGCTGATCGAGGGACGGAATTGATTGTCGTCCTGAGCCAGCGAGGTCTAGTCGCTTCGCTTATCCGCCACCTTGACGCCCATCACCTTCTTCGGCGGATATTTCCGAAACGTCGCGAGATGGCTGCGCAGGCCGAGCTGGAAGGCCTCGACGTAGGCGAGCTTGCGCGTCAGGTAATTGTGCTGCTCCTTGGGGTCGAGGTAGAGATTGTAGAGCCGTGGATAGGCGAAGCGCTCCAGCACGCCGGTGAAGCCGCCGGGACCGGCCGCGTCGGTCGCGTCGTCACTGGTCGCCGACAGGACCATCTTGTATTCGCCGCAGCGCAGGCCCGAGAATGTCTGCGACAGCCAGTAGTAATGGTACTTGCGGTTGGAAAGTCCGTCCGGCGCCAGCAGGAAACTCGTCTGGTCGACGCCGTCGATGTAGCGATCGGCGGGCAGCAGCTCGGACGCGCCGGCGAGGCCGAGCGCCGTCGGCAGCAGGTCGTTGAAATCGAACAGCCCGTCGCTCTGGCGGCCGGCCTCGATCGTGCCCGGCCAGACCATCAGGCCGGGCACGCGCACGCCGCCCTCCCAGGTCGATCCTTTGGCGCAGCGGAACGGCGTGTAGGCGGCGTCCGGCCAGGTCTCCATGTGCGGGCCGTTGTCCGACGAGATGAAGATCAGCGTGTCCTCGAGCTGACCCGACTCGCGTAACGCCTCGACCAGACGGCCCATGATCTCGTCGAGCTCGAGCAGGGTGTCCTTGTAGGGATGCCGGGCCGGCGACTTGCCGAGATATTTCTCGTTCGGGTAGTTGTCGAAGTGCGCGCCGCGCGTGCAGTGGTAGAGCAGCCACGGCTTGTCGGCCTTGGCCTGCTTCTGGATGAAGTCGACGGAGTAGCGAGCACCATTTTTCGTCGAGCTCGGAGAGGACGGGGAATCGTCACCTCCTCGACGTTGGTGAGTTCCTGGCCTTTCCTGGCATGCACGAAGCAGCGGTTGAAGGGCATGTTCTTGATCCACTCCGTGCGCGCGTCGGAGTAGACGATCTCGGGGAAGAAATGCGGGTCGCGCCATTCGGTGTACATGTCCGACACCGAGAGGAAGCCGTAGAAATCGTCGTAACCGACATGCTGCGGCTGCGAGTCGACGTTCTCGCCGAGATGCCACTTGCCGACGGCCTGCGTGGTGTAGCCGGCCTGGGAGAGCAGCATCGGCAGGGTGATCTCGCCCTGCAGCCCGCCCGGCTCGCCATACATCGGCGGCCGGTGCAGGCCGTGGCGGTTGGGCACGCGGCCGGTATGCAGCGTGGCGCGCGACGGCGAGCAGGACGGCTCGGAATAGCACGAGGTGAGCTGCAGCCCCTGGCGCGCCAGCCTGTCGAAGTTGGGCGTCGGCGCGCCCACCGCCACGCCGCCGCCGTAGCAGCCGAAATCGCCCCAGCCGACATCGTCCATCAGGTAGATCAGGATGTTGGGCTGCTTCTTGCGGCCCTTGAGTTTTCGCGTCGCGATGTCGACATCCGCGGTGTGCACGAAGGCGGGTTCAAGGTGATCTGCCTTGCGTACGGTTTGCGAGGCGATGGCGTCGAAGTTCGGCATGTTTCCCCCGAAGTCGTTGCCTACGCTATAATCGCGCCCATGACGCGGTGAAAAGTTGCTTCGCGCTGGGGAAAGATCGTCCGTCATGGCAATATGACGGTGCAACAGGAGACACTCATGCAAGGATCGCTGCGCGGCAACGGCGGCCCCCGCTACCGGCACACGGCCGAGGAGGGCGCGCCGTACGAGACCATCGCCGTCGACAAGCTGACGCCGATCATCGGCGCGGAGATCGACGGCATCGACCTCTCCCAGCCGCTGTCCAACCGCCAGCAGGATGAGGTCCATCGCGCTCTGGCCGAGAACAGCGTGATCTTCTTCCGCGACCAGCACATTACGCCCGACCAGCACGTGGCCTTCGGCCGCCTGTTCGGCGACCTGCACGTCCATCCCGCCGCGCCACACGAGCCCGGCCGGCCGGAGCTGATGATCATCCACGCCGACAAGGACAGTCCGCGCGCCAACGGCGAGGGCTGGCACACCGACGTGAGCTGCGACCTCGAGCCGCCGATGGGCAGCATCCTCTACATCAAGCAGTGCCCGCCCAAGGGTGGCGACACGCTGTTCGCTTCGATGTACGCCGCCTACGAGGCGCTGTCGGACCGCATGAAGGCCTATCTCGACGGACTGACCGCCGTCCACGACGGCGAATCGGTCTATCGCGGCCTCTACAAGAATTTCGGTGTCGCCGAGAAGGAACAGTATCCGCGCGCGGTGCATCCCGTGGTCCGCACCCATCCGGTGACCGGCAAGAAGGCGCTCTATGTGAATCGCGGCTTCACGCGCGGCCTGGTCGGTGTGCCGCGCGACGAGAGCGACGGCATCCTGACCTACCTCTACCAGCACATGGAGAACCCGCTGTTCCAGTGTCGCTTCCGCTGGCGCGAGAACTCGATCGCCTTCTGGGACAATCGCTGCGTCCAGCATCGCGCCATGTGGGACTACTGGCCGCACACGCGCAGCGGCAATCGCGTCACCGTGGCCGGCGACAAGCCGTACTGACCACGACGTGCTCGTCATCTTCGACTGCGACGGCGTGCTGGTCGACAGCGAGCCGCTCGCCAACGCGAGCTTTTCGCGCGCGCTCAAGGCGCACGGCCTCGACTGGTCGGCCGAGGAGACGATGCGGCGCCTGATGGGCCTGTCGCTCAAGGCGGCCCTCGAGATCTGCGAGGCCGAGATCGGAACCAAGCTGCCCGCCGACTTTCTCGAGAAGATGCAGGCGGTGACCTACCAGAGCTTTCGCGACGCGCCGCTCAAGCCGATTGCCGGCGTCAAGGACGCCGTGCTGGCGTTGCATGAAGCAGGTGTCGATACGTGCGTGGCAAGTTCGGGGCTGCCGGAAAAGATGCGCTTCACGCTCGGCCTGACCGGCCTGTGGGATCTGTTCGACGGCCGCATCTTCAGTTCGAGTCAGGTGCCGCGCGGAAAGCCGTTTCCCGACCTCTTCCTCCATGCCGCCCTCGCCATGAACGTGCAGCCCTTCGCGTGCACCGTCGTTGAAGACTCGGTGCCGGGCGTCCTGGCAGCGCGTTCGGCCGGCATGCGCGTGTTGGCCTATGCCGGCGCGCCCTACGCCAATCGGGACGCCTTGGCGGCAGCAGGGGGCGAATTGTTCGACGATATGAAGAAATTGCCGCTTCTGGCGCTGCGATGACCGGTACGTGGTCGATGGGCAACGGCAAGCCCGAGCGCGTGATCGTGGTCGGCGCCGGCATGGCGGGCCTCGTCGCCGCCCGCCTGCTGCACGATTCGGGCTTCGCCGTCACCGTGTTGGAGGCGCGCGATCGCCTGGGTGGGCGGACCTGGACCAACTCCTCGCTCGGCGCGCCGCTCGATCTCGGCGGCTCCTGGGTGCATGGCGTGGAGGGCAATCCGCTCACCCTGTGGTGCCAGAAACTTGGCATCGCGCTGGTCGAATCGCAGGGCGATCGCCTGTTGATCGACGACCGTGCCACGGCGCCGACGCGCGAGGGCCAGCGCCGTCGCGCGGTGCTGGGACGCGCCGCCTTCAGGGCGGCGATCGAATGGGCGAGCTGGAAGAGCAAGGCGATGACCGCGGTCAGGGGGCCGCGCTCGATCTCGGTGAAGCAGGCGGTCGACCCGCTGCTCGGTGCCGCGTGGCTGCCCGAGGTCGACAAGCTCGTGATCGCCACGTTCGTCGAGATGAGCGAGGGCGTGCAGGGCGCGCCCTACGATGCAGTCTCGGTCGAGGAATGGTTTCCCAAGGAGGGGCTGGAGCGCAACGCCCAGCCCAAGGGCGGCTTCCACCCGCTGATCGAGGATGCCGCGCGCGGCCTTTCGATTCGCCTCGCCTCGCCGGTGCAGCGTATGACGTGGGGCGATACGGGCGTGGCGGCGATCCTGCAGGACGGTGAGCGGATCGAGGCCGACCGGGCGTTGATCACCGTGCCGGTCGGCCTGCTGCGCGCCGGCCTGCCGGCGCTCGATCCGCCGCCGCCCGAGGACCAGCGCGTGGCGGTTGGCCGGCTGGGCTACGGCGCGGGCGTGCTGGGCAAGATCTACCTGCGCTTCCCGCGGCGCTTCTGGCCCGAACATCCGAAATGGTTCGGCCGCCTGCCCAATTCGCCCGGCAAGCGCGGCACTTTCAACACCTGGGTCAGCCACGAGCAGGAAACCGGGCGGCCAATCCTGCTCAGCTTCGCCAACGGCGCGACCGCCGCGCGCCTTGATCGGACGGCAAACGATGCCGATGTGAAGGACGTGGCGATGGCCTCGCTGCGCAAGATGTTCGGCCCCGACATCCCCGAGCCGGAGGCGATGCTCTATCCGCGCTGGCTGAGCGATCCCTGGTCGCGCGGCGGCTATTCCTATCCAGGGGTCGGCAGCGCGCCGGAAGACAGGGATGTGCATGCCCGGCCGCTCGATCGGCGCGTCTGGTTCGCCGGTGAGGCGACCGAGCCCGTCGAATACGGCACGGTGCATGCGGCCCTGTGGTCCGGCGAGCAGGCGGCCGAGGCGATCTTCAGGGTCGCAACCGGCATCGCCCCCCTGCGGGACGCCCGACCCTGGGCCGGCGCGCGCACTGGCGCCGGCCGGCACAATGGGTGAATAGGTGATAAGACAGTGCCGTCGGGAGTTTGAAGCATGAGCCTCGCCAATATCCTGTTCTTCGCGGTGATCATCTCGGGCCTGGCCACGCTCGGCATGCTGTTCGCCGGCCTGATCAACATGGCCCGCAACGTCGAAGGCACTGTCGAGGGCGGCAAGCGCAGCAACAAGCTGATGTGGTGGCGCGTGCGCCTGCAGTTCCTGACGATCATCCTCATTCTTCTTTGGTATCTCGCGAGCCGGAGCTGAATTCGATGGTCACGCTCACCCGCATCTACACGCGCGGCGGTGACGCCGGGCAAACCTCCCTCGGCCGCGGCGACCGCGTCGCCAAGCACGACCCGAGGGTCGAGGCCTATGGCACGACGGACGAGGCCAATTCGGTCATCGGTCTTGCGCGCAGCGCAATTGCGCGAAATCTCCTGGGCGGCACGCCGCTGGCGGAGGCCGACGCCATGCTCGGACGCATCCAGAACGACCTGTTCGACCTCGGCGCCGATCTCTGCACGCCCGAAGGCCAGAGCAAGCGCGGCGAGGGCGCCTTGCGCATGGTCGCCTCGCAGGTCGAGCGGCTCGAGCATGAGATCGACGCCATGAACGCCGAGCTGCAGCCGCTCAACTCCTTCATCCTGCCCGGCGGCAGCGAGGCGGCGGCGTGGTTGCATCTCGCCCGCACCGTCGTGCGCCGGGCCGAGCGCCGCATGACGCAGTTGGCCGCCGAGCAGCCGATCAACCCCGAGGCGATCAAGTACATCAACCGCCTCTCCGATCATCTGTTCGTGCTCGCACGCCGGCTGAACGACAACGGCGCCACCGACGTCCTCTGGGTGCCGGGCGGCGCGCGTTAACGACCTCAACTTATTGAAAAATTGAGGAAAAACCTTCCACCCTGCGATTTTGTGCAGTGCGCCATAGCCTTGACATGATCGGCTGAACACCCCTACACGAAAACCCCTTCGTCGGGCGGGAAGGTCCGGCGCAACTCACCTATAGGCGTAACGCGATGAAAGTGCTGGTCGGGGTCAAGCGGGTGATCGACTACAACGTCAAGATCCGCGTCAAGGCCGACAACACGGGCGTCGAGACGGCGAACGTCAAGATGTCCATGAACCCCTTCGACGAGATCGCCGTGGAAGAGGCGATCCGCATGCGGGAGAAGGGGCTCGCGACCGAAGTCATCGTCTTTTCCGCCGGCGCCGCGCAATGCCAGGAGACGATCCGCACCGCGCTCGCCATGGGCGCCGACCGCGGCGTGCTGGTCCAGACCGACGCCGAACTGCAGCCGCTGGCCGTCGCCAAGCTGATGAAGGCGGTGGTCGACAAGGAGCAGCCCGGCCTCGTCATCGTCGGCAAGCAGGCGATCGACGACAATTCGAACCAGACCGGCCAGATGCTGGCTGCGCTGCTCGGCTGGTCGCAGGGCACCTTCGCCAACAAGCTGCAACCTCGCCGACGGCTCGGCCGAGGTGAAGCGCGAGGTCGACGGCGGCCTGGAGAACATCAAGATCAAGCTGCCGGCGGTGATCACCACCGACCTGCGCCTCAACGAGCCGCGCTACGCCTCGCTGCCCAACATCATGAAGGCCAAGAAGAAGCCGATCGAGGTCCTGGCGCCGGATGCGCTGGGCGTCGACATCGCGCCGCGCTCAAGGTGCTCAAGGTCGAAGAGCCGCCCAAGCGCAAGGGCGGCATCAAGGTGAAGACCGTGGCCGAGCTTGTCGACAAGCTGCGCAACGAAGCGGGAGTGATCTGACATGGCCGTCCTGGTTGTCGCTGCGCATGACGGCAAGACCGTTCGCAGCAATGTCGCGAATGCCGTGACGGCTGCGCTACAGATGGGTCCCGATGTCCATGTGCTGGTGGCCGGCAGCAATGCCGGCGAGGCCGCCAAGTCGGCCGCCGCCATACAGGGCGTCGCCAAGGTGCTGCAGGCCGAGGACGCGGCCTATGCCAACTGGGTGGCCGAGGACGTGGCACCCCTCGTGGTCAAGCTGGCGCCCGCCTACAGCCACATCGTGATGGCCGCTGATTCGGTGGGCAAGAACCTCGCACCGCGCGTGGCGGCCCTGCTCGACGTCGCGCAGGTCTCCGAGGCGATCAAGGTCGTCTCGCCCGACACCTTCGTGCGCCCGATCTATGCCGGCAACGCGATGGCGACCGTGCAGACCGCCGACAAGATAAAGGTCGTCACCATCCGTCCGACCAACTTCAAGGCGGCGGCCGGCGGCGGCTCGGCGCCGGTCGAGCAGGTCGGCGGCACCGGCGCGGGTGGGCTGGCCTCTTACGTGGGCGCCGAACTCTCCAAGAGCGAACGGCCGGAGCTCACCAGCGCCAAGATCGTCGTCTCGGGCGGCCGCGGCCTGGCGAGCGGCGAGAATTTCAAGATGCTCGAGGCGCTGGCCGACAAGCTCGGCGCCGGGCTGGGCGCAAGCCGCGCCGCGGTCGACGCCGGCTACGTGCCCAACGACTACCAGGTCGGCCAGACCGGCAAGGTGGTGGCGCCCGACCTCTACATCGCCATCGGCATTTCCGGCGCGATCCAGCATCTCGCCGGCATGAAGGACAGCAAGACCATCGTGGCGATCAACAAGGACGAGGAAGCGCCGATTTTCCAGGTGGCCGATTACGGCATCGTTGGAGATCTGTTCCAGATCGTTCCGGAGCTGACCGCCGCCGTCGACAAGAAGTGAGTTTGAGTTAAGGAACTCCAGGGGTACCCATCATGATCAAGCGCATCGGCGTCATCGGTGCCGGCCAGATGGGCGGCGGCATTGCCCATGTCTGCGCCCTCAAGGGGTTTGACATCCGAATGGCGGACGTGGACCAGGCGCATCTCGACAAGGGCATCGACGCGATCGTCCGCAACATGGACCGCCAGATCGGCCGCGGCATGATCCGGCCGGAGGAGAAGGACTCGGCGCTGAAGCGCATCACCACTGGACTCGACTACAAGCAGTTCGCCGACTGCGACCTGATCGTCGAGGCGGCGACCGAGAACGAAGGGGTCAAGCGCGAGATCTTCAAGAAGGTCTGCGAGGATCTGCCGCCCAACGTCCTGCTCGCCACCAACACCTCGTCGATCTCGGTGACGCGGCTCGCCTCGGTCACCGACCGGCCCGGCAAATTCATGGGCATGCACTTCATGAACCCGGTGCCCATGATGGGCCTGGTCGAACTGATCCGCGGCATCGCGACGGAGGAGGAGACCTTCCGCACCGTGCGCGAGGTCGTGGTCAAGCTCGACAAGAAGCCGGTCAATGCCGAGGATTTTCCGGCCTTCATCGTCAACCGCATCCTGCTGCCGATGATCAACGAGGCGGTCTACGCGCTCTACGAAGGTGTCGGCAACGTCGAGGCGATCGACACCGGCATGAAGCTCGGCGCCAACCATCCGATGGGCCCGCTCGAGCTCGCCGACTTCATCGGCCTCGACACCTGTCTCTCGGTGATGCAGGTGCTGCACGAGGGCCTTGCCAATTCGAAGTATCGCCCGTGCCCGCTGCTGGTGAAGTATGTCGAGGCCGGCTGGATCGGCCGCAAGGTCAAGCGCGGCTTCTACGACTACTCGGGCGAGCGTCCGGTTCCGACGCGTTAGACGCACGTTCCGGAGCACCAGCCTGGAAGGCGGCGTCGAATATGAGCAAGGCGCCGCTGCCGCGCCGCGGCGAATTGTCCGAAAGAGCACGAAGTCGCCTCGCATCGAACAGTCATCGTCGAATGCGAGCAAGGCGCCGCTACATCCGAACGATCTCGTTGGCTACAATGGGCGCGTCACCATCGTCGAAGGCGGGCAACATGAAGTCGAAGGTAACGCGTCTGTCTGTCGTTTTGTCGGTCCTGGTCGGTCTCGCAGCGACGATGGTGCCGTTTGCCCCTGCCGACGCGCAATGGGTGTTCGTCGCCCGCAAGGCGTTGGGCCGCATCCAGCACATGCGGGAGGAGAGCCAGCAGGCCGGCCGGCCGGGCTACGATTTCGCCACCGTCATCCTCGACGCTCCCGCCGACAAGGTCTTCGCGACGGCGCTCGAGATGGCGCGCAAGAATACCGCCGTGCGCGTGCTGATGCAGGATCCGGGTCAGCGCCGCCTGCAGGTCGCCGAGGGCGATCGTACGGCGACCCTGAACGTCGTTCCCTTCAGCGAAGACGTCTCGCAGCTCCTGATCGCGGGCCAGGCCGGGCCAGGCGAGGATTCGACGGCGTCGCGCGTCGTGCAGGCCGTTCTGCGGGTCTGCAAGGAAATGAACAAGCACTGCGAGCTCGGCGGCTGAGCCGCCCGTTCATCTCAACCCGAGAAACCGCTCCGCCGTCCGCCAGCGCACGTCGTCGGCCAGCGACGGCGGCAGCGGCGCCAGGTTCTCCTCCAGATCTGTCACTGCGCCGGGATAGGTGCAATCGTAATGGGGATAGTCCGCGCCCCAGAAGACGCAGTGCTCGAGCTTCATCTCGCGCAGGCGCGGCAACCGATGGGCCTCGTCTGACTCGATCGAGATGAAGCAGCGTTCGCGGAACAGCTCGGTCGGCGGCCGCTTCAGCCACGGCACGTGGTGGCGCATCGAATCGAAGTGACCGTCGAGCCGGTCGAGCCAGTATTCCAGCCAGCCCAGCCCTGACTCGAGGAAGGCGACGCGCAGGTTGGGATGGCGGTCGAGCACGCCGCCGGCCAGGATGTCGAGGCAGGCCGCCATCTGCTCGAACGGATGGCAGATCATGTGGCTGAAGAACAGGTTGTCGTAGCGGCTGGTCGCGAAGCTCGGCATCAGCGAGCCGAAGCTGCCATGTACGGCGGCGAACAGGCCGTTGTCCGAGACGGCCTGCCAGAAGGGCTTCAGTGAATCATCGTAAAGGGCGAGGCCCCTGTAGCGCTCGGGGCGGAAGCAGACGCCCTTCAGCCCGAGCCGGGCGATGTGCTGGGCCTCGCGCGCCGCCGCCTCGACGTTCTGCAGCGGCACGATGCCGACGGCGGCGAGCTTGCCGCGGCCGTCGCGGCACATGTCGGCGATCCATTCGTTGTAGCCATGGCAGGCGGCGGCGGCCACGGCCGGGTCGTCGATGTCGCCGGCCAGCAGGTAGAGCGAGGGGAAGAGGAGCGAGCGCTCGATGCCTTCTTCCTCCAGCACCGTGGCGCGGGCGCCGCCGTCGTAGGAGCCGGGCAGGATGTCCTCCCAGCTCGGCACCTTGTCGGGATCGTCCATGCCCCACGGCACGCAGGCGGCGGCGGGGCGCAGGTTGCGGCGCAGCGTGCCGTTGATCGAGATCCAGTCGCGCCCGTCCCCGTCGCGCTCGACCCGGATCGCATTGGCTCGATGACGCTTCTCGATGTAGTCGTCCCACACCGCGGGCGGCTCGCAGATATGGCCGTCGGCGTCGATGACGCGGTTCGCCATGGTTGTTTCCTCCGCGACGACGATGCACGGCCCGCCGTCCTTGTTTGCGCGAGGATAGCCCTGGGATGGCCGGCGTCAAAAGCCCGAACGCGTCGGCGCCACCACGATGTCGCGAATGCAGATCGTCGGCGGCAGCTTCCAGCAATAGAGAACGACCTCGGCCAGCTCCTCGGCCGCGAGAAAATCGGGATTGCCGAGGATGCGGCAATACTCCTCGAAGCTGATGCCCATGCCCTGGTGGATGTTGGTCTTGATGTAGGCCGGCGCCACGTTGACCACCCGCACGCCCTGCATGCCGACCGCCTCGCGCAGCGATTCGCCCGCCGCGCGGACCGCGTACTTGGAGGCGGTGTAGCCAACCGCTACCGGGCTGGTCTTGCGATCGCTCACCGAGCTGATGTTGATGATCGTGCCGGACTTGCGCGCCGCCATGTCGGCGATCACGACCTTGGTGCCGTTCAGCACGCCCTTCAGGTTGACGTCGATCTCGCGGGCAAAGGCCTCGGGCTCGACGTCGGTGAAGGCGCGCGCATCGGCCATGCCGGCATTGTTGACCAGGCAGGCGGTCTTGCCGAATTTCTGCTCGGCGTCGCGGATGGCGCGCTCCAGCGCGGCGTAGTCGGCGACATCGGCCGCGGCATAGGCCGTGCGGTCGGCCGGCAGTCCGTCCACCGGCTTCATGTGTCGCGCGACCAGAAGCAGGGCGTTGCCCTCCTTGGCAAAGGCGCGGGCCAAGGCGAGGCCGATGCCGGAGCTCGCTCCGGTGATGACGACGAGCGGTCCGGTCACGGGTGGTCCTTCTAGCTCTGGCTGGCGATGGCCGCTTTCATGAGCGCGATCCCCTCGGGCGTGTCCCAGTCGGCGTCGCCTTCCAGGCGCCCCAGCTCGCGGCCGGCCGGATCGACAAGGATCGAGGTCGGCAGCAGCGAAACGTCGAGCACCGACATCGCCTTGCGGCCCTTGTCGTAATAGATGCCGAGATTGGCAAGCTTCCGCTCCTTGTAGAAGGGCGCCACCTTGGCCTTTGACGGACCGTCGAGCGAGATCGGCAGCACGACGAACTTGTCCTTGGGCAGCGCCGCCTGCAGCCGGTCGAGGCTCGGCATCTCCTTCACGCAGGGGCCGCACCACGTCGCCCACAGATTGATCAGCCGCGCCTTGCCGGTGAGGTCGGCCAGCCGCATCGGCTTGTCCGAGGCGTCGAGGAACTCGAGGTCGGGCAGCGGCTTGGGCGGATGCGCCGGCTTGAAGCGGGCCATGGCGCCCTTGACCAGGCTCTTCGGCAACTCGGCCCGCGCTGTCCCGGGCAAGCCGGTCACAGCCATGGCGCCGGCCAGGACAAGCCGGCGGCCGGGGAGGAAATATCGGTCGGGATGTGCCATAAGCCGCGTTCCTAAAGGATCAATGGCTCATATTCATGGCACGGAAGAACACGACTGCGCGAGCGGCGAAGAGCAGCAGCTCCAATTCGATGTGGGGCGGCCGCTACAAGCTCGGCCCGGCGGAAATCATGGAGAAGATCAACGCCTCCATCGGTTTCGACCGGCGGCTGTATGTGCAGGATATTGCAGGCTCGCTGGCACATTGCGACATGCTGGTCGCCCAGAAGATCCTGTCGGCGAAGGACGGCCGCGCCATCAAGCGCGGGCTGGCCCAGGTACGTGCTGAAATCGAATCGGGCCGCTTCAAGTTCTCGACCAAGCTCGAGGACATCCATTTCAACGTCGAGGCGCGGCTGACCCAGCTGATCGGTCCGGCCGGCGGTCGGCTGCATACCGCGCGCTCGCGCAACGACCAGATCGCGCTCGATGTCCGGCTGTGGGTGCGCGACACGATCGACCGGCTGGAGCCGATGCTGCGCGACCTGCAGGCCGCCCTGATCGACCGCGCCGATGAATATGCCGCGACCATCATGCCGGGCTTCACCCACCTGCAGACGGCGCAGCCCATCACCTTCGGCCACCATCTGCTCGCCTATGTCGAGATGGTCGGCCGCGACCGCAGCCGTTTCGCCGACTGCCGCGCCCGTTTGAACGAATTGCCGCTCGGCGCTGCGGCGCTCGCGGGCTCGCCGCACCCGATCGATCCGCGCAGGACGGCGAAGGCGCTGGGCTTCGCGCGGCCGATGGCCAATTCGCTCGACGCCGTGTCTGATCGCGACTACGTCGTGGAGTTCATTGCCGCCGCCTCGCTCACGGCCGTGCACCTGTCACGGCTCGCCGAGGAGATCGTGATCTGGTGCAGCGCGCCGTTCCGCTTCATCACGCTGTCCGATGCCTTCACCACCGGCAGCTCGATCATGCCGCAGAAGCGCAATCCCGACGCCGCCGAGCTGACCCGTGCCAAGGTCGGTCGCATCGTCGGCGCCTTCGTGGCGCTCTGCACCATCCTGAAGGGCCTGCCGCTCACCTACGGCAAGGACATGCAGGAGGACAAGGAGCCACTGTTCGACGCCGCCGACTCGCTCGAGCTGGGCGTGGCGGCGATGGCCGGCATGGTGCGCGACCTCAAGGCCAATCCGGCGCGCATGCGTGCCGTCGCCTCGGCCGACTATTCGGTGGCGACCGACCTTGCCGACTGGCTGGTGCGCAAGGTCGGCCTGCCGTTCCGCGAGGCCCATCACGTCACCGGTCGGCTGGTCGGCGATCGCCGCCGACAAGGGCATCGATCTCGACAAGCTTTCGCTCGCCGAGATGCGCTCGGTCGAGCCGCGCATCGACCGCGGCGTCTATCGCGTGCTGACCGTCGAGGCGTCGGTCAATGCGCGCAAGAGCCTGGGCGGCACCGCGCCCGCCAATGTCGCGCGCGCCGTGAAGGAGGCGCGCCGGCGCTTTCTGGGGCGTAGCCGATGAGTGTCTTCGCCTACAAGAACGGCGAGATGCACGCCGAGGGTGTCGCGCTCGCCGCCATCGCCGCCCAGGTCGGCACGCCTTTCTATTGCTACTCGGCGGGCGCCCTGCGCGCGGGATGGCGTGAATTCGCCCAGGGCATCGAGGGCATGAACGCCAGCGTGTGCTACGCCATGAAGGCCAACAGCAGCCTCGCGGTCGTCCGCCTGTTCGGCGAGCTGGGTGCGGGCGCCGACATCGTCTCGGTGGGCGAGATGCGCCGTGCCCTGGCAGCCGGCATCTCGCCGCGGCGCATCGTCTATTCCGGAGTGGGCAAGAAGGCGTCGGAACTGATGGCGGCGCTGCAGGCAGGGGTCGGCCAGATCAACGTCGAGAGTTCGGCCGAGCTCGAGACCCTGAACGCCGTGGCGGCCCAGCTCGGCGTGAAGGCCGACGTCACGCTGCGGGTCAATCCCGACGTCGACGCGGGCACGCACGCCAAGATCACGACGGGCCGCAAGGAGAACAAGTTCGGCATCGACATCGACCTGGCGCGCGAGGCCTTCGCGCTCGCCGGCCGCCTGCCCAATCTCACGGTGGTGGGCGTGGCCATGCATATCGGCTCGCAGCTCACCTCGCTCGAGCCCTATCGCAGCGCCATTGTTCGGGTGCGCGAGCTGATCGGCCAACTGCGCGCCGACGGCCACCGGATCGACCGCTTCGATATCGGCGGCGGGCTGGGGATTGTTTATGCCGATGAGCGGCCGCCCTCGATCGCCGACTTCCTGGCGATGGTCGCCAGGGAAACCGCGGGGCTGGGGTGCGAACTGACCTTCGAGCCCGGCCGCCGGCTGGTCGGCGAGGCGGGCGTGCTGGTGAGCGAGGTGATTCTCGTGAAGCCCGGCGTTTCCAAGACTTTCGTGATTGTCGACGCCGCCATGAACGATCTCATCCGGCCGACCCTCTACGAGGCCTGGCACGACATTTTGCCGGTCCGCGAACCGGTCCCTGGGCGCCAGAATGCCGCCACGATCCGCTGCGACATTGTCGGGCCGATCTGCGAATCGGGCGACTACCTGGCACAGAACCGTGATCTGCCCGCGCTGGCTGCCGGAGACCTCGTCATGATACGCTCGGCAGGTGCCTATGGGGCGGTCATGGCTTCGACCTACAACAGCCGCCCGCTGGTGCCCGAAGTGATGGTCGATGGCACGCGGTTTGCGGTCACCCGACCAAGGCCGACGATCGACGAGATGCTCTCCGCCGAGCGATTCCCGCCCTGGATGGAGCCCGTGAAGCCCTAGCGCCGAGACGAAAGGAAGCAATGGACGCCAGTCAGACGACCATGATCCAGGCGCCCGGATTGACCCGCAAGATCGGTTTGGCTCAGGCGGCGTTGGCCTGGGAGGCCCTCTGGCCCCGGCTGGTGCCCCTTTTGGCCTTCGTGGCCCTGTTCGTCGCGGCCGCCCATTTCGACCTTTTCGCCGGCCTCGACCCCTGGGTTCATACCGGCCTCCTGGCCGTGCTGGCCCTGGCGCTGGGTGGTCTCGCCTGGTGGCGGCTTCGTGATTTCGCCTGGCCCATGCGTGAAGCGGCGATCCGCCGCCTCGAACGCGACAGCGGCGTGCCGCACCGGCCGCTGGTGGCGGTCCAGGATCGCCTCGCCGCTGGCGAGAGCGACCCCATGGCGGCCGCCCTGTGGGAAACCCATCGCCGCCGCGAGGCTGCCCGACTGGCGGGCCTCAGCAACAAGCCGGCCCATCCCGGCCTGGCCGTCCTCGACACCTGGGCGCTGCGCTTCGTGCCGGTCCTGATCCTGATCGTGGCCCTCGCCATGGCTGGCGGCTGGCGCAACGATCGCATGCTCGCTGCCTTCACTCCGGCCTTCCCGCCGCCGCCGCCGGTGGTCGCCAATCTGTGGATTGCGCCGCCGGCCTATACCGGCAAGCCGCCGATCTATCTCGACCTGGCCGAGCGCGACAAGACGCTGCGCGTTCCGGTGGGCAGCAAGCTCGCGGGCTTCGTCGATGACGTGCGCGGCCGCAAGGCGCCGCAGCTGGTGATCGACGGCAAGAGCACCGAGTTCGCGACCGTCGGCAAGGGCAAGTACCAGGTCGAGCAGGTCATCACCGAGGGCAAGGACATCGTCTTGCAGGCGCGCGGTGACGAGCAGGCGCACTGGAAGTTGCACGTCATTCCCGACCTGGCGCCCACAATCGAGTTCGCCAAGCCGATCGGCGTCGACAAGTGGTCGACCAAGATCGAATACATCGCCGGCGACGATTTCGGCGTGACCGGCGTACAGCTCCAGATCCGCCTGCACGGCAGCGTGCTGGGCGACGACATGCTGACCGACGACGAGGAACCCGAGGTTCTGCGTATCGACCTTCCGGTTGCCGGCAGCGCCAAGAAGGTGGCCGACACCTTCGTGCGCGACCTGACGAGCCATCCCTGGGCTGGGCTCAAGGTCACGGTGATGCTGTTTGCGTCCGACGCCTTGGGCCAGAAGGGGCGCAGCTCGGTCGAGACCTTCCTGCTACCCGAGCGCGTGTTCAACGATCCGACGGCCCGCGCCCTGATCGTGCTGCGCAAGTCGCTGACGCGCGACCCCAAGGGCTTCCGGCTCGACGTTGCCGACGGCATGCGTTTGATTCACGCCAAGCCGGAGAGCTACCGCAACGACCCGGTGGTCCAGCTCGGCCTGCGCATCGGCGCGGCGCGCCTGGCGCAGAACGGCGACAAGCCCACCATCACCGACACCCAGAAGCTCCTGTGGGATCTCGCCATGCGCCTGGAGAGCGGCGCCACGTCCGACGCCGAGCGGGCGCTCGAGCAGGCTCGCCAGGAGCTGCGCGACGCCATGCAACGCCAGGCCGGCGACGAGGAGATCGAGCGCCTGATCCAGCAGCTCTACAGCGCGATGGACCGCTGGCAGAAGGAGCTGGCTGAGAAGATGAAGGATCCGGAAGAACGCCGCCGCATGATGGAGCAGGCGGAGAAGATGGATCCCAACAACACCATCACCGGCGACGACCTGCAGAAGATGCTCGACAAGATTCGCGAGATGGCGAAGAACGGCCAGCGCGAGGAAGCCAAGCGCCTGCTCGAAGAGCTGCGCAAGATGATGGAAAACGCCACGCCCATGATGGCCGGCCCCAACCAGCAGCGCCAGCCCGGGCAGCGCGGCCAGCAGGGTCAGGGCAACCAGCAGGGCCGCGAGATGATGAACCAGCTCGACCGGCTGTCGCGCCGGCAGAACCAGCTGCTGGGCGAGTCCGAGCGCGAGGGCCGTCAGCAGCAGGGTCGCCAAGGCCAGCAGGGGCAGCGCGGCCAACAGGGTCAGCAGGGCCAACAGGGTCAGCAAGGGCCAGCAAGGGCAGCAAGGGCAGGGCCAGCAGCCCGGCGACGGGCAGTGGGGCGAGGGACAACGCGGCCAGCAGGAAGGCCTGCGCCGCCAGCTCGGCGAATTCATGAACCGGCTCGACGAGAACGGCATGCCGATGCCCGAATCGCTCGGTCGCGCCGAACGCTCGATGCGCGATGCCGAGGACGCCCTCCGGCGCGGCGATCCGCGCGAGGCGTCGCGCTCGCAGCGCCGCGCGCTCGACAACCTGCAGCAGGGCATGGGTGATCTCGCCGAACAGATGCGCCAGCGCGGGCCGGGCAACGGCCAGGACCTGGCCGAGATCGAGGAGCGCGAGCGGCGCAGCGAGGATCGCGATCCGCTCGGCCGTTCCGACGGCAATTACGGCGATGCGGTCGATACGGGCGTCGACAAGGTGCCGCTCGAACTGGAGCGCCAGCGCAGCCGCGAGATCCTGGACGAGCTGCGCCGCCGCGCCGGCGAGCAGCAGCGTCCGAAGGAAGAGCTCGACTATATCGACCGGCTGCTGAAGACTTACTAGAAAGAACGCTTCTAAGTCTTTGAAATAAAGCACTTTACTGTAAGTGATCGACTTCCGTCGAAATTCCGCTACCCCCGCCTATGGTGCGCACTTATTGCCGGAGCGTTGTCAGGCTAGGCCGTCGCCTTCTCCACCACGCCGATATACGGCAGGCCGCGGAAGCGGTGCGCCCAGTCGAGGCCGTAGCCTACGAGAAATTCGTCGCCGGCCTTGAAGCCGACGAAATCGGCCTGGAGGTCGGTGCGCCGCTTGCCCGGCTTGTCGAGCAGGGTGCAGATCGAGACGTGGCGCGCACCGCGTTCGACCAGGAGCTTCTTGGCGAAACTCAGCGTGAAACCTGAATTCCAGGATATCGTCGACCAGAAGGACCTCGCGGTTGCGCACGTCGTCGACGATGTCGCGCACGATGCGAACCCGGCCGCTCGTCTCCGTGCCTGTGCCGTAGCTCGACAGGGTGAGGAAATCCATCGACCAGTCCGCGCCGGCGCGGCTCAGCGCGCGGATGAGGTCGGCGGCGAATACGAAGCTGCCCTTCAGCACCGAAACGACCAGCGTGTCGTCGGCGAGCCTGGTGGCGAGCTCCGCCGCCATTTCATCGACACGGGCGGCGATTTCCGCGGCGGAGAAACGGATCGAGACGGCAGGACGGTCAGGCATGGCAGTGCTCGCTATTTCACGGTCGGCACGATGTTGGTCGTGCCGTCGGGCGGATCGTCGAGCGTCCGGCTGAAGCCGAGCCGCTCGCCCGGTGCAACCGGCCCCTCGACCAGGGGATAGGCGCGCTCGCCCAGCACGGTATCGCCCTGGCGGAAGACCAGCTTCAGCGTGCTCGTCGAACCAGCCTCGCGTCCGCTGTTGACCAGCTCGCCGTGCACGACGTAGCGGCCGTCAACCAGCTCGACCTTGCTGGCGGCTAGATCGATTTCGAGTTGCGCCTGTTTGAGGCCGGCAGGCGGCGCGGCCGTTTCCGGCGGCGCAAAAAGACTGCGCGCAGTGTTCAGGCTCAGGAACGTGCGCCACTCGGATGGCAGCCTCTGCCGGATCTCGTCGCGGTAGGCGACGGCGGTGATACCCAGCACGACGACCAACGCAACGGCGGCCGTCAGCCAGCGGCCCCAATATACCTTGGGACGCGGCCGGGTGAGCGCCGGCAGCCCCGACGTGTAGCGGGACTGCGGGCGAATGACGAAATCGGGCGCCGGCCGCACCGGTCGCTCGCTCGGCGGCGACGCCAGGGGAGGAGTGGGCGCGACCTTGACCGTCTCGAACCAGCGATGGCTGCAGCGGGCGCACTGGACGGTGCGGCCCGCGGGACCAATCGCCGAGGGATCGACGGCGTATCGCGCCCCACAGTTGGGACAGGTGACTTGCATGATGAGCGGGGAGTTCCCCACTAGATGTGCTTGCGGCCGGACAGTAGGCCACTAAAACTGGGCTTACAAGAAACACATCGCCCGCACGCAAACCTTCATGATCGGCCTCTGGCTGCGTTCACTCCTTTTCAACGTCGGCTGGTACGTCGGGACGACGATCATCGCGATCGTGGGCGCGCCGATCCTGCTGTTGCCGCGGCGCCATGTCGTCGCCTGGTCGCTGTTCTGGATCGATTTCTGCCTGGGCTGGCTCAGCCTAACCTGCCGTCTTACGCATCGCATCGGCGGCCTGGAGAACCGGCCGGCCGGCCCTGTCATCTACGCCTGCAAGCATCAGTCGTCATGGGAGACGCTGGCCTTCTCGCGGCTATTTCCCAACAGCGCCATCGTGCTGAAGCGCGAGTTGCTGTTCATTCCCATCGTCGGCTGGGCGATGGCGCGCGTCGGCAACATCGCCGTCGAGCGCGGCGACGGCTCCCAGGCGTTGCGCAGCCTGGTGCGGCAGGCGAAGGCCGCCATCGCCGAGGGCCGCTCTGTCCTGATCTTCCCCGAGGGCACGCGCGTGGCCGTGGGGGCGGAGCGGCCCTATCAGGTGGGCACGGCAGCCCTCTACCGGCAGCTCGGCGTGCCGGTCGTGCCGGTGGCCCTGAACTCGGGCCTGTTCTGGGGGCGGCGCAAGTTCATCAAATGGCCCGGGATGATCGACGTCGAGGTGCTGCCGCCGATCCTGCCGGGCCTCGGCCGCGAGATCTTCATGACGACGCTGCGCGAGAGCATCGAAGGAGCGACGAAGCGGCTGGTGGCAAAGGCCCGCCGATAGGAACGAAAAAGGAACTGTTGATATCTAGGGTCTCGGCGCCTATTTTTTAACAATGGAATGGGCTCCGGTTTCCCAGCGCATCTGGGACATGAAATACCGCTTCCGCGACGCTTCCGGGGAAGCCGACGCCGACCTGGACGCCACCTGGTGGCGCGTGGCGCGGGCGCTCGCTGTGCCGGAACGCGACCCGGAACTGTGGGCGAGCCGTTTCCATGAGGCGCTGTCCGGGTTCAGGTTCCTGCCCGCCGGCCGGGTGATCGCCGGCGCCGGCACGGGCCGCAGCGTCACGCTCTTCAATTGTTTCGTCATGGGCACGATCCCCGACGACATGTCGGGCATCTTCGAGAATTTGCGCGAAGCGGCGCTCACCATGCAACAGGGCGGCGGCATCGGGCACGATTTCTCCACGCTGCGCCCGCAGGGGGCGCCGGTGCTGGGCGTCGGCGCCGACGCCTCGGGTCCGCTGTCCTTCATGGATGTGTGGGACTCGATGTGCCGCACCATCATGAGCGCGGGCTCGCGCCGCGGCGCCATGATGGCGACCTTGCGCTGCGATCATCCCGACATCGAAGCCTTCGTCGACGCCAAGCGCGATCCCGGGCGGCTGCGCATGTTCAACGTCTCGGTGCTTGTCACCGATGCCTTCATGAAGGCGGTCAAGGAGGATGGCGACTGGGACCTCGTGTTCGCCGGCAAGGTCTTGCGCACGATCAAGGCCAAGGCGCTGTGGGAGCGCATCATGCGCGCGACCTACGAGTATGCCGAGCCGGGCGTGATCTTCATCGACCGGGTCAACGCGCGGAACAATCTGCACTATTGCGAGACCATCCAGGCGACCAATCCGTGCGGCGAGCAACCCTTGCCGCCCTATGGTGCCTGCCTGCTGGGCTCGATCAATCTTGCCGCGCTGGTGAAGGAGCCGTTCACGCCGGCTGCGCAGTCTGGATATCGAAGCACTGGAGCGGCTGGTGCCGCTGGCCGTGCGCATGCTCGACAACGTGGTCGATGTTTCGCGCTTCCCGCTGCCGCAGCAGGAGAAGGAGGCCAAGGCCAAGCGTCGCATCGGGCTCGGCGTCACCGGGCTGGCCGACGCGCTGATCTTCTGCGGCGTGCGCTACGGCTCGCCCGAGGCGGTGAGGCTCACGCGCGAGTGGCTGGGCGCGGTCCAGCGCCTGTCCTACCTGGCGTCGGCCGACATCGCCGCGGAGAAGGGCAGCTTCCCGCTCTACGACCGCACGCGCTATCTCGCCGGCGAGACGATCCGCGGCTTGCCCGAGGACGTGCGCGCTGCCATCGGCCGCTACGGCATCCGCAACGCGCTGCTGAACTCGATCGCTCCAACCGGCACGATCTCGCTGCTGGCCGACAACGTCTCCTCCGGCATCGAGCCGGTGTTCGCCTTCAGCTATCGTGCGGCACGTGCTGCAACCCGACGGTTCAAAGCGCGAGGAGAGCGTCGAGGACCATGCGTTCTGCGTCTCTGGGAGACGCTCAAGGGCAGCGAACCGTCGATCCGACGCGTTCGTCGACGCCCAGACGCTGTCGCCCGCCGATCACCTCGCCATGCAGGCGGCGGCCCAGGACTTCGTCGACAGCTCGATTTCCAAGACCATCAACCTGCCGCGCGACATCTCGTTCGAGGACTTCAAGGGCGTCTACGAACAGGCCTATGCGACGGGCTGCAAGGGCTGCACGACCTATCGGCCGAACGACGTGACCGGGGCGGTGCTCGAAGTGAAGCCGGCCGCGGCCAAGGGCGTGCCGGCGCTGGTGCCGGCGGCGCGCGAAGAGGGCGTGGTCTACATCGCCCAGCCGCTCGACCGGCCCGAGGATCTGCCGGGCCGGACCTACAAGATCAAATGGCCGGGCAGCGACCACGCGATCTACATCACCATCAACGACGTGATGCAGGACGGCCGCCGCCGGCCGTTCGAGATCTTCATCAACTCCAAGAACATGGAGCATTACGCCTGGACCGTGGCGCTCACCCGCATGATCTCGGCGGTGTTCCGCCGCGGCGGCGACGTCTCCTTCGTGGTCGAGGAGTTGAAGGCCGTGTTCGATCCGCGCGGCGGGCAGTGGATGGAGGGCCGCTACGTGCCCTCGCTGCTGGCGGCGATCGGCGGCGTGATCGAGCGCCACCTGATCGAGATCGGCTTCCTCGCGCCCGCTGACCAGCCGCGCATCGCCGAGGCCGCCGAGCAGCGCCTGCGGCTGGCGGCCGGGGCGCGCGAGCCTGCGAACGAAGGGGCAGGCGGTGCCGCCCCGACGATGGGTCAATGCCCGAACTGCGGCGCCGCCGCGCTCACCCACCAGGAAGGCTGCGACGTCTGCCTGAATTGCGGATACTCGCGCTGCGGCTGATCGGCCGCGGCACAGCCGGGTGATTCGGCCCTTGATTTGCCATAAGACTGACCGCAAATCCGGGCCAGGGAGTGGAGACAGAGCAATGATTCGGCGGGCGATCCTTATGGCGATGCTGTTGACCGGCGGCGCGGCGGTGGCCGATCCGGCAGGCGCCCTGGCGCAGGTCCTGCCGACCGACCGCAGCGAGCTGGCCTATTCCTACGCCCCGCTGGTCAAGCGCGTGTCGCCGGCAGTGGTGAACATCTACACGACCACGACCGCCCGCGTGCAGCGCCGCCTGCCGTTTCCCTTCCCCGGCATGCCGCAGGCCGGCGAGCGGGTGCAGAATTCGCTGGGGTCGGGCGTGCTGGTGCGGCCGGATGGGCTGATCGTCACCAATGCCCATGTGGTGAAGGGCGCCGACGAGATCCGTGTCGTGCTGGCCGACCGGCGCGAGTTCGACGCCAAGCTGATCACCCAGGACGAGCGCTACGACCTCGCCCTGCTGCGCATCGACGGCAACGGCGAGAAATTCCCCTTCCTCGAAATGCGCAACTCGGACTCGATCGAGGTGGGCGACGTCGTGCTGGCGATCGGCAACCCGTTCGGCCTCAACCAGACCGTCACCAGCGGCATCATCTCGGCGCTGGCGCGCTCAGCCGGCGGCGTGAACAATTCGAGCTTCTTCATCCAGACCGATGCCGCCATCAATCCCGGCAATTCCGGCGGCGCCCTGGTCAGCCTCGATGGGCGGTTGATCGGCATCAACACCGCCATCTATTCGCAGACCGGCGGATCGGTCGGCATCGGCTTCGCCACGCCCTCCAACATCGTGAGCCGCATCGTCTCGACCGGCGAGCAGGGCGGCCGCATCGTGCGGCCGTGGCTCGGCATCAACATGCAGAGGGTGACGCCCGACATCGCCACCGGCCTCAACCTGCCGCGGCCGGCCGGGCTGGTGGTCAAGGAAGTTTTCCCCGGCGGCCCTGGCGCACGGGCGGGCCTCAAGCGCAACGACGTGATCATCGCGTTGAAGGACCAGCCGATCGACGACGAGGCGGGGCTGCGTTTCCGCCTCGCTACCTTGCAAGTGGATGCCATCGTGCCGGTCCGCGTCATTCGCGGCGGCAAGGAATTCGTCTTCGACATGAAGCTGGCCGCGCCGCCCGAGGATCCGCCACGCGAGCATGCGGTGCTCGAAGGCCGCCAGCCGTTGAGCGGCGCCGGCGTGGCCAACATGTCGCCGGCGGTCGCCGACGAACTCGGTCTCGTCGAATGGCGCCCGGGCGTGATCGTCATGGACGTGAAGACGGGGTCCTACGCCGGCCGTTTCGTGCGGCCGGGCGACATGATCCTGAGCATCAACGGCCAGGACGTGAAGAACGTCGCCGAGCTCAAGAAGCGCATCGCCGCCGGCGTCGCCAGCGTCAGCATCGGCCGCGAGGGCATGGTGTCCACCGTCCAGTTCCGCTGATCCGTGATAGCGTCGAGCCGTGCCGGCTGAACTCTTCGCCTCGCTCGCCCCGACGCCGCTTGCCGAGCGCATGCGCCCGAAGACTTTGGGCGAGATCCTGGGGCAGGATCACCTGCTCGGCCCCGAGGGTCCCCTCGGCCGCATGCTGGCGGCCCGCAAGCTCAACTCGCTGATCCTGTGGGGGCCGCCGGGCTGCGGCAAGACCACGATCGCCCGCCTGTTGGCCGAATCCGTCGACCTGCATTTCGAGCCGCTGTCGGCGGTGTTCTCCGGCGTGGCCGACCTGCGCCGCATCTTCGAGGCGGCGCGCCAGCGCCGCAAGGACGGCAAGGGCACCTTGCTGTTCGTCGACGAGATCCACCGCTTCAACCGCGCCCAGCAGGACGGTTTTCTTCCCTACGTCGAGGACGGCACCGTCACGCTGATCGGCGCCACGACGGAGAATCCCTCCTTCGAGCTCAATGGCGCGCTGCTGTCGCGCTGCCAGGTGCTGGTGCTGCGCCGCCTCGACGACGCGGCGCTGGGGACGCTGCTGGCGCGGGTCGAGCAGGCGCTGGCCAAGAAGCTGCCCATCGACGAAGAGGGACGGCAGGCGCTGTTCGCCATGGCCGACGGCGACGGACGCTACCTGATCGGCCTGGCCGAGCAGCTTGCCCAGATCAAGGACAAGGCGCCGGTGCCGCCGGCCCGGCTGGCGACGCTGCTGCAGAAGCGCGCGCCGCTCTACGACAAGGCGCAGGAAGCGCACTACAACCTGATCAGCGCGCTGCACAAATCCTTGCGCGGCTCCGACGTCGATGCGGCGCTCTACTGGTTCTCCCGCATGCTCGATGGCGGCGAGGATCCGAAATACATCGCCCGCCGGCTGGTGCGTTTCGCCGTCGAGGATATCGGCATGGCCGATCCCAACGCGCTCACCCAGACCCTGGCCGCGTGGGACACCTACGACCGGCTGGGCTCGCCCGAAGGCGAGCTGGCGATCGCCCAGGCGGTGATCTATCTCGGCACGGCGCCGAAATCGAATTCGGGCTACGTGGCCTTTGGCGCGGCCAAGCGGGCGGCCAAGCAGCACGGCTCGCTCACCCCGCCGCTCCACATCCTCAATGCGCCGACCAAGCTCATGCAGGAGATCGGCTACGGCAAGGGCTACGAGTACGACCACAATGCCGAGGACGGCTTCTCGGGCCAGAACTACTTTCCCGACGGCATGGCGCGCGAGGAGTTCTATCAGCCGGTCGAGCGCGGCTTCGAGCGCGAGATCCTGAAGCGCCTGGAATACTGGAAGAAGCTGCGCGAGAAGAAGCGCTGAGGCCTCAGGGCTTGGGCATCGCCCGCACGACCCGGCGGTCACGGCCATAGACGTCGTCGCGGAACAGCGGCACGCCGTCGGCGCTGGCCGTCACCGTCCGGTAGGTCACGTAGAGCGTGACCGGCTCGGGGAAAGTGTAGTGCGCCTGCTGGGCGTCATCGATGACCTGGCGCACGCGCTCCTTGCTGAAGCCTGAGCGGCCGTTGAAGACCTTCTCGACGAAGTCGAGCGGGTTCTGCAGGCGGATGCAGCCATGGCTGAAATTGCGGCTGCCCTCGGTGAACAGCCAGCGGCTTGCCGTGTCGTGCATGTAGATGCCGTAGCGGTTGGCGAACGGGAAGAAGATGTAACCCAGCGCGTTGCCGGCGCCGGGCTCCTGGCGAATGCGGTAGGGGAACGCCTTGGGATGGATCGAGCTCCAGTCGACCGTCGCGGGATCGAGCTCGGTATCGTCGTTCCAGTTGTCGAAGATCCTGAAACCGGCAGCCACCAGCGCGTTGGGATCGCGGCGCAGCATGGGCAGGTATTCCTCGCCCGAGATCGATTGCGGCACGGTCCAATACGGATTGGTTTGGAAACCGCGCATGACGGACTGGATCTCCGGCGTCGGATTCTTGGGCGTGCCGACGATCACCAGGCTCTGGAAGGCGAGCTTGCCGCCGTCGACGAAGATCATCGAATAGTCGCCGGCATTGACCAGCACGTAGCGGCTGCCGAGGTTCTCGGGCAGCCAGCGCCGGCGCTCGAGGTTGGCGATGATCTGGTCGATGCGCTCGTCGATCGTGGTGTTGAGCGAATGCGTCGTCTTGGCGCCGATCACGCCGTCGACGGTCAGGCCCTTGGTCTCCTGGTAGGATTTCACGACGGCCGCCAGCGGCTCGTCGTAGAGGTCGGCCACCGCGCCCGGATCGGGAACGACGAGATCGAGCTCCACGAGGCGCTTGCGCAGCAGCGGCACGCGCGGATCGATCATGCCGGGCTTCAACCAATTGCCGTCGGGCAGCGGTGTGAACTGGGCCTTGGCGCGCTTGTCGCGCCACGCCGCGAGCGCCTTCTGCAGCGCCGGATAGTCGCCCTTGGGCGGCAGGCTGGCGAGATAGGCCGCGAAATCCGTGGCCTCGGCCGCTGCTTTCAGAAGATCGGCGCGCTCGACCTTGCGCTGGGGGATGTCGATGTCGCTGTCGATGCGATTGGCGCGCACCCGCCCGGTCGACACGTCGCTTGCGTAGGCGACGAAAGCGGCGGTGAGGAGCGTCTCGGTGGCTGCGGGATCGGCGCCGGGCGCCAGCGCCCTCTCGACTTCGCCGACGCCGTACCAGGCAGGGTCAAGCCCATGCGCGGAGGCGCCGCGAATGGCCTTCAGCAGTGCCTCGGCGCGAACCTTGGCAGCGGTCGATCCAACCCACAGTGTCTCATTGGCAAAGGAGGGGACGGACCCGAGGAGGGATACGACCAACGCCAGGAAACTGGCGAGAAAGCGAACGCGAATCACACGGGAGATATAGCCGGAAACGCCCGATTCGTCCATTGAGGCGCAAAGCCATGGGCGTGCAGGAAGCCCAGCAAATCCGCCGTCGCACGCGCCCGCAACTCCGACGTGCCGCCGCCGGCGCGTGCGCCTCTGGTCACGCAGTGCTGCCGCGCCCAGGCCTGATAGTCCGGCTCGCTCATCGCCCGGCCGGCGGCGGGAATGAAGTGGGTACCGTCATCCTCAATGAAATTTCTGCAGCACGACCAGTTCTCGGCGTCCTTGATGTCGAATACCGGCCCGATCGATTCCCAGCCGTGATGGGCGCTGCCATAGACCTTGACCTTGATGCGATCGTTGCCGGCAGCGCGCATGCGTTCGGCATACTCGATAGCAAGCGGCGCCGGCGTGTAGTCGTCGCGCGCCGCCAGCATGAAGAACATCGGCCGGCCGTGTGTCGTGGCATCGCGGTGCTGCGCCGTGGCACCAGGGCAGATGGCGACATGGAGATCGAACAGGTGCGGGAAGCCGTGGCGCCAGCGCTGGCGTACGGCGATGGCGGCGTTGAGCGTCGCCACGCCGCCCTTGGAAACGCCCATGACGCCGATCCGCGCAGGATCGATGCGCGAGTCGGTGCGCAGGAGGGCGAGGGCCGCGAAGGCGTCGCCTTCCATCTGGGCTCCGGAGACCAGGGTCTGATCGGCCACCGTGCGGCGCACGCCGCGGCCGGTAAAGCTGTCGATGATCAGGGCCGCCGCGCCGGCGTCGTTGAGGGCCTGGGCGTAGTAATGCTCGCGATGGCGCTGCACGCCCGCGCTGCTGGTCAGGATCACCATGCATGGTGAAGGCTGCTCGCCCGTAGTGGGCAAATGAAGGCTCGCCGTCAGCCGGGCCGGCCGGCAGCCCGCCGGATGGTCGAATGTCAGCGTGTCGAACGACACCAATTCCATGGACCCTGTTTAGCTTGTCCCTTAGGTTGCGCGCCATGAGCGCCAGTCCTTCCCCCGGCCCGTCGCGCGGCCAGGTCCAGATGCGCGCCGTCTCCGACGACGAGGCCGGGCTGCGCCTGGACCGCTGGTTTCAGCGGCACTTCCCCGAACTGAGCCACGGCGCGCTGCAGAAGCTCCTGCGTACCGGCCAGGTGCGGATCGACGGCAAGCGCGCCGAGGGCAAGGACCGGGTCGAGCCCGGCCAGACCGTCCGCCTGCCGCCCGGCGTCACGGCCTCGCCGCCGCCCAAGCCGCGGGAAATCCCGACCGTGTCGGACCGCGACGCCGAGGAAATCCGCCGCCTGGTCATCCACAAGGACGACCACGTCCTCGTCCTGAACAAGCCGCCCGGCCTGGCCGTGCAGGGCGGGACGGGCACGGAGCGGCACGTCGACGGCATGCTGGATGCGCTGCGTTTCGGCTTCGAGCAGCGCCCGCGGCTGGTCCATCGCCTGGACAAGGACACCTCGGGCGTGCTGCTGATCGCGCGCACCGCGCAGGCGGCCAAGCGGCTGGGCGAGTCCTTTCGCGACCGGGAAACCGAAAAGCTCTACTGGGCGGTCGTGGTCGGCCTCCCGCCCAAGCCCGAGGGCGCCATCGACCTGCCGCTTGCCAAGCGACCCGGCGCGCGCGGCGATCGCGAACTGATGCAGGTCGACCCCGAAGAGGGGCAGAAGGCGTTGACCCATTTCCGCATGGTCGATCGTGCCGGCAAGCGCGCGGCGTTCCTGGCGCTGTGGCCGCGCACCGGCCGGACGCATCAGTTGCGCGTGCATTGCGCGGCGATCGGCTGCCCGATCCTGGGCGACGGCAAGTATGGCGGCGAGGAAGCGCTACTGGCGGCCGTCGCCGATGCTCGGCAGCTGCACCTGCACGCGCGCCGCCTGACGCTGCCGCATCCCTCCGGCAAGGGAGAGTTGAAGGTCGAGGCGGAGCCGCCGCCTCACTTCCGCCGTACCGTTGAGGCATTCGGCTTCTCGATCGGCGGCGATTGAGCGAGAATCGGTTGGCATGCGCGTTCCCTGGAGGCGGCTGACCTGGCTTCTCGTCGCGGCGATCCCGATTGCCGTGGTCGCCGGCATTGTCTGGGGCGCCACGCGCGATCTTTCCCGCTATCAGGCCCGGCTGACCGAACAAATTCGCAAGGTGACCGGCCGCGAACTGGCGGCACGGGTGCCGCTCACCGTGAAGCTCGGCAGCGAGCCCGCCATGGTGGCCGAAGGCGTCACCCTGTCGAATGCGGCGTGGGGATCGCGGCCCGACATGGCGCGGGTGCGCAAGCTCACGCTTGTTCCTCGATCCGGTCGCGCTCTTCCTGGGGGAGGTCAAGATCGGCCGTATCCTGCTCGAGGGCGCCGACATCCTGGTCGAGCAGAACGACGTGGGCGACACCAACCTCGAAATGTTGCCGCCACCCGACGGATCGGGTCCTCGCCTCGAGGAGCATCGCTCGCTCAGGCTGCGCACGGCCACGGCGTTTCCCTGGATCAGCACCGTCGAGGTGCGCGACTCGGTCCTGACCATCGCCGAGGGCGCCGGCCGTCCGCCAGTGGTGCTGGAAATTCCCACCGCCACCTTCCGCTCGGCAGCGCCCAACCAGCCGTTGCAGATCGAGGGCCGCTTTGCCGCGCCCCAGGCCACGCCGTTCGAGCTCACCGGGACCACCGGCTCGTTCGACGGCTGGATGAGAAGCCTGCCTGGTAATATCGACCTGCAGGGCAGCTTCGGCGGCGGCAAGATCGCGATCAAGGGCGGTGTCGGCCTCAAGGGCACGACCATCCAGATCAATTCCGAGGGGCCGGACATCTCGGCCTTCGGACCTTACATTCACCTGCCGGTTCCGGCCGGCGGCCCCTACGTTCTCAGCGCCAAGGCCGGCACGCTGCGCAATGCCTTCAAGGTCGATGTGACCACCCTGAAGGTGGGCTCGAGCGAACTCGCGGGCGAGGCCCTGTTTCGCGTCGACCGCAAGGGCACGCCGACCGTCACCATCAACGCCGACGTAAGCCGCCTCGATGTTGGCGACCTGCGGGCGCCGCCCGCCGCTGCGTTCGGCCACGGCGGCCTCGCCCGCGCAACCGCGCTTCGTGCCCACTTTGCCGTTTTCGGCGACTTGGCTCGGCCGGTCGACCATTTCGGCCGCGGTGCGGCTGGTCGAGGTCGTGGGCTTCGGCAGCAAGATCCAGAACGCTTCGCTCACGCTGGCCTCGGGCGAGACGCGCTTTGCCTTCCGGGCGGCCGCGACCGTGGGCGGCGGCTCGGCGGGCCTCGACCTTATCTACGATCCGACCGGCCGGATCGGCCAGGCGACGCTGACGGCGACGGCCAACCGCGTGTCGCTGGCGGAGCTGGCGATGCTGCTGGGCATCGATCTCGGCCTGCGCGACGCGGTGGCCGACATCGACCTGCGCCTGCGCGGCGGCGGGCGCACGACCCGCGATGCGCTCAATTCCGCCAGCGGTTCGATCGACTTCGTGGTCGGCAAGGGCCTGTGGCCGCGCGATCAGCTGGCGAACTGGCCGCCGGAGACGCAGCGCCTGCTGGGCGGCGGCGATTTGGGCGTGCCGTTCAACTGCATCGCCGGCCGCTTCGACGTGAGCGGCGGTGTCGCCTCGATGCGGCGGCTTGTCGTCGATACGCCGCGCGCGGTCATGGTGGGCGGTGGCTACCTCCATCTGCGCACCGAGGGCTGGGAGTTCATCCTGGCGCCCGAGGCGCGCGATCACCAGAACGCCGCACTTGCATCGCCGCTGCGCCTGAAAGGCGGCAGCGGCCGGACGACGTCAGCCGCGTTGGAGCCCGGTCTGGCCCGGCTGATCGTCCCGGGCGGCGCCGTGCCCAGCCTGGTGGCGCAGATCACGCAGGCGGCACGCCAGGCCGGCGTCAATCCCTGTCGCCGTCGTGGCGCCACGGGTCGATGCCCTGCGGCCCGGCCTCCGGGCCCAATTGCCTGTGCCGGCCGCGGCCGACCTGCGCCAGCGGTCCGGCCGCCCACCGGCGCGAACGCCGGCGCCGCAGCGCAGGCATCACCGCTGAGCCTGCCCTTGTCGCTGGGTGGGCCCGGCGTGTAAGCCCTCGCAATCAGGTGGGAGGGACCATGTCACTCGGATTTCGCATCGTGGCCATACCGGCAGGATGAAACGTTTCTACAAGGAGACCGCGGTCGACGCCGGCGACGGCGGCCATCGCGTCCTGCTCGACGGCAAGCCCATGCGCACGCCTGCCAAGGCGGTGCTGGTCGTGCCGACTCCGGCGCTTGCCGAAGCGATCGCCGCCGAATGGCGCGCCGTGCCGGAGAAGGCGGACATCAACGCTGCCCTCCTGCCGCTGACCCGGCTCGCGGCGACGGGCCTCGACCGGGTGACGATCCAGCGCGAGCAGGTGATCGAGGACACGGCGAAGTATGCCGGCTCCGACCTGCTGTGCTATCGCGCGACCGCGCCGTCGAGCCTGGTGGAGCGCCAGCGCGAGACCTGGCAGCCGCTGCTCGACTGGGCGGCGGAGCGCTACGGTGCGCGCCTGATCGTCGTCGAGGGCATGACGTTCGTCGATCAACCGTCCGATGCCGTGGCGCGGCTGCGCGGGGCGGTGGCGGCGCATGGCGATCTGGCGCTCTCGGCGCTTTACAATCTTACGCATATTTCGGGTTCGCTGGTGATCGCGCTGGCCGTCGCCGAAGGGCATCTGCCGGCGGACCAGGCGTTTGCCGCCGCGCAGCTCGACGAGCTTCATCAGATCGAACGCTGGGGCGAGGATCCGATCGCCACGCACCGGCACGCGAGCATCAGGCACGACATCGACGCCGGCGCGCGGTTCCTCGCGTTGCTGGCAGGGCAGCGGCTGAAAGGATGATCATGGCAGCGGGCAGCGAAATTCCGGCAGGTGCTGGCGAAGAACGGCCTCGTCGAGGCGATGGCGGCGCACAGCCCGCTCTCGGCCATGCTGGCGGCCGAGGCGGGCTTCGACGCGATCTGGGCATCGGGCTTCGAGCTCTCCGCCATGTACGGCGTGCCCGACGTCAGCGTGGTCTCGATGACCCAGCATCTCGACATGGTGCGTGCCATGGTCGACCGCTCGGGTCTGCCAGTGGTGGCCGACATCGATACCGGATTCGGCAACGCCATTAACGTTCTCTACGTCATCGAGCAGTACGAGCGCGCTGGCGCCGCGGCCATCGTGATGGAGGACAAGAGCTTCCCCAAGGTCACCAGCCTGATCGCCGGCGGCCGCCAGGACATGGTCCGCATCGAGGAGTTCCAGGGCAAGATCGAGGCGGCGCGCGCCGCGCGCCGCGATCCCGACTTCGTGATCGTGGCGCGCACCGAGGCGCTGATCGCGGGGCTCGGCCAGGACGAGGCGCTGAAGCGGGCGCGCGCCTACGAGGCGGCCGGCGCCGACATGATCCTGGTCCATTCCAGGCAGAAGACGCCGGACGAGATCGAGGCCTTCGTCAAGGCGTGGGACGGCAAGGCGCCGATCGCGCTGGTGCCGACTGCCTATCCGCAGATGACGGTGGCGAGGGTGCGCGCGCTCAAGAAGATCGGGCTGCTGATCTGGGGCAACCATGCCATCCGCGCCTCGGTCGGCGCCATGCGCAAGACCTTCGCCCAGATTCGCAAGGACGGCGGCATCCACGGTGTGGAGGCGAGCATCGCCACGGTCGAGGACGTGTTCGAATTGCAGGGCATGGCCAAGGTCAAGGACGACGAGAAGCGATTCCTCCGCTAGACGGCGGCGCGGTAATGACCGAAAACGGACGCAAAGGGCCGGAGATCGAGATGCAGCAGATGTTGGAAAAGCTCGAGCGCCGGCGCGCGGCGGCGCGCCTGGGCGGCGGCCAGCGGCGCGTCGAGGCACAGCATGCCAAGGGCAAGCTGACGGCCCGTGAGCGCATCGATGTGCTGCTCGATCCGGGCTCGTTCGAGGAATACGACATGTTCGTCGAGCACCGCTCGATCGATTTCGACATGGAGAAGCAGAAGATCCCGGGCGACGGCGTGGTCACCGGCCACGGCACGATCAACGGCCGGCTGGTCTATGTCTTCAGCCAGGATTTCACGGTATTCGGCGGTGCATTGTCGGGCATGCACGCGGCCAAGATCTGCAAGGTCATGGACAACGCCATGAAGGTTGGCGCACCGGTGCTGGGGCTGAACGATTCCGGCGGCGCCCGCATCCAGGAAGGCGTCGATTCGCTGGCCGGCTACGCCGACGTGTTCCAGCGCAACGTGATGGCCTCGGGCGTGATTCCGCAGATCTCGATGGTCATGGGGCCGTGCGCGGGCGGCGCGGTCTATTCGCCGGCCATGACCGACTTCATCTTCATGGTGAAGGACAGCTCCTACATGTTCGTCACCGGCCCCGACGTGGTGAAGACCGTCACGCACGAGACGGTGACCCAGGAGGAGCTGGGCGGGGCGCTCACCCACACGCAGAAGTCGGGCGTCGCCGACCTCGCCTTCGAGAACGACGTCGAGGCGCTGCTGCAGCTCCGCCGCTTCGTCGACTTCCTGCCGTCCAACAACCGCGAGAAGGCGCCGATCCGCCCGACGGCCGATCCCACGGACCGCGACGATCCTTCGCTCGATACGCTGGTGCCGGACAATCCCAACAAGCCCTACGACATCAAGGAGCTGATCCTGAAGGTCGTCGACGAGGGCGACTTCTTCGAGCTCTCGCCCGAATGGGCCGGCAACATCGTGGTCGGCCTGGGCCGCATGGCCGGCCGCTCGGTGGGCTTCGTCGCCAACCAGCCGCTGGTGCTGGCGGGCTGCCTCGACATCGACAGCTCGCGCAAGGCGGCGCGCTTCGTGCGCTTCTGCGACGCCTTCAACATCCCGATCGTCACTTTCGTCGACGTGCCGGGCTTCCTGCCGGGAACGACCCAGGAATTCGGCGGCATCATCAAGCACGGCGCCAAGCTGCTCTATGCCTATGCCGAGGCGACGGTGCCCAAGGTGACGGTGATCACCCGCAAGGCCTATGGCGGGGCCTACGACGTGATGGCGTCAAAGCACCTGCGCGGCGACATGAACTATGCCTGGCCGGGCGCCGAGATCGCCGTGATGGGCGCCAAGGGCGCGGTCGAGATCATCTTCCGCTCCGACATCGGCGATGCCGCCAAGATCGCCAAGCGCACCGAGGAATATCGCGAGAAGTTCGCCAATCCGTTCGTGGCCGCCAACCGCGGCTTCATCGACGACGTGATCATGCCGCACGGCACGCGCCGCCGCATCTGCAAGGCGCTCGCCACGCTCGAGACCAAGAAGCTCGAGAATCCGTGGCGCAAGCACGGCAATCTTCCCCTGTGAGCCTGTCGCCGGAAGAACGCATGCGACGTGGCCGGCTGGTGCGCCTGCACGTGATCGCTGCATTGCTCGCTCTCCTGGTGCTGATCGCCGTCAATGCGATCTTCAGCAGCCGTTATCCGTGGTGGCTGTGGGTCCTGATGGCCTGGATGCCGCTGATCGCCGGCCATACCGCCTGGGCCATGGGCCTGTTCGAACGCAATAAAGAAGGATCGTGAGTATGGCCGCCAAGAAGAAGGCCGCTAAGAAGGCCGCTCCGAAGGCCGAGGCAAAAGCTTCAAAGCCGCCCTTCGACAAGATCCTGATCGCCAACCGCGGCGAGATCGCCTGCCGCGTCATCCGCACCTGCAAGCGGCTCGGCATCAAGACCGTCGCGGTCTATTCCGAGGCCGACGCCGATGCACTTCATGTCCGCGAGGCCGACGAGAAAGTGCTGATCGGTCCGCCGCCTTCGGCGCAGTCCTATCTGCTGATCGACAAGATCGTGGCCGCCTGCAAGAAGACCGGCGCCCAGGCCGTCCATCCGGGCTACGGCTTCCTCTCCGAGAAGCAGGAGTTCCAGAAGGCGCTGGCCAAGGCCGGCATCGTCTTCATCGGCCCCGACGCGCGGGCCATCCACGCCATGGGCGACAAGATCGAGTCCAAGAAGCTGGCGCTCAAGGCCGGCGTCAGCACCGTGCCGGGCTACCTGCACGCCATCCCCAATGCCGACGAGGCGGTGAAGATCGCCCAGAAGGTCGGCTATCCGGTGATGATCAAGGCCTCGGCCGGCGGCGGCGGCAAGGGCATGCGCATCGCCTACAACGACGAGGAGACGCGCGAAGGCTTCGGCTCGGCCACCAACGAGGCCAAGGCCTCGTTCGCCGACGATCGCGTGTTCATCGAGAAGTACATCGAGGAACCGCGCCACATCGAGATCCAGCTGATCGGCGATGGCCACGGCAACTGCGTCTATCTGTGGGAGCGCGAGTGCTCGATCCAGCGCCGCCACCAGAAGGTGATCGAGGAGGCGCCCAGCCCCTTCCTCGACGCCAGGACGCGCAAGGCGATGGGCGAGCAGGCGGTGGCGCTGGCCAAGGCGGTCAAATACAAGAGCGCCGGCACGGTCGAGTTCATCGTCGACAAGAACCGCAAGTTCTACTTCCTCGAGATGAACACCCGCCTGCAGGTCGAACATCCGGTGACCGAGCTGATCACAGGCCTCGACCTGGTCGAGCTGATGATCCGGGTCGCCGCCGGCGAGAAGCTGCCGTTTCAGCAGAAGGACGTGAAGCTCGAGGGCTGGGCGGTCGAGGCGCGGCTCTATGCCGAGGACCCGTTCCGCAACTTCCTGCCCTCGACCGGACGGCTGGTGAAGTATCGCGAGCCTGCGCCCGGCCCGGACGTGCGCGTCGACACCGGCGTCTACGAAGGCGGCGAGATCTCGATGTTCTACGATCCGATGATCGCCAAGCTCTGCACCTACGGCAAGACGCGGATCGACGCCATCGAGCGCATGCGCCGCGCGCTCGACGAGTTCTACGTCCGTGGCGTGTCGCACAACGTGCCGTTCCTGGCCGCCCTGATGGCCCATCCGCGCTTCCGGGCCGGCAAGCTCACCACCAACTTCATCGCCGAGGAGTTCAAGGGTGGCTTCACCGCGGCCCACCTGCCGCCGCGGGATCCCGCGATGCTGGCGGCCATTGCTGCCGTGGTCGACCGCATCGCGGCCGCTCGCCTGGGAACGAGGCTGGACAATCGCGTCGTTATGCTCAATCGCGCCCCCGTTGCCGTGACGGTGACTGGAGGCGGTTCTGATTTTGTCATCGATACTGGCGGCCGACGCATCGAGATCGAGACCGAGTGGTCGCCGGGCGATCCGCTGCTGCACGCCAAGGTCGACCGACAGGTCGTCGTGGTGCAGGTCGACGCGGCGGGAGCGGGCTGGCGGCTGATCCATGAGGGCGGCCAGGCCGAGGCGCTGGTGCTGACGCCGCGCCAGGCCGAGCTCTACGCCCTGATGCCTATCAAGGCGGCGCCCGACACCTCGAAGTTCCTGCTCTCGCCGATGCCCGGCCTGCTCGCCTCCGTCGCGGTGAGCGAGGGCCAGGAGATCAAGGCGGGCGAGGCGCTGGCCGTGGTCGAGGCGATGAAGATGGAGAACGTGCTGCGCGCCACGCGCGACGGCACGGTCAAGGTCGCTGCACGCCAAGGCCGGCGACAGCCTGCGCGTCGATCAGAAGATCATCGAGTTCGCCTGAGCCGATGGCGTTGCAGGCCCGCCTCACCATCAAGGGCAGAGTTCAGGGCGTAGGATATCGCGATTGGGCGATGACGAGAGGCCGGCAGCTCGGCCTCGCCGGGTGGGTTCGCAATCGGAGCGACGGCTCGGTCGAGGCGCTGATCGTGGGCGACGAGACCGCTGTCGGGACGATGATCGAGGCCTGTCGACAGGGCCCGGCCATGGCCCGGGTCGATGCGATCGATATCGAGCCGGTCGATCTGGACATTCTCCCGTCGGGCTTTACGCAGCTTCCGACGGCCTGACCTTCTCGCCAAAGACCTCGTCGAACGTCTCGGCCAAGGCACCATCGAGATCGGCCAGGGTCACCGGCAGGCCGAGATCGACCAGCGACGTCACGCCATGGTCGGCGATGCCGCAGGGCACGATCCCGGCGTAGTGCGACAAATCGGGCTCGACGTTGATCGACAGGCCGTGGAACGACACCCAGTGGCGGATGCGCACGCCAATGGCGGCGATCTTGTCCTCGCGCGACTGCCGTCGGCCAGGGGCTGCTTGTCGGGCCGGACCACCCAGACGCCGACCCGACCGGCGCGACGTTCGGCGCGTCACGCTGAAGCGGGCCAGGGCGCGGATGGTCCATTCCTCGAGATCGAACACGAAGCGCCGCACGTCCTGGCGACGCGCGCGCAGGTCGAGCATGGCATAGACCACGCGCTGGCCGGGACCGTGATAGGTGTATTGTCCGCCGCGCCCGGCGAGGTGCACGGGAAAGCGCATGGGCTGCAACAGGTCCTGCGGCTTGGCACTGGTGCCCGCCGTGTAGAGGGGCGGATGCTCCAGCAGCCAGACCAGCTCGCGCTCGCGTCCGGCGCGGATGTCGGCCACGCGCTGCTCCATGACCGCCAGTGCCTCCGCGTAGGGCACCGCGCCGTCCGATATGCGCCACTCCGGCTTGCTCATTGTGGCAAAATCGGTACTTCCGGGCCCGAGCGCAATAGGGAGCAGCCGGGTCTCGCCGAGTTACCTTGCCACTGGGGGGCCTATTTGGTATCCCCCGCCCCATCGAATCGGCGCGGCCATGGCGGAATTGGTAGACGCGCTAGCTTGAGGTGCTAGTGCCGCGAGGCGTGGAAGTTCGAGTCTTCTTGGCCGCACCAAACTCGCCGGTTCGATCGAAAAGGTGATCCTGTTGCCGCCCTCGGGCGGCCCTTTTTGTTCATAGAGGCGAGGAGACGAGCTTGGCGGACGAACTCACCGAAAGCGCGCTCCGCTACCATCGCCTTCCGCGACCGGGAAAGATCGAAGTCGTCCCGACCAAGCCGCTGGCCACCCAGCGCGACCTCTCGCTCGCCTATTCGCCGGGCGTGGCGGCGGCCTGCAACGAGATCGTGCGCGATCCCGGCCTGGCCGCCGAGCTGACGGCGCGCGCCAACCTGGTGGCGGTGGTGACCAACGGCACCGCCGTGCTGGGGCTGGGCGCCATCGGCCCGCTCGCCGCCAAGCCGGTGATGGAAGGCAAGGGCGTCCTCTTCAAGAAATTCGCCGGCATCGACGTCTTCGACCTCGAGCTGGCCGAGCTCGACCAGGACAAGCTGGTCGACATCGTGGCGGCGCTGGAGCCCACCTTCGGCGGCATCAATCTCGAGGACATCAAGGCGCCGGAGTGCTTCTACGTCGAGCAGAAGCTGCGCGAGCGCATGGCGATCCCGGTCTTCCACGACGACCAGCACGGCACGGCGATCATCGTCGGCGCTGCCCTCCTGAACGCGCTCTCGCTGGTCGGCAAGGACATCGCCAAGGTGAAGCTCGTGGTGTCGGGCGCCGGCGCCGCGGCATTGTCGTGCCTGGGCGTGCTCGAGAAACTCGGCCTGCCGCGCGAGAACATGTGGGTCACCGACATCAAGGGCGTGGTCTGGAAGGGCCGCAACGAGCTGATGGACCCGTGGAAGGAGCGCTACGCGCGCGACACCCAGGCCCGGACGCTCGCCGAGGTGATCGGCGGCGCCGACGTGTTCCTCGGGCTCTCGGCCGCCGGCGTGCTGAAGGGCGAGATGGTGGCCAGGATGGCGCCCAGGCCGCTGATCTTCGCGCTGGCCAATCCCGATCCCGAGATCACGCCGGAAGACGTCCTGGCGGTGCGCGACGACGCCATCATGGCGACCGGCCGCAGCGACTATCCCAACCAGGTCAACAACGTCCTGTGCTTTCCCTACATCTTCCGCGGCGCGCTCGATGTCGGCGCCAAGGCGGTCAACGACGAGATGAAGATCGCCTGCGTGCACGCCCTGGCCGCGCTGGCGCGCAAGGAGCCGTCCGAGGTCGTGGCGCGCGCCTTCGGCGAGCAGGCCGGCGGCTTCGGGCCGGCCCAGATCATTCCCAAGCCGTTCGATCCGCGCCTGATCGTCGAGCTGGCGCCCGCGGTCGCCAAGGCCGCCATGGACTCCGGCGTGGCGACCCGGCCGATCGCCGACTTCGACGCCTACCGCCAGCAGCTCAGCCAGTTCGTCTTCAAATCCGGCCTGATCATGCGGCCGGTGTTCGAGCAGGCGCGCAGCACGCCCAAGCGGGTGATCTTCAGCGCCGGCGAGGACGACCGCATCCTGCGCGCGGCGCAGATCATCCTCGACGAGGGCATCGCCCAGCCGATCCTGATCGGCCGCCCCGAGATCGTGCGCCGCCGCGCCGAGCGTCTCGGACTGCGTTTCCGGCCGGGCATCGACGTCGAGCTGATCGATCCGTCGAGCGACCCGCGCTACGACCGCTATTGGGGCGCCTATCATCGTCTCATGGAGCGCCGCGGCGTCACCGAGCCGACGGCGCGCAATCTGGTGCGCACCAGCCCGACCCTGATCGCTGCCCTTGCCGTGCAGCTGGGCGACGCCGACGCCATGATCGCCGGCGCCTATGGCCGCTTCCGCACCCACTTCAATCACGTGCGCGACGTGATCGGCACGCGCGAGGGCGTGAAGACCATGGCCGGCCTCAGCCTGCTGGTCATGCCGACGCGCTCGCTGTTCATCGCCGACACCTACGTCAACGAAGATCCCGATACCGAGACCCTGGTCAACATCACCCTGCTCGCCGCAGACGAGGTGCTGCGCTTCGGCATCCAGCCCAAGGTGGCGCTGCTGTCGCATTCCAGCTTCGGCGGCTCGGACCATCCCTCGGCGCGCAAGATGGCGGCGGCGGTGAAGCTGCTGCACCAGCGGGCGCCGGCACTCGAGGTCGACGGCGAGATGCATGGCGATGCAGCCCTCGATCCGGATATCCGCCACAACGTCTTTCCGCGCTCTCGCCTGGAGGGAGCCGCCAACCTGGTGGTATGCCCGTCGCTCGACACCGCCAACATTGCCTTCAACCTGCTCAAGACCGCGGCCGACGGCCTGCATATCGGCCCGATGCTGCTGGGGACCGCTCTGCCGGCGCACGTGCTGACACCCTCCGTCACGGCCCGCGGCATCCTCAACATGACGGCGCTGGCCGTCGTCGAAGCCCAGCGCCTTGCCGAGGCGCAGGGATGAGCGCCGAGCGCGATGTCCTCGATGAAGTGCCGCCGGAACTCGTCCGGCGGGTCGAGACGGCGCTCGCGGAAGACAGGACCGATGAGGTAAAGGCGCTGCTCGCGAAGCTCAGCGCCACCGGGCAGGCCTCGATCCTCGAGCAGCTTTCCGAGCCCGAGCGCGACAAGCTGGTCGGGATCCTCAAGCGCGATCTCGATCCCGGAAGCGCTGATCGAGCTCGACGAGGAGGTCCTCGAGGACGTGCTCGACCAGCTCGACAGCAAGGACATCGCCGCCGCCGCGAGCGCGCTCGAGACCGACGACGCCGCGACCATCCTCGAGGACTTGACGGAGGAGGAGCGCCGCGAGGTCCTGGCCGAAATGCCGGCCGCCGAGCGCGCCGAGATCGAAAGCGCGCTGGCCTATCCGGAAGATACCGCCGGGCGCCTCATGCAGCGCTCGCTGGTCAAGGTGCCGGACGACTGGGCGGTGGGCCAGGTGATCGACTATTGCCGCGAAGCCACCGACCTGCCGGACGACGTCTACGACATCTTCGTCGTCGATCCCGCCGGGCCGGCTGCGCGGATCGGTGCCGCTCGGCCGCATGCTGCGCTCCAAGCGGCCGGTGCCGATCCTCGACATCGTCGACCCCGACATTCCCTCGGTGCCGGCGACCGCCGACCAGGCCGAGGTCGCCCACCTGTTCCGCGACAAGAACCTGGTGTCGTGCCCGGTGGTCGACGAGCAGGGCCGGCTGCAGGGCGTGATCATGGTCGACGACGTGGTCGACGTGATCGACGAGGAGGCCGAGGAAGACCTGCTGAAGATGGGCGGCGTCGGCGTCGACGACATGCATGCCAATCCGGTGCGGACGGCGCGGCTGCGCGCCGTCTGGCTGACGGTGAACCTGGCGACGGCGATCCTGGCCTCGCTGGTCATCGGCCAGTTCGAGCACTCGATCGAGAAGATCGTGGCGCTGGCCGTGCTGATGCCGATCGTGGCGTCGATGGGCGGCAATGCCGGCACGCAAACCGTGACGGTCGCGGTGCGCGCGCTCGCCATGGGCGAGCTGACGGCGGCCAATGCCCTGCGCTTCATCGCCAAGGAGGCCGCCGTCGGCGGCCTCAACGGGATGATCTTCGCCCTGATCATGGGCCTGGCCGTGGTCGCCTGGTACGGCGACTGGCGGCTGGGCGCGGTGATCGGCGCCGCCATGATCTGCAATCTCCTGGCGGCGGCGCTGGCCGGCACCTTGATCCCGATCGGCCTGCAGAAATTCGGCATCGATCCCGCAGTGTCGTCGACGGTGTTCCTGACCACCGTGACCGACGTCATCGGCTTCCTGGCCTTCCTCGGCCTGGCGACGGTATTCCTGCTGTAGGGCCGATGCCTGCTCGCCCGCTGACGCGGCGGAGAGGAGGTCTGAGGAGACGGGTCAATTTCCCACTGGACTTCATTCCTGCGGACGGCGAATGGAAGCTGATCCGCATCAACGCAAGGCTGGGCTCGCCGCCCTGACAACTTCACCTTCAACGGATTAGACAGGCCCATGATCCCCAACGCGATGCCGCCGTTCGACTTCGGACTGGGCGAGACTGCCGACGCGCTGCGCGACCAGGTCCAGCGCTTCGCCTCGGTCGAGGTGGCGCCGATCGCCGCCGAGCTCGACAAGACCGACCGCTTTCCGCGCGAGCTGTGGCCCAGGATGGGCGAGCTCGGCCTGCACGGCATCACGGTCGAGGAGGAGTATGGCGGCTCGGGCCTGGGCTATCTCGAGCATGTCGTGGCGGTCGAGGAGCTGAGCCGCGCCTCGGCGGCGGTCGGCCTGAGCTACGGCGCGCATTCCAACCTCTGCGTCAACCAGATCCGCCGCAACGGCAGCGACGAGCAGAAGCGGCGCTTCCTGCCCAAGCTGATCTCCGGCGAGCATGTCGGCAGTCTCGCCATGAGCGAATCGGGCGCCGGCTCCGACGTCGTGTCGATGAAGCTGCGCGCCGACAAGAAGGGCGACCGCTACGTGCTGAACGGCACCAAGATGTGGATCACCAACAGCCCCGACGCGCAGGTGATCGTGGTCTATGCCAAGACCGATCCCGCCGCCGGCGCGCGCGGCATCACGACCTTCATCGTCGAGACCGACCGCAAGGGCTTCAAGGTGGCGCAGAAGCTCGACAAGATGGGCATGCGCGGCTCCTCGACCGGCGAGCTGGTGTTCGAGGATTGCGAGATCCCCGAGGAGAACCTGCTGGGCGCCGTCGGCAAGGGCGTCAACATCCTGATGAGCGGCCTCGACTACGAGCGCGCCGTGCTGGCGGCGGGGCCGCTCGGCATCATGCAGTCGGCCATGGACATCGTGGTGCCCTACGTCCACGAGCGGCGCCAGTTCGGCCAGCCGATCGGCGAGTTCCAGCTCGTCCAGGGCAAGCTCGCCGACATGTACACGACGATGAATGCCTGCAAGTCGTACGTCTATGCCGTCGCCAAGGCCTGCGACCGCGGCCAGACCACGCGCAAGGATTCGGCCGGCGCCATCCTCTATGCCGCCGAGAAGGCCACCCTGGTGGCGCTCGACGCCATCCAGCTGCTGGGCGGCAACGGCTACATCAACGACTATCCGACCGGCCGCCTGCTGCGCGACGCCAAGCTCTACGAGATCGGCGCCGGCACCAGCGAGATCCGCCGCATGCTGATCGGCCGCGAGCTGTTCGCCGAAAGCGCCTGACGGCCCTTCTTGTCTCCCCGCGCGTAGCGGGGGAGGATTTGACGGCGGAAGATTTTCTATACACAGTGTGTATAGAAAGTCATGCCGCGCTATCTCACCGACAAGGACATCGCCGACTTCCGCACCGAGCTGTGCAAGGTCGCGACCGAGCGCTTCGCCCGCTTCGGCTACGAGGGCGTCACCATGCGCCAGCTCGCCGAGGCGCTGGGCTGCAGCCCCAAGACGCCCTACCGCTATTTCAAGGACAAGGCCGACATCCTGGCGACGGTGCGCGCCCAGGCCTTCGCCAAGTTCGCCGACGCGCTCGAAGCGGCCGCTGCCTCGGCCCCGCCCGGCAACCCGATCGAGCGCGCGCGCCGGGTCGGCGAGGCCTATCACCAGTTCGCGCTCAAGAACTGGCATGCCTACCGCATCATGTTCGACATCGATGCGCCGATCGACGATAGCCATCCCGACCTCGGTCCGCAGGCCGATCGGGCCGCCCGGTACATCACGCAACAGGCCGAGGAGATGGCCAGGCTCGGCTTGATCTCGGTCGATCCGAAGCTCTTCGGCTGGTCGATGTGGGCGGCAACCCACGGGCTTGTCATGTTGCAGCAGGCCGGCATGCTGGAACATGCTCCGGACTACCGGACCCTGGCCGAGTTCCACGGCGCCCTGATGTTCAAGGGCGCCGCCGGTCCGGCAAAGAAGGCGGCGAAGAAGCGATGACTGCGGGCGTGACGGCAGGCGAGCGTTTCAGGAGCTGGGCCGACATCCAGGCCAATGCGGCCCGTGCGGCGGGCGGCCTGGCGGCGCTGGGCGTGCGCGAGGACGACAGCGTCGCCCTGATGCTGCGCAACGATTTCGCGACCTTCGAGGTCAACATGGCGGCGGGCCAGCTCGGCGCCTATGCCGTGCCGATCAACTGGCATTTCACGCCGGAGGAGGCGGGCTACATCCTGGCCGACTGCGCCGCCAGGGTGCTGGTGGCGCACAGCGACCTGCTGGACCAGATCGCAGGCGGCGTGCCGGCGGGGGTCGAAGGTGCTGGTCGTGCCGACGCCTGAGGAGATTGCCGCCGCCTACAACCTGCCGCCCGGGAAGCGCCGCGCGCCCGAGGGCGTCGAGACCTGGGACGCCTTCGTGGCGCGCAGCGCGCCCAATACCGAGCCGCCCAAGGCGTCGCGCGGCAGCATGATCTATACGTCCGGCACGACGGGCCGGCCCAAGGGCGTGCGCCGCAAGCCGTCCCCGCCCGAATTGCAGGCAGCCGCCGCCCAGGAGGTCGCACGCTACTGGGGGATCGCCGCCGATCCCGCGACCGTCGTGCTGATGAACGGGCCGATGTACCATTCCGCACCCGCCGCCTACGGCATGGGCAGCGCCCGGCTCGGCATTAACATGGTCCTGCAGCCGCGCTTCGACGCCGAGGACATGCTGCGGCTGATCGACCGGCACAAGGTCAGCCACATGCACATCGTGCCGACCATGTTCGTGCGCCTGCTGCGCCTGCCGGACGAGGTGAAGCGACGCTACGACCTCTCCTCGCTGCGCTGGATCACGCATGGCGCGGCGCCGTGCGCGCCGGCGGTGAAGCGCCAGATGATCGACTGGTGGGGGCCGGTCATCACCGAATACTACGGCGCCACCGAGACCGGCATCGTGGTCTGGCACGATTCGCAGGAGGCGCTGCGCAAGCCGGGCACGGTCGGCCACGTCGTCGACGGCGCCACCTTGCGCATCGTCGACGAGCAGGGCCGCGACGTGCCGCAGGGCGAGGTGGGCGAGATCTACCTGCGCGGGCCGCATCTCTCGGAATTCACCTACAACAACGACGACGCCAAGCGCCGCGAAATCGCGCTGGGCGACCTCGTGACGGTGGGCGATGTCGGCTACCAGGACGCCGACGGCTACGTGTTCCTGTGCGATCGCAAGCGCGACATGATCATCTCGGGCGGCGTCAACATCTATCCGGCCGAGATCGAATCGGTGCTGATCCAGATGCCGGGCGTGCGCGATTGCGCCGTGTTCGGCATTCCCGACGAGGAGTTCGGCGAGCAGATCTGCGCCTATGTCGAGCCGCTGGCCGGCGCCGCGCCGGACGCCTCCGAGGTCCGGGGCTATCTGGCGCAGCACCTGGCGCGCTACAAGGTGCCGAGAGTGGTCGAGTTCGCCGCGGCGCTGCCGCGCGAGGATTCGGGCAAGATCTTCAAACGCAAGCTGCGCGCCCCATATTGGGAGAAGACGGGGCGCAGCATCTGAAGGAACGCCCAAGGGAAATCAATGTCCGACGACGACGTCACCCTGTTCGGCAAGATCAGGAACAAGCTGATCGACAGCAAGCAGAAGTGGGCCGAGGACGGCCGGCTGCTGACCGGCAAGACGGCGGCGCATTCCCAGCGCCTGCCGCCCGGCCAGCGCCAGGTCGAGACCTGGCCGGTGCTCGATCTCGGCATCCAGCCCGACATCCCGACCCATGCCTGGCGCCTGTTCGTCGATGGCGAGGTCGAGGCGCCGACGACCTGGAAGTGGGGCGAATTCACCGACCTGCCCAAGACCCGGCTCACCACCGACATTCACTGCGTCACGGCCTGGTCGCGCTACGACAACGAGTGGGAGGGCGTGAGCGCGCGCGAACTCCTGAAGATCGTGCGGCCCAAGGCCGCAGGCGCAGCACGTCATCTTCCACTCCTACGACACCTACACCACCAACGTGCCGCTTGCAGACTTCTCGGCCGACGACGTGCTGCTGGCCTGGAGCTGGAACGGCGAGCCGATCAGCCGGGAACATGGCGGCCCCTTGCGCGTCGTGCTTCCCAAGCTCTATTTCTGGAAGAGCGCCAAGTGGATCAAGCGCGTCGAATTTTCGGTATTCGACAAGCCGGGCTTCTGGGAAGTGCGCGGCTATCACAACTACGGCGATCCCTGGCTCGAGCAACGTTATGACGAGGAGGCGTGACATGGCGTCGGCGCACGATTTCACTTTCACGGCCATCGACAACAAGCCGCTCGATATGAAGGCCTATGCCGGCAAGCCCGTGCTGGTGGTGAACGTTGCCTCCTATTGCGGGTTCACGCCGCAATACAGCGACCTGCAGAAGCTGCACGAGACCTACGGGCCGAAGGGGCTGGTGGTGCTGGGCGTGCCGTCCAACGATTTCGGCGCACAGGAGCCCCGGACCGAGCCCGAGATCGCCAAGTTCTGCGAGTCCATGTACGGCGTCACCTTCCCGATGACCGCCAAGCAGAAGGTGGTCGGGCTGGACGCGCACGGGCTCTACCAGTGGATCTCCGGCGAGGCGGGCGAGGCCGCGGCGCCCAAGTGGAACTTCCACAAGTACCTGATCGGCAAGGATGGCAGCCTGAAAGGCGCCTGGCCGAGCCGCGTGCGGCCCGGCAGCAGCGAGATCACCAGCGCGATCGAGGCGGAACTCAAGTCGTCCTGAGCGTAGCGAAGGACCTCATTGCCGCTTGCCACCGGCATGAGATCCTTCGCTGCGCTCAGGATGACAATCTGTCTCGCACCCCTGCGAACACCGTGTGGAACATCTCCGTCGTGAGCCGGCCGGTGTTCGTGTTGTAGCGCGAGCAGTGATAGCTGTCGGCCAGGGCGAGGCCGATCGGCAGCGCATGCAGCCGGGCATGGATGAAGGGATAGGCGCCGGCCGGCCGGACGGTGAGCCCGCGCAGGACCTGGTCGTGCGCGCCCTTGCCCAGGGCGACGATGACCCGAAGGTTGGGCATCACCGCCACTTCGGCCTGCAGGAACGGCCGGCAGTTGGTGAACTCGGCCGGCAGCGGCTTGTTCTCGGGCGGCAGGCAGCGCACGGCATTGGCGATGCGGCAGTCGACGAGGCGCAAGCCCGTCGTCCGGATCGGCGCGATAGGTGCCCTGGGCGAAGCCGAACTTCAGCAGGGTCGAATAGAGGAGGTCGCCGGCATAGTCGCCGGTGAAGGGCCGGCCGGTGCGGTTGGCGCCCTTCATGCCGGGCGCCAGGCCGACGATCAGGACGCGCGCGTCGAGGTCGCCGAAGGAGCGGACGGGGGCGTTCTTCCAGTCGGGATAGCGGGCCTGGAGCTCGTGGCGGAATGCCACGAGCCTGGGACAGCGCGGACAGTCGAGCGGCGGCTCCTCGAAACGCTGGGCGGCCACTGGATCGGTGGAACTAGGCCGACCGCATCAACGCTTCGGACGGCGCGTCGTCGAGCTCGCCGTCCTGGTCGCGCGAACCCAATTGGGCGGCCACGGCCGGTCGCGGCGTGCGCTCCGACGGGTTGCGTGCGATGAGCGGCGCCAGCTCGGAGAGCTCGATGAAGTCGTCGGCCTGGCGGCGCAACTCGTCGGCCACCATCGGCGGCGCGGACTTGATGGTGCTGACCACGGAGACCCGCAGGCCCTTGCGCTGCACGGCCTCGACCAGGCGGCGGAAATCGCCGTCGCCGGAGAACAGGATCACATGGTCGAGATGGTCGGCCATTTCGAGCACGTCGATGGCCAGTTCGATGTCCATGTTGCCCTTGATCTTGCGGCGCCCCATGGCATCGGTGAATTCCTTGGTCGGCTTGGTGACCATGGTGTAGCCGTTGTAGTCCAGCCAATCGATCAGCGGCCGGATCGGCGAGTATTCCTGATCCTCGACCAGGGCCGTGTAGTAATAGGCGCGGACCAGCCGGCCCTTCTCGCGGAACACCTTCAGCAGGCGGCGGTAGTCGATGTCGAAGCCCAGTGCACGGGCGGCGGAGTAGAGGTTGGCGCCGTCGATAAAGAGAGCGACGCGCTCGTTGTCGTAAAAATTGCCTTTCATGGCGGCTATCCTTTTGGAGAATATGCGCAGAGGGAGCGAAAAAATTTATATAACAGTAGGAGTTAGCTAACCCACACCTCTCCTATCTCGCGTTAAGTCTAAGCCATTATCTCATTGATCACAAGGGCTTGGGGGAATTTGCTGGTGGAAAACACCGGACGGAGCTCAATTTTCATAGGCGTTGGCGCTAATCTGGACCACCCGACATATGGGTCGCCGCGCCGCGCCTTGGAAGCGGCCCTGGAAGAATTGGGTCGCCGCGGCGTCTCCGTGCGCCGGGTGTCACCTTGGTATCGAACCGCGCCCGTCCCGGTGTCGGCGCAGCCTTGGTACGTCAATGCGGTGGCAGAACTGGCAACGGATCTCCCGGCCGATCGCCTGCTGGCCGTGCTTCACGAGGTGGAGACGGCCTTCGGGCGGGTCCGAACCGTGCCCAATGCAGCCAGGATGATCGATCTCGATTTGCTCGATTTTCGGAGGGAAATAGCGGCCGGTGGCCTGGGAAAGGCCACTCTGCCGCACCCCCGGATGGCGGGCCGGGCCTTCGTGCTCCGGCCCCTGGCCGACCTGGCGCCGACGTGGCGGCATCCCGTCAGCGGCACGCCAATTCAGGCCCTTTTGGCGGCCCTGCCGGCCGGCCAGACGATCGAGCGCCTGTAGGCGGCTCCTCGCTTTGGGCCCTTGTCTTTTGATGAGGGGCGCGTATAACCGCCCGCTCCCGGGAAATCAGAGGTTCCGCCATGGCGCGCGTCACCGTCGAAGACTGCATTGTGCAGGTGCCCAACCGTTTCGAGCTCGTCATGTTCGCCGCCCAGCGCGCGCGGGACGTTTCGGCAGGCGCCCAGATCACCGTCGATCGCGACCGCGACAAGAATCCGGTCGTGGCCTTGCGCGAGATCGCCGAGACCAAGCTCGACCAGGGCGCGCTCAAGGATGCGCTGATCTCCGGCATGCAGAAGCACGCCGATATCGACAAGCCCGAGGAGGTCAACGAGATGGCCGAGCTCGAGCAGGAGCTGGCCGCGGCGCTGGCCCAGGGCGGCGCCGAAGCCGCCCAGCCCAAGGCGTTGCCGATGGCCGAGGAAGACGACGTCACCGAGTAGGGGCTGGGAGCGCGCCACTCCAGTGGCGCCTCGTTTGTTTGTCGCAACGAAGACGAAGAGCGGCACTGGAGTGCCGCGCTCTCGCGCATAAACAGCGTGGAGTGAGCGCAATCGTCCCCATATAATGGACGATTGCCATGATTCGTCAGTTTGAACTCGTCGAACGCGTGCAGTCCTACGATCCGGATGCGGACGAGGAGATGCTGAACCGCGCCTACGTCTACGGGCTGAAGAAGCACGGCACGCAGTTGCGCGCCTCGGGCGACCCCTATTTCTCCCACCCCGTCGAGGTCGCCGGCATCCTGGCCGAGATGAAGCTCGACACGTCGTCGATCGTCACCGGCCTCTTGCACGACACGCTCGAGGATACCGACGCCACGCGCGACGAGATCGCCGGCCTGTTCGGCGAGAACGTGGCCCGCCTGGTCGACGGCGTCACCAAGCTCAGCCGCCTGGAGGTCCAGTCGGAGAGCACCAAGGAAGCCGAGAACCTGCGCAAGCTGGTGCTGGCTATGTCGTCGGACATCCGCGTGCTGCTGGTCAAGCTTGCCGACCGCCTGCACAACATGCGGACCCTGCACCACATCACGGATCCGGCGCGGCGCAAGCGCATCGCGCGCGAGACCATGGACCTCTACGCCCCGCTCGCCTCGCGCATCGGCATGGAGAAGGTCAAGCGCGAGCTCGAGGAGCTGGCCTTCGCCGAGCTCAATCCCGACGGCCGCGCCTCGGTGCTGGCGCGCCAGGGCTATCTGCGCGAGCGCGGCGAGCGGCTGGTGCCGGAGGTCGAGGCCGAGCTGGTCAAGACGCTGAAGGACGGCGGCTTGGAGGCACAGGTCTCGGGGCGCGAGAAGGCGCCCTATTCGATCTGGCGCAAGATGCAGACCAAGAACGTGTCGTTCGAGCAGCTCGCCGACATCATGGCCTTCCGCATCATCGTCGCCGACGTAGCGCAATGCTACCAGGCGCTGGGCGTGCTGCACGGCCGCTATCACGTGCTGCCGCAGCGCTTCAAGGACTACATCTCGGTGCCCAAGCCCAACGGTTATCGCTCGCTGCACACCGGGGTGATCGGCCCGCTCGGCCAGCGCATCGAGATCCAGATCCGCACCGAGGAGATGCAGGACCAGGCCGACCGCGGCGTCGCCGCGCACTGGATCTACAAGCAGGGCGGGCCGTCGACCGACGCGCCGCAATATGCCTGGCTGCGCAGCCTGATCGACATCCTCGACAAGGCGCCCAATGCCGAGGAGTTCCTCGAGCACACCAAGCTCGAGATGTTCCAGGACCAGGTGTTCTGCTTCACGCCCAAGGGCAAGCTGATCGCCCTGCCGCGTGGCGCCACGCCGATCGACTTCGCCTATGCGGTGCACAGCCAGGTGGGCGACATCTGCGTCGGCGCCAAGATCAACGGCCGCATGCTGCCGCTCAGGACGCAGCTCGCCAACGGCGACCAGGTCGAGATCATCACTTCGCGGGCGCAGACGCCGTCGCCCACCTGGGAGCGCTTCGTCGTCACCGGCAAGGCGAAGGCCGCGATCCGCCGCTTCATCCGCATGCGCCAGCGCGAGCAGTACATCCAGCTCGGCAAGTCGCTGCTCGACAAGACCTTCCATGAGGAGGGTTACGAGGCCACGGAAAAGGGCCTCGATGGCGTGCGCGCCAACTTCAAGCAGGCGACCACCGACGATCTCGTGGCCGCGGTGGGCGCCGGCCTGATCGGCGCGCGAGAAGTGCTGACGGCGGTCTATCCCGGCCTCAAGCAGCCGCGCAAGAGCGGCGGCGCCGATGTCGTGCCGATCTCGCGGGCGCGCAACAAGGCGGCGAAGGCGGCCGAGGGCGGCCGCGGCAAGAAGGAAGCCGGCCAGATCGCCATCCGCGGCCTCATTCCCGGCATGGCCGTGCATTTCGCCCGCTGCTGCCATCCGCTGCCGGGCGATCGCATCGTCGGCATCATCACCACCGGCAAGGGCGTCACCATCCACACCATCGACTGCGCCACGCTCGAGAGCTTCTCCGAGGCGCCCGAGCGCTGGATCGATGTCGGCTGGGACTCGGTGAGCGAGGGCGCGTCCGGCGTCTATACCGGCCGGCTCAAGATCACGGTGTCGAACCAGCCGGGCAGCCTGTCGAGCCTGTCGACGGTGATCGCCCGCCACGAGGGCAACATCTCCAACCTGCGCATCGTCAACCGCTCGATGGATTTCTTCGACATGGTGATCGACGTCGAGGTGGCCGACGTGAAGCACCTTGCCGACATCACCGCCGCGCTGCGCGCCACGCCCGCCATCAACGCCGTCGAGCGCGCGCGAAATTGAGCGACTCTCAAGAGATGGAACGACACGACTGATGTGTCCTCTCCGCCGGAGGGGGAGAGGCCTGGGTGAGGGGGACATTTCGATCGATGCGTAGGCCCGCGTGCTCACCCAACCTCTCCCCCTAACGGGGGAGAGGAGGTCGAGTTGTATGAATCCGTCGGTTCTTCGAAGAGAGTGAATGAAATGCCTGCGCCCCATCCCCTGCGCCTTGGAGTGAACATCGACCACGTCGCCACGGTGCGCAACGCGCGCGGCGGCAAGCTGCCCGATCCGCTGCGCGCCGCGCGCATCGCCGAGGCGGCCGGCGCCGACGGCATCACCGCCCATCTGCGCGAAGACCGCCGGCACATCGTCGATGCCGACATCGAAGGGCTGATGCGCGAGCTCAAGGTGCCGCTCAATTTCGAGATGGCGGCGACGCAGGAGATGGTCGACATCGCGCTGCGCCACCGTCCGCATGCCGCCTGCATCGTGCCCGAGAAGCGCGAGGAGCGGACGACCGAAGGCGGGCTCGACGCGGCCGGCCAGCACAATCATCTGAAGCCGATGGTCGCCCGCCTGCGCGACGCCGGCATCCGCGTCTCGCTGTTCATCGAGGCCGATCCGCGCCAGCTCGAGGCCGCCGTCGTGCTGGGCGCGCCGGTCGTCGAACTGCATACCGGCCGCTATTGCGAGCTCGAGGGCGAGGCGCAGCGCGGCGAACTCGCGCGCCTTGCGCAAGGCGGCCGCGCTGTGCGCGAAGCTTGGCCTCGAATGCCATGCCGGCCATGGCCTGAGTTACGCCGATGTCGGCCCGGTCGCGGCAATCCCCGAGGTGCGCGAGCTCAACATCGGCCATTTCCTGGTCGGCGAGGCGATTTTCGTCGGGCTCGACCAGGCAATCCGCGACATGCGCCGCGTCATGGATGCCGCGCGCGGTGCAGGAGCCGCTTCGTGATCCTCGGCATCGGCAACGATCTCATGGACATCAGGCGGATCGAGAAGTCGCTGGAACGCTTCGGCGATCGCTTCGTGCAACGGATTTTCACCGAGACTGAACAGAAGCGCTCGGAGGGCAGGGCGACCCGTGCCGCGAGCTACGCCAAGCGCTTCGCCGCCAAGGAGGCCTGCTCCAAGGCCCTGGGAACGGGGCTGCGTCGCGGCGTCTTCTGGCGCGACATGGGCGTCGTCAACCAGCGTGGCGGGAAGCCCACGATGGCCCTGACCGGCGGCGCGCTTGCCCGCCTGGAAGAGCTCACGCCGGCCGGAATGTCGCCGCAAATCGACCTGACCCTGACCGACGAATATCCCATGGCGCAGGCGATCGTGATCATTTCAGCCGTACCCCGCACATGAACCGCTCCGATCCTTGCATTTTGCAGTGCTCCCATGCCGCGCCTGCGGCGGGAGACACAGGCTTTGGGCCCTGCTATAGGCGCGGCTCGTTTAAACTGGTACGGCGATGACGGACGTGGCTGAACGTCGTAAGCGTGGACAAGACAAGGCCGGCGGCTGGGGCGAAACCATCCGCACGGTGGTCTATGCTGTCTTGATCGCACTGGTTGTGCGGACTTTCGCCATCGAGCCGTTCAACATCCCGTCGGGCTCGATGATCCCGACCCTGCTGGTCGGCGACTACCTCTTCGTGTCGAAATATTCCTACGGCTACAGCAAGCATTCCTTCCCTTTTTCGATGGGCTTCTTCTCCGGCCGCATCTTCAGCCAGCCGCCGGAGCGCGGTGACGTGGCCGTGTTCAAGTATCCCGGCGACCAGGGCCAGGGCGTCAACCGTACCGACTACATCAAGCGCATCGTCGGCATGCCGGGCGACCGCATCCAGGTGACCAACGGCGTGCTGCACATCAACGGCACGCCGGTCAAGCGCCTGCGCATCGGCGAGTATGTGAAGGGCAACAACGGCCACTACCAGACGGGCACGCTCTACAGCGAGACCCTGCCCAACGGGCGGCGCTACACCGTGCTCGAATACACCGACAACGGCATGTCCGACAACACGCCGGAATTCCTGGTTCCGGCCGGCAACTATTTCGTGATGGGCGACAACCGCGACAATTCGCTCGACAGCCGGACGCGCCTGATGCTGCGCGACTTCTCCGGCTCGACGCGCGATCGCGACCAGCTCGGCTGGTACGTGCCGGCGGAGAACCTGGTCGGCCGCGCCGAATTCATCTTCTTCTCGCACGATCCGTCGACCGCCGGCTGGCTGGAGCCGTGGAAATGGCCGGAGGCCATTCGATGGAGCCGATTCTTCACGGCAATCCACTGAATCCCAGCGACGTCGACCTGGCGGCGTTGGCCGGCAGGCTCGGGCACGCTTTCACGCACATCGAACTGGCTGTCGAGGCGCTCACCCACCGCGGCACGCTCGACCGGCGTCCCGATCTCAAGGCGGCCTTCCCGCACGGCAACGAACGGCTCGAATTCCTGGGCGACCGCGTGCTGTCGCTGGCCATGGTCGACCTGCTGCTGCGCCGCTTCCCGCACGAACGCGAGGGCCAGCTGGCGCGGCGCCACGCCCAGCTCGTGAGCGCCCGCACGCTGGGCGAGATCGCCCAGGCGATCGGCGTGCGCGACCACATGATCGGCTACCGCGGCGCGCCGCGCGCGACGCCGGCGGTCCTGGCCGACATGCTCGAGGCCCTGCTGGGGGCGATCTTCCTCGATGCCGGCTTCGACGCGGCTGCCCGCATCGTCGAGCGCCTGTGGGATGAGCGGCTGGACAGCCATACCCAGGCGCCGCGCCCGCCCAAGACACAGCTGCAGGAATGGGCGCAGGGCCACGGTCTCGCCTTGCCGGTCTATCGCGAGACCGGCCGCGAAGGCTCCGAGCACGAGCCGCTCTTCCTGGTCGAGGTCAAGGTCGGGAGCTTGCCGGCGGCGCAGGGCCGGGGCCCGACCAAGCGCGACGCCGAAAGCGCGGCCGCGGCTGCGGCCCTCGAGCAGCTGAGCAAGGCATGAACGCGCCCCGCACGCGGGCCGGCTTTGTCGCCATCGTCGGCGCGCCCAACGCCGGCAAGTCGACCCTGGTCAATGCCCTGGTCGGCTCGAAGGTGAGCATCGTCTCGCCCAAGGTGCAGACCACGCGCATGCGCGTGATCGGCATCGCCATGACCGACCTGCCGGATGGCACGCGCGCGCAGGTCGTGCTGGTCGACACGCCGGGCATCTTCCGCATCGCCAAGCGCCGGCTGGAGCGCGCCATGGTCGCCGCCGCCTGGCAGGGCGCCGAGGATGCCGACGTCGTGGCGCTGGTCGTCGACGCCGAGCGCGGCGTTGGCCAGGAGACCGCGGCAATCGTCGAGCGTTTGAAGCAGCAGCGCGCGCCGCGCTTCCTGATCCTGAACAAGATCGACCTGGTGCCGCGCGAGACGCTGCTCGCGCTGACCGCCGAGCTGAATGCCAAGCTGCCGTTCGAGCGCACCTTCATGGTGAGCGCGCTCAAGCAGGACGGTGTGCTGGACGTGCTCACCACCCTGGCGGCGGCCCTGCCGGAAAGCCCGTTCCTCTATCCCGAGGACCAGGCGGCCGACCTGCCGCTGCGCCTGCTGGCGGCCGAGGTGACGCGCGAGCAGGTCTTCCTGCAGCTCCACCAGGAACTGCCCTACGAGGCCGCGGTCGAGACCGACAAGTGGGAGGACCGGCCCGACGGCAGCGTGCGCATCGAGCAGACCATCCACGTCCAGCGCGACGGCCAGCGCGCCATCTTCCTCGGCAAGGGCGGCGCCCGCATCAAGCAGATCGGCGCCCGCGCCCGGCACGAGCTCGGCGAGATGCTGGAGCGGCCGGTGCATCTCTTCCTGCATGTGAAGGTGAGCGAGCGCTGGGCCGACGATCCGGCGCACTACCGCGCGATCGGGCTGGACTACGAACCAAAGAGCTAGGCATACCCGCCGCATGGACTGGACCGACGAAGCCATCGTGCTCTCGGCGCGGCCGCACGGCGAGAACGGCCTCATCGTGTCGCTGCTGAGCCGCGCGCACGGCCGCCACGCCGGCTTCGTGCCGGGCGGCGTCTCGCGGCGAGCCGGCCCGGTCTGGCAGCCCGGCAACCTGGTCGAGGTCGGCTGGCGGGCGCGGCTGTCGGAGCAGCTCGGCAACTATTCGGGCGAGCTGCGCGAAGCCCACGCCGCCCGCGCCCTCGACGACGCCTCGGAGCTGGCCGGGCTGTCCGCCGCCTGCGCCATGGTCGATGCGGCGCTGCCCGAGCGCGAGCCGCATCCGGCGATGTTCGAGGGCTTCCACGCCTTCCTGGGCGCCCTCGGCCATCCCGGCTGGCCGGCCATCTACGTCCGGCTCGAGCTGGGTCTCCTGCAGGAGCTGGGCTTCGGCCTCGACCTCCAGACGTGCGCCGCCACCGGCGCCACCGAGGATCTGGCCTTTGTCTCGCCCAAGACCGGCCGCGCCGTCTCGCGGGCGGCCGCCGGTCCCTACAAGGAGAAGCTGCTCGAGTTGCCGGCGTTTCTGTCCACCGGCGGGTTGCCGTCGGATGACGATCAACTGCTGAAAGGCCTCGATTTGACGGGCTATTTCCTCGAACGCCACGTCTTTTGGCCACACAACAAGCCCTTGCCTCCCGCGCGGTCGAGATTTATGGAAACGCTCAAGCGCTAGAACAACAAGGGCTGCGGCTCGAACCGCGGCCGGATCCCCTCAGTTCCGGTAGATGGCAAAACGCAACAACGTCGTTCCACTGGCGATGGTCAAGCCGGTGCAATTCGGACAGGCGCTCAGCGAGCGCTACCTGTCCTATGCGCTGTCGACCATCATGGCCCGCTCGCTGCCCGACGTGCGCGACGGGCTGAAGCCGGTCCATCGCCGCCTGCTCTACGCCATGCGCCAGCTGCGCCTCGATCCCAACAGCGCCTTCAAGAAGAGCGCCCGCGTCGTCGGCGACGTGATCGGCCAGTATCATCCGCACGGCGACCAGTCGATCTACGACGCGCTGGTGCGCCTCGCCCAGGACTTCGCCGCGCGCTATCCGCTGATCGAGGGGCAGGGCAATTTCGGCAATATCGACGGCGATAACCCGGCCGCCATGCGCTACACCGAGGCGCGGCTCACCGAAGTGGCTGAAGCGTTGCTGGCCGGCATCGACGAGAATGCCGTCGACTTCCGGCCCAACTACGACGGCTCGACCGAGGAGCCGGTGGTGCTGCCCGGCGGCTTCCCCAATCTTCTGGCCAACGGTGCGGCCGGCATCGCCGTCGGCATGGCGTGCTCGATCCCGCCGCACAATGCCGGCGAGCTGTGCGATGCGCTCCTGCACCTGATCAAGACGCCCAACGCGCGCATCGACACGCTGGTCGACCTCGTGAAGGGCCCGGACTTTCCGACCGGCGGCGTGCTGGTCGAGCCGCGCGAAGTCGATGCTCGAAGCCTACAGGACCGGCCGCGGCGCCTTCCGGCTGCGCGCCCGCTACGAGGTCGAGCAGCTGCCGCGCGGGCAGTACCGCATCATCGTCACCGAGATCCCCTACCAGGTCCAGAAGGGCAAGCTGATCGAGCGCATCGCCGAGATCATCAACGCCAAGAAGCTGCCGATCCTCGAGGATGTGCGCGACGAATCGGCCGAAGACGTGCGCATCGTCCTCGAGCCGCGGACCGGCAACGTGCCGGCCGAGCTCCTGATGGAGCAGCTCTTCCGCCAGACCGACCTCGAGACGCGCTTTCCGCTCAATCTCAACGTCCTCGACAAGGACAACACGCCGCGGGTCATGGACCTGCGCGAGGCGCTGCAGGCCTTCCTCGACCACCGGCGCGAGGTGCTGGTGCGGCGCTCGACCTTCCGCCTGGAGGCGATCGAGCGCCGGCTGGAGATCCTCGACGGCTACCTGATCGCCTACCTCAACCTCGACAGGCTGATCAAGATCATCCGCGAGGAGGACGAGCCCAAGCCCAAGATGATCAAGGCCTTCAAGCTCAGCGATCTGCAGGCCGAGGCGATCCTCAACATGCGGCTGCGCGCGCTGCGCCGCCTCGAGGAATTCGAGATCAAGGGCGAGCACAAGAAGCTCACTGCCGAGCGCAAGGATTTGCGGGCGCTCCTGAAGGACGAGACGGTGCAGTGGGCGGCGATCGCCGCCGAGGTGCAGGAGACCAAGCGCAAGTTCGGCGGCAAGACCGAGCTCGGCCGGCGCCGCACCGAGCTCGCCGATGCGCCGGCCGAGATCGAGCATGCGGTCGAGGATTTCGTCGAGCGCGAGCCGATCACCGTCGTATGCTCGGAGAAGGGCTGGATCCGCGCCGCCAAGGGCCATCTCGACGACAAGGCCGCCGCCGACCTCAAGTACAAGGAAGGCGACAAGGCGCGATTTGCCGTCCACGCCCAGTCGACCGACAAGATCCTGGTGTTCGGCACCAACGGCCGATTCTACACGCTGGGCTGCGACAAGCTGCCGAGCGCGCGCGGCCATGGCGAGCCGATCCGGCTGATGATCGAGCTCGGCAACGAGCAGGACATCGTCCAGCTCGAGGTGATGAAGGGCGGCCGCAAGTTCCTGGTGGCGTCCGACGCCGGCCGGGGCTTCGTCGTGCCCGAAGACGAGGTCGTGGCGCAGACCAAGAACGGCCGGCAGGTGCTGAACCTCGCCGACAAGGAGAAGGCCCAGGCCTTTTCCGTCGTTCCCGAGGATGCCGACTCCGTGGCGGCGCTCAGCGTCGGCCGCAAGCTCCTGATCTTCCCGCTCGATCAGGTGCCGGAGATGGCGCGCGGGCGGGGCGTGCTGCTGCAGAAATCCAAGGCCGACCGGCTGTCCGACGCGCAGGCCTTCAAGCTTGGTGACGGCCTGCCCTGGTCCAACCGGATCATCCCCGCCGGCGAGCTGAAATTCTGGCGCGGCGAGCGGGCGCAGGCGGGCCGCATGCCCGAAAAGGGCTGGCCGCGCGCCAAGCGATTCAAGGACTGAGCGAGATGGATCTGACGCTGATCTGGAAGACGGTGCTGATCGGCGTCGTCGAGGGCCTCACCGAGTTCCTGCCGGTTTCCTCGACCGGCCACATCATCCTCGCCGAGGAGGTGCTGCACTTCCAGGGGCCGCCCGGAAAAGTCTTCGAGATCGTCATCCAGCTCGGCGCCATCCTTGCGATATGCGTCCTCTATCGCGCCAAAATATGGAGCACGGTGACCGGCGTCGTGCGGCGCGAGCCACCCGCCGTTCGCTTCGCGGCCGCCGTGGTCGTGGCCTTCCTGCCGGCGGCCGTTGTGGGCGTCGCCGCCCACAAATACATCAAGTCGGTGCTGTTCAATCCGATGGTCGTGGCGGTCGCGCTGATCGTGGGCGGCTTCGTCATCCTGATCATCGAGCGCTATGCGCGGCGACCGCGCATCAAGTCGGTCGACGAGATCGATCTCAAGACGGCCCTGTTCATCGGCATCTGCCAGTGCCTGGCCATGATCCCGGGCGTGTCGCGTGCCGGGGCCACGATCATGGGCGCGCGGGTCTTTCGCGTCGATCGTGCGACGGCGACCGAATTTTCGTTCTTTCTCGCCATTCCGACCATGATCGGGGCGGCGGTTTACGACCTCTACAAGAACTGGTCGACGCTCGACTGGCATGGCAGCGGCCTGATCGCGCTGGGCTTCGTGATGGCCTTCCTGTCCGCCCTGGTCGTGGTCGCCGCCTTCGTGCGCTTCATCAGCCGGCACGGTTTCGCGGTCTTCGCCTGGTACCGCATTGCCGTCGGCACATTGGCGCTCGTTCTGCTCTTCATGCGCTGACAGCCTCTCGCCGTAGCTCCTTGAAAACATGGGCAGAATCCCGTTTCGTCCAGGGCCTCTTCCCGGGACCATCGGCAGGCCCGCCAACATCCTTTTCTTCAGCTGGGCGCCATGTCATAAACCCGCGCCCCGAGGGGGCGGATTGCGTTGTAAGACGCATTGAAGAATCAACTGTTTTAGGGAGTTTCCTCGATGCAACGTCGCAAGTTCCTGCGCTCCGCCGGTGTCGGCGGTGCTGCGGTTGTCGCTGCAGGCACGCTCGCCGCACCGGCGATTGCCCAGTCCAACCCGGAGATCAAATGGCGCATGGCGTCGAGCTTTCCCAAGTCGCTCGACACGATCTACGGCGCCGGTGAGGACTTCGCCAAGCGAGTCGCAGCCCTGACCGACAACAAGTTCCAGATCCGCGTCTTTGCCGCCGGCGAGCTCGTCCCGGGCCTGCAGGTCGTCGATGCGGTGCAGAACGAGACCGTCGAGTGCGGCCATACCGCCTCCTACTACTATGTCGGCAAGGACCCGACCTTCGCCTTCGACACGGCGGTGCCGTTCGGGCTGAACACGCGCCAGCACAATTCCTGGGTCTACTATGGCGGTGGGCTCGAGCTGATGCGCGAGTTCTACAAGGACTACAACATGACCTCCTTCCTGATGAGCAACACCGGTGCCCAGATGGGCGGCTGGTGGCGCAAGGAGATCAAGACGCCCGAGGACATGAAGGGCGTGAAGATGCGCATCGGCGGTTTCGCCGGCCAGGTCATGGCCAAGCTCGGCGTGGTGCCCCAGCAGATCGCCGGCGGCGACATCTATCCGGCGCTGGAGAAGGGTACGATCGACGCCGCCGAATGGGTCGGCCCCTACGACGACCAGAAGCTCGGCTTCAACAAGGTCGCGCAGTACTACTACTATCCCGGCTGGTGGGAGGGCAGCGCCGCCCTGTCGCTCTATGTCGGGCTGAAGGCCTGTGAATCGCTTCCGCCGCTCTACAAGGAGGCCATCGCCTCTGCCGCGGGCGAGACCAACGTGAAGTCGGTCGCCAAGTACGACATCCAGAATCCCAAGGCGCTGCGTGAACTGGTGGCGAGCGGAACGAAGTTCCTGCCATTCCCGCAGTCGGTGATGGAGGCATCCTTCAACGCCGCCAACGAGCTCTATGCCGAGACGGTGGCGAAGAACCCGAAGTTCAAGAAGGTCTACGAATCGTGGAAGCCCTTCCGCAGCGAAGAAGTTCTATGGTTCCGCGTGGCCGAGAACACCTTCGACAACTTCATGGCACGCCAGTCGGCAGGCAACAGGCTCTAGCCCGACCCGGCACAACCGATGGAAAAGCCCCGCCCCGCGGGGCTTTTCTTTGCCCGCCCGCCAGCCGTAAATTCCCTACATTGCAGATTTTTAAGGAATTTCCGGAGGGGAAGCGCTTTTCAAACGAAATCGCGCATGCCAGTCTTGCACTATTGAAGGCGGCCGTGTGGGCTTCCTATGGGAGGAAAAGAAGAGATGAAGCGTAGAAAATTCGTCACGACGGCGGGCATCGGTGCCGCGGGCGTCGCGGCCGCCACGACCGTTGCGGCGCCGGCCATCGCGCAGAGCATGCCAGAGGTCAAGTGGCGCCTGACGTCGAGCTTTCCGAAGTCACTCGACACGCTGTACGGCGGCGCCGAGCTGTTCTCCAAGATGATTGCCGAGATGTCGGACAACAAGTTCCAGGTCAGGGCCTTCGCCGCCGGCGAAATCGTCCCAGGCCTGCAGGTTGCCGACGCCGTGCAGAACGGCACGGTCGAGGCCGGGCAGACCGCCGCCTACTACTATTTCGGCAAGCACGTGAACTTCGTGTTCGAGACGGGCCTGCCGTTCACCATGAACCAGCGCGAATATTACGCCTGGCTCTACTTCGGCGGCGGCCATGAACTCGTCAACGAGTTCTACAGGCGACTACAATTTCCGCTCCTTCGTCTTCGGCGGCACGGGCTGCCAGATGGGCGGCTGGTTCCGCAAAGAGATCAAGACGATGGACGACATGAAGGGGCTGAAGTTCCGCGTCGGCGGCTTCGCGGGCCTCATTCTCCAGCGTCTCGGCGTGGTGCCGCAGCAGATCGCCGGCGGCGACATCTATCCGGCGCTGGAAAAGGGCACGATCGATGCCTGCGAATGGGTCGGCCCCTACGACGACGAGAAGCTCGGCTTCAACAAGGTCGCCAAGTACTACTACTATCCCGGCTGGTGGGAGGGCGCGTCGGTCGGTTCGCTCTACATCAACAAGGACGCCTGGGCGAAGCTTCCCAAGCCGTACCAGGCGATGGTCGAGACGGCAGCGGGCCTCGTCACCTCGTGGATGGTGCCGAAATACGATGCCGGCAATCCGGCGGCGCTGCGCAGGCTCGTGGCCTCGGGCACGGAGCTGCGTCCGTTCCCGCGCGCCGTCCTCGAGCCCTGCTTCTCCGAGGCCTACAAGTTCTATGACGAACTGTCGGCCAAGGATCCGAAGTTCAAGAAGATCTACGACAGCCTGAAGTCGTTCCGCGCCGACCAGAACCTGTGGTTCCGCGTCGCCGAGAACACCTTCGACAACTTCAACTTCTCGATGTCGGCGCAGGGCCGCTAGACGGTTCCGAACCCAAAAGGAAAAGCCCCGCCGCGAGGCGGGGCTTTTTCATGCCTGCCTGCTACTTGAAGACGGGCGCCGGCGTGTCCTCGGTCGGCGGCGCCTGGATCTCGATCTTGACCTTGCTCGGATCGACGCCGTTGCCCTTGTCGAGGCCCGCCGTGACCATCTGCGGGAAGGCGATCACCAGCCCGACCATGATGACCTGGATGACGACGAACGGAACGGCGCCCCAGTAGATCTCCGCGGTCGTCACGCCGTCCATGACCTTCTTGGTGATCTTGTCGACGTATTTGCCGTCGGGCGCGACCGAGCGGAGATAGAACAGGGCGAAGCCGAAGGGCGGATGCATGAACGAGGTCTGCATGTTGATGCCCAGCAGCACGCCGAACCAGATCAGGTCGATCCCCAGTGTCTCGGCGGGCTTGGCGAGCAGCGGAATGATGATGAAGGCGAGCTCGAAGAAATCGAGGAAGAAGGCGAGCAGGAAGATCAGGAGGTTGACGACGATCAGGAAGCCGACCGCGCCGCCCGGCAGGCCAAGCAGGAGATGCTCGACCCACTGGTCGCCGTTGACGCCGTAGAAGCTCAGGCTGAAGACGCGGGCACCGACCAGGATGAACACGACGAAGGCCGTGAGCTTGGCGGTGCTGTCCATCGCCTGCTTCAGAAGCGAGAAGTCGAGGCGCCGGTTCGCCAGCGCGAGCAGCAACGCCCCGGTGGCGCCCATCGCGCCGCCTTCGGTCGGCGTCGCAAGGCCGATGAAGATCGTTCCCAGCACGAGGAAGATCAGGGCGAGCGGCGGCATCATGACGATGACGACCTGCTGGCAGAGCCGGCTCAGGATGCCGAGGTTGAAGCCACGGTTGACCAGGGCCAGCGCGTAGGCGACCAGGCCCGCAACGGATGCCGCCCAGATGCCTTCCCAGTCGAGATACTCCGACAAGGCCCAGCCGCCGACGACCAGAACGACCAGCAGGACGACGAGCGACGGGTAGCCCGCGCTGCCGTCCTCTTCCTTGAGGGCCCGGGCTTCGGCGGGCAGGGCCGGCGCGCATTTGGCGTTGAGAACGGTGCGGCCGAGCACGTAGCCGACATAGAGGCATGTCAGGACGAGGCCGGGAATGATGGCGCCCTTGTACATGTCGCCGACCGACCGGCCGAGCTGGTCGGCCAGGACGATGAGGACAAGGCTGGGCGGGATGATCTGTGCCAGCGTGCCGGATGCGGCGATCACGCCCGACGCCAGCCGGCGGTCGTAGCCGTAGCGCAGCATGATCGGCAGCGAGATCAGGCCCATCGAGATGACCGAGGCGGCGACCACGCCGGTCGTCGCGGCGAGCAGCGCGCCGACGAAGACCACCGCATAGGCCAGGCCGCCCGGCAGCGGGCCGAAAAGCTGGCCGATCGTGTCGAGCAGGTCTTCCGCCATGCCCGACCGCTCGAGGATCAGGCCCATGAAGGTGAAGAACGGGATGGCCAGCAGCGTGTCGTTCTCCATGACGCCGAACAGCCGGTTGGGAAGCGCCTGGAGCAGGTTGGGCGTGAACAGTCCCAGCTCGATCCCGGAGATCGCATAGAGCATGCCGAGGGCGGCGAGGGAGAAGGCCACCGGGTAGCCGAGCAACAGGAAGAACACGAGCGACGCGAACATCAGCGGCGCCATCTCGCTCTTGATCCAGTCGGCAAGAGCGCTGTGCGGCGCCGTGATCGAGGTCACCAGAAGGACGATGATCGCGAAAATGAACGCGTAAAAGATCCCGCGGAAAATCTTCATGGACCGGGCTTCCTCAGTGGCTGGCTTGACGGGTACGGGGATCGACGTACACGCCGCGCATCACGCCAATCTGCTTGATCACCTCGGATATTCCCTGCAGCAGCAGGAGCCCGAATCCGACGATGATCGTCAGCTTCGCCGGCCAGCGGACCAGTCCGCCGGCATTGCTCGAATGCTCGTCGATCCGCACCGACTCGATGAAGTACGGCCAGGATTCGTAGAGCATCATCACGCAGAGCGGGATCAGGAAGAAGAGATGGCCGAACAGCGCGATCCGATGGTTGGCGCGGTCCGACAGATGGCTTGCCACGATGTCGATGCGAATGTGCTCCTTGCGCAGCAGGGCGTAGCCCGCACAGCACAGGAACACGACACTGAACAGGTACCACTGCAGCTCGAGCCAAGCATTGGAGCTGGCGTTGAGGAACTTGCGGCTAGTGGCATTGGCGGCGCTGATCAGCACCATGGCGAGGATCAGCCAATAGAGCGTGCGTCCGACGAGCTCATTCAAGCGGTCGATCAACGCACTCAATCTAAGAAGTGCACCCACTACCCGTCGCCTCCCCAACGTCTGTCCCTATCGACGGTTTTCGCCGTTTTTTGCTTTTTGCCATCGTGCTCGCGGGGCGGCACCCACTCCCCACTCGCAAGACGGAGACCATCCTCTAGCAGAAAAACCCGGCCGTGAAAGCGGGTCTTGCTGGAAAAAGCCGCTGCGCTGGCACCATTTTGCGGGCCGGGCCGGCTGCTGCCTAAATACTCGGCACGTGTGTGAATGACTTCAGTTCTTCGGCATCGGAGCCGAGATGGGCCTCGGGTTGTCCGTTGAACTCCGGCGGCGCGAGGTCGATCTTGAGCGTCGTCAGATCGATCGTCGATGCATCGAGGAAGTAGGTGACCACCCGGGGCAGGCGATCACGCCCGCCACCATGATGAACGCGGCGGTGCGGGCGGCTAGGCCGCCGGCAACTCCGTCCAGCCTTCGGGGCCGAAGAACTCCAGGGGCCGGAAGGCGCGCTTGTAGGCCATCTTGCTGGAGTCGGCGATCCAGTAGCCGAGATAGACATAGGGCAGACCGCGCCGGGCCGCGGCATCGGCCAGCCACAGTGATCATGTGCGTGCCCAGCCCGCGCCGCGGATCCTGCGGATCGAAGAAGCTGTAGACCGCCGACACGCCGCTCGACAGCCAGTCGACGAGGCAGGCGCCGACCAGGCGGCCCTCGGCCGAATCGTCGCGGAACTCGATGATCGCCGTCTCGACCGGGCTCTCCTCGACCATGGCGCGATAGTCGTCGAAATCCATGTCGGCCATGTCGCCGTCGCGATGGCGGGTCATCACATAGCGCGAAAAAAGCGCGTACTGCTCGCCGGTCGCAAGCGGCTGGGTCTCGACCGCATGGACGTGCTCGTTGCGGCGCAGGATGCGGCGCTGGGCGCGGCTCGGCTCGAAGTCGCGGACCCGGATGCGGACCGGCACGCAGGCGCGGCAGCCATCGCACAGCGGCTTGTAGACGAAATGATGCGACCGCCTGAAGCCCGCGTCGGTCAGCGTGTCGTGCTGGGAGATCGCGTCCGGTCCGCTCAGCTCGGTGACGAGCTTGGTCTCCAGCCGGTGCGGCAGATACGGACAGCGCATCGCCGGCGTGGTGCGGAAGAATCGCAGGGTCTGGATGTTCTGGCGGATGAACATGGGTTGGGAAGAGTGTAGCGCGCCGGTCGATGAAGGAAAGCGCCGGTCTTTGCGACCAAGGTCGATGACAGGTCGCAGAGTCAAGGCTTTTGTCGGCTGCCTGCCATCCGGCGAAACGGTACCAGGGCAAGGCGCAGCAGCTTTGGCAGCAGCCAGACCAGCAGCGCCACGAACACCGCCAGCAGGCACAGAAACGTGATCGGATGGGCGATCGCCAGTGCCAGGCCGCCCACCACCGAGACGTCCTCGGCGAGCGACGCGGCGACGTTGCTGAACGGCTCGGGCGAGGTGTTGATCAGCGCCCGCGAGCCGGTCTTGGCGATGTGGGTGCCCGCCGCCAGGGTGCCGCCCAGCAGGCCGGCGATGACGGCGACCTCGGGGCTGAGCCCGCCTGCCGCGCCGTAGGCCAGCAGGGCGCCGGCCGGCACGCGCACGAAGGTCTGCAGCATGTCGTTGAGGCTGTCGACGTAGGGGATCTTGTCGGCGAGGAAGTTGAGCGCGAACAGGATCGCCGCGACGCCCAGAACCCAGGGCGAGGCCAGCACCTGCAGATCGTGCGGCAGGCTGACCAGGCCCAGCCGCTGCGGCGCCGCCCAGCACCAGCACGGCGGCATAGGCGTTGAGCCCGCTTGCCCATCCGGCGCCCAGCGCCACGGCGATGGCGGCGAGTGTCTCGGCGCTCATCGCGGGCCCCTAGAGGGCGCGCCGCGCCTTGAGCGCGGTCGCCAGCGTGCCGTCGTCCAGCCAGTCGAGCTCGCCGCCGACCGGCACGCCGTGCGCCAGGCGCGTCAGCGGCACATCGCAGCTCGGACAGGCGCTCGGCGAGGTAGTGCGCCGTGGTCTGGCCGTCGACCGTGGCGTTGGTCGCCATGATGACCTCGCGTATGCCGCCGGCGGCGACGCGCTTTACGAGGGCTGCGATGTTGAGTTCCTCGGGGCCGATGCCGTCGAGCGCCGACAGCGAGCCGCCCAGCACGTGATAGCGGCCGGGGAAGATCCGGCCGCGTTCCATCGCCCACAGGTCGCCGACATCCTCGACGACGCAGATCAGGCCGGCGTCGCGCTCGGGATCGGCGCAGATCGAGCAGGGATCGACGGTGTCGAGGTTGCCGCACGCCGAGCAGGCCCGGATCGCCCGCGCCGCGTCGGCCAGGGCGGCGCCAAGCGGCTGCATCAGCGTCTCGCGCTTCTTCAGGAGATGCAGCGCCACCCGGCGGGCCGAGCGCGGCCCCAGCCCCGGCAGCCGGCCCAGCAACTGGATCAGCCGCTCGATTTCAGGGCCGTTCATCTCTGGACCGCGGGCTTCCAGGCCCGCCTCATGCGCATGAAGTGCGCTCAACATGAGCGGGCCTGGAAGCCCGCGGTCCGACCTTGAGGGCTCATCAAAGCTTGAAGCCCGGCGGCAGGGGCAGTGCCGCCGGTGATGCCGCGCATGTGCTCCTGCACCGTCTGCTCGACCTTGGTCCGCGCGTCGTTGGCGGCGGCCACGATCAGGTCCTCGACCACGCCCTTGTCGGCCGGCACGAACAGCGAGGCGTCGATCTCGACCTTGCGCGTCTCGTTCTTGCCGTTGACCGTCACCTTGACCAGGCCGGCGCCCGAGCTGCCGACGATCTCGAGGCGCTCGAGCGACGGCCTGCAGCTCCTGCATCTTCTGCTGCATGGCCTGCGCCTGCTGCATCAGGCCGCCGAGGTCCTTGAGTTTGTCGAACATCAGTACTCGCTTTCCGGAATGTCGTCGTCGGCGGGATAGTCCTCGGTTGCCGGTGGCGGTTCCTCGCTCGGCGCCGCCCAGGCCGGCGACCAGGGAAGTCTGCTCGCCCTTGCGCCGAACGGCATCGAGCTTGGCGCCGGGGAATGTCTTCAGGATGGCCTGAACCAGCGGGTCGGCCTCGGCCCGGCTGCGCAGCTCATCGGCTTTGGCCGCCTTCTGGGCCGACAGCGTCGGCTTGCCGGCGTCGTTCGAGACCGAGGCGATCCAGCGCCGGCCCGTCCAGCTGGCTCAAGCGTCTCGCTCAGTCGCGCCGCGAGGTCGGGCGGCGCCTGCGGCTCGGGCCGGAACTCGATGAGGCCGGGTTCGCAGCGCACCTCGTGGACGTGATGCATCAGGTGATGGACCAGGCGGGCCTCGCGGCGCGTCTCGAACAGCGCCACGACCTCGGTGAAGCTCTTCGGATTGGGCAGCGGCGCGGGCTGGGCCTCGGCCGGCTGGGCGACGGCCGCCGCGGCGCGGCTGGGCCGCGCCACGCGCGGCTGCGCCGCCGCCGCCACCGCCACCGCCGCGCGCGCGGCGCAGGGCGCGGCAGCGACGCTCGCCGCGGGAGCGCCGCCGTTCTGCAGCGGCCTTGATCGCGTCGGAAGGCGAGGGCAGGTCGGCTGCGTAGCAGAGCCGGATCAGCGCCATTTCGGCGGCGCGCAGCGGCGAGGGCGCCGACAGCGTCTCCTGCAGGCCCTTCAGCAGCAGCGTCCAGGCCCGCGTCAGCGAGGCCATGGAGAGCTTGGCGGCCATCGCCAGGCCCTGCGCGCGCTCGCTGTCGGCCGAGGACGGCTGCCGCCTCGGGCGCCACCTTGAGCCGCGTCACCCAATGGGTGAGCTCGAGCAGGTCCTGCAGGACGACCACGGGATCGGCGCCCGAATCGTGCATCTCGCCCAGCGGACGCCATGACCGGCGGCGGCATCGCCGCGCATGGTCTTCTCGAACAGCTCGAGCACGCGGCTGCGATCGGCCAGGCCCAGCATGTCGCGCACCTGGGCGGCGTCGACCACGCCGCCGCCATGGGCGATCGCCTGGTCGAGCATGGAAAGCCCGTCGCGCACCGAGCCGTCGGCGGCGCGCGCCAGCAGGGTCAGCGCCTCGGGCGAGATCTCGACCTTCTCGGCGGCGGCGATCTTGCTGAAATGCGCGATCAGCGTCTCCTGCGGCACGCGCTTGAGGTCGAAGCGCTGGCAGCGGCTCAGCACCGTCACCGGCACCTTGCGGATCTCGGTGGTGGCGAACAGGAACTTCACGTGCGGCGGCGGCTCTTCCAGCGTCTTGAGCAGGGCGTTGAACGCCTTCTCCGACAGCATGTGCACTTCGTCGATGATGTAGACCTTGTAGCGCGCCGACACCGGGCGGTAGCGCACGCCCTCGATCAGCTCGCGCACGTCGTCGATGCCGGTGCGCGAGGCCGCATCCATCTCGATCACGTCGACGTGGCGGTCCTCGGTGATGGCCTTGCAGTTGTCGCAGACGCCGCAGGGATCGACCGTCGGGCCGCCCTTGCCGTCGGGGCCGACGCAGTTCAGCGCCCGGGCGATGATGCGGGCGGTCGTGGTCTTGCCGACGCCGCGCACGCCGGTGAGCATGAAGGCATGCGCGATGCGGCCGGTGGCGATGGCGTTGCGCAGGGTGCGCACCATCGCCTCCTGGCCGACCAGGGTGGTGAAATCGACGGGTCGGTATTTGCGGGCAAGGACGCGGTAGGGGAGCGCGATGCTTTCGGAGCCTTTGGAGGCTTGCGCCATGGCGACCCACCCGTCTCGTGCCGCGGCCCCTCAGGCCCGGCGGTCATCGCGCCCGGGCCGCCCGCCGGCCGCGGCGGCACGCGCGCGGCAGAACGGGTGAGAGACCGGCATGACCCGAAGCGAATTCGTTACGGCTGCTTCCTTCCGGATCTGACCGGGTTGGCGACTGCTCCGCCCACACCGGCCCCTCGAGGCGGTTATATCAGGAGTCGGACCACGGGGTGCAAGGGATGAAGTGGACCATTTCCCCAGTGTCCAAAAGGGCTTGGTCCTTGACGTCGCTCCTGCCAAGTCATTGGAAAGCTATGCTTTTCCGTGCTGGAGCCGTTGCAGCCGGTTGTCGCCCCGCACCTGTGCCGGTGTCGCAGCCGCCGCCGTTGCGCTTGTCGGAGCCGTTTATAGCTTGTATCCGCTCAATCATGTGCCCATCCCAGGAAGGAGAGGCGCCGGTGGTCGAATCGAAGCCCGCCGGCGACGCTCCGGACCTCACCCTGCGCGCGCTGCAACAGCGTATCCGACAACAGGAAATACTGGCCGAACTGGGCGTGACCGCCCTGCAGGGGGCGTCCTTCGACACGCTTCTCACCGATACCGCGCGGCTCACCGCCGAGGGGCTGCGCGCCGAGTTCTGCAAGGTGCTGGAGCATATCCCTTCCGAGAACCGGCTCCTGGTCCGCGCCGGCGTCGGCTGGCACGCGGGCGTCGTCGGCAAAGCCAGCGTCGGCGCCGACCTGGCGTCGCCCGCCGGCTTCGCCTTGCGCACCGGCAAGCCGGTGATTTCCAACCACCTCGAAAACGAGGAGCGTTTCAAGACACCTGAAATCCTGACGCAGCACGGTATCCACCGGGCGATGAACGTCATCCTGCAGGGTGATGGCCGGCCGTTCGGGGTGCTCGAGGTCGACAGCCGGTCCGAGGACAAGTTCGCCGAGCAGGACCTCGCCTTTCTGCAGGGCGCGGCGAATATTCTCGGCATGGCGATCGAGCGCGACCGCCACGAGCGTAATCTCAAGGCGGCACTGGGACGCCACCAGGTTCTCCTGAAGGAGATGAACCATCGGGTGAAGAACAGCCTGATGATCGTCTCGAGCATGCTCCAGCTGCAGGCCAGCGACATCGACGATCCGGCCCTGACCCCACATCTCGAGGAGGCGGCGCACCGGGTGTCGGCCGTGGCGAAGGCGCACGACCAGTTGTTTCATGACTCCGATGTCGAGCGCATGGACCTTGGCAAGTATGTCGAAACGATCTGCAAGGACCTCGATGCGAGCGTCGCGCACTGCGTCATCCACACCGACGTCCAGCATGAGATCGACATCCCCACCGATCGGGCCATATCGGCGGCCCTGATCGTCAACGAGCTCATCACGAACGCCGCAAAATATGCCTACAAGGACAGACCGGGCGGCAAGATCTGGGTTACGGTCGCCGGCGCCGGGGGCGACAAGCTCTCGATCTCGGTGCGTGACGAAGGTGCCGGCCTGCCGCCGGGCTTCGATCTCAACCGGCCGAAGGGGCTTGGCATGCGGATCGTCACGGCGTTCGTAAAGCAGTTGAACGGCAGCCTCGCGATCCACCCCCGCGATCCCGGGACCGAGTTCGTCGTCACCCTGCCGCGGTGAAGAACCGCCAGGGCCACGTTGCGCTTCTTCACGACACGATCCATCGGAGAAGCACGCTGAAGGCCAACATTGCCGCGGCCTGGGCGAAGGACAGCAGCCATTCTTCGCCCTGTAAACGCGGATGGTCGATGTAACGCCAACCCGGGCGGCGATCGCGGTTCCTGCCTGAGTACGCCATGCACATCTCCCATCGTGCATCGATCGGCTGACGAAACAGAACGCGGGCGTGGAATAATTTGCTTCGTGCAAACTTGTACAGAGATTATCCTTCTCCCAGAGGGAAGGGAATGGCCAACAAACCGGACATGATCGGGGACCGTGGGACTGTGGAGAGACAGCCCGCTGGGCTGTCGCCGTCCGACCTCAATACGGCCAGCGCCGATCGGATCACCTGCACCACTTGCTACATGTGTGCCTGCCGATGCGGCATCAAGGTTCATCTGAAGGACGGCCGCATCCGTTACATCGAGGGCAACCGCGACCATCCGGTGAACAAGGGCGTGCTCTGCGCCAAGGGCTCGGCCGGACTGATGAACCACTACTCGCCGGCGCGGCTGCAGAAGCCGTTGCGTCGGACAGGACCGCGCGGCAGCGGCGAATACGAGGAAATCGAGTGGGATGAAGCGCTGGCGACGGCGACGGAATGGCTGAAGGCGATCCGGCAGAGCGATCCCCGCCGGCTGGCGTTCTTCACCGGACGCGACCAGAGCCAGGCTCTGACGGGCTGGTGGGCGAGCCAGTTCGGAACGCCCAACCACGCCGCCCATGGCGGATTCTGCTCGGTCAACATGGCCGCGGCCGGCCTCTACACGATCGGCGGCTCGTTCTGGGAGTTCGGCGAGCCGGACTGGGAGAACACCCGGTACTTCCTGATGTTCGGCGTCGCCGAGGACCACGATTCCAATCCGATCAAGATCGGGCTCGGCAAGCTCAAGACCCGCGGCAAGGCGAAGTTCGTGTCGGTCAATCCGATCCGCACCGGCTACTCGGCGATCGCCGACGAATGGATCGGCATCCGGCCCGGCACCGACGGGCTGTTCATCCTGGCGCTGATCCAGGAACTGCTGCGCGCCGGAAAGATCGACGAGGATTATCTCGGCCGCTACACCAATGCGCCGTGGCTGGTGATCCAGGACGAGGGCGCCGCCTGATCACGGGCTCTTCGCGCGCGACGGCGAGGGCCAGCCGCTGGTCTTCGACGAGACCAGCCAGACCGTCACCGGCGCGCGACCGAGCCGACGTCAAGCCGCGGCTTGCCGGAAAGGTCGTGCTGGCCGACGGGCGCTCGGCGGTTCCGGCCTTTCATCTCGTCGCCACGCGCTGCCTGGAGCCGCGCTACGCCGCCGATGCCGTCGCGGCCGAGACGGGCATCGACGCCGCCGTCATCAAGCGGATCGCCGCCGAGCTGGCGCATGCCGCCTTCGAGCAGACCGTCGAGATCGACACGCCTTGGACCGATTGGGCCGGGCGGCGGCACGACAAGATGGTCGGCCGGCCGGTCGCCATGCACGCCATGCGCGGCATCTCGGCCCATTCCAACGGCTTCCACACCTGCCGCGCCATCCATGTCCTGCAGATGATCCTGGGCGCCGTCGATACGCCGGGCAGCTTCCGCTACAAGCCGCCGTTTCCGCGGCCCACGCCGCCGGCGGTCAAGCCGGCCGGCCGCGCCGCCGACATCCATCCGGGCAAGCCGATGTCCGGTCCGCCGCTCGGCTTCCCGACGTCGCCGCAGGATCTGCTCGTCGAGGCCGACGGCACGCCGCGCCGGCTCGACAAGGCGCTTCTCGTGGGAAGCGCCGCTGGCCGCCCACGGCATGATGCACCAGGTCATCCGCAACGCCTGGGCCGGCGACCCGCACAAGATCGATACGCTGTTCCTCTTCATGGCGAACATGAGCTGGAACTCGTCGATGAACACGGCGGGCACCATCGCCATGCTGACCGACAAGGATCCGGCGACCGGCGAATACAGGATTCCGCGCATCATCTATTCCGACGCCTACGCCAGCGAGATGGTCGCCTATGCCGACCTCATCCTGCCCGACACGACCTATCTCGAGCGTTGGGACTGCATCTCGCTGCTCGACCGTCCGATCTGCGATGCCGACGGCGTCGCCGATTCGATCCGCCAGCCGGTGGTCGCGCCCGACCGCGACGTGCGGCCGTTCCAGGATGTGCTGATCGATCTCGGCGCGCGTCTCGGGCTGCCCGGCCTGGTCAAGGAGGACGGCAGCCCGCGCTATCCCGGCGGCTATCCCGACTATCTCGTCCATCACGAGCGCAAGCCCGGCGTCGGCATGCTGGCCGGCTGGCGCGGCGCAGCCGGCGACCAGGGCGGCGTGGGCGCGCCCAACGAAGGTCAGCTCGACGCCTACGTCGCCCATCAATGCTTCTGGCGGCAGGAGATCCCGGCGAGCGCCCGCTATTTCAAGCATGCCAATCGCGACTATCTCGAATGGGCGGTCGGCATGGGCCTGATCGACAAGCCCGAGCCCATCGTCCTGCAGCTCTACAGCGAAGTCCTGCAGAAATTCCGCCTTGCCGCCCAGGGCCATGGCGAGGTGCAGCCGCCGGCCGAGCATCGCGCGCGGATCGACACCTACTTCGATCCGCTGCCGCTCTGGTACATGCCGTTCGAGGAGGCCGCGGTCGAGCGCGACGCCTTCCCGCTCCACGCGATCACCCAGCGGCCGATGGCGATGTACCACTCGTGGGGCTCGCAAAACGCCTGGTTGCGCCAGATCCACGGCGAGAACCGCCTGCACATCCACCGCGCGACGGCGGCGCGGCTCGGCATCGCCGACGACGACTGGGTCGCGGTGACCAGCCATCACGGGCGCATCAAGGCCCAGGCCAAGCTGATGGACGGCGTCAATCCGCACACGGTGTGGACATGGAACGCCATCGGCAAGCGGGCCGGCGCCTGGAACCTCGCGCCGCAAGCCGGCGAGTCGCGCCAGGGCTTCCTCCTCAATCACATCATCTCCGAGCTGTTGCCCGACCGCGGCCAGGGTCAACGCTACGGCAATTCCGATCCGGTCACCGGCCAGGCCGCCTGGTACGATCTGCGCGTCCGGATCGAGAAGGTCGCCGCCGAAGACGGCGTCGTGGAGCCGCAATTCGCCGCCCTGCCGGTGCCGCCCCATCTGCCGAAGCGTCCGGCGATCCTGAGATACGGCGCCGACTTCAGGGCCGCGCGCGGAGGCCGGCAATGACCAGCCTGCCCGAGCAACCCTCGTCCAGAGCGGCTGGGCCTGGTCATCGACCTCGACATCTGCGTCGGCTGCCACGCCTGCGCCGTTAACTGCAAGGAATGGAACAGCGGCGGCATCGCCGCGCCGCTGACGGATATCGATCCCTATGGCGCCGAGCCGGACGGCGTCTGGTTCAACCGCGTGCACACCTACGAAGTGGGCGAAGGCCCGACCGGCCGCACGGTTCATTTTCCCCGGTCCTGCCTGCATTGCGCCGAGCCGGCGTGCGTCACGGTGTGCCCGACCGGCGCCTCCTACAAGCGCTCCGAGGACGGCATCGTGCTGGTCAACGAGGATCTCTGCATCGGCTGCAAGTTGTGCTCCTGGGCCTGTCCCTACGGCGCGCGCGAATTCGACGAGGATGCCGGCGTCATGAAGAAGTGCACGCTCTGCATCGATCGCATCTACAACGAGACCTTCGATCCCGAGGACCGCGTGCCGGCCTGCGTCGCGACCTGCCCGGCCTCGGCGCGGCACTTCGGCGATCTCGGCGATCCGCAGTCCGCGGTCTCCAAATTGGTCGCCGAGCGCGAGGGCTACGACCTCATGCCCGAGATGGGCTATGCGCCGACGAACAAATATCTGCCGCCCCGCCCGCGCCAGCAGGGCGCCGGCTGCTCCGGGGCGCCGGCCGCGCTCGCGCCGGCGGCGCCCGCGCAGGCCGGCGGCCTGCTGGGCTGGCTCGATCGCCTGCTGTCCCATGAATAGGGTCGCGGCAGCTTCGCCGGAGATGCCGTGTATCCCTCGCTTTCGGTAATCTTCTTCACCACCGCCTCGGGTGCCGGCTACGGCCTGCTGGCGCTGCTCGGCCTGCTGGCGCCGTTCGGCGTGGTTCCCGAGGACCGCCTCTTCGGCGGAGTCTCGCTGGCCCTGGCGCTGGGCGCCATCAGCGCCGGCCTGCTGTCCTCGATGTTCCATCTCGGCCAGCGGCAACGCGCCTGGCGGGCGTTCTCGCAGTGGCGCACGTCATGGCTGTCTCGCGAAGGCGTCGCCGCCGTCGCGACCTACCTCCCGGCCGGCGTTTTCGGCATTGCCTGGGTATTCCTCGGCACCGTCGCGACCGCCGCCGGACTGCTCGCCGCGCTCGGCGCTGTCCTCACGGTCTTCTGCACGGCGATGATCTACCGGTCCCTGAAGCCGGTCCCGCGCTGGCACAACCGCTGGGTCGTGCCGAACTATCTCGCCCTGGCGCTCATGAGCGGGGCGCTTTGGCTGGCGCTGCTGCTGCAGATCTTCGGCGCGCGGCCGGCCCTGAACTGGCTCGCGGTTGCGGCGATCGTGATCGCCGCCGGCCTGAAGCTCGCCTATTGGCGCTTCATCGACACGGCGCCGGACAGCAGCACCGCCGGGAGCGCGACCGGCCTCGGTTCGCTCGGCACGGTTCGCCTGTTCGAAGCGCCGCACACCTCCGAGAACTACCTGCTCAAGGAGATGGGGTTCAGGATCGCCCGCAAGCATGCCGCGAAGCTGCGCCGCGCCGCGCTTGCGCTGGGCTTCGGCCTGCCCTGCATCCTGTCGCTGGTTCCGCTGGTCTCGTCGGGTTGGCCGGCAATTCTCGCGGCGCTTCTTGCCGTGGTGCTGGGAATGATCGGCATCTTCGTGGAGCGCTGGCTTTTCTTCGCCGAGGCACGGCACGCCGTCACTCTTTACTACGGCACGGCGGCGGTTTGAGCGGCTGGCATCGACCGTGGCGATTGACGGGGCGTTCCAGGCCGAGCTGCTCGCGCAGCGTGGTCCCGGCGTAGTCGGCACGGAACAGCCCGCGCTCCTGCAGGATGGGCACGACCAGATCGACGAAGTCGTCGAACTGCCCGGGAAAGAACGGCGGCATCACGTTGAAGCCGTCGGCGGCGCCGGATCGGAACCAGGCCTCCAGCGTGTCGGCGATCTGCAGCGGATTTCCGACCAGCAGGAGATGGCCGCGCGCCGCCGCCACCCGGTAGAAGAGCTGCCGCACGGTGAGCCTGTCGCGCCGCGCCATCTCGAGCAGGAGCGCCGCGCGGCTCTTGAGATGCTCGGTTTCCGGCAACGCCGGCACCGGCTCGTCCAGCGGATAGCGCCGACATGTCGGTGCCCAGCCGCTCCGACAGCACGGTGAAGGTCTGGCTCATGTCGATGTTGCGGTTGAGCTCGGCGAAGATCGCCTGTGCCTCCGGCTCCGTCCGTCCCACCACGGGAAAGACGCCCGGCATGACCAGCGCACTGTCCGCTTGCCGGCCGTATTCGATCACCTGCGCCTTCAATCCCCTGTAGAAGGCCTGCGCCTCCGCCAGGTCGTTCTGCGCCGTGAAGACCACGTCGGCGATGCGCGCCGCCAGCGCCTGGCCGGGCCCCGAGGAGCCGGCCTGGATGAGCACCGGATGGCCCTGCGGCGGCCGCGGCACGTTGAGCGCGCCCTCGATCGCGAAGTATTTGCCCCTGAAGTCCGGCACATGGAGGCTGCCCGGCCGCACGAAGCGCCCGCTTTCCTTGTCGGCGACGAACGCGTCGTCGTCCCAGCTGTCCCACAGCAGCCGGCAGGCTTCGACGAACTCCTCGGCCATCGCATAGCGCTCGGCGTGCGGCGGATGCTGCCGGCCGAACACGGCGCCCGACTTGGCGTAGGCGGTGGTGACGACGTTCCACGCCGCCCGCCCGCCGGACAGGTGGTCGAGCGAGGCGAAGCCGCGGGCCACGTGATAGGGGTCGGCGTAGGTCGTCGAGGCCGTGGCCGCCAGCCCGAGCCGGCTGGTGCCCATGGCCAGCGCCGCGAGCAGCGTCAGCGGCTCGAACTTGCCGATCGTCGAGGGATGCTCGCCGTAGCCCGTGGCGAAGCCGTCGCCCAGGAAGAACATGTCGAACTTGCCGCGCTCGGCGGTGGCGGCGATGTGCTGCATCAGCCCGAGGTTGGGCCAGCCGCCGGCCATGGCATCGGGATGCCGCCAGCCCGCGACGTGATGGCCGGGCGTCTGCACGAAGACGCCGAGGCGCATTTGGCGGGGTTGATGCGGCGCCGACTCCTGATCCACGATTTTCTTGCCTTTGAACGCCTGGTGAACCCTCGAACCTAGCCTCGAGCCATGGTTCTATCCACTCGGACACAACGAATTGGAATGACGTAGATTCCACGGATGTTTGATACCGGGGGAACAGTGCAGTGAGCTTTTCAGATATTTTCGCGCGCGGGGTCGCCGTGATCGGCGGTGCCGCGCTGCAGATACGGCGGCTGACCGAGGGCTCGCCCGAGCCGGCCTGGGGCAGCGCGCCGGCGATCCCGGCGGCCAAGCCGCAGGGCGCCGTCCCGACCCTGAAGATGCCGACGGCCAGGGGCTGGAGTGCGGGACAGACGCCGGTCGCGGCGCCCGGGCTCAAGGTCAATGCGTTTGCCTCGGGTCTCGATCATTGCCGCTGGATCGAGGTGCTGCCCAACGGCGACGTGCTGGTCGCCGAGGCCATGCAGGCGGACCGCGCGGCCCGCTCGGTCTTCGACTACGCCATGATGAGCACGATGCGGCGCGCCGCCGCCGTGGGCGTGAGCGCCAACCGCATCACGCTGTTTCGCGACTCCGACGGCGACGGCGTGGCCGAGACGCAGCATGTGTTCCTGTCGGGCCAGAACCAGCCGTTCGGCATGGCGCTGGTGGGCGACACCTTCTATGTCGGCAACACCGACGGCATCGTGGCCTTCCCCTACACGGCCGGCGCCGAGCGCATCACCGGTCCCGGCCGGCGGATCGTCGACTTCAAGCCGGCCGGGCACTGGACGCGCAGCCTGCTGCTCAGCCCCGACAAGCGGAAGCTCTATGCCGGGGTGGGCTCGCTCACCAACATCGCCGAGAACGGCATGGCGGTGGAGGAGGGCCGCGCCGCCATCTACGAGATCGATCTGGCCGCCGGCACCAGCCGCATCTTCGCCTCCGGCCTGCGCAACGCGGTCGGCATGGCTTGGGAGCCGCACACCGGCGCGCTGTGGACCGTGGTCAACGAGCGCGACGGGCTGGGCGACGAGACGCCGCCCGATTACCTGACCTCGGTGCGCGACGGCGGCTTCTACGGCTGGCCCTATTGCTACTGGGGCCAGACGGTCGACGACCGCGTGCCGCAGGATCCGGCCGCGGTCGCCCGCGCCCTCACGCCGGACTACGCGCTGGGCGGGCACACCGCCTCGCTCGGCCTGTGCTGGGTGCCGGCCGGCACGCTGCCCGGCTTTCCCGACGGCATGGCCATCGGCCAGCACGGCTCGTGGAACCGCAGCACGCTCAGCGGCTACAAGCTGGTGTTCGTGCCGTTCGAGAACGGCCGCCCGGCCGGGCCGCCGCGCGACATCCTGTCGGGCTTCCTCGCGCCGGACGAGCGCGAGTCCTATGGCAGGCCGGTCGGGGTGACGATCGGCCCGGGCGGCCGCTCGCTGCTGATGGCCGACGACGTGGGCAACGTCATCTGGCGCGTGACGGGCGCGTAAGCGGGTCGAGCGCGGTCAGGAACCCCGCGTCGGCACCACGGCGATGTCGACCGACGGGCGCAGGTCGGCGCAGACCTTCAGCACCTCGTGGATGTTGCTCTTGAGGAACTTGTCGAACGGCGTCTCGTCCTTGACCGCGTTTGCGTCGATCGCGGTGAAGGCCTGCTGCTTCAGGATGTAGTCGAACCGCGCCGCCCATTTGCGGGCGCCGAGCCGAGCGGTGGTCGAGCAGTTGTCGACCATGTAGGACACGCCCTTGTGGTCCATGTAGGGATTGAGCGAATCGACGGCCTCGATGATCGATTCGTTGGCGATCTCCGAGTAGGGATGGCCGCGGTCCTTCAGCAGGTCGACCTGGGCCATCATGCAGGCCATGTAGACCCCGGCCGTCTCCGGATTGATCGGCGCATAGTTTCGCTCGGCGTTGGCGCGCACCTTCTCGCCCACCACCCACATGTCGGTGCTGTCGATCTTGCCCATCGGGTAGGTGCCGTGGCGGCGCGTCGCCTGGATGACGCTGCGCACCTCGTTGCCCGAGGCCACGTCGTCGTAGATCTCCTCGAGGATCTCGCGCGAGGGATGGTAGGCGGCGTTGAAGGCCTTGCGGAAGGCCGCCTTCTCCTTGTCGTCGAGCTGCTCGTAGACCGCCTTGAGGCCGGAGCGCGAGATGGTCTTGCTGATCGGCCCGGTGATCGATTCCGACGTGTTGAGATAGGCGTCGTCCTTGGCCATGCCCTTGCCGACATAGCGCGCATAGAGGCTCTCGGCGATGCCGTGCACGGCGCCCAGCAGGATGCCGCGCTCGCCGAAGATGTCGGAGCGGTACTCGGACTCGAGCGTGGTCTCGAAGGTATAGGGTGAGCCCAGCGCCACCGACCAGCCGAGCGCGTAGTCGGTCGCCTTGCCGTTGATGTCCTGCTGCACGGCGAAGCTTGCATTGATCCCCGCGCCGTTCACCTCGCGGCCCTGCTCGTAGAGCCGCCGCACCGAGGGGCCCATGCCCTTGGGGCAGACGGCGATGACGTTGATGTTCTTGGGGAAGTCCTCGCCCTCGGCCTGCAGGTGCGACAGCAGGAAGCCGTGGCTGACGCCCAGCGTCGTGCCCGGGCGGAAGGCGGCGAAGATCTTCCTGTAGTTCTCGGCGAAGGCGGCGTCGGAGATCAGCAGCAGCGCCATGTCGCTCTCGCGGATCACGTCGTACATCTCGCCCAGCGTGCCGTTCTCCTTGGTGAAGCCGACCGCCGCGGCCTCCTTCATCGAGGACGAGCCCTCGCGCAGGCCGACCTTGACCCGGATGCCGGTGCCTTCCAGCGACTCGCGCAGGTTCTGCGCCTGGGCCGGGCCCTGCGACGACCAGCCGATGACGCCGATCTGCTTGATGCCGTCGAAGGCCTTGGCCAGCAGCGGGAACAGGTGGCGGCCGCCGGCGACGATGGTTTCCTCGCGGTCGGCCATCTTGACGACGCGGGTGTCGAACACCTTGGAGGTGAAACTCATCGGCCAAATCCTCGGGTCAGGAACGGAATGCTCTTGCGGCCCCCGTCGAAGGGCGCCGGCGGAGCGAGTTAAGCACGCGCGCGAGGCCGTATCAAAATACGCCGCCCGGAGCAACGAAACGGCAACAACCGCGCTGCAGCCCGCCGTCCGCAACGACGGTGTCGCGACACACTGCCGCGACCAATGCCTTGGGTGAGCCCGGTGTCGATGTCATAAAGCATCCATTCATCAGGAGAGTCCCATGGCAGAGAAGGCGGGTTCGGCGTCCACGGCAGGCACCTTGCCGGTGCACCGCCGCGAGCCGGCCGCGATCATGCCCATCGGCCTGGTTCACCTCTCCCTGCTGGCGATCGTGGTGGGCATCGTGACCGGCCTGGGCGCCGTGCTCTTCCGCGACCTGATCGGCCTCATCCACAACCTGCTGTTCCTCGGCAGGTTCGCGATCTCCTATGACGCCAACACCTTCACCCCGCCCAGCCCGTGGGGCATGGGCGTCATCCTGGTCCCGGTGGTGGGCGCGGTGATCGTGACCTTCCTGGTCGTGAACTTCGCGCCGGAAGCGCGCGGCCACGGCGTTCCCGAAGTCATGGACGCGATCTACTACGGCAGCGGCATCATCCGTCCCGTCGTTGCCGTCGTGAAGTCGCTCGCCTCCGCCGTCGCCATCGGCACCGGCGCGGCCGTGGGCCGCGAGGGGCCCATCATCCAGATCGGCTCGGCGCTGGGCTCGACCCTTGGCCAGATCGTGCGCATGCCGCCCGGCCAGCGCATCATCCTGGTCGCCGCCGGGGCGGGAGCCGGCATCGCCGCAACCTTCAACACGCCCATCGGCGGGGTGCTGTTCACGATCGAGCTGATGATGCCCGAGGTGAGCGTGGCGAGCTTCCTGCCCGTGGCCCTCTCGACCGCCGTCGCGACCTTCGTCGGCCGCTTTTTCTTCGGCGTGGCGCCGGCCTTCGTCGTGCCGCACCTCACGCCCCTGTCGACCGACATGAGCTCCGCCCTGACCCTCGGCTTCTATGCCCTGCTGGGCGTCGTCGCCGGCCTGGCGGCCACCGCCTTCGTGCGCTCGCTGCACTGGGCCGAGGACCTGTTCGAGAAGATCGGCAACCGCTACCTGCGCCACATTCTCGGCATGCTGTCGGTCGGCGTGCTCATCTATCTGCTGCAGCGGGAATTCGCGCACTACTATGTCGAAGGCGTGGGCTACGCCACGATCCAGGCCATCCTGCTGCACGATCTGGCGGCGCCCGGGCTGCTCGCCCTGCTTTTTTGCTGCAAGCTTTTCGCCACCTCGGTCAGCCTCGGATCGGGCTCCTCCGGCGGTGTGTTCTCGCCGTCGCTGTTCCTGGGCGCGACGGTGGGCGCGGCCTTCGCCGCCGGCCTGATGGCGCTGCATCTGCCGATCGAGCTCGACCTGCCGTCCTTCGCCATCGTCGGCATGGGGGCCGTGGTCGGCGGCGCGACGGGTGCCGTCATGACGGCGGTGACCATGATCTTCGAGATGACGCGCAACTACGAGATCGTCCTGCCCATGATCCTCGCCGTGGCGCTGAGCGTGGGCGTGCGGCGCGTGCTGTCGCGCGAGAACATCTACACCATGAAGCTGTTCAGGCGCGGCCACGCCGTGCCCAAGGCGCTGCACGCCAACATGTTCCTGGTCCAGCATGCCAGGGCCGTGATGGACAGCGACGTCGTGGTGGCGCCGGCGGAAATGGCGTTCGAGACGCTGCTCGCCCGGCCCGACAATCGCGGCCGCCTGCGCCATGTCGTGGTCACCCGCAACGGCCGCATACTGGGTGTCCTGCGTGTCAACTCGGCGCTGCGACCCGGCTCGATCGATCCCGGCCCGGACGCGAGCGGCCCCGGCTCGGGCAGCCGGCCGCGCGGCACGACGTTGGGCGAGCTGGCAAGCCGCGCCTTCACCATCGTGCGAGCCGACGACGTCGCCTTCGACGTCATCCGCCGGCTGTGGCGCAAGAATGCGATCATGGCCCTCGTCGTGGGCAGGGACGGCGTGCCCCGGCCCTCCGACATTCTCGGCGTGATCACCAAGGAGCACGTGGCCGACGCCGTGGCGGCCAGCATCAAGGTCTATCCCACGGGCGGGTGACGGGCGGCCGCCGAGCGCCGGCCGCGATTTCACGCCGGCCGGATTTGCGCTAGGCTGCCCGGCAATATCACGCAAGACGGAGAGGGAAACGCGCCATGACGACCGCAGTCCTCGAAGCCCGGACCACCGAGTTCGACGTCGACGATGTCGAGTACCTGCGCCACGGCGACAAGCCGCTGCTGGCGCGCATCTTCAAGCCGAAGGGCGCGGGGCCGTTCCCGGCCATGGTCGAGTGTCATGGCGGCGCCTGGTGCATGAGCGACCGCACCACCGAGCGGCTGCGCCACGAGTACATGGCCTCGCACGGCGTCGTGTCGATCGCCCTCGATTTCCGCTCCGGCAACGAGGCGCCCTATCCCGCCTCGGTGCAGGACATCAACTATGCAGTGCGCTGGGCCAAGGCCAACGCGCGCATGCTCAAGACCCGGCCCGACCTCATCGGCCTGTCGGGCCAGTCGAGCGGCGGCCACCTGGCGATGCTGGTCGCCATGCGCCCGCACGATCCGCGCTATGCGGCGATCGCGCTGCCCGCCGGATCGCCGGCGCAGGACGCAAGCGTGCGCTGTGTGATCATGTCCTGGCCGGTGATCAACCCGCTCAGCCGCTACCGCCACGCCAAGCGTGCCCAGGCGGGCGCCAATCCGCCGGAATGGCCGAAGTCGATCATCGCCCGCCACGATTCCTACTGGCGCTCGGAGGCCAACATGGCCGAGGGCAGCCCCACCGTCGCGCTCGAGGCGGGTGAGAAGGTGCAGACGCCGCCGGCGATCTGGTACCAGGCCCACGGCGACATCATGCACGACTACAAGGACACCGAGTCGGCGTTCGACGGCAACGAGCCGCAGCGCTTCTGCGCCGCCTACGCCAAGGCCGGCGGCTCGATCGCGCTCGAATATATCGACATGGAGCGCAAGCCGGGCTCCTCGCCCGACCTGGCGAAGTGCGGCCCCATGTTCGGGCACATGGTCGAGTTCATCGAGCGGCACGTCAGGGTCTGACCGGGCGTACGGCGCAGGGCGCGACGCATTGCGCCGATTGAGGAGAGAACATGGCAAGGTCGAAGTCTGCAGCAAGGAAGTCCGCCGCGAAGAAGGCCGCCGCGAAGAAGGCGGCAAGACACGGAAGTCCCGGACGGCCGGCAAGAAAGCCGCGAAGACGCGCAAGCAGCGGGCGGCAGGAGAAGAAAGCCGCCGTAACGCGGAAGCGGCGGACTGCAGCCAAAAAAGCCGTGGTGACCCGCAGGACGAACGCGGCCGCGACGGCCGGCGTGATGCCGACCACCGAGCTCGACAACCGCATCGCCATCCTGCGCAACAATCTCCGCGACCTGGTCGAGCAGGCCGCCTCCTACTCCGGTGCCGCCGACGAAGAACGGATGTCGCAGCGCATCGCCGAGCAGGAGACGAAACTGAAGCTCCTGGTGGCGCAGCGCGACGAACGCGCTCGCCGGTGATCGTGAACGCGTAGCCGGGTGTCGGTGACGCCCGCCGGGCGTCCACCCCCGGCGGCGCGTGGGCTATACAGAAAGCGCCAAATTTCAAGCTGAGGCACGATCCGGGCGCTTGCTTGCCTTCGGTCGCCCTTGTTTGTGTGACAGACCATGCCGGCAACAAAGCCGAGAGGATGCAATGGTACGTCATGAAGGAGGCTGTCTGTGCGGCGAGGTCCGGTTCGCGGTCCGTGCGGATCCGATGCGGGTCACGGTCTGCCATTGTCGTTTCTGCCAGCGCAATACCGGCACGGCGTACCTGGTCGAGCCGGTGTTCGCAAAATCCGACTTCCAGGTCATATCGGGCACCCCCAGGACCTATGATGTGGTTTCCGCGGGAAGCGGCAAGCGCGTGACCACCCATTTTTGCGGCACATGCGGCGCGCGGGTGCTGCTGACGTTCGAGCGCTTCCCCGATGCCGTCGGTACATTTGCCGGCTCGTTCGACGACCCGAACAGGCTCGGCCTGGCATCCGATATCGTGCGGCACGTGTTCACGGGCGCGGCGCAGGATGGCACCGTTCTGCCGGCCAGTGTCCCGCTGTTCCACGAGCATGCCTTCCGTCTGGACGGCTCGCTGAACGAGCCGGCGTTCCTGGCCGAGCCGGCGCTCGCCAGGATGTAAAGCCCGCGAGTCAGCGCGTCGACAGGAAGGCGATCGCCACGCCCGCCGCCAGGGCGACGAACGACAGCAGCGCCATCACCGTGACCGGCGGCCGGGGCGCGTGGCCCGCAGCCATGGACATCGACATGGCGGACGGGACGGGCGCCTCATGCGCCATCCCGCCCATGGCGGCCATGGCGCCGTGGTCGTGCGTGCCGGCCGCCGCGGACGCGGGGCGCACCGTCATCATGCCGTGCTTGAGATGGTTGGCCACCAGCCACCAGTTCATCGGGTAGGCGACGATGAACCCGACGAGCAGCGACATCGACATCACGAACCAGAAGGCCGGAGCGAGGGGGTTACCCGCGGCGGCGACGTGCCGCTTGAGGATCATCATGGTCGGGATCATGCCCGCCATCAGGAGATTCATCGACAGCAGCTCGGAGGTGAACGTGCCCGCCAGGGCGCGCCGGTAGGTGCCGCCGGCCATGTCGCGCATGAACAGCGCCTGGAAGATCGTCCAGCCGAAGCCGAAGCCCAGGACGTATTCGAGGATCACCTCGGCGGGGCCGGCAATGCCCAGGACGCTCGAGAGCACCGCGCCGGCCAGGATGCCGACGCCGTCGCCGGCGACGCAATGCATGGTCGAACCCAGCGTCTGTCGCCACCGCGCCGCCGTGTACTGCTCGTGCATCCCGGGCAGGGGCTCGCGGCAGCCGAGGACGTAGAGGAAGGCGCCGACCACGCCGGTATAGGCGGTCAGCAGCACGAAGCCCCATTTCATCACCGGCAATTCGGGCGTGCTGCGGATGTCGATCGCCACGAACAGCAGCGACATTGCGGCCAGCAGGAACCACAGCAACATCACGCCGTCCAGCATCGGGACTCTCCCTCGTGCGTCCTACGGGATCGCCTGGCGCCGTCCATCCTTCGTTACCGTCAGGCCGCGCCCGGACAACTGAACATACGCATCTTCCGTATCGCTCACGAGCGCGAGCGCCCCGCCTTGGTCCGACGTCGAGAGCTTCACGGACGGTCGCCCGTTCCGGTCGATCAGCCGCAAGATCGCCGTTTCAGGGTACGCGCCGGTCTGGTCGGCGGGATGCAGGTCGATCGACGCCCGCGTTCTGCCCTGCTCGTCGATGATCTCGAGCGCGCGACCGCGCAGCACGGACCCGTCCGTGGTCGTCCATACCCGGACGCCCTGCAAGCCGATGTGAACCCGGGTCTGTGCCAGCAGGAACACCAGCAGCGCGAGATTGAGGACGGTGAGAACGACCAGCGCTCGCTAAATCTTCATGGCTTTCCTCCCCGGCCGGCCTCACCGGCGCCGGCAAAATCGGCTACGCTGCCCCGACAACCGCCTGGGCGAACGAGGAGGATGACACATGCGGATCGGCGTCACGATGTTTCCCACCGACTACGCGATCCCGCCGCACGAGCTCGCCGTCGAGGCGGAGAGCCGCGGCTACGAATCGGTCTGGTTCCCCGAGCACAGCCACATCCCGACCAGCCGCAAGTCGCCCTGGCCGGGCGGCGCCGAGCTGCCGAAATGGTACCACGACACCTACGATCCCTTCGTCGCCATGGGCGCCGCCGCGGTCGTCACCAAAACGATCAAGCTCGGCACCGGCGTCTGCCTGGTGGTGCAGCGCGATCCCATCCATACCGCCAAGGAGGTCGCCACCGTCGACCGGCTGTCCGGGGGCCGCGTGCTGTTCGGCATCGGCGGCGGCTGGAACGCCGAGGAGATGGCCGACCACGGCACGGCGTTCGGCACGCGCTTCAAGCTGATGCGCGAGCGCATCGAGGCGATGAAGGAGATCTGGGCGCGCTCGAAGCCGAAATATGCCGGCGAGTTCGTCGCGTTCGACGAGATGATGCAATGGCCCAAGCCGGTGCAGAAGCCGCATCCGCCGATCATCGTCGGCGGGGGATTGCCGCATGGCGCGCGCCGCGCCGTCGCCTACGGCGACGGCTGGATGCCGATCGGCGGCCGCGGCGGCGACACGCTGGCCATGCTGCCGCCGTTCCGCGAGATGCTGAAGGCGGCCGGGCGGCCCGAGGCCGACGTGCCGGTCACGCTGTTCGGCGTCGCCATGGACGGCGAGGCGCTGAAGCGCGCCCGCGACGCCGGCGTCGACCGCGTCGTCTTCGGCGTGCCGCCCGAGGGCAGGGACAAGGTCCTGCCGCTGCTCGACAGGGGCGCGGCGCTCATCCAGCCCTGACCCGGGTCGGCTTCGCCCCTTTGCCGGAGTCCGGCATAGGGGAAGTGCCCTCGTCATGCGAGGGCGATGGGGTCAGGAGCCACAGCCGCTGCAGTGGCGCGACTCCTCCGCCGCATGCGGACCCGCGGTACGATGATGCTTGAATCCGCCGCTAACGCCTGACGCCGCCCAGCGTCAGCCCGGCCAGCATCCAGCGGCGCAGCGCGAAGAAGATCACCACCGGCGGCAGGGCGTAGAGGATGGCGGTCGCCATCATGTAGTTCCACGGCGCCTCGTCGGCGTCGAAGAACTGCGCGATCGCCACCGCCACCGTCATTTTGCGTTCCGAGCTGAGCAGGATGTACTGGTAGATGTACTCGTTCCAGGCGAACAGCAGCGCAAACGTGCCGACCGCCGCCAGCGCCGGCGCCGTGAGCGGCAGGTAGAGATGGCGGAAGATCTGCCACGGTCCCGCACCGTCGATTTGCGCCGCCTCGTCGAATTCCCGGGGAATGAGCTTGGCGTATTGCTGCAGGATCAGGATGGCGTAGGGCGTGGTGAAGGTCACGTCGGCGGCGATCACCGCCCACAGCGAATCCGACAGGCCATACACGCGCATGAGGCGGTAGAGCGGGATCACCAGGAAGGACGCCGGGACGGCATAGGTGAGAACCGGGAAATTGCCCAACAGCCAGCCGCGCGCCAGCCTCATGCGGTCGAGCGCGAAGGCGGCCAGCGCGCCGATCGCCAGCGTGATCAGCATGGTCGCGAGGGCGATGAACAGGCTGTTGGCGAACTTCAGCCAGAAATGCTGCAGGTACCAGTAGTCGCCGCTCAGCACGACGCGAAAGGCATCGAGCGTGGGCTCGGCCGGCCAGACGATGCCGGCATATTCGGTGTCGCCCTCCTCGTCGAGCGCGATCAGCAGCATGTTGTAGGTCGGCAGCAGCGCCCACACGAGCAGCACCAGGCCGAGCGCCCATGCCGCGACGTCGGCCACGAGCCGGCGCCGCCGGTGCGGCAGCCAGGACGGCAGCCGCCAGGATGAGCGCCGGAGAGGGGCCGCGGTCAGGCCGTAGCGGGGCGCGGCAAGGCTCACAGCTGCAGCTCGCCCGCGTGCAGGCGGCGCATCAGGATCAGCGCCAGCGGCACCAGCAGCGGCAGGGCGGACATCACCGCCGCCACGCCGAGCTCCGGTTGCGCGGCGTCGAAGGCGTAGTGCATGCCGAGCGTCGCCAGCACGTCGCTCGACCGGGCCGGCGCGCCCATCGACACCAGGAACACCGTGGTGTAGTCGCCCACCGTCCACAGCGTCGCGAGCAGCGTGCAGACGACGTAGATGTTGGCGAGCAGCGGGAACACGACGTGCAGGAAGCGGCGCACGCCCACCGCGCCGTCGATCGCCGCCGCCTCGTAGATCTCCTGCGGGATCGCCAGCCGGCCGGCGATGAACACCAGGGTCCAGAACGGCAGCCATTTCCAGATGTGGGCGACGATGTTCGAGCCCAGCGCCAGCCAGGGATCGTTGAACCAGATCGGGCCTTCCACGCCGAACAGCTCGCGCAGCAGCGCATCGACCAGCCCCTGCTCGCCGATCAGCATCCAGTGGAAGGAGACGAAGGCCGGAACGGCGGGCATCGCCCAGCTCAGCAGGAAGATCGCCAGCAGCGCCCGTACCCACCACTGCCGGCGCAGGAAGAAGCCCGACAGCAGCACGGCCGAGAACATCATGACGTTCACGCCGACGCCGACATAGAGGAGGGTGTTGATCGCGGTCGTGACGTAGCGCGGCTCGGCGAACAGCTCGCCATAGAGGGCGGGCTCGCGCGCCATCCACAGCCCATAGCCCACGGGATAGACGACGAAGGCGGCGAAGACGACGGCGTAGGGCACGAGAAAGGCGAAAGCCCAGGCGCGTTCCACGCGCTGCAGGCGCCGCCCGGGCGGGTGGCTCCCGGTCTCCAGGCCCGTCCGGGCGCCGATGGCGGGCGTGCGCGCAGCGTCGCTCACGCCCGCCCCATCGTGGCGTCCGGCGTCGTAGCGTTCAGCCCTTGACCCCGCCCGAGGTGAGGCCGGCGGACATGCGGCGGCGGAACGCGTAGTAGATCGCGACCGGCGGGATCGCATAGATGATCGCGGTCGCCATCATGTAGTTCCACGGCGCCTCGTCACTGTTGAGGAACTGCGCCAGCGCCACCGGCACGCTCATGCTCTGCTTCGAGGACAGCAACAGGAACTGGTAGAGGTACTCGTTCCACGCCAGCAGCAGGGCGTAGGTGCCGACCGCGACCAGCGCCGGCGCCATCAGCGGCAGGTAGATCTTCCAGTACACCTGGAACGGCGACGCCCCGTCGATCCGCGCCGCCTCGTCGAGCTCGATGGGGATGCTCGTGCCGTACTGCTGGAAGATGAAGATCGCGTAGGGCGTCGCGAAGGTGACCTCGGCGGCGATCACCGACCACAGATTGTTGGTCAGGCCGTAGATCTGCATGATCCGGTAGAAGGGGATCGCCAGGAACGAGGCGGGGATCACATAGGTCAGCAGCGCCGCATTGCTCAGCATCCAGCCGAAGCGGATGCGCATGCGGCCGATCGCGAAGCTCGCCAGCGAGCCGATCGCCAGGGTGAAGAACACCGTGCCGACGCCGATATAGACGCTGTTGCCGAACTGGTGCCAGAAATATTCAAGGTACCAGTAGCCCTGGGTGATGACGATCCAGAAGCTGTCGGCCGAGGGGCGGGCGGGCCAGATCGTTTCGGTGAACACGTCGCCCTTCGACTCGAGCGACACCATGAAGATGTTGTAGATCGGAACCAGCGTCCAGATCAGCAGCAGGACGGCGACGCCCAGGGCGCCCGCCTCCTTCCACACGCGAAGCCGCCGCGCGCTCCGCCCGCGCGCCCGCGAGTCAGGCACGGCGGCGGCAACGGCGACGGCGGGGCCGGCGTCGTCGACGGCGACGGTCACAGCGAGACCTCGGTCGTGCGCAGCTTGCGCATCAGGATCAGCACCAGCGGGATCATGAGCGGCAGCGCCGTCAGCACGGTCGCCACGCCGAGCTCGGGCCGCGCGACCTCGAAGGCATCGCGGATGCCGAGCGTGGCCAGCACATGCGTGGAAAGCGCCGGCCCGCCGCCGGTGACGAAATACACCGAGTTGAAGTCGCCCAGGGTGAAGATCGTCGAGAGCAGCGTGCACACCAGGTAGAGGTTGGCGAGCAGCGGGAAGGTGACGTGCGTGAACCGGGTCAGGCCCGTGGCGCCGTCCACCTCGGCCGCCTCGTAGAGCTCCTGGGGAACCGCCATGCGGCCGGCCAGCAGGATCACGGTCCAGAACGGCATCCACTTCCAGATGTGCGAAGCGATGACCGCGCCCAGCGCCAGCCAGCGCGAGGTGTCGAGCCAGCCCGGCCCGTTGATGCCGAAGACGGTCCACAGGAAGTTGTTGAACAGGCCCCATTCGCCGTTGAGCATCCAGTGGATCGAGATGAACGCCGGCAGCGCCGGCAGCGCCCACGGCAGCACGAACACGAGCAGCAGGCCCTTGACCCACCAGCCGCGCCGCATGAAGAAGCCCGACAGCAGCAGCGCGCCGAACATCTTCAGGTTCACGGCGATGCCGACATAGAGGATCGTGTTCACGATCGTGCGCTGGAAGATCGGATCATCGGCCAGCTCGACATAGAGGCCCGGCTCATGTCCCAGCCAGGCGCCATAGGCGACCGGATAGGCGACGAAGGCCAGGAACAGGGCGATGTAGGGAACCGTGAAGGCGATCGCCCAGGTCCATTCCGAGCCCTGCAGGCCGCCGCGCCACAACCGCTGCATCGGCGGCCGGCGCCGGACGAGGAGTCCGGCGTCATGGAGGGTCTCGGTGCTCATGACGGCCCCTCAGCTTCGCGCTATCGGGTATTTCCCGACGATCGTGCCGATGCGCTTCAGCGCCTTGTCGGCCGACTCCTGCACCGTCATGCCGTTCCTCAGGACGTCGGCCACCGCGATGCCCCAGACCTGCTGGGAGTTGGCCTCGGCGTAGCCCGGGTTGAAGCACGGATAGTTGGGCACGGTCGGGTCGATCATGCCTTCGGTGGCGTAGGCCGTGCGGTGCGGGTCCTGCTTGAGCCAGAACGGATCCTCCTTCACCAGGTGCGGCATCGGCGGCAGCCAGCGGCCCAGCCCGGTCTTCAGGTAGAGGTTCACGTTGGCCGGCTGGATCACGTATTTCAGGAAGTCCTTGGCGACCGGGACGTTCTTCGCGCTCTTGGCGATGAAGGCGCCGGCCACGCCGAGCTCGGCCCGCATCGGCTGGCCGGCGTTGTCGTTCATCAGCTTCATCGTGACGACGTCGTCGTACTTCTCCTTCTCGTGGATCATCGCGACCTCGGTCGAGATGGTGCCGTCGAGATCCATCACGATCTGCTTGGCGTGGAAGGCGTTGTTGTCGTCGGCGTCGCTCCAGCTCAGCGCCCCCGGCGGCACGTAGCCTTCCTTGAAGGACGTCGTGATGTAGGTGAGCGACTTGATCACCGCCTCCCTGATCTTGGGATCGTCGAGATGCGCCTGGCCGTCCGGCGTGATGATGTCGTTGCCGCCGTTGGCGATCAGGAAGTGGTGGAAGGTGTTGTTGCCGTCGGCCGGCCCGTTGGTGGTCGGCTGCAGGCCGTGAACGTAGACGTTGCGCTGGGTCTCGCGCAGCTTCTTCTGCATCGGCTTGAAGAAGTCCCAGAACGCGTCCCAGGTCTTGGGCGCGTCGCTGAGCTTGAAGCCGGCCTTCTCGACCATCGAGTTCCAGACGTGGAACGGCAGCACGCCGCACTTGATCGGCACGTAGGTGAAGCCGCGCTGCTTGGTGACGTTGTTGTAGTAGCGCGACGCCAGCAGCGCCGTGGGATGGAACTTGTCCTTCTGGGTGTCGACGACGTCGGTCACGTCGAGCAGCTTGTCGTTCCAGGTGTTCTGCGGCACGACCGCCTGGTCGGCGATGTCGTGGAACATGATGTCGGGCGTGTCGCCGCTGGTCAGTCCGGCGACGATCTTCTGCATCGCCGGCCCGAACGGGATGAGGCTGAAGTCGATCTTGTTGCCGCTCGCCTTTTCGTAGGCCGCCACCAGGTTCTTGAACGCCTCGTCCTCTTCCTTGACGAAGCCCTGGACCCACAGGACGGTCGCTGTCTTGGCCTGCGCCCGGGCGATGTAGGGGCTGGCGAATGTTCCCGCCGCCGCCAGTCCGACCGATCCGCGAAGTACCAAGCGCCTGCCAAGTTTGCTCATTGTTTGCCTCCCAAGTCTCTTTTCACTGAAACCCTTGGACGCAACGCTGACGCAACGCACCGATTGACCCGCGAAGTTTGCCAAATACTTATGGCAAAAAACCGGCATCACGGGACAAACGCCTTGACCACCCCTCGCCCTTTTCGGGACGAACCATTGTTGTTGTTCTGGACGATACGCAAGGATTGAACGGGGGTCATGCAAAATTGCGCGGGAAAATCAGTCAGCAGTGCTGTCCTAAATCCGCGCCGATCGGCTCACCGGACCGCGAGGCCTTGCAGGCCCGCTCATGGTCTTTGCTGGGAGCGCGGCAACTCCAGTTGCGCATCTTTGCATGAACAACACATGAGCGCCACTGGACGTGGCGCGCTCCCAGCCATGAGCGGGAGGCCCGCGGTCCGACATGACACGAGCTAGAACGTGATCCGCACGCCCGCGAATATGCTGGTCGGTGCGGCAGGACTGTAGCTCGGCGTGGCGGTTGCTCCTGGCGCCTGCGCGATCGCGACCGACGACGTGGGCGAGAACGTGCCGAAGCTGTAGTACCAGCTGTTCGTCACGTTGCGTGCCGAGGCAAAGACCTCGACATTGGGCAGCGGCCTGTACTTCGTCGTGAGATCGAGCGTGGCGTAGGGCGGCAGCGGCGCGGTCAGGTTGGCCGCGTCGCCCACCAGGTAGACGCTGCTGGCGGCCACGAGGTTGGCGCCCAGTGTCCATTTGTCGCTCACCTTGTAGTAGGCCCCCACTTTCACCTGATGGGCCGGGATGCCGGGCAGCCGGCTGCCGGGCAGCACGGTGATGTTGCCGTTGAGGTCGGCGGCCGGGTTGTTGCCGGAGCCCTCGACGAAGGCGTTCTGGTAGGTGGCGTCGATGAAGGAATAATCGACATAGGCGAGCCAGCGCTCGGTGGTGAGCCGCAGCTCGGCGTCGAGGCCCTGGCGGCGCGTGCTGCCGACATTGGCGAAGAAGGCGCGGCCCTCCACCGGGCTGCTGATGAAGGCGATGTCGTCGTCGAGGTCGCTGCGGTAGAGCGCCAGACTGTAGCGCAGGCGGCCCTTCTCGAAGACCGGAAGGCTGCCGCGCAGGCCGGCTTCGAAGGTGCGCGACACGACCTGCTTCAGGTCCGGGTCGCCGACGAAGAAATTGGCGAGGCTGCAGGAATTGGACGGGCCGGCGCAGGAAAGTTCGGCCGGGGTCGGCGTGCGGTTGGCGACGGCATAGCCGCCATAGACCGTGAGCCAGGGCGCGATCTGGTAGGTGAGGCCGCCGGCGGGATTGAAGTGCACGAAGCTGTGCGCGCCGCTGAGGTCGCCGCCGGCGAGATCGCTGAGGTTGATGGTGGCGACGTTCAGGCGGCCGGACGCCGTCAGCGCCAGCCGCGGCGTGAGCCGCCAGGTGTCGGTGAGATAGAAGCCCCACGAGACGCTGTCGGCGGCGAGGCTGACGGGAGAATTGGTGCCCGGCTCGTCGATCGCCACGCTGGGACCGATGAAGGTCCTGTCGCCCGAGGTCAGGCCGCCGACATACGACGTCGCGCCGAACTGCGTCCGTCCGATGTCCAGGCTCGCCCCGGCGACCAGGTTGTTGTCGCGGCCGAGCAGCTTGCCGGTGTCGGTGAGCTGCAGGCTGCCGCCGTAGCCATGCGTGCTGGTGCTCTGGGTGTCGAGCTGGCCGTATTGCCCGCCGCCCAGGAAGTCGCTGATCGGGCCGCCGCCGACGGTCGTGCTCGGCCCGCCCGAAAAGCACAGCAGGCCGGATCCGTCCGCGCACGGCGTGTCGTTGGGCGCGTTGCCGTTGATCACGCTTTGCCGGAAATAGCGGTAGTAGCCCAGCGCCTGCAGCGAAAGCGTGTCGCCGAGGTCGACGTTGCCCGACAGGTTGGCCGCCGCATAGCTGTTGGCGATCCAGTTGGGCGCGGTGAACTGCGCACCCGGCGCGGCGGCGAGCAGCTGGACGGGCGCGGTGCCCGGTCCGTTCAGGCCTGAGTTGGCGGCCGTGACGTTGAGGTGGAGCTCGGCCCGCGGGCTCTGCCAGCCGATATCGGCGAACATGTTCTGGATGTCGGACGACTGCAGGTCGCGCCAGCCGTTCTGGTGCAGCGCGCTGCCCGCGACATAGGTCGCGACGCCCCCGCTGCGGCGTCCGAACTGGAACTCGCCCTGGACATGGCCGAACGAACCGGCGGCTGCGGCGGCTTCGGTGCCCTGGAAGCTGAAGCCGTCCTTCAGCCTGACGTTGAGCGAGCCGCCCAGGGCATTGAGGCCGAAGACGGGATTGGAGCCCTCGAGATTCACCCTGTCGATCGCGACGTCCGGGATGAGGTCCCAGTAGACGGTATCGCCGAACGGCTGGTTGAACCGCATGCCGTTGACGTAGACGGCCAGTCCCTGCGGCGTGCCCTGGAGCGGCGACGCGGCGAAGCCGCGGTAGAACAGGGTCGGCTGGAACGGATTGCCGGAGGCCGACACGGACGAAACGCCTCCGACCTCGCGTTCCAGCGATCGCACCAGTTGCGGCATTCCCTCGCGCTCCAGGTCCTGCCGGTTGAGCACGTTGGTCTGGGCGGGAACGAGGTTGCGGTCGAGGCCCGAGCCGATCAAGGGCGAGGTCGCCACGACCTCGACGGGCGGCATTTGGGGCGGCCCCGTCTGGGCGCGCGCCCCGTCGGCGAGGAGCAACGCGCCGCCGATCAGCGCGAGGGGGAGCGGGCCGCACGGTCTGGCGCAGGGGCGCCGGCGGGCGCCGATCGCGTGGCTCGAGCCCACCGCCTAGGACTGCCCCTGCCAACCTGGCATTGCGCCACCCGTTGCTCGTCCCGACCGGACCACGAGCGACACGGTGGCCGGGAGGGACAATGGCTTCCCCAGGAAACAGCCGGGGCACAAACGCGCCCGCAGATGTTACCGGGACTTCCGGGCGTCGCAAGCCGGTCGTGGCCTGCGGCAGGCGACCGGCCGCGGCGCCATCCAGGCTGTGTCATTGCTGGGGGCGCGCCACCCCAGTGGCGCGTCTTCTTTGGACTCAGGGCCACACATTCAAGCACGAACGGACTCGGGCCCACGACCTGAGGAGGTCCGCGCTCCGGCGTGTCTGGCCCGAACTCGGACGCAGTTGGAAACCCGGCGCCATGGGCAACGGGAGCCGATGCTGCCATCCTTCACCCAAGTCGACTGACGAGGGGAGGACCATATGCTGACGCGAACCGGCGGGTGCCTGTGCGGGGCGGTGCGCTATGAATGCGCGGGCGAGCCGCAGTTTGCGCTGCAATGTCACTGCCGCGACTGCCAGCGGCAGAGCGGCGCGCCGCATGTCGCGGCGGTGCGCATGCCGGCGGCGGCGTTCCGGATCGTCCAGGGCTCACCCCGGCGCTACCTCGCCAAGGCCAACTCCGGCAACGACATCACGCGCGTCTTCTGCGGCGACTGCGGCACGCCGCTCTACGTCCAGGTGTCGACCCGGCCCGACATCGTCGGCGTGCGGGTCTGCACCTTCGACGATGCGAGCTGGTTCCGGCCCGACGCCAACATCTTCGTCAAGAGCGCGCAGCCGTGGGACCACAGGGACCCTGCCGTGCCGGCGTTCGCGACCTATCCGACGGGGAAGGCGTATTGAAGGAGTGAAGTGCTGTCTGCATTGCCAGGACGGGGGGCGCGATGAAACTCTGGCTGCCGTGGCTAATCGTAGTGGTGTTGCTGGCAGTGATCTGGAAGCTGGCTTCCGTAGTGATCACGCTGGAAGACCGTACTTACGCGAGTGAAGTCGGCTTCTGCTATGAACCCGTCGACTACACCAAAGACCGTGCAGCTCAGCTTCGACGCGTGAGGTGTCTGAGGCAGACCACGACCCGGACTAGCCCCCTGTGGCATCTTTGGTACGCGATGCAGCGCTAGGCGATTGCTGGCAGGCTTGTAGGGGGTCAAAGCGATCCTAGATCAAGTCGATGATCCCCGGTGACGAGCACACGCTTCAGAGGGCCGCAACTTCAGCCGATAGGCCCGACACGTGCCTTCTCTGTTGCGGATCGGTCGACAATGCCCTTGGCTGACACCACGACGCCATAGTCCTTGAGCGCCGTCTCGACCGAGATCACGCCGTCCAGCACATCATCCGCCACCTTCGCCGGATCGCGCTCCAGCGGATTGCCATATCCGCCGCCCGCCGGCCCGTAGCACACGAACCGCCCGTCCTTGGCGATGTTCATGTGCGGCACCTTCGACGGCAGCGCGCGCGTGGTGCCGCCGGCTAAAAGGTCGAGCTTGGCCGGCATGCCTTCGCTGCCGCCCAGGAAGCCCCACGGCCGGTAGCGATGGCCTTCGCCTTCGACCGAGGCGCCGCCGTCGCTCAGGAAGGCGAACTCGCGCACCGAGCCCAGGCCGCCGCGCCACTTGCCGGCGCCGGCCACGTCCTCGCGCAGTTCGTAGCGCAGCACGCGCAAGGGCAGGTGGGTCTCGATGTCCTCGATCGGGTTGTTGCGCGTGTTGGCGTAGAGCGTGTCGACGGCGTCCATGCCGTCCTTGCCCAGCCGGCCGCCATAGGAGCCCTCGAAGATCTCCATGTGCACCCAGTGCGTCTCGTCCTTGAGGCCGGAGAAGGCGATGACTTTGAGGTTGCCGATGCCGGCCGAGACATTGCCGGGCATGGCCGCCGACAGCGCCTTCATCACCGTGTCGGCGAGCTGGTTGCCCGGGCAGAAGCGGGCGATCGTCGGCGCGGGGAAGGTCGGGTTGGCCAGGCAGCCCTTGGGCGCGATGATGGTGATCGGCCGGATCAGGCCGGCATTGACCGGGATATGGCCGTGGATCTCGGTGTCGAAAAGCACCGAGCGGATGGTGAGCCAGATCGCGATGTCGGCGGTGCCTTCCAGCGGCATGTTGATCGGCCGGTCGGGCACCTGCGGCGCCGTGCCGGTGAGGTCGACGACCAGGCAGTCGTCCTTCTTGGTGATGGTGACGACGATCGGCAGCTCCTTCTTGGAAGGATCGTCGCTGTCGAGATAGCCGTCGATCGCCGTCTCGGCGCGATAGACGCCGTCGGGCAGCTTGGCGATGGCCTGGCGCATCAGCCGCTCGGCATGGTCCATCAGGGCGGTGCAGGCGAGGTCGAAGGTCTCGAGCCCGTAGCGCTCGACCAGCTCGACCATGCGCTCGGCGCCGATGCGCGCGGCGGCCACCTGGGCGTCCATGTCGCCGACCACGAGGTCCGACGCGCGGATATTGTCGCGCACGATCTGCCAGACCATGTCGTTCTTCACGCCGCGGTCGTAGACCTTGATCGCCTTGAACTGCAGCCCCTCGGCATAGGCGTCGATCGCCTCGACGATGCCGCACGAGCCGGGCGACAGCGCGCCGATGTCGAGATGGTGCGCCGTGGTGGCGGCGAAGGCGATCAGCCGGCCCTGGACGAACACCGGCACGATGAAGGCCACGTCCGGGCCGTGGCTGGCGCCCGAGTAGGCGTCGTTGTGCATGATGACGTCGCCCGGCCGGATCGTCTCGCCGCGCTCGGCCATGATGCGCTGCACGCCGCGGATGTAGCCCGGGATGGGGCCGGACTGCAGCGGCGTCGACTGCGCCGAATTCGGCGAGCCCGCGCCCTTCGGCGTCGACCAGAGCCGCCCCGAAATCCTCCAACTCGCGGATGATCGAGGAGTAGCTCATGCGCATCAGCTTGTAGCCCATCTCGATGGCGATGTTCTCCAGCGCGCCCTGGATCACGCTGGTCGTGATCGGGTCGATGCGGTCGGGCTTCAGCGCCGGCTGGCGGCGCGGGGCGGTGCTCATGGCTCTGTCTCCTGACGCATAAATACCTCACCCTCGAGGAGCGGCCCGCAGGGCCGCGTCTCGAAGGGTGAGACCACACGTGGTGCGCGTTTGCCGACGATCAGGTCGGGGTTACTCCGCCCGATCGAGACGGCGCTTCGCGCCTCCTGCAGGGTGAGGTTAATTTGCTCGATCAGTGATGACGCGCACCCCGAGGATGAGGATGTGTGAATTCGCTGACGCCCGTTTCCGGCCCCTCTTGCCGGTGCGAAAAAACTCTCCGTCGCCGAAAGTCTATTGACAACCGCGCGCAATGTTGTGGCCTATGCCTGCCGACCATTCGATGAGAGTCGGCCATGTATTTCTCCCCGTCATCCCGAGCGAAGCCGCCCAAAGGGCGGCGCAGTCGAGGGACCTTTTCTGTCGGCGTGGCTACAGAAAAGGTCCCTCCACTACGCCTCGCTTCGCTCGGCTCCGGTCGGGAGGACGGGAAGGCGTCAAAACCACCGGCGGGAATACCGGAAATACCGGAAATACCAGAAATTACTTTCAGGGTGCGTCCGCTAGGCATCGGCCCGCCGCACGATCAGGTTGCCCGCCGTGTCGGCCTCGAAACTGTGCTGCGGCGGCACCACCGTGGTCGAAATCCATCTGCAGCACGATGGCGGGGCCGGGGATGCGCTCGCCCGTCGGCAGCAGGTCGCGGCGGTAGAAGGTCGTCGGGTAGTCGGCGAGCTTGCCGTCGACGCGGAAGGTGCAGGTGCCGCGTGCGCGCCTTCGCGGCGTCCAGAGACGTGGCCGTGCCGACTGTCGGCTTGGCGATGGTGGCGGCGCTGGCGGCGCCGACCAGCCGCAGGTTCACGATCTCGATGGCCGAAGTCGGCAAAGTGATGGCCGTACTCGCGGCGGTGGATCTCGTGGAAGGCCTCGAAGACCTTGGCCAGCGCGCCGGCATCGATCGCGCCGTCGGGGAAGGGCACGCGCAGCTCGTAGCCCTGGCCGACATAGCGCAAGTCGCCGCGGCGCTCGAAGCTGACGCGGCCGAGATCGACGCCGTCGGCGGTGAAGCGTCCGGCCAGCTCCTTGGCCATGGCGGCGAAGTCGGAATTGATGCGCGCCAGGTCGGCCGCGCCCGAGACCTGGAAGGAGGTGCGGATGGCGTCGTAGCGCAGGTCGCTGATCAGCAGCCCGACCGCCGAGGTGATGCCGGGATGCGGCGGCACGATCACCTCGGTGACGCCCAGCATGCCGGCCACTTCCACGCCGTGCAGCGGGCCCGCGCCGCCGAAGGCGACCAGGCTGTAGTGGCGCGGGTCGATGCCCTTCTGGACGGTGCGCGAGCGGATGGCGTTGGCCATGTTGGCGTTGATCAGCGTCACCACGCCCTCCGCCGCCTCGCGGTCGGAAAGGCCCAGCTCGCGCGCCAGCTCGCCGATCACGCGCCGTGCCGCCACCTCGTCGAGCGACATGGTGCCGCCCAGGAAATTGCCGACATCGAGCCGGCCCAGCACGACGTTGGCGTCGGTCACGGTGGCGCGCGTGCCGCCCAGGCCGTAGGCCGCCGGTCCCGGCACGGCGCCGGCCGAGCGCGGCCCGACCTTGAAGGCGCCGGCCTGGTCGACGAAGGCGATCGAGCCGCCGCCGGCGCCGATCGTGTGCACGTCGATCATCGGCACCAGCACGGGGAAGCCCGCGATCCAGGTGTCGCGCGCGGTGGCCTCGCCGAAACCGCCCTCGGTGACGATGCCGATGTCGGCCGAGGTGCCGCCGACATCGAAGGTGATGAGGTTGCGCCGGCCCGACAGGCCGCCCGCCCAGTCGCCGCCGATCACGCCGGCCGCCGGACCCGAGAGCAGGGTGAGCACCGGCCGCTCGGCCACCATGGCGGGCGTCGCCACGCCGCCGTTGGACGCCATGATGCGGAGGTCGGCCTTGAAGCCCGAGGCCTCGATCTCCAATTCGAGGCGCGTCACGTAGTTGCGCACCTTGGGGCCGACGAAGGCGTTCATCGCCGTCGTGGTGAAGCGCTCGAACTCGCGGAACTGCGGCGACACCGACGAGGAAGTGGTGGCGAAGCACTCGGGATATTCCTCGCGCACGATCTCCATGGCGCGCGCCTCGTGCGCTGGCATCGAGGTAGGAGAACAGGAAGCAGATGGCGATGGCCTGGACGCCCGCTTCCCTGAGCTCGCGCACGGCCTGGCGGACGCCTTCCTCGTCGAGCGGCTCCAGCACCTCGCCTTTCGGCGGCACCAGCCGCTCCGTCACCGTCTTGCGATGGCGGCGCTTGACCAGCGGCCGGCTCTGCCACGGGATGTCCTGCATGATCGAGTAGTGCTGCGGCCGCTGGTGGCGGCCGATATGCAGGATATCGCGATAGCCGCCGGTGGTGATCATGCCGGTGACCGCGCCGTCATGCTCGAGGATGGCGTTGGTGGCGATGGTCGTGCCGTGGAACACCACGTCGATCGTCTCGCGCGGGATATCGTACTTGTCGCACAGCGCCATCAGCCCGGCGACGACGCCGCGCGAGGGGTCGTCCGGCGTGGTCGAGATCTTGTGCACGGCGGTCCGGCCGGCCTCCGTGTCGGCATAGACCAGATCCGTGAACGTCCCGCCCACGTCGACCCCGATCAACCGCATCCGCTTCGCTCCCTCAACTCGTGCCGCCAAGTGTCGCGCATATCTTCAGCGCAACACATCCCCAGTCCCGTCCCCCCTCAAGCGCCCTCTCCGCCCGCGAAGCGGGGGGAGAGGGAGGGGACCCACGCGCAGCGTGGGGAGGGTGAGGTGGGCTGCGGTGCTTGTAATGGGAGCAGCCGGTTCTTCAGGAAGCACCACCTCACCCTCCCATTGCTTCGCAATGGGCCCCGCCCTCTCCCCCGCTGCGCGGCGGAGAGGGATGTCTGAGAGGACGCAAGAGCCACGCCATTCCCCAGCGCATTTTTCCCCAGCCTATTTTACAGTACTGGCATGGGGCTTGCTTCCCGGGGGAACGATGGCAACAAGGCCCGACATCGAACTGGTCGCCCTGACCAAGCGCTTCGGCGAGACCGCGGCGGTGGATACGGTCAGCCTGCGCATTCCCGCCGGCTCCTATTGCTGCCTGCTGGGTCCCAGCGGCTGCGGCAAGACGACGACCCTGCGCATGATCGCCGGCCACGAGGAGGCGACCGAGGGCGACATCATCCTGGGCTCCGAGAACATCACCCACCTGCCGCCGGCGGCGCGCGGCACGGCCATGATGTTCCAGAGCTACGCGCTGTTTCCGCACCTCGATTGCACCGACAACGTCGCCTTCAGCCTGCGCATGCGCGGCGTCGACAAGGAGACGCGCCGGGCGCGCGCGCTCGACATGCTGAAGCGCGTCCAGATGGAGCCCTTCGCCGCCCGCCTGCCGGCCCAGCTCTCGGGCGGCCAGCAGCAGCGCGTGGCGCTGGCCCGCGCGCTGATCACCGATCCGCAGGTGCTGCTGCTCGACGAGCCGCTCTCGGCGCTCGATCCCTTCCTGCGCATCCGCATGCGCGAGGAGCTGAAGTCCCTGCAGACGCGGCTCGGCATCAGCTTCATCCACGTCACCCACAGCCAGGACGAGGCGATGGCGCTGGCCGATCTCGTGGTGGTGATGAACCACGGCAGGATCGAGCAGGCCGGCACGGCGCGCGAAGTGTTCAACAAGCCGGCCTCGGCCTTCGTGGCGCGCTTCATCGGCGGCCACAACGTGCTGCCGGCGGCGGTGGCGCGCGCCCAGGGCGGGGCAAGCCATGTCGCCATCCGGGCCGACCGCATCACCGTGCAGCCCGGCAATGCGCCGGTCGACGCCACGTCGCTCAGCGGCATCGCGCGCTCGGTCGAGTATCTCGGCTCGACCGTGCAGGTCGGCATCGACGTGGCCGGCCTCGACACGCTGTCGGCCGTGCTGTCGGAGGCGCGCTTCGACGCCAATCCGGTGGCGCCCGGCCAGCCCGTGGTTTTGTCATGGACGCCCAAGGACGTGCACGTTCTCGGGCGCTGAAGGGGAGGCGGCCCCGCGCCGTCACAACTGAAGGAGGAACAGAGATGGCTCGTAAACAGAATGGCTGTCGGACGGCGCAGGATGCTGAAGGGCGCGGCGAGCCTCGCCGGCGCGGCGATCGGCAGCGGTGCGGTCACCGGCTTCCCCGTGATCTGGGCGCAGAACAACAAGAACATCGTGCTGCGCCAGTGCGGCACCGGCGTGTCGGCCATCAACGAGATCGCCGAGAAGTGCAAGGCCGACCTCGGCATCACCCTGCAGATGACGGCGCTCGACTCCGACGCCGTCGTGCAGCGCGTGGTGACGCAGCCGAACTCCTTCGACATCGGCGACATCGAGTACTGGATGATCAAGAAGGTCTTCCCGGCCAACAACCTGCAGGCGATGGACGTCAAGAAGATCAAGTACTTCGACAAGATCGTGCCGATCTTCACCACCGGCAAGCTGAAGCCCGACAGCGTGATCGCCCAGGGCACGGCGCCGAACACGGTGAGCTTCGTCGAGGGCGCGGGCTCGACCAAGTTCGCCAAGGCGCCAGACCCAGTGGTTCACCATCATGCCGACGATCTACAACGCCGATACGCTGGGCATCCGCCCCGACCTGGTCGGCCGCAAGATCGACAGCTGGAAGGACATCCTGGACCCGAAGTTCAAGGGCAAGACGTCGATCCTGAACATCCCCTCGATCGGCATCATGGACGCGGCGATGATCTGCGAATCGGCCGGCGTCCTGAAATACGGCGACAAGGGCAACATGACCAAGGCGGAGATCGACAAGACCATCGATTTCCTGATCAAGACCAAGAAGGACGGCCAGTTCCGCGCCTTCTGGAAGACCTTCGACGAATCGGTCAACCTGATGGCCTCGGGCGAGGTCGTGATCCAGTCGATGTGGTCGCCGGCCGTCTCGGCGGTGCGCGGCAAGGGCGTGCCCTGCATCTACCAGCCGCTCAAGGAAGGCTATCGCGCCTGGGGCGGCGGTCTGGCCCTGGCCAAGCACCTGCAGGGCGCGCAGCTCGACGCGGCCTACGACTACATCAACTGGTACCTGTCGGGCTGGGTCGGCGCCTTCCTCAACCGCCAGGGCTACTACTCGGCGGTGCTCGAGACGGCCAAGGCCAACATGACGCCCGACGAATGGGGCTTCTGGATGGAAGGCAAGCCCGCCCAGGGCGACATCAAGAACCCGCAGGGCAAGGTCGTGGAGAAGAAGGGCGCCGTGCGCGACGGCGGCTCGTTCACGAGCGCATGGGCGCGGTCGCCTGCTGGAACGCCGTGATGGATGAGGACCGCTACATGGTCCAGAAGTGGAACTCAGTTCATCGCGGCTTAGGGAGCGTGCCCTTCATGTTCCTCTCCCCCGCTAGGGGGAGAGGTTAGGTGAGGGGGACTCGACGTCGCGTAACCCCCTCACCCGTCCTCTCCCCCTAGCGGGGGAGAGGAGCTTGAAATCATGAAACGTGTTTCCGCCTGGGTCACCTATCTGCAGGTCGCGCCGCTCGCCCTGGTGTTCCTGCTGTTCCTGGTCGTGCCGATCGTCACGATCGTGGTGGTGAGCTTCTTCGACTACAACACCACCCAGATCATCCCGGCGTTCCTGCTGCAGAACTACGAGGAGCTGCTGCTCTCGCCGGTCACCTGGCGGACCTACCTGCAGACCGTCGAGTTCGCCGCCATCACCTGGGTGCTGACCCTGCTGATCGGCTTCACCGTCGCCTACTTCCTGGCCTTCCATGTCCGGTCGGCGACCTGGCAGATGGTGCTGTTCCTGGTCTGCACCATCCCGTTCTGGACCTCCAACGTCATCCGCATGATCTCGTGGATCCCGTTCCTCGGCCGCAACGGGCTGGCCAACACCACGCTGCTGCAGCTCGGGCTGATCAGGGAGCCGCTCGAGTTCCTGCTGTTCTCCGACTTCGCGGTCGTGCTGGCCTATGTCCACCTCTACACGCTGTTCATGGTGGTGCCGATCTTCAACTCGATGATGCGCATCGACCGCAGCCTGCTCGAGGCGGCGCGCGACGCCGGCGCCACGGGCTGGCAGACGCTGCGCTTCGTCATCGTGCCGCTGTGCAAGCCTGGCATCGCCATCGGCTCGATCTTCATCGTCACCATCGTCATGGGCGACTTCGTCACCGTGCGCATGATGAGCGGCGGCCAGAGCGCCTCGGTCTCGCTGATGATGATGAACGCCATGTCGCTGCTGCAGTATCCGGCGGCGGCGGCCAACGCCGTCGTGCTGCTGCTGCTCGTGCTGTTCACCGTCGCCGCCATGATGCGCATGGTCGACATCCGGAAGGAGCTGTAGCGTGCAGCACGGCCGCCGCGGTCCCGCCTTCTGGCTGCTCGCCGGCTTCTTCGGCCTGTTCGTGCTGTTCCTCTACGGGCCCACCATCACCATCCTGGTGCTGTCGTTCCAGGGCCCGACGGGCGGGCTCACCTTCCCGATGCAGGGCATGTCGGTCCACTGGTTCGGCAACCTGTTCGAGAAGCAGATGGTCGGCGACTTCGCCGGCTCCTTCGAGCGCTCGATGATGCTGGGCGTGGCCGCCATGCTGGTGACCGTCGTCGCCTCCTTCGCGGCCGGCCTCGCCTTCCGCACGCGCTTCCGCGGCTCGGCGCTGATCTTCTATCTCGCCATCGCCAGCCTGATCGTGCCCTCGGTCCTGGTCAGCCTCGGCATCGGCCTGCTGTTCCGCGTGCTGGGCTGGGACACCGCCTGGTACAGCTCGGCGTTCGGCGCGCATCTCACCTGGACCCTGCCGTTCGGGCTCCTGATCATGTTCGCCGTCTTCAACCGCTTCGACCGGCGCTACGAGGAGGCGGCGCGCGACCTCGGCGCCACCTCGTGGCAGACCATCCGCTACATCGTCGTGCCCATCCTGCTGCCCAGCCTGATCGGCGTCGGCCTGTTCGGCTTCACGCTTTCCTACGACGAGTTCGCGCGCAGCCTCTATACGTCCGGCACCTTCAACACCCTGCCGCTCGAGATCTACGGCATGACCACCAACGTCACCACGCCCGTCCTCTACGCCCTGGGCACGGTGACCACGGGCGTGTCCTTCCTGGTGATCGGCATCGCGCTCGTCTCGGTCATCTGGCTGCAGCGCCGCCGCGCGCGCCACGGCAGCGACGCCGGCAAGGCGGCGTGAGTGCTTCATATTACAACCCAAAATGCGTGGACAGGCAGGACTTGCCGGGAGGAAAGCTGCGGTCGGCACGAGGAGACATGTCCGATGGACAGGGCACTGGCGATCAAGCTGATGGAAGCACTTCAGGCAGCCGAACCCAATCTTGAGAAGCTGAGCGCGCTGTCCACGAAAGTTTCGGACGAATTTAGAAGACGGAGGCTGCGGAGGCAGATCGGCGAAGTGATGTCTTCGCACCTGTACATGATTATGTCGGTCGTCCGTCAGTTCCGTGATCTGGATCCCGATCGAGAGGACCTCGACGCGCCCCCCGTTCAGCGGTCAAGTGAATGGGCGATTGCCGACGTCCTTCGAGCGGCGGAGGCTGACTTGGACGCGGTGGCCAGCTTGACCGATCACATCGGCGACCAGGACGAGAGAGAGGAGTTTCGGACGCACCTTGCAAAGGCATCGACCTTTTACCGACAGATGATGGATGCAGCCGTTCAAGGGCTTCTGCCCGAATTGGACAGAGGAAAAGCGTGACCACGATACGCCGCGCCCGAGTCCTGCGGCTGGCGACCGCCGGCCCGCAGGACACCGCGCCGCTCGCCGCCGCCATGGCGGCGGGCGAAGTCGATCCCGCGACCATCGTCGCCATCGTCGGCAAGACCGAGGGCAATGGCTGCGTCAACGACTTCACCCGCGGCTACGCCACGCTGGCGCTGAAGCTGCTGCTGGCGGAGAGCCTGAAGTGCGCGCCGTCGGAGATCGACGGCGGGTCGCCATCGTCATGTCGGGCGGCACCGAGGGCGGGCTCTCGCCGCATCTGCTGGTGTTCTGCCGCGAGACCGCGCCGCAACGGCCGCGACGGGCAAGCGGCTCGCCATCGGCGTCGGCCTGACGCGCGCCTTCGCGCCCGAGGAGATCGGCCGCGCGGCGCAGATCGAAGCGACGGCGTCGGCCGTCTCGGCCGCCATGAAGGATGCCGGCATCGCCGCGCCGCCGGACGTGCATTTCGTCCAGATCAAGTGCCCGCTGCTCACCAGGGAGCGCATCGAGGAGGCCGCGCGGCGTGGCGCCACGACGGCGACCGACGACACCTATCACTCGATGGCCCTCTCGCGCGGCGCCTCGGCACTGGGCGTCGCGGTGGCGCTGGGCGAGGTGCCGGCGGCGGCCGCGACCAAGTCCGCGATCTGCCGCGACTGGTCGCTCTACTCCAGGGTCGCCAGCACGTCGGCCGGCGTCGAGCTTCTGCGCAACGAGATCGTCGTGCTGGGCAATGCCGCCGGCTGGGCCGGCGACCTGGTGATCGACCATGACGTGATGACGGACGCCATCGATGCCGAGGCGGCGCGGCGCGTCCTCGGTCGTCTCGGCGGCGAGACCGTGGCCGTCCTCGCCAAGGCCGAAGCGTCCCCGTCCGGCGAGATCCGCGGCCGGCGTCACACCATGCTGGACGACAGCGACATTCACAGTCGACGCGCCACGCCCGCGCCCTGGTCGGCGGCGTGCTGGCCGGCGCGATCGGCGACACGATGCTCTACGTCTCGGGCGGCGCCGAGCACCAGGGACCGGCCGGCGGCGGGCCGATCGCGATCATTGCGCGGCGCACTTCTTCTTGAGCGCTTCGAACAGCGCTTCGCCGGGCTCTCCGGTTTCGGCCTCGCCCGCTGCGAGCTGGAAGGCGCGGATCGCCGCGCGCGTCGATGGACCAACCGTGCCGTAGGTGGTGCCGCCATAGAGGCCGAGATCGCGCAGGAGTATCTGGATGGCCTTGGCCTGCTCCGTCTTGTCGCTGGGCCAGGGGCCGATGTCGGCCGTGCACGCGGTCTTCTTCGGGTCGGGCGTCTCCGTCGCCGGGGCCTCGCTCGGTGACGGCGGCGATGACACCGCGGGCTCCTGCCTGGGTGGCTCAGCCGCCTCGGGCTGTGCCGGACGCGGCGGCAGCGGCAGCCCTTGGACGGTGCGCGCCGGCTCGGTCGGTGCCGCCGTCTTTGGATTTGCCGGCGACGGGCGATCGCTGCGGAGCACGCCCGTCCAGAAGGCGACAGCGGCCGCGACGATCAACGCCGCGACAACTGCATAGGCCACGATCGGCAGGACGGGCCTGCGCGTGCCTTTCCCCTCGCCGGAAGCCGTCGCCATGAGATCGCTTTCTCTTTCGCCCCAACGCCGACTGCCGACGCTACCGGGGAGCGGCGCCGCCTTCAACGGTGACGCGGGCGAGGGCCGCGCTTCAGTCGATCGAGGCCGCGCCTTCGTCGCGATAGGCCCAGCACATGTCGGGCGGCAGGGTGAGGGCGATCTCGCCGTCGTCGTGGCGCGCCGCCGTGCCCAGTTCGAGGGCTTCCAGGCGCTGGCCGCCCAGTTCGACGTCGTACACGGTCTGCATGCCCTGGTAGCGGCGCTCGATCACGCGGCCCGAGAACGCATTGGCGGCGCCGCGTTCGCCCAGCCGCACGTTCTCCGCCCGCAGCGCCACGCGCGCCCTGTCGCCGGCGGCCAGCGGCTCGGGCGTCCAGGCCTCGATGCGGCCGGCGGCGCCGAGATCGATGGTCGCCTTGTCTCCGCTGCGCGCCAGTACCTTGCCCAGGAGCACGTTCGAGGCGCCGGTGAAATTGGCGACGAAGGGATCGGCCGGACGATTGTAGATCTCGGCCGGCGGCGCCATCTGCAGCAGCTTGCCCTCGCGCATCACGCCGATGCGGTCGCCCAGCACCACGGCCTCGGACTGGTCGTGGGTGACGTAGAGGCCGGTCATGCCGGTCTGCTTCAGGATGCGGCGCAGCTCGTCGCGCAGGCGGATGCGCAGCTTGGAATCGAGGTTGGAGAGCGGCTCGTCGAGCAGCAGCAGCTGCGGCCGGTAGACCAGGCTTCGGGCCAGCGCCACGCGCTGCATCTGGCCGCCGGAGAGCTGCGTCACCGAGCGCTCGGCATAGTCGCCGAGTCCGACCAGCTCCAGCGTGTTGTCGACCTTGGCCTTGATGTCGCCGCCGCCGCCGTTGCGGCGATGCTTCAGCGGATAGGCCACGTTCTGGCGCACCGTCATGTGCGGCCACACGGCATAGGACTGGAAGACCATGCCGATGTCGCGTTCGCGCGGACTGACCAGCACGCCGCGTTCCGGCTCCGACACGACACGATCGCCGATCGAGATGCGGCCGGCGGTCGGATGCTCGAGGCCGGCCACGCAGCGCAGCGTCGTGGTCTTGCCGCAGCCCGACGGGCCGAGCAGGACCACGATCTCGCCTGCCGGCACGTCGAAGCTCACGTCGTCCACGGCGGGCTTGCCCGTCGCGAAGCGCTTGACCAGGTGCTCGATGAGAAGCGCGGAACTCACTGACGATAGCCGTAGGTCTTGTTCCATTCCTCGAGCCAGGGTGTCCGCAGCTTCTCGAACTGCTCGAAGTTCGGCACCCAGACCTTGATCACCTTGGGATCCCATCCCTTGGGGAAGGCCGGCGGCTCCTTGAGCGAAGTGATGTTGCCGAGCTTGGCGATCTGGAAGGCCTGGCCTTCCTTGCTGAGCCGCCAGTTCATGAACAGCCTGGCGGCGTTTGGATTCTTGGACGTCTTGGGAATGCCGTCGGCGTAGGGGATGATCGGCACGCCCTCGGGCGCGAAGATGGCCTCGGCCGGCGCGCCGTCGACGATCTTGGTGTAGATGATGTTGTAGAGCAGGGGCGCGATCGAGATTTCGCCGCGCACCAGAGAGTCGGAGGTCGGAGCGCCCGACGGGAAGAGCGCGATGCCGAGCGCGGCCTGCTTCTTCCAGTAGTCCTCGCCCAGCACCTGGCGCTCGAACATGATGCGGGTCCAGGTCGTGCCGCCCGACGGGCCGACGACCTGGCCGATCTGCTTGTCCTTGTATTCGGGCTTGGTGAGATCCATCCAGGTCTTGGGCGGGTTCTTCACGAGCTGGGTGTTGTAGGCGATCGCCCAGCCCAGCGTGACGCCGGGCCACAGCTTGGGCGAGACCAGGGCGTCGGGCCGGTAGTCGGCGGCGTTGGGCGGGGCGTAATCCTGGAAGAGGTCGGCCAGCGCCAGCATCAGGCCGCGGTCGGAGTGGTTGACGACGTCGGCCGCGAGCTTGCCTGCTGCCGCCTCCGTCTTGATGCGGGTGATGAGCTGGCCGCCGGGCGCGCGCACCATGGCCACCTTGATCTTGGGAAAGCGCTTGTTGAACTCCTTGATGACCTCCTGCTCGACCTCGGCGAAGTTGGCCGTGTAGTAGGTGAGCTGGCCTTCCTTGTCGGCCGCCGCGATCAGCTCCTTCGAACCGAATTCATCCTGTGCCAGCGCCGGCAGGCCGGCGAATGCCCCTGCCAGTCCGAGACCGGCAGCCTTCACGATCGTGCGTCTTTTCATCGGTTTCCTCCTTATTGCGGTGTTTCGTCAGCCGACGCGGGCGCTGCCCTGCGCGGCATCGCGGGAAAGCCAGGTCGTAATGCCGAGCAGCACCGCGAGAATCGCGGTCTGCACCAGGCTGAAGGCAGCCGTCTTCCCGGTATTGCCGCCTTCGTAGTAGTCGAGCAGCAGAACGGCCATCACGGTCGTGTCGCTGGTGTAGAGAAAGAGCGACGAGCCCAGCTCGCGGATCGCCAGGACGAACAGCAGCGTCATCGCCGCCACCACGCCCGGGCGGGCCAGCGGCAGCACGATCGTGCGGATGGTGCTGAGCATTCCGCGGCCGGAGATCCAGGCTGCTTCCTCGAGCTCCTTGTGGATCTGCAGGAACGATGTGGAGAGCGCCTTCACCGTGTCGGGCATGAAGCGTGCAACGAAGGCCAGCGCCAGGATCCAGAGCGTGCCGTAGAGGCCGCCCGGCAGGCCGATCCACGCCCACAGGTAGGCGACGCCGACGACCAGGCCGGGGATGGCGACGGGCAGGGTGGCGAGCAGGTCGATCAAACGGCGCCCGGCGACATGCGTGCGATTGACCGTATAGCCGATGGCGAAGGCCAGCGCGCCGCCGACCACGGCGGTTATCGCGCCGACCTTCAGCGTGTTCCAGATCGACAGCATGGTGAGTGGATTGTCGAACACCGCGTTGAAATGGACCCAGCTGTATTGGCGCATGTCGAACAGCGCGTCGAAATCCTTGAAGAACAGGAACTTGCGGAACGCCGCGATGACCAGCGCCAGGGTCGGCAACACGACGACGACGAAGAGATAGATCAACGCCAGGCCGAAGGTGAACCACCGCCATGAACCGAGATTGAGGGCGCGCGGCCGGAACGCCTTGCCGGCGACGGTGGCGAAGCTCTTGCCCGACAGGATGCGCTGCTGCGCCCACACCAGGATCGCCGTGACGACCATCAGCAGGATCGCGACGGCGGCGGCGGTGTTGTAGAGCGGCGGGCTCCAGGCGGTGAGCTGGAAGATATAGGTGGTCAGCACGTTTATGTTGGCCGGCGCGCCGAGCGCCGCCGGCACGCCGTAGATGCCGAGCATGACCACGAACGACAGCAGCGAGCCGGCCAGGATGGCCGGCGCGATCAGCGGGAAAGTGATGGTGAAGATCGTCGTGAACGCCGATGCGCCCGACACCTCCGAGGCCTCCTCGAGGCTGGGATCCATGTTCTTGAGCGCCGACGCGGTGAACATGTAGACGTAGGGCGCGTAGTAGATGCCGAACACCACGATCAGCCCGGTCATCGAGTAGAAGTTGAAGCGGTAGTCGATGCCGAGCCACTTCAACACGATGTTGAGAAGGCCGGTCTTGGGCGACCCGAGAATGCCCCAGGCGACGCCCGCGACCAGCGGCGGCACGAACAGGGGGATCATGCTGGCGCCGGCAATGAAGCCCTTGAAGGGTGTGTTGGTGCGCACGACGATCCACGAGAAGAAGAGCCCGATCACGACCGCCAGGATCGTGCCCCCGCCGCAGGCGGCGAGCGCGTTGAAAAAGGCGAGATGGACGTTCTCGTTGCCCAGGACGTCGATGAAATGCTTGACCGACGGCTTGAAGTTGCCGAACCCGTCGACCACGGGATTGGAATCGCTGAACGCCCCGAAGATCAGCATCGTCAGCGGGTAGATCACCAGGAAGACCAGTACGATCAGCAGGGCGCCGACCCACAAGGGCGCGGCGAGTCGCAGGGGGCGGGCCGTTGCTCCAGCCGATGCGGGCAGTGCTGCAGCATTCGTCGCCGTCAACGCTTCAATTCCTCCCTGGCACCCGCGCGGCGGCACCGGCGGCTTCTTCATTCGATGTGTAACCGTAGCCCATCGCGATTTCCGACGCTACGTTTAGGTGATGAAACTATCGACCCACGATCGCTACGACTATATGCCGCTGCGGGACCGCGCCGACTACACGTGGCCGGGCGGGCGCAGGCTCGCCGTCTATTTCGCACTCAACCTCGAGCATTTTTCCTTCGGCGACGGCCTCGGCGCGGAGCTGGCGCCGGGCAGGCCCCAGCCCGATGTGCTGAACTTCGCCTGGCGCGACTACGGCAACCGGGTCGGCGCCTGGTACATGCTCGACGCCTTCGATGCCCTCGACCTGCCGCTTGCCGCCCTGGTCAACAGTGCGATGTACGACTACGCGCCCAGCCTGGTAGCCGCTTGTCGTGCGCGTGGCGACGAGATCGTGGGCCATGGGCGAACCAATGCGGAGCGCCAGGGCGACCTCGACGAGGCAAAGGAGCGCGAATTGATCGGCCAGGCGACCGCCCGCCTGACGGAAGCCGAGGGTCGCTCTCCGGAAGGCTGGCTCGGTCCGTGGATTTCGCACAGTCACCGCACGCCGGATCTCCTGGCCGAAGCCGGCTACCGCTATCTGCTCGACTGGTGCATGGACGATCAGCCGGTGTGGTTTCGCTGCCGCGGCGGCAGGCGGATCATGGCGGTGCCCTATCCGCAGGAGGTGAACGACATTCCCGCCATCGCCGCGCGCAAGATGGGCGGACCGGACTTCGCCGACATGATCGTCGATCAGTTCGATGAGATGCTGGAGCTCTCCCAGGCACGGCCGCTGGTGATGGGCGTGGCGCTGCATGCCTACCTGGTCGGCCAGCCGCACCGCCTGAGGCATCTCAAGCGGGCGCTGCGCCACATCGCGGCACGCCGCGAGCAGATTTGGCTCACCACGCCGGGCGCCATCGCTCGGCATTGCGCCTCTCTGCCCGCCGGCGTCGTTCCCTAGGCGCCAAAGCGCCCGTTTGCCGCTGCGTTCGCCACCGGGACGCACAAGAAAGAGACCGGCGGAAGATCGCGAGGCGATGACGCGCGGCTTGCTTCGCTGGACAAGCGCGCTGCTTTGCATACTTTGTGCATGGGGAATTTACGGGTTTTGGGGGAAGCATGATGTTCCGACTACTGGCCGGCCTTGTCGCGCTCGTCCTGCCGCTGTCGGCGATGGCGCAGGAGAAGGTGTTGCGGGCGGTGATGCACGCCGATGTACGCGTCATCGACCCTGTCTGGACCACGCAGACCATCGCCAACATCCACGGCGCGCTGGTCTACGATACGCTGTTCGGCAATGACGCCAATCAGAAGCCGCAGCCGCAGATGGTCGGCAAGTACGAGATCAGCCCCGACCGGCTGACCTACACTTTCACCCTGCGCGACGGGCTCAAGTTCCATGACGGCTCGCCGGTCACCACCAAAGACGTCATCGCTTCGCTCAAGCGCTGGGGCGCCAAGGACGGCGTCGGCCAGCGCCTGATGGGCTACGTCACTGCCCTGGACGCGGTCGACGACAAGACCTTCAGGATGGTGCTGCGCGAACCCTACGGCATGGTGCTGGAATCGCTGGGCAAGAGCGGCAGCTCGATCGCGGCCATCATGCGCGAGAAGGAGGCGCTCACTGACCCGCAGCAGCAGGTCAAGGAGTCGATCGGCTCCGGCCCCTTCGTCTTCGCCAAGGACCAATGGGTACCGGGCAGCAAGGCGGTCTATCTCAAGAACAAGGACTATGTGCCGCGGCCGGGCAACGAGCCGCCGTCGTCCTTCGCCGGCAGCAAGATCCCGGGCGTCGACCGCATCGAGCTGCTGTGGATCTCCGATCCGCAGACCGCGATGTCGGCGCTGGTCAACGGCGAGATCGATTTCTACGAAAACCCCAACATCGACTTCCTGCCGCTGCTCGCCAAGGCCAAGGGCGTGAAGCTGATGAAGACCGGCAAGATCGACAGCACACAGGGCATGATCCGCCTAAATCACCTGCATCCGCCGTTCAACAACATCAAGGCACGCCAGGCGATGTACTACCTGGTCAACCAGGAGGACTTCCTGCGGGCCATCGTCGGCGACCCGAAATACTACCGCGTGTGCCACGGCATGCTGACCTGCGGCGGGCCCTACGAGAACGACGGCGGCAGCGCGTTCTTCAAGGAGTACAATCCCAAGAAGGCGCTGCAGCTCCTCAAGGAGGCGGGCTACAAGGGCGAGCCGATCACCATCCTCGCCACCACCGACCACAACACCATCACGCCGGCCACGCAGGTGCTGATCCAGGCGATGCGCGAGGCCGGCATCAACGTCGATGCCCAGTCGATGGATTGGGGCTCGGTGGTGTCGCGGCGCGCCAAGAAGGAGCCGCCGGCGCAGGGCGGCTGGAACATCTTCATCACCACGACGGGCGGCGTCGGCGCGGCCAACCCCGTGTTGCACACCTGGATTGGTGCTGCCTGCGACAAGGGCCTGTTCGGCTGGCCGTGCGATCCCGAGATCGAGAAGCTGCGCAACGCCTTCGGCATGGCCTCGAACGAGGACGAGCGCAAGAGGATCGCCAAGGAGCTGCAGACCAGGGCGATGGAACAGGTGGTCTATATCCCGTTCGGCCAATGGGACACGCCGCTCGCCTACCGCGCCGACCGGATCGACGGTATCGTGCCCAACACCGGCCTGGCCGTGCTGTGGGGCATTACGAAGAAATAGCGATAGCCTGAACCTCCCCCGTCATACGGGGGAGGTGCCCCCGAAGGGGGCGGAGGGGGAAAGCCCCAAAGGTGATATCCGAAATACCATGATCATGATCTTTAACTTGCAGACGCCTCGACCGGGGCTTTCCCCCTCCGGCCCTGCGGGCCACCTCCCCCGTGTGACGGGGGAGGCAATGATTACGTGACCGCCTATATCGTGCGTCGCCTGTTCGCCACCCTGCCGGTGATGGCGGTGGTGGCGCTGTTCGTGTTCTTCCTGCTGCGCTTCGCGCCGGGCGATCCGGCGGCAATCATCGCCGGCGATGACGCCACCGCTGAATCGATCGCCGCGGTGCGCGCCAAGCTCGGGCTCGACCGGCCGGTCGTCGAGCAATTTGCCCTCTGGCTGTGGGGCCTGCTGCACGGCGACTTCGGCGTGTCGATCTTCTCCAACCTGCCGGTGACGCGGCTGATCGCGCAGCGACGTCGAGCCGACCCTGGCGCTGACGCTCTCGACGCTGTTCGTGGCGGTGGCGCTCGCCATCCCGACCGGCGTCGTGGCCGCCTGGAAGGCGCGCAAGCTCGTCGACCGCCTGGTCATGGGCTTCGCCGTGCTGGGCTTCGCCATGCCGGTCTTCGTGCTCGCCTACATCCTGATCTACTTCTTCGCCGTGCAATGGCAGCTCCTGCCGGTGCAGGGCTACCGGCCGATCGGCGAAGGCTTCTGGCCGTTCGTCGAAAGCCTGATCCTGCCCTCGGTGGCACTGGGCGTCACCTACATGGCGCTGATCGCCCGCATCACCCGCGCCTCGATGCTGGAGGTGCTGCAGCAGGACTACATCCGCACCGCCAATGCCAAGGGCCTGGCGACCGACCGCGTGCTGCTGCTGCATGCGCTCAAGAACGCCGCCGTGCCGATCGTCACCGTGATCGGCATCGGCATCGCGCTCCTGATCTCGCGGCGTGGTGATCACCGAGACGGTGTTCAACATTCCCGGCCTCGGCCGGCTCACCGTCGATGCCGTGCTCAAGCGCGACTATCCCGATCGTGCAGGGGCTGATCCTGGTGTTCGCCGCCGCCAAGGTGCTGGTGAACCTGCTGATCGACATCTCCTACGCCTTCCTCGATCCGCGCATCCGCTACTGACATGGCCATCCTCGCCGACGACCTCGTCCTGCCGCCGCGCCGCTTCTCCCTGGCGAGCGCCGATCCGGCGCAACCCCACCATTGCCTTTGGCGGCATGCTGCTCGCCGCCCTGATCGTCATGGCGATCCTGGCGCCCGTCATCGCCACCAGCGATCCGTTCAAGATCGCACCCGTCAACCGGCTCAGGCCGCCGTCGGAACGCTGGTGGTTCGGCACCGACCAGTTCGGCCGCGACGTCTTCTCGCGCACGGTCTATGGCGCGCGCGTGTCGCTGATCGTCGGCCTTTCGGTCGCCGCCTTCTCGAGCCTGCTCGGCCTGGCGCTCGGCCTCGCCTGCGGCTACTTCCGCCGGGTCGACGGCATCGTCATGCGCGTCATGGACGGGCTGATGGCGATCCCCTCGATCCTGCTCGCCATCGCCCTGATCACCCTGACTCGGCCCGGCCTTGCCATCGTGATCGTCGCCATCGTCATTCCCGAGGTGCCGCGCGTCGTGCGCGTCGTGCGCGCCGTCGTGCTGTCGATCCGCAGCCAGCCCTACATCGAAAGCGCCATCGCCGGCGGCACGAAGAACGCCAAGCTGCTGCTGCGCCACATGCTGCCCAACACCCTGGCGCCGCTGATCGTGCAGGCGACCTATGTCTGCGCCTCGGCGATGCTGATCGAGGCGGGCCTGAGCTTCCTCGGCGCCGGCGTGCCGCCGGAGATACCGAGCTGGGGCAACATCATCGCCCAGGGCCGCACTTTCTTCCAGATCGCGCCCTGGACGATCCTGATCCCGGGCACGTTCCTCGCCATCACCGTGCTGGCGGTCAATCTCCTGGGTGACGGGCTGCGCGACCGGCTCGATCCGCGGTTGGCGAGGCGGATGTGAGCGCAATCCTCGAAGTCCGCGACCTGCACACGCAGTTCGACACGCTGGACGGCGTGGTGCGGGCCGTCGACGGCGTGTCGTTCGACCTCGCGCCAGGCGAGACGCTGGGCATCGTCGGCGAATCGGGCTGCGGCAAGTCGGTGACGGCGCTCTCCATCCTGCGCCTGATCCCGCCGGAAACCGGCCGCATCGCGTCGGGCTCGATCCGCTTCGAGGGCCAGCGAGCTGACGACGCTCTCCGAGGCAGCGATGAAGGCGCTGCGCGGCCACCGCATCTCGATGATCTTCCAGGAGCCGATGACCAGCCTCAACCCGGTGCTGACGGTCGGCACGCAGATCGCCGAGAACGTCGTGCGCCATCTCGGCGTGCCGTGGCGGGCGGCGCGCGAGCGGGCGCGCGAGATGCTCGACCTGGTGCGGATCGCCGATTCCAGGCGCCGGCTCGACGAATATCCGCACCAGCTCTCGGGCGGCATGCGCCAGCGGGTGATGATCGCCATGGCGCTCGCCTGCGACCCGCAGGTGCTGATCGCCGACGAGCCGACCACGGCGCTCGACGTCACCATCCAGGCGCAGATCCTCGACCTGATGCTGGACGCTGAAGGAGAAGACCGGCACCGCCATCGTGCTGATCACCCACGATCTCGGCGTGGTGGCCGAGACCACCGAACGCGTGGTCGTGATGTATGCCGGCCGCAAGGTCGAGGAGGCCCCGGTCGAGGCGCTGTTCGACCGAGCCGTTGCATCCCTACACGCGCGGCCTGATGCGGGCGATCCCGCGGCTCGACGTCGAGGCCGACGCCGCCGGCACGCGGCCCCGGCTGCAGGAGATCCCCGGCTTGGTGCCGCTCCTGACGCGGCCCATCGTCGGCTGCGCCTTCGCGCCGCGCTGCGGCTTTGCCGACTGAGCGCTGCCGCGCGCGAGCCGCCGCCGCTCGTCGATGTCGGCGGGCGGCCATACGGTCGCCTGCTGGGAAGTCGAGCGCGTCAGGGCAAGCGCGCCATGAGCGACAGCGCCTGTCCTCGAGGTCGAGAAGCTCGTGAAGCATTTCCCGATCCATGGCGGCCTGCTGCAGCGCCGAGTGGGCGAGGTGAGGGCGGTCGACGGCGTGAGCTTCTCGATCGCCAGGGGCGAGACCCTGGGGCTGGTGGGCGAATCGGGCTGCGGCAAGTCGACCATCGGCAAGACGGTGCTGAAGCTGATCGAGCCCACCGCCGGGCGCATCCTGCTGGGCGGCGAGGACGTGACGGCGCTGAAGCCCGGCGCCATGTGGCCGCACCGCCGGCGCATCCAGACGATCTTCCAGGATCCCTACTCGTCGATGAACCCGCGCCTGTCCGCCGGCACCATCGTCGGCGAGCCGCTGGAGAACTTCGCCATCACACGCGGCCGCGAGACCGACGATCGCGTGGCGCGCCTGTTCGAGCGCGTCGGGCTGCAGGCCCGACGCCATGCGCAAGTACGCCCACGAATTCTCCGGCGGCCAGCGCCAGCGGCTGGGCATCGCCAAGGCGCTGGCGGTCAACCCCGACCTGATCGTGGCCGACGAGCCGGTCTCCGCGCTCGACGTCTCGGTGCAGGCGCAGGTGCTGAATCTGCTGATCGACCTGCAGGAGGAGTTCGGGCTCGCCTATCTCTTCATCAGCCACGACCTCGCCGTGATGCGCCATATCAGCCATCGCATCGCAGTGATGTATCTCGGCCGCATCGTCGAGCTGGCCGACAAGCGCACGCTGTTCACCCAGCCGCTGCATCCCTACACCGAGGCGCTGCTGTCGGCCGCCACGGCGCCCGATCCCAAGCGCCGGCGCGCAGCGCAAGCGCATCGTGCAGGGCGACGTGCCGAGCCCGGCCAAGCCGCCGCCCGGCTGCCACTTCCACACGCGCTGTCCCTATGCGATCGCCGAGTGCCGGGTGACGCCGCCGCCGCTGATCGAAGTCGCGCCGGGCCATCACGTCGCCTGCCTGCGCCGCCCTGTCGGCGGCGACCCGGCGCCGCTGCCGATTCCCTAGCGCGGTTTCTCTGTAACGCTCGTCTTTGCCGTTTCGTCTTCCGGGAAGAGGAGGACGCACGCATGCGACGTCGGTCTTTTATGGCGCTTTCGGGAGCGTCCCTTGTCTGCGGATGTTCGGGTGCGGTGCACCGGCTGCCGGAGATCAGCCAGGGCCAACTCGGCCTGGCGCAAACCGAAGTGCAGAGGGCGGGTGGGCCGCCATCGCGCCGCGCCGTAACGGACGAAGAAGTTCTCGAAACCTTGCGCAGCGCAGCCCGGCGTATCCGCGCGCCCGCCGCGCAGGTCTGCAGCGAGATGAATGTCGGCGTGTGCGAATGGAGGCTTCGTGCAGTGCGGGACAGTTCGTTGGACGCCACCGCCCGGCCGAACGGGTTGATCACGGTCAACCGCGGGATCGTCGAGTACGCTGCAAACGAGGAAGAAGTGTGCCTGGTGATCGCTCATGAGATGGGCCATCAGGCGGCCAACCACATCGCGACGGGCCAGCGCAATAAAGTAGTCGGTGCCGTGATCGGCGCCATTCTCCTTGGCGCCGCCGCCGCCGCTGCATCGCACGGCAGCCATCGCAGCGCCAAAGTCACCCGGTCCGCCATGGAAACGGGCGCAAACATTGGCGGGGCTATTGGCGGGATATCGTTCTCGAAGGAGCAGGAGCGCGAGGCGGATTATCTGGCGGCGCTGATCCTGTACCGCGCCGGCGTCGATCTCGACAAGGCGCGCGGCTTCCTGGTGACGATGGCAAGGGCATCGGGCCAGAGGGAAACGGGAATGCTCGACACGCATCCGGCAGGCCCTGAGCGGATTGCCGGTTGGGATCGAGCGGTCGCGGAGATCCGCGCGTCGAACGGACGGCTGCCGCGGCGGGCATCCTGAACGCGGCCCTGGCCTTTTCCTCAAGCCCTTGCCGGCTTGGCAATTCGCCGCGCATGGTGTCGACGGTCGCGTCCTAAAAGGTTCTTCCGGCCATGGCCATCGTCCTCCAGGAATCCCTGCGCGCGTTGTTCTATGCGCCTTTCTACGTGGCGCTCGCGCGCGACGCCTTCGCGGCCGAGGGTGTGGAGATCCGCTTCACCAGTTCGCCCCGCCCGCAGGACGCAGCAAATCGCCTGATGGACGGCACGGTGGACGTCTGCTGGGGCGGACCAATGCGGGTCATGGAGACCTATCAAAAGCGGCCGGACTGCGACATCGTCAGCTTCGCCGAGGTGGTCACGCGCGATCCGTTCCTGCTGATGGGACGCGCGCCACGGCCCGGCTTCACGCTCGCCGACCTCAAGTCGGTGCGGCTCGCGACCGTCAGCGAGGTGCCGACGCCGTGGCTCTGCCTCCAGCACGATCTGCGTCTCGCCGGCATCGACCCCGCCGCCATTGCGCGGGTCGCCGACCGGACGATGGCGGGCAACGTGGCGGCGCTCAAGGCGGGCGAGGTCGACGTCATCCAGGTGTTCGAGCCCTTTCCCAGCCTGCTGCTGGCCGAGGGCGCCGCGCATGTCTGGTACGAGGCGGCGCGCCGCGGGCCTACCTCCTACACGACCTTCTATGCACGGCGCGGATTGCTCACGACCCGACGCGACGAGCTGCGGCGCATGGTGCGGGCGATCCATCGCACCGAGAAGTGGGTGGCGAAGGCCAGCGGTCGGGAGATCGCGCAGGCGATCTCGGCCTACTTCAGCGACTTGGCGCCGGCAATCCTCGAGGCCGCGTGTACGCGCTACAAGGCGCTCGGCATCTGGGGCGACACGCCGGTGTTGCCGCGCGCCGGTTACGACCGGCTGCGCGACAGCCTGGTGTCGGGCGGCTTCGTCTCTCCCGGCGCGACTTTCGAGGCCGCTGTCGACAATACGCTCGCCGCTTCCGTGGCAGCCGAGCAGCTACCGCCGCTCGACTGAAGCGGCACGGCCGCCCAGGTTCAGTGGCGTGCGCCCGGCGCCGTGTCTCGCAGATAGGTCAGTGCCGCCTGCACGCCGCCCGCCTTGTGCGGCACCTTGGCGAGACCCAGCGCCATCTCGACGCCCGACAGCGCGCCCATCAGCATGAGGTCGTTGAAGTCGCCGAGATGGCCGATGCGGAACACCTTGCCGGCGACTTTGCTGAGGCCCTGGCCGAGCGACAGGTTGAAGTTCTCCAGCGCGATCTTGCGGAAGGCGTCGGCGTCGTGGCCCTCGGGCATCATGATCGCCGTCAGCGAGCCCGAGTAGGCCTTGGGGTCGCTGCACAGGATCTCGAGGCCCCAGGCGGTGACGGCGGTGCGCGTCGCCTCGGCGTGGCGGGTGTGGCGGGCGAAGACGGAATCGAGCCCTTCCTCCAGCAGCATGTCGCAGGCCTCGCTCAGGCCATAGAACAGGTTGGTGGCGGGGGTGTAGGGGAACCAGCCGTTGGCATTCGCCGTCAGCATCTCGTCCCAGTTCCAGAACGCCTTGGGCATCTTCGAGGTCTTCGACGAGGCGAGCGCTTTCTCGCTCACCGCGTTGAAGGAGAGGCCGGGCGGCAGCATCAGGCCCTTCTGCGAGCCCGCCACGGTGACGTCGACGCCCCAGGCATCGTGGCGATAGTCGATCGAGCCCAGCGAGGAGATGGTATCGACCAGCAGCAGGGCAGGGTGCCGGGCCGCATCGATGGCGCGGCGCACCGCGCCGATGTCGCTCACCACGCCGGTCGAGGTCTCGTTGTGGACGATGCACACCGCCTTGATGGCGTGGTCCTTGTCCTCCTTCAGGCGCTTCTCGATCGCCGCCGGATCGGCGGGCTTGCGCCAGTCGCCGCCCATGAATTCCGACTTGATGCCGAGCTTGTCGGCCATCTTCTTCCACAGCGAGGCGAAATGCCCGGTCTCCCACATCAGCACCAGGTCGCCGGCCGATAGCGTGTTGACCAGCGCCGCCTCCCAGGCGCCGGTGCCCGACGCCGGGTAGACGATCACCGGCTGCTTGGTCTGGAAGACCTGGCGGATGCTGCGCAGGACCTTCTTGGCCAGCGCATTGAACTCCGGCCCGCGGTGATCGATCGTCGGATAGTCCATCGCCCGCAGGATCCTGTCGGGCACGTTGGTCGGTCCGGGGATCTGCAGGAAATGCCGGCCGCTGGGATGGGAGTTCAGGCGCATTTTTGACGCCCTCCGCGCGTCTTGTATTTTCTATACAATAAGTGGGACCGGAGTGAACCTCGATTGAACATGCTTGAGCAGACCCTGCGCCGCACCATCAAGGGCGACGTCCTTTTCGACGCCGCCTCGCGCGGGCGCTATTCGACCGACGCCTCGATCTACCAGGTCGAGCCGGTGGGCGTGGTGCTGCCGCGCGACGAGACCGACCTCGCCCTGGTCGTCGACGTGGCGCGCGACGCCAAGGCCGCCATCCTGCCGCGCGGCGCCGGCACCTCGCAGTGCGGCCAGACCGTCGGGCAGGCGCTGGTCGTCGACGTCTCCAAGTACCTGCGCGAGGTCGTGGGCTTCGACAAGAACCGCGCCGAGGTCACGGTCCAGCCCGGCGTCGTGCTCGACCAGCTCAATGCCTGGCTGAAGCCGCACGGCCTGTGGTATCCGGTCGACGTCTCGACCTCGGCGCAGTGCACCCTGGGCGGCATGGCCGGCAACAATTCCTGCGGCAGCCGGTCGATCCGCTACGGCAACATGGTGCACAACGTGGCCTCGATCGACGCCATCCTGGCCGACGGCCAGCGGGCGCGCTTCGGCTCGGCGCGGCCGGAGGACATGCCGCCGGCGGTCCGGACCATCGCCGACAAGGTGGCGGCGCTCGCCTTCGCCGAGCGCGACGAGATCGAGCGCCTGTACCCCAAGGTGCTGCGCCGGGTCGGCGGCTACAACCTCGACATCTTCTTCCCGCAGTCGGAGCGGCCCTACACGCTCGACAATTCGGTGAACCTCTCGCACCTGCTGGTCGGCAGCGAGGGCACCCTGGCGGTGACGCAGCGGCTCACGCTCAAGCTGGCGCCGCTGCCCAGGCACAAGGCGCTGGGCGTCGTCAATTTCCAGAGCTTCTACAAGGCGATGGAAAGCGCCCAGCACATCGTCAAGCTGAAGCCCACGGCGGTCGAGCTCGTCGACCGCACCATGATCGAGCTGGCGCGCGCCAATCCCGCCTTCCGGCCGGTGATCGAGCGCGCGCTGATCGGCAAGCCCGAGGCGATCCTGCTGGTCGAGTTCGCGGGCGAGGAGCGCGAGGCCCAGCTCCGCGATCTCCAGCGCCTGGTCGAGCTGATGGGCGATCTCGGCCTGCCCGGCAGCGTCGTCGAGATGCCCGAGCCCGGCCGCAGGCCGAGCTGTGGGAGGTGCGCAAGGCCGGCCTCAACATCATGATGTCGATGAAGGGCGACGGCAAACCCGTGTCCTTCATCGAGGACTGCGCGGTGCCGCTGGAGCATCTCGCGGACTACACGCAGCGCCTCACCGACGTCTTCACCAAGCACGGCACGCGCGGCACCTGGTATGCGCACGCCTCGGTCGGCACGCTGCATGTGCGGCCGATCCTCGACATGCGCCGCGAGGGCGCCGCCAAGATGCGGGCCATCGCCGAGGAGGCCTCGGCGATCGTGCGCGAATACAAGGGCGCCTTCTCGGGCGAGCACGGCGACGGGCTGGTGCGCTCGGAATGGGTGGCCTGGCAGTTCGGCCCCCGGCTCACCAAGGCGTTCGAGGCGGTCAAGGATCTGTTCGATCCCGCCGGCATGCTCAATCCCGGCAAGATCGTGCGGCCCTCGCGCATGGACGACCGCTCGCTGTTCCGCTTCAAGCCGGGTTACGCCAATGTCGATTACAAGCCGGCGCTCGACTGGTCGGCATGGAACGTCCAGACCGATCCTCTCACGGAGGTGGCGTCCGCACCGGGCAGCGGCGGCGACCCGACCGGTGGCTTCGCGAAGGCCGCCGAGATGTGCAACAACAACGGCCATTGCCGGAAGTTCGACGCCGGCACGATGTGCCCTTCCTTCCGCGTGACGCGCGACGAGGTGCATCTGACGCGCGGCCGCGCCAACACGCTGCGGCTGGCGCTGTCGGGCCAGCTCGGCCCCGAGGCGCTGACCTCGGACGCCGTCGCCAAGGCGATGGATCTCTGCGTGAGCTGCAAGGGCTGCAAGCGCGACTGCCCGACCGGCGTCGACATGGCGCGCATGAAGATCGAGGTGAGGTCGGCGCGCCGCATGAGGAAGGGGCTCCGCCTGCGCGACCGCCTGATCGGCAACCTGCCCGAGATCGCGCCGTGGGCGCGGCGGTTGCCCTGGCTGTTCAACCTCGCCTGGTTCGTGCAGTCCTATCTGGGCTTCGCCAAGGAGCGCCGCCTGCCGCAGTGGCGCCGCGACACGTTCCTCGCCACGACCGACGTCGATCAGAGCGACGCCACGGTCGTGATCTTCGCCGACACCTTCTCCAACAATTTCGAGCCGGACGTGCTGCATGCCGCGCGCCGCGTGCTGGTGGCGGCGGGCCATCGCGTCGCCGTGGCCTGGCCGACCCTCGGCGCGCCGGCCTTGTGCTGCGGCCGCACCTATCTCGCCACCGGCCAGGTCGAGCAAGGCCAAAAGCGAGGCGCGGCGCCTGCTGCAGGCGCTGATGCCCTTCGTCGCCAAGGGCGTGCCGGTCGTCGGCCTCGAGCCGTCCTGCCTGTTCACCTTGCGCGACGAGTTCCTCGCCATGGGGCTGGGCGAGGAGGCCAAGGCGGTCTGCGACAACGCCTTCCTGTTCGAGGAATTTCTGGTGCGCGAGAAGAAGGCAGGGCGGCTCGAAGCTTGAGCTGAAGCCGCTGCCCGAGAAGACCGCGCTGCTGCACGGTCACTGCCATCAGAAGGCGTTCGGCGCCATGAGCGCGGTGCAGGAGGCGCTGTCGCTGGTGCCGGACCTCGCCGTCAGCACGATCGACTCGAGCTGCTGCGGCATGGCCGGCAGCTTCGGCTACGAGGCCGAGCACTACGCGACCTCGATCGCCATGGCCGAGCTGTCGCTGCTGCCGGCCGTGCGCAAGGCCGAGCCGGGGGCGCTGATCGTGGCCGACGGCACCTCCTGCCGCCACCAGATCGCCGACGGCGCCAACCGACAGGCGGTCCATGTGGCGGAGGTGCTGGCGCGGGCGCTGCGAGTCTCATGGCTGGACGCGCCGCTCCAGCGGCGAGAGGCGTGAAGTGCGCACGGAGGACGCGCTCAGCGATTGCAGCGCCAGCGCCCGCTGTGGCACGGTCCGCCGCCATGCAGCAAAACCCCAGAAATCCCTATTCCAGCGCCGAAATCGACCGCGCCAGCCACGAGCGCGAGGACGAGGAGCGCATGATCGAGCTCGCCTCCTCGGGCGCGGCGCGGTTCGTTCCCATCGACACCGAGAAGAACCTGGTGAAGACCGGCGGCAGTCCCGAGGCCGTGTTCCTGCAGGGCATGATGGGCCGCGCCATCGCCAACTCGGCCGACACCCAGGTCTTCCTGGGCTATGTCGAGGGCACGCCCTATTTCGCCGTCGACGTCACCGGCAAGGACGTGCCGCTGAAGGAGCTCGGCGAGTTCGTCGACCTGCGCCAGGTCGGCGCGCTGCTGTTCGCGCGCGAGGGCTCGATCCTGGCCTATGCCCGCGGCATGACCTACTGGCACCGCCGCCACCGCTATTGCGGCGTGTGCGGCGCCACCACCAAGGTGACGCGCGGCGGCCACGTGCGCATGTGCACCAACGAGAACTGCAAGACCGAGCATTTCCCGCGCACCGATCCGGCGGTGATCATGCTGGTCCATCACGGCGACAAGTGCCTGCTGGGACGCGGCAAGCATTTTCCGCGCGGCATGCATTCGACGCTCGCGGGCTTCGTCGAGCCGGGCGAGAGCTTCGAGGACGCCGTCGCCCGCGAGGTCTACGAGGAGGTCAAGGTGCAAGGTGAAGAACGTCACCTACCGCTCCTCGCAGCCCTGGCCGTTCCCCGCCTCGGTGATGATCGGCTTCCATGCCGAGGCCGAGTCGCTCGACTTCGACGTCAACAAATCGGAGCTCGAGAGCGCGCTGCTGGCTGAGCCGCGAGGAACTCCGGCCGGAGAACCTGCCCAAGGACGGCTCGTTCTTCATGCCGCGCCGCGATTCCATCGCCCGCCGCCTGATCGAGGAATGGCTTGGCCACGAGGCCGGCGCGTCGATCAGTGGTTAGGACGACCAACCGCGTCAAAGGACCTTCATGACCGCCCAGCTTTTCACGCCCGTCGAGATCGGCGGCGTCACGCTGCCCAATCGCATCGTCGTGTCGCCGATGTGCCAGTACGCGGCGGTCGACGGCAGCGCGCAGCCCTGGCACCAGGTGCATTACGGCATGCTGTCGATGTCGGGCGCCGGCCTGCTCTGCCTCGAGGCGACGCATGTCGAGCGCGAGGGCCGCATCACCCAGGGCTGTCTCGGCCTCTACAGCGACGACAACGAGGCGGCGCTGAAGCCGGTCGTCGAGTGGGCGCGGGGCTGGATGCCGCACGTCAAGCTCGGCATCCAGCTCGCCCATGCCGGCCGCAAGGCCTCGGCCCAGCGGCCGTGGAAGGGCGGCGGGCCGCTCACCCAGGCCGATGCGCCGGACCTGCCCTGGACGACCTGTTCGGCATCGGCGATCCCCTACGACAGCCAAATGGCACACGCCGGTCGCGCTCGACGCGGTCGGACTCAAGCGCGTCAAGCAGGCCTTCGTCGACGCCACCCTGCGCAGCGCGCGGCTGGGCTTCGACGTCGTCGAGCTGCACGGCGCGCACGGCTACTGCCTCAACCAGTTCCTCTCGCCGCTCAGCAACCGGCGCACCGACGAGTATGGCGGCAGCATGGAAAAGCGCCGCCGCTTTCCGCTCGAAGTGTTCGAGGCCTGCCGCAAGGTATGGCCCGGCGACAAGGCGCTCGGCATCCGCCTCTCCTGCGTCGAATGGGTCGAGGGTGGCCTCACGCATCGAGGACACGGTCGAGACGGCGCGCCAGCTCAAGGCGCTGGGCTGCGACTTCGTCGATGCCAGCTCGGGCGGCAACGCGCCGCATCAGAAGATCCCGGTCGGCCCGGGCTACCAGGTGGCGTTCGCGGCGCGGATCCGCAGGGAGGCCGGCATCAAGACCTGGACGGTCGGCATCATCACCGAGCCGGAGCAGGCCGAACGCATCGTCGCCGCGGGCGAGGCCGACTGCACGGTGCACGCGACGGGCTTTCCTGCTCGATCCGCGCTGGGGCGTGGAACGCCGCCCGCGCGCTGGGCGTGGAAACGCCGCCCTTGCCACTGCCGGCGGCCCGCGGCACAACTATCCTGCCGTTCAAGCCTCAGCCCACCCTGGCCCGGGCGGCCGAATAGGATCGCTGCATGTCGAGCGTGTTGCTGGCTGAGGATGAATTTCTGATTCGCGCCGTCATGGTCGATGCGCTGGACGCCATCGGCATCGCCTGCATCGAAGCAGGCACCGGCCAGGCGGCCCTCGATGTCGTCACCGGCAGTGCGCCATTGTCCGCCATCATCGTCGATATCGGCCTGCCCGACATGTCGGGCGAGCGGGTGATCGAGGCCGCCGCGCAGCACCGGCCGGACGTGCCGATCATCCGATGCTCCGGGGCGAATGCCCCGTCGGCGATCGCCGATCCGAAGGTCCACGTCTTCCCCAAGCCGTACAGCGCCGTCGAGCTCTCCAGGTTCGTGGCGTCGCTGATCGCCCGCGACTGACACCGGCGATGCGGCGGCTCCTGCAAGGACGCACCTGGCGGTTGCGCAGCAGCACGGCGGCGGAAGTGTCGATGGTGCTGGTCGTGGCCACTCTCGTCGTGCCGCTGCTGTTGTTCGCCGGTGCCAGCTGGCTCGCCTACGAAGACACCCAGAAACAGGCCGAGGAGCGCATCGCGCGGACGCTCGATCTGCTCTACGTCAACGTGCGCACCGCGTTCGAAACCGACTACCTGGTCGGCGTCCAACGTCGCCGAGCTGGTCGATGACTACACCAACGCCTCGATCCGGACGAACGAACGGCAAATCCACGAGCGCCTCAAGCGCCTGGTCGAATCGCTGCCCCAGGTTGGCGACGTCTGGGTGCTGGACGAGCGATGGCAGCCCGCTGGTCACGGCCAAGGTCTTTCCCGCGCCGACCGGCGCTGAGCTATGCCGACCGCGCCTATTTCGTCGCCCATCGCGACGGCAACGTGCAGCGCTACGTCAGCGAGACGCTGCGCGGGCGCGCTGAAGGAGATCGAGTTCTTCCAGTACAGCGAGCGACGCCAGCGGGCCGACGGCAGCTTCAACGGCGTGATCGCCGTATCGATCTCGCCGGGCTATTTCCTCGACCAGTTCGCCCAGGCGTCGGATGCCAAGGACTTCACCGCCTCGATCGTGCGCGCCGACGGCGAGGTCCTGGTGCGCTATCCGGCCGGCGGCCGGGTCGAGGCGGCTCGGCGCAAACAGCGGATTCATGCGTGCGATCGCCCAGCGTCCGGAGGGCGGGCAGTACGTCACCGAGCGCTCCGGCGTCGACGGCATCGGCCGCCTCTTCATGTACCGGAAGCTGCCCGACCTGCCGGTCTATGTCGCGCATGGCTACTGCCGTCGAAACCATCCGGAACACCTGGCTGAGCCGCATGGCTTCGCATCTGATCTTCGGAATTCCCGCGACGCTGGCGTTGTTCGGCCTGGCGTTGGTCGCCTCGCGACGCGCGGTGCGGCAGAGCGACGTGCTCGGCCGCCTGCGGGACGAGCAGGTACGGCGCGAGAATGCCGAGGAAAGCCTGCGCCAGTCGCAGAAGATGAACGCGGTCGGCCAGCTCACCGCCGGCATCGCCCACGACTTCAACAACCTGCTGACCGGCATCGGCGGCGCCATCGAGATGATGGGCCGCCGCGCCTCGCAGCCGTCGCCCGAGTTCGCGCGCTTCCTCGATCTCGCCAAGACCGGCGTGTCGCGCGCCGCGACGCTCACCCAGCGCCTGCTCGCCTTCTCGCGCCAGCAGCCGCTGCAGATCGAGGCGATCGACGCCAACAGGCTGGTTGCCGGCATGTCGGAGCTGCTGCGCCGGACCCTGGGCGAGAAGGTCAGGATCGAGACCGTCCTGGCCGGCGGCCTGTGGCGGGCGCGGGCCGACGTCGCGCAGCTCGAGAGCGCCATCCTGAACCTCGCCATCAACGGCCGCGACGCCATGGGCAACGGCGGCACGCTCACCATCGAGACCGCCAACGCCCATCTCGACGATGCCTACGCCGCGGCCAACGTCGAGGTGACGGCAGGCCAGTACGTCTTGATCGCCATCTCCGACACCGGCACCGGCATGGCTCCCGGAGACGATCGCGCGCGCCTTCGAGCCGTTCTTCACCACCAAGCAGCGCGGCCAGGGCACCGGGCTCGGGCTCAGCATGACCTTCGGCTACATCAAGCAGATCGGCGGGCATCTCAAGATCTACAGCGAGCTCGGCCACGGCACGGTGGTGAAGATCTACCTGCCGCGTGCCCTGGACGATGCAATGGCTGCGGCGGAGGCGCCGGTCCATGCCGGTCCGCGCGGCGGGCGAAGGGCCGGTGGTCCTGGTCGTCGAGGACGATCCTGTGGTCCGCGAGTTCGCCATCTCGGCCTGCCGCGAGCTCGGCTGCACCGTCTACGCGGCAGGCGACGGGGCGGAGGCGCTCGCGGTCCTGCGAGGCGCATGACGACATCGCGTTGCTGTTCACCGACGTCGGCCTGCCGGGCGGCATGAACGGCCGCCAGCTCGCCGCGACGGCCATCGAACGTCGGCCCGGCCTCAAGGTGCTGTTCACCACCGGCTATACGGCGAACGCCATCGTCCACCACGGCGTGCTCGATCCCGGCGTCAATTTCATCGGCAAGCCGTTTTCGATCGCGGCACTGGCCGCCAAGATCAAGAGCATGGGTTTCTAGGCAGCGCGAAAGCCGCGGCTTTGGCGCTCCGGAGCCGGGCAAAATCGGCTATTCTGCCGCCGATGAGTGACACCGTGTCCCCGCCTGCGCCGCCCCGGCCCGAGCCGCCGGCGGATGCCGCGTCGCCGTCTGACCGCGCGTCCCATATGGCAACCGTCGGGGCGAGGGCAGATTCGGCGCCGCCCGTGGCGGCCCCGCCGGCCGAGGCCGTTCCGCCGCCTGCGCCACCCGCCGCGCCGCCGCCCGTCGAAGCCGCCAAGCCCGGCGTTGCCCGGAGCCGGCTGCGTCGACTGATCACAGTCGGCGGCACGCTGCTGGTGCTGTTCATCGTCTGGGAGATCTTGACCTATTTCGTCTCCTACACCGACGACGCCTATGTGCGCTCCGACCTGGTCGCGGTGGCGCCGGAGGTGACGGGGCGGATCATCGCCGTCCATGTCGTCGACAACCAGGAGGTCAAGACCGGCGACAAGCTGGTGTCGATCGATCCGGTGCCCTTCCAGCTCGATGTCAACCAGCGCAAGGCCGCAGATCGAAGAACCGACGGCCTTGCTCAAGGTGGCGCGCGAGCAGCTCGCCACGGCGCAGGCAGCACTCGCCGCCGCAACCTCGACGCACACCTATGCCGTCGAGCAGCAGGCGCGGTACGCCGTGCTGGCCGCCCACAACGATGCCCCGCGCGCCGAGCTCGACCGCGCCAACAACGAGCTGCGCCGCTCGACGGCGGAGATGACGATCTCGCAGGTCGCGATCTCCAAGGCGGAGACCAGCATCAGCGCCCACCAGGCGGCGCTCGATCTCGCCAAGGCCGAGATGGCGATGGCCGAATGGCGGCTGAGCCGCACCGACGTGCTGTCGCCCAACACCGGGACCATCACCAACCTCACCGTGCGGCCGGGCGACACCGCCACGGTGAACATCCCGATGATCGGCATCGTCGACGCCACGGCGTGGCGCATCATGGCCAACTACAAGCAGTACGACATCCGCGACTTCAAGATCGGCGGCACTGCCTGGGTCTGGCTCGACAGCGCGCCGTGGCATTTCCACCGCGCGAAGATCACCGGCATCGCGCGCGGCATCAGCCGCGATCCGGGCCCGGACAAGCTTCTGCCCTATGTCGCCCCGACGACCGACTGGATCCGCCTGCAGCGGCGCATTCCGGTGACGATCGTTCTGGTCGATCCGCCGCCCGGCTTCAAGCTCTACATGGGCGCCGACGCGCGCACCGTGATCTTCCCGTGAAGGAGCCGTTCGCCCGGGTCGTGCTCGACGATTTCGCCGAGGGCGGCCGGATGATCGGCCGGACGTGTGGCTGGCTATTGGCAGGAAATGGGCGAGCTGGGCGAGGATCCGAAGCGGACGCGGCAATGCCTGGTCGCCGCCCTCGTGGTGCCGCTCGCCACCACGCTGGCGCTTCTGCTCCAGGTCGAATCGCCCTGGTGGGCGGCGATCAGCGGATTCATGTCGCTGATGTCGACCGGAGCGGGCTCGCTGCGCCGCGGCATGCTGCGGCTGAGCGGAACCATCGCCGGCGCGGTGCTGGGCTTCATCATGGCGCGCTGGCTGCCCTACGATCACGTTGCGCTCTGCCTGTTCCTCGCCGGCGATCACGATGCTGGGGGTGATCGCCATGCAGGTCAGTCCGCACGGCCTGGCCTGGCTGTTCCTGTCGATCACCACGATCATGGTTCTGCTGATGGGGCTGAACGATCCGCTGCAGGTGGTCCACACCGCCTTCTACCGCGTGTTCGAGGTCGCCATCGGCGTGGGCTCGGCCATCGTCGTGGCCAACCTGCTGGAGGACTGGCATGCCGATCCGCCGCCGCAGGTGCCGGGCTGGCGCCACCTGCTCGGCGCGCAATGGCCGGCGGTCCTGCACGGCATGCGCTCGGCGATCTCCGTCGTCGCCGTGCTGCAGATCTGGATCTGGCTCGACCTGCCGGATGTGGCCGAGATGGCGATCACGGTGGCCGTGGTGATGTCGGCGCCGGTGCTCGCCGACGGCGGGTTGGGCACCCGACACGCCGTCGCGGAACGCTCCCTGCACCGCTTCATGGGCTGCCTGCTGGGCGGCGTCGTCGCTCTCGGCTGCCTCGCCCTGCAGGTCGAGTCGTTCATCTGGTGGCTCGCCATGATCGCAGGCGCCGTATGGATCGGCATGCACGTGCAGACCGGCACGCACGGCGTCGGCTATGTCGGCACCCAGGCGGCCTTCGTCTTCATCGTCACGATGATCCAGGGGCCCGCGCCGCCCACCAGCATCATGCCGGGCGTCGACCGCTTCGCCGGCATCGTCGGCGGGCTCGGCATCCTGCTGGTCGTCTCGCTGCTGCTGTGGCCCAGCGACGCCGAGGTCGAGAGGGAGAAGGCCGCAGGACAGGGTTGACCCACGCCGCTAGGGTCGCGCCATGAGCGTCAAGACCCCGCCGCCGGCCTTGCGGCCTGCGACCTCTCCGGCGAGAGACCACATCCTGCGCGCCATCCTGGCCATCCTCTTCTCGGTTGCCTGCTTCTCGGTCCTCAACGCCATGTCCAAGACGCTGACCCAGCACTATCCCGTCGTGCAGGTGATCTGGGCGCGCTACGTCTTCGCCTTCATCTTCATGATGGGCGCTGTTCCTGCCGCGGAGCGGCCTGAAGCTGTTTCGCTGGCACAATGTCGGCAGCCAGGTGGTGCGCGGCCTGCTGCTGTTCTTCTCGTCGTTCCTCTATTTTCACGGCTTGGTCTACCTGCCGCTGGCCACCGCGGCGTCGATCTCGCTCACCAGCCCGCTGATCGTGACGGCGCTGTCGGCGCGCTTCCTCGGCGAGCCGGTGGGCGTGCGCCGCTGGATCGCCGTCGGCGTGGGCTTTGCCGGCGCTCTGATCGTCGTGCGGCCGGGCCATGCCCATTTCGAATGGCACTCGCTGCTGATCGTGGGCAGCACCCTGTCCAGCGCCCTCTATCAGCTCTTCTCGCGCCGCTACGGTCAGACCGAGCGGCCCGACGCATCGGCCACCATGGCGACCATCGTCGGCACCGTGGCCGCCGCCCCGCTGCTGCCGTTCGAATGGGTGACGCCGGCCCTCGGCTGGGACTGCGTCCTGTTCGTCGCCATCGGCATCATGGCGGGCGTCGGCCACTACTTCCTGACCATCGCCTACAGCCAGGCGCCGGCCGCCGTCATCGCGCCCTTCAACTATGTCCAGCTGATCGGCGCGGCGATCCTGGGCTACCTGGTGTTCGGCAGCATCCCCGACTTCTGGACCTGGGTCGGCGCGGCCGTGATCGTCTGCTCCGGCCTCTATCTCGGCCATGCCGAGCGGCTGCGCTACCGGCGGCTGGCGAACAAGATTTGATCATCTGATCAAGATTTGGGCGACCGCAGTGCAACATGTCTGCGGTTCGCCTCTACCGATGCCGGGTTCCGAAAGGTGGCACGGGCCTTGCACCTTTCTGGTCAGCGCAGGCCGCATCGGCGGTTCTCTTTCGGTTGGCGTGCCGACAATTTCGATGACGGCCGTTTGTTTGCGGCGGCCGCCAAGGAGTCGTCAGGGCAGAACACCGACAGGCCCGAAATCCCGTTTCACCCAGTCCGCTGATCGAGGAGGACACGTCATGTGTGACCGCATTGGCTGTACGCATTTTCCCAAGCTTTCCGAGATGGATTTTTCCGGCGCCGCCACGGCCTCGCGCCGGCGTTTCCTGAAGGGCGCGGCCGCCGCCACCACCATCACCATGGCGGCAGGGCCCGGCATGCTGCTGGGCAGTCCGGCCCATGCGGCGGGCGCGATCAAGGGCACCCACGGCACGGGCTTCTGCAATCTCAACATCTTCCTCGCCCATTCGCGCCAATACGCCAAGGCGGCCGGCGTGGAGCTCGAGTTCGTCAACACGCCCACCTTCGCCGAGCAGGTCACCTTCCTCGGCATGGGCCAGGTCGACATCGGCCTGATGCCCTACACCAGCTTCATGGCGCTCTACGACGCCGGCGCACCGGTCAAGATCGTGGCCGGCGGCGGTATCGAAGGCTGCGCCATCGTCGCCCAGCCCGGCCTCGATTCGCCGGAGAAGCTCAAGGGCAAGACGCTCGGTACGTTCCAGCTCGATACGCTGGAGGTCATGCCCTACGACTACCTCAAGAAGCATGGCGTCGCCTTCAAGGACGTGAAGGTGCGCTACATGGGCAACACGCCGGAAGCGGTCGAGGCCTTCAAGGCCGGCGCGCTCGACTGGATCTGCACCATCGAGCCCTACGCCTCGGCGCTGGTGGCCGACGTCAAGGGCGCCGTCATGCTGACCGACGGCGTCGACCTCTACGGCAAGGGCTATACCGACTGCGTGCTGGCCGCGCGGTCGAGCCTGATGAAGGACAATCCGGCCGGCCTGAAGGCCATCATCAAGGGCATGATGCAGGCCCAGTACGATGCCGAGACCCACACCGAGGAGGTGCTGAAGGAGCTGGTCGGCAAGTATTACAAGACCTCGCTCGAGAACGCCAGGATCGCCCAGGGCAAGCAGCCGGCGGTGGTCGACGCGCGCAGCCAGACGGACTTCATCCTGCAGCGCGTCGATAGCGTGATCGAGATGGGCTACATCAAGAAGAAGCCCGGCCGCGATGCGATCGACTGGACGCTCCTCGAAGAGGTCATCAAGGAGAACCCCGACCTCTACGGCAAGCTCAAGTACAAGTCTGCCTGATGGCCGTCGTCACTCGCGACGGCGATGTGGGCGCCGCCGCCGGAGCATCCCGCCCGGCGGCGGTAACCCGCCTCTTCGCCTCGATGGCGGGCCTCGACACGCTGGCCAAGGTCTGGTGGGCGTGCCTCTCGATCGGATTGTTCGCGGGGATCTGGGAGCTGTGCTGGGCGCTGGGCTGGGCCGATCCCAAGCTTCTGCCGCCGCCGCATATCTTCCTCGGCAACCTGCCCGAGCAGGCCAAGTTCTTCAACACGGCGACGCGCTGGACGATCGGCACGGCGATGAACAGCGGTCCGACGCCCTTTGAATCGGTGATGATCACCGTAGGCGCCACGACGGCGCGCGTGTTCTCGGGCCTGGTGATCGCCTCATTGCTGGCGATCGGCATCGGCGTCCTGGTCCGCTATTACCATCTCTTCGACAAGCTGGTGCTGCCGACCATCACGCTGCTCTCGCCGGTATCGCCCATCGCCTGGCTGCCGGTGGCGATCTTCCTGTTCGGCATCGGCAATGCACCCGCCGTCTTCATGGTGGTGGTGGCGCTGTTCTTCCACATGGTGCTGGCAACCATCAACCAGATCGACGGCGTCAGCCCCAACCTGATCAACGTCGCCCGCACCATGGGCGCGACCAAGCGGCAGATCTATGCCCGGGTCGTCGTGCCGGCGATCCTGCCCGGCATGCTGGCGGTGCTGCGACTCAACCTGTTCGGCGCCTGGATGGTGGTGCTGATCGCCGAATCGACCGGGGTGGGCTACGGCATGGGCCAGGTCATCATGCTGGCGCGCAACACCTTCAATCCCTCGCTGGTGTTCTTCACCATCGCCGTGATCGGCGTTCTGGGCTTTGCCTTCGACTGGCTGCTGCGGCTCGCCCAGCGGCGCATCCTCTACTGGCTGCCCGACACCAAGGAGAAGCTGCGTGGCCTCTGACGCCGCCCCGACCTTCTCGTCCAGGGACGCCGTGGTCTGCCGCGGTGTGGGCAAGACCTGGGCGGCCGGCACCAAGCGCGCCCATGAGGCGCTGCGCGACGTCGACCTCGACATCAAGCCCGGCGAATTCGTCGTCTTCCTCGGCCCCTCGGGCTGCGGCAAGAGCACCTTGCTCTACCTCATCTCCGGCCTCGAGGAGGCCACCGAAGGCCGGACCTGGTCGTTCGGCGACCAGGTCGAGACGCCGTCGCCCGACCGCAGCCTGATCTTCCAGGAAACCTCGCTCTTTCCCTGGCTGACGGTGTGGCAGAACGTGAGCTTCGGCCTTGCCATCCGCGGCGCCTCGCAGGCCGAGCGCCGCGCCGTCGCCGCCGAGGCGCTGCAGCGGGTCGGGCTCAGCGCCGCCATCGACAAGCGCCCCGACGAGCTGTCGGGCGGCATGCGCCAGCGGGTGGCGGTGGCGCGCGCGCTCGCCATGCGGCCCAAGGTGCTGCTGATGGACGAGCCGTTCGCCGCGCTCGACGTGCAGACCCGCGCCCGCATGCAGGACTTCCTGCTCGATGTCTGGCGCGATTCGGGGGCGTCGGTGCTGTTCGTCACCCACCATATCGACGAGGCGGTGGCGCTCGCCGACCGGGTCGTGGTGTTCACCGCCCGGCCCGGCCGCATCAAGGCCATCTATCCCATCGACCTGCCGCGGCCGCGCAACCTCTTCTCGCGCGAGGCCGAGGCGATGCGCATCCAGCTCACCGAGCTCCTGCGCGACGAGGTCGACCGCGCCTTCGCCGAGCAGGAAGCGCTCGCGACCGCCTGACGCCAAAATCCACCGATCGCCGAAGGAGAAGCCTGCCATGGCCACCAGTCTCATCCGCAGCCGCGCCGCCATCACCGGCACGAAGGATCGCTTCACCTGGAACGAGATCAAGGACGGCGCCGTCCTGCAGGAGGACGGCGTCATCGTCGAGGTCGGCACCTACGACGATCTGCACAGGAAGCACCCGACGGTGCCGGTGATCGGCACCGGCAAGGAGATCCTGCTGCCGGGTTTCGTCAACGGCCACCACCATGTCGGGCTGACGCCGGTCCAGCTCGGCTCGCCCGACATGCCGCTCGAATTGTGGTTCATCACCCGCATGGTGATCCGCAACCTCGATCTCTACCTCGACACGCTCTACTCGGCCTTCGAGATGATCGGCTCGGGCATCACCACGGTGCAGCACATCCACGGCTGGATGCCGGGCACGCTGCCCGAGGTCGAGAAGCGGGCGGGCGAGGTGATCCGCGCCTACGAGGATGTCGGCATGCGGGTCAGCTACTGCTACGCGGTGCGCGACCAGAACCGGCTGGTCTACCAGGCCGACGAGGCGTTCGTGGCCGGCCTGCCCAAGGAGCTGCAGGAGCCGATGAAGCGCTGGTTCGAGCGCTTCAAGATGGGCCTCGACGATGCCATGGACATGTTCAAGAGCTTCCATTCGCAGCATCACAACAAGCGCCGGGTGAAGATCCAGCTGGCGCCGGCCAACCTGCACTGGTGCTCCGACAAGGCGCTGACCGCGCTCTCCGACGCTTCGTCCAAGTACAACGTGCCGATGCACATGCACCTGCTCGAGACTGCCTACCAGAAGGAATATGCCTGGCGGCGCGGCGAGTGCACGGCGCTGGAATACATCGACCGCTTCGGCATGGTGAACGACCGGCTGACTTTGGGCCACGGCGTGTGGCTGAACGAGAAGGACATCGACCGCCTGGCCGAGGCCAAGGGCTGCGTCTGCCACAACTGCTCGTCCAATTTCCGCCTGCGCTCGGGCGTGGCGGCGCTCAATTTCTTCGAGAAGAAGGGCATCAACACCGCGATCGGCCTCGACGAGGCCGGCATCAACGACGACCGCGACATGCTGCAGGAGCTGAAGCTGGTGCTGCGCGCCCACCGCGTGCCGGGCATGGTCGAAGCCGACGTGCCGACCGTGGCGCAGGTCCTGCGCATGGCGACCGTGGGGGGCGCCCGCACGACGCCCTTCGGCGAGAGCATCGGCACGCTCGAGGTCGGCAAGGCTGCCGACATGGTGCTGCTCGACTGGGACCAGATCGCCTATCCCTATCTCGACGAGCTGACCCCGACCCTCGACGCCGTGGTCCAGCGCGCCAAGAACCAGGCCGTCACCATGACCATGTGCGACGGCGAGGTGATCTACAAGGACGGCATCTTCACCAAGGTCGACAAGACGATGGCGCTGAAGGCGCTGCACGACGACCTCAGCAAGGCACTGAGCGACGACGAGGCCGAGCGACGCCAGCTCTCCAAGGCGCTGCTGCCGCATGCGCGGAAGTTCTACGAGAACTATATCGATACGTCGAAGCATCAGCCGTTCTATCGGCCGAGCTCCATGGTCTAGTCCGCGTCGTGCCGCTTCAAAGTGCCCGTCCAAGCGAGAGGCAGTGGTCGAGCACGACGGCTTTCATTTCGTCGAATCGTGCCGACCGCTTGAGTTCGGGGCGCTGGTGATACCAGCCGATCTGGGCCAGCCCGCGCACCAGCCGGAACATCGGCACCAGCGTCAGCGACTTGTCCGAAATCCGCCGCACTGACCGGTAACCGGCGACGTAGGCGCGCTCGAGCGCTGCCAGATTCGCGTCCTGCTGATGCACCAGGGCGACCGCGATGTCGTAGGCATGCCAGCCCCAGGCCGCGTCGTCGAAGTCGATGACGGTCAGCCTGTCGCCGTCGACCAGGACGTTGCCGGGATGCATGTCGGCATGGATCATGCTGTAGACGGAGGGCTGACGGTCCAGGCGGGCGAGCGCCGCATGCAGGCGCGCCTTCGTGTCGAGCATCAGCCGGCGCTCCGCGGCAGACAGGGCCTGGTGATCCCAGAACGGCCCCCAGTGCGGTGTGCTGCCCATGAAGCCGTTCGCGTCCAGCACATGCCGCGTAAACCGCGCCGGAGGCTGCCATGACGCGGCCTGGTCGTGGATCGAAGCCGTCAGGGCGCCGAGCTGCTCGAAATGGCGCTCGGCGATTGCAGTGTCGGCCGTTTCGCGCAGCACCTCGGCCAGCACGCGGCCCGTCGTCCAGCGCGCCAATCCCGCGAAGCGCTGTTCGCCCGTGGCCGCGATGGTCACGGACGCGTATTCCTGACCGTCGCGGGTGCGCACGGGCGCCTGGACGGCGATGCCTGCGTCGTTCAGCGCACAGACCCAGGCGCGCTCCGAGATCAGTTCGTCGAGCGTGTGATACCAGGGCCGGTGGAGCCGCAACGCGTAGGCAGCGCCGTCGCGGCGGTCGACCACCCGGTAGGTGACGTTCTCCGCCAGCGACACCAGCTCGAGAGCGTCCGGCTCGATGGGAAAAGCGCGGAGCGCTGCCTGTGCCGCCGGCGTGAACGCATCCGCCGCGACGCCGTCAGCCCCTTCAGCCATTGATCTCGGCAACCGTTGCATCGAATGCGGTGAGGAATTCGTCGGCGTCTCGCTGCCCAAAGACCAGCGGCGGCCGGATCTTGACGACATTCCGGAAGGCGCCGGCATTGCTGGTGAGGAAGCCCCGGTCCTTGAGCTTGTTGACGACCGCGATCGCCCGATCGGAATCCGGCTCGAGCGCGCTGCCGCCCTTCACCATCTCTACGCCGATGAACAGCCCGTGACCGCGCACGTCGCCGATGGCAGCGCACTTCTTTTGGCGGTCGAGCAGCGCCGCCTTGAGGCTGGCGCCGACGCGCGCGACGTTCTCCTGCAGTCCTTCGCGCTCGATGACGTCGAGCACCGCCATGCCGACGGCCGCCTGCAGGGGGCTCGACGCGAAGGTATTGAAATAGCGCGTCCGCGCCCGGAACCCGTCGACCAGGGCCTTGCTGGCAGCCGTGGCGGCGAGCGGCAGGCCGTTGCCCATCGGCTTGCCGGTCACGACGATGTCGGGTGTGAAGCCGGCCCCTTCGTAACCCCACCAGCGCCCGGTGCGGCAATAGCCAGCCTGGACCTCATCGGCGATCAGGAATCCGCCGGCTGCACGCACCATCTCTGCCGCGCGGGCCATGAAGCCGCGTGGTACGTCGGGAAGTCCCTCGTTGGCGAAGATCGGGCAAACGATCAGGGCTGCGAACCCCACGCCGTCGTCCTCGAGGCTGCGGATCGCGCTGCGCAGGCGCTCGAGATAGGCCTCGACGAGGTCGGATTCACTCGCCCCCGGCACGAGCGGCCGAAGCTTCTCGGGGAAGGGGATGGCGCGCACGTCGCCGGTGCTGTTCTGGCCGGCGCCCAGGCGGGTCATCTTTCCGACCGCTTCGCTGTTGCCGTGATAGGTGGCGTTGGTGCAGACGATCCCGGCCTTGCCGGTGGCACCACGCGCCATCCGCAGGGCCACCTCGTTGGCCTCGGTCCCCGAACAACTGAAGACGACGCTCTCGATCGCCGGACCGTGGAGGGCCGCCAGGCGTTCCGCGAGGGCCACGATCCCCTCGTGCAGGTAGCGACTGTGCACGTTGAGCGTAGCCTGCTGGCGCGACATCGCCTCGACGACGTGCGGGTTGGCATGCCCGACGCACGGCACGTTGTTGTACATGTCGACGTAACGGCGGCCCGTTTCGTCGAACAGATGCACGCCCTCGCCGCGGACGATGTGCAGGGGCTTGTCGTAGAACAGGGGCGCGCCGGCTCCCAGCGCTCTCTCGCGTCGGGCGGCAAGCGTCGTTGTATCCATTCGGAGCCTCTCCTGCGCTGCGTCGGCGTCAAAACTATCCCTAGGCGCCGACATAGGCTACGGCTTCGATCTCCACCTTCATGCGTGGATCGACGAGCGCGCTGACCTCGACCAGGGTCGACGCCGGCTTGTGTTCTCCGAAGTAGCGCTGGCGTATCGGGTTGATGCTCGCCCGTTCAGTGACGTCCGTCATGAAGACGAGCACCTTGATCACCTGATCGGGCCGTCCGCCGGCGTGGCGCAGGCATGTATCGATCGATTTCAGGGCGATCTCGAACTGGCCGACGGTATCCGGCGGTATGGTGCCATCCGCCCTCATCCCGACCATGCCCGAGAGATGGATGAAGTCTCCTGCCTTCACGACATGGCAGTAGTGGCTGACGGGCTCAAGCTCGCCGGGAACCATGAAGCGCTCGATGGGCATGACTGTGATTTCCGATATCCTGACTGGCGGCAGCCTATCATGGTGTTTCCGCAGTACAGCGCGCGGCTGGCGAAATGTCCCGCCGCGATCGCGATTGTGACGCTCAAGGGCGCGACAGTCGCGCGATATAAAAAGCATCGAGCCCGCCGCGGTCGGGCCACATCGAGGGCAGGGTGCGGACATCGCCCGAGGCAGCGATGGCGCCCTCGAGGCCGGGGAGCTCCGCCGGCCGTACGGGCAGACGCCGCAGGCGGCCGTCGCGCGCCAGCAGGGCCTCGAGCCGTGTCGGGCCCTCATCTTCCTGCAGCGAACACACGGCGTAGACCAGGATGCCACCCGGCTTGAGCAGCTCGATGGCGTGCACCAGCAGGCGATCCTGGGTGAGGCTGAGCCGTCCGACATCTTCCTCGTCCTTCAGCCAGGCGATGTCGGGATGGCGGCGCAGCGTGCCGGTGCCCGAGCAGGGCGCATCGATCAGGATCGCGTCGAATTTCTCTTCGGGTGTCCACTTGCTGGCGTCGGCCGTCACCAGTTGCGCCGCGAAGCCGGCACGCACGAGGTTCTCGCTGACCCGGGCCATGCGGCGGGCCGAGATGTCGACGGCCGTCACCTGCGCGCCGGCGGCGCAGAGCTGCAGCGTCTTGCCGCCCGGCGCGGCGCAGAGATCGGCGACGCGCTTGCCGGCCACGTCGCCCAGCAGGCGGACGGGAAGCGAGGCGGCGGCGTCCTGCACCCACCACGCGCCTTCGGCAAAGCCCGGCAGGTCGGTGATGGCGCCGCCCGCCGCGCGGCGGATCGTGCCGGTCGCCAGAAGCTCGCCTTCCATGCGGCCTGCCCAGAACTCGGCGTCGTATCGCGGCGTGAGGTCGAGCGGCGCCTCGATCAGGTGGGCGGCGGCGATCGCCCGCGTGGCCTCCTCGCCATAGGCCTCGGTCCAGCTCTGCCACAACCATTTCGGCGTGTTGAGCCGGGCCGGGTCGCGGTCGCCCAGCAGGGTCACGCCCTCGCGTGCGATGCGGCGCAGCACGGCATTTGCCAAGCCCCTGAGGTGCGGCAGGCCCGCATCCACGACCAACCCGACCGACGTGTCGACGGCGGCGTGGGCCGGCGTGCCGAGGAACAGCAGCTGGGCCGCGCCCAGCCGCAGCACCTGGCGGCCCGTGGCGTTGGCGCCCTCGAGCGGCCGCTCGATCAGGCCCGCCAGCACCTCGTCGATCTCGCCCAGCCGGCGCAGCGTCGTGGCCAGCAGCATGCGAACGAAGGCGCGGTCGCGCGGATCGAGGTCGGCGAAGCCCCGGTGGCGCGCCAGCGCGTCGTCCAGCGGCTGACCCTTGTCGAGGCAGGCGACCAGCAGGTCGAGCGCGACGCGCCGGGAGGCGAGCGGGGCGGCATCCATTGCGCGGCGCTATAAACCCGGTTGGCGCGCTTGTCATGGGCCGATACAGTTGGGGTAACAAACGCCCACCATCGCACAGGTCAAAGACATAGCTGCAGGGTGCGACGCAAGGTGCGACCTCGGTGCGACCGCAGCCCTCACCGCTGACTGCCGCGGACGACCTTCAAGCGCGGCTTGCGAGCGGCGCGATGATTGTATTCGCGCACACCATCGTTGGCGTATTGCTCACGGTTGAGATCGGCCGTGTAGGTCAGCACCTGCTTGGGATTGGTCCAGCCGCCCCAGCCCATGATCTGGAACGTCGTCCAATTGAGCAGCGCTAGCCTGACCGCACCGGCCGCCCGCCAGCCGTGCATCGTGCACTTGCCCGGCAGCCGCTTGTCACCGGGCAGGCGCACCGCTGAGCGCCAGTCGAGGAAGGCAGCCGCCGCTAAGTTCTCGATATAGAGATGGTTCAGCTTCTCCCAGTCAGGCCGGCGATCGAGATCGACCCAATAGCGACAGTCGGGCGCCGTCCGCTCGCGCGTTTCGAGTGCTTCGCGCAGCTCGTGGAAGATCAGCTGGCGGCGCCGCTTGGGCTTGCGTGTGTGGTTCTTGTGCTCCGTCCAGCAGAGATACCAGTCGTCGCCGTCGCGCTCGATGTTGTCGGGGCCGACGCGGACTATGTCGGAGCGTCTGAGCCCGCCTAGCACGCCCAGTTCCAGGGCAGTGCGCCCCTCGGTACCCAGCGCGAATCGCTGCCGCCACGCCGCGACCTCGGCGTTGGTCCAGGCATGCGTGCCCTTTTTATCCTTGCCCGCGCTGAGTTGGGCTAGCCCCGGTACGCCGCGCGCTGGATTGTACGTCACCAGCTCGCGGCGGATCGCCCAGTTATACATCCACTGGACCTGATCGACGCGCTGCTCGGCCTCGCGCGGTCCGCTCTCGCGTGCCCACTTCTTCTGCAGGTCCTCGATGTGACCGCGCTTCAGCGTGTCGAAGCGGCAGATGCCGCGCGGCAGACCTTGGTCAGTGCGGGCATCGCGCAGCGCGACGAGCGATCGCTCCAGTCGGTAATAGGTAGACTTCGAAACCTCGCCGATCTTTGATGCCAGATAGTGCTTGATCAGCCAGTCGAGCAAGTCGCGCGGGTCGGTGATTTTCTCCAGCCCCTCGGGCTTGGTCGCCACCCTGCGCTCGGCAGCCGGGGCGGTGCCGCCAGCGATCTTGAGGCAGATCGCCTGGTAGGCGGCGATGAAGGCGGGCGTGCCCTCGGCCAGCCCGTCGGGCATAGAGTGACGCTGCCTCAGCCGCAGGCGCTTGCCGCAGGCGTCAGTTTCGTATTCCCTGACGTAGATCTTCAATTTGCCGTGGCGCGACCGCTCACAACTCAGAGGGAATTTGTACATCATCGCTGCGCCACCTATCGTGCGCGTTCGGGTCGTACCGTAGCCACCAAATCAAATGCCAGTCGCACCTTGCCTACTCGGGTGGACAACAGGGTCGCAGCTACTGTGACGGCGAGTGGCCCGCATGAGTGGTCCGCGCTTCGGGCAACGCGCTGAAAAACAGGTCTAGCTGATCAACATCCCATATCGGCGCGCCGACCCCCGGGATGTCCTTGGGCTGCGGCATCAGCCCGAGGCGGACGAGCTGGTCGAACGCCGTGACCGAAACGCCGATGTATGTTGCGGCCGCGGCGCGGCGAAGGCCGCGGCGCGGCTGAGAGCCGAGGCGCAGCTGTCGTTGATGCTGGGCATAGAAACCGTTCCCCGTTGGCGAGCGCGTCATCGCGTCAGTTCCAGCAACCCGGCGTCAGTCACCATCGCTTCAATGGTCACAAATCTGACGCCGACGTACGACGCGGCCTCGTCATGATCGAGCCCGCGGCGGGGCTGCGTGTCGGCCCGGTTGAGGGAGCGGCGATTCATGCCTCCCTCCGCGCACGGGACTGCGGACATGTCGCTTCATCGTCTGAACTTTGCATCTCGCGGGGATTGATCGCAGACGAAGGCCTGGACTTCCGCCGGAACAGCGGGATCAAGCCACGGCCTAGCATCTGGCCGATCTCGGCAATTTGCTCTTCGGCCGCTGGGGCGTCAGGGGAAAGGGCTGCTGCAGGCACGGCACAAGATTACGCCGCCGACGCAGATCAAGGGTTCGCTAAGGGTTTGCCGCGGTTCCGCTCGCCTTTAATAGGGACCTTGGTGCGCACTAGCGGTGTGCTACATCATCAAAGAAAATTTCATCGGGTGACATGTTGAGGCGGTAGCCTTTGTTCGGGATGTTCTGGACGAGTGTTCTGGCGTCCCTTGGGCTCATGCCGGCCCTCTCAATTAGGGCTCGCCTAATAACGAAAATGACTCGCGGCAGCTCCCTTGGGCCAGCATTGGCGCTTATATGCTTCTTATTTAGCAAAACGTTGCTGACCATAGCATTGTCGGACTCCAACTTTGCCGCTTTAGCCAACGTCAAAAGCACGTCAAATGCTCTTCCTTCCAGGTCCAGATCCACAGCGCCGAAGCGAGCCTTTTGGGGTTTCTCGGATATGTGCAGCCCGCCTACAGCCGAAACTTCAACTTGAACGAATGTAACCTCGTAGTTCTGCACCGCCCATGTTTCGTAGTTGATAGTCGCATGTGACCATCGCTCTTCTGCAATTGGCTCCGGCCTGCCGGAACGCTCGTGTGGATCAAGTCCCTTGGCTATCAATTCGCCGGTGACGAGCCGGGGTTGCACTTTCGCCCAACCCTTATTGCAAAGCTCCAGGTATCGCCGTTTTCTGCGGCCTGGGTATACGTCATGGAGCTTGAATGCCTCTGGGCTAAGGCTTATCAGCTCGTCCCGCTCGGCAGGTTCAAGCGCCTCCAGTGTCGCTTCGCGTAGACTACAACGCCGCGGCCCAGCATCGCCACTCGAAGTACTGATACCGTCCGAGTTCTTGCCGGTGCGAGGGGGGCGTGTGGCCATGGCGACCCTGTCCATGGGATGACGTTGTTCCGCTACTGATCATCTAAGTCCATCCGAAAACCGGCGCTTGGTCCAGACAAACTGCGACAAACTAAAATCGAACCGCAGCGGCCCTGGTTTGCGCGATCTTCTGGCGCAACGCGGTGCTCAAAATGTCAGTCGCAAGCAACGAAGCGGAAATTGGCCGATGGCTCATGGAAGCCCAGCCAGGCCACTCCATTCAGTATTTCCAAGGGTTCCTAGCGCTTGGAACGGACCCGAGCGGCCTGCTTTTGCCAAAGCCAGCAAGGCGCGCCGTGGCGTCGATGGCGAGCCGGCTGTGGCGGGCTGCCCAGCACAATGCGGTACATCTTGTGCAGCGTCGGCAGGGCCCGACGAACTGGAGCTACATCGCGATCGCCCGACGGCAGCCTGCGCCCGCCTCTCGCAACGCTAATTCAACCCACATGGAGTTGCACGATGGCTAAGCTCGCAAGCCACGGGGATGCTGTCATTGGAAAGGGCAAGAATGCCCAGCAGGGCGATCTTTTCAGCGGCCAGTGATGCGACAAGCCGCCAGCGCGAGGCGACGGTTCACATGTGCGACTGAAACCGCTCGATGGCGAGAAGGCCGCTATAGGGGGGATGGCCTCGTTTGCAGGCGGCGGACCCGTCGGCAGCTACTGCAGGGATTGCAACCACTTTGGCGAGGTCGCCGTCGAGCGCGCCCCCGATAAAATCGAAATAAATCGTGCGGGTTGCGCGATGTATGCCCAGCGCATGGGACATGCTGCTCCTACACGTCGTACCGACATTCGGTTTTCCGCCGCTTGCCAGCATTTCAAGCCGGCGGCCGAGACGGTTCGGCGCTTTATCGTCGATCAAGCCGGCGCACTTCACCGCATCGAGAAGTTCCCCGCCCACGTCCTCGGTTGGCGGGCGGAAGACACCACGTTCATATCGACGGGTCTCCCGGAGAAGCCTTAATGGCCATTTCGCTCGCATCCTTGAGAAGTGCGTCGGCGCTGTCTCGGCCGAGGATACTAGTCCATGGCGTCGCCGGTGTCGGCAAGACCACGTTCGCGACCAGCGCCGACAAGCCGGTCGTCGTGCCGACCGAGGACGGGCTCGGCTTGATCAAGGTGCCGCACCCTCCGCTGGCCCGCAGCTTCGACGAGGTAATGGAGGCGCTCGCCGCGCTGTACAGTGAGGAGAACGGCTGGCGCTCGATAGAGGAGCCTGGCTACGGCAAAGGCTACATCGCAGCGCTCGACTTGTGGCGTCAATATCTCGATGGCTTAAACGCCTTGCGCGACGAGCGCCACATGACGGTGATCCAGATCGGCCACACCGACATCAAGCGCTTCGACAGCCCCGAACATGAACCCTACGACCGCTACGTCATCAAGCTGCATGCCCGTGCCTCAGCGCTGCTGCAGGAGCACTCCGACGTCGTGTTGTTCGCCAACTACCGCATCAGCACCGTGAAGTCCGACGTCGGCTTCAACAAGAAAGTGACGCGTGCCCTCGGCAGCGGAGAACGCGTTCTCTATACCGCCGAGCGTCCCGCCTTCCTCGCTAAAAACCGATATGGCCTGCCCGACGTGCTCCCACTCGACTGGCAGGCCTTTGCCGCGGCAATGCCGCAAACCAAGCCCGACAGGATAGGAGACTGATCATGGCCAATCTTGGAGCCACGTTCGGCGCCACCGGCATCCAACCCATTCAGCCGCTGGAGGTCCTGCCGCCGGGCAAGTACACCGCACATATCATCAGCAGTGAAATGCGCCTGACCAAAGACGGAACGGGTCAGTACCTCTATCTGGAGATCGACGTGCTGGAGGGGCCCTACAGGGGCCGCAAGCTATTCGATCGCCTTAACTTGGTTAACACCAATAGCCAGACGGTGGAGATCGCCCAGCGCACCTTGTCGGCCATTTGCCACGCCACCGGACGTATGGAGGTGCAGGACAGCGAGGAGCTCCATCTCATTCCCTTCTTAGCGGTGGTAACAGTCCAGCCGCCAAAGAACGGGTACGGCGAGACCAACAAGATTCGCTACAAGCCGCTGGAGGAAGCTGCGTCCCTGCCGCAGCCCGCACAGCATGCGGAGTCCGGCAAGCCCCTGTCCAGAACAGCGCCCGCGCCTCAGCCGAATGCTGCCGCGGGTGCTATCCGCGTGCCGCCTTGGAAGCGCCCCGGCTGATCTCCGGACGATCCACCGTCGGCGGCTACCCCTCGGGAGAGATCATCGGCGGCACTCACCTGAGCCAGCGGAACCAACAAATGACCGCACAGATCCTTCCTGAGCCGCGCTCGCGAATTGCCGAAATCGACGATGCCATGGCCGCCATCAAGACGCAGATCGCAGCGGCCGACTTGCAGCGCCAGGCGAGCGGCAAGCCGATCGATCCACGCTGGTTCCACCGCGCCAAAACCGCTCTGCGTCACCTGCAGCGCGAACGGGCCGGACTGGTCCGGCAACCGCAGCCACGCCGCGAGGCGCTGAAGGATTGCCTGATCGCGGTGCTGCGCGAGCGGCACGACGAGGCCACCTGGTCGAGCCTCGTCGCCGAAGCGCATCGGCGAACCGAGGGGCAGGGGCGTGTGATGGCGGTGCTCCCCGATGTCCCGACGCCGACGCTCTCTGCGATCTATGCGGCGTACGAAGCCGAGCACCGCGCGGGCTTTCGTGATCATCTTGGCGCATCGCTGATCGGCAAGTCGTGCGAGCGGGCGCTGTGGTACGACTTCCGCTGGGTGACTCTCCCGCAGTTCCCAGGACGCATCCTGCGGCTATTCGAAACCGGGCACCTTGAGGAAGTTCGCCTGGTGCGGAACCTCCGGGCGACAGGCGCCACGGTCCTGGAGATCGATCCCGAGACCGGCCGTCAGTGGCGGGTCGAGACCCATGGTGGGCACTTCGGCGGCGCGCTGGATGCTGTTGCGATCGGCCTAAGGGAGGCGCCGAAGATCTGGCACGTGGTCGAGTTCAAGACGCATTCGGCGCAAGAGCTTCCGCGACCTGGTCACCAAGGGCGTCGTCACCTCCAAACCGCGGCACTGGGCGCAGATGCAGATCTACATGCACCTGACCGATCTCACCCGTGCCCTCTACATGGCGGTATGCAAGGATACCGACGCGCTGCACATCGAGCGGGTGCGCGCCGACCGCGCCGCCGCCGGCCGATTGTTGGACAAGGCCTGGTGGGTGATCAAGGCGAAGCGGCCGCCTTCGCGAATTTCCGAGGATCCGGCCTGGTGGGAATGCCAGTTCTGTGAGCACCGGACCGTCTGCCATGAAGGCGCGGCGGCGGAGAACAACTGCCGGACCTGCCTGCACTCCACGCCGGTCGAGGGCGGATGGCACTGCGCCCGCTTCGACCAGGGCATCGAAAGCGCCGACTCAGCGCAGCGGCTGCGGCAAGCATCTCTTCATCCCCGACCTGGTGCCGGGCAAGGTGGCTACGCCGGCGACGATCACATCGTCTATTGCATGGCAGACGGCACCGAGTGGGTGAACGATGCCCGGGAAGGCGGGCCATGCTGAGCCTTCGGCCCTACTAGCAGGACGCCATCGCGGCGATCTACGCATATTTTGCCGAAAAGGATGGCCATCCGCTGGTCGTGATCCCGACCGCCGGTGGCAAGTCGATCGTGCTGGCCGCGTTCATCCAGGTCGTGCTGCAGCAATGGCCCGACCAGCGCATCCTCGTGGTCACTCACGTGCGCGAGCTGATCGCCCAAAACCATGCAGAGATGATGGGACTATGGCCCGACGCGCCGGCCGGCATCTACTCGGCCGGCCTCGGCAGGCGGGAGATCAGGGCGAGGGTGCTGTTTGCCGGCATCCAGTCAATCCACCGCCGTGCCTACGACGTGCAGCAGTGCGACCTGGTGCTGATCGACGAGGCTCATCTCATCCCACGGTCCTCCGACACGATGTACCGGCGCTTCCTTGGCACGCTGGCGCGCATCAACCCCGGTCTCAAGGTAATCGGGTTCACCGCGACCCCCTACCGGCTCGACAGCGGGCTGCTGCACGAGGGCGAGGGCAGTTTGTTCACGGACATCGCCTACGAGGTCTCGATCCGTGACCTGATTGATGACGGCTACCTCAGCCCGCTGATCAGCAAGAAGACTGAGCTGATGCTCAACGTCGCCGAGGTTGGTGGTCGCGGCGGCGAGTTCATTGCTGGTCAATTGCAGGCCGCCGTGGACCGCGAGACGATCACACACGCCGCCATCGGCGAGATCTTGGCCTATGGCAAAGGACGGCGCTCCTGGCTGGTGTTCTGCTCGGGCGTCGAGCATGCGATCCACGTTGCCGCGGCACTGCGGCAGCGCGGCGTGAGCTGCGCCACGATCTTCGGCGACACCCCGTCCGCGGAGCGCAACCGGATCATCGCCGCCTTCAAGCGGGGAGAGATCAGGGCGCTCGCCTCCATGGGCGTGCTCACCACCGGCTTCAATGTACCGGGGGTCGACCTGATCGCCATGCTGCGGCCCACCAAGTCCGTCGGGCTTTACGTGCAGATGGCCGGCCGCGGCACGCGGCTCGCGCCTGGCAAAGAGAACTGCCTGGTGCTCGACTTCGCCGGAAACGTCGCCCGGCACGGGCCGATCGATGCCGTGAAGCCTGCCCGGCCGTCGCAAGGCGAGGGCCCGCCGCCGACCAAGGTCTGCCCGGACTGCGACATTATCCTGGCCGCCGCGGTGCGCCGGTGTTCCAACTGCGGGCACCAGTTCCCGCCGCCCGAGATCAAGGTCGAAGCGACCGCCAGCCCGCTCGCCATCCTGTCGGCGATGCGGCCTCAATGGGTCGAGGTGTCGAAGGTTACCTACCGACAGCACGATAAGCCCGGTAAGCCGCCTTCAATGCGCGTCGACTACAGCTGCGGGGCCATCGTGCACAGCGAATGGATCTGCTTCGAACATGTCGGCTACGCCCGCCAGAAGGCGGTCGCGTGGTGGCAGCGCCGCAGTGCCGCTCCAGCGCCGGCGACCGTTGCCGAGGCGCTCGCGGCCGCGGCCAGCTTGGCGACGCCGGTCGCGGTGCTGGTGCGGCGGAACGGCCGCTTCACCGAGGTAATCAAATACAGGTTCGAGCCATGCCGCGATCCTGCCTCTGCGCCGTCTGTCGCCGCGAACCCCGCGGCTTCGGCTGGTTCGATGCGCGTTACCGCGTCAGTGACTCCCGGCGCGACACCAGCCGCCGAGCGTTTTGCTCGAGCTTCTGCCAAGAGCTCTGCCACGAGATGTCCGGCATGATCGACCCGACGCGCAACGAGCAGAGCGCCATGTTGCACGGCGCGAAAATGGCCGGAGCGTATCTCGACAGCCTCGGCAGGACAGACCTCGCGCGGCTCACCGTCGCGGAATGGCATACGCTGATCGAGGTGATCGTCACCGGCTATTGCGATTACCTGCGCGAGCGCGCCGGTCGCGATCTCCCGGATGCTAAGGCGTCCAAGGTGCGGTCTTGAGCGACGCAACCAACTTCATGGCGCGGTTCGGCGTCCGACTCGTAGCCAACGGCTACTCCGTCATCCCGATCCAGCCGGGCACCAAGAAGCCGGGCAGCCATCGCGATGGCCGATGGGGCGACTATCCGGGCTGGATCCGGCACGCCACCAGGGCGACTACCGACTTGGAGCTACAGCAATGGAGCAGTTGGCCCGACGCGGGTGTCGGTATCGTGGCAGGCAGCGTTACCGGCGTCGACATTGACATCGTCGAGGATGACGAGCTCGCCCTGCGGATCGAGCAGCTGGCCCGCGAGCACCTAGGCGACACACCGGCCCTACGGATCGGACGAGCGCCGAAGCGGTTGCTGGTCTATCGCACCGCGGCGCCATTCAAGGGGCTCAGGTGCCATCCGCTGGAGGTGCTCTGCCTCGGCCAGCAGTTCGTCGCCTACGCGATCCATCCCGGCACTTCCCGACCCTATCAGTGGCCAGAGGAGAGCTTGGCCGATCTTGACATCGACAGCTTGCCGGCGATCGACGAGCAGCAAGCGCGGACCTTCCTTGAGAAAGCTATCTCCCTCCTACCGGAGACGCTGGGTTCGGCCAGCCTCGCCTCGCTGGCCGGTGGACCCCGCTGCGGCCACGCCCAACAGGGGACGCCCCAAGCGGTGCAGGCCGCGCTCGCCTTCATTCCCAATGCCGACCTCGATTACGACAGCTGGGTGCGCATCGGCCTCGCCCTGAAGGGGGCTCTGGGCGACGCCGGCGCTGACTTATTCGCCGCCTGGTCGGCCCAATCGGTTAAAAACGTTGCGACCTTTACGGCGAAGACGTGGGTCGGCTTCCGGCCAAACAGCATTGGAGCCGGCACGATCTATCATTTGGCCCTGGAGCGTGGCTGGAAGCCCGATCCGGCGCTCAAGTTAGACGGCTCCAGCGCGCAAGTAGCCGAGCACCCGGCGGCCGGCATGCTTGCAAAGATCGAGCGCGGCTGGCCAAGCGAGGCGGCTCATTCAGAGCAACAAAGCTTCACGCTGGTTATACCAGACGGAGTCTTGGGGGATCTCACTCGGTACATGGTGTCGACCGCGCGTCGGCCACAGCCCCTGCTGTCGCTGGGTGCCAGTCTCTGTGCCGTCGGCGCCCTGATGGGCAGGAAGTACCGCACCGAGAGTAATCTGCGCAGCAATCTCTACATCGTAGGCATTGCTGATTCCGGTTCGGGCAAAAATCACAGCCGCGAGGTTATCAACGACCTCTTCTTCGCAGCTGGCCTCGCTCATCATCTTGGCGGCAATAAGATCGCTTCAGGTGCCGGCCTATTGACCGCCGTGCACCGGCAACCAGCCATCCTGTTCCAGATCGACGAGTTCGGCATGTTCCTGTCGGCGGCGGCCGACCGGCGACGTAGTCCCCAGCACATCACGGCCATCCTCGACAACATGACCGAACTTTACACTGCGGCCGGCGGCGTCTTCCTCGGCGCCGAATACGCCAACCGCGATGGCCAGAACGAGCGCCGCGACATCAATCAGCCCTGCCTGTGTGTCTATGGCACCACGACGCCCATACATTTCTGGGCAGCCCTCCAAGGCTCCAACGTCCTCGACGGTTCGCTCGCCCGCTTCATCATCCTCCCCACGGAGGAGGACTACCCCGAGGAAAATCTCGACGCAGGGATCCGGCAGCTACCGGCAGCCCTTGTCGACACGCTTTGCCTCGTCGAGGCCGGTGGGGGCCGCCAAATGGGCAATCTGGTCGGTAGAACCGTCGGACCAGAAACCGCGGTCGACCCAATGATCGTGCCCATGCAGGACGGCGCCAAGGAAGCATTCCGCTCGCTGGGCGCTGAGATCACCAAAGAATTGCGGGAAGCTCGCGGCACGGCCTTCACCGCCATCCTTGCCCGGATCGGCGAAAACGCCCAGAAGCTGGCGCTGGTCCGGGCCGTTGGCGTCGATCCCGTGGCGCCCGGCATCAGCGAACAGGACGCCGACTGGGCCATTGGGCTGGTCCGGCACTTCGCCCGGCGCACCATGACCGCTGTCGAGCGGCACGTTGCCGACAACGAGACCGAGCGCAATCACAAACGCGTACTCGAAACCATCCGCAGCGCCGGCGACGATGGCCTGAGCAAGAGCGAACTCACTCGTCGAACCCAGTTCGCCGACAGGCGCCAGCGCGACGAGATCCTCGCGACCCTGGTCGAGGCCGGGTTGGTGACGATGGCAATGCGTTCGACGCCTACCAAGCCGATTTTGTCCTATCGGGCAGCAGGGCCATGAAATTCTTCAAGGTGCCGCGAATTCTTCAAGTCTGTCGGAAGGTGCCAAGTGGTTGATCTCCGAAGCAAAATACGAATTCTTCAATATTTCAATTCTTCAAGGGGGGTATCGGTAGGGAGGTGAGGAGGCGCAGGAAGAGCTTTCCGGGTATCTCTATTGAAGAATTGAATTATTTGAAGAATCTAATCTGATCCAATGTTTACGAGCCTCAAACACTTTGGGCACTCGTTGAATTATTCTTGAACTATTTGAAGAATTTGGTGTCGCGCGGACCTGCCGGGCGCCCGATAGACCGGACCGAACCCCTTTAGGTTCGGGCGAGAGCCGCACCTTCACCCGGTTGCCACGCTCGCCCCGACCATCCGAACCTTGAGGAGGTCACATGATCGATGCTTCGTTGGCGGCGCCGCGAGCCTTCGTGCCGGGTCAGCGTCGGGCGGTCACCACCACCAATAGGGTCATCCTCGCCGTCGACCTCGGCACCACGACGGGCTGGGCCATGGCGTTGCCCGACACTGGCATCGTGAGCGGCACGGTGTCGTTCCGCCCAAGCCGCTACGACGGCGGCGGCATGCGCTACTTACGGTTCCGCGCCTGGCTGAACGGCATCGCCGAGGACACGCCTGTGATCACGGCCATTCACTTCGAGGAGGTGCGCCGGCATCTCAGCACTGATGCCGCGCACGTCCACGGCGGCCTGCTGGCAATACTCACGGCCTGGTGCGAGGAAAGGTCCATCGCCTACCAAGGCGTGCCCGTCGGCACGATCAAGCGGCACATCGCCGGCAAGGGCAACGTCAACAAGGCGGTTGTGATCGAGGCGATCCGCGCGCGTGGCTACAGCCCTACGGACGACAACGAGGCCGACGCCATCGCAATTCTGCTGTGGGCGCTAGAGACACGCGGAGGCGTGCGATGAGCGGGAAGGCATTGCCGAAGGACGCTTCAGCAGCATACCGAGCAGAATGGACGCCCCAGATGGTGAAGGAGCATCTGGCCGAAGCCGCAAGCGTGCTGGGCCGGCTGCCGGCGATGCAGGTCTACAACTACACGAACCTGTGGCCGAGACTGCTCGTCGAATATTCAAGCGTCGTCTGTCATAGACCAAGATTACTGCGGCTGCCCCCACCGGAGCGGGCGGCGATCACTCGGATGGAGGAAACACTCGGTTGGTCAGGATGGCTGCAGCCAGTCGATTCGAGGATTGCGTGGCAGAGGGCGAATGGGCGGCGCTGGAAGGAGATCTGCGCGTCGGTCGGCCTGGCGCGGGCGGCAGCCCACGAGCATTGGAGTTACGCCCTCTGTCTCATCGCGTGGCGGCTGAACGGCAGGCCTGTGCCTACCCGGACCAGTCGACGAATGCTTATCGCTCGCTTTCGGGCTGAGACCATCAGAAGCGCCACGTGCTAGCCTTGCCATCATGCAGGAGAAGAGGCCCGAAATGCCTGGCCGCCCACCATCGGATGATGACGGAGCGGAAGCGCCACGCATTGCGCTCCCCAAGAATATTGCTGAGACGCTTAAGTATCTTGATGATCTCGACCTGGAAGCGCTGCGCGTCAGCGTCGAGAACGAATTGCGGAGGCGGCGCGCGGATACGGAAGGTGAGGCCAAGGCTCAGGCAACGCCCCGTAGTTCGTCCGAAAAGGTCCCAGTTCGAAGCGTCTGGTCGGAGACGAAGCAGCGTGCTTCGGCTCTGCCGGTTGGCAAGACCAGCCTGATCCGCGCTTCCTTCGAGTCCGGGATGAAGCCGCAGGCCATCGCCCGTACGCTTCGGATTTCTGTTGCTCAGGTGAATGAAGTGATCGCCTCCACAGTGAAGCGGAAGTAGTGAGCTGACAGACCGTCTTGCAGACACTTTTGTCCCGGACAGATCCGGCGAGATCAGCTAGAGTTCCGGCCATGTTCGCAAGAGCCGCACGCGGCTCGCGACACCACGAATACGAAGACCAACGACATGGGATTGCAGACGCTGCGGCCACGCGTGGTGATGGCGAAACTGTCGACGGCCACCTTGCCGTCCAAGCTCTCACACCCGTTCTATTCAAGCCGAGTGTGGATGCAGCTTCGCGATCGCGTTCGCCGAGAGGCTGGTGGACGGTGTCAGTCGCCAGGCTGCGGTCGTGCCGAGGACAGGATGTACGTCGACCACCGTGTCGAGTTGAAGGATGGCGGCGCGCCGTTAGACCGAAAGAACGTGTGGCTGTTGTGCGGCAGCTGTCACAGCCTGAAGACCGCCCGGGAGAGGGGAAGGCGGACTGCCGAACGGCCCTCGGGGGCGGGGGGCCACATTGATTGAGGTCATTGGGGGCGCCAGCCGCACGGGGCCTCATTCACGGACTTTTTTCCCGCCCGCCATAGCCCCACAGCGGGCCACAGAGGGCGCAAGTCATCGGAGGCCTGATTGACCGCGAGAACTGCCGAAATGCGCCTGTCGGCCGAAACAGCCGGTCCTGTGGCGGCTCTGTTGCGCCCGTCGTGGCCCGCCGATGCCGTCGAACGCCGGCCGGTGGTTTCGCTTGTGCCGTATGCCCGCAATGCCCGGACCCACAGTCCCGATCAGGTCGCGCAGGTCGCCGCTTCAATCCGGGAGTGGGGTTGGACGGTGCCGGTGCTGGTTGATGAGGCAAGCAATATCATTGCTGGCCACTGCCGCGTCCTGGCGGCGCAGCGGCTGGGGCTGGACGAGGTGCCAGTCATGGTGGCGCGCGGCTGGAGCGAAGCCCAGAAGCGGGCTTACGTCATCGCCGACAACAAGTTGACCCTGAATGGCGCCTGGGACGAGAACCTGCTGCGCCTCGAGCTGGGCGAACTTAAGGGGCTGGGGGCCGATCTCGGGTTGACTGGATTTGGCGAGCTTGAGATCGGAGCTCTGCTCGGTTTTACCAGCAGCGACGCGGACCCCGACGAGGCGCCAGAGGTCCCGGCCAATCCGATCAGCCATCCCGGTGACTTATGGATCTGCGGGGACCATCGGGTCTTGTGCGGTGACGCGGTCGTCACCGCTGACCTTGAAGCCGTGCTCGCAGGTGAGTTGGCCGACATGTGCTTCGCCGATCCCCCTTACAACGTCGCCTATGGCGACTCCACCAAGGACACGCAGCCCGGCAAACACCGTCCAATCTTGAACGACAGCCTCGGCAAGGGCTTTGAAACATTCCTAGGCACTGCCTGCACCAACATTCTCGCGGTCACCAAGGGCGCGATCTACGTCTGCATGTCGTCGTCTGAGCTAGACACGCTGCAGCGGACATTCCGTGAGGCCGGCGGCAAATGGTCGACCTTCGTCATCTGGGCGAAGCACACGTTCACGCTGGGCCGCAGTGACTACCAGCGCCAGTACGAGCCGATCCTGTACGGCTGGAAAGACGGCACTGATCACTTCTGGTGCGGCGCGCGAGACCAGGGCGACGTCTGGTTCTTCGATAAGCCGAGCCGAAACGATCTGCATCCGACGATGAAGCCGGTGGCGCTGGTCGAGCGAGCGGTCCGGAACTCGTCCAAGAGCCGGGACGTGATCCTGGACCCGTTCGGCGGTTCAGGCACCACGATGATCGCCGCCGAACGTTCCGGCCGGCGTGCGCGCCTTATCGAGCTCGATCCGAAGTACGTTGATGTCATCGTTCAGCGTTGGCAATCGCTCACGGGCGGGACCGTGACTCTCGGCGATACGGGGCAGACGTTTGCTGAGGTAGCCGCAAGTCGCCTTTCACCAATCGCACCCGCTGCCAAAGTCGCACAAGAAGGAGCATCAGTGTGAGTACCGCCCGCGGTCGGCCGCCGCATGTCCCGACGAAGGAAACCCAGGACATAGTTGAGTCACTGTCCGGGTTCGGGATCCCGCAAGACGAGATATCCAAACTGATCGGGATCGATCCCAAGACGCTGCGCCTGCACTATGCTGAGCAAATCGAGCTAGGTGGCATCAAGGCGACTGCAAAGGTTGCGCAGAACCTGTTCAACATGGCCTGCAAGCCAACGCGAGAAGGTCTGCAGGCCGCGATCTTCTGGCTGCGGGTGAGGGCAGGATGGTCCGAGTATTCGCCAAGGCCGCCCGCGCCAGAGTCACTGGGCAAGAAGGCGACCGCTGAGGCCGAGGCGCTCACGGCCGCCCGTGGGACGGAGTGGAGCCACCTGGTGAATTAAAAATGGCCTGGGATCTGTCCGTTCCGGATTGGCGCGAACGTATTCGCGAGGGCAGGTCGTTGCTGCCGGCACTACCGGACCTCGATCGCGGTCGGGCAAAGCGTGCCATAGCCATCTTCAACAAGCTGCGCCTGCCGGACGTGCCGGGCACGCCGCCTCTCGCTGAAGCAGCGGGCGAGTGGTTCCGCGAGATTGTGGGTGTCCTGCATGGCTCGCTCATTCCGGCGACCCGCGAGCGCATGATCCGCGAGGTCTTTCTCTTGGCACCGAAGAAGAGTTCCAAGACTTCCTACGGTGCCGCGCTGATGGAAACGACGCTGCTCATGAATGAGCGGCCGCGAGCGGAGTTCCTGCTCATCGCGCCGACCGTTTCGCTGGCTCATCTGGCCTTTGGCCAAGCTCTTGGCATGATCGACAAGGATCCGGAGGGCTTCCTGCAGAAGCGCATGCACATTCAGGAGCATCTCAGGAAAATCACGGACCGGCGCACCAAGGCAACGCTCGAGATCAAGGCATTCGACACCAGCGTCTTGACGGGCGTCAAACCGGCCGGCGTGCTGCTCGACGAACTGCACGAGATCGCCAAGAACCCGGCGGCCGAGCGCCTCATCGGCCAGCTGCGCGGGGGCCTCTTGCCCAATCCCGAAGGCTTCCTGATGTTCATTACGACCCAGTCCGACGAGCCGCCACGAGGTGCCTTCCGGTCCGAGCTGATGGTAGCGCGCGCCATCCGCGACGGCCAGGCACAGGGCGCCATGCTGCCGGTGCTCTACGAGTTCCCGGAGGACATCGCCAATGACCGAAGTAGGCCGCCGGCGTGGCAGGACCCGAAGAACTGGTGGATGGTCACGCCCAATCGCGATCGGTCTGTGTCCATCGCGCGGTTGGAGGAAGATTGGGAGAAGGCCAAGCTCAAAGGGCAGGGGGAGATTGTCCGCTGGGCTTCACAGCATCTTAACATCGAGATCGGCCTGGCGCTGCGGTCGGATCGCTGGGTAGGCGCGGACTATTGGGAACAGGCGACGGACCGCAGTCTGACGCTCGAAAATCTGCTGTCGCGAAGTGATGTCGTGGTTATCGGCATAGACGGCGGCGGCCTTGACGATCTGTTGGGCCTCGCCGTACTCGGCCGGGAAAAGGAAACACGACGCTGGCTGTTATGGTTCAGAGGCTGGGCCCATGAGTCGGTCTTGGACAGGCGCAAGGGAGAGGCATCAATTCTGCGCGACTTCGAGGCTGCCGGCGAGCTTACCGTGTATGAAGAGTTTGGGGAGGACATTGCCGGGATATCTCAACTGGCAAAGCGCATCGACAAGAAGAGACTTTTGCACGCTGTCGCGCTCGATCCTTACGGCGTTGGTGCAATCGTTGATGCATTGGATGAGGTCGGTATCAGCGGCCAGGATCGGATCGTCGGCATTACCCAAGGCTGGAAGCTGACCGGAGCGATCAAGACTGCTGAACGAAAACTTGCCGACGGCACACTACGCCATGGCGGCCAAAGGCTTATGTCGTGGTGCGTAAGTAACGCCAAGGTCGAACCCAAAGGCAACGCAATCGCCATCACCAAGCAAGCGGCGGGTTCGGCAAAGATCGATCCTTTGATGGCGATGTTCAACGCCCTGGCGTTGATGGCAACCAATCCTCAACCGGCTCCAAGCTATCAAATGATCATTCTCTAGACGATAGCGACGTCTCGCAAGCTGCCGAAGGGGCAATGCAATCTCGGTCACGAATCAGTCTCAGGCTCCGCCAAGATCGATCCGCTGATGGCGGCGTTCAATGCCATTGCGCTGATGGCAACGATCCCATAGGCGGCGCGGCCGAGCATATTTGTGATCTAGCAGTCTGCTGAAGAACCTATCGGTTTTTCGGGATTGATGATTCCATAGCGCAGTTTTGGCTGTGGAGCATGTGGGCGATGCGCGGTGAGTTTCGAGATCAAGGTGATTGTTTTCCTACGTCGATCCCGAGGATCGCATTCCGGCAGGGCATCCATTGCGCAAGGTGCGGGCGCTGGTTCGTGAAGTGTTGAAGGATCTGAGCCGCAGCTTCAGCAAGCTTTATTCGCCTGAAGGCCGGCCCTCGATCCCGCCGGAGCAGCTGTTGAGCGCCCTGCTGCTGCAGGTGCTCTACGGCATCCGGTCGGAGCGGCTGCCGATCGAGCAGCTCGACTACAACCTGCTGTTCCGCTGGTTCGTCGGGCTGTCGCCCGACGATCGGGTGTGGGACGCGACCACCTTCACCAAGAACCGCGAGCGCCTGCAGCAGGGCGAGGTGTTCGACAAGTTCATGGCCAAGCTGCTGGGCCATCCCAAGGTCAAGCCGTTGCTGTCGGACGAGCACTTCTCGGTCGACGGCACGCTGATCGAGGCGTGGGCTTCGCACAAGAGCGTCAAGCCGAAGGATGGCGACAAGGACGATGACGGTTCGAACTTCCATGGCCAGAAGCGCAAGAACGATACCCATGCCTCGACCAGCGATCCCGACGCCAAGCTCTATCGCAAGGCAGCCGGCCGCGAGGCGAGGCTGAGCTACATGGGCCACGTGGTCATGGAGAACCGCAATGGCCTGGCGGTTGCCGGCAAGGTCAGCCAGGCCAACGGCACGGCCGAGCGGCGCGCCTCGGAGGCCTTGTTCAAGCGCAAGGCCAGACGACGGGGCCGCCGCATCACGGTCGGCGAGGACAAGGCCTACGACTGCCGCGACCACGTCATCGCCCTGCGCCGCCTCAACGTCACGCCGCATGTTGCCCAGAACGATGCCCTGACCAAGACCGGCCGGCGGCGCACCAGCGCCATCGACAAGCGCACCATCCGGCACGTCGGCTACCGCATCTCCCAGTCGTGCCGCGCCATGGTCGAGTGCATCTTCGGTTGGGGCAAACAGCACGGCACCATGCGCAAGACCAAGCATCGAGGCACCGCCGCCGTCGGCGCCGACTTCATGCTCAACCTCATCGCCTACAATCTCGTCCGCATTCCCAAGCTCATCGCCGCCTGAGACCGCACTCCGTCCCGGCGACTACGCTCGGCCAAGACGACGCACTCTCGATCAATCAAAGCCTCGTCCGGTCCCAAGAAAACTTCAAATTCGAAGATTTTTCAGCAAACTGCTAGAGCCTGCTTAGCAAGTGGCCCTGGATGCCATTGGCCATCATCGCAGGTCTGGCCCTTCTCTGGCGCGTCGATGCCGAACAGCCTCACGAGCTGTGGCCCGAACTTGACGGTATCGCCGTCGACGACCTGGAAGCGCGGCTTTCCTAGCGGTCTGCGCGCCAATCCCATTGGCTGTAGCTCAGGGCGATCACAAAGCCGCTGAGCGTGAAGAAGATCGTCATAGCCGCCCGCGATCCTGCCGGCAGCCATGCGCCCATCCAGTCGGGGAGGGCGGCGGCCGGCGTAACGCTCGCTTTGGGAAGTTCGATCTGAATGGTGCCGCTTCGATCCCACGAATGCAGACTGCGCGGCTCACGGCGCCGAACTGGCATCGTTTGTTGGCAAGCCGTTTAATTAAGATGTCACTTGCAAGAAAGCTCGATCTCAACCCTGAGTAGCGCTCGGCGTCCTGAGCGTGAATGTGATGACACGTTATTGCCCCGTCCTCACATCAGGCGCCTGCGGTACAGGTGCCCATCTTGGGGTTTCTGGTTCCAAGGGTTCATCAGGGGAATGTCGGTTTGATGGCCCAAATTCCGAAATCAGGCCGATCGCCAGGTGCCACCCTGGTCAGATTGGCGGTGTCCTATGCCTTTCCACTGACCGTGGGCACAGCGCTCGGCATGAGCCTTGTTTACCTTACGGTGCGGCCGCAATGGGGCGACCAGACATGGCTCCTCTACGCTGCCCGTCGTGTTCTCGACGGTGCGCGGCTTGGTTTCGAGGATGTCGCGGAGCCCAACCCGCCTCTAATCATCTGGCTGTCAGAGATACCAGTGGCGCTCGGGTATGCGCTTGACATCCGGATGACGGCCGCATTGCAAGGTTGCCTTGCCGTCGTGGTGGGATTGTCGGTCATCTGGTCGGCCATCCTGTTGCGCTGCAGCAACGGCACCGACAGCAAGCGGTTCGCGGGCTGGTTCGCGCTGGTGCTGTTGTTTGCGACGGTGGTGCAACCTTGGCTGCACTATGGCCAACGAGAACACATCATGTTGCTGCTGGTGCTGCCCTATCTGGTTATGGCAGCCGGCCGGATCGAGGGGCAGGCGCCACCAGCCGGCCAGGCGGTGGTGGCTGGACTGTGCGCCGGGATCGGCTTTTTGCTGAAGCCGCACCACTTGCTGGTAGTCCTTGCAATCGAGGGACTGCTACTCATCCGCTGCCGCCATTTCAGGTCGCTGTACCGGCCCGAGGCGGTGGCGATAGTGGCCACCGGACTTGGCTGCATCGCCGCAATTGGCTTTTGGGCGCCGGACTATCTGCTGAAGGTTCTGCCGCTGGCTCTCGCCACCTATTACAACTACCACCACGCGGAGCTGTCCGAGTTGATCTTGCCGATGCGTGGGCTGAAGTTGGCGATAATGGTGCTGCTATGGGCCATTCTTTATCGAAGACTGGCGCATCGCGCGCTGGCCACGGTGTTCCTCGTCGCCGGAATCGGGGCGACGCTCGCCTATGTCGTGCAGCTGAAAGGACACGAGTATCAGTTTGTCCCCGCAAAGGCGTTCTTCGATCTGCTGTTTGGGATGATGGTGATCGACTGTTGGCTGCAGTGGGCGGCGCGGCGGACAATACCAGTCGCAAACGTTCTGGCAGCGGCGGGAGCGATGCTGATGTTCGCCGGGACAGTTGCGCTGTGCTATCCGCTGCAGCTCGCCAGGGCGGCGAACAGCTACACCGACGATCGGATCGCGGCGCAGCGCTCGGTGAGCCAGGACATCCCGCGCGGCGCCAAGGTACTCATCCTGTCGACCTCGGTTGAAGCGTTCTTCGAGGAGGTGCTGAATCGAGACTGGCAATGGGCGTCCCGGTTCGATAGCCTATGGATGCTGCCAGCTATCGTCAACGCCGAGCGCGCCGCCGACCACGATGGCACAGCCGAGCCGGCGGCCATGCGCGACGCAGCGGTGCTGACGCGTAACGCCGTGTTGGCCGACTTGACGCGCTGGCGCCCCAACCTGGTGCTGGTTGATCGCTGCGAGGACGCGAGCATCCAGCCCTGCATGGGTATCGGAACGCTTCGCTTGGATGTGCTGCAATGGCTGAAGCAGGATTCCGGCTTCGCTACCGTTTGGTCTGATTATACGCACGAAGGGCGGGTCGGACCATATGACCTATGGTGCCCCAAGGGTAAAGCAGACGTTTGTCGCCGCATTCTGGCGAGCCCGGGGATTGTGCGAGCACACCCTCCCAGTAGCTGACGTGGCACACCCCGTGCCGCGCATCCTGCCCGCACTGTAGGCAAAAAGTTAATTCGTCGCTGACTGCCGGCAGGCACTAGCCTCGCCCGATGCTTCATTCGCTGCCGATCATTACCTTCGGTGATGTCTTTCGCCTTGGCCTCGAAGCGCACGTCTCCTGCTGGCGCTGCTACTCGCTGCGCCGAATCTCCTTCGACGATGATCGGCTGCGGTCGCGCCAGTTCGCTAAACGGCTATCTACATGAACGCACATGGCGATTTCCCCACGCCGATCATCGTTCTGGACAACCGAGACGGACATCTTGCCATGGCTAACCTCAACAACACGCCGCTATCAGGGTTTGTGCTGATCGAAGGCCACAGGCGCTTTAATCTAGCTCTTCACCCGCAGCGGACAGGAAAGTTGGCTCGGAACGCATCGGCCCTGGGGGTCAGCGAGTGGCGGATTAGCTCGATCGAGATCAGCCAGGCCTTGTAAGTCGGCTCGGGACCTTTGAAACCTCGCGCCGGCGGGAGGTCCGTACCCCTCCGTGGAAGGCCGCCTGTACGCTTGATGTGTGAAGCGCGAGATTGGGGTCTCCGGTGGACACGATGATCGTGTCCACGGAGCGTAAATGGACATGATCGTAAATGTCAGTTTCGAGTTCGAACGGCGAGAGTAAGCGCCGCCGGCGTGTGCGGTCTGAAGACGAGAAGCGGCGGATCGTTGGCGAAACGTTCGAGCCCGGCGCATCGGTTTCGGCAGTGGCGCAGCGCCATGGGCTGAACACCAACCTGCTGTTCACCTGGCGGCGCGAGATGGGCCGCGGCGTGTCAGCGTTGGCTGACGATCCGATGGCTTTCGTGCCGGCCGTAATCGGCACGGCGCCGGTGACGGCTTCAGCGCCGTCGTCGCCATCGGCAGCCGGTCAGATGGAGATCGTGCTCGCCGGCGGGGAGCGAGTGATCGTCGATCGGACGGTTGACGGAGTGGCATTGGCTCGTGTGATCAAGGTCCTGTCTCGGCGATGATCCCGGTTCCATCAGGCGTTCGGGTTTGGATTGCGGCCGGTCACACGGATATGCGCTGCGGCATGAACTCGTTGGCGTTGCGCATCCAGCAAGCGCTGCAGCACGATCCCCACGCCGGCGATCTTTACGTCTTCCGAGGCAAGAGCGGCAAGCTGATCAAGATCTTCTGGTACGACGGGCTGGGCGCTTCGCTCTACGCCAAGCGGCTGGAGAAGGGACGCTTCATCTGGCCGGCGACGCACGATGGCGTGGTGGTGATAACGCCCGGCCAACTTGGCTATTTGCTTGAAGGGATCGACTGGCGCCATCCCCAGCACACGTGGCGGCCGGAGATAGCAGGCTGATAAGGCGCTTTGCTTCGCAAACGCCGGTGCGGCGGATTAAATCGGCACGCATCGAGTTCACCACAAGCCGCCGCGTCTGTGCTCTTCTGTCGCCACCATGACATCGGTCGATGCCCTGCCGGACGACGCGGAGAGCCTGAAGCGGCTTCTGCTGGCGCGCCAACAGGAGCTTGCCGTGGCGCGCGGGCAGGTTGCGACTGCAGCCGCTGAAGCGGCCGCCTTGCGGGCCAAGGCCGCCGATGACGAGGCCTTGATCGTCCACCTCAAGCTGCACATCGAGAAGCTGCGGCGCGACCGCTTCGGCCAGCGCTCCGAGCGCAGCGCCCGCCTGCTCGATCAACTGGAGCTGCAGCTCGAGGAACTCGAAGCCACGGCCACCGAGGATGATCTGGCCGCCGAGAAGGCGGTGGCGAGGACCACGACCGTCGCGGCCTTCACCCGCAAGCGCCCGACGCGCAAGCCATTCCCCGAGCATCTGCCGCGCGAGCGCGTCGTCGTTGCCGGCCCGACGGCCTGCCCCTGCTGTGGCGGCACACGCCTGTCGAAGCTCGGCGAGGACATCACCGAGACCCTGGAGGTCATCCCCCGCCAGTGGAAGGTAATCCAGACGGTGCGCGAGAAGTTCTCGTGCCGCGACTGCGAGAGCATCGGCCAGGCGCCGGCGCCGTTCCATGTGGTGCCCAGAGGCTGGGCGGGGCCCAGCCTGCTGGCGACGATCCTGTTCGAGAAGTACGGCCAGCATCAGCCACTCAACCGCCAGGCCGAGCGCTACGCGCGCGAGGGTGTGCCGCTGAGTCTCTCAACGCTGGCCGATCAGGTGGGCACGTGCTGCACGGTACTGCGGCCCGTCCATGATCGCCTTGTGGCTTACGTCCTGGCCGCCGAGCGGCTGCATGGCGACGACACCACGGTGCCGGTGCTGGCCAAGGGCAAGACCATCATCGGCCGATGTTGGGCCTATGTGCGCGACGACCGGCCGTTCGGCGGGCGGGCACCACCGGCCGCGGTGTTCTTCTACTCGCGCGACCGGTCCGGCGAGCATCCCCAGCAGCACCTGACCAATTGGGGTGGCATCCTGCAGGCCGATGCCTACAGCGGCTACGGCAAGCTGTATGAGGCCGACCGGCAGGCGAACCCAATCCTGGAAGCGGCCTGCTGGGCTCACGCGCGGCGTAAGTTCTTCGTCCTCGCCGATATCGAGGCCAATGCCCGACGCAAGGCCCAGCGCCGAGCGCCTGCTGTTGTCTCGCCTGTTGCCCTCGAAGCAGTCCGGCGGATTGACGCCCTGTTCGAGATCGAGCGCTCCATCAACGGTCTGCCGGCTGATCGGCGGCTTGCCGTTCGCCACGAACAAGCCGCGCCGCTGGTCGCCGCACTCGAAGCATGGATGCGCGAGGAACGGCGTAAGCTGTCACGCCACACCGACGTCGCCGGCGCCATCGATTACATGCTCAAGCGCTGGGCCGCTTTCACCCGCTTCCTCGACGACGGCCGCATCTGCCTGACCAACAATGCCGCCGAACGAGCTCTGCGCGGCATCGCCCTTGGCAGGAAAGCCTGGCTGTTCGCCGGTTCGGATCGCGGAGGTGACCGTGCCGCCATCCTTTACGGCCTCATCGTTACCGCCAAGCTCAACGACGTCGATCCCCAGGCCTGGCTGGCCGACGTCCTTGCCCGTATCGCCGGCCATCCCGTCCAAAAGCTCGATGAGCTGATGCCCTGGAACTGGCGCAAGACAGACGCCGTTCACGACGCACTGGCGGCGTAAAGAACTCCCACCGCGGTACTCGCCGCAGGAATAC